>LXYP01000011.1 GCA_001650955.1 Sphingomonadales bacterium EhC05
TTAACGCGCAATGAGCCATACACACCGAGAACCGCAGCATAGACAGTACCAACACTCAACAAAACAGGAGGTAGAACAATCAGTTTACAAGGACGATGAGAGTGATGGCAAACCGGTTAGACCGGGAACACAGATACCCCGACTAGTGTCCAGGACATCAATAGTCCGAAAAGTGGAATGGGACTGGGTTCGCGGAAACCATCAGGGCCAGTGGCACCAAAACTAAACTGGGCCACATCAACAGGCCGGACACAGGACCGTATCTAACTTAGGTCGAGTCGCTCGAATAATCCTTGCAATGAGGGAGCCATCCACACAGGACACTAGCGTTATGGCTCATGCTTACACCAAAGGTAGTTGTTTTCCTTCACCGGTTCGCCATATGTCAGTCAACGGCCCACGCGCTTCTAGCTCGGCTGCTGTGGTGTACCAAAAGATACCTTTGGGCGCATCCTCCACTACCCGGTCGCAAACCTGCTGCATTTTGGCGATCCGTTCTGGCGTCCCTTTCACCACAAACAACACCCGAAAATTATTAAAGTCATAAAGTTCCTGATGCAGCTTTCGCCGGTACGCATCTGCATAGCAGCGGTGCTTCTGCGCGATCGACGACGCCAGGCGATTGGCTTTGATAAAGTCCTCAGTGCTGTTGTCCCACTCAAGGAAACAAAGGCTATTTTGTACATTTCCATTAACAGTACGAGAGATTGATAGGGTGTAGTCCGGGTCAGTCCCGCGAGGCACTAGAGATCCATTTTGCCACTCCTGCGTCGGTAGCCGGTAGTGTTTCAATCCTGATGGCCAATCAAGCGTGGCTAGCAACTCATCCTGGTGCGACATAAACAGGCCATCGGCAGCGGTAACCGCTCGATCAAAGTGGATGACGGTATCAACCACCCCAATCTGATGGCCTATCCGTTCTGAGCTTTTGAGCTTGTTTGCAGTGCGCCACCCCTTCCCTTTCGGAAATCGCACCCCATCATTTTCAACCAACCACTTGGCACCTTTCGGCCCAAGCGCATGCACTGTATGCCGTTTGTCTTCATACGAGAAATCACGCTGCACCTTTGGCCGATCAAGATAATCATGATCGTAAAGTTGCTTCAACCGCTTATTCATTTTGTCCCGGCTTGCCGATCCCGACAATAATTCGGCCTGGTCAGTCGTGATAAATCGAAACCGGTGGACGGCTCTAATCCAGAGTTTATCCCGGTCGGTAAGTTCAATATTCCCCCCGATTTCAGATTTTTGCAATGTGCGATGCATATCTTTATCTTACCCCATCAACGCTTGAAAAGTCATCAATTTTTCACAGCTACGGGGGGTGTTAGATATCTAACACCCCATCAGGATCATCAAAATCGCTCCAAAAAGCGTTCAATCTTTTGCTCTATTTGTTGTCGCGGCACACAAAGCGCTCGCCCGGATCGTTGCACGATTGCATCTCGTTGCCGGAACCTCGCATCTAAGGGCGAGTTTAAGGCCAGTTCTCTATGGTAGTTAGAAACCGCTAATCGTTTTTCACCCAAGGTCGGCAGCGCCCTCTCTGCTCCTGGCAATGGAAAGCGCGGTGTAACGTGCTTTAAGTCGTCTGTAGCTACACGGAATGTCACCAGAGTTTCCGCGCTCAATAAATTGGCGCGCTCTTCGGGTAACAAACTACCAACTTGATTGACCCCTGCCACCACTCCGCCGGCTTCGTATCGATCCCGCACCAGGCGACCAATGATAGCAACGTGGATTTGGTCGGCTGCTGGTAAGTAGATATAAAAAGGCCAACCGCCATTGCGGCTTTCTAAAACAGACCGCAAGCGAGTGGCAAGTAGGCAGGCAAATAGGCGGGCTGTTTCCGGCCCTAACTCCCTGCGGTCAAGGTCAGCCAACAAGATCTGACGCCTCTGCACTAGCCGCTCCACATCAAGCGCGCCTTGCACCTGACCCAACACATTACGCAGCACCGGGTCGGACAAGAAAGCGCGTAATCGGGTCAAGACTGGCTGCGGCTTGTCCCGCCGATCCTTGGCCGGCCAACTATCAAACTCCGTCCAAAATCGTCGGGCTAAGGGGTCGGTGCATTGCTGTACTAACCGCCGCCGATATTCATCGCTGGTGAGCAGCGCATACATACCAAGCAAAGTGCCGTCCCGGCTATCTAACAAGAGGCGCGCTGATGATCGGAGTAAGTCCAACAATAGCGGTGTGCGATCATAGTCCAAATCCCAAATAGACTTAAAGAGCTCCATAATATCCTGACTGACGCGTGATCGATCGGGCTCAGCAATCCCTCGAAACGGATTAAAACCAACCACCCGATCTTGGTCTGAAGGCCGCATGTAATAGGTGTGGTGCGATCGCCATGCCGGGATTGCATCAAGCAACGGTCGCGCATAGTTTCCAGTGGTATCAATGATGGCTAGGCCGGCACCATTAGCGACGTCTTGCACCATCATATTCCATAAAAAATCACCCTGTTCTGGTGTCCGCATCCCGAGCACCAGAACATGATTAAGCCGCTCTGCTGCTGGCAGGGAAAAAGGGTGCGGGTCATGCACCGATGTATCTTTTGCAATTAAAACTGATTGATCTGTCATAGTTCTAGGCCATCTTCCGGCCAGAACGCCCGATCCTTAGGAGTGTGTAGTAATCCTGGTGATCGGCTTCCCCTCTCCGGGCCAGGGCGGCATGAATGGCTACAGCCGCCAAGACGATAACTCGCCACGGGTACGAAAGATGGCCTAGAACCATCGAACGCCAGCTAATCGGTATTTGGGGTGTTAGATATCTAACACCTAAAACCGTCCACACCCTCGCATTCGCTCAGCGGTTTTATACGCAGCGTTGCATTTTGGGCCAAAATAGAGAAAAATTGGACGCTCGAAAGAACCAGAACAATACCACTAGTATAGCCCGTCAAGTTCCGGATCGCTATAAATAATATATAATAACTCCAGAGTGTTACGTAATTTAAACTCATTATGGAGGTACCGCACATGGCCCGCTCTGGACTACTAGACTTTATAGCAATTCGTGACGACACTGATTTTCAAACAGTGCTCGATTACTACCAGCTCAAGCCTGAACGACCAGGCGACAAGCAAGTGAAAATCCACTGTCCTTTTCATGACGACGCCTCGCCTTCCTGCTCGATCAATCTCGAAAAAGGAATATTCAATTGCTTCGGCTGTTCGGCTGAAGGCAACGTGCTTGATTTCATTCGGTTGAAAGACGGACTGGGTAATAAAGAAACCTTCAAAGCAGCACAAAAGGCTTTGAAGATTATCGGCGCATCGGCGGAAGAATACCGGAAAGGTGACGACCGGGATAAGAAGCCCAAAAATGCGTCAAAATCGACGAAAAAGGCACAGCCGGCCCGAAACTCGTCGAAACCCGTAAAATCGCCTGATGACGATGCTACGGACACCCAGGACGACGCGAAAACATCAACGGCCAATCCGGTAATTGATATTTCCCTAACCTTGGATCATGATCATGAATTTCTGGCATCTCGAAATGTGTCGCCGGATCTGGCCGCTGAATTTGGTATCGGTTATTGCCGCACCGGAATTATGAAAAATCGGATTGCTATCCCAATTCATAACCCAAGCGGCCAACTCGTCGCCTACGCTGGCCGCTATGCCAATGACGACATGCCGTCCGATCAAATCAAGTACAAGCTGCCGAAGGGATTTGAGAAATCGTTAGAACTCTTTAATCTCCATCGGGCGGCGGCCATGGGTAAATCCTATGTCGTCGTCGTTGAGGGGTACTGGTCAGTGTTCCGACTGCACGCCGCTGGCGTGCCAACCGTTTCCCTCATGGGAACAAGTATCTCCGACCACCAGGCGGCACTATTGGCAGCGGCCGGCTTTCGTCACGCAATACTAATCCTAGATGGTGACGACGCCGGACGGGAGGCCACGCCGGCTGCCCTGTCTGTTCTCGTTCAAGCCGTTTACGTTAAAACAGTGATTTTACCCGAAGGGGTAAAACCCGACACGATGTCGGATGACATCGTGCACCGCTTCCAGCGGTAAATCTTAAAATGCCCTGCGAACATAGCAGGGCATTTTTTCTTGCTCGGTGGCGTAGCCGCCGATGCAACACTCTTTCCCGGGAATTGTTGCCCGCCGCATTTGCCCCATATAAGTCAAGCCGTCAGGCGCTGATCTTTCTGGCTTGGCAAATCGAGCGAGGCGACCAAACGGCCGCCAGCCGGTGCGCCACCCCTAGCGCAATTTAAGCATAATCCTTGTGATTGTGATTAAATAGGTCGGTGGACGTTTGGTCGCCTCGCGAGAGGTGGCAACAATTCCCGGGAAACCGTGCGTATTCAATAACTTATTGATAGCACTGGAGGTCGTTCTTAGTAACGACCCCTCAACTCCCTCCAACGACGATAGTCGTTTTCCCTTAACCAGTAGAAAAAGGATATTGAAAATATCTCATTCCGCGCCAGCGTAGTGTTTATACATTAGCTGTTTAGCATTAACTGTTCTCTGTCCGAAAACCGTCAATGTACGGCTGAAATCAACGGGTTTCTGCGAACCGCGTATACGGCCTTCCTCCCAGGGGCATACAGCTTCCCTCCCAGGCGGCATACAGCCTTCCTCCCAGGGATCGCTTAAGGCGAGCAATTAGGTAATCTGCGATCGCGATACCCTGGATGACGCATCTAAACTTACACATTTTGTTACACATAGAGAATTATATTGATTTATTATCTTTTAATTATATATACTTATTTGTAGGATCATTTGCCTTTTAATCAGTAGGTCGCTGGTTCGAACCCAGCAGGGCTCACCATTATTTCAATGGCTTAAGCGCAGCCCGGCGTGGAGCGACTAGCTCGTGACCGGTTGGTGTCCGACAGATTACTCAATCTTCAACCATTTTTTTGCTCTGTCCAACTGTGACCGATCATTGCAATCATAGAATATTCGCCATCATCCATTTGGCTTGGAATATAGCAACCACCGTCAAAACGACCGCCGAAAACATATTCAACCATCTCATCCGTGATTGATTTTGTTGAAATAAGAATTGTGTCTAGAACATCTTCTCGTTTGAAAATGTAGTGTCCATATGACCTATCCAAACTTCCATCGTGAATTTCGTGTGCGATTTCGTTTAACGACAGCAAAATATGTGAATAAATGCCATCTGCTGGAACGGGAACACTGACCTCTTCGTTTTCACTTATACAATCGAAATCAAAACTGTGATAAACTGGCTCCAATAAAATCGCATACTCTCGTGTTTCCGAAGATATTCGATGGATTTCCATTTTTTTGGTTTTGCCCTCAGTTGTCCAATTGAGAACCAAGTCAGCATTTCGCAGAATTTGATTAACGCCCTCAACATCAAAGTCGCATTTTGCTAAAGCCAAAATAGCATTGGACATCCATTTAATTGACACTCCGTAAGCCGGGCCTTTTCCCAAATTTTTGATCAGAATTTTTGCATTACGAAGTTGTGTCGAAATACCTTCTCCGATGCGAGTTTTAGCAAGGTCGATATTAAAAGCTCTACTAACGGCCTGGACCGATGGTTGAGTGGACCGCTCTATGATCGGTCCGCAGTTGACGGTGCGCGCAACAGACGATGGCCGGCACCCAATGCGGGCATGCCTGAACAGCGCCGATCCATCGCCCGGTTCGACCTCAGCTGCCGTGGCGGGCCTCTGCATGGACAATGTCTTGATGTTCATATCGTGCGGGCTCTGAATCGTTGAGGCCTGCCGGGTGCCATATCAGATCATATTTCTGGGCGACGATATCGCGGATTAAATCCACAAGTCCATCGGCCTGTCTCAAGCAATTATTCTTGTCGAAACATGCAATGGCACCGCGTTTGAGCGCCTCGGTGCTGATGTCGGACCCAGGTATCGAACCGGATGACAAGATCAATACGCTCGAAGGGGAATTTGCAACAATATGATCAAGCAGTTCCAACCCGTCTATACCGCGCATGTCGATATCCAGTAAAACCAGATCAAAACTCTGCTTGCTTAGGATATGGATGGCCTTGAGGCCGTCGGCTGCATGTACGGGTGTTCGAAAGTCCCTTTGCTCACATATCATCGAGTCGAGAATTGCTCTCATTGTAGAAGAATCATCGACGATGAGTGTGCTAATTGCTCCCAGCATGTGTACAATTCCCTTTCGAAACCCGTTGCGTGAATATCACTCTGAATTTACGGCTGTGGAGGCAAATTATTAACCATGAATCCGACAGGCCCTGCGAATATTATTGGGAATGGCGATGTCAATTTTGCGGAACGGCTTGTCCTGCGAAAGCGAAACACGGGTTATAAATGATGCAATAGCCGGCATTTTCCGCAGCATGTTTTCCTGCTCATATCGGTCAGATTCGCAACGTCCCGAACGCGGACAATGAAAACTCAGACAGATTGTCGAATCTAATCAACCTCATCCCACCAAAATTCGTTCAGGAAAGGCTGGCCTGCATGCACTATCTCGCCAATCTTTGGCGTTACTACAGCAACGTCCTTGCGTTCTGCGGCAGTCAGCGCGCGTTTTATCGGCTCGTCCCAGTCGTGGAGGGCAAGGTTAAACGTCATCCAGTGCACGGGAAGCATGCGTTTGCCGCCAATATCGAGATGAACCTGGATCGCTTCTTCCGGCGTCATGTGAATATCAGCCCAGGCTTGACCAGGACCATAAGCGCCGACCTTGATGATGTTCAGATCAAACGGTCCTAACCGCTCCCCAATCTGGCTGAACAGCTTCGAATAGCCCGAATCGCCGCTATAAAAAACCTTGTGAGTGGGTCCCGATATTGACCAGGAACTCCAGTGGGTTGCCTTATAATCGAGCAAACCCCGGCTGGAATAATGCCGATTGGGTGTGGCAATGATGGTAAGTGCGCCAATCTTCTCGCTTTGCCACCATTCCATCTCGACAACTTGGGAAGACGGAATGTTCCAGTCTTCAAAATATTGCCCGACCCCAAGTGGCACAAAGAATTTTGTACCTTGCGCCGCGAGGTGCCGAACTGTTGCTTCGTCCAGATGGTCGTAATGATTATGCGAGATGACGACCGCATCAACAGCGGTCCATTGCTCAAGCGGCAATGGTGGCTGGTGCGTGCGTTTGGGACCGAGAAACTGAAATGGCGAGACTCTCTGGGAGAGCACCGGGTCGGTCAAAATCCGATAGCCATCAATTTCCACCAATACGCTGGCATGTCCCAGCCAAATCGTCCGAAGGCCCGGATCAGCTTTATTTTGCAGTTGGGCAGGATCAATTGAAATCACGGGAACCGAACCCTCGGGCTCTCTTTGTTGGTCACCAAAAAACTGTTCTTGCATGAATTCCATGCCAAGGTCGCTTTCAGCTTGGCGCTCTTGATTCACAAATGCGCGATCAACAAAATGTTCCGAGCTTTGCATCCGGCTTTCGCGTTCTTCGGAAATATCGGTGTGAAGATACCAGGCCAGCAATCCGCCCATGATGCCAATGCTGAGAGCCAAGATTGCGATCCATTTCAGAATTTTCAGCAATTTTTTCATTTTCAGCTTCTCGCCTCCCGTTCCACTTTCATCTCAACAAGCGTCGGCATTTTCAATTTTGCTTCCACCGATTGAAATTGCTCGCCCGACAACAGATACGAATGTTGTAACGGCTGCATCCTAAAAGCAAACGCTAGCTTCAATAACATCCCATTCCCATTGGCAGGCTGGTGCGATGCGCTGGCAAGGAGCGTCGGCAACGCTAGTATGCGCGATCGAAGCGACGGGCGCCCTCAGCTGTTCAATTTTCGCATCTTCTTGCGGATTCGAACTTTTTGATTGAGATCAATGCCGGAAATTTGGCACCTACTTAAGATTGGCGTTGGTCTGCTTGTCGATCAGGAAGCATAATTACAGGAAAACGTCATGAGTGGTCAAAATCATCAAAGCGATAATCATATCGACGTACTGATCGTTGGAGCTGGCATATCGGGTATCGGGGCCGCTTGGCATATGCAGGATCAGTGCCCAGACAAATCCTATCTCATACTCGAAAAAATGGATAGCTTTGGCGGCACGTGGCTGACTCATCAATATCCTGGTATCCGGTCGGACAGCGACCTCTATACATTCGGATATCGCTTCAAGCCCTGGACCTCAGCGCCGATTGCTTCAGGCGAAGAAATTTTGAAATATATGGGCGAAGTGATCGCGGAAAACCGGATTGATCGCAACATCCGCTACGGTCATATGATCACCGGTGCAAGCTGGTCGAGCGAGAATGATCTCTGGACAATCAACGCGGTGAATCCCGACGGCGAAAAGCAGATTTACACCGCCAATTTCCTGTGGATGTGCCAGGGCTATTACAATCATGACAAAGGATATACACCGCAATGGGAAGGCATGTCAGACTATCGTGGTCAGATCATCCATCCCCAGACATGGCCGGAAGACGCTGATCTCACGAACAAGCGCGTTCTGGTCATCGGTTCTGGAGCGACGGCAGCAACCCTGGTTCCCGCGATTGCCGAGCAATGTGCCCATGTCACATTGCTGCAGCGCTCGCCGACCTATTTCTGGCCAGCACAAAATGTCAATGAGCTGGCCGACACGTTGCGCGAAATTGAACTGGATGAGCAACTGATCCACTCGATTGTTCGCAAGAAGGCGCTGTTTGATCAGCGGGATCTGATCCGGCGATGCAAGGACGAACCGGACGTGATGAAGGCAGAACTTCTGGCCCTCGCCAGCGAATATCTCGGTCCCGATTTCGACATCGATAAACATTTTTCCCCGAGATATCGGCCATGGCAGCAACGCGTGGCGTTCATCCCTGACGGCGACCTGTTCAGGGGAATCGCGACGGGCGCAGCGAGCGTGGTCACCGACGAGATCGACCGGTTCACGGAAAAAGGTGTCCTGCTGCATTCGGGAGAAACCCTCGAGGCAGATATCATTATAACCGCAACCGGATTCAATCTGTCGGTACTTGGCGACATTCCGTTCGCGGTTGATAATAAGCCGGTCAATTGGGCAGATACGATTACCTATCGCGGGATGATGTTCACCGATGTGCCAAATCTGGTCTGGGTGTTCGGATATTTTCGTGCGAGCTGGACGCTCAGGGTTGACCTGATTGGTGATTTCGTTTGCCGGCTGCTCAAACATATGGATCAAAAGGAAGCGACGAGCGTCACCGTGACATTGCGTCCGGAAGACCAGGAAATGGATATCCAGCCATGGATCGATAGTGATGATTTCAATCCGGGCTATCTCCAACGCGGAATGGACCGGATGCCGCGCAAAGGCAGCAAGGCGATATGGCAACATACGCAGGATTACTGGAAGGAACGCGAGGAAATTCCGTTGATTGACCTTGATGCGAAAGAATTTGTCTACGGCAAAAGCCAGACTGAAGCGCAGAGCGATCAGGTCGAACTAGCCGTATAGCCGATTGTCAGAAAGCAGCGTGCTGGCGCGGGTTGGCTGCGCAAAATCTCCGGAAATTGATTGGGCTGACGGATATTCTGGATATATCTAGCGCCATCCATTTCGCTGGACCATAGAATGATGGACGGGACAAATGTTTGGACTGGCTAGCTAGCGCGTCTACACATTTGACATGCAAAATGGGCACCCCCTGATTCTTGAGTCTCTTTCCAAAATACTGCCCAATGGCAGAGAGCTATTTACCGATATCAATCTGACATTATCGAATGGCGAATTTATCTCGATTCAAGGCGAGTCGGGAATAGGGAAATCTACCCTGCTCAACCTGGCAGCTGGACTCGACATGCCGACAAGGGGAGAAGTGATTGTTGCAGGTCAGTCTTTGACCGGACTATCGGAAACCAAACTCACTGACGTACGCGGACGCAGCATCGGTTTTGTCTTTCAAGCCTTTCATGTCCTGCCCTTTCTCAATTTGATCCAGAATGTTTCACTACCAGCAATCCTGACAGGCGATAGGCGCGATCTCGCTCTTCAAAAGGCAGCCGATTTGCTGCACGAGGTCGGTCTGGGAGACCGCGCATATAGTCTGGTGTCCGAACTCTCCGGAGGCGAACTCCAGCGCGTGGCAATTGCCCGCGCACTGGTCCATTCACCAGCGCTCATTCTCGCCGACGAGCCGACCGGTAATCTTGATCCCTCCACGTCGTCCGAAGTGATGGATCTGCTGACCCAGACGGTAAAATCGACCGACGCCGCGATGATCTTGGTTACCCATTCGGCGATCGATGCAGCATCTGCAGACCGCCAGCTGATGATGACCGCAACCGGTATCCAGGATTTGGATGACTAGTGTGAAGCAGAACGTCCAATCCGGACTGATCTGGCGCTGGCTGTTCATCGGGCAGTTACGGGCTTTCCCGTTTCGCTATATTTTTGCCGCTCTTTCCATAGCCATTGGCATAGCGCTCGGCTTTTCGGTTCATCTCATCAACGCGTCTGCCAGCGACGCCTTTGGTGACGCTGTTCGCAATCTGTCGGGTTCATCAGACGCGCAGGTGGCCGGTGCAACAAATCTGGGTTTTGACGAGCAGCTCTACCCGCGGATCTATCGACTTGCCGAGGTTGCAGATGTGAGCCCGGTAATCGAGATGTCAGCGATATTTGGGGGGACCGGGGAGCGCGTGAAGCTCATCGGTATCGATCCTTTTCGAGCCGCAGCCATTACACCCACACTCTTAGGACGGCAGGAAAATTCCGGAGAGCAGTCTGCCGGGCGCACCGGTGGGCAAACCGCCTTTCCGATCAATGCCGTTCACCTCAGCGATGCGGCCTTCACATTGTCGAAAGCGAAGGCGGGCGAGCTCCTCAAGATACGCGCAAATGGCGCCACCCATGAATTTCAGGTGGCAGGTGACTTGCCTGGCATCGAAGCCGGCCAAGCGGTCGCGGTTATCGACATTGCTGCGGCGCAGTGGCGCTTCGACAGGCTGGGGGTCCTCGACAGGCTCGATATCAAGCGCGCCGAAAATAGCACGCAATCTTCGCTGGCGCGCGCATTGGAAAAAATGCTGCCCAGCGATGCCCGGCTCAGCGGTGCTGAAAATGAAATCAAAAAACGAACCAGCTTGTCACGCGCCTACCGGGTCAATCTCGAAATGCTCGCATTGGTTGCGCTCGTCACCGGTGGGTTTCTGGTCTATTCCGCGCAATCCTTATCCGCGCAGACACGCCAGCAGCAATTTGCGCTTTTGCGGATATTGGGTCTTCAGAAAAACAGCCTCCAGCGCCAGTTGCTGCTCGAAGGCCTTGCGCTTGGTCTCGTGGGGTCCGTTCTGGGAATCATATTGGGCTATATGTCTGCATATCTCATCCTCACAATTGTCGGGTCGGATCTGGGTGGCGGCTATTTCTCGGGAACTCCCGGGCCAATTGACGTGACGATTACCGCCGTTTTTGTCTTTCTGGGCCTGGGTATTTTGACCGCTATGTCGGGAAGCTTCTCGCCGGGCCGCCGAGCCGCGAGATTGCATCCCGCGCAAGCAATCAAAGCTTCGACCGGCAGCTTACAAAACACGGAGCATCCGGCTTGGCTACCAGGCATTTTACTCCTCCTGATTGCCGGTTTTTTGGTTTGGTTGCCGGCCATCGATGGGCTGCCTATCTTTGGATATCTCGCAGTCGCCGCCGTTTTGGCGGGTGCCATTTGGCTGACACCGTGGCTGGCAAGAACATTGCTCACGCCGCTGACGGGCATTGTCAGGCGGAGTGTTGCTTTCGATCTGGCGCTTCATCACATATTGCGGTCACCTGCTCAGGCGGCAGCTGCTCTTGGGGGAATTGTCGCTAGCGTCGGATTGATGATCGCAATGGTTATCATGGTTTCCAGCTTTCGCACGTCGGTCGATAATTGGCTGGAGTCGATATTAAGCGCTGATCTATATGTGTCGGGAGGTTTTGTCGAAACCAGCTTTGACCCTGATCAGCAAAAGCAAATTTCGCAACTTCCTGGAATCGCTGTGGTCGAATTCAGCAAGACAATGAATGTCAGTCTCGACCCCAGACGACCGCCTGTCAATTTGATCATCCGGCCGGTGCAATCTTCCAACTATCGTCTGTCGCTGATCGATACGACAAAGCAGGATATTGCGGGCATTCCCATCTGGATATCTGAACCTGCAGCACGCATTTATGATTTGCAGGTTGATCAAAATATCCGCCTGCCGATCGGTGCGCGTGGAACGTCCGTCTATGTTGCGGGCATTTGGAGCGACTATGCGCGTCAGCAAGGTGCGCTTGTCATGGAGAGCGAAGATTATGACAAGCTGACCGGCGATTTTGAACGAAGCGAACTCGCGATTTCTTTACAAGATCCAGAAAATGTCGATGCGGAAACGGAGCGGTTGAAGAGACAGATTGGTAATATTGCAGGGAGCGATCCCGAGATTTCGAACGCTGCCGGAATCAGAAACATCGCCTTGCAACTGTTCGATCGCAGTTTCGCTATCACCTATGGTCTCGAAGCCGTGGCAATATTGATCGGTATGGTCGGCGTGGGAGCAACATTTGCCGCGCAGGTCGGGACCCGGATCAAGGAATTTGGCATGCTCCGACATATCGGATTTGGCCGGCGCAAAATAATTGCGATGCTCGCATATGAAGGCATGTTGCTCGGATTGGTCGGACTTGCGGCCGGAGTGGCATCCGGATTGGCGATCAGTCAGATTCTGGTCCATGTCATCAATCCTCAGTCTTTCAACCTGACGATGAATACATCAATTCCCTATATCGTCCTGCTCGGGATTTCTGCGGCCTTGCTCGTTACCTCTGGATTGACCGCAATTTTCGCCGGACGCCGAGCCGCGGCAACCAACGCGCTGCGCGCTGTAAAGGAGGACTGGTAATGTACAGGATCACCGCCGTCGTCATGTTTTTGGGCCTGTTTTTGTCAGCGGCGACTTGGGCCTATTCCAGCCAACCAATATATCCCGAAGTCACCAGTGGAGAGGAATTTGCCTTCCCCAGAGATCATGGCTCGCATGATGCGTTCCGCACAGAATGGTGGTATTTTACCGGATGGCTCGAGACCGCAGACGGCGACCCCCTGGGTTTCCAAATCACCTTTTTCAGAAGCCGGCCCGAGATGGCGACCGACAATCCCAGCAAATTTGCACCACAGCAGATCATCTTCGCCCATGCCGCGCTCTCCGATCCGCAGACCGGCAAGCTCATCCATGATCAACGAATTGGTCGGGCTGGATTTGAAATCATCGAAGCTTCGCAGAAAGATGCCGATGTGAGTCTTTTGGATTGGCAGCTGACAAGAACCGCGACCGGCGTTTTTGCCAGTAAAGTTACCGGCCAAGATTTCGCACTGGATTTGAAGATGGAGCCCAGTCAGATTCCGATGCTCAACGGCGAAAATGGCTATAGCCGCAAAGGGCCCAAGCCGTCCCAAGCGAGCTATTATTATTCGGTACCGCAGCTCAAGGTCGGCGGATCAGTTATCCACGGCGGCAAGAAACTGGCAGTTACCGGCCGAGCGTGGCTTGACCGCGAATGGTCATCCGATGTCCTTCCTGAAAATGCCGTCGGCTGGGACTGGACCGGGCTGAATTTTGATGACGGCAGTGCATTGATGGCGTTTCAGGTGCGTGGTGCTGATGGTGACGCCGTTTACGCAGGCGGCAGCTTTCGATCAGCGGAAGGCAAGCAAATAATTCTATCACCGGACGATATACAGTTCAAGCCAAGGCGGATCTGGACATCACCCGAGACCGGCGCAGACTATCCGGTTGAGGCGGAATTTGTTGTTCGGTTGGATGGTGAATGGGTGCGCTATCATCTGGAACCAATGTTTGACGCTCAGGAGCTTAGCGGGGCGTTCACGCCAACCTATTGGGAAGGTGCCGTCAGCACATCGGGTGGGCGGGGCTATTTGGAAATGACCGGCTATGCAGGCAAAATTGCCTTATAGGTAAAATTTCGGCTGAGAGGATTACTGTCAAAACCTTCGGAATATTCCGAAGCAAATTATCTCATTGTTCGTCGCGGAGACTTTCCGCTCAACGGAGGCTTTGGCATTCTCCACTGTTCGCAAGCGGCCTTTGCAAAATGATATTGGATTGTGGATCCGCTAGATTGCTTTCGACACGATATTGCGCTGGACACCCAGATCAATGACACCATCCAAACTCCGAATGGCCGTTTCAACCAATTGTCCTTCTTGCAAATATTGCGGGCGCTTTTCCTGAGCCTTCAAGAACATCTCCCATTTTTTTGCTTCCGGCAACATTGCACCAATCTTCTGCTTTCCGGGCGATGGTATAGACAATGCGCATCCGGCTGGCGTTCCGGTTGCGATCAGATCGCCGGGGGCAAAATCCTGCAATCCGGCAAGCTCGTGCAGCGTCTCGACCGGGCCATAGACGAGATTTGCCGTATTGTCGTCCTGGCGAACGTCTCCGTCCACTTTCAACGTCAGTTGCAATTGATCAAGATAAGGCAGGTCTTCCGGTTCGAGCAGGCACAGCCATGGACCAACCGGACCGAAAGTTCGGTAGCTTTTGCCCTTGTAAAACTGCATTTGCGGTATCTGGACATCCCGCGCGGAATAGTCGTTGACGATGACAAGACCAGCGATGAAATCGAGTAGATTGCCTTCGGAAACAGCAATCGGTCCTTCGATTTTCGTTCGCAAGACCAGTCCCAGTTCGATTTCATAGTCCAGAAACCGAACATGATGCGGGATGACCACAGGGCTGTCTGCCGCGACGATACAGCTTTGCGCCTTGGTGAAGATCATGTTGAAATGCTTGGCATCGGGATCCATGCCGGACTCGATCATATGCTGCCGATAGTTGGCGCCCTGACAAACAAACTGCTGGTTGCGGGTCACCGGACTCAGCAGCTTCACATCATCGATCGGGATTGGATCATCATCCAGCGCCTTCAGATCGCTGATCCGGCTATTTTCAATAAAGTCGCCCGTAGTCGGAAATATCGCTGGAATCGGAATGACGCTATCGTCGCGGACGACGCCCCATTTTGTCTGGCCGTCATGTTCAAAGCGGGCAATATTAATTGGCATGGAAAATCCTTTCAGTTCGCAACTCGAGCCGGTGCTTCTCGAGTGATCTGATTGAATGACTCAACCAGATCACCTGGCTCTCCCAAGCCGAAAACATATCGATCAGGGCGGACGATCGCGGCATCAGACTGATGCGCATCGAGCCAGTCGCTGATTGAGGCCGCAAATGGCTTGATTGCGCTGTCGGTCAGATCAACCACATGCAGCTCAGGATTTGCGGTCGCGCTGGAAAATGGCATGCGGCTGATGAGACAGGTGGCAGCACCAAGCAAGTCATCCAGTTTTTCTCGATCGAACGTGGGCTGCGGAAAATAGGAGCCAGCGCCCGGAGACCCTTTGAGGATAAGGCCATCGGCGATCGGTGGATAATCCAGCCCGCTATCCGGACTCATCCCCGCCGCCCGGGTTTCGAGCATTTGCTGATCGCGCATCGCCGCGGCTTGGGGGTCGGTGATACAAACAGTCTGCCCCATCATCATCGCCATTCCAATTGTCGCACGGACATGCGGTTCACGTTCCCGTTGATAGCTATCAAGCAGGGAATCCGGGCCGCCGTTCATGATGACGGCGGCCAGCTTCCAACCGAGATTGGCGGCATCGCGCATTCCAGCGCACATCCCCTGACCAGCGAAGGGCGGCGTCTGATGGGCGGCATCACCCGCAAGCAATATATGACCCTTGCGCCAAACCTCGGCGACCCGGGCGTTGAAACGATAGACCGCCTTGCGTTCAATCGTGATCGCGCCTTTGACATCCCAAGGCTCAAGCAGTTTTTCGATGAACGCCTCGTCAGCGACCTGTTCCGCCGTTTCGCCTGGTTTGATCATGAACTCCCAGCGATGCCGTCCTTCACCCATGAGAACGCAGGTTGTCGGTCGCTTTGGGTTGCATATCTGGAGATTGACCTTGGGCAGTCGTTCAAAATCGTGAACAATTGCGTCCACGACAAGCCAGGGTTCGTCAAAGTTCAAATCTTCGAATTCGACACCCAATTTCTGCCGAACCGGGCTGCGCGCGCCATCGGCTCCCACCAAATAGCGCGCCGCAATTTTACCCTGCCCGTCTGGCGTCAAACATTGAACGGAAATGCCATTGTCATGATCCTCAATATGGGTCACTTCCCATTGGCTGCGCAATTCTATGCCGGCGGTTTGGGCCAATTTGTGACGCAAAGCGGCTTCGACCGAAGGCTGATGAATGAAATTTCCCTTTGGCCAGCCACCCGAGCCAATTTCATTCAGGCCGTCGAAGCGAAGCAGCACGTCACCAGCAGCATTGAGGAAGTCATAGCTGCTCGACTGGCGGCAGGTTGCCATGACCGCATCGGCAACTCCAATCCCTTGCAGGATGCGCATGACTTCATGATCAATGTGAGCAGCGCGAGGCAGCGGAAAGATATTGGCTTCTTTCTCTGCGATGATCACCGAAACACCATATTGAGCAAGCAGCAAGCCCAGCGTAACGCCGGTTGGGCCGCCGCCAGCGATTAGGACATCACAATCATGTTCATCGCGCAATGTCATAGCTTGTCCTTTCAATTGGCCGTATCGGATTTGCGCCGGAAAAATTGCCTGAAACGTATGTTCAGGGCCATGACGAAGCCGAGAATTTTTGAACTCGGAGCCAGTGTCCCAGACAGGATTGGACTCGGCATTCCCCACTGCACGGCCAGCAGATCGTTGACGCTCGCCTTGTGAGATCCATCATCAGCGCTGAACAAGTCCCCATCGGTCCAGTGCTCCAGTTCATGGCCCCATGGGTCGCGCCAATAATCGAAAATCTGACTTCCCAATATATGTCGGCCAACCCCCCAGGCGGCGTCGCGTTTGCGGCTTTTCAGATGAGCGTGACCGACCATCAGATCATCCATATTGGCAACCTCAAATGCTGCGTGGAGAAAGCCCGGCTTCTGAGGTAATTGGGCGAGAAAAAGAGTATGGTGATCGGTCGGCTGATCACCGCGATCACAGCGCATGAAGGCCCCAATTGCAACATCAGGAGAGGCTTCAATCTCGTCAGAGGTGATGAAACCGAAACGCTCTTTATACCAGCGTTCTGAACGACGAAAATCGGAAACGTTGAGCACACAATGACCCAGCCGCATGACATGAGAAGGACCTTGCGCGAGCCGGACAGCATCATGCTGACGGGCTTTCGATCGAGCGCTGTTGCGCGCAGATTCGGCAGGAAGCGTAGAGGCCGCATGATGCGTCTGGTCCGCGACAACTTCGACCAAAAAGCCGTCAGGGTCGGTCAGGCGGACGATCTTGCCACCACCCGGTGTGCGCAGGTCTTCAACTGTCACATTTTCAGTGGCCGCCAAAAGTTCCAGATCCTCGATATTCGCCGCTCGCAATCCCAACGCTTTGAATCCGGGATCTCCCCGTTCCGTGACATGGTTGAACGGGATGCCATCCCGAGCTCTTGCATAGAGACGCCCGTCATTGTGCAGCGCCGAATCGAGACCAAAGTCTGTCAGGAACGACTGCATCTTTGCTATATCTGGCGCAGCAAAGCACACGTGCGCTATGTCCTCAACTTTGATAATGCTCATCATCTTTGCCTTTCCGGCGATTCTTAGTTGACTATTTGGTCATCTATATTTAATTGACTGTATAGTCAAGTAAGGATTTAATATGGCAGTGCTGACTGGCAAACGGGCCGCGAGAACCCGACAATCATTGCTCGCTGCGGGCTTTGATCTGCTCGTCGATCGGCCGCTTGACGCGATCCCGATTGATGATGTGGTTTCGGCTGCAGGCGTCGCCAAGGGCAGCTTCTTCAATCATTTTGTCGATAAAGGCGGCTTTGCAACGGCAATGGCTGCCGAAATCCGGCTTGAGCTGGAAGCACGGATCAGCAAAGCCAATGATGATGTCGGCGATCCGCTGGCGCGTTTGGCGGGTGGCATGCAAGTCGCTGTCGAATTTGCTCTGCAAGAACGCAAACGCACCATCGCTTTGCTGCGCAGTTCGTCAAGTGCCACCTCGCAGGATCATCCGCTCAATCAGGGTGTGAAAGCAGATATTCAGGCAAGTATTTCGGCTGGGCTTCTCCGAAAAGAGGCCGCAGCTACGGGCGTATTATTCTGGCTCGGCCTTTGTCAGGTTATGATGGCCAATATTGCCGAACGCAATATCATCCGGTCGGCGGCAGCTGGCAAGTTGCATGAAATGCTGGTTCTTGGGCTGACCGGTCTGGGCGCCGAGGAACCATCCGCGAAGAAAATCGCTCACCACGCATCGCAGATATTGCTGACATCGAGCACCACTTGAACGCAGGCCATCGGCGATCGGCAGAAAAGTCACGCGCAACGGCGGAGCAAGGCAATATCGCTGGGCCGTGCGGTCTGACCAATCGCCATAGGTTCGCGGCAAGGAACTGGCGGACCACAAATGCTTTACCTCGGCGACCAATGTGAACCTCTACTTCTGAGATCCGCATTTTTTTGGATGATGTCGGTAAACGACAGTTTTGGGATCTGTGCGCTTGGTGGCGTCATGGTCCTTTGACGCGCCCATGCGTTCGGCCAGACGAATGGATCGATCATTGTCGGTTGCAATATAGCTGACGAGAGCAGCCCATCCAAGCTCTTCGAAAGCAAATTTCCTTGCTGCAGATGCTGCTTCGACAGCATAGCCATTGCCTTCATAGGATTCCCATAGAAGCCATCCCAGTTCCCGTTCTTCGGATTGATTGATGGGGTAGTTTAACGACACAATACCGACACATGCATGGTCGGCCAATCGATCAACTGCCCAGCCGCCATAGCCGACCAACGGCCACCGACCTGCGCCTGCCGCGAACAAAGACCATGCAGTTGATCGCGACACTGGCCCATCCACGAAACGTGAACGGGGAGATGCGTATAATTTTGCAAAATGTTCGAAATCTTCACGTTGATAAGAGCGAAGGCGGAGACGATCCGTATCCAAAGTGGGTGCGCAGACGAGCTTCATCCATCCAATGTGCCCAATAAGCCAGATCCGTCAAGCGGCTGCCATATCCGCTTTCGCGAATATTGTGGATTTTCAATCAGTAGAAAAATTGTCGAACCAGAGTGCGACCCACCGGAGTTTAAACCCCGTTCCTGCTTTGAGCCAATTTATCTGGCTTTGTCCGGTTCGACTAAAGCCATATGCAAGATTGTCGCAGAGAAACAATCTGCCTCATGTGCCGTAGTAAAAAATCGGCGGCAAAGCGGATGGAGACTCCCAAAAGCCTCAAGAGTCCCTTTTGGACAGGCTGCAAATATCAATCTCTAACGGTCACCAGTTCGGCAATGAAACCAGACATATTTCGATCAGATTCATTTCGAGGCGCCGGGCTTTGGTCACTTTGTTAGAATGGCCTTGTCACTTCGCCACCACTCATGTGGCGACAAGCTGCGCGCCGCAGAACTTCCCGCAAGCACAAGAAGTCCAGCCAGGATACCAAGATTTTTGATGAAATTTTGGGTCTCATGAGGGACGTCTGGCCCTTCCATATTCCAGAAGTCAT
Source organism: Sphingomonadales bacterium EhC05 (assembly GCA_001650955.1). Classification (GTDB taxonomy): domain Bacteria; phylum Pseudomonadota; class Alphaproteobacteria; order Sphingomonadales; family Sphingomonadaceae; genus Parasphingorhabdus. The sequence continues at coordinate 19,515 of LXYP01000011.1, forward strand.
GGAGCAAAAAGTTCACCACTAGAATGTAGGCAACAAAACCGTAGGCAACGAGCTTAACGTGCCGCCCCGAGATAAGCAGGAGGCCGCCCACAACATTTACGATCGCAGCAAACCACATGAGCTGTGGTGCAAATGCAATATCATGGCCTTGCATATACGCGATCATATTGGCCGGTTCGGCGATTTTCATTAAACCCGGTATCAAGAAATAGAGCCCTAGCAGGATCCGCCCGATTGTAACTGATAGTGATGATGCCACTGTTTTCTCCCAAGGTCTGAAGCATGGCACAACATCGCTATGTATGCAAAGCTATCTCGGACTGGCCCCAAAGGACCCGCTTGTTTGACCGCCAATGGCGTTTACCTCCATTGTCTCAAATGAGGTTTCGGTCTCCCATCGACTCATGCCGGGTTGGTCGCGCGACTCTTTCATGGTTCTTTCACGATGACCCAATACAGGGGCAAACCACCACAATCGCGACGCTTCCCGCAATTTTCTCGTCGGAATCTATTCCGCCCGGATGTATCGCTTGCATCTAGTGCATTACTTATATAATACACCTAGATTATTCATTGGAATCTCCGGAGAACCAGCCAAATGCTCGAGTTGCAAAATGTCACCCACGTCTATCCCAATGGCACCAAAGCTCTCGATGATGTGACGCTGTCCATTCCCAAAGGCATGTTCGGGCTGCTTGGTCCCAATGGTGCCGGCAAATCGACCTTGATGCGAACTGTCGCAACCTTGCAGACGCCGACGGCGGGAACAATCCATTTTGGTGATCTCGATATATTGGCGGAACCCGAAAAACTGCGCGAGACACTGGGATATCTACCGCAAGACTTTGGCGTTTATCCGCGTGTCTCGGCTTATGATATGCTCGATCACATGGCGGTATTGAAAGGTATTTCATCTGCATCTGATCGCAAGTCGACAGTCGAAACTCTGCTCAGCCAAACCAACCTGTGGGACGTCCGCAAAAAGGCAATCGCTGGATTTTCTGGCGGAATGCGGCAACGCTTTGGTATCGCCCAGGCATTGATTGGCAATCCCGAGCTGATCATTGTCGATGAACCAACGGCCGGGCTTGATCCCGAAGAACGCAACCGCTTCCTCAACTTGCTCGCCGAAATTGGCGAGAATGTGGTGGTTATCCTGTCGACACATATTGTCGAAGACGTGTCCGACCTCTGCCCGAAAATGGCTATTATTTCAGAAGGATGCATCCGGATGACCGGCGCGCCGCTCGACTTGATCGAAAAAGCCAAGGGCACAGTCTGGGCCAAGACCATCACTCGCGATCAGCTGGAGCAGGCGAAAATTGAGTATAATGTCATTTCAACCCGACTATTTGCCGGTCACACGATCATTCATGTGATGGCGGACAACAATCCCGGAGAAGGCTTCAAACTGGTCGATGGCGGCCTCGAGGACGTCTATTTCTCAACTCTGGTGGGCGTGCGCAACGAAGCCACTTCCCAAATCGCCGCTTAAGCTCAGGAGAATAGTGCATGTTTGCCAAGATCGCTGCGTTTGAACTGCGTTACCAGTTCCGCAACCCCGTATTCTGGGTCGTCGCCATCCTGTTCTTTCTGCTAACTTTCGGAGCGGTCGCGGCAGAGAATATCTCTATCGGAAGCGGCGGAAACGTCAACATCAACAGCCCATCTGCGATCATGCAGATCAGCCAGATATTGACGCTGTTTTTCATGTTTGTAACCACCGCCTTTGTCGCCAATGTCATAGTTCGAGACGATGAAAGCGGCTTCGGTCCCATGGTCCGGGCGACCCAGGTCCGAAAATTTGATTATCTTTTGGGCCGCTTCGTCGGTGCCTTTTTGATCGCAGCCATTGCATTTCTAGCCGTTCCTCTCGCGATTTTCATTGGCAGTTTGATGCCATGGATCGATCCGGAAACCGTTGGCCCCAATCATCCCAGCTACTATCTGTTTTCCTATTTCATACTCGCCCTTCCGGGCATTTTCCTGACGTCATCGATTTTCTTCGCGATCGCAACGATCACCCGGTCGATGATGTATACTTACGTCGCCGTGGTCGCCTTTCTGGTTCTCTACCTGGCCTTTTTGAGTGTCATCGGCAACACACCGGAATGGCAGGATACGGCCGCGATTTTCGAACCCTTTGGTCTCGGCGCGATTGCGGTCATCACCGAATATTGGACGGTGACAGAACGGAACAGCACGCTGCCGGTTTTCGAAGGCGCATTACTCTACAACCGATTCATCGTCATCGGCATATCTTTGCTCGCGCTTGCATTGGCCTATTCCAAATTCAGCTTCGCCGAACGCGGCATGTCCAAACGCAAGATGAAGAAACAGCAGAAGCAGGCCGCCAAGCTCGCCACTGTTGCGCCAGAAACCGTTGATCACCTGCCGGTGCCCAATCCCAAGGGAGCCGCATGGTCCCGCTTTTGGACGCAGATGAAGTTGGAAATGCGGATGGTATTCCACAGTCCGGCCTTTTTTGTCCTCATGCTTATCGGCCTTTTCAACGCCAGCGCCGGTTTGCTCAATTCCAACGAGATATATGGCACGCCCGCAATTCCCGTTACATTTTCATTGATGAGCATATTGGCCGGCACATTCACGATCATTCCGTTCATTATCGCGATCTACTATGCAGGCGAGTTGGTGTGGCGAGATCGCGACCGCAAAATGCACGAGATTGTCGATGCCACTGCCCTGCCCAACTGGGCCTATATGGCGCCAAAGACGCTGGCAGTCTCAATCGTCCTCATCTCCGCGCTGTTGGTCTCAGGTCTCGCCGCGATCACCATCCAGTCCATCCGCGGTTATTTTGATTTTGAGCTGGTCAAATATTTCACCTGGTATGTATTGCCGCTGAGTGCTGATCTGATCCTGGTCGCGATATTGGCGGTCTTCGTGCAGGCGCTCAGTCCGAACAAATTTATCGGTTGGGCGATCATGCTGGTCTATTTTATCTCGACCATAACATTGAATAATCTCGGGTTTGAACACCCGCTCTACCAATATGGGAGCAGCGGAGCGAACCCGATTTCCGATCTCAACAATGACAATATCGAACGTGCCCGCAACTGGTGGCTCCGCCTCTATTGGGCTGGCTTTGCACTGGTGCTCTCGGTGCTTGCGCATTTGCTTTGGCGGCGTGGGACAGAAAGCAGCTTGAAGCCCCGCTTGCGTCAGATGCCTCGCCGTCTCGTCGGCACTCCCGGATTGATCATGCTGGTCGCCGCCGGGATTGCTGTCGGTAGCGGTGCCTATATCTATTATAACACCAATATCCTGAACGAATATCGCACCACCGAAGAGAATGAGAAATTGCTCGCAGATTATGAGAAAAAATATCTCCAATATGAAAATCTGGAACAGCCTGCGATCGACCAGATCACTCTGAAAGTTGATCTTTTCCCCGAAGACAAGCGCGCCGAGTTTCAGGGATCCTATCGGATGATCAATGATACCGATGCGCCAATTGAAACATTGCATGTCCGGTTTAACGATCCCGACGTGAAAATCCTCGACGTCACGGTTCCGAATGCCAAGCTGGAACAGGATGACAAGGAATTCAGATATCAGATCTATCGCTTCGATCAGCCGATGGAAGTTGGCGAGACGCGCAGCCTGAGCTTTCAGACGCGCCGTCAGCAACGCGGATTTCGGGCGTCAAACCAGGACGTCCGCCTCGTCAAAAATGGCACGTTTCTCAACAATGGCGAATTTTCGCCATGGATCGGGATGGACCGCAACAGCCTGCTCAGCGATCGGCAAACCCGTCGCAAATATGATCTCCCACCGGAATTGCGTCCGGCGAAACTCGAAGATGAATCTGCCCGAATGAAAAACTATGTCGCCAATACCGATTGGGTCATGACGGATATCACCGTCAGCACGACAAAGGGACAGATACCGATCGCACCGGGTAGCAAGCTGAGTGATCAAATTCAGGGTGACAGACGCATTGCCCATTTTGTTTCCAAGACGCCGATACTCGCATTTATATCGATCCAATCAGCCAATTATGCGACCAAAGAGCGGACCGCAGATGGCGTGGACATGATGGTCTATTACCATCCTACCCACGACTTTAACGTCGATACGATGCTGGATGCGACGGAAACATCTCTCGCATATTTTAAGAAGAATTTCGGACCTTATCAATTTGACTATGCCCGGATCATCGAGTTTCCGGGCTATGCACGGTTTGCGCAAGCATTTGCCGGGACCGTTCCCTTTTCGGAAACCATCGGCTTTATCGCCAACAACAGCGACATCGATGCCATCGACTATGTCACCTATGTCACGGCCCATGAATTCGGTCACCAATATTGGGCGCATCAGTTGATCAGCGCAAATATGCAGGGCGGAACTTTGCTGGTCGAAACCATGGCGCAATATTCGGCGTTAATGGTGATGAAGCAGGTCTATGGCGAGGATAAAATCCGCCGCTTCCTGCAATATGAACTCGATCGCTACCTCAGCGCGCGAGGCGGCGAGGCGATCGAGGAACTGCCGCTCAACCGGGTCGAAAACCAGGGCTATATCCATTATCGCAAAGGCGCGGTGGTGATGTATTTGCTGCAGGACCGGCTCGGCGAAGAGCGAGTCAATGCGATGCTCTCCGAGCTGCTCGACCGCTATAAGTTCAAGGGCCCTCCTTATGCGATTTCTACCGATCTCGTCGACGGGTTCAAATCACTGGCGCGCAATGATGCAGAGCGAGAGCTGGTTGTTGACCTGCTCGAGAAGATCACAATCTACGACATGAAGGTCAGCGACGCCGAGGTCAGAAAACTCGCCAATGGCCAGTTTGAAACGACGATGACGATCGAAACGGCTAAATATTATGCCGATGGTCTGGGCAAGGAAACAGAAGCCGAGCTGAGCGATGATATCGACATCGGCCTGTTTACCGATCGCCCCGGGCATGGCGCCTTTGACAGCGACGATGTTGTGTTGATGGAACGCAAGCCGGTCAGCAGCGGCGAACAAGTGATCCGCATTGTCACCAAGACCAAGCCGACATTTGCCGGGATTGATCCCTATAATAAATATATTGATCGCAACAGCGATGACAATATTCTTGCGGTGACGGAAAGTTGATGATGGATGCCATTGGTAGGCGAGACTTATCTGATCAAATGGAATAGATATTTTGATCGAAAAAATCACTATTTGAATATTGACTGTCGATATGTTTTAACTGTCCTCCAGAGGGGCAATGATGGAACTGGGGGCAACCAGTGAGGAAACAACGTCTGACGACCGGTTTCGGGCGTTCGTTAGCTACAGCCATGCCGATGCCGCAATTGCCCGCAAGCTTCACCGCAAAATAGAAAATTACCGCCTGCCCGCGCGGCTGCAGGGCGATGGTGAGTTGACCGGGCACGACCAGAACCATGGCCGGCTCGGCAAGATATTCCGCGACCGCGAGGATTTGCCCGCCGCGCAGGACCTGTCGGAAGCGGTCAAGCAGGCGCTGACCAAATCCGAAGCGCTGATTGTCCTCTGCTCTCCTGACGCCCAGGCCTCGCCCTGGGTGGCCCAGGAAATCGAGCTATTCCGCTCACTCCATCCCGACCGGCCGATTTTGGCCGCGCTGATCCGGGGCGAACCGGCAGAGGCTTTCCCCGCGCCCCTGCTGCAAGGTCGCGAGCCATTGGCGGCGGATCTGCGCAAGCAAGGCGATGGCTGGCGGCTGGGCTTTCTGAAGATTGTCGCAGGCATCGCCGGTATCCCGCTCGACGCCCTTGTTCAGCGCGACGCCACGCGCCGCATCCGCCGCGTGATGGCCGTCACGGGCAGCGCGCTGATCGCGCTGCTAGCGATGATCGGGATGACAATATTCGCAATCCAGTCGCGCAACGAAGCGCAGCATCAGCAGGCCGAAGCCGAAGGGCTGGTCGAATATATGCTGACCGACTTGCGCACCGAACTGAAGGGCGTTGGTCGTCTCGATGTGATGACCAAGGTCAACGAACGGGCGATGGATTTTTATGAAGGGCAAGGCGACCTCAGCGAAATGCCGGCCGAAAGTCTGGAGCGGCGCGCGCGGATTTTGCACGCGATGGGCGAGGATGATGAAAAGCGCGGTGATCTGAACAAGGCGCTCGCAAAATTCACCGAAGCGCATCGCGTGACGGAGACTTTGCTGGCGCGCGATCCGGAGAACCCGGACCGGATTTTTGGCCATGCACAAAGTGAATATTGGGTTGGCCGTGTCGCCGAGTTGAAGCTGGATTGGGTAACCGCGAAAAGCCGATATCAATCTTATTTTCAAGGTGCGGCAAAACTGGTGGCGATTGATCCGCATAATCCAGATTATCTGATGGAAATGGGATGGAGCCATTTGAACCTCGGAATCGTTGAAATTAGGCCGAGAACCGCAAAGCCTTTTGGTCGAGAACAATTTGAATCAGCAATTCAATGGATGGAAAAAGCCCTCGAATATCGACCGGGAGACTTCACGATAAGAAAAGAGATTGGGAACGCATATGCTTGGTTGGCAGATAGTTATTATCTGGAATCGGACAAAACATCATATTTGAATGCGAGGCAAAATGAACTGCTGGCCAAACAAGAATGGCTGGAAAGCGATCCTCAGAATAATGCTGCAAAATATGCCGTAGCAAAAGCAAAATACGCCATTGCCGCTGTTCAGAATAGTCAGGAAAACAAAGCATCTCGGGATTCGCTATTGTTAGAAGCGCAATCGACAATGAGCCAATTGCTACAAATAGATTTGTCGAATCTTGAATGGAATTCAATGGCCAAAAAAATAGATGACGCGATTGCCGAGAAATAGGAAAGGAAGTTTGACATGACGATAGAGACGGACAAACAAGCACTCGAAAGGGCTTATAGTCAGGATCAGGACGACCAAAAATTCTGGAGCCTAGGTGAGCAACGCCTGATGTTGCATAAGTTACAGGCTGAATTTGACATTCAAGACAAGCCAGCTGATCCTGTCCCGCATTCGATTTTCTTTTCTTACATGCGGTTCAATACCGATAATACTTTCTACTCTAAGCATTATTATTACAAGGGCGGCACAGATCCAATTCCGCCGGGCCAAAGTGCTGCAGATCGAGGGAGCTTGAAATATTTCATCAAGGATATGGCAACTTATGCTCGCACGGGAAGTAGCCCAGATGGTCATCAATATGAAGACGCGGGCGAACATCTGGAAAATATCAAATTTCCCCAAAGATTTTGCTACTGTGCGTTCTTCATGGATGATCTATATTGGAAGTTTTTGATGGACGAAGAAACCCCACCCAAACCGACCGTGATCTTTCACAAAAAGAAAAGAGGAAAAGCATATTCTAAACATCCACATGCATTTGGACCGCCTTCACGAGTTATAACGTTGATGCCTAATCGAAGAACTGGTTTGGCCGATGAGCGGGAAGCAGTTGTGATGATAAATCGCATGCATGGAGCAAACGGGAAAAAACTGCCGATCAATGTAACAGAATCATTTGCCTTCGATTTTTGGATGCGCGTGAAATATGCAGGAAATACAACAAGTGGCGCAACATTGATTATTGATCCCGGTGGCGATAACACTGGTCCTCCAGGACCGCCACCTGATCTTCCTTGAACGTCATTGTGTTTATGACCCCCCTCACCCAAATCCTCTCCATCGCCCGTGCCGGGAATCCGGCGCGGGCTTGGGCTATGTTTCAGTCTTCGGGCTGGGATGCGCGGACCGATGATCCAAAGGCGCTGACCCTCAAGGGCCGGTTGCTCAAGGATCAGGCGAAGGCGACGCAGAGTGCGGAGCGAGTGCGGCTTTATGGGATGGCGGCGGAGGCTTATGCTGCGGCGGCCCAAATTGAGCAGGCTTCCTATCCGCTGATCAACGCCGCGACGCTGGCCTATCTGGGCGGCAAGCCAGAGCGGGCGGTACAGCTGGCGGGTGATGTACTTGATCTGCTGGCCGATCGTCCGGATGAGGCCGAAACCGCCTATTGGCTCGCCGCGACCCGATCCGAGGCGTTGCTGTTGCTTGGCAAAAATGCCGAGGCGCGCGCGGCGCTGACCGAAGCGATGGCGACAGCGCCAGAGGCTTGGGAAGACCATGCCGCGACCATCGGTCAATTTGAACTGATCCTCGCCGAGCACAACGAAGATGATAGCTGGCTCAGCCGCCATCGCCCGCCGCCTAGTCTCTATTTCAGCGGGTTGATCGCGCTGGATGAGAATGACCCCAAGCTTCTCGATCAAATCGAAACGATCATCGCACAAGACGAACCCGGTTTTGGATTTGGCGCGCTCACTGCGGGTGCGGATATATTGATCGCCGAAGCGCTTCATAGAGCAGGCGCTGAACTGCATATCACCCTGCCCTATCCGGTCGCGCGCTTTCGCGAACTGTCGGTAGAACCATATGGTGACCATTGGCTGCCGCGTTTCGACATGCTGATGACGGCTGCAGCGCGCGTCGATATCCTCTCGCAAATGCCGGGCGAAGACGAGCGCCCTGTCGATGTCGCGGTCGACCTCTGCAATCTCGTCACCATGGGTCAATGTGCCCGCAATGCGAGTATCTTGTGCAGCAGCGCCAAAGCGATCACCATTGTCGGTACCGGCGAAGACCCAAGGCGGCTATTCCCGATCTGGCAACAATCTGGCCGGGATCATCTTATCCTCGAAACCAGACGCACATCAGACCGGCCCCGTGCGCGTCGGGCTCCAGCGACAATCGAACAGCTTCACGCAATCCTGTGGGTCAAGGACATGAGCTCTCTGCAACTCGCGGAGCAGCAGGAAGCGGGTTTTGATTTTGTCGCAGCCCAGGGCGGTCACTATCATCTGTCACGCGATTTGACTGGCGCCCTGACCTTGGCCCGGAAACTGGAAGAAGCCGGAGATATCGTCAAAACCAGCATGGTGATTGATGCCATTGATCCCAGCGTCCCGCCAACCACGATTTTGCAACGCGCCGAAGATATTGCTCATGCCTCGGAAGGTGGTCCTTTGCTCACCGATCATAAGACCGCGATGGCACTGACTTTATTGGCTCCAGATCGGGCCATTCAAGAAATTGGCGAATTGCAAACGGCTTATGGTTTCATTCCGCTATGGAGCATTTCCTGATCGCGTGATTCAGACGACCAAATCCTCCAGCATATGGCGCGACAGGATTTCCAATGCCGTGTCATCGCGACGGATGATTCCGCGCCGCTCCAGCGCGCTGATCGCCCGCGACCCGGTTTCACGCGTGGTCTGTGCAGTCAGAGCGAGCGCCGCGATGACCGGCGGCGGCGAAACTTTGCCTTGCGCATCGGCTATCCGCAGCAGTTCGAAATAGACCCGGCCAATTGCGGTCAATGTGATCCGCGCCGCCATCCGGTCGAGCACGACATTGAACTGACGCCCCAATATTTTCGATAATCCATGACCCAATTCACGGGAATCTTGCAGCAATTCGCTCATCCGCGCCGACGATATTTCGAGCGCCGAAAGATGATCCTGCGCCATCACATCGGCGATGATGACTTTTTCATGGGGAAACGCACCGAACAGTTCGCCCGGGCCATGGGCGGCGAGCAATTTCACTTGCCCGTCGATACCAATGATCTGCAATTGCGCGTGACCGGACAGGACAATCCAGATTTTCGCCCCCATATCGCCCTGATGCGCCAGCACATCTTTGTGACGATAGCTCACCAGGGACATCGCCGCATTGAGCTTTTCCGCTTCGTCGGTTGAGCAGGCAAAGAAGGATGCCAAGGCCGCTATTCTTTCGTCACTGTCCATCACATCATGCCCCCGCATTTTCCTCAACTTAGCAGAATCTCCGGCGCCTTCAATTGTTCAGCCTATTCTGGGAAATCCATCCGTGCGGCAATGGTTCGCTGGATCACCGTCACCACACACATGGCGGCATAGATCGATGCAATGATCGCGAAATGTTGCGGGAACAGGCACATCAGCACGAACGCGACGATCGTCTCCGTGCCTTCGGCGAGACCGGTATTGTAGAAGAAACTCTTCTGACCATGGGCGGCGGTTTCCCGGCTGTGCTTTGCCGCCATCACCGCATAAGCGAGAAAGCTGATCCCGGTGAGCGTGAAGCTGGCAACCAGGATCATCGCGAAGGGCAGATTCGCCGCGACGGCAAAACCAAAACCAATCGGTACGGCGACATAGAAGGCAAAGTCGCAGACAATATCGAGATAGCCGCCAAAATCCGATTGTTTGGTCGCGCGCGCAACGGCGCCGTCAAGACCATCGAGCAGCCTGCTTGCGAGCAGCAGCACAAGGCCGAAAAGATAATAGCGGAAACCGATCGCCACGCCGGCACCTATGCCGATCATAGCACCGGCAATCGTCACCTGATTGGCACTGATGCCAGTCCGCGCCAGGGCGCTACCGATCGCATTGAGCGGCGGATCGATCAGCGGTCGTAATCGCGAGTCAAACATCGGCCGGCCTCATCCGAATGTCACCAGTCCGATGACGGCGCCAGTCATCGCCGTCGCACAATTGCCTGCGATCCAGCTTTTCATGCCGAGCCCGGCCACTTCGACGCGGCGGGATGGCGACAAGGTACCGATGGTTGACACCAGCAGTCCGACGCTGGCGAGATTAGCGAAACCGCATAATGCATAGATGACGATCAGCTGGCTGCGCGGATCAAAAGTATCTTCCGGCAATGCTGCTAGATCAAGAAAGGCGACATATTCGTTGAGGATCGATTTCGTGCCCATCAGCGCACCAGCCGCTGGTGCCTGCTCCCAGGGCACACCCAAGGTCCACATCACGGGTGCGAACAGCCAGCCAAAGGCACGTTTGATCGTCACTGCCTGGCCATCTACAAAAGGCAATATCGTCAATATCTGATCGACCAGGGCGACCAGGGCGAAGACCACGAGAATGATCCCGATCACCGCCAGAAACACCTGCACGCCTTCCATCGTTCCGCGAACAATCGCGTCGATGCTGCCATCATATTTCAATCCGGAATCCGCTTCATTGGCTTCGGTTTTTCCGTCTCCCGGCACCATCAGGCGCGCGATCAATATCGCAGCGGGCAAGGAAATCAGTGAAGCGGAGATCATATGGCCGACGGCATTGGGCACCGTGCTGGACAGGGTCGTCGCATAGAGGATCAATATCGCACCCGAGATGGTCGACATCGCCAGCACCATGACCATGAACAATTCCGCCCGGCTCATCTTGTCGAAATAAGCACGCAATAAGAGTGGGGACTCGACCACACCGAGGAAGATGTTCGCACCACCGCCGAGACCGACAACGCCGCTGACTCCCATCGTCTTGCGCAATGCCCAGGACAGGCCGCGAACAATCCATGCGAGCACGCCCCAATGCCACAGCAGAGCGGACAGCGCCGAAAACACAATCACCAGCGGCAAAATCCGAAAGGCGATGATCAGCGGCGGCTGCGCACCCTCTTTCAAGACAAAGGGCAATTCAGCCCCGCCCGCATAGCCAAACATATAGGCGGACCCGACCAGAGTGGCGGCTTCAATTGCCATCACGCCTTCATTGGCAAGGCCGATAATTTCCCAGACAAATGGCACCCGGACAATCACCAGAGCAATGGTGATTTGCAGCAACAAAGCCCCGCCAATCCATTTCCAGCTCGGTCGTGCCTGTCGATTTTCGGACAATAGCCAGGCAAAAACCAATATCAGGGACAGGCCAATCAGGCCCTGCCCCTGCTGCACGGCAGCGATCATCCGCGCATCCAATTATGATAGCGTTCAACCCAGCGCAGCAAGCCTTCCGGCGCATGGGCCCGCTTCCATTCGCCGGCGGCATATTTGTTCGCTTCAGCCATCGTCGGATAGGTGTGGATCGTCCCCAATATCTTGTTCAGCCCAAGCTTGTGTTTCATCGCCAGAACATATTCCGCAAGCAGTTCTCCGGCATGGTCACCTACAATCGTGACACCCAAAATCTTGTCCTTGCCGGGCACGGTCAGCACTTTGACAAAGCCATGGGTCGCGCTGTCGGCTATCGCCCGGTCGAGCTCGTGCATGTCGTAGGTAACCACCTCATAAGCGATGCCCTGTTCCTTCGCATCCTGTTCATTGAGGCCAACCCGGGCAATTTCCGGATCGATGAACGTGACCCACGGAATGACCCGATAGTCGGCCTTAAACTTGCGGAATTGGCCGAACAGCGCATTCACCGCGGCAAACCAAGCTTGGTGCGATGCGACATGGGTGAACTGGTAAGGGCCAGCGACATCGCCGGCTGCAAAAATATTGGGGTAGAGCGTCGCCAGATAATCATCGGTGACGACCGTTCGGTCGGTTTCAATACCCAGTTCCTCGAGACCAAATCCGGTCAACCGCGCGCTCCGTCCAACGGCGATGATCAGCGCATCAAAGGCGATGCTCTTCTCTTTGCCATCCACCGATAGGATCAGGCGCTTTTCACCGTCGACCAGTTCACAGCGAATTGCATCATGACTGGTCAGAACCTCGACACCCGAGCGTTGCTGGGCGCTGAGCGCGAGTTCAGCAACTTCCGCATCTTCACGCGCCAGAAGGCGATCGGCACGTTCCACCTGAACAACTTTCGCGCCGAGCCGGGCGAAGGCCTGGCTGAGTTCACAGCCAATTGGTCCGCCGCCGAGCACGATCATCCGTTTGGGGATATCGTCCATCTGGGCAAATTCTTCCCACAGATTGTCGCTGGTGACATAGCCAACATCGTCCAGTCCGGGCAGATCCGGCACAAATGGCCGGCCGCCCGTTGCGATGACGATGGAGCGGGTGGTGAGCCTTTGTATTTCGCCGTCTTCGCGTTTTATTTCAACGGTCCACGGATCGATGATGGTTGCATAGCCCTTCACCACATCGACGCCGAGACCGGTGTAGCGCTCGACACTGTCATGCGGTTCGATGGTCGCAATGATATCATGCACACGCTGCATCACCGCCTTGAAGCTATATTTCGGCTCGCTGTTGGAGAGACCATAGAGATCGCCCTTGCGCATCTGCTCAGCGACTTTAGCGCTTTTGATCAGCGCTTTGCTCGGGACGCAGCCATAGTTGAGGCAGTCGCCGCCCATTTTCGAAGTTTCGACCAGCGTCACTTTCGCTTTGACCGTCGCAGCAATTAACGAAGAGACCAGACCGGCTGCACCGGCACCAATCACAACCATATTGCGATCATATTTTTTCGGCTTGGTGAAGCGTGCATAGACTTTCCGGCGTTTGATCACGCCCATGATCCATTTGCCGATCCATGGGGTCAATCCGAGAGCTGCAAAGGATAGCAGTAGAGCGGGCGAAGCGATGTCAGAAACCTCTTCAATATTGGCTAATTGGGTACCGGCGTTGACGTAGACCAAGGTTCCCAACAACATCCCGACCTGGCTCACCCAGTAGAAGGTACGCGCCTTCATCTTGGTCAGACCGATCAAAAGGTTGATCAGAAAAAACGGGAATAAAGGCACCAACCGGAGCGACAACAGATAGAAGGGTCCATCTTTCTCAACTCCATTGTTGATGGTTTTAAGCCGCTCGCCAAAGCGGCTCTCCACTGCATCGCGAAAAAGATAGCGAGAAGCCAGAAAGGCCAATGTCGCGCCGATTGTTGACGCGAAAGAAGCGATGATTGTGCCGGTGACCAGACCAAAAAGTGCTCCGGCAGCCAAAGTCAAAATCACGGCGCCGGGAAGAGAAGCCGCGGTTACGACGACATAGATGAGGAAAAATATCCCGATCACCAAAAATGGTGCCGCCTGATATTGCGCATCAAAGGCCTGCTGCTGTGCTTTCAGATTGGCGATGGTCAGCTGAGAACCAAGATCGAAATAGAAGAAACTAATGATGGCAAGAGCGAAAGCGACCAATATCAGTATTTTTTTCATGCAATGCTCTCTATTTTCAAGGTTTCTGGGATGGCATCACCGATGAATCGATGTTCGGTCAGATATATACAGGAACACGAACAGCACAACCGCGAGCTTACGCTCGGCCGACCATCACTTCATGTTCGTAAGGTCATTGTCGGAAGTTACATTTTCAGTAGAAGCTGACCTGCGGAACGGCAATATGAGACTCCACCATAGTTTGGCGGGATTATCCGACTGATATTCCTCGAGGCCGATCAGCACATCGTCATGTCCCGCAGCAGGTTGAGCGCGGTAAGTCCCGAATATCTTATCCCAAAGAGAAATCGTCGAACCATAATTGCTATTGGTCTCGCCGGGCACGGTCGAGTGATGCACCCGGTGCATATCTGGTGTGACCAAGATACCGCGCAACAGCGCGTCCATCCATTGCGGCAAGTTCAGATTGCTGTGATTGAACATCGCGCACAGATTGAGCAGCAGCGCGAACAGGATGACCGCCAAAATACTGGGCCCGATCGCGATCACAATCGCAACCTTGTACAGCATCGACAAGCTGATCTCGACCGGATGAAACCGCAAGGCAGTCGTCACGTCAATATCCCGGTCGGCATGATGGACTTTGTGAATCGCCCACAGCAGCGCGATTTTGTGAGTCAGGACATGTTGAACATAGATCGCCAGATCGAGCAGAATCAACGCACATACCAGTTCAAGCCAAAAATTCCCGTTGATCTGATGAAATATTCCTATGCCATTTTGTGCCGCCCAGCCCGCCGCCGCCAAAGCGACAACCGGGCCCATCATCCTGAGCGCCAGACTGTCGACCACGATCAGGAGAATATTGGTCCTCCAGCGTGTCGCTCTCGGCAGCACTCTGATTTTACGCGGAAACACAGCCTCCAGTCCCAGCAGAACGCAAAATAGCGCAGCGGAGATAAGCAAACCATATTGCTCCAGCCCAAAGGGCCCGTTCAACCAATCTGGCCACTGATTCTTGGCTATCCAGTCCAGGACAGACTCCTATTTTCTGTACCGCAACATAGAAAATGAACGCCATCGTTCAATTAATCGTTGACCTTCGTTTTTAACAGTGTCAGTTTACATCCACTTGGTAAAGGCCAAGTCGATGGAGCAGCAGATCATATCGTGAAAATCCAAATTGGTAGCACCCTTTCCCCCATGGTTGCGGTCCTGTTGATGACCAGTGGTTGTATCAGCTTGGAACCGCAGTCTGTCGCACCGGAAATTACCGCAGGCATGCCGGAGCAATTTGCTCAGCCAGATAGCGACGGCCGCTATCAATCCGACCGATGGTGGACTGCATTTCAGGATCCGGTGCTCAATAATCTGCTCGACGAAGCCCTCGGCAATAATCTGGATCTGGCTGAGGCTTCCGCTCGGCTCCGCGCAGCTGAAGCCCAGGCAAGAGTGTCCAAAAGTGGCTTATTTCCGCAGGTCAATGCGACACTCGACAGCAGCTATTCGGATTCACCACTGGCCGGCACAGCCTTTGGTGCCAGCGGCGGGATCGGCGCCTCTCGCCTCGAAATTGAAACTTATTCTTCAAGCCTCGGATTCTCTTATGAACTGGATATCTGGGGCAAATTGCGTAATGATGCGCGGGCCGGGCGCGCCGATGCCATTGCCGCAGCGGCGGACTTGCAGTCCGTTCGTCTTGCCGTGATGGCCGAAGTGGTCACCAGCTATTTCGATATCGTCGATGCCCGCCATCAGATTGAACTGACCACAAAAATCATCGATATTCTTGGCGACCGGCTCGAGCAAACCGAAAACCGCTATCAACGCGGCCTGGCGACGTCATTTGAACTCTATCAAGTGCGTCAGGACTTTCGCAACATCCAGGCAGGACTGCCGCAGAGAGAGATACAGCTCACCGCCACCGAAGGACAATTGGCAGTGCTCACCGGTCGCTATTCGGATAATATTGCTGACCTGCTCGGTACCAGATTGTCGCCGCAATTGGTCTTCACGCCAATTCCGGCGGGCCTGCCGATGGACCTGCTCGCGCAGCGCCCAGATATTTTCGCAGAAAGCCAACGGCTTGAATCGGCACGGTTCAATTTGGGTGCCCGGAAGGCCGAGCTGTTTCCCTCCCTGAGCCTGACCGCCGGGACCGGGACCCAATCGGGTCAGCCATCCGGGCTATTTGACGTCATGGACAAATGGATACTCAATCTCGGCGCCGGTTTGACCGCTCCGTTGTTTCAAGGTGGCCGGATCAGAGCGAATATCGAGATAGCCGACGCACAATATGCCCAGCAAACCGCAGTATATGCGCGAACCGTCCTGACCGCGTTTCAGGAAGTGACCTCGGCGATCAATCGCTATGAAGAAGAACGGCAGCGCTATCGCTTCCTGTTCTCGCAACTGGATGAAGCCGGAGCGGCAGCCGATTTACAGTCTCGAAGATTTTCGACTGGCGTTGGAGATTATGTCGATTATCTTGATGCGCTACGTGCCCAATATCAGGTCCAGTCATCCTTGTCCTCAGCGGCCCGGGATGTCGCCTTGTCCCGCCTTGCGGTCCATCGCGCGCTCGGCGGCAGCTGGAACAATAGCCAGCCGGTGACAGCCCCCAATATTTCTACTTCAGGAGACAGTTAGTGCATCGTCAGCGCGTTATCGGCGGGATCATCTTGCTCGCAGCAATTCTGATTGCTGCATTGCTGATCTTCCTGCGGTCTGAACCCGAAGAAAAGCCGCCGGAAGATCTCATCCCGCTGGTTCAGGCAGTGCCGATCGAAATCCAATCCGGGAACTTGATGGTCACCGGAGCAGGGACTGTCCGAGCGCGGGAAGAATTGACCCTGTCCGCCGAAGTCTCGGGCAAACTTGTCTATGTAAACCCAAATCTGCGCGAAGGTCAGCGCGTCGCTGCCGGTACGACATTATTCCGGATTGATCCTTCCGACTATCGCAACGCGGTTCGGTCTAGTCAGGCCGATGTTGCGTCCCAGAATGTCGCGGTTCTGCAAGCGCAGGAAGAAGTTTCCTTGGCCAAGGCCGAATTGGCCCGATTTGAGCAACGCGGAGCTGACGATGGTCCCTATGCCAGCGTCGATGAAAATGATTATGCTTCGCGGATTTTACCGCCGACATCACTGGTGAAACCGGAAAATCCCGAGACCGGAACCAAAACCGCCGCCAGAAGCAATAGTGGTCTGGTGACACGCGAGCCACAATTGCAATCGGCCCGTGCCGGTCTCAGGCGCGCGCAGGCACAATTGGCCGATGCTCAGAAAGCCTTGCAGCGCACCGTCGTTCGCGCGCCATTTTCAGGCGTAGTCCGGACTGAAAATATTGCCCTCGGCAGTTATGTTGCACCTGGTCAATCGCTCGGTTCGATGGTTGGCACCGCCGATTTTGAAGCCGTCATTCCCCTGTCCGAGAGCGAAGCTGCCTTGATCCCATCGCTCTGGCGAGCGGGAGGCAGCGGACGGATCGAAGCAAAGGTCTATTCGGAATATGGCGGCAAACGCTATAGCTGGCGCGCTTATGTCGACCGCGCCAACAGTCTGCTCAATCCACAAACCCGTACGATCGATGTATTTCTGCGCATTCCTAACCCGTTGCGCGGCGGAGCGCCCGCCTTTGCGCCTGAGGCGAAACCATCGGCGAGCATATCATCAGCCCCTCCCCTATTTGTCGGCAGCTTTGTTGATGCCCAAATCACTGGCAGGTCATTGGACTCCTATGCCAGCATCCCGCTCGCTGCATTGCGGTCCGATAACCGAATCTGGCTGGTCCGGGATGGCAAATTGGGCATTCTCACGGTCGATATATTGCAGCGAACCGACAAAAGCGTGCTGATCAGCACAAGGGGTCTTGGCACCAAGGCGATGGTCATAACTGGTGGCGTCAAAGCCGCGACCGAGGGGATGAAGGTCAGAATCGCTGAATCCCGCGCGGCCTCGCCAAAGCCGAGCACTTCCGGGGCGCAAGCCCGCCCTGAGAAAAACGCAAATCAATGACACAGCCACCCGATCTCGACCAGCCCTCGAAGAGCGGGCCGATGCCGGAGCAACCGAGCCGCGATATAATGGAACAGCGCGGAATAGTTGCGTTTATGGCGCGCAACGGGGTCGCTGCGAACCTGTTGATGATATTCCTTTTCATCGTCGGAATCACCTCATATCGCACGATTGTTCAGGAAGTCTTCGCGGAAAACAGCCTCGATACGGTTCAAATCAGCGTCGACTATCCTGGTGCCACACCCGATGAGGTCGAAGAGTCGATCGTTCAGAAGATTGAGGAAGCGGTCGAAGCGGTCGAGAATATCAAGGAGGTCAAATCAAATGCCTCCGAGAACACCGGTTCAGTCTCGGTCGAACTGGAGCGGGGCACGGATATCGACCGGGCGCTCGACGACATCAAAGCTGAGATTGATCAGATTCAGACTTTTCCGGACGACGCCGACGAGCCTGAAGTCCGCGAACTCACTTCGCGGCAGAGCGTCGTGCGAATTGCGATATTTGGCGATGTCGACGAAACCGCTTTGAAAGAAACGGCATATCGGCTCGAAAGTTCATTGTCCGCGCTACCCGAAATCTCCTTCGTCGATACCAGCTCCATCCGGGACTATGAAGTCTCGATCGAGGTTCCCCAGAACACGTTGCAGGCCTATGGCCTGTCGCTCAATGATATCTCGCGCACGATCGCCGCTAGCAGTCTCGACAGTCCCGCTGGCTCGATCGATACCGACAATGAAGAAGTCCGCGTGCGGACTATTGGACAGAATTACAACCAGCAGAATTTTGAAGATATTATCCTGGTGAGCAATGAAAACGGGGCGCTGATCCGGCTCGGCCAGGTCGCAACAATCCGCGACGGATTTCAGGATTCGGATCTGGTGTCGCTCTACAATGGCAAGCCCGTTGCCTTTGTCGAAGTTTTCCGCACCAGCGACGAACGCGTACTCGACGTGTCCTCGGCGACAAACGATTATCTCACCAACAAATTTGCCGCGACATTGCCAGAAGGCATTTCCTACGCAATCTGGACCGATGATAGCGAGTTGCTTGACGATCGGCTCAGCCTCTTGCTCAAAAATGCCGCTATCGGTCTGTTCCTCGTGCTCCTCGCACTGACTTTATTCCTCGATATTCGCCTTGCCGCATGGACCGCTCTCGGCATTGGTATCACCTTCGTCGGCGCGATCTTCCTGCTCGACATGGCTGGCTCCAGCATCAATATGTTTTCGCTGTTTGGCTTTATCCTCGCACTCGGGCTCGTGGTTGATGACGCCATTGTCGTCGGTGAAAATGTCTATGCCCAACGCGGAAGCGGCCGGACTGGACTGGGAGCGGCGATCAGCGGAGCTCGCCGCGTCACTGTGCCCGTCATTTTCGCGGTGTTGACGACCGTCGCAGCATTTTCACCGCTCTTCGCGATCGGCGGGATCATGGGGAAAATTCTTGCCGACGTGCCCTTGGTTGTGGTCGCGGTTCTGTCCTTGTCGCTGGTCGAATGCCTGTTGATCCTGCCCAATCACCTCAGTCATTTGCCGGCGCCTGGAACGCAGATACGCAATCCAGTCACCCGCTTTTTTGATCGTGTCCAATCCCAGGTCGACGTCTATTTTCAGGCTTTCGTCAACGGACCGCTCGACCGCGCCCTAAATTTCTCGATCCGGATGCCCTTTGTCATATTGGCGGGGGGCGTGGCGCTGTTCATACTTGTCGGATCTTTGGTGCCGGCAAATATTATCAAAACCTCTTTTTTCCCCGCAATCGAGGCGGATGTCGTCACCGCTAGTTTGGAAATGCCGGCCGGGACAACCATCGCGGATACCGAGAAAGTCGCGCGCCTGATCGAACAGAAGGGCCGCGAAACATATGCGAGATTCGAAGCACTGCGCGACGAAGAAAATGACGGATCGTCGCCGCTGCGTGGAATATTCACGCTCGTCGGCCAACCGCCGCGGATAAATGGTCCCAATCAATTTGCAACCGCCGGATTCTCGGCCAATATCGCGAGTGTCGAGTTCAGCTTCATTCCCGGAGACCAGCGCGCGCTTGCATCCAAGGATTTTGAAAATGCGTGGCGGGAGGCCGTCGGTCCGGTCGTCGAAGCAAGATCCCTGGTCTTCGCATCGGACCTGCTCTCGATCGGTGCTCCTGTCGAAGTGCAACTTTCCGATCCCGATCCAGAAGTGGTCGAGGCCGCCGCCGCCCAGCTGATCGAAAAGCTCAGCCGCTTCTCGGGTATATTCGATATCGAGTCCGATCAGGATGAAGGACTGAAGGAAATTGAACTTCGGATGAAACCCGAGGCGCGTTCGCTGGGTGTGACTTTGCAAGATGTCGCATTGCAGGTCCGATCGGCATTTTTTGGCAGCGAGGCGCTCCGGGTGCAGCGGGGACAGGAAGATATGCGCGTTTATATCCGCCTGCCGGAAGAGGAACGCGATTCAATTGCAGATGTCGAACGTTTCCGGGTCCGCGTGCCGGGAGGCGAGGTGCCGCTGGCAACTTTGGCGGATGTCTCATTCGGGCGCGCGCCCGCCGTCATCCGGCGGACCGACGGCAGACGCGTGACCACGGTGACCGCCGATCTCGACGCAAATATTGTCACCGGTCAAGAAATAGCCGACGCTGTCGCCGACCAGATCATGCCCGAAATACAAGCAGACTATCCGCAGCTGCAATATAAATTTGGCGGAGAACAACAGGAGCAGCAGGAATCCTTCGGCGATATCGGCATCGCGTTTGTCGCCGCCCTTCTAATGATCTACGCGCTGCTGGCAATTCCGTTTCGTTCCTATTTCCAGCCGTTGATCATCATGGCGGTGATTCCGTTCGGGGTTATCGGTGCGCTTATAGGTCATCTTATTTTGGGTCTGCCGCTCGGCATATTGAGCATGTTCGGAATAATCGCACTATCGGGCGTGATCGTAAATGGTTCTTTGATCTTGATTGATTTCATCAACGAGAATCTGCGCGATGGCATGGGCATCGAGGACGCAATTATCAGCGGCGCCAAATCTCGCTTCCGGCCGATCATGCTGACCTCGCTCACGACATTTCTGGGAGTTGCCCCGATCACTTTTGAAACAAGTCTTCAGGCGCAATTTCTCGTACCGATGGCGGCCAGCCTCGGTTTCGGCGTTTTGTTCGGCGCGTTCATCCTGCAATTGCTGATTCCGGCGCTTGCATTGCTGGAATATCGCGCACGGGTGCGGGTCAAGAACATGCTGGAACGCCGTCAGGAAAATTTGGTCTGAGCGCCATTGCACGGCTTGGCCAACCATCCCATAATTGACAGTAGCAAAACAGGACATGTTGCTGTTATCATAGGCTAAGGGAACGAAACTGGGACTGTCGTTTGCAGCTAGCGCGGCTACGATACAGACCAAATCCAGCGCGTGTCTCAATATTATAAGACTGGCGTTTTGCCCTGCGACATCATGCCGGCAAGTGGAGGGGATCTGACGGATGGGACGCATGATTGCGGCTGGTGATCAGCACGAGGATATCTCCGAGCTCGAGCATATGCTCGAAAAAGTCTCTATTCACTCCGCGAGCGACATCCGCAGCGCGGCAATAAATTTTAGCCATTTTGCCGAAGTTCGAAACCTGCGTATTGCGCTTTGTGCCGATATTGCCAACGGCAAACCGATGACCGATATGGATGGCACTTCGCTCAATGCCGATATTTTCGGCTGGGTGGAAAGCAAGGAACGCTGGTGGGAAGATGCCCGCTATGCGCTCCATTCGCCTATTCCAAGGGCATGCCGATATGAAGGTGAACCTTTCTGGTGCGATAAAAGGGGATTTCACGGCAAGAACGCCAATCCGTTTCTCGATGAGATTGACCTGACCGCCTATTTTGAAAAAGTCGCCAAAAATTACCGACAACTCATCATCGTACCGGTGCATCTTCCCTTCGGCCAGATTTCGGCCAATAGTTTTCCGTATAAAGGCCCGGAAACCGACGATTTCGGTTCCATTTTCTCCTCGACAAGCGTTGTGTTGGCCGCGCTGACCCGACGTTTCATTTCGGGCTATGTCGCAGTGGCATCGAAATCGAATATCATCCCGTCGGACTGCGGGCTGTCGAAGCGCGAAGCGGAATGCATCAAATGGGCGTCAATCGGAAAGACCGACGAGGAAATTGGCACGATCATGTCGGTCTGCCGGTCAACCGTCCGTTATCACGTCAAACGGGCTGGCGAAAAGCTTGGGTCGGTCAATCGGACCCAGACCGTGTTCAAGGCGGCACAGCTAGGTTATCTTGGCGCTAGCCGCTGGTAATGAGCAGGTCAGCTACGCTGTCCTGTTCCAGCCAATTCTTATCAAAAAGACTAGGTCAAAATCGATCTCATCTTTCAGAATAATAGATTTCTTGTCTTTTTGGTTAGTTGAGTAAGACGTAACGTCACCTAGATTGAAAGCGCTAAAAGACGGGGTAACCGTCACGCGAAGAGGATGCGTTTCAGCCGAAAATGGCCAGCGCAATTAGGGAGAGGATTATGATGAAATTTAGCACGCGAGGTCTATCTGCTTTTTCGAGGTCAACTGTAAAGACGACTCTGATGGGTTCGGCAGCAGCACTGACAATGGCCGGCGTCAGCGCCCCAGCCTTTGCGCAGACAGAATCAGCCGAAGAGGGCGATAATAACGTCATCATCGTCAACGCACGTCGGCAGGATGAAACGCTGCAGGAAACGCCCGTTACGGTGACCTCCATTTCCAGCGACACGCTCGACAAATTTCAAGTCAACGAAGTCGCCGATGTAGTCAGCCGCATCCCGGCGCTCAACGTGCAGGTTGGCGGCTCCGGCGCGGGTGGCCAGATCAGTCTGCGCGGGATCGGTACCACCAATATTTCGGCCGCTTTTGACTCGGCCGTCGCCTTTGACTTCGACGGCGTTTCGATGAGCACGATGCGCCTGGTACAGGCGTCCTTTTTTGACGTTGAACAAATTGACGTTCTGAAAGGCCCCCAATCGCTGTTCTTTGGTAAAAGTGCATCCGCCGGTGTGTTTTCCGTACGCTCGGCCAATCCGACCCAAAACTGGGAAGTCGGCGGCAAAGCGTCCTACGAATTTGAGGAAGAAGGCTATACGATCGGCGGCTATATCTCCGGTCCGCTAAGCGATACGCTCGGTATCCGCGTTGCGGCTCAATATCAAGATATCAATAAATATGTCGAACTGGAAGCCGGCACACCCTCTGTCTTCGCCAATTCCGGAAAGGGATTGAAAAACTTTGTCGGGCGGGTGACCTTGCAGTGGGATCCTTCAGACCGGTTTTCCGCCAATCTGAAACTCAATTATAACCACAATGAGGGCGATAGCCTGCTCGGCCATTCCGACATTGATTGTGGACCCAATGGCGTAGCGGATGATGTCTTTCTGGCGCTGTCCGGCGTGTCGATCACGTCTAACGCGGTCTGCGACATCCAGGATGGACTATATCCGCATCCCGATGGTCATCCTGCTCTTCAGATCATCGCGCCGGGAACGACCGGTGCGGACCGCTATCGCGGATTATCCTATAATGAAACCAACACCTTCTTCGGGCGCTTGGCGATGGATCTCGAGCTGAACGACAGTCTGACCCTGTCTTCCGTGACCGGCATTGTCGATCTCTCAAATGAACATGCTGACCATTTCAGCTATGTCGGCATCTTGCCAAATGGCGACCCAGGTGGCCTGCCCGCACCATTTTCCGATGCTCTGAAGCAATATTCTCAGGAATTGCGCGTCACCAGCGACTTTGATGGCCCGTTTGACTTCATGGTCGGTGGTTTCTGGGAAAGCCGAAGCCAACCGCTTCAAACCTCTCAAAATGCCTTTATCGGTTCATTCCTATTCCCGGATTCTCGCGGCATTGGCTATGACTGGGTTGCCAACAGAGCGACCAAAAGTGAAGCCCTGTCCTTTTTCGGGAGCGCCAGCTTCGATATCACCGATCAGCTTGAATTGTCGGGCGGTGTCCGCTGGACGGATGAGCAGAAGGTTCACAGAACCGACTTCCCATTCCTTCACAATGCGCTGACATTTTTGAACGGCATTGTCGGCGGCATCGGCCTGGTGGTTCCAGAAGGCTATCAAACCGGCCCGATCAAATTTTCAGACAGCAATGTTTCACCGGAACTCACGCTCAAATATCAGGCCACTCCGGATCTGAATTTCTACGCTTCCTACAAAACCGGCTTCAAATCCGGCGGCGTTGACAACAGCATCCTGCCAACCGCGGCGCTGCAATTTGTCACGCCAGGTTTTGGAACCGATGCCCAACGTCAAGCTGCACTTGATTCAATCGTTTATGATTCTGAAACAGCCGAAGGCGGCGAAATTGGAATCAAGGCGCTCGTGGCCAATCGCAGTTTGCGGATCAACGCGTCGCTCTATCATTTCGTATTTGATGATTTGCAGGTCCAGAATTTTGATGGAGCCGCCGTGCGGTTCCTGACCGTCAACGCCGGTCAGGTCACCACCCAGGGCTTCGACATGGATTGGGCTTGGGATACGCCGCTTGAAGGCCTCAGCTTCTCGGGCACGCTCGGCTATACCGATGCAAAATTCACCGATACGTTCATTTCATCAAATGGTGCAGATAGCCTGCCCGGTACGGCTGATGACGTGAATCTCGATGGACGCCGCGCCGCCCGGGCTCCGAAATGGTCCGGGAATATCGCCTTTGATTGGGGCATACCGATGGGTGATAATCTGGAATTCGGTCTCAATGGTAACGCCTTTTACAGCGGCTCCTATTTTGCCTCGAACACGGACTTCGATGATTTTGTCCAACCCAGCTACGTCACTCTCGACGGTTCGGTTTCCATAGGTAATCCGGATGGCAAGTGGAAATTGTCATTGGTCGGTGTCAACCTGACCAACGAAATCTGGGCCAACACCGCGGGTGATCGTCCTTTCTTGCCGCCCGGAGGCGATGATCGCGTCGTCACCCAAAACCGTGGCCGTCAGGTATTTGTCGAAATGGCCTTCAAGTTCTGATCAACATTCTCCCGTTGATCACATTCGGACCGGGACAGCTGGGGGGCTGTTCCGGTCCGATTTTATTTCGGCCCGTGGCGAAAAGAGACGTCCAAATTATCGTTCATAGACAGGGTCGTCTGGATAGCGCGCTGCTGTCTTGAGCGCCGCGAGCGCGGGATGTTCGCGATCATGGCTTGTCGCCGCATTCTGACTCCAGCTCATCACTGGCGTACGCTGGATGATCTTCCAACGATCGCCGCGCTTTTCAAACTTGTCGAGATAACGTCCCAAATAGGTCATCTCGCTGTCTTCACCGTCCGGATCTTCCAGATAATGGAAGGCGACCAGATAGGTCTCCACCGTCGCGCGCGCCGGATCGTCTGCCAACGCGAAGTTCACGATGATATTGCTCACCACATGATGGGTTTGGGCGAAGCCTCTTATAGCTTCCACCAATCCTTCGCAAAACGGATGCGCCGGAGCGGGCTCGGCACCGTAGGAAACGCTGGCTTCGGTCCAATAACATGCTTTCAAGGCGACTTCGTCGGCGCGGTCGACGCCACGACAATGGAGGTGAATGATATCTCTAATCGCATGTTCGTCGGCCAATTGTGAAGGACTGGGAATTTTTCCAACGGCTTGGGACATCTTCTCTCTCCTGATGATGCAGCTCAGCATTGCTAGCTAAATGAGCAATTTACGCGATTGTTTTGACGGATACTATAGTCGGAAAGAACAGGTCCACAAAGGGTCATGCGGAGCGGATGAACATGAACGAGCAACTTCTACAAATCCAATTGGACAAGCTGGCGATCATGGAGCTGCCAGCCCTCTATATGCGGTCCCTCGACCGGCTCGACCGCGACCTGATGCGCGCGCAATTCTGGGATGATGCCTATATGGATTATGGCATCTATGCCGGCGATGCCGACGGCTTTGCCGATTTCTGCATGACGGCGCTGGGCGACCATGATCGCAACCATCATATGATCGGGCAGAATATTATCGAAGTTGAAGGTGATACCGCTTTCGGCGAAGTCTATTTTCAGGCCTATCACCGGGTCAAAAATGAGCAAGGCGAGCTTCGCGATATGTTCGTTTGCGGCCGCTATGCCGACCGCTATGAAAAGCGCGATGGCATCTGGAAATTTGCCTATCGCAGCGAAATTGTCGACTGGGCACGCGATGACCCGGCGACGGACGGCTTTATCGAAGGCTCGGGCAATTTCTGGGGCGAACGCAAGCCGCTTGATCCGATTTACAACCGCGCCGCAATGGCCAAGCCGGACAATAGCTAATGTCTCTGGATCTCACCAAAGCTGCCGATATCGACTTGCCCAAGGGCGAAGCACGCTGCCCAGGGCCATCCTATCAGGATATATTGAATGCCGATGGCGACCAAGTGCCCGAAGCGATGCGATCGGAACAATATGCGTTTCTCGGTGATGAAGATATTGGTTTTGATCGCTATATCAGCGAAGAATTCGCCCATTCCGAAATCGACCAAATGTGGAGCCGGACCTGGCAATGGGCCTGCCGCGAAGAACATATCCCGGCCAAGGGCGACCGCTATGTCTATGATGTTGGGCCTTATTCAATTCTCGTCGTACGCGGCGATGACATGCAGATCCGCGCCTTTGTAAACTCCTGCCCCCACCGCGGCATGCAATTTGCAACCGAAGGCAGCACTGGTGTCCGCCGTCCGACCATCCGTTGCCCGTTTCACGGGATGACGTTCAATCTTGACGGATCGCTCAATGAAATTCCCTGCCGCTGGGATTTTCCGCATCTCAATGAAGAGAATTTCCGGCTGACCGAGATTCAATCTGACATCTGGGGTGGCTTTGTCTTTATCAACATGGACCCTGAAGCTGGCCCGCTCGCCGACTATCTCGAGGTTGTCCCGGAACATTTCAAACTCTGGCCGATGGATGATCGCTATGTTGCGATGCACACGGAAAAAGTCCTGCCCGCCAACTGGAAAATGGCGATGGAGGCCTTTCTCGAGGCGTTTCATGTGCTGGAAACCCACAGCCAGGCGGTCCAGACAGCGGCCGACGCCAATGCGCAATATGATATTTTCGGCAAGAATGTCAGCCGCTTCATCCACGCAATTGGCAAGCCCAGCCCGCATTTGAAGCAAGCGGTCAGCGAAAAACAGATTTTCGCCAAACTCGGTCGTGACCCGGAGATGCTGCCCGACGGCGCTGAAGCGCGCGCGCATCACGCGCAGCTGCTGCGCGAGGAATATAGCGCGGAATTTGGCGTCGATCTATCAGACAAGTCGACCGCCGAGATGCTCGACAGCATCGAATATTTCGTCTTTCCAAACGCCTTTTTCTTCCCCGGGATCAACATCCGGCTGTGCTATCGCTTTCGCCCGATCGACGTCGATCACTGCCTGCACGAGATTCTGATATTGCAACCGGTCCCGCAGGGATCAGAGCGTCCTGCCCCCGCCAAGCCGATCCGGTTGGAAGTCGACGACAGCTATACCAGCGTCCCGGGCTTTGCGCTCGCTGATATCCTCGATCAGGACACTGACAATCTGAAAATGCAGCGCGATGGCGCCAAGGCATCACGCAAGGGTGCCCAGTCGCTCGGCAATTATCAGGAAGCACGGATTCGCCGGATGCATCTTACACTGGACGAATATCTCAGCTAAAAGAGACTCAGCTCGACGCCCCAAATAACCCGTAAGACGGGTCCTTCTTCGACCTTTCTCCGCGTGGCAGAATCGCCGCAATTTCAGAATTTGCCCATTGGTCGGTCGACGGATTGAGACTGTTCCAGTCATAAACGACCCCGCGATGCGCAATTCTCCAGATATTGTCTCGCCGTTCGAGATGATCGAGATAGCGGCCCGCAGCGACCAGGTCGACATTTCCCGACTCCCCCTTCATCACATGGTGGGCGTGGAAATAGGATTCACAGGATGCCTTATCGCCATCCAATTCGATCACCATATTGGCGATGATATGCTGGGTATGCTCATAGGATTTCAGCTGTTCCATCACCCAATCGGAAAATGCGCGGGCGGTGCCTTTGAACAGTCCATGATCATCGGTTGCATCCTCGTGGAAACAATCATCCAGCAGCGCCTTGTCGCAACGGTCGATGGCGCGCGCCAAACGCACGATAACTTGCCCAATCTCCTGTCGGTCCGCAGTCTGCTGAATCAACCGGCCCAAGTCGTCTGAAATTTCCATATTGATTTCCTCTTCCCGAAACTGCTCCGATACTATCAAACACGCCCAGTGATTTGGTGTAACTGTTCTTTTCGACAATTGGCATGACGCTAGGGCATCTGCGATTGAAGGGCAGATAGGAGAGAATAATGGCAGATCATGATCCCCGCGAGCTTCAAAAGCAGCTTGCCGACATATCCAAGCGACCGGAGCCCGAATTGCGTGGCACTCCGATCACGCCAGATCGCTATATCGACAAATCATTCATGGACCAGGAATGGGACAAGATCTGGACCAAGACCTGGCAAATAGCCGGCCTCGAACGGGAATTGGTCAACAAAGGCGACTATATTACGACTTCGCTCGGCCATGAGCAAATTCTCTGTACTCGCGGCGATGATGATAAAATTCGCGCTTTCTATAATGTTTGCCAGCATCGCGGCCTGCAATTGATGAACGAGCCGTCAGGCAACAGCCGCCGTCTGACCTGTCCCTATCATGGCTGGGCCTATGATCTGGCCGGCACGTTGAAAGCGGTTCCCGATGAATCCGACTATCCGCAGGGCAGCCCGTGCGGCAAACTCAATCTGGTCGAAATGCCATGCGAAAGCTGGGCGGGTTTCGTCTGGTATAATATGGATCCCGATTGTGTGCCGCTGCGGGAATTTCTCGGTCCGATTGCAGACCAGATTGACAGCTATCCGATGGCGGAGATGCGGCGCACCCACTGGGTGACGATCGAGGGCGATTTCAACTGGAAGCTGGTACAGGATAATTTCAGCGAATCCTATCATGTGCCCTTCGTTCATCCCTCATCGAAATTTGTCATCGAATATAGCCATCATCACTGTCAGTTTGATCATTATGATGAAGGCCATTGCCGGATGTTCATGCCGGGCGCGGGTCCTGCCGAAGCGATCAAGGGTGGTGAGAAAGAAACGCTGGAATCGCTCGAGAATGAGCTGCGCCTATGGGAACTCGACCCGGACGATTATCGCGGCGGCAAAACCCGCAATATCCGCAAAGACCTGCAGCGGCAAAAGCGCAAATTGGGCGAAGCGAAAGGCTATGATTTTTCAACCTATCATGACGATCAGCTGACCGACAACTGGCATTATACCATCTTCCCCAATCTGTCGTTCAGCCTGAAACCCGATGGCAATATCTGGCTGCGCGCGCGGCCGCATGAAAGCGATCCGGAAAAATGCTATTTTGACATGTGGTATATGACCCTCTTTCCCAAGGGCGCGACGGAATATTATTCCTGGGTGATGCGCGAACATGTCTCGGTCGATACGCCTGCCGAACATATTCAGGGCAAGGCTGGAGAAATATCCGCCGGACCGGCGATCGATGAAGATCTCGAAATCTGGCCGATGCAGCAGCGCGGCCTGCATTCGCGGGGCTATAAGCGCGATTATCTGGCGGGACAGGAAAGCCGGATGCGCTATTTCCATGAGACGCTGGAGGATTGGCTCGCAAAGCCCTGATTTCAACGACCGAAGATAAGTCTATATCGACATTTTCACGAAATGTTCCCATAGGCCCGCCAACAGCAATTGGAGCATCGGTCATTTCAGCATTATCTCAACATTACGCACTCGCGCTGCATGGCGGCGCAGGCGCAAAAGCCGGCGAAGATTATACAGTCGTGGAAAAACATCTGGCCGACCTGACCCAGCTTGGGGAAGCGATGCTCAAAGACGGCAGCAGCGCAGTCGATGTTGTCGAGAAAATGACGTGCGGGATGGAAGCATCCGGCCTCTATGTCGCAGGCAAGGGATCCGCGCCCAATGTAAATGGCCAGGTCGAACTGGATGCCAGCATCATGGACGGTGCAACCCGCAATGCTGGCGCCGTAGCGGCGATCCGCGACGTCGTGAATCCGGTCTCGGTGGCGCGCGCAGTGATGGACAAGTCGCTCAGCGTGATGCTCGCTGGCGAAGGTGCCAATCTTTTTGCCGATGCGCAGGGCTGTGCCACTGTCCCCAATGCACAAGATTATTATGTCCTGCCAATCGGGGTCAGCGAAGCAGATATTTCGGTCAGCGATATGCAGCATGGCACGGTCGGGGCCGTCGCGCTGGATCTCCATGGCAATCTCGCCGCGGCGACGTCCACCGGCGGTGTCTTTGGCAAGCCCGCTGGCCGGGTTGGCGATACCCCAATCATCGGTGTCGGCACCTGGGCGGATCAGGATATTGCGATTAGCTGCACCGGCACGGGAGAATATTTCATTCGCTCCGGCGGCGCGTTGACCATTGCCAACCGGTTCAAACTGGCCGGCGACAGTCTCGAGCAGGCGTTGCACTATATGCTCAATGATGTGAAGACGCTCGGCGGTGATGGTGGAGTGATTGCTGTCTCCAGCAGCGGCGAAATCGCCATGGTCTATAATAGTGACGGGATGAAGCGCGCCGCCGTCTCGGATGCACAGGCCCTGGTGTCCACCACTTTCGGATCCTGAACGATTCTTTGACCGGCTCAGAACGAACGGAAACCAGTTTGTCAGTGCTGTGCTGCGCGGATCAGTTCGAACACCCGGTCGCGGTCCGCCAGTGCCAGTATCAGCGCGACATCACCAGCACCAATATTGCCGAGAATATCGGCAACCCCAGCGGACGGAGACGCAGCGTGCCGGATGGCAGCGGCGGCAACACCGGATGCCAGGCATTGCTTCTCGATCAAAGCTGGCACGTCGCCCAGCGCGCGCCCGCGCAAATAATCGGCCAGTTCCGCGATTACCACGATATCCGGATGAAAGCCGACGGCGCCTTTGGTCAGATCAGCAATTTCCTCGTCCGACCGGTCACCGGCATGGCTGATCAACAGATGTTTGCGTCTGGCCGGGAGCTTTTCCAGCAGGCTCGACATGGCCGCAATTGCGTGGGGATTATGGGCGAAGTCGACAAATATCCGCGCGCCGCGGACATCAAATTCATTGCATCGGCCCGGATTGTCATCCGGTGATGCTGAAAATTGAGTGAGTCCTTTGAGAATGGCCTCATTTGCAATTCCCATCGCCTTGGCGAGGCCGATTGCTCCCATCGCATTTTGGACATTGAAGCGGGCATTGCCGCCCATCGTGATCGGAATATCTTCTGTCGCGATTTGCAGCACGACATCGTTGCCATCATAATAGCAAATCGCCTCGTCATCCACCCAACAGCAGGCCTCGCCTGCTGCGCGAGCGGCCTCAACCAGCCCATTGTCTGCATCCAGTGAAAACCAGCATTTGCTGCGCTCAAAGCCGAGGCCATTGGCAACCACCAGCGGATCGTCGGCGTTGAGCACCAGCACGCCGTCCTGAGATACCGCCCGCGCCACTGCAAATTTGGCCTGAGCCAGCGCTTCGACCGTATTAACACCATATTGGCCGAGATGATCGGCAGCAATATTGGTCACCAGCGCCGCCCGCGCCTGGAACAAGGGCAATCCGCGCCGCAATATGCCTCCGCGTGCAGTTTCCAGAAAGGCGATTTCCAGTCGTCGGTCACGTAGCAACATCCGCGCGCCGCCGGGGCCGGAATAATCACCATAGTCGAGTATATCATCGCCGAGCTTAACATAGTCCGTGGATGTCGATCCGCTCATCAAGCCCGCCGCTTCACCGATCGCCGTTGCCAGACGGACGCTGGTTGATTTGCCATTGGTACCGGTGATTAACGCGACCGGAAGATTGTGCAGCCTGTCCCAATCGACATCGTCCGGGTTGGGAAGCTCATTCACGCCCCAGACCTGCGATCCCCTGCCATGGCCGAGCGAGACAAAATCATCGTCACTCAAAATATCGATCGCTTTGGCATCTGCCGCTTGCTGCAATTTGATCAATGCAGGGTTTTCTTCCAGCGCAATCACCGCGCGCAAATCCGCAACCAATTTGTCAAAATCTTCGGAGGCGCTGCCAAGCAATTTATGCGCGGTCAGATGCCAGCTGGTTTCGATGACAAAGACAGCGGAATAGAGCAGATCGGTCGGCGCGGAAATCAGCAAGGTGACGCCATTTTCGAATATCCGGAAGTTGGTCTCGCTGTCCTGCCAACCGAGCGCATGAAGCACCCGCGCGATTTCGGTCTGCCAGGCGGTTACGACATCCGACTTGTCCAAATCTTCAACCAGAATATCGACCAGCGCACCGCGCCTGTTCCAGATCATGCCCGGACCGGTGATCCGGCGGCTATCGTCGAAGATCAGCCGATCGGATTCCGGCATCGGAATCGTCAGATGGTTTTCGACCAGTTCAATATCGATGGGCATGAAATATCAGATCCAGCTCAATTCAAGTTTTTGGAAAGGCCGTTCGCATGGAGCTTGTCGAAATGTCTGCGATCCCGGCAGCTGTCCTTCGACAAGCTCAGGACGAACGGATTGGGAATAAATGATTTCACAAATCGCGCATTTTCGAAAATGAACATTTCTAATCACCATCTTCATCTTCACTGCGCGCCAGCCGGACGCCGCGATCATCGCTGATCAGCGACTGGTCTTCATCGACCAATTCGCCATAGTCCATCGGAATCGCCGGTTCGGCATCGGGATCAGCCGCCACCTCGGGCAGGCTGTCGCCGAAATGGACAATCTGCTTCCATGACCGCGCGACATTGTCGCCAATGACGATCAGCAGGTCTTTTTCACCGCCCATTTTCAGCGCCTGTTCGATCGCTTCCTGTTCATCGGGAATGATCGTGATCGCATCTTCCGCTACGCCATTGTCGATCAAGCCCTGTTTCATCAACTGGGGAATCTCGTCATCACCACGTCCGCGCCGATTGTCGTCGGCCTTGAGAACATAATGGTCATAATGGCCGGCCAATATCCGGGTGGACTCCATGATATCCTCGTCTCGCCGGTCGCCGGGCGAAGATACCGCAATGATCTTCCGGTTATGATTGTCCAGTTTATCAACCAAATTGGTTAGAGTTTCAAAGGCCGCCGGATTATGGGCATAGTCGAGAATGACCCGGAATGGCAGTTCGTCAAATACATTCATCCGTCCCGGTGCTTGCGAGAAGGTCGTGTTGAACGTCTTCAGGCCGAGCCGGATCTGGTCGATATCCTGCCCGAAACTATAGGCCATGGCCGCGGCGAACATCGCGTTCTGGACATTGTGCATCGCCTTGCCTTCGATCGTCGCTGGAATCAAATGCGTCCAGATCAGCGAGATATGGGTGCAATTGTCATAGATGGTGATCATGTCGCCATTCATCGCCCGTTCAAGCACCGCTGCCTTGCCGCCGGCATCAATATGCTGTTTCACCAGCGCATGATCGTGATGCATGGTGACATAGAAGATATGATCAGCATCGCAATAATCGGCCATCAACAGGCAATTTTTGTCATCCGCATTGAGCACCACCGTGTCAGTGGCAGCCTCAACCACGATACGCTTGATTTTCGCGAGATCTTCGATCGTATCAACGCCGCCGAGCCCGAGATGGTCCGAAGAGACGTTGAGACAGGCTGAAACATTGGTGCTGTCATAGCCGAGACCACTGCGCACCAGCCCGCCGCGGGCGGTTTCGAGTACAGCAAAATCCACCGCCGGATCGCGTAGCACCATCTGGGCGGATTTCGGCCCGGTGGTATCGCCTTTGACCGTCTGTTTGCCATCGACGTATATGCCGTCGGTGGTGGTCAGGCCAACCGTATTGCCGCAGGTCTTCAATATATGGGCGAGCATCCGCGAAGTTGTCGTCTTGCCATTGGTGCCCGTGATCGCAGCGATTGGAATGCGGCTGGCTGTGCCCGCAGGGAACAGCATATCGAGCACTTTGCCGGCGACATCGCGCGGCAGGCCTTCGCTGGGCGCAACGTGCATCCGGAAGCCGGGCGCCGCGTTGACCTCGACGATCGCGCCGCCAATATCCTTGTACGATTGCGAGATATCATCGGTCAGGAAATCAACCCCGCCAACATCCAGTCCGACCGCCATGATCGCCCGAACCGCCATTTCGCGATTGTCGGGATGCACGACATCGGTGAGATCAATAGCGGTCCCGCCGGTGGACAGATTTGCCGTGTCGCGCAGGTAGAAAATCTCGCCTTCGTTCAGCACGGTCTGTTCATCATAGCCGGCATTGTCCATCAGCCGCCGCGCCTGATTATCCAGTTCCAATTTGGTCAGCACTTTTTCATGACCAACCCCGCGCCGCGGGTCTTCATTCACCTGGTCGATAAGATCGCTGATCGATTTTTTGCCATCGCCGGTCACATGACCAGGGACGCGTTTGGCCACGGCGACCAGCTCATTGCCGACCACCAGCATCCGGTGATCGAAGCCGGTGATATAGCTTTCGACCAGCACCGCTTTGCTCGTGCCCTGATCGCGGGCAAAATCAAATGCGGTTCTCACTTCATCATCGGTGGTCAGATTGATCGAAACCCCGCGCCCGTGATTGGCGTTGAGCGGCTTCAGCACCACCGGATAGCCAATTCTATGGGCCGCGCGCACCGCTTCTCGAGGGCTATAGATCATAAATTGATGCGGCACCGGCAAGCCGAGATCATTGAGCAGATTATGCGTATCTTCCTTGTCACAGCTGATCTCGACCGCAATATGTTTGGTCTCGCTGGTAATCGTCGCCTGAATCCGTTGCTGATGCTTGCCATGGCCGAATTGCACCAGACTATATTTGTTGAGCCGCAACCATGGCACACCGCGCTGCTCTGCGGCGGCAACCAGAGAGGCAGTGCTCGGGCCAAAGGCATGGCGTTGGGCATGTTTGATGAAACTGCGCAGTTCATCATCCCAATCCCAATCTTCGTCCAGCGCATAGCCGGTCTGTGCCTGCACCTCTGCAGGCAGCAAATGCATCAGCAATTTGATCGCCAGTTCGCCCGCGGCCAGCCCGACATCGCGGTGGATATAGGCATAGACCATATTATATTGGCCGACTTCGCCGGTCGAGCGGGTCCGGCCAAAAGAGACTTCATTGCCAGCGACACATTGCAGCTCAAGCGCGACATGTTCGGTGATATGGGCCATCCAGGTGCCGTCATCCTCGCGCAGACGCCGGACAAAACCGCCGGGCTCGCGATAGGAGCAACCATGTTCGTCGAGGCCCGGAAGCGCGGCTATCAACGCATCGATAAACCCTGAACCCAATTTTGCAGAAGGCCAATCTTCGAGCACACCAATATCCAGAATATGGCGGATGACCCGGAATTTCGCATATTGATTGGGACCGATATAGAGATTGGACTTCAAAATTTTCACAAGTGGCCCCCTTTGATTTCTAATTCAAACCTTCATGCTTTTTCACAAACTACAGACACGGTGATCTTCTTCATTCGGCGGAAAAGCTTCTCGCATATTGAGGTCATAATGACATCCCTCGTCGAGAATATCCAAAGCCAGGCCGATCATGCCGATATTTTGATTGGCCCGCGCACTATGCGCCGACGAATAGCTCATCGCGCCGCCGTCCACGATCGTCACGGTTCCGGTACCGACGACTTCGAATACGCCGTGCGGATCAATGAAAGCCGCGGTATCCTCATCTATGCCCATGCCGAGCAGGAACGGGTTGAGCGACACCGCCGACAATAGCCGCCCGAGGCGGTTACGCTGCGAGAAATGCTGATCGATCACCGCCGCATTGGTCAGCCCAAGCCCGGGCGCGAGAACGACACCGCCCTCTGACGGCCCCTGATCAGCCTCACCGCCCGCCATCATATGTTCAGACATGATCGACGCACCAGCAGAGGTACCGGCGACCGGAACACCTCTGGCATTTTGCGCGCGGATCATCTGCGCCACCGCGGTCCCGCCAAGGATCGAACTCAATCGCAGCTGGTTGCCGCCGGTGATGAATATGCCCGAAGCCTGAGAACAACGCTCGGCAAATTCCGGATTATTGCAATCGCTGCGGCTCGAAATGGGAATGCTGCTGACCTGACCGGCCCCGAGCTTCTCGAAAATTTGCTCGTAGAGCAAGCCGGTGTCTTCGAGACGCGAGGCCGTCGGGAAAACGACAATATTGGCATTTTTCCCGCCCGCAATTTCGACGAAACGCCGCAAGATCGTCGGATGCAGATCCTTATCTTCGCCGCCACCAATCGGGATGATATAACCCCGTTGGTCCCCCTGATTAACTGCCGCCGGACACATGCATCATTCCTAAGTCTTGAAAACGCCGTCCATTCATTTCGAACAGCCCGATTCTCAAATCGTTACAGAGCATTCATTAGCGTATCCAGCAATATTAAACAATTTTCGGAATGATTGTCGAAACCCATTGCGGACTGAGCCCGACCTCATCCGCCGCGACTGGCGATATCATGCGCATCAACCTCGGTTAAAGCCGGCTTGAACCAGTTATCTTTTTGATTCCCTGACGATATGATCGAACACCGCCGGATAGAGTTCGCGATCAAATTTACAGCCATATTTGCCATCTTTGGACCACATGATACGCGCGGTGAGCAGCTCCAGTCCCGGCAGCTTAATCATCAGCGGCTTGTGCTGATTGAGCTGTGCGGGGCAAGACAATAGAAACCCGCTGATCGACAAATCCTGCAACATGGTTGGAAAGCTGTTGAGGTCAATCTGTCTGATTATTGCTTGAATATCGACAGATGACCGTGATCCACCTTTGCGCTGTTCGTCGAACTGATGACCGGGTCCAGGCTCGGTCCTATTCCTAATATCTAAACCAACTGGCTGGTCTCAAAGCGAAGCCCCTCAGAGATTGTTAAGACTGATGACCCGTACCATCCATATATGATATGTAACATTCTGTAAAGACGTAGGCAGATTGGTTTTCCCAAGCCCAATCAAGCTAGATCAATCTGCGTTTGCCCTTGGTTCGGCTGGTCAGATGATATTGCCGGCAGCGATCACAGGCATAGGGCCGCAGCACAATATCCGCTGCGACTGCCGCGACAATCGCTTCCTGCTCGGTCCGATAACGCGCCTTCTTGCGGCAAATGCTCAGCCGCGTTCTCACCTTTTTTTCGGTTCAAACTCGATATGCAACGCCTTCAGCGACCGCAGCAGAAAATGGGGGTGAACGGTAAAATCATTCTTGCCCTCGGCAAACCACATATCCTCAAAGCGATCGACCACTGCGGTAAAGCCCCAGATCAGCTCCCGCCGGGCCAGCGGCGCACCGAGACAATGATGAACACCCGATCCAAAGGCGACATGCGATCCCGGCTTGGCGCGGCCGAGGTCGAGCTTTTCAGGACATGCAAATTGCTCCCCATCGCGGTTGGCTGCAGCAAAGCGCACATTAATCAACGCGCCGGCAGGAATTGCGACGCCCTGGATCTCGGCATCCCTGGCGACGAAACGCATCAGGCTCTGCACCGGCGATTCCAGCCGCAGCACTTCCTCGATAAATATCTTCATATATGTGTCGGGATCGGATTTCAGCTGATGCCAGATGTCCTTATTCTCGATCAGCAGCTTCATCCCCGCCGACAGGGCGTTGGTCGTGGTCTCGCTGCCACCGACAAATGTATCGGCCATCATCTCGGCGTGCAGCTCATTGTCGTTGAGCGGTCGCCCCCAGCCTTCAATCTCGTCATTGACCAGCGAGCTGAGCAGACTGTCATTGGGAGTCTTGCGCAATTGCTCGAATATCGGCTGAAAATAATGCTGCCCTTCAATTTCACGGTCGACCATTTCCATCTCGGTCTCTTCATCAAGCATCATCGAGATGCGCCGGAAGAACGCGTCGGTCCAGCTTTTGATCTTCCACATATCCTCGCGGCGCGCGCCCATTTGCTCGCCGATAATATAGAGCGGCAAAGGCACCGAAAATTGCTGCACCCAGTCGCAATGGCCGTCCGCAACAAAGCCATCGATCAGTTCATAGGCGAGATTTTCGACCAGAGGATCCATCTCCTTGATCCGCGCCGGGCGGAAGGCAGCGTTGAACATCGCCCGCATCTGCTTGTGACCGGGATCATCGCGGCTGCCCAGCGTGGGCTCCGGCACCCAGCCTTTTGCAGCAAAACGCGCCGCGACTTTCTTCTGCCGCTCGATATTGTCGGTCTTCATCCGATAGGCCGTGCCCTCGGCGCCGCTGCGAAAAGTGACCGGGTCCATCAGGATCGCGCGAACATCTTCATAGCGGGTGACGACATAGATATCGGTCCCCGGCTGCTTGTAGACCGGCGCCTCCTCGCGCAGCTGCGCATAGGCCTCATAGGGACATTGCTGAGTCTCGGCGTCAAACAGATTGACCGGATCTTTCATCGCCATCGTGTCGTTCATCATCTCTCTCCCCTGCCCGCTCAGCGGACCGCAATCGCCTCTTCGCCCCAGGGCGACAATGTCTTTTCCATATCCTGGAAAGCGGCGGGCAATTCTTCCACCATCTTCCATGTCGCGGCCAGCCGACCAAAGCCGACAAAAAAGGCCACCGTCATGCCCAGCTCGACAATTTGCGCCTCGCTGAAATGGCGGCGCAGATCATCATGGACCGCTTCGTCAATCGCCAGATGATCGGTTGCGAACAATTCGCCATAATGGATCGCGGATTTCTCCGCATCGGACAGATTGTCCGCCTCGGCGGGCTTTTCCAGCGAACAGACCAATTGCTCATCCAGCCCATCGGCCAGAGCATCCTTGTAGCGGATCGCCATGCACGAGCGGCATTGATTGAAAAACGCAATCCGCAGCCGCACCAGCTCGACCAGCCGGTCCGGCAAAGAGCGATTCATCTTCAGCGCCCCGCCAAAGCCCATCAACCCCAGAGCCTGCTCCGGACAATGGGCAAAATAGCGCGTCAGCCCCTGCTCCAGATCCGTCGCCTCCTCCGGCTTCACCGCCGCCGCAATCCGCGGATCCCATTGCTCGGGGGGTAATTTGGAAATCTGGGCCATGATGCCTCTCCTTATGATCTTCCGTTGTGGAATGATGCTGATGAGGAGAATGCGGTTTTTTGGGGGAGGGGCAACTGGCTAAATTGGGAGAGGGTGTTTGGGGG
>LXYP01000012.1 GCA_001650955.1 Sphingomonadales bacterium EhC05
GAGCCATCCACACCATCCGCTTTGGGCGCAAAAGCGGACATTAGAAAACTATCTCTCGAGTTCGTTGTGTCCGATTGTACTTACCGGGGACATCAGTTAAGTTTGCTGGATGACCAGTGATCTATCACATGAACTTGATCGAGACCGACGGACGGTAAGGCGTGACTACTCAGCTTCTTTTATGTCCAATACGAAATGGCGATCAGTCCTCATGGTGCTGCAAAACGGTGAGCTTGGCATACGCCAGCTGAAAATCAAATTTATCGTTGACGATCAAGAAAAAGAGTTGGAATTACCATCTTTAGACACGCCACTTGAGTTTATAGATACTGTTGAATTTGGACCGGTGCCCTTGATTAGTATTGAATGGATGGAAATTCCGAAAACAGCAATATTTCCACGAGCAAACAATGTGCCTCCTGAACGGTACAAGCAGAATTTAGATGATGTGCGATCAGCACTTGAAGAATTGGGAAAGCAACTAAATTTGCTAAATTCAGAAGATGGGTTGAGAATTATCGGGCATATTCGTTAGCAATTCTTTCTCGCGGTTGAATTTGGATTCTAATGTCCGCTTTCGGGATGTTGCAGACACTAGGCTAATGTCGGCTATGCCAACCAGACATGGCTCTAGCTTGCTGAGTGTTTTGATCTCATCTTCATTCCCAACGGTCATTACGATGAAACCAAAAGACTCCTTAATCTACAAACTCACTTATGTGACATAGGCGCTGACGGGGAACATTCACTTCCAATTACGCCCGAACTCTATAGTTGTGAATAGCATGAAACGAATACTATCATTGTTCCCTGTTCTAGGGACTATTGTTTGGCTCATTGTCGTGTTTGCATCGATGATCCATCCAAGCATAGAGTTGATGATTTATGGATTCATAGCTTGCTTGGGGATTTTCTCAGTTGGTTTTTTTGTGGTTTGTTCAAACTGCGGCAAAAGACCCTTGATCGAAATCATGTTAACCTATGATGGGACAACAGGTTCAAAAACTAAGGCGTTTATTGTTCATAATAGATGCTTGAACTGTCAAAAAGAGTGACGTCTCTTGCGCGTTTTTTGCGCTCTCCTTTTCCCATCCATACTCGGCGGGCTAGAGCCTGTGTATCGATCGGTAGCACCGCTTGCTGTGTTTTGAGTTGTTATACGACTATTTTGTAAACGAATGCTGATGAGTTTCAATGTCCGCTTTCGGGATAAAGCGGTCACAACGCTAGTGTGGGCTTTGGGCGCAAAAGCGGACATTAGAATTGCAGAAGCTGTCGGTCGGATAACGCGCCAATATCAGACATTATAGTTAAATCGATTGTATGTCTGCTTCGCGCCCCAATATTGGACCTTTCGATGGTTTCCGCAATATCCCGAAAGCGGATATGCTGATCACACCAACTACGTCAGATAGTTAAGCTCGCCTATTGAGGCGGCGCGTAACGTTGCCGTCACGCGGTTTTCCACACCGAGCTTTTGGTAAGCACGTTCAAGATAAGTCGGTAGAACGCAGGTACTTCTATATACGGCAGACTTGGAAAATGCTTTTCAACATGCCGTTGTTTGCCAAGCAGTGCTTTGGTTTTAGGTACGGCTTGCAAGTCAACGTCAAGACCAAGCGCAGCGGCATGATTAAGCGTCAAATTCATGCGGCTAAGGGCCTTCTTAGCTACTACCGGCTTCGTATGCCAAATCGGTTCAAACAGCTCCTTGAGGCGGTGCTGGTCAATCTCTTCGATTGCTACGTTTCCAAGCTTGGGTAGAACATGGACTTTCAATGGCCCCATCCATTTTCCAGCTAGGCCTTCATTTTTCAAATCGGCCTTGTGAGCGGCAAAGCAACCTTCAATCATTTCAGCTACTGTGGCGCTGGAATGGGACTGTTTTAGCTTTTGACGCTCGGCTATCGGATCAACACCGTTGCGCCACGCTCGGCGCGCATCTTCTGCCTGATCGCGTGCCT
Source organism: Sphingomonadales bacterium EhC05 (assembly GCA_001650955.1). Classification (GTDB taxonomy): domain Bacteria; phylum Pseudomonadota; class Alphaproteobacteria; order Sphingomonadales; family Sphingomonadaceae; genus Parasphingorhabdus. The sequence continues at coordinate 1,965 of LXYP01000012.1, forward strand.
CTGCGATAGAAACCGAAGGCCAGCGCCCCAATCCCATTTCGCGACGTCGTTTATTGCCGTTTGGTGGCAGCCGCAAAATCCATTTGCCAGTCTCCTTGCGAGACTTTACCAAATACAGGCCAGCACCATCTAAATGCTTGCCTGCACCAAGACTTTTAGTCTTCATTTGATTAAGCAAATTATGCTTCATAGCCCACCAGATAGCCCACCATTTATTTCACGAAACGACGGTATGCGATGTTCAGCGACGGGTCAATAAATATCCTGTATGCCTATATTTTACGTGCTTTCTTGGGATACAACGAGAAGCAGTGAGATCATATAACGGGGCGTACTCGGGGAGCCATATTTTTTCTAATAATTCTACCGCTTAAAAAACAAGCCGATGAGAATCTCCAGTATGAAATTCGTTGGACTTCTGGCCCTTGCGCCACTGACAGCTCCACCAAATAGATACAGAGATCAATGCATTGCCAAGCCTCATATCAGCGTCGCGATGCCCCTGAGCCATGTGCCTCGAGATGCCTGTATCTGAGCGCATAGAATGCCTTTCGCCTCTTCGTCGAAGCAAAACATGGGGACATTGATTCCCTGGATCGCCGTTCATTGTACAAAATGACCCAAACAGGATATGTCTGATAGGCAAGTATTCGGCGGACTGGATAGTGGCAAAGGCTGGCTCGCCTCTCGACGAACAGAGGCGTTTCAAGAAAGAGCGGAAATGAACAGATATCGATCAGCATTTTTGAAAATCATGGTGGGTCTCGCGGCGCTGTTCCAATTTGCCATCGCCGGCGTCGCAGTCGGGTCTGAAAATGATCAAGCAAGATTGGCGGACTTTGCCGGTGATTGGGAATCAAATGGCATCACCTTCGGGCAAGCAGCGCATAGTGTATTGCGCTGGCATCCCGCCCTCAACGGCAAATTCATGCACGTTGAATATGAGATCAAAAGCGCGGACAATCTGGATGCGCAACCCATATTCAAAGGTCTGGGCTATTATCAAATGTCCGGCAAGACATCCCTCAAGGCCTTTTGGGCAGATAGCAGCGGCGACCTCCATCCGATCACCGCCAGGATCAAAGGACGAACCCTGGTCTCGACCTGGGGTGTTGCCGGTGGCAAACTTGGTCGAACCCATTATAAACTAAACCGAGCAGGACAAATGGAAGTCACAGACTGGTTGTTGCACGAAGATGGCTGGAAACAGTTTAATCACAATATTTTCTCCCGCATCAAGCCAATGCTGGAATAAATGTCCATATCCGAACCGGAATGGCCGATGTCGCGTTCTCGATCCTTGCAGCAAACAATGCTGCTCGGAAAGCACGGGAGGCATTTGCAGACGGAGTGCTTTTTCTCAACTATTCTACCCGAGACATTGAGTTAGATATGGATGGAATATGAGCGACTATGTCAAAATCTCACGGCTGAGAACACAGTTTGATGGGATCATGAATGCGTTGCGTTCGGACGAAGATTGTCAGAGAATATTTCTCAACAATATGGGCTCTGCTGTCGATATCAAAGATGATCTCGCGGAGGATTTGCATTTTCTAGTTGATTGCATTGCGGGCCATCCGGACAAAGATATGTGTTTCACGGAGCAGGAATTGCAGCAGGCCCGCAAAATCAATCAGATTTTTGAACGATATTCCGGCACGGAATATCGTGAGTTTTGGCAATTTGGTCAGTCAAAATATGCCAGTGAATGGAACAAAATAGGACAAATCGCGTCTCAGTCAGGCTGATGCCGCCTTTCGGGATTTAGCGGACGATGAACCAGGCCCCAATATAGATAAAATCATCACGATATATTTTCTATCACTCTACCCTGAGCTTGGCTGGGCGGCAGGTTCGGAAAACATTGCGTTTTCTGTGGCATAACCGCAAAAGTTCGAATCCCAATGGATAGAGTTTCATCGCCCTGTCATATTGAACAATAAGAAAATGGCATCTGATTGGCAAAGCTTCGCAAGCTATAGCTTATAGACCATCCAGAAAACCGTCATACTTTTGCGGATCTGGATTAAAAACGCGCTTTAGTCGGTCCAATGACGGTGCAACAGGCACCTTCGGGTCGACGAAATGCAAAATTATTCCAGTATGCGCGAAAGCCTTTTCGAGTTGCGGCCAATGTCTTTCCTCCACCACAATTAAAACTCGGCCCCAACGAAAATCGTTGGACTTCGCCCTATTTGCAATATCTGACAACATTTTGACCAGATTTTCCTGGTTGGAAGACGCAATGCTGACGTCAGAAAGCAACCAATCTTCCTCATTGGCATTTTGAGCCATTTCGGCAAATTCATCGTTAATCCATTGAACCGATTTTTGATATTCCTTATGATCCAGCGGACGCAAATGTTTGGTAGCGCTCGATCCATTGGCATCAATCAAACGCCAATATGCTTCTCTTAGATAGCCATGCCAATCTCGTTCCGACATCTGCGCCTTGGCCGTCAGCGGTTGAATCAATTGTGTAATCCGCTGTGCCTCATATTCAAGTTGGCTTTTTTGAACCTCCAACGCCGAAAAGAGCGCATCAATCCAAGCGCGCGTATCTTCTTTCGAGACATGACCGCTATTCAAATCAATTTGAAATCCCACGGTTTCTGGTTTCTTCTTACCAGGTCGAGACCCCTTAGCCGGAACAATGATGTCAAAATGAAGGATATTATCTTCAATCGTCCCTTCACCGTGCTTCCATGATCGCGAACTGACACTGGTTGGCAGGGCTTCCAGATAGTAAGGCGGCAGGAAATAACCCAAATCAAATTGGCGGATAAATCCTTCCTCCCGATTATATTGGACGATTGTAGAAGGGCCGTAACCGACAACATGCCAGTTATCGAATGTCACAAGATGCCTGCCGTCATCAGACAATATCGCACTAACCGGTGAAATCTCGTTTATAAGATCGACTTTCCAACCGAATTTCCATTCTCCTGCATCAGATATAACTTCAACAACGGCAGAGGCTTGACGATTCTGTGCATTTTTCGGAAGACCGGGCTTTGCTTTATCTTTCACGTTGTCACGAAAATATTCAAGGGAGCTATCAAGATCACGGGGCGTGATCGTGACTCGACTCTTCTGATCTGCGGACACAAATATCTGCGTGGAAGGAGGACTCCATGAATCAGCTCTAATCGGCGTAGAAACGGCAAATGCAGCAATGATGGCCAGCATAGGCCATAGCATCATCCGCCAGTTTATGTTGTCTGGTACAGAGCTGATAAAGGCTCTGACCATGACCTCAATAAACCCGCTTCTTCGGCTTCACATATTCCGCTTCATCGGTCAGCGTATAGTCGTGCACCGGGCGGTAATTGATACCAACCTTGCCGCCTTTTCCGCCCCAGCCTTCAAAGGTCGAAGTGGTGTGCTTCATCCATTCCTTGTCATTCCGGTCTTCATAATCTTCGTGCATATGCGCGCCGCGGCTTTCTTTGCGGTTGGCGGCGCTTTTGATCGTCACCATCGCCTGAGACATCAGATTATCAAGTTCGAGCGTTTCCACCAGATCGGTATTCCAGATCAGCGAGCGATCGGTCACGCCGACATCCGCAAGCTTGGCATTGACCTTGTCCATCGCCTCAACGCCTTCGCTGAGCAGCTTGTTATCGCGGAAAACAGCAGCATGAGCCTGCATGGTCTTCTGCATTTCCAGACGCAGATCAGCGGTCGGGATCGAACCCTTGGCATTGCGGAAATGGTCGAGACGTTCGAGTGCCAGATCGGCGGAATTGGCCGGCAATGGCTTGTGCGACGCATTGGGAGTCAGTTTTTCTTTCAGACGCAGCCCGGTGGCCCGGCCAAAGACAACCAAATCAATCAGCGAGTTCGAGCCCAAACGATTGGCTCCATGGACGGACACACAGGCCGCTTCGCCGACCGAATAGAGGCCCGGCACGATCGCATCGGGATCATCTTTCGTCGGATTGACCACTTCGCCGTGATAGTTGCAGGGGATACCGCCCATATTATAGTGGACGGTTGGTACCACCGGCAGTGCTTCGCGAGTCAGGTCGACACCAGCGAAAATCTTGCCGGTCTCGGTAATGCCTGGCAGACGTTCGGCCAGCACGTCGGGTGCGATATGGTCGAGGTGGAGATAGATATGATCTTTCTCCGGTCCGACGCCGCGGCCTTCGCGAATTTCGGTTGCCATGCAGCGCGATACAACGTCGCGGCTGGCGAGATCCTTGGCACTTGGCGCATAACGTTCCATGAACCGCTCGCCTTCGGAATTGGTCAGATAACCGCCCTCCCCGCGCGCGCCCTCGGTAATGAGTACGCCTGCACCATAGATGCCGGTGGGGTGAAACTGGACGAATTCCATATCCTGCAGAGGCAGACCAGCGCGCAGCACCATGCCGCCACCATCACCGGTGCACGTATGGGCAGACGTCGCGCTGAAATAGCAGCGTCCGGACCCACCGGTCGCGAGCACGACGGAATGGCTGCGGAAGCGATGGATCGATCCATCTTCCAGACAGAGCGCGATCACACCGCGACATTCCGGTCCATCAGGGCCGTCTTCCATGATCAGATCGATGGCGAAATATTCGATGAAGAAATCCGCATCATATTTCAGGCTCTGCTGATAGAGCGCATGCAACATCGCGTGACCGGTCCGGTCGGCGGCTGCACACGTGCGCTGAACCGGAGGCCCCTCGCCCATATTCTGCATATGGCCGCCAAAGGGCCGCTGATAAATCGTGCCATCGTCATTGCGGGAAAATGGGACGCCGGCATGTTCGAGTTCGTAAACTGCCTGGGGGGCTTCGCGAACGAGATATTCAATCGCATCCTGGTCGCCGAGCCAGTCCGACCCCTTGACCGTGTCATACATATGCCAGGTCCAGTGATCGGGTGTGTTATTGCCCAAAGAAGCAGCAATCCCGCCTTGCGCTGCAACCGTGTGCGAGCGGGTGGGGAAGACCTTGGTAATACAGGCCGTTTTCAGGCCGGATTCGGCAGCGCCCATAGTGGCGCGCAAACCCGATCCACCCGCACCGACAACAACCGTGTCATAGGTATGATCAATAATCTTATAAGCAGCCTGTTTGGTTTCTTCAGTCATTATACAGCCACTCCCGTAAAGGCGATTTTCGCGACCGAGAAAATACCCAGTGCTACGCCGCCAATGGCAAAAAAGTTGAGCAGGATGATCAGGCCAAATTTGACACCATGATCAGGAACATAATCCTCGATCAAGACTTGCAGGCCCAATCGCAAATGCCAGAATATACTGACCAGCATCAAAATCATCGGCACGGCTACCAGCGGCGATGACAGCCATTCGACCAGCAGCTCATGATTATAATTGGGCAGTCTCAGCAACGAGAAAATCAGCCAGAAAATCAGCAACAGATTGCCGACGGCTGTTACCCTTTGCACGATCCAGTGATGTGCGCCCTCTTGAGCTGATCCGAGGCCGCGTACCCGGCCAATATTGGTTCCTGAACCCATTTTCCGATTCCTAAGCTAAGAGAAGTTCTTGAATGCGATGAAGAGCCACATCGCTGCGGTTGTAACGATCGCCGCCAAAGGCACGATGATCGACCACATTTTATTGGTCTGCAGTTCATAGCCTGCGCCGGCATCCATGACAAAATGACGCAGTCCCGAAAACATATGCTCAAAAAAGGCAAAGCTCATGCCGACAAGCACAATATAGCCGAGATAGAGCCAGTTGAACCAGCTCAGAAAATATTCGTAACTTTCTGGCCCCGCGGAAATCGCGTAGAGCCACCAAATCATCAGAGGCATGCCCACCAATGCCATGGCGTCGCCTGTCGCCCGGTGAAGGATCGAGACCAGCATAGCGGGCCCCCATCGATAAATCTGTAAATGCGGCGATAGCGGCCGCGCTGATGATCCCGGTGCCTGAGCCATAGTCTTCCCCTGAACATTTTCTCCGCAATAACCGGAGTCTTTCATGTTGATGCAGTCTCTTAGCGAAAAGCGGCGGCCATGCAAACCGGATGCACAGCCTTTGACGCATTTTGTTAGGGAAAACCATCAAACCGCTATTGCAGGTGGTGAAATCACGATCATCCATGGACCTTTCATTCCACCCACACTAGTCACCGGATCATGACAGACAAAAAGACTCATATTTTGGTGACCGGTGCCAGTCGCGGCATTGGCAAGTCGATCCTCGAAACACTATATGGTCCGTCGGTTTCAGCGTTGGGCCAATCCACCACCGGGCAGAACGGTCTAATCGCGGCCAATTTCGCGGACACGGGTGCCGCCGGCGGGCTTTGGGATAGCGCCTTGGAAAAACTCGACGGCCGGATTGATGTCATCGTCAACAATGCCGGAATTTTCGAGAACAACCCGATTGACTCGGCCGATGCGGACTGGCTGGAGAGCTGGAACGCGACGATGCAAATCAACCTCACGGCGGCCGCAGAACTCTGCCGACTGGCAGTGAAGCATTTTCAGAAGCGCGGAGCAGCGGGGCGGATTGTCAATATTGCGAGCCGCGCCGCCTATCGCGGCGACAGTCCCGAGCATTGGCATTATGCCGCTTCCAAAGGCGCTATGGTCGCGATGACCAAGACGATCGCAAGAGGCTATGCCGCACAGGAGATATTGGCCTTTGCGATTTGTCCCGGCTTCACCATGACCGGCATGGCAGAAGAATATCTCGAAAGCCGCGGCGGCGACAAGCTGCTCGCCGATATCCCGCTTGGCCGCGTGGCTCAGCCCGAGGAAATTGCAGAAATGGCACGCTGGTGCGCGTTTGACGCCCCGCCATCGATGACCGGAGCCGTGCTCGACGCCAATGGCGCCAGTTTTGTCCGCTAGATGATCGCTCGTGAACTTCTCGGCACCGCATCCATACCTGGCGGCGATGAGCTCAAGCTGTTCCGTCGCGCGCTGAAAGGGGCCGATGAATATTCGATCATGCTCGGCCGGATCGAGCTAATGAACAGCCGGTTGAGCGGTTCGGAAGAGGCGCTTGCAACCCTCACCTGCAAACGGTTGGCGGTGAAAAATCCGCGCATATTGATCGGTGGCTACGGCATGGGATTCACTTTGCGCGCGGCGTTGGCAGCCCTACCCCCGCAGGCGAATGTCGGGGTGGTGGAACTCATCCCAGCGATCGTCAAATGGGCACGCGAACCGATGGCGGACCTGACGCAAGACTGTCTCGACGATTCCCGTGTTACGATCACCACCGGTGACGTGAGCAATGTCATCAACACGGCAGACCGGGAATATGATGCCATCTTGCTTGATGTCGACAATGGTCCCGATGGCCTGACTCATGAAGCCAATGACCGGCTGTACAGTATGGCGGGTCTGGAAAAGGCAAAAAAAGCCCTGCGTTCGAATGGAATATTGGCGATCTGGTCGAGCGAGAGCGATAGCAGGTTTACCAGACGCCTGCAAAAATCGGGCTTCGCGGTGGACGAAGAGATCGTGTCCGCGCGCAGCAACGGCAAAGGCGCGAAACATACGATTTGGCTGGCGTGCAAACCGGCCTGAGGACTGACTGAATTCCCCACCAAGCTTATCGGGACGTTAACCATTTTTGCCTAGCGTTGCCTGACTTAGCACATGTCAGCGGGACAGACGTCAAATGGAACTACCGTTATCCCCTTCTACGTTCCAGGCGGCAACGCCGCTGGAATCGGCATCCATTCCAACAAATCTGGTTCGACGCGAGCTGCTCAAACGGGCCCTAGGCAATCCCGTGGTAAATCGTTTGCCAACCCTAATTCCGCTGTTTGTCATGGGCTATGCTGCATTGGGCCTTGCTGCCAGAGACCTGATGCTCGCCCTGGTCAGTCTCCAGATCTTGACCATAGTATTGACCTCTTACACCGCAATTCGGGTCACCGAAATATTGACGGAGGAACAGAAGTCCAGAAAGCCAGAAACAAATGCCATCAGACTCTGGCTTTTTTTCGAACTTGTTTCCGGCGCTATCTGGGGCTTGATGATCGCCGCGACGGCAGAATCAGGGCAAATGACATCCTCAAACACCACTATTTCGGTTACGCTCATCGTCACCGTATCTCTCGCGGTCATTGTCGCGGCAGAAGCGCGCGGTCTGGCCAAAGCAATGCTGATCGGCTTTGCGATGACGTCAATCCCGGTGACCCTCTATCATTACGAACATTTCGGCTCCTATGTGCTTCTCGCCGTTTGTCTGTTTCCACCAACTATGTACTGGCTCGCCGACCGGCTTGGAAAGCAGGCTCATAGTTCCCTCCAGACGGAGATGGAAAATATAGTTCTCAACCAGAAACTATCCGAAGCGCTCAGTATTTCGGAATATCTTTCGGCCCATGACAGTCTGACCGGATTGCTCAATCGGCGAGATTTCGAAAGAGTGACGGAAGAGCTGCGCAGCCGAAACCGATTGGGTGAATTGGCAATCATCATGGTCGATCTAGACAATTTCAAGCTGATCAATGATCAATATGGCCATAGTCTGGGTGATGACGTGCTGCGGACCACCGCCCGCCTGATGCAGTCGCAACTGCGTGACTTGAATATTTCTGCAAGCAGCGAGAATGCAGTTGCGCGATGGGGCGGCGAGGAGTTTATCATCGCCATAACAAATTGCAGCGCTGAAAATGTCGTCCGGATTTCAGAACAAATCCGTTGCATATTAGAAGGCTATCAGAACAGAGAATGGCCTCCTGGCGTGAAGCTGTCGGGATCATTCGGCAGCACCTGCTGGCATTCGAATGAACCACTCAATGCCGCTATCAAGCGAGCGGACAAAGCCATGTATGCGGCCAAATCCGCGGGCCGCAATCAGACCCGTTTTGCTTCTTTCGTTACCGAAAACGCGTCGGTTTCCCGAGTCAGACAGCTGTGAATTTGCTTCAAGTTGCGGAAAATGACTTCAGTCTGTCAGGTCGTTGCGACCAGCGCGACCGACGGGAAGACGACGCCCTCAATCGACAGGCATGACGAAAAACTGACATCTACGATTTTCTGACCCAGTTCAGGAAGGCAGCTAGCAACCCAAAGTGCAATAGTATTTCTGGCCAAAGCGCAGATGCTCCGCTAACGGCTGGCCATGCTTAATTTCAGCAATATCACGGTTCGCCTTGGCGGCACTGTCATTCTCGACGGCGCAACAGCTGCGCTCCCTCCGGGCGCACGCGTCGGCATGATCGGCCGCAATGGCGCCGGCAAGTCGACGTTGATGAAAGTCATCGCGAGTCTCCTCGAACCGGATGACGGCAGCGTCGACATGCCCAAGGGCGCGCGGCTCGGCTATATTGCGCAGGAAGCCCCTGCCGGACAGGAAAGTCCGCTCGACACCGTCTTGGCGGCGGATACGGAACGCGCCGCTCTGCTCGAAGAAGCAGAGATCGCCGCCGATCCGCACCGGATTGGTGAAATCCACGAACGGCTGAACATGATCGAAGCGCATAGTGCACCGGCGCGCGCGGCAAAGATCTTGATCGGTCTGGGCTTTGACGAAGAAGCGCAAAAACAGCCGATGGATAGCTTTTCCGGTGGTTGGCGGATGCGGGTTGCGCTCGCCGCTTTGCTATTCTCGCAGCCGGAAGTCCTGCTGCTCGACGAACCTTCCAACCACCTCGATCTCGAAGCGACGCTTTGGCTGGAAAATTTCCTGACCAGCTATCAGGCGACGATCCTCGTGATCAGCCATGAACGCGACCTGCTCAACAATGTCGTCGATCATATCCTGCATTTGCAGCACGGCAAGACCACCCTCTATCCCGGCGGCTATGATGCTTTTGAAAAGCAGCGCGCGGAGCGACAAGCCCAGCTCGCTTCGTCGCGCGAGAAACAGATTGCTCAGCGCGAAAAGCTTCAGTCTTTCGTCTCTCGTTGGGGTGCCAAGGCGCATAGCGCGAAACAGGCGCAAAGCCGCGTCAAGGCGCTGGCGCGCATGGAGCCGATTGCAGCAGCAATCGATGATCCTTCGCTGAGCTTCCACTTTCCCAGTCCGGCAGAACTGAAACCGCCGCTGATCACGCTGGACGACGCCTCGGTCGGCTATGACGAGAATATCATCCTGTCCGGCCTCAACCTGCGCCTCGATCCCGATGATCGCACCGCACTGCTCGGCCGCAACGGCAATGGCAAAACCACCCTCGCCCGTTTGCTCGCGAGCCAGTTGGAGCCCAAAAAGGGTGCGATGAGCAAATCAGGCAAGTTGACCGTCGGATATTTCACCCAATATCAGGTCGAGGAACTGGACGCTGCAGATACACCGCTCGAACATATGACCAGGCTGATGAAAGACGCCAAACCTGGCGCTGTCCGTGGGCAACTCGGCCGCTTCGGTTTTTCCGGGGACAAGGCCACGATCAAGGTCGGCAAGCTTTCCGGAGGAGAACGCGCCCGCCTCGCGCTGGCCATGATCACTCGTGATGCCCCGCATTTGCTGATCCTCGATGAGCCCACCAACCATCTGGATGTCGATGCGCGGGAAGCACTTGTTCAGGCACTCAATGAATATAGCGGCGCCGTGATATTGGTCAGCCATGATCGGCACATGCTGGAATTGACCGCAGACCGGCTGGTCATGGTCGACGGCGGCGAAGCCAAGGAATTTGCCGGCACGCTCAATGACTATACCGACTTTGTTCTGGGCAAAAATCAGGAACCCAAAGCGCGCGGATCATCCGGCGGCGGAAATCGTAAGGAGGAACGGCGAGCGGCGGCAGAGCGGCGCAAGCAGCAATCCGAGCTACGCAAGACTTTGAGCAAATCTGAAAAAGATATGGAAATTTTGAGCGGCAAGCTCTCTTCGATTGATAGTGCCATGTTTGATCCGGCGACCGCCGAGCCTGAATTTGCCGACCTGACGATGACCGAATTGATGAAGGCACGCGCAGATCTCAAGGAACAGCTTGATCAGGCCGAAGCGCGCTGGATGGAAGCGACGGATGCGCTCGACCCGGCACCGGAATCAGCAAATGCCTGACGAGGGAGATCTCGGCTGGAAAATCAGCCTGCCCTGTACCCGGGCAGAAGCCCGCATGCTATCGGAAGACAGTTTTTTCATGGCATCCAGCGACACTGTTCCGACCATTGTCACCCGCGAAGTCGACGAGAGCCAGCCAGATGAATGGGCGATAGATGTCTATTTCGAAGCCAGGCCCGATGCCGCGATGCTCGAAAATATTGCCACTCTGGCCCCCGACAGCTCGGGAAAACCAACGCTCAGTCAATTGGGCGACGAGGACTGGCTCGTCAAAAGCCAGCAGGGCCTCGAACCGCTGCGCGCTGGGCGTTTTCATATTCACACGTTCGACAGTCCGCCACATGAAGACCCCGCGATCACGAATATCCGGATAGACGCTGGTCAGGCCTTTGGCACCGGCCATCATGAGACAACGTCCGGTTGCTTGGAAACGCTCGATCATCTGAGGCGTCACGGCAAGCGCTACAACAATATCATCGATGTGGGTACTGGCACCGGATTGCTCGCATTCGCCGCTCATCATCTGTGGCCGACAGCAAAAATCATGGCCAGTGATATTGATCAGACCGCGGTTGATGTCAGCGTCGAAAATGCCGCGACAAACCGGGTGCCGGTAGGAAATAAGCGTGGTGCAATGCGGTTTCTGATGAGCAATGGTCTCGATCATCCTGCGATTCAGCGGCGAGCGCCCTATGATTTGATCATTGCCAATATCCTGGCGATGCCACTGATTGCCCTCGCGTCTCAGATATCGGCCGCGGCCCAACCAGGAACAATATTGATTTTGGCAGGACTGCTCGAACATCAAAAGGACGAAGTCGTCGCGGCCTATGCGCGCGCCGGTTTTCGCGTGAGCAATGTGCGACAGGAAAATCAGTGGCCCTGCCTCACTTTGACCAAGACAAGAAAATATGGCTGGGTGCGGAAACCACGTCGGATAAAGTCACCGCTGGCGTCAGACTATTTCGGAGAATGTTAGCATTGTGACTCGCAATTGATCGGGGCAATTGCTCATCGGTTTGAACATGATCCATTGACGAGAGCCTATCGCTCATCTCAACGCCGCAATGTCGACGAACGCGGTCTGAACCAAGCCCAATCATGAATATTATCGCAGGAGTCATGCGGCTCTGACATCAGACTGGACCTGCCGGAGGTTGGCGACTATTGTCATTGCAACTTTCGTTAAATCGAGAGCAAAAATATAATTGGTAATATACCGGAGGGGTTGCGCAAGTTGAGGCCGAGAGACACCGATTTGCTAAAAATCGCGGTGGTCGATGATCATCGCTTGTTTTTGGCAGGCTTCACGCTGCTCTTACAGCAGTTCGAAAAGCCCTTTGTTGTAACTCCATTTGAAGAACCCATAGCGGTGCTAACAGCATTGGAAAGTGGTTCATATTTTGATCTGATCATTTGCGATTTGGTCATGCCCAAAATGAACGGACTTGCTTTCGCGCAAGCTTTGAGAGACCAATCGTCTATTCCGTTCATGATTGTCTCGGGGATCAACACCCACCCCCCGATATCCGAAATGAAGCAATTGGGAGTCAATGGCTTCGTCCACAAGTCATCAGAAGATGCAGTTTTGCTAGCCGCTATTCAAACGATATTGGCAGGAAAAACCTGCTTTCCCGATTCAACAGCAAATGGGATTGAACCACAGCCCACGAATTTTGGTGATGTGGCTCATCCCTATGACGTCAAGACTGTTCCGGTCTTGACCAAACGCCAAATCGAGGTTCTGAAGCTCATTTCGAACGGAGCTTCAAACGCGGAAATCGCCACGAATTTGAAGATCAGCGAAAATACCGTCAAAAGCCACATGAAACAGATATTCGAATGTTTACAGGTCAACAAACGCACCGCATGTGTCCGTGCCGCCCAGTCATTTGGCCTGATCTAGTCTTCCAGATCAATCGCCAGTCCCGCTCGGGATATGATTTGATTGAGCATTTTCCATATCTCGTCCGGTTCCACCGGTTTGTTGAGAAACTCGACTTCCGGCCCAGCCTCAAGACTGTCAATATTTCCCATATGTCCGCTCATCAAAATCGCGGGTATTGTCTCGTTTACTTCTTCTCTCAGCCTTGCAATCAGATCAATGCCATCTTCCCCCGAATCCAGTTGCTTGTCGATAATCAGCAAGACGGGAATGGCCGACGTCCTGCTGACTAGCTGGATCGCATCTGTCTGGTTGAGCGCCGATATCACTTGGCAATTCCAACTTGAGATGAGTTGAGTCATCGATGCCAATACGGACGGATCATCATCGACAATCACAACAAGGTGGGATTTGTCAAAATGCTGAAACGCCGATTGATATTCATGTTTCGGTACCCAGTCGTCGGACTCGATGGGAAGTCGGAAAGTGAATCTCGTGCCTGTGCCCAGTTCGGAATCCACCGCCATTTTGATACCCAATAATGTACAGAGACGTTTGACGATGGCCAGGCCAAGACCCAATCCCTTGGGATTCCGGCTGTTGGCACCATCCAACTGGACATATTCGTCAAATATCCGCTCCAGATTATCCTTGTGGATGCCCGGTCCGTTGTCGAAAATCTCGATAACAGCATGATCTTCGACATGACGAAGCGAAAATTCGACTTTGCCGCCGACGGATGCAAATTTGCGGGCATTGGACAGAATGTTCCGGATCACTCGCGAGAACAGAACAGGGTCGGTGACGGATTCAATATTTTCGAAACTCGCAATCAATTCTATTTCGACGGAATCATCAGACAAGAACTCGCGCGCCAGTTTTTCACATAGTTTTGTGATATTGACCATGATCGGTTTTGCGACAATTGCACCGCTATCGATACGCGACACATCGACAATGCCCTGGAGCAGTTCCTTTTGGGCCCGCCAGCTCTCCTGAACCTGGTTGAACAGCTCAATTTGATCTGGCTGGTCCAGCGTATCGCGGAGCGCCTGCATGAAGAAACCCTGCGATTGCAGAGGTTGCGAGAGGTCGTGGCCGGTGGCTGCCAAAAACCTTGTTTTTTCCTCCGAAGCTCTCTGAATAGTCTTGTTCTGTTGAATGACCTGCTCGGTGAGAGCCCTTTTCTGACGCGCCGCAATCGTGTCTCGCGTTTCAATCTCGACACGGGCGCTGAGAAACATCGCGAAGGCGAAATATATCATCATCGCAAAACCCACCAGACCAAAGGGTGGAGGAGCATTGATCATCAAAAAGACGCTAAATGGCAGGACCGAAAATAGAGACAAAGCCACATAGCCCGGACGATAGACCGAACTCGGGAGGACGCCTCCCATGGTGATGCTGGAGACCAGCAGACAGCCGATGAAGACCGTATATTCAAGCTCAAATTCTGTCTGGTAAATGGCCATCGCACCCCAGGCCATCCCGGTCAATGCGGATATGATCGTATGCCCGATCAAATAGGATCTGTGGTTTTCCAGCGCGATCCCATTTGGCGCCATCAGCTTCGCGTAGAGAAAAGTGACAACCACCATCAGAGTGCCACCGGCCACCCAAATAATCGCGGTGTCGAGACCGCTGACAAAATACATGATAACGGCAGTGTAGCTGATAAGAAACTGCACGATCAGACAAGAACCGCCAACGCGCTTTTTAAGCATTCGCGCTTGTTCGATTCGCAGCTCAACGAAATCGGTAGCAGAGTTTTCGACGAGTTCAGCCAACGGCTTCAATCGGTTTTGCTTCTACTCTGAAATCCGGTCCGATTTTGAGCACATATAATGCAAGCAGACGCAACAGCATGGGCAATCCTGTATAGAAGAGAAAGAATGTCGCTTTTGCATTCGGGTCGTCTGCGCCGCTTTTCTCAAACCCGATATAGCCCAGCACCGGGAATGCCAGACCCATCGGAACGACGAATGACAGTTTCGAAACCGAGTTTTTCACTGCCAGATAGAGTCCTGCAAGCGGCCGGCTGCCCTCCTGTTCCTTCTCATATACAAGATCAGCCAGCATTGAGGTTGGCATGATCGCATCGCTGCCGAAGGTGCTGCCGACAATGATGCTGATGATCAGCGCGCCAACTATGTCTCCGCGTCCGATAAGAGGGACCAGAGCCAAGGCCAAAGTGCACAAGATGATCGCCGTCATCCACGACGTTTTCTTGCTGTATCGCTTCGAAATATAGATCCACAACGGCAAAAATACTGCCGATGACAGCATCAGAACGCCGAGAAACAAGCCAACAAGCTCGGGCGCTTCAACAATATAAGTGACATAGAGAACCAACAGGCCGGCAACCAGTGAATTGGCGGCTTGGACGATGAAAAATGTTCCGACCAGATAACGATATCTGCGATCTGCCAATACCGATTTGAACGCGTTGATTGTCGTCAGTCTCGGGCTTGTAATATGCCTGACCGGAATGGGTACAAATGCAAAGATGAGCGCAAGACCAAGGAAACACAGTCCAATGATCACAAATGCAAGCAAGTTCAACGCGTCTCCGGTGGAATATCCTAGAATGAACGGCAGCGCTGCCGCAAATATGGCGCCGACCACCTGAAACAACGCTTTGGAACTGGCGAGCAATGATCGTTCGTGCACGTGCGGCGAAATCTCCAGTCCGATCGAGGAATAGGGAACGTCCAAAATCGTGTAGAAAAGAAAATAGAAGCCGCTCGCAATGATCAAGTAGAGAGGTCCGATAGAATCCGGCGGTGCCAAAAACATATATACGGATATACTGAACCCCAATATGCCGACGATCATCCACGGTTTGCGGGGGCCGAAACGCGATTTTGTTCCATCGCTCCAATGCCCGATAAGTGGATCGGTGACGATATCCAGTAACCGGCCAAAGACGAATATCCCGCCAACCAGGCCCAGACCGATGCCCATATCGACTGCATAATAAGTAGGCAAATACATGGCCATTGCGAGTCCGCCCATCGCCAAAGGGGTCGTCAACAGGCCGAAGCAGGTTAACTGCCAGACATTGAAAGTACTGGAAGTTTTTTCGCCCATGTCCATCGGTTAAATATCTATCCCCTTCCGCCCTCAAGCCGCGTCTACACGGATATCTAAAGCTATCTCGGTCATTTTCAATAATGACGCAACCGCCCTTTCGGGTGATTGTAGAGAATCAAAAACAGAATATGTTGGCGGTGTAAGCGGACAGTGGAACGATCAACTCCGCACCGTTTTCTGGCATTTAGTCTATCGATTTCGAATGTCAAAGATGTCGGAGCCCCATTTTGCGACCCGTGGGGCTCCGGCAACTTATCGTTACCGCGATGCTAATATTGTGGGGTTTTTCAAGTCGGTATTTTGACAAATGGCGTAAAATCAAAACCTTGAGGTCTGTTCGCAATAGCCCTGCGCAAGCTGGGGACGATGGCTCGATCAAACAACCACGGCTTCTCCGGATTTTGACAGCGCATATTCCTGAGTGCCTTTGGTCAGCACTTCATCCCCCAAGACAATATCGGCGATCTTGATATCGGACATGTCGGCTATCTTGTCGTAAACAGGCTTGAAGTCTGTTTCCACAGTCACGCGCAACAGCTCGTCTAGGCTAGGAATGACAAAATAATTTTGCTGATAATCGTCAATCCGATATTCCGTACGCAAGACGCGTTCGAGATCGAATAACAGGCGATTGGGGCTCGGGTCATCCAGCGCGAACACGCTTTCACCATAGCTTGAAACAATACCTGCTCCGTAGATGCGCAGACCTTCGGGTTCCTGGATCAAGCCAAATTCAACCGTATACCAATAGAGCCGCGCCAGCTGTTTGAGCGTCCCAAAGCCGATTGCCCGCTGTCCACCGCGCCCATAGGCCGCCATATAATCGGCAAATCTCTGGTCTGCGAGCATCGGCACATGGCCGAATACATCATGGAATATGTCGGGTTCCTGGAGATAATCCAGCTGATCGCGCTGGCGAATAAAATTCCCGGATACAAATCGGCGATTGGCAAGATGATCGAAAAATACGTCATCCGGAACCAGCCCTGGAACTGCGACAACCTGCCATCCCGTCGCGTCCATCAAAATGCGGTTGAGCTCTTTAAAATCAGGAATACCCGGTTTCGACAGATTCAATATGTCGACCCCGTTCAGAAAAGCCTGAGCTGCCCTGCCCGGCAACATATCCTTCTGCCGACGATAGAGGATATCCCATGTTTCATGTTCCTCTGCCGTGTAAGATTTCCAGTCCTGATCAATCGTCCAGTCGGCATTTGCGTGCGCTGGTGGACTGTCATAGACATGGGTTTCGGGGTCGGGAGCGTTCAGCATCTGACCACTCTACAGCAGAAAAGGTTTCAATGGCAACTTTGTCGCTTAAATATCTGAAACGCAGTGTTTTTGCTCTTGGCACTATGGTCCTGCTCTATCTGCTTGCAGCTCTGGCTGGCAGTATCATTCCGGTCAATCAACAATGGCGGAGTCCGGATAATGGCATAGAACTTTTCATAGAAACCAACGGTTTGCACACAGGGATCGTGATGCCCATTCAAAGCAACGTCCATGACTGGAGCAATCTGATTCGACCGGAACATCTTTCCGATCCGACGCGATATGGCAGTCATATATTGATCGGCTGGGGTCACGAAGGCGTCTACCGCAACACCCAGCACTGGAAAGATCTAAGGATCAAAGATGCGGCCAGCGCGACTTTTGGGAGCAGAGAGACATTAATCCACATTTACCACCTGAAATATCCACAGGATTATCCCCATTATCGCCGCAGTTTTGAAGTCAGAGAAGATGAATATCGCAAATTGGTTGCAGCGATTCTGCCGCGGTTTGCGCTGGATGCGAGTGGACAGCCGGAACCTTCCAAGGGCTATGGCACGGGTGATCTCTTCTATAAGTCGCAAGGTCACTACAGCGCCTTCTATACCTGTAACAACTGGACCAGCGATGTCTTGAATCAAGCTGGGATCAGAACGGCACTATGGTCTCCATTTCAGGGCGGCGTGATGCGCTGGTTCCCTGAAATCGTTCATATCGAGTAAATTCCATCATCATAACATCCTGCAAGCGGCAAATCATAGTGCGGAGACGAAGCTATGGGAAACTCGAGAAGAGCCTTATTCTATTCGATCTTCATGATCATGGCCTCCACCAATTCTGTCGCGAGTTTTGCCCAGATCGAAGAGAAACCCAGAAATGCTGATGACGATATCATCATCGTCACCGGGCCAGAAGAATTCCAGAAACAGGTTTCCCGCTTCATCGAAAGAAAAATACCCATTCCACGAGGCGGCAGATATCAAGGTCAATATGCCCGTTTCCACAGTCCGATCTGCCCGGTGGTTCACGGTCTGTCTGATAGCAATGAAAAGCTAGTCATACAGAGGATGCACAACGTCTTACGCTCGGCGAGTTTAAAGTCTGGCAAAGACGGGTGCGACTCAAACCTACATCTGGTGGTCGTTGAAAATGGTGCCAATCTTGTTTCTGCGTTACGTCATCGAAACCACAAACTATTCGGGGAGCTGCAACTTTATGAACGCGACCGGATAGAACAGGGTCGCGGCCCCGTGTTCTCGTGGCAACAGATTCAGACAGTTCCCGTATCCGGCGGTCAAACAACAAGAACCAACGAAAATCTATCGAGTGGAACAGCAGGAACCGCAAATTTTAGCGGAACACTTATCACTTTGCCGGTGCAAAAAGACATGCAGAATAGTTTTTTGTTCCTCGAGAAATCGGCAATTGTCGGACTGACCACGGTTCAAATTGCCGACTATGCGATATTGAGGTCTTTGATCGAAGTTAAACAGGATAAAGGCCGTGACGAAAATACGCCCTCGATATTGTCCCTGTTCGATAAAGATCTGCGAGCGGATGAACGGCCCAATGCCGCAAGTCTTTGGGATATTGCTTTGCTCAATGCTCTTTATAGCTCCCCCGCCAACGTCAATTCATTCCGGCAAAAGTCACTTATGATCCACCGCATCCAGCAGAATATTGCCGACTCGAAAACAGCTTTCGGCGAGGCAGCAGAGTGAAGATCACCGATCCGGCAGCTTGACTTGCGATGCGCATGAAACACGCATGTCAGGTGCGACCGGTGCGACCATCGATCGGTTCTGGAAGATTGATCGTAAATCGGTTATTTGCCAATATGTATAGATTCCAAATAAAGGCTCGATACATGGCGTTTTCCCAACTGTTTAAAATCGCCCTGCTGTCAGTCGCGACCATGGTGACCACACCCATCCTGGCCCAATCCGCTGAGAATGCCGAAAAGCCAGATGGCGACGATATTCTCGTCATTGGCACCAAAACCATAAAGGAAGCGGTCGGGGATTTTATTGATATCACCGTCGCTGGCCCCAAAGGCGGGCGCAACGTTGGGCAATATGCGCGATTTTCTGCGCCCATTTGTCCGAAAGTATTTGGTTTTTCGCAAGCCAATGACAAGGCGATCGAGCAGCGCATTCGCGGCGTGTCTCTCGCAGCCGATATTCGAGTGGGCGCGGAAGATTGTAAGCCCAATGTCTATGTCGTGGTCATCGATGACGGCAAAAGCGCGATCACAATGCTGCGGAAGAAACATCACCGGATTTTCGGGGCGCTGCCGATCTACAAACGCGACCAGTTGGCGGAATCGCGCGGACCGGTTTTCAGTTGGAAGGCGATATGGACCGTATCCGCGAATGGCACCTCAATACATACTTCGGACGGAGGATCATCGCTGGCGAGTGGCACGGGTGGAGGACTATCGGATGATCGTTTTGCTGCATCCCGTACACATGTGAATTCGCTCATCAAGCAGCCAGTTCAGGAAGATATGCGTGCGTCCTATTTACTCCTCGAGAAAAAGGCGCTGGCGGGCCTAACCACCTTGCAGATCGCAGATTATGCCGCGATGCACAGCCTGATGGAGACAAGGGCTGACCCGGATCAGGATGCGGCATTTTTTTCGATCCTGTCCTTGTTCAAAAACAAACAGGCCGGAAGAGATATCCCGGATTCAATTAGCGAATGGGACTTGATATTGCTGAGCGCGCTTTACAGCACTCCAAGCGATGTACGCGCCCGCATGCAACGTTCAGCCATGCAACAGAAATTCATCAAAGAGGTTGAGGCGGCACAAGATCAGTAACGCGCACCCCTCGCCATCACTGTCGAAACGCTGCACGCAATTCGGATTTTCGCGGAACCGCAATCTCGCCATATTGTCGAATCAACACGCCTGCTATCTCGAGGCGGCTGAGCGCTTTTCCCACCGAGATTCGCGAAACGCCGACCAGATCGGCAAGCTCCTGCTGCGTGACCGGGATGATGATATCCTCTGCCTGTTCGCCACACAGGCGCAACAAGGCTTGTGCCAATTTTTGATCGGTCGACAAATTCCTACCGGCTTCCAGCAGATCAAAGATTTCCTGCAAGGTCATTGCCATCGTGCGGAACAGCAGCCGGGCAGCGCCGCTATCAGAGGCAATCAGCCTTTCAAATTCTGCTTCGCCGACCCTTACCAGCTGGGTCTGCATTCCCGCGATCGCGTCAACCGTCCGCGAAAACTCTCCCAGAAAAGCCAGCTCCCCAAATGTCTCGCCGGGACCCAGCAAAGCAAAGAGAGTCAGATTGCCATCGGCACTATAGCGGCCGACCTGGACCGAACCACTTTGCACATACCAGAATTCATGGGCGCGATCGCCGCGCTGCTGGATCAATTGTCCCTTGGCAAAGGTTCGAACCTGTCCGCACGCCAGAAGCGTCCGGCGCACATCATCTGGCAGGCCGGAAATGAAGCCGGTGCCGGCAAGCGGCGGCACGCTGCTCATAAAATATATCTCAATTGATAAGTAGTTTGCATTTCAAGTCCGGCAATTGGGCTAAGAGAGGGTCAATTGCAAGCGCCTTGAGACAGGCCCGTCGATGAAATTGGAGAGACAGATGCGACCTGAAATATATGCCATTACCGGAATATTCCTGTTTTTCGGTCTGCTCGAATTTTTCCGCACCAAATTGTTCAGCAAGGCAGAACAGACTCGCGACGATGCGCTGGTCGAGATTATCGGTTCCTTCGTGCTACTGGTCATCACCCAACCCAGCATCATCCTCGCGGCCCAATTTCTGCTCGGCGGCATTGCGCCGCAATGGCAGGATGCTTTGGTCGGTATTCCGCTGATCGCGGCAATCGCTCTGTTCCTGGTCTTTGATGACATGATGCAATATTTCTGGCACCGCCTGTCGCACAGCGTGCCATTTCTCTACAATCTCCACCGCTCCCACCATAATGCCAAATATATGAGCGTCCGCCTCGTCTATCGGAATAATATTTTCTATTATCTGACGATGCCGAGCATCTGGTTTTCCGGCGTGCTGATCTATCTCGGGCTCGGCTGGGTCTATGTCGGCTATATCATCGTCAAAATGGCAGTGATTGTCGGCGCGCACAGCGATGTCGCCTGGGATGCGCCACTCTACAGGATCAAATGGCTGTCGCCGGTGATGTGGATTGTCGAACGCACGATTTCGACGCCCGCAACCCACCATGCCCATCATGGCCGCCACAAGAGCGACGGTGTGACCAACTATAAGGGCAATTTCGGCAATCTGTTGTTCTTCTGGGATGTTCTGTTCGGCACCGCCAAGATCACGCGGCGCTATCCCGACAGCTATGGCGTCGAAAATCTCGCACCCGCCACTTTGGGTCAGCAACTCGCCTGGCCGATCTTTCCAGAGAATAAGGAAGGCGGCCATGGCGTGAAGGAACTGGCCGCGATTGAGGCAGCGGCGAAGAGCTGAACCCGTCATTGCGAACGCAGCGAAGCAATATGGGGCATCGCTTGCCGCTCTGGGTTGGCAGTATCTCACTATGCCCCTTTGCCGGATTACATTGTATAAAAATTTGAAATTAGGATCATCGAGGTTGTCATAACGGCTATCCTATTGAATAGATTTATTTATGATATCAGTTGATGTTGGGTACCGTTATGATCTTTTCTATCCGCGCCGAAACTGGCAAAGCCGATCATGAGTTTATGCGTAGTTTGAACGAGCGCTTGGTCGAAGTGAGTCAAGCTCCGACCCATTCGGCGGCCGACGTGGCCATTTTTCAAGATCAATTTACAGCATCCGCTTGGGCCAACGATGTCAAAACCAATGCCACATTTATCGCTGTTAGCGAGAGCGGTAGGCGACTAGGCTATGTCAATGTCCGAGGGACTCCCGATGAAATCGGACAAGAAGAATGCGGCTACATAGCTCTATTGGCGGTCATTGCTGAAGCCGAAGGGCACGGCATCGCACAAGCTCTGGTGAATGCAGCTGAGAACTGGGCAAAACAGCAGGGCTTTCAACGTCTGTCGTTGGACGTTTTTGCAAGCAATCAAAGAGCGCAGCAATTCTATCGCAAGGCAGGATATGAACCCGAGATGATACGGGTGATCAAGCATATTTGACGTAATCGACGATGGAAGCGGCGGCAAAGGTCTGAACCCGTCATTGAGAGTGCAGCGAAGCAATCTAGGGCGTCGCCTGCCGCTCTGAAGGCGCCTTGCAATGACGGTGGCTCGTTCGACAGTCATGGTTGGAAGAGACCCGTTCGTCCTGAGCTTGTCGAAGGACTTGGTGACACACAGGTGCTTCGACAGGCTCAGCACGAACGGTAGTGTAGTCCGCTAACCCGCCGCCGCGACAATCTCAGCCCAGGCGGCTTCGTCAATCACTTCGATACCCAGCGCTTCCGCTTTCTTCATCTTCGATCCCGCACCCGGTCCCGCGACCAGCAGATCGGTCTTGGCGCTCACCGAACCCGAAGCTTTCGCGCCCAGAGCCTCGGCCTGCGCCTTGGCTTCGTCGCGGCTCATCGTTTCGAGCTTGCCGGTGAAGACCACAATCTTGCCAGCCACGGCGCTGTCGCGGGTTTCGACGATATAATCGGGCGGAGAAACCTCGCTGAGCAGATCGTCCCAGACCGCGCGATTATGCGGTTCGTGGAAGAAATCGGCGAGCGCCTGCGCGACCGTCGGGCCGACGCCGTCGATCGAGATAATTTCCGCCCAAGCGGCATCACCGTCGCCGTGCGCTTCGGACTCTGTTTCTTTGGTGTCGGGTTCACTGCCGTTCGTGTCGAGCAAAGTCGAGACATCTTGCTCACCATCTTCATCTCTCGACTGCGCTCGAGACGAACGATATTCTTGAGACTCGATCGCCAAATCGGCGATCTCCTGGACCTTCTGCAATGTGGTGAAATTCTTGAGCAAATCGCGCGCGGTCACCGTGCCGATATGGCGAATACCCAGACCGAATAGCAGCCGCGCGGCATCGGGCTGGCGTTTCTTTTCCACAGCCGCAAACAGATTATCCACAGATTTTTCCTGCCAGCCTTCGCGGACGAGAATTTCGTCGCGATGCTGGTGCAGCCGAAAGATATCAGCCGGACTTTCGATAAAGCCCGCGTCGATAAATTCCGCGATGCTTTTCTCGCCGAGGCCGTCGATATCAAGCGCCACCCGCGAGACAAAATGAATCAAGCGCTGGAAACGTTGCGCCGGACAGATCAAACCGCCGGTGCAACGGACATCGACTTCGCCTTCTTCTGCCACCGCTTCGCTGTTGCATTTGGGGCAATGGTCGGGGAAGTCGTAGGCCTTGCGCGGATCGTCGCGGGTGAGATTTTCAACCACTTGCGGGATCACGTCCCCTGCCCGCTGGATCACCACCCGGTCGCCGGGGCGGACGCCAAGCCGTTCGATTTCGTCACGGTTGTGGAGCGTGACGTTGGAGACAACGACGCCACCGACGGTCACCGGTTTGAGGCGTCCGACCGGCGTCAGCTTGCCGGTCCGCCCGACCTGAATATCGATGCTTTCGAGCGTTGTCTGCGCCTGCTCCGCCGGGAATTTATGGGCCAAGGCCCAGCGCGGCGCCTTGGCAACGAAGCCGAGCCGCTGCTGCCAGTCGAGCCGGTCGACCTTATAGACCACGCCGTCGATATCATAAGGCAGGTCCGCCCGCTCCGCCTCGATATGGCGATAATGAGTGAGAATTTGCTCGAGCGTCTCAAAGCGCTGGACCAATGGCGACACCGGGACGCCCCAGCTTTCAATCGCCTTGGCGACGGCGAAGGAGGTCTCTCCCGGCAATGCGCTATGCACGCCCCAGCCATGGGCCCAGAATTTCAACGGACGCTGGGCGGTGATATTGGCATCTTTCTGACGCAGCGAACCGGCAGCGGCGTTGCGCGGATTGGCAAATTGGCGGATTTTCTCGGGATCAAACTCGACGCCCTTCGCCTTGGCCTCGGCCTTGCCCTCTTCCATCAGACGGCTGTTGAGCCCGTCAAAATCGGCCTTGGCCATATAGACCTCGCCGCGAATTTCGAAGAGGTCGGGGATTGCGGCTGAAACCGTTAGCCCTGAGCCTGTCGAAGGGCGTTTCTCGTCGGAAAGCCGTGCTTCGACAGGCTCAGCACTAACGGATAATATCTCCGGAATATCCGATATCATCCGCACATTGGCGGTGACATCCTCACCGACCTGCCCGTCCCCGCGCGTCGCGGCGAGCACCAATTCGCCCTTTTCATAGCGCAGCGAGCAGGACAGACCATCAATCTTGTCCTCCGCGGTGACCGCCACCGGCGCATCTTCCGGCAGGTTCAAAAAGCGCCGCACCCGCGCCAGCCATTCGGCGATATCCTCGTCAGAAAAGCCATTGTCGAGACTGTACATGCGCTGCTCATGCGCAACTTTGGACAAAGGCGATGCTGCCACCGCCGCGCCGACCAGCTTGTTCGGGCTGTCATCCCGGACCAGATGCGGAAATGCCTCTTCGAGCACATTATTCCGCCGCACCAGCGCGTCATAATCCGCATCAGAAATCTCCGGCGTGTCTTCGGCGTGGTAAAGCTTGTTATGCTTCGCGATGGCGCGGGCGAGGCGCATGAGTTCGTTTGCGGCATCGGCTTCGGAGAGGTTTTCTGGAGGAATAGGGTTCACAAAAAGCCCCTCTTCTTCAGAGGAGGGGTTGGGGTGGTGGCGATTTGCAAGAATCGCTCACGCAGCGACAGGCGGCACCGAACCACCCCAACCCCTCCTTTAAAAAGGAGGGGCTGAAACGGGCTCGCTTGACCACTAGCAGCATTCGTAGGGCAATGGCTCACTTAAGCCCCTCCTCTTCAGAGGAGGGGTTTGGGGTGGTGCTGGCCCGGCATCCCACCCACCTATCCGGCGCTTCCTCCAACACATTAAGCAGAGCCAACAAAACCCCGTCCATATTCCCCATCACATCCAAATTGGTAAAACGCACCGTCCGATATCCCTTTTTCCGCAACCGATCATCGCGCTTGAAATCAGAATCAATATCATGCGTATCACCATCTACTTCAACAATCAGCTTTTTAAGCGGGCAAAAGAAGTCGGCGATATAATAGTCGATCATGGCCTGACGGCGGAACTTGTGGCCTTTGAGTTGAGAAGCAGAAAGATGCCGCCACAACCGCTTTTCCGGTTCCGTAGGATTGCGCCGCATCTCCCTCGCACGAGCAAGAAGAGTGGCACGGTCAGTCACGAATCTAGCCCCTCCTCTAAAGAGGAGGGGTTGGGGTGGTTGATTCTGTTCATTGACGGATTTTATCCCGGAAATATGTTTAGCAGCTAATTCCATGCCGAATTCAACGCGATTACCGCAACGGGAGTTATAGCCAAAACCGACCGAATCAAAATGAAAGCCAATCGTTTGGGTTCAGCGTCACCCATCAATTTTACTGAATCAATGAGGTTCCAGACACCAAAACCCAGCATAGCAAATACCACTATCAAAAACAAAGGATGAGGGAATTCGAGTTCGGAAAAGGCCACTGCCAGCAAAAAACCTAGCATGACTATCCCAAACACCGATAAGGCAAGAAAAAGCAAAGCTAGTGCAATCAATCCAAAATATATCAATGGATTAGTCGTATCCAGCAATCTGCTTTCCACTAAACCCCCTCCAGCAACCGATCCGCCTGTGCCCTTGCCTCGTCGGTGACATCCGCACCTGACAGCATTCGCGCAATTTCTTGCCGGCGGCCGTCATCATCCAGCGCCTTGACGTCGGTGCGCGATACCGTGCCATCTGATGACTTGTTGATCAGCAAATGGGCGTCACCCTTGGACGCGACTTGCGGGCTGTGGGTGACGACGAGCAATTGAGCGGATGTCGACAATCGCGATAGCCGGTCGCCAATGGCCGAGGCCACCGCGCCGCCGACGCCGCGATCGACTTCGTCAAATATGATCGTCTTGGCGCCGCCTTCTTCGGCCAAAGCGACTTTCAGCGCGAGGATGAAGCGCGACAATTCTCCGCCCGAAGCAATCTTGCCAAGCGGCGCCAAGGGCGCGCCGGGATTGGTCGAGATGAGAAATTCGATCCGGTCCATTCCATTGCTATTCCAACGCTCTTCAGGCATTTCTTCAAGTAGAGTCTTAAATTTTGCAGCGTCCAGTCTGAGCGGCACCAGCTCGCCCGCAACCGCCTTGTCGAGCGCTTTGGCCGCTTTGGTCCGCTTCGCTCGAAGCGCCTCTGCCGCGGCGATGTAGGACTGTTTGGTTTCAGCCAATCTGGCCTCCAACGCCTCCAATGACTTGCCGCCATCGCTGATCGCCGCCAGCCTGCTGTCCAATTCGACCAGCAAGGCTCTGAGCTTATCGGGCTCGACGCGATGCTTGCGCGCCAGTCCGCGCAGATCGAACAGCCGGGTCTCCATATCGTCGAGCCGCTGCGGATCGAAGGTCAGCGCATTGGCCGCATCGTTGAGCTTATCCTCGGCCTCACCGGCATCGATGATCGCCCGATCGAGGAAATCCAGCGCTTGCTGCAACAGCGGATGATCCTCGGCAATCCGGTCGAGCCGCCGCGCAGCTGCTCGTAGCGAGGCAAGGCCGCCTTCCGAGCCGTCAAAGCTCGAACGGATCAGCTCCAAGTCGCTGGTCAGCTTTTCGCCCTTCATCATCGTCGCGCGTTCCAGCGCGAGCTCCTGCTCCTCGCCTTCCTGCGGCGCGAAAGTGGAGAGTTCGGCGACGCTATGCTCGAGATATTCGCGGTCCTTCTCGGCCGATGCCTGGTCTTCTTTGGCTTGATCCAGCGCCTCTTTGGCGCTTTGCCACGCGTCATAGGCGCGCTTGATCTTGCCAGTGTCGACGCTGGCATAGATATCGAGCAACGCCCGGTGCCCCTTGGGATTGATCAGGCCGCGATCATCGTGCTGGCCATGGATTTCGATCAGCTGCCCGCCGACTTCACGCAGCAGGGCCGCGGAACAGGGCTGGTCATTGATGAAGGCGCGGCTGCCGCCATCCGCCTTGACCGACCGCTTGATGATCAGCGGTTCGCCGGGTTCGAGATCGATATCGCTATCCTGCAGATAGGTTGCCAGTTTGCTCTTTGCCGGCGGCGCGTCAAAACTCGCGGTAACCTGGGCCTTGTCCCTGCCCTGCCGAACCAATCCGCTATCGGCGCGATTGCCCAAAGCAAGCCCAAGCGAATCGAGCAAGATGGATTTGCCGGCGCCAGTTTCGCCAGTCAAAACCGAGAGGCCCGATCCGAAATCCAGATCGAGCGCTTCAATCAATACAATATCACGAATGGAAAGGGACTGTAACACAGCACCCTCTTAAATCACGTTGACCCTGGCTGCAACGCATTGCAGCGTCTGATGAACTTAAGTCGCACCATGTTTGTTGACGAGATCAAAGGCGCGCTCATACCATTTCGAGCCAGGGTAGTTCGCACCCAGAACCGCAGCCGATTTCTTCGCCTCGATCGGGATGCCGAGCGCAAGATAGGATTCGGTCAGACGCATCAAGGCTTCCGGCGCATGGGTCGTCGTCTCATATGTCTCGATCACTGTGCGGAAGCGGATCGTTGCCGCCAGCCATTTGCCGCGACGCTGATAAAACCGTCCGATTTCCATCTCTTTGCCCGCCAGATGGTCATTCACCAGATCCATTTTCAGCGTTGCGTCAGCGGCATAGCGGCTGTTGGGATAACGTCTTGCCACTTCACCGAGAGTCGTGAGGGCCTGTTCGGTGATTTTCTGATCCCGCGTGACATCACTGATCTGCTCATAATAACTCAGCGCGATCAGATAATAAGCATAAGGTGCGTCCTTATTGCCGGGATGAATCGACAGGAATCGCCGTGAGGATTCAATCGCCTTATTATAGTCACCGGCCAGATAATAGCTGAACGCGCTCATCTGCTGCGCACGGCGCGCCCATGGTGAATAAGGGTGCTGACGTTCCACCTCATCAAACAAGGCCGCAGCAATCTTATACTGGCCGCTATCAAGACGACCTTTGGCCGCGTTATAGAGCGTATCTACATCGCGGGCGACATAGCGTGTATCAGCGCCGGCACCACCGCCGCCGCCGCCAAGCAGCGAACAGCCCGAGAGCAGAGTGACGGAAATGCCGAGAACGGCTGCTTTGATGATCATTTTTCTCATATAACGGACCTCTTAACCGCTTGATTTCGTCCAGCCAAGAGTAAAGCATAAAAAGGCAGCTAGATTGCGATCTTTCCCATGTTCCACTCCAGCTTTATGGGACATTAATCCTGCACTCATTTTGCGGGTGGGTTCACCAAAAAAACCACAAATCCTCGAAAGTTCGGAATTTTCTCGAGATTTTCCGGCTCACGCCATAGTCCGCCTTGCACAAGACCTAACCGAAAGGGCATTGGTAGATCCCGGAGTCTTTCCAGCCACTGTTCGTAACCCGCTATGGTTTCACGTGCCTGATATGTCTGGAAAACGGCCTCATCGACAACATCTGCCAGCGATGACAATGCCATAGGATCACCATTCGCGCTCCAATCGAGCAAGCCGGTGATCGAAAGTTTGAACCGGACAGGCAGAGCCGCCCGGAAAACTTCCAGAAAAGATGCGTAATTCTTCAAATTTCGAGTCTGCGAGTCAAAATCAATCTGGATACCGGTGAGCGGACGTCCCTGCTTGTCCCATGTCTCCGCAAGTTCGATGATCTGGCTTTGCACTTGCAGCGGCCAATCCAGCGTTTCGACCCTCACCACCAGCCAGAGTTCTACATCTGAAATATTCGGCGTAACCGGCCGCAGGAGTCGAAATTGTTTCGGATTATTTGCTCGGACTTCACCGGCCAATATATATATCGACTTTGCTTGACCCAAAACAGGCTGCGGCTTGACCCCTGCCCATAGCCAGAAAGAAT
This sequence comes from Sphingomonadales bacterium EhC05, assembly GCA_001650955.1. Lineage (GTDB taxonomy): Bacteria > Pseudomonadota > Alphaproteobacteria > Sphingomonadales > Sphingomonadaceae > Parasphingorhabdus. Next base: position 31,054 of record LXYP01000012.1, read on the forward strand.
CATAATCTTCCGCAACCACGCGCTCCGATTCAGACCCTCCGACCTGATTACAAGCAGTCAAAATGAGAATTGAGCAAAATAGGAAAAGACTGCGTATCAAGGGTTACCAATAGTATTTGAGCTTCTGAGCCCAGAGCGATGATGGATATCGTCTTTTCAGCTCCCGAAACCATACGCCGCGCTGCGGCTCATCGACTCCGCTACCTCCGCAACTGTTGATCCCGGCAGGTCCATAGCACCACACAGCACGATATAACGCATAGGCACGATTTTCTGAACTGGCCTGGGGATTGGCGATTATCTGCCGATAAGATTCGAGGCGTGAAAATACTGGATCAGGGAATCCCAATCCACTGCCACCCAACTGATTGGATTTGGGCTGTATATCCATCCAATAATCATCGAAGCCAGCCAGCCGAACATAGTCCGACAAGCACAATAGCCCTCGATGACTATCCGCGTTTGAGACCAGAATCTCGACGGTTTTTTTCAGAACAGGGCAGTCAAATTCATCAGATTGATCAAACTGTGTAAACAGCCCCAACGGAATCGGTTGCAACGCTTCCTCATAGCCATAGTTGTTTTCGGTCCTGCTGTTGAAGAAAGGCCCATCTTGATTGGCTTCCGCCTTCACCAGATTAAGGTCACTGAGAAACTCGGCATAAGCGCCGTGAGTCAGTTGCCTGTATAACAGCACGTAGAGAGCCAGATCACGCTCCCGTTCATTCAATTTGATATTTTTAGCTTGCTTGCGAAGCAGCGCTGGGCCGGCGGCATATTGGAGCATTATTTCCCGCAGAACAGGCGTTTCAATCACAGAGTGCCTGGCAAAAACATCGTCAACCGCATCATTGCGTTCGAGATTCATCGCTAAGGCTAATTCCACCAGACCGCGCTGATAGATAGAGTCTGTGCCGGAAAGAAGCTGCTCCCAAAACCCTCGGGCATTGCGGTCGCCGACAGCTTCAAGAGCCTGTCCGCGCAAAACCTGCCGGCTAAAATCGAGATATCCCGAACGCGGTTCGCGGGCGTCGTCCGGAATCAACTCCAGCACCATTTCGGGATTATTCGCGACGTAAAATGCTTGCGCCGCCAAGAGATATTCCAACAATCCCGGTCTGCTAGACAATGAATCTCGCATCGATTCGATTTCCGCCCGGGTGATCGCAAGCTTGGGAGCCTCGTCGCCATAGGAATTGCGAGGTTCCCGCATCCGATAGAGGGCGATCATTGCCAATAGCTCCGGATCACTAGTGTCGCGACGCAGGGACAATGTAGCCAGCAGCTTATCATCAATCTCCTGAACGAGAACCGGAAGCTGAATACCGACCAATCTCGGGTTGTCCAGCACGGCAGCATATTCATTCGACAGCTTCTCGGTCTCGCCAGCCAACCAATAGGTCCGTCGGAGCAACCCTCTTGCAGATTGGTGATATGATCCTTGTGGATAAATTTTGCGGTAAAGATTGAAGCCTCGTTCCGCGTTTCGGATTGCACCTTGATCTACTGCGCCCGGGCCTCCAAAATATCCATAATTATCAAACGCCCGACTTTGTGATCGATTAAGTTCGGAGCGCGCAATCATGTAAAGCGCGGTCTCTTTCAACCAATCATCTTTCGCTTTGACCAGCGCGCTGAATCCCTTGGTAGAAGCGTCAAAATCGCCGTTATAGAACGCCAAAGCGCTGGTGAGATAGACTCCAAAATCCCGGCCTCTTTGCGACCGTATTGGAGCCAATCGAGCAATTTCTGCGCCACCAGCAGCCATATCCTCGCAATCTGGAGAAATGGATTCGCGAACCGATATCAAAAGATCTTGTTCGTTTCTCGGCAATCGCTTCGCTGATCGGACCGCCTCGGAAAACGCATCGCGGCCTGACTCAAAAGTTTGGCAGCGGGAATGTGAATGGGATCCCGGTGAGACGTTACGGAATCGTGCAGGATATAGCGCAGTGCTCAACTCAGACCATTCAAAAAAGACTCTGCCTTGCCCGGATACCGCTCCTCCAGGCCGATCATCTTGCAGCAGCAGCAAATTGACCCGGGTGTCGTTGCCCGGCTGCAACATCGCTAGATTACTGCCAGCACTCAGGTTTCGATTAACCAATGTCCAGCTACGGGCGTGACGATAGTCGGAACTCGCCAATGCGGGCGCCCAATCGATCGTCCAGATTATAAGGCCTAGGCTGAATAACCAAATGAACCGCATCGCATGGCCCCTCGTTATATGGAATCAACACAGCTAGGTTAACTCCAATTGGCTCAACTACCAAGCACACAAAAAAGAGCCCCGATTTCTCGAGGCTCTTTTCCGTTTCACTATGTCGATATTCAGTCTTCGGTGATCGAACTCGGCAATGGAATATCGCCGCCTTCATCCTTTGGACCATCATTGTTACGTCCGCGACCACGTCCGCCACCGCCGCCATCACGACCGCGTCCACGACCACCGCCGCCTGCGCCATCACGACGAGGACCACGTGGCTTGTTTTCGCGTGGAGGACGGGTGTCTTCCAGCTCTTCACCGGTTTCCTGATCCACAACCCGCATCGAAAGGCGAACCTTGCCGCGCTGATCGATTTCGAGAACCTTGACCTTGACTTCCTGTCCTTCGGACAGTTCGTCGGCAACTTTCTCGACGCGCTCGTTCTTGATCTCAGAGACGTGGACGAGACCGTCTTTGCCGCCCATGAAGTTCACGAATGCGCCAAAGTCGACGAGGTTCACAACCTTACCATCATAGACTTTGCCAACTTCTGCTTCTTCAACAAGACCTTTGATCCATGCGATCGCTGCATCGATCTGGGATTTGTCAGAAGAAGAAACCTTGATCAGGCCTTCATCATCAATATCCACTTTCGCGCCTGTTTCAGCAACGATTTCGCGGATCACTTTACCGCCGGTACCGATAACTTCACGGATCTTTTCTTTGTTGATCTGCAGCGTTTCGATACGCGGAGCATGTTCGGACATTTCGGTACGAACAGAGTTGAGCGCTTTCGACATTTCACCAAGGATATGTGTACGACCGCCACTGGCCTGTTCCAGAGCAGACTTCATGATTTCCTGCGTAATGCCGGCTACCTTGATGTCCATCTGCAAGGAGGTTATGCCTTTTTCGGTACCCGCAACCTTGAAGTCCATGTCGCCGAGATGATCTTCGTCGCCGAGGATGTCGGATAGAACCGCAAATTCTTCGCCTTCGAGGATCAAGCCCATCGCGATGCCGGATACCGGACGCGCCAATGGCACACCTGCATCCATCATTGCCAAAGAACCACCGCAGACGGTCGCCATCGAGGAAGAACCGTTGGACTCGGTGATGTCGGAAAGCACGCGGATCGTATATGGAAACTCTTCCACCGTCGGCAGAACCGGACGCAATGCACGGAAGGCGAGTTTACCATGGCCGGTTTCGCGGCGACTGGTAAATCCGAAACGACCGACTTCACCAACCGAATAAGGAGGGAAGTTATAGTGCAACATGAAGTTGGTGTAGCTTAGACCATCCAAACCATCGATCATCTGCTCGGCGTCTTTAGTGCCCAAAGTGGTGGTTACAATCGCCTGCGTTTCACCGCGAGTGAACAATGCCGATCCGTGGGTCCGAGGTAGCAAACCAACCATCGCTTCGATCGGGCGAACCTGATCAAGCTTACGGCCGTCAATACGGGTACCGTCTTTGATGATGGCTCCACGAACGATTTCCGCTTCCAGTTTCTTGACCATCTTACCGGCGGTCATCTGGGTTTGACCGTCTTCGTCGGCATATTTCTCTTTCGCTTTGTCACGAACCGAGTTCAATGCATCTGAACGCGCTGACTTATCCGTCAGTTTGTAGGCTGCCGCAATATCGTCACCAACCAGTTTGCGCAGGTCTTCTTTGATACCGCTATTGTCTTCGGTAGGTGCCAGCTCCCAAGGTGCCTTGGCAGCTTGTTCGGCGAGATCAATGATCAGACCAGCAACATCCTTACAAGCGTCATGCGCAAATTGCACCGCGCCAAGCATGACGTCTTCAGCGAGTTCTTTCGCTTCCGATTCAACCATCATCACGGCGCCCTGCGTACCAGCAACAACCAGATCGAGTTCGCCTTCAGCGACTTCTTCCATCGACGGGTTCAGCTGATATTCGCCTTCTTTATACCCAACACGAGCCGCACCGATTGGGCCCATGAAAGGCACACCGGAAATGGTCAGCGCGGCGGAAGCGGCAACCATCGCCAAAATATCAGGCTCGTTGACGCCATCATAGCTCATCACCTGACAGATAACGTTGATTTCGTTATAGAAACCTTCTGGGAACAATGGACGACAAGGGCGGTCAATCAATCGGCAAGTAAGCGTTTCTTTTTCCGTCGCACGGCCTTCGCGCTTGAAAAAGCCGCCTGGGATACGTCCCGCGGCCGAGAATTTTTCTTGATAATGTACGGTGAGAGGGAAGAAATCCTGTCCTTCGCGTACCGATTTAGCGGCAGTCACTGCGCACAGTACAACCGTTTCGCCGAGAGTCGCGAGTACCGCGCCATCAGCCTGACGAGCAATACGGCCCGTTTCGAGGGTGAGGGTCTGTCCGCCCCACTCCATTTCAACTTTTTTTACATCAAACATTCGTATTTTCCTTTGTCCCGCCTGCCCTATGCAGTGCGGGGGCTTTCTTGTTGTCCAGCAATCCGGCTGAACAGCGGTTCGGAGCTATTTGTGCCCCTATTTACCAAATTCACCTTATTGCGAAATTTGGCTGGTTTCCGTTAGCCTTGAGCCTATCAAAGGACGGCTCTCCTTGGAGAAGCGTGGTTCGACAAGCTCACCACTAACGGTCATGCAAAAACGGCCCCACTCAGGAGGCCGCCTTCAAAATTCTTATTTCCGGAGACCAAGGTCCTTGATGAGCTTGGCATAGCGTTCCACGTCTTTCTTGCGGAGATAATCCAGCAAGCTGCGACGCTTGTTCACCATCATCAACAGTCCACGACGGGAGTGATGATCTTTATGATGGCCTTTGAAATGCTCGGTCAGGTTGACGATACGCTCGGTGAGCACGGCAACCTGAACTTCAGGAGAACCGGTATCGCCTTCGGTCTGGCCGAATTTTGCGATCAGTTCCTGTTTTTTTTCTGCAGTAATAGTCATTTGATTATTTTCCTTCGAACATCATTCCATATTAAACCCGCGGACAACCTTTATGGTTCCATCAACCAGCTCTGCTAGCGCAACCGGAGAACCAACGTTCTCTGTCGCTAAAAAAAGCCCGTTGATGACGGGGTTCCCGATCAAATCCTGCTCGTCCAGCGTTAAGCCTTGCCGAAGCATTCTCGCCTGATCAGGAGTGAGGTCAAAAGCCGGGATGTCGTCCAGCCCTGCCTCGAGTGGCAAGAGATAGTCTTTAATGTCCGCGCCCTTACCAATTTCGTTGAGTTTGTCCAGCGAAATCGCCTGATTCAACGTGAAAGGCCCGGCCTTGGTCCTTCTTAACATGGTGACATGACCGACCGTGTGCAAGGCGCGCGCAATATCGCGGGCGAGCGAGCGGATATATGTGCCCTTGGAGACGTTGGAGGCGAGAGTGACCTTCTGAATTTCCTCCCTGTGCGAAGCAACTGGCGGACCGGTGTTGGAACCGGCTAGCCCCTCCATCACTGCTCCGGAGCGGTCGTCCTGCCCGTTGCTGCGCTCGAGGGAGGAAATTGCGAGAGAGAATATCGTCACGGCCCTCATCTTCATCTCGACATCGACTCCGGCGCGGGCCAGATCATAGGCCCGCTTGCCATCAATTTTCAGCGCCGAATATTTCGGGGGTATCTGCTCGATTGGCCCGATAAATTGCGACAGAACGGCTTCCACTTCCGCCAAGGTTGGCCGGTGATCGGACGTCTCCGTGACTTCGCCTTCGACATCTAGCGTCTCGGTCTCGCTGCCGAACGCAATCGTGAATTCATAGATTTTCGAAGCGTCCAACATCCGCCCGCACAGCTTGGTCGCTTCGCCAATCGCAATCGGCAAAACCCCGGTCGCCAGCGGGTCCAGCGTCCCGCCATGACCGACCTTGAGCTTGTTCTTGCCCTTGCCGAGCAAGCCGGCTTCCCGCAAATTTCGCTTCACCGCCCCGACCGCCTGTGTCGAACCGAGTTCGAGTGGTTTGTCGAGAATGATCCAGCCGTGAGGTTTCACGCTTTCATCTCTTGGGGCTTTTCCCATTCCATCACCACAAAGCCCGGCACACGGGTGTAGCGGTCGCTTTTGGGATCGCTTTGATCTGGCGGTACGGGCTCAGAGAAATGTTTTAATATCAGACCATTATCCAGAAATTCAGAAAAATAGGCGCTCAGCGGCCGGTGCCAGTTGAGAACATCAATACCCAGCCATTGTTCGCGCGATGCGCCTTCTTCGTGATAATTGTCGATCTCAAATCTCTTGCCCCCGCCATCAGCGCTGCGCTCCCATTTTCCAGCGGTAAAGTGGCTGGCCAGATTGGCGACCAATATCGAGCCCCCAAATTTGGTGACGCGGGTCATTTCTCTAATCGCCGCGCGAAAATCCTCGATATCGATCAACGAAAGGTAGCTGACAGTCAGATCAAAACTATCATCTTCAAATGCCAGTTGCTCGCCAACACCGATCCGATAATCGCCTTTCGGATCATGTTGTTTTGCCGCTTCAATCAACCGCTCAACCGGATCAATCCCAACCCCATGCAAGCCGCGATCCTGCAACATGCGGACAAATCGTCCTTCGCCGCAGCCAATATCCAGGAATGTCCCACTCTGCCCATTCACCCGCTCCAGCATCGCCGCATCGAGAACGGTTTTACGGGTCCAGTCTCCGGTCTCGCCAATAGAGGCAATCCATGCCTCGGCAGAGTCGGTCCAACCATTGATCTCGCGGGTCATGATTATCGGACCGATTCGTCTTTGAGCAAGCCAAATACCGCCGTGTCCCGGACATAGCCGGTCCAGGTAATGCGGTTCTTGCGCAACGTGCCTTCATGCGTTGCGCCAAGCTTCAACACCGCGGCCATTGAGCGCTTGTTGCGGGTATCCACGCGAAATTCGATACGGGTAAAGCCGCAGTCGAACGCATGATCGATCATCAGCTTCTTCATGACGTCGTTAAAGCCGCTGCCGCGTACTGACGGGGCAATATAAGTCCCGCCAATTTCCGTCACTCTGGTCGTGACATCCGGGTTGATATAGTTGCTCATTCCAACAAGCTTGCCGGTGGCCGTGCTGATAACCGCAAATTGCACCCAGCTTTTCAGATCATGAAAGGCCCGCATCGCCCGATCAAAATTGTCATCCAGCATCGAAACCGGATAGATTTCCCATATCTCCTGGTCTTCGGCACATGCGGCGCGCAACGGTTCGATATGATGTTCGGCAAGCGGCTCCAGACGGACCGGCCCCGCTTCCAACAATTGCGATAAATCAACCATTTAGCCGCTCCATGAAATGCTTTCGGCACATTGCAATATAGCTTTCATTTCCACCAATTTCGGTCTGCTCACCAGCTGCGATCGCCTTGCCCGAAGAATCAATGCGCAGGTTCATCGTCGCCTTGCGTCCACATTCGCAGACCGCTTTGAGCTCAACCAGCGAGTCGGCAATTCCCAGAAGCTTCGCCGATCCGGGAAATAAATTGCCCTGGAAATCGGTACGCAAGCCATAGCAAAGCACGGCTATGCCCGCCTCATCCGCCAGTCTGGCGCATTGCCAGACCTGATCTTCGGATAGAAATTGCGCTTCGTCTATCATCACGCATGCCAGTTCATTTTCTTCATGCGCCTGTTGGACCGCTGCAAATATGTTTGTTGCATCGTGAAAGCGGTGCGCGTCGGCATTCAGCCCAATTCTCGAAGCAATTGCCCCGAAGAGCGAGCGATCATCAATCGCCGCGGTCCAGAGCATGACCTTCATTCCGCGTTCGCCATAGTTGAACGCGGCCTGGAGCAAATTGCTCGACTTTCCGGCATTCATTGAGGCGTAATAGAAATAGAGTTTGGCCATTGATGGGTTCTTAAACAGAATTTTTCGTCATTGCGAGGAACGAAGTGACGAAGCAATCCAGAACGCCGCACACCGCTCTGGATTGCTTCGCTGCGCTCGCAATGACGGAATGCTATTGTTTATCGGAATCCAGATCCTGTGCTACCTTTGGATCGCGCAGCAAATTCTCAATATGCGCAGCTGTATCAAAGCTCTCATCTGCCAGAAATTTCAGTTTCGCGGCATATTTGACCTTCACCCGACCAGCGACCTCTTTCTGGAAGAAAGCGGTATTGGTTTTGAGCGCCTTGAGCACCTCCGCTTCATCGGCGCCGAGCAAGGGTTTCACAAATACTGTTGCATAGCGCAGATCCGGCGACATGCGCACTTCGGTGACGCTCACGCTGTGCGAAGTCAGCACGTCATCATGCACTTCCCCGCGCATCAGCAGTTCCGACAATATATGCCGGACCTGCTCGCCCACGCGAAGCAACCGCACGGAACGGCCTTCGGGAGATGTATCGTTATATTTTGCCATAGCGATTGGTTCCTAGAGCGAAAAGCTAGAGAATCCGCTCTTTCTCCGTTACCTCGAACACCTCGAGCATATCGCCCGGCTTGATGTCGTTGGTGTCTTCGAGCACCGCACCACATTCCATGCCAGCGCGGACTTCTTCGACATCGTCCTTGAAGCGGCGCAGCGAAGCGATCGTGGTTGCGCTGACGATAACATCGTTGCGCGTGAGACGCGCGAACAGTCCTTTGCGAAGCGAACCTTCGGTGACCAACAGACCGGCAGCCTTGTCTTTCTTGCCGGATTTGAACACGTCTTTGACTTCGGCCCGGCCCATGACATTTTCGATTTTCTCGGGGCCCAGTTCACCGGCCATTTCGGCGCGGATTTCATCGGTCAGAGCATAGATGATATCAAAATATTTGAGACGAACACCATCGCGCTTGGCGATATCCCGCGCCTTGGCATTGGGGCGGACATTAAATCCAATGATCGGGGCGTTGCTGGCGGCTGCCAGCGTCACATCGCTCTCGGTAATCGCGCCGACACCGCTGTGCAGGATACGAACCTTGATATCATCATTGGAGATTTTGTTCAGCGCCTGGACGATCGCCTGGGTGGAACCCTGAACATCCGCCTTGACCAGCAATGGGAATTCAACCGCATGATCGGCAGCCGCAGAGAACATATTCTCCAATGAGGTCGGCGCCTGTGTCGTGCGCTGGAGCTTTTCTTGCTCTGCCCGATAGGCAGCAACTTCACGGGCACGTCCCTCGTCAGGAACCACGGTGAGCTGATCGCCCGCCAATGGCACGCCGGATAGACCAAGAACTTCGACCGGAACCGATGGCCCCGCTTCCTTGGTCGGCTTGCCTTTGTCATCAATCAACGCACGAACCTTACCGGTATGCGAGCCGACAACGAAAATATCGCCACGCTTCAAAGTCCCGCGATTGACCAAAATCGTCGCCACTGGACCACGGCCCTTGTCGAGCTTGGCTTCGACAACCACACCTTCGGCTGCGCGGTCTGGACGGGCTTTGAGCTCGAGCAGTTCCGCCTGGACGTGAATTTTCTCCATCAATTCGTCGAGGCCGATTTTCTTCAGCGCAGACACTTCGGCATCGAGAACATCACCGGACATTTCTTCGACAATCACTTCATGCTCGAGCAAGCGGGTGCGAACCGTTGTCGGATCGGCCCCTTCCTTGTCGATTTTATTGATCGCGACGATCATCGGCACGCCAGCGGCCTTGGTGTGATTGATCGCTTCGATGGTCTGAGGCATCAGACCATCGTCAGCGGCCACCACCAAAATGACAATATCGGTCACATTGGCACCGCGCATCCGCATTTCGGTAAAGGCTTCATGACCCGGTGTATCGAGGAAAGTGACCATGTCGCCATTTTTCATCTTCACCTGATAGGCGCCGATATGCTGGGTGATCCCGCCCGCTTCGCCTTGCACAACATCTGTACCGCGCAAAGCGTCGAGCAGGGATGTCTTGCCGTGGTCGACATGACCCATGATCGTGACCACGGGTGGCCGAGATTTGAGCGTTTCTTCGGGATCGACATCGGCTTTGGTATCAATTTCGACATCCGCTTCGGACACGCGCTGGATATTGTGACCGAATTCTTCGACCAGCAATTCAGCGGTATCCTGATCAATCGTCTGGTTGACCGTCACCATGGAACCCATGTTGAACAGCGATTTGACGAGATCGGCGCCTTTTTCACCCATGCGCTTGGATAGCTCCTGAACGGTGATAGCTTCCGGCACGATAACGTCCCGAATCTGCTTTTCACGCGGTTCACGCGGTTGGCCGGAACGCTGCGCGCGTTTCTCTTTTTCCCGCGCGCGTTTCAGCGCCGCGAGAGAACGGGCTCGGGCAGCACCATCTTCACCACGTAGCGCGCTGTTGACCGTGAGCTTGCCGGATTGGCGGCGATCATTGCGATCGCTGCGTCCGGTTTTCGCTTTTTCTGGCTTTGGACGTTTCGGTGCTTCCACCGGTGTAAATTTCCGCGCAGGTGGCCGTGCGTCTGTTTTGGGCGCGGCACTCGTCGTGGCCGTGGCTCCCGCCTTGGCCGCGTCTTCTGCTTCAGCAGGCGCGGCGGGCTTTTCGTCCGTTGCGACCGCGGCGGCTTCAGCTGCGGCGATTTCTTCCTGGGCTTTTTTGGCAGCGGCTTCTTCTGCTTTGCGATTTTCTTCGGCACGCGCTTTTTCTTCAGCCGTTTGATCTTTCTTGGCCTTGGTATCCCGCTTGCGCGCTTCTTCCATCGCTGAAAGACGCGATTCTTCAGCTTCGCGCAGCAATTTTGCCTGCATTTCCTGGCGAGTCAGAATATCTTCCTGCTTCGGCTTCGGAGCAGGTTTCGCTGGAGCAGCTTTGGCAACGGGAGCAGGTGCCGGCGCGGGCGCGGGTACGGGCATTTCCGGCACAATTTCTTTCGCCGCTTCCTGTGCACCCGGTTTGCCGACCAGCTTCTTGCGCTTGACCTCGACCACGACCTTGTTGGTCCGGCCATGGCTGAACGTCTGCTTGACTTCGCCAGGCTCGACCGAACGCTTGAGCCCCAAAGGCTTGCGTGCAGGTTTTGGCGTATCTTTTGTATCTTCACTCATCGAACAGACTTAATCCTTAAATAAACTTATACTTCAATATCTTAACTGACTTTTCTTTGTCAGGCTAGGCAACCTTCTTTTCCGCATCATCATCCACAATATCATGACCGATAAAGCGGCGCCATCTTTCAAGCATATGCGAAATTCGCCCCGCTGCCCGTGCATTGGTAATCCCGATGTGCACCACATTCTGGCGGCCCAATGCCACAGAAAGCCCTTGCCGGTCCACCGGCAATATTTGACCACGGACGTCCTGACCTTCGCGATCGCTGCCGACACGCCATGCCTGGTCGAGTTTTGCACTGCCGTCGCGCCCCGCATCCGATGCATGCATGAGCATGACAAGATCGCCCTGACGCGCAGCTGTTTCAATCTTTTCCGATCCGGTCAACAATGTGCCACCGCGCGCCTCGAGTCCCAATCGATCCAGGGTTGCGCGTTGCAGCCCGGTCTCAAGCCGATCCGCCAAATCATCGGGGATGATCAATTGCCCGGTTTTAAACGCCCGTGCGAGCGCGCCCTTGAGCTGCCCCTTGGCCTGCGCTGCCTCCAAAGTCGTTCGATCAACGCCAATCCAGGCCCCGCGCCCTTCGGCCTTGGCCCGAACATCGGGGGCTATCTGCCCATCGGGCCCCATTGCCAGGCGCACCAATTCGCTCTGGGGATGACTTTCCCCAGTTAAAATGCATTTTCGGTCTGGTACGCGATCTAAAGGTTTAGAAGGCGTCTCATTGGGGAGCTTCCGCATTAGCGTCCTCCCCTTCGGTTTCCGCAACGGCAGGCGCCGCATCGTCCTCGTCTTCAAACCAGTGCGCCCGCGCGGCCATGATGATTTCATTGCCCTGCTCTTCGGTGAGGCCATATATGGACAATACACCATCGGGTTCAGGCTTGCGATTATCATTGCGCCGGCGCGGTTCGAACTTGCGTTTCAGCACCAGCTCATCGGTCGCCAAGTCTGCAACATCATCAAGCGTTTTCAAACCGGCTTCGCCCAGAGTCACCAACATGGCTTCGGTGAGATGTGGCAATTCAGCAATCGCATCTTCGACACCGAGTTCGGTCCGCTTCTCTTTTGCAACAGCTTCGCGGCGATCGAGCGCTTCCTGCGCACGATTTTGCAGCTCGGCAGCCAGCTCTTCGTCAAAGCCTTCAATATTGGAAATTTCTTCGGGTGCAACATAAGCAACTTCTTCGAGTTCGCTGAAACCCTCTGCAACCAGCAGCTGCGACAAGGTCTCATCGACATCGAGATCTTCCTGGAACATTTCGGTGCGCAGGGCAAATTCAGCCTGACGCTTCTCGCTCGAATCCGCTTCGGTCATGATATCAATGCCAAGTGCGGTCAGCTGAGAGGCCAGGCGCACATTCTGACCGCGACGACCGATGGCAAGGCTGAGTTGATCATCGGGGACGACCACTTCAATCCGGCCTTCTTCTTCGTCAATGACGACACGGCTGACCGTCGCAGGCTGCAGTGCGTTCACGACAAAAGTCGCAATATCTTCGGACCATGGGATGATATCGATCTTTTCACCCTGCATTTCCTGCACGACGGCCTGAACACGGCTACCCTTCATCCCGACACAAGCGCCAACCGGATCGATCGAGCCGTCGTGGCTGATCACGCCGATTTTCGCGCGCGATCCTGGATCACGGGCAGCGGCCTTGATTTCGATGATGCCATCGTAAATTTCCGGAACTTCCTGCGCAAATAACAGCCGCATGAAATCAGGATGCGCGCGCGACAGGAATATCTGCGGTCCACGATTTTCGCGGCGGACATCCATGATCAGCGACCGAACACGGTCACCAACGCGGGCGGCTTCGCGCGGTATCTGCTGGTCCCGGCGAATAACCCCTTCGGCGCGCCCAAGATCGACAACGACATGGCCGAATTCGACCGATTTGACGACGCCCGTGATAATTTCACCGGTGCGATCCTTAAATTCTTCAAATTGCCGGTCGCGCTCTGCGTCGCGGACTTTCTGGAAGATCACCTGTTTGGCAGACTGCGCATCGATCCGGCCGAGATCGACAGCTGGCAGAGGGTCGACAATGAAATCGCCAACCTTGGCGCCTTTTTCAAGCTTTTCAGCCTGTTTCAGGTCGACCTGCTTGAAATAATCTTCAACTTCCTCAACCACTTCCACAACCCGCCACAAGCGCAGGTCACCGGTTTGCAAGTCGAGCTTGGCCCGGATATCATTTTCCGCACCATAGCGCGCGCGCGCCGCTTTCTGGATCGCTTCTTCCATCGCCTCAACGACGATGGCCTTGTCGATCATTTTTTCCGAAGCCACCGCATTGGCAATCGCAAGCAGTTCGGCTTTATTTGCAGAAATGGCACTGGCCATGATTAATCTTCCTGTTCTTCTACTAGAGTGTCTTCTTCAATTTCATCCGCGCCATCCGCTGAAACCGGTATCGTCGCGGCTATCAGAGCGTCGGTCAGAATCAATTTCGCGCTATGCACGTTCGACAGAGCCGTCTCCTGACTTCCTGCCTTGCGATCGTCAATCTTTATTATGTCGTCCACGATGCCTTCCAGCACGCCACGCAGCTGTTTCTTGCCGCCAACCGAGTCGATCAGATTGATCCGCGCCTCATGTCCGACCCAATTTGCATAGTCTTTGCCGCGGGTGAGCGGCCGGTCAATACCCGGCGAACTGACTTCCAGCCGATAGGCATAGTCAATCGGATCGCGGCCCTGCTCTTCAAGCGCGTCAAATTTCTGCGAGATCCGGCGCGAAAGCGCGGCGCAATCGTCAATATTCAGCTGGCCGGTTTCGGGCAGTTCCGCCATCACCTGCAAGGTCGGCTCGTCCGCACCCGAGACAAACTGCACGCGCACCAGATCGAAACCCAAAGCTTGCGCTTCCGGATCTATCAGCTTTGTCAGAACAGTTATATCGGTCAAATCATCTTCCATTTCCAAAATACAAAACTTCCGGCCACCGGCCCCGTTCGGCGCCAGCCCCTTCAAATCTCACAATGTTGGGATGACTGCTATTTAGGGAGACACTGGCAATAATGCAATGCCCGAATTGCTGGTCAGGCAGATTGCCTCTATCAGGCCGTCATGAAGCCATCCATTTACAAAATTGACTCACCGACGACCGGTTCATTGTTTCAGATGCCCAAGCCATCTGGCGAATGGTTGCAAGATGATTTGAGTTTCTATTTGACACAGGCGTTGATCATATTGTCTCGCTATTGGAAACTGACGAGCAATCCGAATTGGGCCTGAACGCTGAGAGACTTGTTTGCGCCGAAATGGGCCTGACATTCACTTCTTTTCCTATCCCGGATCGAGATATCCCTGAACTTGGTGATTTTCAGTCCCTGGTTAGCGGGCTGGCAGAGGAACTAGGAAATGGAACGAGCATCGGCGTACATTGCCGTGCCGGCATCGGTCGGTCGGGGCTAGTGACTTGCTGCATATTGAAAATAATAGGATTGGATAGTCCCACTGCCATCAGATTAGTCTCCGAAGCGCGCGGACTGGCAATTCCAGACACCCAGTCTCAAATTGATTTCATCAATTCCTTTTAGAGACAATCGTTCAACATCCAGCCTATTTAGGTTGGAAAATGCTGTACCTATGTTTCTTCAATGCGCCGCAAGCACGACGATGTGAGAGATCAAACTGCAACAACATTATAGACGAGCATGATCAAATAGATCACCAGCAATATCCCGCCTTCCCAGCGCGTTATCTTGCGTCCAGTTGCCGCGAACAGCAGCAGCAAAACAGACGTTGCGATCAAGACCGGTAGGCCAAAATTGCTAATTTCATCCGGAATTGTCCCCGGCGCGATTACCGCGGTCACTCCGCCAATCAGCAACAGATTGAAAATATTCGAACCCAGGACATTGCCCAGTGCAACCGCACTCGCCCCTTTGTAAGCGGCAATGACCGAAGTCACGAGTTCGGGAAGCGATGTGCCAATGGCGATCACGGTCAGCCCGATTACCGCTTCGCTCATGCCAACCAGCCGCGCCAGATCAACGGCACCCTCGACAAGCCAACGCCCCCCGAGCACGATCAGAACAATCCCTGAAACCAGCACAAGGAGCGATCGCCAGAGCGGTTGAACATCATGAAGATGCGTATCCGAAACTTCGAGAGACTCGGCTTTTTCATGCAAAGCGCTTGCCCCGGCTGGCTGCGTCCGTTCAGCCCAATATGCGTAGCCCAGATAACCAACCAACAGCGTCAGAAAAGCAACGCCGATGGCCACTGTTATCCCGGTCGTAATCGCGACCAGCCAGAGGATAATCGTCATGATCAACGCCAATCCGCCATCGCGCCACAATGGGCCGCGCGGAACCACCATGGGAAGGATCAGCGATGCCGTGCCGAGAATGAGCAAGCTGTTCGCCAGGTTGGATCCGACAATATTCCCCCAGGCGATCCCAGGAGATCCCGCCCGCGCGGCCTCCACACTCGCGACCAATTCAGGCGCGGATGTTCCAAAACCCACAATCGTGAGACCAATCAACAGCTCTGACATGCCTGCCCGTTCGGCGACGCGCACTGCGCCGCGAACAAGCAGTTCGCCGCCGACGATCAGAATCACAAAGCCCAGCGTGAGGATGAATAATGCGCTTAGCATATTGGAGATTCAGCGTTCACGCTTGCCCAGGAGACGCAAACGCAGGGCATTGAGCTTGATAAAGCCTTCGGCATCCTTCTGGTCATAAGCGCCCTGGTCATCCTCGAAGGTAACCACGTCTTCGCTGTAAAGGTTGAAATCGACATCTGCCTTGCGGCCCACAACATTGACCGAGCCCTTGTAGAGTTTCAGCCTGACTGTGCCGGTCACCCGTTCCTGGCTTTTGTCGATTGCCGCCTGAAGCATTTCGCGTTCCGGCGCGAACCAGAAGCCATTATAGACCAGTTCCGAATAGCGCGGGGCGAGTTCGTCCTTCATATGCATCGCGCCGCTGTCGAGCGTGAGCTGTTCAATGCCACGGTGGGCCGCGTGATAGATTGTTCCACCAGGGGTTTCATACATGCCGCGTGATTTCATGCCGACAAAGCGATTTTCGACCAGATCCAGTCGACCAATGCCATGTTCGCGCCCATAGTCGTTCAGTTTCTCAAGCAAAGTCGCGGGCGACATCCCGACACCATTGACGGCAACACCATCACCATGTTCAAAATCGATGGTAATATATTCAGGAATATCCGGCGCATCTTCGGGGTTTTTCGTCCGCGAATAGACATAATCGGGAACTTCTTCCCAAGGATCTTCGAGAATCTTGCCTTCCGATGATGTGTGCAACATATTCGCATCCGTCGAAAACGGCGCTTCCCCGCGCTTATCCTTAGGCACAGGTATTTGATGCTTCTCTGCAAATTCGATCAGGCGTGTCCGGCTGGTCAAATCCCATTCGCGCCAAGGTGCGATCACTTTGACATCGGGGTTCAAACCATAATAGCCCAATTCAAAGCGAATCTGGTCATTACCTTTGCCGGTAGCGCCATGCGACACAGCATCGGCCCCTGTCAGCTTGGCAATTTCAATCTGGCGCTTGGAAATCAGCGGTCGGGCAATCGAGGTCCCGAGCAGATAGAGGCCTTCGTAAAGGGCATTGGCGCGCATCATCGGAAAAACATAGTCTTTCACAAATTCTTCCCGCAGATCATCAATGAAGATATGCTCCGGCTTCACGCCCAGCGTTTCTGCGACACGACGCGCAGGTCCCAATTCCTCGCCCTGCCCCAGATCAGCGGTGAAGGTGACAACTTCACACTGATATTCCTGCTGCAGCCACTTCAGGATAACGCTGGTGTCCAAACCGCCAGAAAAGGCCAAAACCACACGTTTAACAGAATCGCTCATATACCCGACTTTCGATGAATGAAGCGACGCGCCTAACAGGCTCCAAATTTCCGTGCAATATGATATACAGACAGCAGAGGAGGAACTGATGGCAAAAGTAGAATTGAAAACCAAGCCGACCGATGCAGATGTTTCGTCATTTATCGAATCCGCAGAGCCGGAACGACGCAAGGAAGAGGCGCATCAGCTCATCGCCTTATTCCGCAAAATCACTGGCCAGGAGCCCAAAATGTGGGGTCCGAGCATTATCGGCTTTGGCAGCTATGATTATAAATATGATAGCGGGCGGGAAGGCACCATGTGCCGAACCGGATTCTCTCCTCGCAAGGCAAAGCTCAGCATCTACCTCATCGGCAATTATTGCACGCCGGCAGCGCAGGCTGAGCAAGACCGTCTGTTCGCCTTGCTGGGGAAACATAAGGTCGGAAAATCCTGCCTTTATATCAATCGTTTGGAACAGGTTGATATGGATATATTGGAACAATTGATCCGGAATAACTGGGATTTGATGAGCGAGCGCTATCCCGAATAGTCAAACAATCAGATTTTTCTCGGTTTCGCCGATATAGTCACGCGTGAGCGGCAATGTGCTCCGGTTGCGGCTAAACTGGATCTGATAGTTACACATGCCGCCACTTTCAAATGCGGCGGTCGCCCCTGCCAGATAGAATGTCCACATCCGGAAAAACCGTTCATCATAAAGCGAGACAATAGCTTCCTTGTTTGCGACTGTGCGCTGATACCATTCTCGCAAAGTCTTCGCATAATGCAGGCGCAGGGTTTCCATATCGGTAACCATCAACCGATAATGCTCACTCGCTTCCAGCGTTTCGCTCAAGGCCGGAATATAGCCACCCGGGAATATATATTTGCGGGTGAAGGCATCGGTTTTCCCGGGTCTGCCAAATCTTCCGATTGTATGAAGTAACATCACTCCATCGCCGGTCATCAGATTTGCGCAACAGCGAAAGAATGTCTTGAATTGCGGCGTGCCCACCGCCTCGAACATCCCGACCGAAACAATCCGATCGAACTGCCCGGCGTCCCGATCGGCCAGATCTCGATAATCCATCAGTTCAAATTTTACCCGATCCGCCACGCCCGCGGCTTCCGCACGCGCATTGGCAACGATGAGCTGTTCTTCGCTCAGCGTGATGCCGAGGACATCCACATCCGCAATTTTGTTCAGATAAAGCGCCAATCCTCCCCAGCCACAGCCAATGTCGAGCACCTTCTGGCCTGGTGACAAGGCCAGTTTCGCTGCGATATGGGCTTTTTTGGCCGCCTGTGCCTGCTCCAACGTCATATCGTCATCAGCGAAATAGGCGCAGGTATATTGGAGATCCTCATCCAAAAACAACCGATAGAGATCATTGCCAAGGTCATAATGATGCGCGACATTTTCTTTAGACCGACCCAGGCCGTTTATCTGGTCGAATGTACTGGCGAAGAAATCGAAAAACCGCTTCCAGATCGCGACTTCCTTGAGCTTGCCGTCGCGCTCCCATGGTCGATTGGAGCGGATCAACTGGATCATGTCCATGACGTCCCCATCCTCGATGATCAATCGTCCATCCATAAAGGCTTCGGCAGCGCCCAGACGCAGGTCGAGCATGATATCGCGGACAACTTTCTTGTCCTTCAATCGCAAAGTGACATTGGGGAAGCCCGCTTCCGGCTGGCCAAATAGCTCGGTTACACCATCTGCGTGGATCAACGTCATCTGGCCGGATTTTATCAACGGTCCCAAAAATTTGGCGATTACGGTCATGTCTATTCCCCCGGAAATCTGCGTCCCCACGCAATGTCTATCTGATTGTCAAATACCTGCATACCATTCGTAATTGGCAACATCCTGCCAATATCCACCCTTGCCTTCGCCAATGCTATCAAGCGAAGCGACCGCCTCAATTTCGTTGACATATTTGGCATGTTTATAGCCCAATTGCCGCTCGACCCTGAGACGAAGCGGCGCGCCATTTTCGATCGGCAACGGCTCGTCATTCAGACGATGGGCCATGATTGTTTGGGGATGGAAGGCATCGAGCAGATCAATACTCTCATAATATGGCCGCCCACCAAGCCTGTCTGCACAATGGAAGACCAGAAAATTCGCGCTGTCTTTCAACTGCGCCAAATCCAGGAGGATCTTGAGCGGAACGCCCGTCCATTGCCCGATCGCGCTCCATCCCTCCACACAATCATGCCGGGTGATTTGCGTCCGCTGCGGCATGGATTGCAACGCGGAAAGCCCAAAAATCTGGGGTTTTGTGAACAGTCCCGTGAAACGCAATTGCCAATTTGCAAAAGCCTGAGCCGCACTTGCGGCATAATCTGGCGTTCCCGGATCGCGGGTCCCATTGGCCCGAAATGTGGGGGAGAGATCAGCGTGGCTATATTCGCTCGCCATTTGCATGCGATCACCCAGCGCACGGTGGACCGTAAAATTGGCCGTCTCCGCGCTGGCCAGAATATTCTGGAAATCCGGACTGCGGCTCAGCCTGTCGCATCCCGAGAGGATCCCACCTGCGCCCAGGGCTGCAGTAGTAATCAACTTACGCCGGGTGATGATCGTCATTCGACATCTCCCGTTCTCGTCCCGCCAAAAATCATCCCGCTCAATTGGCGGATCGGTCCGGACAATATCACCATGAGCAGATGGACGAGAAAAAACAGGACCAGCGCGAAAGAGGCGATAAAATGGATTGAGCGAGCGGACTGTCGACCGCCGAACATATCGGTCAAAATTGGCCAATTGGCGTCCATCGCCGGCGACATGGCCAGTCCGGTAAAAATCATCAGCGGCAACAGGATGAAGATGACACCGACATAGCTCAGTCTCTGAATGAGATTATAATCCTGCCCGGCAGAACCGCGAATTTTGCTCCATTGCAGATGGCTCCGAAAAGATCGCCAAATCACCGAAGGTCGCCATTCTTGACGAGGAATATGCAAATCACTCTGGATATGACGATTCCAGAGCGAACGGATCATGAAGAAGGTCAGTCCAAGCGCAAATATCCAGGCGAAAAAGAAATGCCAGCGCCGCCCATCGGCCAGACTATAATAGGATGGAATGGTCGCCCAATCGGGAAACGCCCATGTCTGGGTTTTTCCGCTACTGTCTTCCCAGTTGCCGAGCACGCCTGTGGTCTCAATGCGGGTTTCACCAAATCGCAAATAGCCATATGTCTCATTCGATCCGACAGCCATCCAGGCATAATCATCATTGGCCCCATATTCGCCCCAGTAGAGCCGGGGATGCGCATTGAAGATCGTCAATCCGCTCATCAGCAAAATGAGCAAGCAAAGTGCATTGACCCAATGCCAAATGCGCGTGGACAGCCGATGGCGTCGCTCTTTCGTGGAATGTATCGCTGTCATATTTTGCACCATCTTAGACTGCTATTCGCTAAAAGGAAGATTGTCGTTACAGATTAATCCACCGGCAAACCGGTTCCCACCCCAAGGAGAGCAAAATGAATGTCAAAATGGAAGTCATCGCAATCGATCCGGACCCGCTCGCACCTTATGCAATCGCGCCGGGCTGGAGGGTTGGTGATGTGCTGTTTCTATCCGGCCAGGCTGCGATAGATGAGAGCGGCACGATCATCGGCGCGGGTGACATTGACGCCCAGATATCCCAGACATTTGTGAATATCGACAAAGTACTAGCTGCTGGCGGCAGCAGCCGGGACAGGATCGTCAAAGTCACGATCTATCTGACCGATATGGCGCATTTCCCGCAGATCGTTGACCCGCGGAAAAAATATTTCTCCTCGCCCTATCCTGCCGATACGATTGTCGAGGTCTCAGCTCTGGCGTTGCCCGAACTGATGGTGGAGATCGACGTCATCGCCGCTGCCTAGCCGAGCGCAGCCTGTTTTTCTTCCGCTAGCCGGTCCAGTTCTGCCCGCGATTTCTTCTCGCTGGCCGATTTGAGCTGACCACAAGCGGCCATGATATCCCGCCCTCTTGGCGTGCGGACGGGCGCGCTAATCCCGGCATTGAAGATGATCTTCGAAAAGGACTTGATCCGCTCCGGCGTCGAACATTCATAGTCAGAACCCGGCCACGGGTTAAACGGGATCAAATTGACCTTGGCGGGCAGGTCATATTGCCGCAGCAGATCGACCAGCTCCCGCGCATCCTGATCGCTGTCATTCTTGTCCTTCAACATCACATATTCGAATGTAATCCGTCGTGAATTGCTGGCGCCGGGATAGTCGGCGCAGGCCTGCAGCAATTCTTCGATACTATATTTCCGGTTGAGCGGGACAATTTCGTCGCGCGTTTCCTTGTTCACGGCGTGCAGTGAAATTGCGAGATTGACGCCAATTTCTTCGCCCGCCCGTGCGATCATCGGGACAACACCGCTGGTTGACAAAGTGATCCGGCGGCGAGACAGGGCCAGGCCCGCGCCGTCCATCACCACCTTCATCGCATCGCGGACATTGTCAAAATTATAGAGCGGTTCCCCCATGCCCATCAGCACGATATTGGTCAGAAGGCGGCCGTCGGATTTATAGGCCTGATTATATTCCTTGGTATCTTCCGCCTCTTCATCGTCCGCGAAATCCATCACGCCTTTCGGCCATTCGCTCAAGGCATCGCGCGCGAGCATGACCTGACCGACGATCTCCCCGGGTGAAAGATTGCGCACCAGCCGCATCGTTCCGGTATGGCAAAAGCGGCAGTTGAGCGTACATCCCACCTGACTTGAAATGCAGAGCGTTCCGCGATCATCATCGGGAATGAACACCATCTCATAATCTTGATTGTCCGCAGAGCGCAGCAGCCATTTGCGGGTGCCATCTTCGGACAAATGCGCCTCGACGACTTCTGGGCGACCAATCACAAAACGGTCTGCCAGCCATGGTCGCAGCGTTTTGCTCATATCCGTCATCAGCGCAAAATCGGTTATCCCGCGATGATACATCCAGTGGAACAGCTGTTTGGAGCGCAGTTTTCCCTGCTTCTCATCCAAACCAGCTGTGATCAGAACGTCGCGGACCTGGGTCACGCTCAAGCCAATCAGGTCGACCTTGCCATCTTCGCGAGGCGTGACTTTGGCGGGTAATGGAACGGGATCAATATGGCCGGGAATCTGCATGTCGGCCATATAGTGCGGCTGTGATGGAAAAGCTAGCGCAGCCGCGAGCAGCCCAGTGAGGCTGCATCAATCGCGGTTGCCGCCCCCCTCAGCAGATAGGCATCGACGATCGGCCTGCCGTCGCGGCCGACGCTCTCGACCGTCATGCTGACAGCGGAACGGATGGCGGCGATAATCGCGGCGTCCATCCGCTTATCCTGAGACCAGCCGTCGGAGCGGTTGGCGGTCAGCCGAAAGCGGCGGCCACCGATGCTGACGATCACCCGACTATTGGTCGAACGGTCTCTGCTCAAGCGCACATGAAATTGACGACGGATTTCCCGATTGGGCCAGAAGCCAATGGTCGCATAGGATTTTCGTTCGGCTCTGCCGGTAATTTGCTCGGTTTCCGCAATCGCATAGCAACGCGGTATCTCGGCGTCACGAAAAGCCCCCCAGCTGTTAAAAATCCCCAAAGAATCTTTGGCTATCGCCGGTGCAGGGATAAGCAGCATCAGCGATATCAAGACGAAAAGGCGCTTCAAGCCTTCTCCCCTTCCCCGCCACCAAGATGAATGACGGTTTCCACGCCATCGCATATTTCTACAATCGAGCCTTGCGGCAGGCTTTGGGCAATTGGCGCATCATATTTTGGATGTTCTGGCAAACTGGTTAGCATGCCGCGCAACACCCGGCTCGTCATGCCATGACTGATCAAAACGGTATCCCGTTCAAATTTTTGATCGCCCAGCCATTGCTGTAAGCGCGCGACAATATCTCGATAGCTTTCCCCGCCGGGTGCAATGGTCGCAAACAGCATATCATCAGTATCTATTTCAAGCGCGCCATCGAGATCGGCATAATAAGTGCCGGTCCATGCGCCCATTTCAATCTCTCCAAGCCGAATGTCCGGTCTAGCCTGGTGCCAATCCAACCCAATATGTTCGGTTATGATGGAAAGCGTTTGCAACGCCCTGTCGGTGTCCGAAGCCACCAGATCTAACGCCGGCTCCTCACCCAAATGGAGCGCCAGCGCCCGGCCCATTTCATCAGCTTGGGCAAATCCGGTTAAGGTCAGCGGAGTGTAGGCCTCATTGCCCTGAATACGAGCCGCTTTGTTAAAAATGGTTTCGCCATGCCGGGCAATGAACAGACGTTTGCCATTTGTGCTTAAGTCTTTCATTTATTTGATCTATCCTGCTTCAAAATGGCCGCGACCGTGTAACTCTCAAGACGCTTTAGCCGTCTATCCGGTTTTTTCCACAGTTTTTCATCCATATTCCCGCCAATGTCGACCTATCGGGCTTGCTCTGGCGCACTATATTGTTATTGAAGCCATGAACTATCTGCGAAACAGGCGGAGTATCCCTCACAGGCCTGCTTCTTGCACATCGGGGATGAAGAGGACATTTTATGAAAGCGACCATTGAACGCGCTGCACTGCTCAAAAGCCTGGGCCATGTCCAGTCCGTCGTGGAACGGCGCAACACGATCCCAATTCTGTCCAATGTCCTGATCGAAGCCAGCGACGGTGGCGGCATCAAACTGATGGCAACCGATCTGGACCTTCAGGTCGTGGAAACCGTCGAAGCGCAGGTCGAGACCGCGGGTTCGATCACTGTTTCTGCGCACACTCTATTTGACATCGCCCGCAAGCTTCCTGATGGCTCGCAGGTCCAAATGGACGCGGCAGACGGAAAGATGAAGGTCAACGCAGGCCGCGCCCGGTTCAATTTGCAAACTCTGCCGCGCGATGATTTTCCAATCATTGCCGAAGGCGATTTACCAACCCGGTTTGAACTGCCCGCAACGTCGCTGATCCAGATTATCGACAAAACCAAATTTGCGATTTCGACCGAAGAAACGCGCTACTATCTCAACGGGATTTTTCTGCACGTGCAGGATGAAGATACGCCGGTCTTAAAAGCCGCCGCAACCGATGGCCATCGCCTTGCCCGTGTCACCCTCCCCCGCCCAGCTGGGGCAGAAGGCATGCCCGATGTAATTGTGCCTCGCAAATGCGTGAATGAGCTGCGCAAATTGCTCGATGAGAATAGCGAAAGCTCGGTGCAGATTGATCTGTCCGCCAGCAAAATCCGCTTCACTCTTGGCAGTGCGATTCTGACGAGCAAGCTGATCGACGGAACCTTCCCCGATTATACGCGGGTCATTCCGACCGGCAATGACAAGCTGTTGAAAATTGACCCCAAGAGCTTCGCCCAGGGCGTCGATCGTGTCTCCACCATCGCGACCGAAAAAACCCGTGCGGTCAAAATGGCGCTGGGTGATGACAAAATTACACTATCCGTAACCTCCCCAGAAAATGGTAAAGCCGAAGAAGAAGTCCCTGGCAGCTACACGGAAGAGGCTTTTGAGATCGGCTTCAACTCCCGATATTTGATGGATATCTTGAGCGAGATTGAAGGCGACACGGTGGAACTGCATTTGGCAGACGCCGGTGCGCCGACGCTGATCCGCGAGAATGACAAGTCGGCGGCACTTTATGTGCTGATGCCGATGCGGGTTTAAGGGGGAAATCCAGCCGGGCTGGATCAGGGGAAGCGACACGGTTCGTCCTGAGTCTGTCAAAGGGTATCTGTCGGTTAAAGCCTTGGTTCGGCAGGCTCTCCGCGAACGACAGCCAATATCCGGCAGCGTTCTGCCAACTGCGGCAAACTTGCTTTGTCATTGAGCCTTCATGGCCTTTCGCTTCTTCGGAAGAAAGATGTCTGATAGTTGGAATGGTTGCCATCATTGCGAGCCACACGAAGCAATCTAGAGCGCCGATTGATCTCTCGATATTGCTGCATTGCTGCGCTCGTCGCATTGGCAGATGATTTCGGTGGAAATGCTCCGGAAGCCGTAATATAGCGACCTCCAGAAGATCATGAGTCACTTTTTCACCTTCTCCCGGTTCCGCAAAACCAACCCAGCGACCTACCTCGTTGCCCTTTTGGCGCTCATCATCAGCGCACTTGCTCCTTCCGGCTTCATGCCGACGCAAACCGAACAGGGCTTTGCGATCAAACTCTGTTCGGGTCATGCGGATAGCCAGTTGGCGATCACGCCGGATCATCCGGATTATGCAACGCTCGCACTAATCTATGGCCAGCAGGAGGAACCAGTTCCAGAAAGCGGACCGGAAGCCCCTGCTCAGGCCTGTGTCTTTTCTGGCGGCGCTTCCATCGGCCTTGCATCTTCGGCTCCTGAATTCGACAGCAATATAATTGCTCCGGCAACACATGAACCATCCGAACCGCGCCGCTTTGCGCTGCGCAACCGGATCAATATCCCGCCAGCGACCGGGCCGCCTGTCATCGTCTGAACCACCTCTCCCATTTGCGGTGCGTGCTGAAAACGGCGTGCGCTGCGTTCAGATATGTACAGGAAATACTTATGAAATATCTTGCTCCTGCAAGCGCGCTCGTCGTCGCCTGCACAACTATCAGTCCCGCCATCGCTCATGATGTTCGGGCTGATGATCATGCGCCAATTGGCGTGATGGCTGATCATGCTCATAAAAAGGGCGAATTCATGGTCTCGATCCGGCATATGCATATGCAAATGTCAGGCAATCAAATCGGGACCGACGGCATTGCACCCGACGAGATTGCGACCACGATTCCCAACCGCTTTTTCGGCGCACCGGGGCAGCCGCCAACACTCAGGATCGTGCCCACGTCCATGCGCACCGACATGACGATGGTGGGCGCCATGTATGCGCCTGCTGATTGGGTCACGCTGGTTGCGATGGGTAGCTATATTCAGAAGGAAATGGATCATACGACTTACATGGGCGGGATGGGCACCAATGTCCGTGGCGAATTTCAAACCAGCCCGGAAGGCATTGGCGATATCACTGTTGGCGGTATTTTCCCGGTTTTGGGAGTCGCAGATCGTAAGTCGGAAAAACAGCAGGAGCTGAATTTACGCGCTGCGGTCTCCATACCCACGGGATCGAACAGCAAAACAGCAGAGATTCTGACACCCATGGGCGCGACACCAACAATACGTACTCCCTATATGATGCAAATCGGCAGCGGCACTTGGGATTTGAGACCCGCCGCGACCTTCAAAGGTTGGGCCGGGAAAGTCGGTTACGGCCTGCAATATGCAGGAACAATCCGGATAGGTACCAATGATCAAGGTTACAGCTTTGGCGACATCCATGAAGCGACCGCCTGGGTCAGCTATTCCCCTGCCCAATGGCTCAGTCTATCGGGCCGGATTAAAGGCCGGACTATGGGCCGCGTTGATGGCATTGACCCAATGATCATGGGGCCCGTCCAAACCGCCAATCCGGATTTTCAGGGCGGCGAGCGCATTGACCTGATCGCCGGTGTGAACACGGTTGTCACGCACGGCGCATTGGCCGGACATCGTTTCGCCCTGGAAGTCGGCGCGCCGATCTATCAAGACCTCAATGGCCCACAAATGACGGGAGACTGGATGCTGACAGTGGGTTGGCAAAAGGCATTCTGAGAATAGAGGGAAGCCCCTCTTCTGTCGGGGAGGGGCTTTTCCTGATAGGCTGCGTCGGCGAGCTTCACTCAGCCGCTTCGAGCATCTCCACTGTCTGTGGTCCACGGATCAAACCGCCGGGACGCTTGTCGGTGACAATGCCGCCCTTGAAGGTGACTTGTCCGGACTTGATCGTATAATCATATCCGTCAGCCTTTTGCAGCAGGCGTTTGCCACCAGCAGGCAGATCGAAAGCAAGCCAAGGCTTGCCCAGCTTGATCCGCTCCATATCAATCACGTTGACATCCGCCAGATAGCCGGGTTTCAGGACTCCCCGATCGTTCAGGCCATAGAGGCGCGCGGTATCCAGACATTGCCGCTTGATCGCATTTTCGATGGTGATGGTTCCGCGCTGCCGGTTCTTGACCCAATGTTCGAGCATGAAGGTCGGGCTCGCTGCATCGCAGATTGTGCCACAATGCGCTCCGCCATCCGACAGGCTGTTAACCGTATCGTCGGCCTGCTGCAATTGCTCAAGAAAATCGAGATTACCGTCCATATAGTTGAGCAAAGGCAGATAGATAAAGCCCTTGCCATCATCCGCCATCATCAGATCATAGGCATATTCCGCACCGGATTTGCCCGCCGCTTCCGCGCGTGCCGCGATACTCTCATCCGCTTGTGGTTCATAATCGAAATCCGTGTCCATTTCGAACTGCATCGGCCAGCCCTGGGTCACGATCGTGAAGACGGGCATCATATCGACTTGTTCCGGTGGCTCGCTGGTTTCGCTTAACAATTGTGCTTTGAACGCAGGGTCTTTCAGCTTGGCATATTTTTCGTCCCAGCTCAGCTCTTCCATCGCCACCCAGCTCGGGTGACGGACAAACGGATGGACTGTGCCCTGCCATGCCATGACAATGCCATTTCCACGCAGCGCAATCTGGGCGACAATATTGGCGCCATTGTCATTTTCTGCACGCATATTGGCGATCTGTTCGTCCAGTGACTGGTCCTTGGCGATGGATTGGAGCGCCGCGAATGTCACCGGCATGCCGGTTTCACGACTGAGATCACCCATCCAGCCAAATTCATCCCATTCCTTGTTGAGATCACTGGCCATTTCAAACACACCATAGCCAACCCGGCCCATCGCGCGACCGATGCCGATCAGTTCTTCCTTGGTCGCGGTCGTGCCCGGGACAAGCTCGCCATCAATGCTGCGATGCAATATCGTGCGGGACGTCGAAAATCCAAGCGCGCCAGCCTTGAGACCATCTTCGACGATTTTCGACATTTGGTCGATTTCATCCTCCGTAGGCACCGCGCCAGGCTTTTCGCGATCGCCCAGCACATAGGCACGAACCGCGCCATGCGGCACATGAGTCGCAACATCGACCGTGCGGGGCATTCTCTCGAGCTCATCCAGATATTCGGGAAAGGTTTCCCAATTCCAGCTCATGCCCTCGGCAAGCGCGGTGCCCGGAATATCCTCCACCCCTTCCATCAGATTGATCAGCCATTCATGACGGTCGGGCCGCGCCGGTGCGAAGCCGACTCCGCAATTGCCCATCACAACGGTTGTGATGCCGTGCCAGCTGGAGGGTGCCATTTCATCATCCCAGGTGGCCTGGCCATCATAATGGGTGTGCACATCGACAAATCCGGGAGTCACGAGCTTGCCGGTCGCATCGACCTCTTCGCGACCTTGCGCCAGCACTTCGCCGACCAATGACACGCGATCGCCATCAATAGCCACATCAGCTACAAACGGCGCGCCGCCCATGCCGTCAACCACAGTTCCGCCGCGAATTACCAGATCATGCATCGATTCTCTCCTAGATATTTTTCGACCATTAGCAGATTTAACTGGATGATTAAAGGCCGCCAATGCTAGCGTATTTGGCATGACAAATGAATTTTCCTGGCAGCCGGATCCGGCGAGCGGCATCACCATGCAGTGGATCGAAGCCAATGGCCAAACGCTCGAGCTCGCAACCGCAGGAAGCGGCAATAAACTTGCCCTATGTCTTCATGGCTTTCCGGAACTCAACTTTTCATGGCGACATCAAATGCCGATGCTCGCCGACATGGGCTATCGCGTCTGGGCACCCAATATGCGGGGCTATGGCAGATCAAGCAAACCCCACGGTATCGCCAGCTATGCGCTCGACCAACTCTGCGCTGACGTCGCCGCTCTGATTGATGCAAGCGGTGCAGAAGATGTCACTCTGATCGCGCATGATTGGGGCGCGATTGTCGCCTGGAATTTTGCGATTAAGAAACTCCGGCCGCTGACGCGCCTGATCATCATGAATGTGCCTCATCCCAATTGCGGGCGCCGGGAATTGCGCCATTGGCATCAGCTCAAGAAAAGTTGGTATATTTTCTTCTTCCAACTGCCGTGGTTTCCGGAATGGATGCTCGGGCGCAATGGCGCGACCCCAATCAAGCGTGCATTTTCCAACATGGCGGTCGACAAAAGCCGTTTTCCAGATGCTGACCTCCAAATTTACGCCGACGCTGCCAATCGTCCCGGGGCCTTGCGCGCGATGATCAACTATTACCGAGCGCTGCTGCGCACAAAAGACGGACGGAATATTGGCAATGCCATGGTCGACATTCCAACCTTGATGATATGGGGCGAAGAAGATACGGCGCTAGATATCCGCTGCACTGACGGCACCGAGCAATGGGTCCCCAATTTCGAATTGCATCGCTTACCAAACGTATCCCATTGGGTACAACAGGAAGCGCCCGAGCGAGTGAATGCGATCATGAGAAAGTGGCTAGACTAGCTCTCGCGCGCTGCGATCATCTCTGCGATATCGGTAAATTTCTCACGCGGTGCGCCCGCTCTTGCCCGGGCGATTTCAGCTTCTTCAATTTTCTTCCAATCGCGAAACGTGACCGCTTCGACATTGCGTTCTGCCATCAGGCGATCAAGTCCTTTGCGCCCTTCTTTCTGATCTCCAGCGCCAATATCTTCATCAATCAGTTCGACCATGCCAAACCCGTCGGGCTTGTTGGTGCCAATGGTTCCCGAAGGTCCACGCTTGGCCCAGCCAACGCAATAGAGACCCGGCAATATCCGGCCCTCGGTATTGGCAAAACGTCCCCGCCCATGCTCATAGGGTACGCCCTCAATCGGCGGCGTGCGATAACCAATACAACTGATGACCATCTGGCAATCCAGTTCATAACGCTCGCCAGTCCCGATCGAACGCATATCCTTATCCAGCTCGGTTCTTTCCACGACGATCTGCTCGACTTCACCATCACCCTTGATCTCAACCGGCATCGCAAAAAAATCAAAATCGATCGTTATCGGCTTGTCGAGCAATTCTCCTGCCCGCTGATAGAAGCTGCGCAAATGAGTGACGGATTTGCGCATGCCCGGTTCGAGCATCGCGTCATCACCTTCGTCGGGAAAGTCGAGCGGATCCACCACCGGTCGCGCCTTTTCCAAATGACCCAATTCGCCCAGTTCCTTGGGTGTCATCGCAATTTGATGAGGCCCGCGCCGTCCCAGCAAAGTGATTTTTCTAATCTTGCTTTGCGCCAAGGCGTCCAGGGCATGGGCAACAATATCGCTCCCGCTGAATTCATTCTGAGTTTTTGCCAATATGCGGGCCACGTCCAGCGCGACATTGCCATTGCCGATAATGGCTACGGATTTTCCAGCCAACGGGGGATTCAAATCCTTGAAATCAGGATGGCCATTATACCAACCAACGAATGCCGCACTTCCGATAACGCCCGAAAGTTCGTTTCCTGGAATGTCGAGCTTGCGATCATTGGGCGCGCCCGTAGCCAAAACAACTGCGTCATAGAAGCCTTGCAACTCGTCAACGCTCACATCGCTGCCAACCGACACATTGCCAACAAAGCGAACATTGTCTCCGAGGTTGGTCTTTTCATAACGGCGCGAAACCGCCTTGATCGATTGATGGTCAGGCGCGACGCCGGTGCGGATCAGTCCAAAGGGAACCGGCAATCTATCAATGATGTCGATACAGACTTCATCGCCAAATTTCTTCTGAGCCGCCTCGGCCGTATAATAGCCCGCAGGCCCGGATCCGATGATCGCGATATGCCGCATGCATTCCCTCCCCGATTATTTGAAACATATGCTAACGCCATAATTTCAAATGAAAAGAGAAAGGGCGCTTTTTTCAACCGTCTACGTTCGCCACATTATAACGATAGGCTTCTTCGCGAGACAGACATCGACGGGTAGATTTGTCTCCGTCACCGGTATCGACCGCTTTTTGCTTGTACATTATCTCGGATAATAGTTTGCGCGAAACGCCCATGCGAATGAGAAAATCATTATCCTCGGTCGCTAGCAGCGCACTTTCCTGCTCCACTTCGCCGATCAGACCAACAGTCGATTCCGTCCCCATTTCGATACTATAATTAATCGCATCGCGGTCTCCGGTCATCGTGAACATATGGACCATGAAATGGCCGCCTTCGTCGATAATCCGAGCTCTGCCGCCCATGAAGACGAAGTTGCAGGCACTGAAACAAGTCCACCCCGGTGGTATCCGAGTTATAACAATTCCTCCAATTTTCCGAATAATCTGACCGGCTGCATTGCCCGCTCGCGCATTTCCACCGGGCGACCGGAGCCAGATTTCGGTAATATCGGGATTTTCTTCCAGCACTTTTTGCAGCCGCTCGGGTATCCCCTTGTCAATCACCCCTTCAGCAAGCAGAATCTTTTCGCCTCCCCGTTCGATCGGAGTGAGTTCCATTTGTTTGTTCGCAGACCAATCTGGCTCCGCCGGACATGTCGGATTATTGGGGTCCATGGCGGTTTCAGCATGGGCGCCCACAGCGAGGCAGGACGCGGCCAATATTGCAGCTTTGATCAATTTTTTCATATTTTACACCATGATTACATATTGAGATTCGCCGGGGGCCTTGCACATTCTCTTGCTCACCCGGGTCTCTTCGCCGTCGACAATAACGACATCGGTCAAGTTCATGCAACTGCTACCATTGGCCATCTCGGTTTTTTCCGTGATCGTTGAGCTGCCAGATACATCTGCACGGGTCTTACTTGTCCATTGCGAACTTGAGCCCACCTGCTCCGACCGCGTCACCTCGCGAGTCGCATCCGCTGCCTGAAGCTGCTCATCCGGGTCAAGCCGACAGGCAATTGAATCTGTCAGCGTATCCGCTACTTCGGCTCTTGGAATATAGGAACCGACAACCCCCAATCCCCGAGTTGCCCGACGCGTGAAATCACCAATGACATTGCCCAAAATCGATTTGCCAATTGATTTTTCAGGATCGGTTGAGCAATCGGAAGCATTTTCATCGTCGTTCGACTTTGCACTAGCGGGAGGCCGTTTTTTAAACAGACCGCCAAACTGGGCCGACGCCGGCATTGGCGTGACAAGCGCCGCAACCAAAATCGCGCCAGATAATCTTGCAACAAAATGCTGGGTTTTCATGTCGATCTCGATCTCTATACAATGATGTTTCACTGGATACCCTATCACTCCGCCATTCTCAAGCAGTGCAATGAATCACATTCTCAAGAAAATCAGAGATAGAAAACACCAGATTTCATGCTATCTTAGCGAGAGTCCTCAACAGGTGTTTAAATGATTGAAAAACTTGCCAGCATATCGCTAACTATCCTCCTGCTCGCCGCCTGCACGGCTGCTGCTGACGATGTTGTCGATGGTCCGGACAGGATGTCAGCTACATTATTGGTCGGAAACAAAGCCGAGAATAGTCTGAGTTTTATCAACCTCGAAACCGGCAAGGAAACGGCACGCCGGGACACAGGCGACCAACCTCACGAAATCGCGATTTCTCCTGATGGCAGGCTGGCTGCGGTGGTTTCCTATGGCGGACAGAGCATCGATGTTTTTGACATCAAAGCTCAGGAAAAAGTCGAGACGGTGAACCTGTCTCCCAACAAGCGCCCGCATGGCATCCTGTGGCTGGATGATGGCCGGATCATTGCAACCACCGAGGGCAGCGACAGCATCACGATTGTTTCACCACCGACCGGCGAGGAACAGCAGCGGGAAGTATCGGCGATATCGACCGGGCAAAAAGGCAGTCACATGCTGGTGATCACTCCGGACAAATCACGGGCCTTTGTCACCAATATGCAATCCGGCACCCTGAGCGTTCTGGATTTGAACAGCATGAAAAAAATCAAAGATCTTCCCGCGGGGACCGAACCGGAAGGATTGGCGATCACGCCAGATGGGGAAACCATCTGGGTCGCAGATCGTCAGGGCAATATGTTGCGGGTGTTTGATGCCCAAAGCCTGGAAGAATTATCTGCCATAGAAACCGGAAGTTTCCCCATTAGAGTGGCAATCAGCCCTGATGGACAAATCGCAGTCACTTCGAATTTGGGTGACGGCGCGCTCGGCATTTTTGACGTGGCAACCCGAACTGCAAAAGACGATATCGTGGTCAGCGGCAGCGCAGAAGCGCGCCAAGTCACCATTCTGTTCTCACCTGACGGCCGGAAGCTCTATGCAGCAGAAACCGGTCCAGATACTGTCGCGGAAATTGATATGTCGGCCGGCACGGTTCTGCGTCGCTTCAAGGTGGGTGCAGACGGAGACGGACTGGGTATCATTTTGAATGAGAATATTGCAAAAGAATGAATCAATGAATTGAATTTCTCCGGGTCGCACACTGGGGGATAGAATATGAAAAAGCCGTTTAATCTGTTGCAGGCAAAGATCATCCAGGCGATGACCGAGGCGATGTTCCACAATGTGGACATGGCTATTCCTGCCAAGCAAGTTGTCGCAAATCTGCAATTTCAATTCTCGAAAATGGATGGCAGCAAGCCGCAGGAAATCGGCTTTGCTCTCTACGGTTGTTTTCTGGTTCTCGGCGGCCCGCTGTTTTTGATCGTGAGCCCGGCAACTCGAAAGAAATGGATCAATAGCCGATTGCGCCGGTCGCGGATCGACATATTTCAGGACATGGCCCGAACCAAGGGAGTCATCATGGCCGGCTATTATGGCCATTGGCAATTTGGCGACGAGAAAGAGAATTTCGATAATCCCGTCTATCGGGACATCAAATATAAATTGCCCGCACAGCGGGATCGTTCGACGCCGCCTGAGCGCCCGATCAATCATCAAACCGGACGTGATCTGACCGCCGAAGTGTTCGTCGGCCATGACGCCATACCTGAGGAGACCGATGTCATCATCATTGGATCCGGGGCTGGAGGCGCGGTAGCGGCTGCCGCTATGGCTGATGAAGACCATGAGGTTCTAATCATTGAAGCCGGCAGCCACTATCCATCCTCTCGTATATCGCATCAAGAGGCCCGGATGACCGCTCGGCTGTTCAAGGACGGCGCGCTCCAATCCACTGCGGACCGGGATATCATTGTTTTCCAGGGTCGCGTCGTCGGGGGCTCTCCCGTAATCAACAACGGTATTTGCCTGCGTATGAAACATGATGGGCTGGTCCATCCCGATGCAGAGGATGTTTTCGATACTTGGGCCAGGCTGGGCGCACCGATTTCCGAAGAAGAACTGGGGGTCAGCTATGAAGCTGTCGAACAAGTTCTGGAGGTTTCGGAAATTGATAAAATTACCGGACGGAATAATGGTCCGCAT
Organism: Sphingomonadales bacterium EhC05; assembly: GCA_001650955.1. Lineage (GTDB taxonomy): Bacteria > Pseudomonadota > Alphaproteobacteria > Sphingomonadales > Sphingomonadaceae > Parasphingorhabdus. The sequence continues at coordinate 65,206 of LXYP01000012.1, forward strand.
TTGATCGAAGGTTGGAAAAAATATGCTGCGCTTTCCGACGACCCGATGGACAAAAAGGCGATCACCGCATGGTTCCGCAAAAATTATGGCCCCAAAGGCTCTGACACCGAATGTGTCTATTGTGGCTATTGCAATACAGGTTGCCCCTATGGCCGCAAAAAAGCGACGCCCGAGAGCTTTCTGCGAGATGCCACCGACCTGAAACGCGCCAATCCGGCAAAAATATTGCACAAAGCCGAGGTTGTGGAAATCTTCTGGCGCGACGGCGCAAACGGGAAACGGGTGGCCGATTCTGTCGAAATCAAATTGCGCGATGGACGCAAGCGAATCATTCGCGCGCGCAAGGGAGTTGTCGTGGCGGCAGGTGCGCTTGCCTCGAGTCATTTGCTTTACAAGAGCGGTATCTTGCAAGCGGGCCATAATATCTCGCTGAACATCGCCTGCCCGGTGGTTGCACTGATGCCGGAAGGCAAAGAGATGAACGTCTGGGATGAAGACCAGATGGCAACCTATGTCGATCGCGGCGACTTTCTAATCGAAAGCCACTTCCAACCTCCTCTGAGCATGGCCACATTGGTGCCTGGCTGGTTTGAAGATCATTACGAGCGGATGAGAAATTATAGGCGTCTGGTTTCGGCAGGTGTGCTGTTCCCAGCCGACCGGCTAGGCCATATGGAGAATGGCAAACTCAAATTCAAAGTCGGAGAAGATGAGCTGGCTCTGCTCCGCCGCGCGCTTGCAGCAATGACCAAAGTCCATTTTCTAAACGGTGCCGAGGAGGTTTATCCCGCGTTGTTAAAGGGGCAAACTCTCTATGCGGGGATGAGCGATGCAGATATTGATCAATTTTATCAGGATAATTTAAAAGAACCCGATGATGTGGTCTTGTCCAGCTCTCATCCACATGGTGGCAATGGGATTAACGCCGATCCGCACAAGGGTGTCGTGGACTTGAACCAACGCGTTCATAACACCTCCAATTGTTATGTGGCAGACGCAAGCGTGATGCCCAGTTGTATCAGGGTAAATGCACAACTCACAACAATGGCGATGGCCCATCGCGCGATGGCCGGAAAAAGGCGCTTTGGATGATTTTTCTCGCAAGGCAATGGCTTGGCCTGCAAAGTTTGATATTCTGCCAGATCATTTGTTGCACCGAACTTCTGATGCAACTGGTGTCATTGATGACTAGTGATCATAGCGAAAATCTGGGAGCGACTGGAACGCACTTCTCAGAGCATCGCCCCAGCCTTGTGAAATCTGCTGGAAATAGGCGTCGTCACTTTCGACCCGCTGCTCGTGTTTGATCGCAAAACTGTCACTTTCGTAGACATGCATGTCCAATGGCAAGTCAACCGCAAGATTGGCCCTTATGGTTGAATCAAAAGACACAAGCAGCAACTTCACCGCATCCTCGAAAGACATATTCGGATCGAAAGCACGGACCAGAATTGGGCGTCCATATTTCTTTTCTCCACTTTGGAAAAAGGGACTATCGGCGCTGGCTTCGATGAAATTACCGGCTGGATAGATTAGAAAAAGGCGCGGTTCGCTGCCTTTGATCTGACCGCCGACAATCAATGTTGCGCCGAATGGAGATCTCGCTTCTTGCCCTTCTTCTGCATAGGTTTTCACAACTTCACGCAAGGTTTCTCCGACGATTGTAGCGACTTGGAACATTGACGGAGCGCGCATGATCGAGGGATTACGATCATCCGGAGCCTTGCCACGCTCATCAAGCAAGCTGACGACCGCCTGCGTTGTTGCCAGATTTCCCGCCGACAGCAAAGTGATCACCCGTTCACCCGGCTCTTCCCAACTGGTCATTTTTTTCACCTGGGAAATATCATCCACACCCGCATTGGTGCGGGTGTCGGACATGAAAACCAGACCCCGATTCAACCGCAGCCCCACACAATATGTCATTTTTTCAGTCCCCAGATAATAGCGCTGCGATGCTTACTGTTGAACCTGCAGCGTGACAATCATATCTTCGCCACCTGCTCCATATCGCAGACCCGAGATTGGCGATGCCTCTCGATAGTCGAGCCCGGTTGCGATCCGGATATAGCGTTCATCGGGTGAATAGCCATTGGATATATCGAACCCGACCCAGCCCAGCCGGTCGACATAGGCTTCCGCCCACCCATGGGTGGCATCCTGATCGATCCGATCAGACATCATCAAATATCCGGAGACATAGCGCGCAGGAAATCCCATCAACCGGGCCGCTGCGCAGAATATATGACTATGGTCCTGACAGACACCTTCACCTGTTTTCAGCGCAGTTTCTGCATCGGTATCAGCATTGGTCTGCCCGGTGCGATAGCTTACATTTTCGAGCACTGCGGCCGAAAGGGCGTGAACTTTTGCTATATCGGTTTCAAAATCGTCACCCAATGAATTGACCAGTTTTCGGACTCTGGGACCGGGTTTCGTGAGGTCGGTATGGCGTTTGAAATACCATAAGGGCGCGAAACCCGCCTGAGAACCGATTATCCCACTGCCATCGCTATTTTCAACTGCTCCACGGCACCGAATGACAATCTCGGTTCGACCACGCTCAATATTGATCAGGTCCACATGATTGCAATGCTGATCTGTGAAGGACAGTTCCAAACAACCACCTTCAATTTCGATGGCCCAGTTTTTAATCTCCTGTCCTGGCCGTTCCTTTGGTCGCAACCGAAGCTGCTGTAATCCATATTGCACAGGCGTGTCGTACACATAGCGCGTTTCGTGATTGATTTTCAGCAACACGGCTATCCGATCCTGTCTTGAAAGTTGAAATCTGTTTCGATTTGCGCGGCGAGTCCGTTATTCGCCTTGATGAACTCATTGATATATTCGTGCAGACCAATATCAAAAATCGCTTCAATCGGCTGCTGCTGCTGCTGTTCGCAGATCAGCTTTGCCAGTTCTCCCGAGCTGCTTTTTCGATCATAATTTTGATCGAGAAAGCCCAGATTATCGCTGATCTTGGCATAGCAAAAGGCAAGGGATCTCGGCATTTGCCGATGAAGAATGAGATAATCTGCAACCGCCTGCGCACTGATATCCGTGCCATTGAGCCATCTAAAAGACCGATGAGCAGATACGGATCGCAATATCGTCTCCCACTGCACATTGTCGACCGAAGATCCAATTTGGGCCAAGGACGGGAGCAAAAGATAATATTTTACATCCAATATTCTCGCTGTGCTGTCTGCCCGCTCGAGAAACGTTCCGAGCCGAAGGAAATTGAAACCATCATTTCTGAGCATAGTTCCAAGAGTCGCTCCACGAACCAAGGCGCTCTGCTGACGGACCAGCCCCAGAATTTCCGGCAAATCCTGTTCCCGAACAGGCTTTGCCATCGCCGATTTCAACGTGATCCAGCTCTCGTTCGTCGCCTCCCAGACTTCGCGCGTAAGCGCAATCCGTGCGGTGCGAGCGCTATCGCGAGCTTGCTTCATAAGCGCAATGACGCTTCCGGAATTGTCGGGATCTCTCAACAGAAAATTGATAACCCTCGCAGACTCGATCGTATCATGCTTTGCGTGATAGGCTCCCAGCACGCCCGAAGATTTGAGCACGGAAGACCATTCGTCGCTTGCGGAAGCGGAGCGCGTAAGCGCAATCCGAAAACCCGCTTCGATGAAACGCGCGCTATTTTCCGCTCGCTCCAGATAGCGCGACATCCAAAATAGGCTTGCAGCCGTTTTGCCTAGCATGAGTGTCTCCTTCTCATTCCTCGAGCACCCATGTATCCTTGGTACCTCCACCTTGACTGCTGTTCACCACCAATGATCCTTCGGTCATCGCCACTCGCGTCAAGCCGCCTGGCGTGATGTTGATCCCCTCGGGAGAGACCAGAACAAACGGCCGAAGATCGACATGTCGGGGTGCTAGACCCTTCTTGGTAAAAATCGGCACTGTGGACAGTGCCAGCGTTGGTTGAGCGATATAGTTGCTCGCATTATCTATGAGTTTGGCACGAAAGGCCGCGACTTCCTTTTTGGAGGCCGCCGGTCCAACCAACATGCCATATCCGCCTGATCCATGGACCTCTTTAACCACCAGTTCTTCGAGATGTTCCAGCACATAGGCCAGTTGATCCTTCTCAGAGCAACGCCAAGTTGGAACATTTTCTAGCAGCGGTTTCTCGCCCGTATAGAATTCAACGATGTCGGGCATATAACTGTATAGCGCCTTGTCATCGGAAATTCCGGTTCCAGGTGCATTGGCGATCGTGATGCCGCCTGATCGATAGACATCCATTATGCCCGGTACGCCGAGCATCGATTCCGGATTGAAATTGAGGGGGTCGAGATAATCATCATCTACCCGGCGATATAGGACATCAATAGCGGTATAGCCTTGGGTTGTCCGCATCGCGACGCGACCATCAACAATCTTGAGATCGTGCCCTTCAACCAGTTCCGCACCCATGTGATCAGCGAGAAAACTATGCTCAAAATAGGCGCTATTGTGGATACCGGGCGTAAGCACCGCGACGACCGGCTTACCCTCGCAGTTAGGCGGCGCACAGGCGGCAAGCGAACGACGCAACTGCCGCGGATAATTGCTGACTTCCTGCACCTTTATTTTTGCAAAAAGCTCTGGGAACATCTGCAGCATCGTTTCTCGATTTTCGAGCATATAGCTCACGCCGGATGGCGTCCGGGCGTTATCCTCGAGAACATAAAATTCTTCTTCGCCGGTTCGGACGATATCGGTACCGATAATATGGGTGTATATCCCACCAGGTGGATTGACACCGATCATCTGTGACAGGAACGCGACATTATTGGCAATCAATTCGACAGGCACTCTGCCAGCGCGCAATATCTCTTGCCGATGATAAATATCATATAGGAAAGCATTGATCGCTCGAACTCGCTGTTCAATGCCCTTGGACAGCTTGCGCCACTCGCGGGCCGACAAAACACGCGGCACTACATCAAAGGGGATCAAGCGCTCGTCGGCTTCATCTTGTCCATAAACATTGAAGGTGATCCCGGTCTTTCGGAAAAAAGCCTCTGCATCCGCAGATTTTCGATGAAGCCGTTTGACGTTTTCCTGGTCCAACCAGCTCTTGTAATCATCATAAGGGCGCCTGACATTTTCGTCGCTACCCATCATTTCATCGAACAAATAATTTCCCCCTGCGCTCAGCGTTCCATCTTGTCCTCCCGTTCACAAGCTAGCGTTATAAACATCCGCAAGTAAAGAGAATTTCGGGATTCCCCGAGAGTTGACGCTAAATCGGATATTTGACCGCGGTGCGTTCTTCCGAAATTTCCCAGAGCCGTTTTGCGCTTTCGATCCGTTTCGCTTTTGATTTTGGTTGAACTTCTCTGGCCGGACCGACCCATTCGTTGTTGCGACTAGGTCCAAAATATTGACCACCTTCAACTCCGGATCCTGCCGCAGCGGCGAGCGTAGGCCAAGCACCCTGAGCCGCGCTATTCATGAACAGTTTCGAAAATGGACGCATTAGTGAAACCATAATTTCCGGGAAATTCCGCGCCAATTCTGTATCCGCCACACCCGGATGACAAGCGACAGCTATCATCGGCGATCCCGCTGCGCGCAGCCGGCGATCCAATTCATACATATGAAGCAGATTTGCCAGTTTGCTCATCGCATAACGACCCCAGCGGCTATAGCTTTCTTCGGCATCAAGATCGTCAAAATCAATCCGACCTGCGCGATGCGCCATGCTCGAGGTGATTACAATGCGCGGGTTTTGTCCCTGCGACAGCTTGTTCAAAAGCAGGCCGGTAATTGCAAAAGTCCCCAGGTGATTAACCCCGAATTGCGATTCAAAACCATCCCTTGTTTCCTCGCGCGGGGGCATCATGATACCGGCATTGTTGACCAAGACATCCAGTCGGGCTTCTGCATCAACCATTTTCGCTGCATTCCGAGTAGATTCCAGATCACCAAGATCGAGCGGGATGAACCGCAAGTCAGCCTCGGGATGATCAGCCTGAATAGCTGCCATCGCAGCAGCGGCTTTGTCTTCGGAACGACACCCAAGCAAAACGCGGGCGCCCTTGCCTGCCAATATTTTTGCCGTTTCGAAACCGAGCCCACTATTCGCGCCGGTTATAAAAAAGACGCGCCCGCTCTGGTCGGGCACGTCCTTATCGGTAAAATTCCTGATCGTCATAACGCGCTCTCCCGCCTTGTTTGCCGAAGCCTAACATGAAACTCCGTCTCTTCGTCAGGAAATCAGCGCAGATGAATTTACTCCGGCGCGACGACCAAACGGTTGTTAAGTGCACGAAGTGGCCGCGCATTGTCGCCCATCAGGCTTTCGAACTGATCGATCTGTGCCTGACTCGCCGTAATTGGGTTGCTCAGAACGTGCCAGTTGACGCCTTCGCTGCAAGGCGGTGTCGTCAGTGAGCCCATATAGCGATAGATTGACATATCGCTGGGCAACATGCCGTTCGGATCAATCATCTGACCGGCGACGGTTGCGGGATCCGACTTTTCTGCAGGTGTTGCGGCGAGAATTTTTGCTAGCTCGCTATTGGCGGCACCAGCTTCGAACATGATACCCAATACACCCAATTTGCCATCTTCGGTTGCATGGACAAAATGTCCAACCAGCGGATAGCGCTTCCCGGAAATCGCATGCTCAGATGGCGTGTGAAAGTGAATCTGAATCAGGTTGAACGTCATGCCACCGCTGGTGATCGAGGACCCGGGTGCAAAATCAGCCTGGACGGTCAATCCTTTGTTGGAGACAGTCAGTGGGCCGGTCTTATAGTTGACGTCGATGGCGACATTGCCAGTCGCATTCGCTTTGGCCAGATCGATAGGGGTTTGCATATCACCCTTCTCACAGATCGCATAATCGCCGTGAAGCTGTCCCCATACTTCTGGACCGCGATCACCATAATCATATGCTTTGTGGTCATCAGCAAAAGCTGGAGCGGAAACAACAGCTGCCGCGAGAATTGCTCCGGAAAGTAAACGTATTTTCATAAAATCAGCCTCTTATTGTTTATGTGATAGAAGATTGTCTTCATATCGAATTTCGAATGATCGCTCTTTAGAAAAATGACTTTCGTTGCGCAATTTTAAGAAATACGCCAAATCAATAGATAACGTCTATCAGGTATCGGTTTTTCGATCGAACCGGGACGATGACCGGTCAATGCGGTTTACATGTTTGCGATTTCGTCTAATCGCTGCATCAGATATCAATTGGAGGTTGCCATGCGTGCCGATGCGCAAGCGTCTGTCGACAGAATAAACGCAGCTCTTGATCTGCTGAGAACGTCGCTCAACTGGGACGTGGCTCTGCGGCGGCTAGATGAGCTGAATGCGCGCGTCGAGGATCCGACCTTATGGGACGATCAGGCGCAGGCGCAGGCGGTCATGCAGGAAAGACGGCGACTGGATGAGTCAGTTACCGCAGCCAGGCAGATCAAACAGGAAATGGAAGATACGCTCGAATTTATCGAGATGGCCGAAGAAGAGGATGACGCGGAGCTCGCCGACGAAGGCGCAGCAACCCTGGCCCAGCTCGCCGACCGCGCCGATCGGGACAAGGTTCAGGCCTTGCTCTCCGGAGAAGCGGACGCATTTGACACATATATCGAAATTCACGCGGGAGCCGGCGGGACCGAAAGTCAGGACTGGGCAGAGATGCTTCTGCGAATGTATCAACGCTGGGCAGAGGGCCGCGGCTATAAGATCAGCATGGTTGACTATCAGGCAGGTGATCAGGCGGGCATCAAATCTGCGACGCTCGAGGTCAAGGGTGACAATGCCTATGGCTATGCCAAGACCGAAAGCGGCGTCCATCGCCTGGTCCGTATCTCGCCATATGATAGCGCCGCCAAACGCCACACCAGTTTCTCGAGCGTCTGGGTCTATCCGGTGATTGATGACAGTTTCGAGGTAGAAATTAACGAAGGCGACCTCAAGATCGATACCTATCGCGCCTCTGGCTCGGGCGGGCAGCATGTCAACACCACCGATAGTGCGGTCCGGATTACCCACCAACCGACTGGCATTGTCGTCGCTTCTCAAAATGACCGAAGCCAGCACAAAAACCGCGCCACCGCGATGGGCATGCTCAAGGCGCGCCTCTACGAAGCCGAACTGCAGCGCCGCGAAGCCGAAGCGTCAGGCGAATATGAAACCAAGGCCGAAATCGGTTGGGGTCATCAGATTCGCAGCTATGTCCTGCAGCCTTATCAAATGGTCAAGGACTTGCGTACCGGTCACACCAGCAGCGCGCCCGGCGATGTACTCGACGGTGGTCTCGACGAATTTATCGCCGCCACCCTCGCCCAGAAAGTCACTGGCGAGAAAGCTGATATCGAGGATGTCGAATAGCAGCATTGGCCCGTTGGCCTGCCGTCCGGCAACATCGGACATTCAAGCGGCCGGCCACGATCAACGCCTCGCGAAAGGCGCCTGAGAAGCTGGACCATAGCGCGTTTTCCCCTATTCAAATTAGCGAGTGATTGCAGTGATGCTAATGATGTAGGACAAACCAATCTCTGCTTCCGAAATTTGACAACTGGAAACATCCTGCGCGGAGTTGGATTGGAAATCATGAATTCGCTATTAAAAACTCACCTGCTCTCGACGGATAATGTTCAAGACCAATTGGCTGTCTATAATCCAGCCGATGGATCATTGATTGGCCATGTCCGGAGCTTCAATCTGGAGACTGTCGCCACAATCATTGAAGAAGCAGATATCGCCCGTCACGCTTGGGCGGCTCGTCCAGCAAAAGAGCGGGCCAAAATATTACGATCTTGGTTTGATCTCATCATGTCTCATCAACAGGAGCTTGCACAAATCATAACCGCTGAATGCGGCAAGCCCATTGCTGAATCGATGGGTGAAGTTGCCTATGGAGCCAGCTTTGTCGAATGGTTCGCTGAAGAGGGTAAGCGCACATATGGCGATGTCATTCCCAGTTTCGCGGATGGCAAGCGGATTTTGGTCATCAAGCAGCCGGTCGGAACCTGTGCGGCCATCACACCATGGAACTTCCCCGTAGCGATGATTACCCGCAAAGTAGCGCCGGCTCTCGCCGCGGGCTGTTCGATAATATTGAAGCCAGCGGAACTCACCCCCTTATCGGCTTTGATTCTTGAGGATTTGTCCAGGCAAGCCGGATTGCCTGAAGGCCTTTTTCGGGTTGTTCCAACCACCGACCCAGAAGCCATGGGACGCTTGTTCTGTGAGAATAGAACCATTCGCAAATTGAGCTTCACCGGTTCAACGGCGGTGGGGAAATTGCTGATGGCGCAATCTGCGAGCACTCTCAAACGGCTGAGCCTAGAATTGGGTGGCAACGCGCCATTCATCGTGTTTGACGATGCTGACCTTGATGACGCCATCGAAGGATTGATGGCGAGCAAATTTCGCAATGCGGGGCAAACCTGCGTCTGTGCCAACCGGATCCTGATCCAAGACGGTGTTTATGACGCATTTTTGGAGCGGATCGTGGCGCGCACCGCCGCTTTGAAAGTCGGAGACGGAGCTGCAGAAGGCACACAAATTGGACCACTTATCTCACAAAAAGCGATGAGCGGAGTTTCGGCATTGGTCGACAATGCGCTGGCAGAAGGCGCCAGAGCTATCACCGGCGGCAAGCCGCATGACCTCGGCGACCTATATTATTCTCCCACAGTGCTCGCCGATGTCACCCAGGCTATGGAGATTGCGCAGAAAGAAGTCTTTGGCCCGATTGTATCGGTGATCCGGTTCACGGACGAAGAAGAAGCTGTTAAAATTGCCAACGACACGCCTTATGGACTGGCAGCCTATTTTTATGCGCGAGACCTGGGGCGAGTGTGGCGTGTTACGGAGAAATTGGAATATGGCATGGTCGCGGCTAATGACGGGATATTGTCGAGCGAGCTAGCCCCATTTGGTGGAATCAAGGAATCCGGCATCGGCCGTGAAGGTTCACATTATGGCATCGACGAATATCTTGAAGTAAAATATTCGCTGATGAGCGGCCTTGCTGACTAGTCGCCGTCTCCAGACGAACAAATTGATCCAGTAGCATTGGAACAATCGCACCTTCAAAACCACACGGGATTTCCCGCACACCGTTCAAATTCGGAGCATCCACTTCCATGCCGTCGGTGTCAGATGACTGTTCAATTTGCGGTGATCACAAGCAGCACCAGCTGGGTATTTCAATTTCCATGATTGCTCGGAAAGAACTTAAGTTTTCTATCGCTCCCACAACCGACAATTCGTGCCCAAATTTGCCCCTGAAGATATTTGTAATATCGTCACGGCTGATTTAGGCACTCGATATGCAACATCCAGCGATCGATAACATATTTGTCCAGCAGTTTAATCTGTCGACACCTATTGCCTTGGCTCCGATGGCCCTGGCAACGGGAGGTCAACTGGCAGCCGCCTGCGCGCGTGCGGGTGCCTTGAGTTTGGTCGGCGGCGGCTATGGTGACCTATCTTGGACGCAACGTGAATATCGCGACGCTGTCGCGAGACTGAATGGCAACAAGCAAGATTTGTCGCGACTGGGCTGCGGTTTTATAAGTTGGAAACTGCAAGAAGACCGGAGCGCCTTTGACTGGCTTTTGGATCAACCGGTGAAGCCCGCAGCCATCATGCTGTCTTTCGGAGATCCAACCGTTTTTTCCAAAACCGCATCTGACCAGAATATCCCGATCATCTGCCAAATTCAAACCATGGCGCAACTTCCTCAGGCTGTCGATGCCGGTGCTTCGGTAATTGTCGCGCAAGGCACCGAAGCGGGCGGACATGGCATGAATGATTTCGAAGGTCGCAGCACATTCACTTTCGTACCAGAAGTCGCAGATTGGCTGACAAAATACTCTCCTCAAACCGCGTTACTCGCCGCCGGAGGAATAATGGATGGTCGGGGCTTGGCCGCTGCGTTGATGTTGGGCGCACAGGGTGCGTTGATCGGATCGAGATTATGGGCATCAACGCAATCTCTGGCAACCTCAAACGCTAAGCAGACCGCAGTCCTTGCCCATGGCGATGACACGGCCCGAAGCGCCATATTTGATATTTTACGAAGCAAAAACTGGCCGGAACAGTTTAATTTTCGTGCGATCAGGAACCGATTGCACCGGAAATGGGAAGGTCGGTTCAATGAGCTTGTTGCGAACCCGAACGAAGCGATTCAAGACTATTTGGAGGGCGTCCGAGCGGAAGATTATGACCGTGCCCATGTAACAGTCGGACAAGGCGTTGGCATGATTAACAATATACTCTCGGCCGAGCAGCTCATCGACGATATTAATCGGCAAGCTCTGTGCCTATTGCATCGAGAGGCAGGCGAAAAATAGATTCAAAAATCGGTGCATGCCGATCCTCATTTTTGATCAGGTTGAGAGGAAACCGAGCGGGAAGGATGAGCAAAGTCGATGATTTTCTTCCGCAAAAAATAGCCATATTTACAGCTGTCATCGATCAACTTTTTTCGAACCCCAACGATAGGTGCAAGTCCTTGCGGCCATGTCCGCCTACCCTTGGTCTGACCACGAACAATCTCCATTGCTCTCATCATCAGCCTCGCCTAATACTCAAGCCATGTTCTTACCTGTCTCCATCACCCGTACGACCCGACGATTATTCTCCTTTGCAGCGCTGAGTACGGTGTTGCTGCTGACCGCTCCGCTGGGGGCATGCAAGCGGGTTGATGATCCTGATTCCGACCGGGCGGAGAGTGCGCGGGCCTATCCACCGGCTTCACGTCCGGTCTCTGCGCTGGCCGGGAATCAGTGGTCGACCGAAACGGCGCGGGACAAGCGCGGCGAGGCTGAAGAAATTATGGCGGCAGCGGGCTTGGAACCCGGTATGACGGTCGCCGATATCGGCGCTGGCGAAGGCTATTATACCGTGCGTCTGGCGGAGCGCGTCGGCGCTAAGGGACGCGTATTGGCGCAAGATATTGACGAAGAGGCGATTGACCGCCTCGCCGAGCGGGTAACCCGGGAGAGCCTCGATAATGTCTCAATCAAGCTGGGTGCGCCCGATGATCCTCGACTGCCGGAGAATAGCTTCGACCGGGTGTTTCTGGTCCATATGTATCACGAAGTGCGAGAGCCCTATGCATTTTTGTCGCGGCTGCGTCCGGCACTGAGCGAAGCCGGCCCAAACGGACCCGGAGAGGTTATTGTTGTTGATGTCAATCGCGATTTTTCCCAGCACGGCATTCCGCCAAAGCAGCTATTCTGCGAATTTGAGGCGGTTGGCTATGAGTTGATCGGCTTCATGGAGAGGCCGGAATTGGGCGGCTATTTCGCGCGGTTCAAGGCGGCGGGCGATGCGCCGCTTCCAGACAAGATCATCCCCTGCCCTTATAAACAATAAGTCAGTTCAGCCGCTGCTTGCGGTCTGTAGTCAATCGCCAGCCATCCGACGCGCGCGGCGGACAAGGCGTTTCCAGTGCCGTCGATCACGTTGAGAAATGGATTTATCCTGCGACCAGTGGCGCAATATTCTGACTGTTTCATTACCATATTTATCAAACAATCGCCGCAATTCGCTCTCGTCCTGAGCACGCTGATTGGACGATCCAAATAGCCCTAACATAAGTTAGCTCCAGACCGTGGCACGACTCTGTTATGATGTAATTTGACGAATTTGCCGTCATTTTGCAATTGCAAAATACAGAAGACCAAGTGAAGTAGACGCAAGGCAAAGCTACATTACAGATTCAAAACCCTAAGAGACAAGCTAGTATATTCCGCCTTCTTCTTGCAGGAATTCATCATCATTTTGCGCCGGACCACGATTGCGATTTGCGTTTTCGTTGGCCAATGCCCGTGCTGCGGCACGTTCCGCCAAAAGCTGTGCTTTGCGGGCCTCCAGCTGCGCAAGCAGTTCTTCTTTACGGATAGTTCGCCGCGGCTCTGTTTCGGGCTTGAACACGTCCCAAATCACCGCAGACTTTGGATCATCAGTCGGCCATCCTCCAAATACACGCTTGCCGCTGCGCCGATCCACGCGGACCATCCGAATACCCTTGGGTGCGACAAATGGCGTTTTCGGCATGCCTGCCATTGCTTTTTCAGCGAAATTCCTGAAAATCGGCGCAGCCAGCGTGCCACCCTGGGCATAGCCGCCCATATTGCGCGGCTGATCATAGCCCATATAGACGCCCGCGACGAGGTCCGGGGACCCGCCGACAAACCAGACATTGGTCGGCCCACTGGTCGTTCCCGTCTTACCGAACAACGGCCGGTCGAGGCTCTTGAGGTTTTGCGCCGTGCCACGAGTGATCACACCCTGGAGAATATCCACCATCTGATAGGCCGTCATCGGATCCATCAATTGTTTGCCCGCCGGCCTTGGACGCGGCATCGGCTCTCCATCCCAGTCGGCCATATTGCAATTGTCACAATTGCGCTGGTCAGAGCGGAAGATCACCTTGCCTTTGCGATCCTGAACAAAATCGATCACCGTCGGCTCGAGTTGTCGCCCATGGTTGGCGAGCATCGAATAGGCGTTCGTCAATTTTGCAACGGTCGTATCCCCAGCCCCCAATGCGAAAGCGAGATAGGGTTGATAGTCACCAATTCCCATAGTCTTTATGGTCTTGACCACATTTTCCATGCCAGAGTCATTGGCTGCGCGCACCGTCATGAGGTTGCGCGATTGTTCGACGCCCCAGCGGAGCGTCTGCGGTCCCGCACCGCGTGACCCACCGAAGTTACGGAAACATTTGCGGCCCAAAGTTGCAGATTGATATACGCAAAAGGGGCTATCGACGATGATCGTCGCTGGCGTCATCCCCTGATCGAGCGCAGTTGCGTAAACAAACGGCTTGATCGTCGAACCAGGCTGACGTTCAGCCTGCGTAGCCCGGTTGAAAGAACTCATTCGATCGTCAAAGCCGCCTTGCATCGCCCAAATCCGGCCATTGCGCGGATTCTGGACGACCATGCCACCGGAGACTTTGGGTACATTCTGCAGGCGATAATTATTCCCGCCGATCGGGCTGACTGCGATAATATCACCGGCTTTCAGGCCGCTTGGTACATCGTTGATCCGCGCCGTTGTTCCATCCCGAAATCCGATCTCGGCTCCGCTGCCTGCCCGGCTTACCGCTACCGCAATTTGCCAGTTTTCATAATCGGTATTTATAAAGGTCGACGCCAGCCTTTGCGGCCATTGATCGTCAATATCGATTTTGTTGATCGGCCCACTCCATCCCTTGCCGCGACTATATCGGATCAGGCCTTGGCGCAGAGCATCCTTGGTCATCGTTTGTAACTCAGGGTTCAGCGATGTTCGCACCCACAGGCCGCCGGAATAGACGCTATATGGTCCCGCCTCTTCATTCTCGCCAAATTGTTCGATCAGTTGCCGGCGAACTTCTTCAATGAAATAGCCACCAACGCGCTCAAAGCGTCGTCCGCCACCTGAAATTGCGCCCAAGGGTTGCGAAATCGCAAAATTATATTGTGCATCTGTTATCCAGTCATTCTTCCGCATTTCGCCCAAGACCCAGTCGCGTCGTCCTACTGCTCGTTGCTCGTGCACCTCGGGCCGATAGTTCGACGGCCCTTTGGGCAGAATAGCGAGATATGCCATTTCATGCAGCGCCAGTTCAGCCACGTCTTTTCCGAAATAGGCCTGCGCAGCGGCCTGCACACCATAAGCATTGCGGCCCAGAAATATCTGGTTGAGATATAGTTCGAGGATTTCCTCTTTGCTCAACACTTCCTCAATCCGATAGGCCAGCAAGGCTTCGCGAACTTTTCGTCTGTAAGAGACTTCGTTGGTGAGCAGCAGATTCTTGGCCACCTGCTGAGTTATTGTCGAGGCTCCAATCGGCCTCCCGCTATTGGAAATATTGGTTATGATCGCCGTCGCGATGCCGGGATAATCAAGCCCACCATGTTCGAAGAAGGTTCGATCTTCCGCCGCCAGATAGGCGCGCACGAGCATCGCTGGAAATTCTGAAAACTCCAATTGCACGCGCCGTTCGCGAGCATAGCTATGGATGGGTTCGCCATCATAAGCGCGCACCATAGTCGGCAAGGGTGGCTCATAGCTTTGCAACGCGGTGGCATCGGGCAAATCGCGGGCGAAGATCAACCAAATCATCATCCAGGCCAATAAGCAGAGCCCGAGAAAGGCAAGTAGCAAGCGGAACCATTTTCTCTGCCAAAGCTTTTCAATACGCTCGAGAAAGCTACCCGTATTCCGTTCAAGCTTATAAGCAAGGCTCTCACCAGCCGTATCAGACGTATTATCTATCATAGGCGCCTGTATCTAAACTGCATCCTCGGTATTTTCCAGCGTTTATCGTTGAAATTGTCTTTACGCTTTAAAGCGGGACAATGACCGACAAATGCGTGCGGCGCCGATCAACGCTGTGCCAATTTCCGAGCAAAGTGCGTTTCGATCGCGCTGGCAACACCGGCAGCGACTCTGGTCTGACCCTCGCGTGAATTCAGAAAGTCGACATCATCTTTGTTGGTCAGATATCCAGTTTCGAACAGAACCGAAGGCGTGTCGGGCGCTTTGAGGACGACGAATGAAGCGAAACGGTGGGGCACCGCGCGAAAATTCATTTGCCGACTGCCTTCGCGATGAAGCAATTTTGCAAAGTCGGCAGAGACGTTCATGGTCTCGCGCTGTGTCAAGTCAATCAGGATCGATGAAACGTCTTGGGTGGCACCTCCCAGATGTATACCATTGATAATATTTGACTTGTTTTCGCGCGCCGCCAGTTTTGCAGCTTCTCGGTCGGATGCGACTTCCGACAATGTATAGACAGTGGCACCCGATGCCGATTGATTGCCTGCTGCATCGGCATGGATCGAAATGAACAGATCAGCATCCAACCGCCGAGCAATGCCATAACGTTCTTGCAGTACCAGAAATTTGTCTGAATCCCGCGTCAAGGCAACGCGCACGCGTCCTCCTGCAACCAGCCGGTCACGAATGGCCCGGGCAATCGCCAAGGTGACATGTTTTTCTCGCTGGCTGCCATGAGGTGAGATTGCACCCGGGTCATGGCCTCCATGTCCGGCATCGATCACCACGAGGGGACGATTTGGGTCTTTCGGTCCATAGATTTTGGGCAAGCTTACCGAGTCTTTTGGCCGTCCCAAAGGCACTTTGACGCTATAGCTGTCCTTGGGCGGTTCTGCGCGAAAATTCAATGGCGGCAGAAACGATTGGCGGCCTCGGGCAATGGCGCCTTCGTCAACAGTTTTAAATTTAAGCTTCAGACTCTTTCCGTCTGGGGCAAAGCTACCGCCGGTAATGATTGCCGGGCGCTCAAGATCAAACACGATACGCGCTGTGTTGGAATCATATTGCCCCTGACGGACCGACTTAACAATTCCCGATGCATAGCCGCCATAGCCTGCCTTGCCGCCCTTTACATCAAGCGCAATCCGATTAGGTCCGATCAGCGAAAAAGATGTCGCTCCCTGAACCAGATCATCAAAGGAAACAATAATCTGTGCACCTCGCGCCTCGATCCGGTTCACAGATCCAGCATGCGCCGAGGTCGCGACCAGCAGCGTCGAGGCCATTAAAGTAGCAATAGACATGCTCGCCTTATGCAGCGTTTCCGCTATTTGGGTCCAGTCAAAATTCATAGGCTCCGGCTTTCCACTCTAACTCAGTGAAAACGGCATTAACGATACAATCGTAAGCCGGTATGAAATGTCAGGGTTAATCCGAAATTAGGCATGATGAAATTGATTGCCGCTGAAATCAGGCCACAAAAACATCGTCTACATAGTTTATGTTGCTGATATGCAAAGGCGGTGCTAGCACGACTTTGGGCTGAATCGACGGATCTCTCTCCGAAAGCCCAAATTAATATCGAGATTTTTCGATATCTACCAGGTTGACGCAACATGAGGCATGAAATCTCCGGCTCTGAGGCTCTCTACATGAGAAGCGCTTCTATGCACGGAAAGACCTTGGCTAAGGGCCCAGGCCATGCAGTTGTTGCAGACACATTTTTATCCAGAACATTTCTGATCAACCGGATGATGCCGCCCGCCCCTATTCAAAGGACCGCGCGCTCAACAACATCATCCCTATTATATTGCATGGACCCGCCGGGCTCCGGTTCGTCGCTCCATGACAGGAGACTATTGAATGACAACGCGCATGTTAATCGACGCGCGCCACCAGGAAGAAACACGGGTGGCGGTCGTAAAAGGGAACAAGATTGAGGAATTCGATTTTGAATCTTCCGAGCATAAACAGCTCAAAGGCAATATTTATCTAGCAAAAGTTACTCGGGTTGAGCCTTCGCTTCAGGCGGCTTTTGTCGACTATGGCGGAAATCGCCACGGTTTTCTGGCTTTTTCCGAAATCCATCCCGATTATTATCAAATCCCGACGGAAGACCGCGAACGGCTGCTCGCTGAAGAAGCAGAACATGCTGCAGAAGAAGCCACGCTACGCGCTCAGGAAGAAGAAGAAGAAGATTCGCCTGCAGATATGGTCCGCAGCGAAGCAACCGAGGAACTCGATACTGCACTTGTCGAAGTCGAAAAAGATGAGAGCGTCGACACGATTGACGTGACCGAAGGCGAAGTTCCGACCGAAGATTCTTCAGAAGATGACGATGAGGAAGACGACAACGGTTCAGAGACAGACGAAAGCGACGAAGAAACAGGCGCCGAAGAACAGTCCAATGGAAAACGCGGGCGTGGCGGACGCAATCGCAAGCGCGGTGGCAAGAATGTGGCCAAAGCCAGTGATCAGGCACGCCAGAAACGCATGGCTTTGCGCAAGCGCTATAAAATCCAGGACGTCATCCAGCGGCGCCAGGTTGTGCTGGTCCAGGTCGTTAAGGAAGAACGTGGCAATAAGGGCGCGGCGCTGACGAGCTATCTGAGCCTGGCCGGACGCTATTGCGTGCTGATGCCCAACACTTCGCATGGTGGCGGTATTAGCCGCAAGATCAACAATGCCGGCGACCGCAAACGCCTGAAGTCGATCATTGCAGATCTAAATCTTCCGAATACAATGGGTTGTATTGTCCGCACCGCGGGCCTGTCGAGGACCAAGCCGGAAATCAAACGGGACTTCGACTATCTTGCAAGACTATGGGACGGGGTGCGCGAAAATACGCTCGGTGCGGTAGCACCAAGCCTGATTCACAGCGACAGCGACCTGATCAAGCGCGCGATCCGGGACATATATAATCGCGAGATTGAAGAAGTCCTGGTCGAAGGCGGTGATGGCTACAAGGCCGCAAAAGACTTTATGAAGTTGCTGATGCCAAGCCACAGCAAGCGGGTCAAAAGCTATGCCGATCCCGTCTCCCTGTTCCAGCGCTATGGCGTAGAGGATCAGTTGTCCGCGATGTATTCGCCGGAAGTGCAGTTAAAATCTGGCGGCTATCTGGTTATCAACCCCACCGAAGCTCTGGTGTCCATCGATATTAACTCGGGTCGCTCTACTCGGGAACATGGTATCGAGGCAACGGCCGTCAAAACCAATGTTGAGGCGGCCAATGAGATTGCCCGGCAACTAAGACTGCGAGATATGGCTGGTCTGGTCGTTATCGATTTCATCGACATGGATCGCAACGGCAACGTTCGTAAAGTGGAGCGTGCGATGCGCGATGCACTGAAAAACGATCGCGCACGCATACAGGTTGGACGGATTTCCAGCTTCGGCTTGATGGAGATGAGCCGTCAGCGTCTCCGCACTGGCGTTCTGGAAGCATCGACGAAAGTCTGCCCACATTGCGAAGGCACCGGCCTTGTGCGAACAGCTTCTTCTGCAGCACTGTCGGCGCTGCGTCTGATCGAGGAAGAGGCGGCAAAGGGCAAATCTAGCCAGATTACGCTCCGCACCAGTCAGGAAGCTTGCATCTATGTGTTGAACAGCAAGCGGCATGAGATTGAGGATATCGAAAAGCGCTATGGCGTCTCTGTCGAAATTCTGCCTGATGGAGAAACCGAGGGTGCCAGAATGGACCTCGTTGCGACAGGCAGCCCACCGAAAAACATGCCAAAGTTCATGCCGATCATAGATGATGATGATGATGACGAGGACGTTGTTGTCGTTGAGGAAGAGCGCGAAGAAACTGAAGAACAGCCGCGCAAGAAACGGCGGAGACGCGGACGGCGCGGACGCGGTGCTGACCGAACCGAAGGTGGTTCTGATCAGAATGTCCAGGCGGCTTCCAACGCACCATCGGGAACTGCGGCAGAAGGCAATACAGCCGCGACCGATGACGACGCAAAGCCCAAACCTCGTTCGCGTGGCGGTCGAAATCGCCAATCGGAAGCTGCTGTTGCGGAAACTCCTGTTGTAGATACTTCTGAATCGGCTCCTTCTGAAACAGGCGATACTGCGCAGGAAAAGCCCAAACCACGCAGCCGCCGGCGCGTTGCAAAGGCCGATGACGTTGCTGTGAAACCAGACGCTGCTCCAGAAGAGGCTGCAGCCGAAGAAAAGCCGAAACGTCGCCGTGCGCCAAGAAAACCAAAAGCGGTCGATGATGCAAGTAAGGTGGCTCCGGCTTCCGAAGGAAAGGCTGAAGAAAAAGCACCCGCGAAGAAGCCAGCGCGTTCGAGAGCAAAGAAGGCTGAGAGCGTCACAGAGACTGTTGACAAGCCAGATGCAGAAGCAGTGCCCAAAGCTCCAGCCAAGCCTAGAGTTTCTCGTGCAAAAGCGAAAACCGCTGACAAAAAGCCAGCTGAAAATACCGCCAAGGAAGCCGACACCAAGAACGAAGGTCCGCCGCGGCAGGGCTGGTGGCAGCGTACTTTTGGCTAAGGAAAATTCGACTGCTCCCTGACCGAAAATCGGTCGGGAGCAGTCAGTTTTCATACGCGGTTCAGGCTATTGGTGTCAGGAGGAACGCAAGTTCATTGGGAAATTCAATCAGAGGAATTTCATGCAACATTCTCCCCGCTTACCCCTTGCCAGCTCGATAAAGAGTGGACTGACCAGAGCTTTGCGGCTCACCGTCATGTTCCTGGCGGTCTTGGCAATCACAGTTCAGCCGGTTGCCGCGCAATCCATATTGCGGGACGCAGAAACAGAAGCCTTGTTCAGCGACATGGTTGCACCGCTCGTCGCCGTTTCGGAATTGGATGCTAAGGATGTCGAAGTCATCCTGATCAATAGCGATCAAATCAACGCCTTTGTTGCTGGCGGTCAACGGATGTTTTTCTATTCCGGGACACTGGCTGCTGCTGATAGCGCCGTTGAAATACAAGGAGTCATGGCGCACGAACTGGGCCATATTACCGGCGGTCACATCATCAGATTTGATGAAGGCGCTGGAGCTGCAACCGGCATTACCATTCTCAGCTTGATACTCGGTGCAGCAGCGATTGCTGCGGGCGCCGGTGATGCAGGTATGGGCATATTGGCAGCAGGTCAGCAAGCTGCAATGGGTAAATTCCTGGCGTTTAGCCGCGTACAGGAGCGTTCTGCGGACTCCGCCGGCGCTCGCTATCTGTCGGCTGCGGGTATCACCGGGCGAGGATCAATCGACTTTTTCAAGAAGCTGCAGAATTATGAGTTCCGGCTCGGGATTCCGCAAGAAGACAGCTATGCTCGTACCCACCCGCTTTCCGGTGAGCGTGTGACGCTATTGCGCGATGTCTACCAAGCAGATCCCGCCTGGGACAAGCCACCCGATGCCGAAATCGAACGAAGATTTCAGCGAGTGAAAGCCAAGTTGCTGGGATTCACCGCCGATCCCGTTACGACTTTGCGGAAATATCCGGAAAGCGACCAGTCAGTGCCCGCCCGTTATGCCCGTGCTTATGCATGGCACAAGAGTGCATATCCTGATCGCGCGCTTTATGAAGTGAGCAATCTGTTGGAAGAGAGTCCCGACGATCCCTATTTCCTGGAGTTGCAGGGACAGATTCTGCTGGAGTCCGGCAATCCCGATGGAGCCTTGGAATCCCTGCGCAAAGCTGTCGCTCTGACCAACAATCAGCCGCTGATAGCTAGCCTTTTTGGCCATGCGTTGATCGCAACGGAAGATCAGCAATATCATGATGAAGCCACGCAGGTACTGAAGGCAGCGGTTGTCAAAGACAATCGCAACCCATTTGCCTGGTATCAGCTGGGCGTCGTCTATTCCCAGCAAGGCGACATAGCACGCGCGCAGCTAGCAACAGCTGAGAGTGCGCTGCTTCAGCGCAACTATGGCGGCGCGATCCGCAGCTCTCAAATTGCCATGGCCGGCATCGATCCGAATACGCCGGACTGGATTAGAGCGCAGGATATTTCCTTCATTGCCAAAGCCGAGTTTGAGCGAGCCAATAAACGGCGGTAGACGCCCTCCCCACTCCGTCCAGTAAGTGCATCTCCTATCACATGTAGACATTTCACTTCTGCTGCGACAAGGAGTGAACAATTGAGAAAGATGTTTTATCGTGGATGATAACCCAAATAGAAAGTGGATGATTATGGCAGGTGGCGGATTGGCCATTGCAGCGGCAGTGGCCGTCTGGTTTTTGCAATCAGGAAGCGCATCTGTGACAGATGACGCATCGCAAGCCGCGGCCGCGGCAGGTATAGACGCGAAGGAACAGGCTGCGATTGAAGCCATTGTCCGCGACTATATTCTAAGCAACCCCGAGATCATTCCGGAAGCGGTTGAAATATTGCAGAATCGTCAAAAAGCGTCCGCGATTGACGAAATCCGAGCAGGCATCGAGGCACCTTTTGCTGGAACCGCATTTGCCGGCAATCCCAATGGCGACGTCACGCTTGTCGAATTTTCTGATTTTGCCTGCGGCTTCTGTAAAAAAACCGAAGCGGATATTGCGAGACTATTGGCAGAGGATAAGAATCTCAAAGTCGTGTTCCGCGAACTGCCGATATTGAGCGAAGCTAGCAACGACGCGGCTTTGATGGCGCTGGCAGCTGCCAAGCAAGGCAAATATTATGAGTTCCACAAGACGATGTTCGCGACCGGGCGACCTTCGCCCTCGACGATTCAAGCCGCAGCCAATGAGGTTGGTTTGGATATGCAGGCCGCGCGCAACTTTATCACATCTTCAGAAGCCCAGCGCGAAATTCAGACCAATATTGAAACCGCCCAAAGACTGCGTTTTACCGGAACTCCTGCTTTTGTTGTCGGCGATCAGTCAGAAATTGGTGCGGTCGGCTATGAGGGGCTCAAGGAGATGATCGCCAAAGCCCGGGCTGCACAATAGATCAGTCCGGTCTGCCCTTAAACCCTTGCGCAATAACATACCATTCTGACGAGCCCTTACGACTCGCTGGCGGCTTGGCATGTTTGACGAGTTTGAAATTCTTCTTGAGCAAGGATAGCAGTTCACCGTCAGTCCCACCGGCGAAGACTTTGGAGACGAAACCGCCGCCAGGCTGCAGATGTTCAATCGCAAAATAAGCGGCCGCTTCGACCAGCCCCATGGTGCGCAAATGGTCGGTTTGCTGATGACCTACCGTATTGGCAGCCATATCTGACAGCACCAGGTCAGGAGCGCCGCCCAATGCATCCAGCAGCTTGTCGGGCGCGTCATCATCCATAAAGTCCATCTCGAAAATCGTCACGCCTTCGATCGGGTCAATTTCGAGCAGATCAATGCCGACCACAGCAGCCTTCGGGGAATATTTCCGCACGACCTGGGCCCAGCCGCCTGGTGCAATGCCGAGATCAACCACCGCTTTGGCTTGCCGGACAAATTTGAACCTCTCGTCCAGTTCGAGCAGTTTATAGGCCGCACGGGACCGATATCCCTCGGCCTTGGCTTGCTTGACGTAAGGATCGTTAAGATGGCGCTCCAGCCATCTTGTTGAGCCGATTTTGCGGCCTTTGGCGGTTTTAACCCGCTGCCTCTGACCAGATCTTCCACGGCTCACAAATTTGTACTCCGCTCATTGGATGACATCAGCGAACGCAATATGCCTTCTCTGATACCGCGATCCGCCACTCCCACCCGCGTAGCCGGCCAGATATCAAGAATGGATTCCAGAATCGCGCATCCGCCAACAACGAGGTCTGCACGTTCTTTGCCAATACATGGAATGGCAGCCCGTTCATCGGGAGACGCGTAAGCCAGCATGGTGCTGATCTCACGCATCGACTCCGTCGGCACGATCAGCCCGTCGATAACTTTGCGATCATAATGCGGCAGCTTGAGGTGCAAGCTGGCCAATGTCGTGACTGTCCCGCTGGTTCCCAACAATCTGAAATCGCAATTTTCAAGATGGGGCAAACGGTTGGCAAATGCAGAAAAACTTTCCGCAACACGCGCGCGCATACTTTCAAAGGCCTGCTCCCGCTCCTCAGGATCGTCCCCATTGAATTTCTCGCTCTCGGTAAGTGAGACGACGCCCCAAGGCGCACTCAGCCAATCAATGATCGTTGGCGCCGCCCCGCTGGTATCGACCAAAACCAGTTCGGTCGATCCGCCCCCGATATCAAATATCAGTGCGGGCCCCTCACCCGGCTCCAAAAGAATCTGGCACCCCAAAACGGCGAGGCGGGCCTCTTCTTCAGCTGTGATAATATCCAGCGCAATGCCGGTTTCCCTGCGTACGCGCTCAATAAACTTGTCGCCATTGCTCGCGCGACGACAGGCCTCTGTTGCAACCGATCGCGCGAGCGTCACATTGCGCCGGCGCAGCTTTTCCGAACAGATTGAAAGAGCAGCGACCGCTCGATCCATCGCCCGATTGCTGATCCGGCCCGTCTCGACCAATCCCTCTCCCAAGCGCACGACCCGCGAGAAGGCATCGGTAACGATAAAACCATCTGATGATGGTTTTGCTACCAATAATCGGCAGTTGTTGGTGCCAAGATCGATTGCCGCATAGGAGCGCAACCGAGGCCATCGCCCGTTCTGTCGGTGATTGGGAGTCGCAGTTCGACTCTGGTGATTCTGTATCGCCGCATGGTTCGGGCGGGCTTTCCTTGCGGATGTTCCGCCTGTTGCATTTTGAGGCGATGGGGACGCTTGATCCGCCATAACCGTACTCTTATGTTCTCCGGATCGGATAATACCGCCGGTACTTGAGTAAGAAGATAGCTGCGAGCCTTGTTTCGCGCAAGGCCTTCGGTCAAAATCGAACGGAAAATGAGATGTGCGGACGAAAGTTCAGTCATGAAGATCTGACCTGGTCAGAATATCGAGAGATATTGGAGATCATCAAGCCGCCACCGCACACAAATTTTGAACCCAATTATAACATCTGCCCAACCCAAAAAGTGCCTGTCTGCCTGACTTACAAAGACGACCGCAGATTGGAGATGCTAAATTGGGGGCTGGTGCCATCATCGGCCAAAGATAGAAAATTTGCAGCAAATATGATTAACGCCAGAGCCGAGACAATCGCCAAAAAACCGGCATTCCAACCTTTGTTGACCAAGCGACGTTGTATTATCATGGTGTCCGGGTTTTATGAATGGCAGCGGCAGGCAAATTCAAAAACACCCTATAAGGTTGAACGCCCAGACGGCAGGCCGATGCTGATTGCGGGCCTCTGGACGCATAATCCAAAGCTAAGTCTAAACAGCTACACTATCATCACGACCGCTGCCCCAGACAGATTTTCAGCCATTAATCACCGATGCCCCATATTATTGGAACAATCGCAAATTTCTATCTGGCTTGAAGGCGAATGGAGCGAAGCGAGTAAACTGGTGGATATATATCAAGGGCCACTCCAAGCCACAAGAATTTCAAATGCGGTGAACAGCAGTCGGAACAACGGGCCAGAATTGCTGCTACCGGATCTCCGCTAACCTTTGTCAAAACTCTTGACCAGGAACGAGACGATGCTTATTGCGCCGCTTCAACACTCCCCTGTCGTCTAATGGTAAGACTACGGACTCTGACTCCGTCAATTGAGGTTCGAATCCTCACGGGGGATCCAGTTTTGGTCAAATAGGTCAATTTTTGGATGTTGATCCAGCGTTCAGCGGCGCTGCTGCCAATTGCCGGCATCGTCGACCTAACGCCTCAGCTTTGCTTTCATTGCCCTCGATTTCAGCATCTCTGAACGGCAATGATATTGCATATGATATGACCTAAATATCGTTATGATCCCAACGATATATATCGCCATAGTATTTGCCGCATCCTTGCCTCAAATGTCTGCGAGTCACTCATCTCTTGGTAAATGGTCATGTTATTCTGACCTTTTCGATGAACTTCCAAATATCTGGCGGCCAGGAAAAGCAGCATCCTCAAGCTTTTCCCCTTTGATCACAAATTGGCCATTTACCAAGAGATGAGTGACGCCAATGGAGGCTTGATGGGGGTCTTCATAAGTTGCCTTATCCTTAATCACCAAGGGATTAAAAACCGTGATATCTGCGTCCATCCCAATTTGCAGACGGCCTTTCAGTCGGAAGGCCGGCGCAGCTTTTTCAAGGAGTTGTGCAGGTTGCAGCGTTATCTTTGAAAGAGCCGTCATCATCGGTAGCAATTGTTCGTCGCGAACGTAAGTTCCCACCAATTTTGCAAATGAACCAATGCCTTGAGGAGGCATTTTCTTATCCAATCTGATGACTGGCAGGCCATCGGATGACAATATGACATCTGGAGCCGCGACAAGATACCGTGTCCATTCTTCTTTCAAATAGTGATGGATGATGGCTGCATTCGGATTTTCTCTTCGTGTTCGATCGAAACTCTCCTGGGTGAAATACGCTCCGGTGGATGCAAGTTGAACATCTTGAGGCCCGATATCGAAAATCCTCTGCCAGTCCCGACCAAATACCGCCGCCCCGATACTCGTGGATCCGGCATTATAAGGCAAAACTTCGGTGGTCACATCAACGCCAGCCTTTCGCGCCTCCCGGATCCTCGCCAGGAACAGTTCAACATTTTTCATGGCATTGTGAGACATATGACAAATATGCACTTTCGCGCTGGTTGCCTTGGCCATTGACAGCACTTCATCGAGACCGGCTGGATCACCTGCTATTCCGCGCCGGATATGAACAAAAACCGGCGTTTGATATTGTGCCGCCAGTTCAAACATAGCGCGCAGCTCCTGTTCATCCACCGCATCGCTGATATAATCTAGCAAAAGACCAATGCCGATCCCGCCCTGCAAAAGACCATCTTCAACTGTCGCCCTTATCTCGGAACGCTCGCTGGGATTGGCGACAACAAACCGGGTTCGCGCTTCGCCATTGTCTTGACCAATTTTGGATGCCGTCGCCCCCAATATATCAGGCACCGCAGCATGTTTCCCACCTGACATGGCGACCATCCGTGCTTGTGTATGACCTGTTGATGCGCCGTAATTTATGCGCGCTTTACGCCGAATATAGGCACCATGGACTGCAACGGGATATGAACCTGCCTCCAGTTCAAGGCTGGTCGTGACGCCGTCTCGAGCTTGATATATTTGGCCGAGAGGCGTTGGACTATGGTTATGGACATCAATGAATCCAGGTGCGACGATCTGTCCGGTAACATCAATGGTTTCGACACCATCAATCTTCGCAACAGTGATGGCAGTGATGGTCCGATCGGTTATCCCGACATTGGCAATTGCATCCAAACCTGTTTCAGGATCCATGACGCGACCACCGTTGAGCACAACGTCATAAAGCGGTATTTTTTTCGGGATGTCATCGGCAAGAACAGGATTGGCTATCGCTATCGAGATGGCAAAAATGCAGAATATTCTTAACCAGATGAGCATATCCAAGTTCCTAACCTTCTAAGGTTATGGATATTGTCACATTTAATCAGCTGACGAAACATGCAAAGTTGCACAAGTTAAATCCTATCCGCCTTATCTCTCCGACAGTCACTGAGGAACAACATAACCAAGCGAACAAAATTCCAACTTGGAATGTCTTGCGCAATGGATGCTGAGATTTGCACCGTCGGATGGCAACGGGAACTCAGAAAACAGGAATCTGGAACCAGACGAACACCATTCCCTAACGCGACAATTGTTCCTTCAGCAATTTGTGGAAGTGCCGGATTTTGGTTTCGCCATAGTCGGCGAAAATGATCTCTTTGGACTTGATCGATTTCATGCCCTTTTGAACGTGCGGGAGATTCACGACATCCTGATTAAACACTTTGGCCAGCATCCCCAATTCCGGTGCTTCGATATAGTCATCGTCAAAATCGAGCCAATGGATTTTGGCCGCCTCGGGACGCTTTTCACCCTCAGCTACCGGCAGCATCAGCATGATTTCGTGAATACATTCCTCCGGATTGTCACCATTGGGGCGAAATCGATAGAAAATCGGATCAAAACAGCCCCAGGGACTGATGTTGGGGAAAAGATTATAATAGATTGTGTCGACAAATTCCGCGTCGCTTATCTGATCAACTTCATTGCCGAGAGTCTCGCGCCACATCTCGCGCTGGGCGTCAGCTTCCGCCTTGCGCCGCTCAGGTATCGGTCCCCTTGTCGTCGGATCCGGCTCGTCTTCCATACCCTCCGCCAGTGGACCGCCGACCCAGTTACACAGTTGAACATCGGCATGATGCAACTCGCCCTCCAGATGATGGGCCGCCTCATCAAAGATACCGGTTTGGCCATCACGCGTGGTGACCCTGACCCGGCCTTCTTCGAGGCGTTCGTAGATATTCCCGGACAGCGCATGACGCACTTTACTATAGGTTTTGGCATCTTCCAGCGGCTCTTCCACAAGGGCCGGATTGACATGGGGACTGAGTAAGCCATTGGGCGAGATCGCCCGCGATAACTTCCCGAATATGTCATATTTGCTATTCGCGTCACCCATGACATCCAGCAATGTCGGATGGGTCGCAACCACATGATAAGCTTCCATAAACGCCTCTTGTGCGGCCTTCCAGTTGCAGCGCAGCTTTTTGGCGACATGGACAGATTTATAGCGCCGTTCGAACGGGATCGGTTCAAAATGGCGATCAATATCGCCGAGAAATTCTTCCAGTGATTCGGCATTGTCATCGGGATTGATGAACACCCATCCTTGCCAGCGACCGACCTTGACCGGCGGCAGGCTATGGGTTTTCTCACTTACCGACGGAAAATCCCACTGGCAGGGGACTTCCTTCAATGTGCCATCGATTTTCCAGCCCCAGCCATGAAAGGGACAACGGAATTCATGCAATCCCTCGGTATCTTCCGTCAGCAGCGCGCGGCCGCGATGAAGGCAGGCATTGGGGAAGGCCTTGATTTCATCGACCCCGGTACGGACAATGATGAACGAGAGACTCGCTATATCATAGACCAGACTATCCCCGACATTTGGGATATCATCTTCGTGGCAAGCCATTTGCCAGACCCGTTTCCAGAGCCTTTCGACTTCCAGGTCAAAAAAGTCGCGGGAATAATAGATGCTTGGATTAACAATGGTCGGTCCTGGTTCCATCGGACGGTCTTCGCGAAATTTGGACGGGACCTCATGTGTATCCATGTCGAGAAGTTCATCATAACTAATCCCTTTGGACCGGTTTGTTCCCGTAAGCGTCTCTACCATCTGTTCCTCCTCCAAAACGTCAATTTGGTCTTGATATTCAATTGCCTAAGCGCCCTTCCCGACCCTATTCAGGATCGAAAGCCAGCTCAAGCGATTGCACGCCCCGCAAAATATGGCTGGTCGCGAATGAAAACGGATTGTCAGGATGCGCGAAGCGCAGATTTTTCAGGCGCCGCAATATAATCGGAATGGCGGTCACCATCTCAAGCCGGGCCAGCGTCATCCCTAGACAGGTATGAACACCGGCTCCGAATGCGATATGATTTTTCGCATTTTCCCGCCG
The DNA here is from genome assembly GCA_001650955.1 of Sphingomonadales bacterium EhC05. GTDB lineage: Bacteria > Pseudomonadota > Alphaproteobacteria > Sphingomonadales > Sphingomonadaceae > Parasphingorhabdus. Next base: position 93,900 of record LXYP01000012.1, read on the forward strand.
GACATCATATTGTCCGGCATCATCAAATTTGGTTTCATCGCGGTTCGCCGAACCATAGCGAATGAGCATTGGCTCGCCGGCTTTGAGTTCAACTCCGCCGAGCACGGTATCTTGTTTCACGATGCGCCACATATTGTGCGAGGGGGAGAGATGCCGCACGGTTTCTTCAACCATATTTGCGACCAAATTGTCGTCTGACATTACGGCCTCGAGCTGTTCTGGATGCGACAATAGCTGAGCCAAAGCATAGGTCAGTGCATGGGCTGTCGCTTCCTGTCCGGCGGTAAATATCTGTTGCACGATCGAATAGATTTCCGGCTCATCCAGCGGCCTTTCTCCTGCTTCGGTTTGCATCGACGCATGGATCAGATCCGACACGACATCATCGCCGGGATTTTCGCGTCGATCCGCCATGATTTTCAGAAAATATGTCTGCATATCAATTTCACTGCGCGCCAAGGCCGGACGTTCTTCGGGCGTGGCATTGCCATTGAGCCGCAGAATGGCGGCACGAACCCAAGCCTGAAACATCGGGATATCTTCACGCGGGATTCCCAGTGCGTCGGCGATGACAATTCCCGGCAGCATTTCGGCAAATTGCGATTTGAACTCCACCTTCCCATCCGCTGCAAATTTATCAATCAATCCATTTGTAACGTCGGTAATATAGGGCGCCATCGCCATGATCCGGCTATGCGGAAGCGCCTGCATGGCCATCCGCTTGTAACGCGCATGCTCAGGTGGATCGGCCGTGAGCATTGTGTCGCATCGACGCATGCCCTCTGCCAATATTGATTGTTCTTCATCGTCAAAACTGCCCTTGCCTCCCGAGTTCAGCAGGGATGCAAAATTGCTGGAGAAGATTTTGGGCCGCTTGTTGACCTCCAAAACAAGATCATAGGTTGAGACCGAAACAATCCCAGTCTTGGGGTCGCGAAAAACCGGCGCTTCTTTCCGCAACCGGTCATAATAGGGATAGGGATCTTGCAAACATTCGGGACTGGTGGCGTCGATATTCTCGAGATTTTCCATGGGCTTTCCTATGATGGATTCTAAGTTCTGATGCAGAGCCATCACCAGATTTTACCTGAAAACCGACGATCGCCAACAAGGCTCACTCTCTACGATCTCGAGGGATCAACATTGATCCAGATCAAATTCCCCGCACTCTAAAATGATAGGATTGGTGCGGGTTATGAGTATATTCGGCGGTTGATTTCAGCCCACCACATGATCCAACACCATCGGTGTCAAGTGCCGATCATTTTGAGCAAGATACGGATTTCAGGTCGGCAGTTATTTGGAACAATCCTGACGACAAGGAGGACAACATCAATACTATCAATGTTTCCATGACGCAAAATTCAATGCTGTAGCCAGGCAACGTAACTAGCATCCCAAAAAGGCTTTCGACGATGCAATCCCGGCCCAGCGGTTTGATCAAATACGGAATAGCCATAGGTTAAGATCGGTCCCATCAACCGACACCAACTTTTACATGGTTGAGCAAGCTTGATGAAACAAACCTGATCGCGCTGACCTGCGCTGCAGCTAATGCTTCAACGCGGCAATGAGCTACTACCCATCAACTGGAGATCCACCGCCCGGGCACATTGTCGGCCTTCACGGATGGCCCAAACAACCAGACTTTGGCCGCGCCGCATATCTCCGCAAGCGAAAATCCCGCTCTTGCTAGTTGTGTAGCTGGTGACATTGGCAGCAACATTGCCGCGCGCATCAAGTTCAACTTCCGATTGATCGACAAGTCCCATTCGGCGCGGTCCAACAAAACCCATGGCAAGGAGGATGAGGTCAGCTTTGAGAGTGAATTCACTTCCTGCAATTTCCTGCATCTGTCCGTCAACCCATTCAAGACGAATACACTCCAAACCTTCGACATTTCCATTGGTGCCGGTCACGCGCTTGGCCAAAATTGCCCAGTCACGTTCACAGCCTTCCTGATGGCTTGACGAGCTGCGCAACTTCAGGGGCCAATCAGGCCATGTCATAGTCTTGTTTTCCATTTTTGGTGGCTTGGGCATGATCTCGATCTGCGTGACCGATGCCGCGCCCTGGCGATTGGACGTACCCACACAGTCAGATCCGGTATCGCCGCCGCCGATTACGATGACATGCTTGCCGGTGGCCTTGATCGAACCGCGCGGGGCTGCGCGCATTTCGTCGTCACCGGCATTGCGTTTATTTTGCTGCGCCAAAAATTCCATAGCCAGGCGTACGCCCGCCATTTCATAGCCTGGAATATCCAGCATGCGCGGTTTTTCGGAGCCACCGGACATTACAACCGCGTCATAATTATCCTGAAGCGACTGGACCGAAACCGTGACACCGACTTCGCTGCTCGTGCGGAATTCAACGCCTTCTGCTTCCATTTGCACCAACCGGCGATTGATCAGATGTTTTTCCATTTTGAAATCGGGGATTCCATATCTCAGCAAGCCGCCCATCCGGTCGTTTTTCTCAAATAATGTAACGCTATGTCCAGCACGGGCAAGCTGTTGTGCGCAAGCCATGCCAGCGGGACCAGATCCCACAACAGCGACTGACTTCCCAGTTTTGGCCTCGGCGATTTGCGGCTTTATCCAGCCTTCTTCCCATCCCCGGTCGACGATCGCACATTCGATGGATTTGATATTCACTGGCACATCATCAATATTCAGCGTGCAACTGGCTTCGCAAGGCGCGGGGCAGATACGGCCAGTAAATTCTGGAAAATTATTCGTCGACTGGAGCGATTCCAGCGCGTTTTTCCAGTCACCCTCATAGACGAGGTTGTTCCAGTCCGGAATGATGTTGTTTACCGGACAACCATTGTGACAATAAGGAATACCGCAATCCATACAACGAGCCGCCTGATCCTTGAGCTCGGGCTCCGAAAGCGGTTTGGTGAATTCCTTATAATGTGTCAGCCGCTCCTTTGGATCAGCATAAGCTGCTTCTTTGCGATCAATCTCGAGAAAGCCTGTTACTTTACCCACGGTCTACTCCAATATTTCTTATTATTCAGCGGCTTCAATTGATTCGAGGCGCTCTATTTCCAACTGCTTGAGTGCCGCAGCATAATCGCGCGGCATGACTTTGATGAATCGATCAAGTGAAGCTTCCCAATCATCGAGAATCTCACTGGCACGCTTGCTGCCGGTATGGAGCTTGTGGCGCTCCAACAATATCCGTAGCCGCGCGGCATCATGATAAAGCATGTCGCCCATGCCAAAGTCGTTCACATCGACGGGAAGCTGCTGTGGCAGGGCAGTTCCTTCTCCTTCATTGGCATCAGCGCGGATCGATTCAATATCGACCATCGCCATGTTACAGCGTTGGCGGAACAAGCCGTCTTCATCATATACATAAGCCACGCCGCCAGACATGCCTGCCGCAAAATTGCGACCCGTGGCTCCGAGCACGACGACAACGCCACCAGTCATATATTCACAGCCATGATCGCCTGTGCCCTCGACAACCGCAACGGCTCCGGAATTGCGGACAGCAAAGCGCTCACCGGCGACGCCATTGAAATAGGCTTCTCCAGCGACTGCGCCATAAAGCACCGTATTTCCGACAATGATATTCTCTGTCGGATTACGGTCCACATAGGAAGGCTGCTTCACGATCACTCGTCCGCCGGACAGGCCTTTGCCGACATAGTCATTAGCGTCTCCGACCAATTCGGCGGTTATGCCATGCGCGAGAAAAGCCCCGAAGCTCTGGCCAGCAACCCCTTCGAATGCCAATTGGATCGTGTTGTTCGGCAAGCCTTTATGTCCATAAATCTTCGCCACTTCACCCGATAGCATAGCGCCTACGGTCCGATTGACGTTTTTCACTTTCCGTTCGATTTTGACCGCCTCGCCCTTTTCCAGCGACGGTGCCGCTGCAGCAATCAAGTCCTGATCCAATGCCGCCTCAAGGCCATGATCTTGAACTATTGTCTGATGCAGTGTTTCTCTATCTGGAAGGTCAACCTTGTGGAGCAAACGCGAAAGGTCGATGCCTTCAGCTTTCCAGTGATTGATCGCTTTATTCATATCAATCAGTTCCACGCGTCCGACCATTTCCTCGACGGTACGGAAACCCATTTCGGCCATTATCTGGCGCAATTCTTCGGCGACGAAGAAAAAATAGTTGATGACATGCTCTGGCTGTCCGGTGAATTTTTTCCGCAATTCAGGGTTTTGCGTGGCGACCCCTACTGGACAGGTATTGAGGTGACATTTCCGCATCATGATGCAGCCTGCCGCAATCAGCGGAGCAGTTGCAAAGCCAAATTCATCAGCACCCAATAGCGCACCGATGGCAACATCACGACCGGTCCGCAGGCCGCCGTCGACTTGCACGGAAATTCTTGAACGCAATCCATTGAGCAGGAGCGTTTGCTGGGTTTCGGCCAAGCCGATTTCCCATGGCGAACCGGCATGGGTCAACGACGTCAAGGGAGATGCCCCGGTACCGCCATCATAACCAGATATCGTCAAATGATCCGCACGCGCTTTTGAAACGCCCGCAGCAACCGTTCCTACTCCGACTTCGGAAACGAGCTTCACCGATACGCGTGCACCAGTGTTCACATTCTTCAAATCATGAATCAGTTGCGCCAGATCTTCAATCGAATAGATATCATGATGCGGTGGCGGTGAAATCAGGCCAACACCCGGTGTTGAATGGCGGACCTTGCCGATATTTTTGTCCACTTTGCTGCCCGGAAGTTGTCCGCCTTCGCCGGGTTTGGCCCCCTGCGCCATCTTGATTTGGATATCATCGGCATTGACCAGATATTCAGCGGTGACCCCAAAGCGGCCACTGGCGACTTGTTTAATCGCCGACCGCATGGAATCGCCGTTGGCCATCGGAACGAAACGATCCGGCTCTTCGCCGCCTTCGCCGGTGTTGGATTTTCCGCCAATGCGGTTCATCGCAATCGCTAGTGTCGTATGCGCTTCGCGGCTGATCGAACCGAAGCTCATCGCACCTGTGGCGAAGCGTTTGACGATTTCGGTCGCAGGCTCGACTTCGTCAAGGTCCAGTGGTTCCGGAGCTTTGGTAAGTTCCATCAATCCACGGATGGTCAGTAAGCGCTCGCTCTGTTCGTTGACGGATTTCGCGAACTCTTGATAGTTTTTGGGGTCATTTCCGCGCACCGCATGCTGTAGGTTCGCGACATTGGCAGGCGTCCACGCATGTTCTTCTCCGCGCAATCGGAAGCCATAGATCCCGCCAACATCGAGCATATTTTTGTAGATCGGATTATCACCATAAGCCTCGGTGTGCCGATATACGGTTTCGCCGGCAACTTCGGTCAGCCCAACACCTTCAATGGTTGTTGCTGTTCCGGTGAAATATTTTTCAATAAACGCACTCGAGAGACCAACGGCATCAAAAATCTGCGCGCCGCAATAGCTTTGGTAGGTCGAAATACCCATTTTGGACATCACCTTCAAAATACCTTTGCCAACCGCTTTGATATAGTTCTGCTCGACCTCTTCTGTGGTTAAAGGCAGCTCGCGGCGAACGCGGATCTCTTCGAGAGTTTCGAACGCGACATAAGGATTAACCGCTTCTGCACCATAGCCCGCGAGCACGCAAAAATGATGCACTTCACGCACCTCGCCAGTTTCGACAACCAGCCCCGTTTGCATACGCAGACCCTGACGAACCAGATGATGATGCACGGCTGCTGTGGCAAGCAACGCCGGCATCGCGATCCGATCTGGTCCTTGCGAGCGGTCAGAGAGAATCAGGATATTCCGATCAGCAAGCACGGCCTCTGTGGCCGCCCAGCACATTTCCTTGATCGCCATTTCCAAACCTGCGGCACCGGTCGCAGCATCCCAGGTCATATCGATGGTTTCCGTGCGAAACGCGCCATCCAATGCCTCTTCAACCGACCGGATTTTCAGCAGGTCCGCATTGGTTAACACTGGCTGATCCACCTCGAGCCGTTTATGGGTACCGGCGTCATGGCCCAGAAGATTGGGCCGCGGGCCAATCATAGAGACCAGCGACATCACCAATTCCTCCCGGATCGGGTCAATCGGCGGATTGGTCACCTGGGCGAAATTCTGTTTGAAATAATCGTATAGAAGTCGGGGTTTACCTGACAGGACAGCGATTGGCGTATCCGTACCCATGGATCCGATCGGGTCGAGCCCATCGGCGGCCATCGGTTCCAGAAATTTGGTGACATCTTCCTGGGTGAAGCCGAAAGCCTGCTGCCGGTCGAGCAGCGCAGCCGGAGTAATTTCTGCTTCCACCGTTTCTGGCGCATCCACGTCGTCGAGATCGTTGAGGTCCAAATCCTTCAGATTATATTGTGTGGATTCCAGCCATTTTGCATAAGGCGCTGCTTTTGCGAGGTCGGCCTTAATCTCTTCATCCTCGATGATACGGCCCTGTTCCATGTCAATCAGCAGCATCTTGCCGGGCTGCAATCGCCATTTGCGAACGATATTATCCTCTTTGACGGGCAGCACGCCGGATTCAGATGCCATGATAACATGGCCGTCGTCAGTCACGCAAAAGCGCGCTGGCCGCAGACCATTGCGGTCCAGCGTCGCGCCAATTTGCAGACCATCGGTAAAGGCCACCGCCGCTGGACCATCCCATGGCTCCATCAACGCCGCATGATATTCGTAAAAGGCTTTGCGGTCGGCATCCATCATCGGATCACCGGCCCATGCTTCGGGAATCAGCATCATCACCGCATGTGCCAATGAATAGCCGCCCGCGACCAGCAATTCCAAAGCGTTGTCCAGACAAGCTGTATCAGATTGACCGTAGGGGATCAGCGGCCACATTTTGTCAAGATCGGCGCCAAGCAGCTCTGATTCCATCGTCCTGCGGCGCGCATTCATCCAATTGACGTTGCCGCGAACGGTGTTGATCTCACCATTATGCGCGATGAACCGATAAGGATGCGCCAGTTTCCATGACGGGAATGTGTTGGTTGAAAACCGCTGATGAACCATCGCCAGCGCAGACGTTGTCAGAGGATTTCTGAGATCTTCATAGAAAGATCCGACCTGATCAGCGAGCAAAAGGCCTTTGTAGACAATCGTTCGGGTTGAAAAAGACGGCATGTAAAATTCGGACAAACCGGGCATGTCATTTTTTTCGGCATGACCTTCCAAAGGATTATGCACTTGCTTCCGCAAAGCCAGAATCTTGCGCTCAAATGCGTCCTGATCCAATATCGACTCGCCTTTGCCGACAATTGCCTGACGAATCACCGGCATTTGCTCCAGCACTGCTTTGCCAAGTCCTTCTGTCTCGATCGGCACGTCACGCCAGCCGATCAGAACTTGACCTTCCTTCGCGATGAAACGTTCAAAATGGGTGGTTGCAAACTCACATTCCGCAGGATCTGACGGGAAGAAGCACATCGCGACCGCATAGTCGCCAGCGGTAGGCAAATTCACACCTTCGGAATCGGCCCAATCCCGCAAAAGAGCGTCAGGAATCTGCAACAGAATCCCTGCCCCATCACCCAATAGGGGGTCCGCGCCAACGGCACCGCGATGGTCAATATTGACCAGAATTTCCAACCCCCGCTGAACCGTAAGATGGGACTTTTCACCTTTAATATTCGCCACAAATCCCACGCCACATGCATCATGCTCGTTGTTTGAATTGTACAGCCCTTGTGTTGGCGGGAAGCTCATTTTCCGTCCTTACGTTGTTTGAATTTTTTGTAATTTAGATGCGTCTAGATGCTTTTGAACGTATTTTGAAGCCAAGAATTTTGTAAAGTGTAAAAATAAAGTTGCGTTGCTGCGGGGCCTCACTCATAAATCTATTTATAGTTTGGGTGCAGTAGAAAGCAGTTTCAAAGCCATGACCATCGTTAGAAACCGTCAGGGCGTGGAAATGAACTTTCGAGATGTTGAGCGAAAAATGAACCCACAATTACTTGCTGAGTTAAAGTCTTTGAACGAATCTGAGGATGAACAAGCGCTTTTCGAGAAATATGCCACAGCCCATGTAGATAGATTTCATCAATCATTTGCACCTTTCACCGGCGGACGGAGTTGATGCAGCATCAACCGCCTGCCCCAGGCTACCCTGTTGCAGCCAGGCGCACCGGAAAAATACGATACCGCGTCTATTGATCCGATCTGCCACCCCATTCGCCGTGGCGATATGCGATGGCGCCAGCGATGCTCTATGATCGCAAAGTTGAGCTTTCCTTGCGACCTGTGAAATATCTTCGGATCATACAGACAAGCCGCAACAATTTGCTTTCAATTCACTCCGCTTCCGCACTTTGGTCATATTTGAGCTCAAGATATCGACCACGGATAGAGAGATTATCAATATCGCCTTTTGCGATTTGCTCGGTGACGCCTGAGATTTCTTTCTCGATCAGGGAGAGCCCCCCGATCAATTGTTCCTCAGGTGTTTTGCCATTGTCATTATTCTTCCTGCGCAGAGACTGGGGAATAGCTCGATAACCAGAGATCAACTCGGGTAGATGCTCGCCCATCAGCTTGCGAATCTCATAAGCCGCCGCGTCACCTTCCTTCAGTTTCTGCAATTGCGGGGACAACATATCGAGTTGCTGACCAATATCATTGACTATTTTTATCGCGGGCGGGGGGAGCGCCGGGCGCTGGGCTTCCAACCAAATTTCTGTCTTTCCGGCCAATGACTTAAGGTCTGACTGGACCAAGGTTTCAGGGGTTGGGATTTTCATTTTCGGGAATTTCATCGCCGCCCAGATGCCGCCACCGATCAAGCCAGCCGAAATCATCACACCCCAGAATCCGATACCATTCAAAATCCCGCCAATAACGCTAGCACCAATCAATACCCCTGCGGTAATCAACGCAGCACGGCCGAGCTTTTTCATAAAATGCCCGCGCTTCATCGCATGGGATTTATAGCCGATGGAGTTGCGGAACCGTGCATCACGAAGGACGCGATTGGCATCGCTCATAATCTGGTCGGAAGTTTCGCCGAATGCCACCTATTCCTCCAGCGCGCTCAATGGATTTTCGGACGGCGCTTCGAGTTGCGCTTTGGCCTGCCCTTCAGAGCGCGCAATATAGCCTTTCGATTTTTCAATTTCACCGGAAAGCGAATTGACGGTCGTTTTCATATTTTCCAGAGCTTTCAACTTGAAAGTGTCAATATTGTCCATCGTATCATAGACATTTTGAAAGGCGCGCTGCAGCGTTTCAAGCGGGATCGTCGAAGCAGCGGCCTGCTCATGAATTTGGGCGGTTTGATTTTTCAGCATATCACCCGTGCTGTCGATGATACCTGCCGTCGTCGTGTTCAGCGCGCTGATTTGGTCCAGAACAAGTTTCTGATTCGTCAACGCCTGCGCCACGGTCACACCGGTACGCAACGCACCGACTGTTGTGGTACTCGCGCGGTCGACGCCCTTGACCAATTCAACATTGTTTTTCTTGACCAGATCCAGCGCAAGATAGCCTTGCACCGTGACCGCCATTTGCGTCAGCAGATCCTGAGTCCGCTGGCGAACATAGAATAGCGCACTTTCGCGAATGGCTTTGGCTTTTGCCGGGTCAGTGGCATCGAGTTCCGCAGCTTTGTCCTCGAGACGCTGGTCCATCACTTTCGAAACGTGAATCATCTGTTCTAGACGGCCCATCGCGGCCCAGAGGTTTTTGCGCTCCACATCGATCGCGGCATTGTCCATCAGCAATTCGTCTTTGCCGGACCGCAGCCGATCAAGGATCGAACCGATATGGCCTTGCGCGCTTTGATAGCCGTCGAAATAATTGCGCAGCTTGTTACCGAAGGGAATGATCCCAAAAATCTTCTTCCTGGTGGTCAGATTACCGCGCTTGCCAGGATCGAGATCTTCGACAGTGCGCCGCAATTCGGTCAAATCCGCACCAATACCGGTTTCGCCATCCATCGAACGTATCGGTCGATCCAAAAAGCGGTTGGACTGACCGGCGGCTTCCGCAATTTCCTTGCGGCCCATATTGGTGATTTGATCAACCTTCTTGCCAAATTCCGGACTATTCTCATCCTGCGAAATCAGATCGTCGATAAAACCATCGACTTTTTCTTCGAGTTTGGATTTAATCTCGTCGCCCACGGGAACCAGACCGGCAGCCTTGGTCGGAGACACGACAGCAACCGGCTCGGGCGGTGTGAGTGTCAATTCTTCAGTTGCAGTGATCGTTTCGGTCGCCATGCTGTTTCAGCCTCCCTGCTCCGGCACCAATGCGGAGCTTTCTGTATAAATGGATGCAATTGGCACTCTTTTCAAGCATTTCGACTACTGTATTAGTTATTTAATACAGTTTTTCGATTTTTGCTCTCTATCCGGCCAGGGCTTCACTCACTTTCGGCGCAATTTTGCCGACGATCACATCGATGCCCTGAGCGGTGGGATGGATGCCATCAGGCAGAAACAAGTCAGGGTTGCCAACCACGCCATCCATGAAAAACGGATAGAGAGGAATATCATATAGATTCGCAAGTGCTGGATAGATGACGTTAAATTCATCAACAAATTCTCTGCCAAGATTGGGAGGAGCGAGCATTCCCGTCAGCATCACTGGGACATCTCGATCTGAGAGTTTTTTCACCATTGCTTCCATATTGGCCCGAGTTTCAGAAGGGTTCAAACCGCGAAGCATGTCATTTCCACCTAATCCGAGCAGCACCAAGTCAGGTTTTCTGGACAGACTATCCAGAACAAAATCCAGCCTTCGCAATCCCGCAGCGGTGGTATCGCCCGACACCCCGGCATTATGTACTTTTACATTTTGCCCGGCTTTGTTGAGTGCTTTTTGCAGATCTGGCGCAAAGCCCTCGTCCGGGGCGAGACCATATCCCGCATAAAGACTGTCACCAAAAACAAGAACCAGCGTATCCGCCTCAATTTTTTCAGCTGTTGCAGTGTCAGTGGTTTGAGAAATTTGTTGCTGCACATCCATTGGTGCATCTTGTTGCGCAGGGCCACAAGCGACAAGGAGTTGCACTATCGCCAGTCCAAACCCATATGTAACCAAATTCTTCAACATCGGATACTTCTCCCACTATGTCCAAAACTCCCGCCGCAACCAGCGACGCCGCAGACGTTAACCCCCATATTGCTATTGAAGCGCTAAATGTCACCCTTTCTCTAGGCGAAGGTGATGCGCGAGTGGATATTCTCAAGGGAATAGATCTCACCATTGCGGAAGGCAGCACCGTTGCCTTGCTGGGACCATCGGGATCCGGCAAGTCCTCCCTCATGGCCATTCTGTCCGGACTGGAGCGCGCAACTGGCGGGACAGTTAACATCGCAGGCGCTGATTTTGGCAAGATGAATGAAGACCAACTGGCGATTGCACGGCGCGGACGCGTCGGTATCGTTTTGCAGGCCTTTCATTTGCTACCCACTATGACGGCGCATGAAAATGTTGCCGTACCTCTCGAACTCGATGGAACGAACGATCCGTTTGCCATTGCCGCAGATGAATTGACTGCCGTTGGCCTGGGCGATCGTCTGGGCCATTATCCAACCCAATTGTCGGGCGGCGAACAGCAGCGCGTTGCCATTGCCCGCGCCATGGCGGGACGACCGTCGATTATCTTTGCGGATGAACCGACTGGTAATCTCGATGGTGCAACCGGCGAGATTATTATCGAGCTGCTGTTCGATCGGCAAAAAGCGACCAAAGCAACATTATTGATGATCACCCATGACCCGGAATTGGCCAAGCGCTGTGACCGGATAATCGAATTGCGCGACGGCCTGATTGAAAAGGATAGTGCGCAGTGAGCAGCGATGTCGCAAAAGCGTGGACTTTGGCACGACGGGATTTGCGGGGACGGTTTGTCGGCCTTCGTCTACTGATCATCTGCCTTTTCCTCGGAGTCGCAACGCTGGCGACCATTGGCAGCCTGACCGTTTCGATCACTGACGAACTTGCCAATCGCGGCCAGTCGATACTCGGTGGCGATATCGAAATTTCGATCGCGCAGCGCGAGGCCTCACCGAACGAGCTTGCCGCTCTGCGCAGCGAAGGGCCGCTTTCCGAGACGATCCGCATGCAGGCAATGGCGCGCTTGCCAGATGCCAGCGACACACAGCTCGTCGAGCTAAAAGGTGTGGACAACGCCTATCCCCTTTACGGCGAATTCACTCTCAAAGACGGCACGGTTGCGCCCGAGCTTGGCCCCAATGACATATTGGTTACTCCTGCCCTAACCCAGCGCCTCTCGATCAAGGTCGGCGATGTTGTTTCCTTTGGAGAAGCTGATTTTGTCATCAAGGGTGAGATTGGTGATGAACCGGACAGACTGAGTGAAGGCCTGTCCCTAGGTCCGGTTGCCATCACGTCGCTCGAAGGATTGCGAACCACTCAGTTGATTCAGCCCGGCAGTCTTTTTGAGAGCAAATATCGCATCAAGCTGCCTGTCGAAGTTGACCCATCGGAACTGGCTGACCGGCTGGGTGAAGAATATAAAAATGCGGCATGGGAAATCGATACCCGCAACAACGGTGCGCCTGGCACACGCCGCTTCATCGAACGCATGGGACAGTTTCTGACATTGGTTGGGCTGGCTTCACTTGTCATCGCTGGCATCGGGGTTGGCAATGGCGTTGCATCCTATTTGCGCGGCAAGCAAAATGCGATTGCCACGCTCAAAATCTTGGGCGCAGATAGTGCAATGATTTTTCGGATCTATCTATTTCAGATTTTTGTCATCGCGACAGCAGCGATTTCCGTCGGCCTTATCGTTGGCGCTTTGGCACCACTGGCTATTCTTGAACTGGCCGGAGATGCGCTACCAATACGCCCGGAATTCGCAATTTACCCACTGCCTCTTATTGTTAGCGCGGCTTACGGACTTCTCATTGCAATCATTTTCGCTTTGCCCCCGCTTGCAAGGGCCAAGCTGGTTCCGGCGGCGGGTCTTTTCCGCGGAGACAATAAGTCTTGGCGATCGGTCGACAAAGTCACATGGTTCTGGGTAGCATTGGCAATTGCCTCAATCATTGGACTGGCGGTAAGCAGCACGAACGAACCTACATTCACCAGCTGGTTCATTGTTGCGGCTTTATGCATATTGCTGCTGTTGACGATGCTCGGTTCCCTGATCCGCTGGCTTGCAAGCAAAGCACCCCGGCCGAAACAGCCGCTACTCCGGCTTGCGCTAACCAATCTCCATCGACCCGGTGCGCAAACAGGACAATTGGTGGTTGCGCTCGGATTGGGCCTGACGTTGTTCGCGACCCTGGCGGCGATTCAAACCAGCCTGAATAATGAAATCCGGTCCACGGTTCCAAATGAAGCTCCGAATTTCTTCGTGCTCGATATCCCGGTTGAACGCGCCGAAGACTTCAAATCCCAGGTCACGGCGCAAGCAACCGACGCGGAAATAAACATCGTTCCCACACTGCGCGGAATCATTACCGAATATGGCGGGCAGATTGTATCCGAACTGGATGAAATCCCCGAAGGCGCCTGGGTCCTGCGCGGAGATCGCGGGCTGACTTATAGTGAAACTGTTCCCGAAGGCAGCGAGATAGTCGCGGGCGAATGGTGGGACGTAGATTATGACGGCCCACCCCTGGTCTCGATGGATGCGGAAATCGCCGGCATTCTCGGATTGAAAGTTGGCGACAGTCTGACGATCAGTTTGCTCGGCGTCGAGATTAGATCAACCATCGCTTCCCTGCGCTCGGTCAATTGGCGCAATTTTGGCTTTAACTATGTGCTGGTTTTCCCGCCCAATGTGCTGGCCAATACACCACATAATGTCGCCGCAACCATTCAGCTTGATGAAGCCAAGGAAGACAATTTGCTAAGCGCGTTGCCAAAAGAATTTCCATCCATCTCTATGGTACGGGTCAAGGAGATTACTTCTCAGATCAGCACCATATTGAATCAAATGGCGACAGCAATTGGTGCAGCGGCATCGATAGCTATTTTCTCGGGGATCGCGGTCCTCATCGGCGCTATCGCCGCCTCGCGACAATCGCGGATTTATGACAGCGTGATTCTGAAATTACTGGGGGCGACGCGAGCACAAATCCTATCCACTCAGGCAATCGAATATGCGGTGTTGGCATTGCTCTTATCGGCAGTGGCGCTGGGATTGGGATTATTTGCGGGATGGTTTGTGATCACCCAGATTTTCCAGTTCAACTGGCAACCAGACTGGGCCGTCGTTCTGCTGACACTCGGCATCGGGGCCATTGTGACCTTGGGTATTGGTTTGCTGGGATCGATACCGATACTCTCCGCCAAACCAGCCCGGGCGTTGCGGGAGCTCTAATCACTGGCAAGTCTTATGGCTATCGGTGCTGATAGCGTAAGACTCGCGAGATGATAGAAGAGCAGTGGTATCAGCAGCAGTCCGGCCGCATCCGCCGGGAACAGGATGGCGGCCAATGGCGCTCCGACTGCGATACTCTTCTGCGCACCGCCAAATAATAGGGTTTTGCGGTCATTTCTGACAAATCGGAACCAGCCGCCAACCAACCACGCGCCGCCAAATGCAATGATGAGCATTGCGACAATACCCAAGCCAACGATCAGAAATTCATCGGCCGGAACCTGCTGCCAGATTCCGGCGACAACAGCTCCGGAGAAAGCCACATAGACAGCCAGACTGATCGCGAAGCGGTCGGCCCAGCTCGCCATTGTCTTGAAGCGCGCAAGTATCGGTCGCGCCCAACGTTGAATGACTTGTCCAAGGGCAAAGGGTAGCAAAAGCATCGTCACAATTTTGAGGAAGGAATCGGCGGTAATCACAATCCCGACCGAACTCGCCAGCAACGCGAATAGAACCGGAGTTAAGACAATAGAGGATAGATTTACCGTGGCCGCGGCAACGACCGACGCACCGACATTACCTTTGGCAATGGCTGTGTAGCTTGCTGCCGACTGGATCGTCGACGGCAAACAACCCAAATAGAGAAAACCAACCGCTATCATCGGCGCGATATAGCCATCTAATATCAGCGAGAGAATATATCCAATCGCGACCATGATCCCGAACACAAAGCCAAAGATGCTTCCCTGCAGCCGCCAGTTGCGGAAACCTTCAATCACTTCTCCGCGTTCAAGACGAATTCCATGCAGAAGGAATATCCAGAAAATCGCGGCTGAAACCGCAAAATTTGCGACAGGAACCAAGTCCCCCCGCACCGGCAACAGGGTCGCCAGTGTCACGGCACCAATGAGCAGCCAGATGAATTTGTCAGAGAGGATGAGCCGCAGTACATTCATCCGCAGCGCCTTGCCCAATGGCAGGCGACGAAACAAGCCCCACGCGATGGCAGCGGGGCAATTTTTCCCTTATCTTGAACTCAGTTGCTTTTGCCCTGAGCAAAAGTTTTGCGAGATCGATGCCAGATAACGCGCAAAAGATGCCAGACCAATTTCGGGAGTTTGCGAAACGTTTCAACCGGACTGCTCACAAAGGCACGCCATGTCATCCGCCAGCCAATTGCCTGCCAATCCGACAAAACCAGTTGCAAATATGCCCGAGCCCGCAACTGACGATCATCAACATATTGTAGCTCTCGTTCGACTACCAGTGCAACTTTGTGCCTGATTTCACTGCTCAGACTGTTGGTCAGGCTCTCCTGATGCCGACGATAAAGATACAGATCTTCATCGATCGGACGCATCGTAAAGTGCCGAGCAGCGCGCATCCAAAAATCATAGTCTTCAGCACCAAAAAGCGAAACGTCATAGCCCTCCAGAACTTCGGTCACTTTGCGCCGATAAAGAAAAGCCGCGCCAACCGGGTTGCAGAACCACCGATCTTCAATGGGTCTGGGTTCAACATAGCGGCTGATTTCATCCGCCTCATTGATGACGCTGTAACCGCCATAGACAATGTCGAGATTCTTGTCGCTGTTGAGCTCAGCTGCCAACCGCGACAACATTTGTGGCTTGAGAATATTATCGTCGCTCGTCCAGCTGTGCAAATCTCCCCGCGCGACCGCAAACCCGCAATTCAGGGTAGCAGGCAAACCGATATTTTTTTCATTCTGAAAGAAACGTATCCGGCTATCGAGTGATACATAGCGGTTCATAATCGCTGCCGATTGGTCGATTGACCCATCATCAACACAGATCAACTCCCAGTCGACAAAATCCTGAGCGATAATTGATTGGATTGCCGCTTCAAGATATTGTGCACCATTAAACACCGGCATGATCAGGCTAACGCTCGGTACATGTCCCATTTTTGGCGGATCTTCTGAACCATTCATGATTTGATATTACGAACGGAACCATACTAAATCTATAACATTCACTGCCATTTTAATAGATTTTATCATCATAACCGATATAAATCGGTTATGAGTAAAATTATCAATCGATGACCAATCGAGGGTAGCCTCTGCATATCTATCAAGCGACAAGCTTCCTCATTCAAGCGGTTCGCTGCCACTCGTGAGAGCAGAACAAGAGAGCCGCTTCTCCACGCTCCTTCCAATTCACCCTTTCTAATGTTGCAGCGCAGCACCAAACAGGCTAAGGGCGCGGCAACAACGGGGCTTTGCTTATTGCCGCCCTTTCCTCTTCTTACGGTAGAATCAATATGTCCCTTCGCAATATCGCAATCATTGCGCACGTTGACCACGGCAAAACCACGCTCGTTGACCAGCTTTTCCGCCAATCCGGAACTTTCCGCGACAATGAGCGCGTCGAAGAACGCGCTATGGATTCGAACGATCTGGAAAAAGAACGTGGCATCACGATTCTTGCAAAATGTACCAGCGTCGAATGGAAAGGCACGCGGATCAATATTGTTGATACGCCAGGCCACGCTGACTTTGGCGGCGAAGTTGAACGTATTCTCTCAATGGTCGACGGTGTTATCCTGCTGGTCGACAGTGCGGAAGGCGCCATGCCGCAAACCAAGTTCGTTACCGGCAAAGCGCTCGCGCTTGGTCTCAAGCCGATTGTCGTCGTCAACAAGATCGACCGTCCCGACGGGCGTGCCGAAGAGGTTCTCGACGAAGTATTCGACCTGTTTGTCAATCTGGATGCCAATGATGAGCAGCTCGATTTCCCCTCGATGTTCGCCAGCGGCCGCAATGGCTATGCCGGCCCAACCCCGGAAGTCCGCGAAGGCGATCTGTCGCCGCTGTTCGACAAGATCATTGAACATGTGCCCGAACCCGATGTTGATCCCGATGCCGAGTTCAAATTTCTCGTCACGCTTCTCGACCGCGATAATTTCGTTGGCCGTATCCTCACCGGCAAAGTCGAAAGCGGGAAAATCGATATCAATATGCCGATCCACGCGATCGACATGGATGGCAAAATCGTCGAAACCGGTCGCGCGACCAAGATCATGGCGTTTAACGGTCTAGAACGAGTTCCCGTGGAAAGTGCCAAAGCAGGCGATATTATATCGCTGGCTGGCCTCACCGAGGCCACGGTGTCCAATACGATTTGCGATATTTCAGTCACCGAACCTATCGCGGCACAGCCGATTGATCCACCGACGCTATCGATGCGCTTTGCTGTAAATGACAGTCCGGTTGCCGGTCGGGAAGGTGACAAGGTCACCAGTCGGGTGATCCGAGATCGTCTTGCCCGCGAAGCTGAATCTAACGTCGCCATCAAAGTCACCGAGAGCGAAGACAAAGATAGCTTTGAAGTTGCGGGTCGCGGCGAATTGCAACTGGGTGTTCTCATCGAAACAATGCGCCGTGAAGGCTTCGAATTGGGTATTTCCCGCCCCCGCGTTCTCTACCGTGAAGAAAATGGAAAACGGCAGGAACCCTATGAAACGGTCGTCATTGACGTGGACGACGAATATGCCAGCACCGTTGTATCCAAAATGCAGCGCCGCAAAGCTGAACTCACCGAACAACGCCCATCTGGTGCGGGCAAAACGCGCCTCACTTTCTCCGCCCCATCTCGCGGACTAATTGGTTATCATGGCGAGTTTCTGTCTGACACCCGCGGCACCGGCCTCATGAACCGCTTGTTCGAAAAATATGGCGAATATAAGGGTGTGATCGAAGGTCGCCCCGTCGGAGTGCTGGTATCCAATGGCACCGGCAACACGGCGGCTTATGCATTGAACATGCTCGAAGAACGCGGCGTTTTGTTCATTGGTTCACAAACACCGGTTTACGAAGGCATGATCATTGGCGAAAATGCGAAGCCTGGCGATCTCGACGTCAATCCGATGAAATCAAAGGCGCTGACCAACTTCCGGGTTTCGGGTAAGGAAGACGCAATTCGCCTGACGACGCCGAAAGTGATGACGCTGGAACAGGCGATTGCCTATATCGACAATGATGAACTTGTTGAAGTGACCCCGAAAAACATTCGCCTGCGCAAACGTTATCTTGATCCCAATGATCGGAAGAAAGCGTCACGCAAGGCAGAGGCGGCCTGATTTTCAACAATTTGTCTGAAATGGACAAAGCGCCTTGAAACTCACCTTTCTCCTGTCCTGATACGGACAGGAGAACGTTCTGCGGCTATCGAAACAATCTGCCACATGGCTTTTGGACCTCCCGCCGAAATTTTGGCAGCTTGGGCAATCGGTGCAACGGGAGAGCTCCGCATCTATCTGAAGGATCGATGATGGTGCGTTCGGCTTGCCGCTCTGTGCCGCTTTACTGGGCTTTCAATATCATAGGCTAATAGCGGGTGACAGCGCGATCTTACTGATCAATCGCACCTCAGTCCTCCATTGGCTTTCCTACAAAAACACCTCTGTGATAGGGTTCCTTCCCCTGCCCAATTGCACCAGCTGGAGGAGCAGAACAGGGTCATTTTGAAAGGTCACAGTCATGCACCGCGGCGGTATCGATATTTTCAATCTTTTCATAAGCTTGCTGCAAAGGTCACAGAAAATAAAGGCGCGCTTTGGTGTGAAGGTTCCTTTCTCTTTGGTCATCACCTCTGACTTTCTCGCCAGCAATCCCCAATGGTATGAAGCCCTATTGTCCAAGCTGAGGCATCGCCCAATCACGAGAGAAATCTTGGATTGGAAGATATTGCCGCTAAACGCTATGCTGATTCCCGCGGACCTTCACGGCGCAAGGAATATGGGTTATTTTCGCATGATGATCTGCGCTTTGGAAAAGCTTGATTTTCAGCCCGTCTGTGGCAAAGCGCTGCACAGAAACAGGAGCGAATTCCAGATATGACCGAAGACCAACAACCCGACCAAGCCAATAGCGCTGCTGCCGGACCGGATGTTCCCCCCGACCATCTGTCGGTGCATGTGCGCAGTCCGCATTATGGCGGGGAGATGCTCTCGCGTGGTATCGGCATTAATTTTCGTGGTGAACGCAAACATTCTGTCGAGGAATATTCCATTTCCGAAGGCTGGGTCAAAGTTCAGGCGGGAAAAACAATGGACCGCAAAGGCAACCCGCTCCTGATCAAATTGAACGGTGACGTTGAAGCATGGTTTGAAGATCTCGGTGATGATGCGCCGAAAAATCGCAAGACCGCTTAAAGCATAGGAAAGAGCCATGGCACCACAACGCATTCAATATTTTATTGCGCTGGTGTTCTTCGTTCTGGGAGGCTGGGCATTATTCTTCCCTGGCCATGTCATCGCGACCGTATTTCTGCCTGAATATCAAGAAGGCGGCCGGATCATGCCATTCATGATGTCCTGCTTCGGGGCGCAAGCGCTTTTGGCCGGGCTCTTCGCCGCTTTCTCGAGATTCACCTCCAGAACATTTCTGGCCTATGGAATCGCGCTGATCCCATTTTTTGGTTTCAACTATTATTTCACCTTCCATGACCCGGTTTTCACCAACATGGGATTGATTGATGCAGTCGGGAATGTGATCATGCTGGTCCTGTGTTACATCGGCTGGAAGCAATCGAAGAAGCGAGAGGACAGCAGAGCATGAGTTTCAAGGATAAAGTCGTCTGGATCACGGGCGCATCTTCGGGAATTGGGGAAGCGCTGGCCAAATCATTCGCGGCAGAAGGCGCGCATATCATTCTCTCGGGTCGCCGATTGGAGGCATTAGAGGCGGTTTCTGCGGAGTTATCGACCGAAAGCCTGGTGCTGCCCTTTGAAACCACCGACTATGATGCCCTGCCCGCCAAGGTTGCCGAAGCGCACGGCTGGAAGGGCAAGATCGATATATTGATCAACAATGCGGGAATCAGCCAGCGGAGCCTGGCAGTTGATACCCATCCCGATGTCTATCACAAGATCGTCAACGTCGACCTTCTCGCCCCGATCTGGCTGACCCAGCTCTTGCTCCCCCATATGGTTGCAGCCGGCAGTGGTCATATCGTCGGGATCAGCTCGGTCGCGGGCCGCGTCGGCGTTCCGCTCCGCACCGCCTATTGCGCAGCCAAACATGGCCTGATCGGCTATATGGACGCGCTACGGGCCGAAACGGAGAAGCTCCACAACATCCATGTCACCAACATATTGCCCGGGTCAATCCGCACCAATGTCTCGCGCAATGCACTGACCAAGGATGGCGAAAGTCGCGGAAAATCTGACGCGGTGATCGACAATGGCATGGAACCTGCCGAATGCGCACGCCAGATTTTGGAAGCCATTTCCAACAACACCCCCGAACTGATCATCGCCGAAGGACCAGAGATGATGATCGCCAATCTGCGCCAGAGTGATCCCGACCAATGTTTCGCAATGACTGGCGCAATGGGCGCACAAATCGCGGAAAAATATGCCGCAGGAGATGACGATTAATGGCGCTCATATTGCTCGAAAAATCTGATGGCATCGCCACCATCACGCTGAACCGGCCAGAAGCGATGAATGCGCTGTCGAGGGCCCTGCGGGCCGAGTTTTGCGCCGCCTGCCAGGACGTGGCTGCAGACGCCAATATCCACGCCCTGATTGTTACCGGCGCCGGAGACCGCGCCTTCACGGCTGGTCTTGATCTCAAGGAGTTGGGAGAATCTGGCCTCGGTCCGGCCAACGACCGCAATGCGGATACAAATCCGGTCTTCGCTCTGACAGAAATGACAATCCCGGTGATCGGCGCGATCAACGGCGTTGCGATTACCGGCGGTTTCGAGCTAGCCCTTGCCTGCGATATCCGGATCGCATCGACCCATGCGCGCTTCGCCGATACGCACGCACGGGTGGGAATCACGCCAGGTTGGGGTCTGTCACAAAAATTGTCGCGCTTCATCGGCCTTTCCCGCGCCTGTGAGCTCAGCTTCACCGGGCAGTTTCTCGACGCTCAGACGGCTTGCGATTGGGGCCTCGTCAACCATGTCTATGGACCGCAAGAACTGATGCCCGCAGCACAGGCCTTGGCGCAGGATATGACCAGCATCGACCGCGATTTTCTGACGGTCTACAAGGACCTGATCTTGACCGGCTATGATCGCAATCTTGCCGAGGGCATGGCTTATGAGCACCAAATATCGGTACCTTATAACGCACAGGTGTCGATGGATGAAGTCGAGAACCGCCGCCTCGCGATTATCGAACGCGGCCGCAAGCTGAAGGGCTGATATGAAACTCAACGCGCTGGATCATGTGAATATCATCACCGACGATCTCGAGGGAACCGCTAGATTTTTCGTCGAGATGTTTGACCTCGATGTCCGCAATGGCCCTGAACCGTTGCCGCCAGAACTGGTCCAATGGCTCTATGATGATAGCGGCCGTGCGATTTTTCATATAAATTCCAAGGATATGCAGCAGGCTTTTCAGCGAGAAACTCAAAGCGGCCCGACCACGGGTGCAATCCATCATGTCGCGCTGGACTGCAGCGACCATCAGGCGTTTATCACCCGGCTCGAAACATATGGAATCGACTATCGGCTCAACGATATTCCCTCGATAAATCTGAAACAGCTGTTTTTCAGCGAACCCAATGGCGTACTTCTGGAACTAAACTTTCGCGGCGAGTAAATAGTTCACAATCTCAGCCTGCGCCTTTTTCGCTTCCGGGATCGGCAGCAGCATCCACACATGCTGCATGCGGTCATAGATTTTGAGTTCAATCCGGGCACCATTTTCGGCGGCGGTTTGTTTCAGGCGCAGCGAATCCGAGAGCAGCACTTCATCGCTTCCTGCAAAGGCCAGCATCGGAGGCAAGCGATCGACTGGCTCGAACAAGGGGCTGACCGGAAACATCACCGGGTCTTCGCCTTCACGCACCCACCAAGAGCCCAGTCGCCGTATACCCTCGATGGAAATCAAGATATCGGTCTCTTCTAGCTCCTCCTGCATCGGATCAGCGGCGGTTTGATCAAGATAAGGGCTGAGCAAAATAAGCTTCGCAGGCAGCGCTTTTCCTTGGTTGCGCAACATTTGGGCGAGGCCGAGCGTAAAGCCGCCCCCTGCACTATCCCCCATCACCACAATATTATCTGCGCCATGTTTCGCAACCGCGCGATCATAGGCTTCCATGACCATCGCATAGCTCTGATCCCATTTGTATTCGGGCGATAATGGGTAAATCGGTACAGTAGCGCTCGCTCCAGTCTTCCGGATCAGTTTTTTAATGAAATGCCAGTGCAGTGAAACAATATTGAAAGCATATCCGCCGCCATGCAGATAGAAAATATGGAGGTTCGAGCCGTCCGACTTTGGCGCGAGTTCGAACAGTCGGTGGCCATTGATATCACTTTCGATGATTTTACAATTTTTGCGAAGCCAGCGGACGGGCAGCGCCGGCCCCTTTGCATGATTGTGTTTTAGATATTTTTCAGCGGCGCCCTCCCGCAACAAGCGGCTTTTGATTCCGGATATTCGGACCAGAAAGAATAATAATCTTGCTCTGAAACTCATCATTTTTTTCCCCAATGCTGCGCAGCCGCAACTAGCGGAAGATGCAATTCGTCCCAGCCCAGAAATCGGTGATTTTTGCATCCGCCGCGGCGCTTTCAAATAGGCCGGAGAAACCACCTGGTTCATCTCCACCGGTGTAAAATTCAAAACCGATCGAACTATCATCAAATGTTTCGAATATGATGGTTTCAGCCATCTGCTTCCGCAATTTGCCGACACCAACACCGCTCATGGTTGTGAGCGTGCTATCACCATCACCGCTAGCGGCTGACCAGCCGACAAAGGCGCCATCCTGAAAATTGGCGGTCAGATTCGCAAATTGGCTAAAATCCATCGGCCCTGCACCGCATTCGTCATTGGAGGAACGCTCCTGCACGTCGCCAAGATGGGCAGAAATACTCGTTTCAACCGCAGTTCGGTCCATTCCGAACGCAAGCAAACGGGAACTTCCGGATGTCGAATCAATCAGGCGCAAGCCTTCACCATCCAGCGCAACGACAAATTTGGGTTTCTCGACCGGATCGGCGACTTGCGGCAGCTCTTCCGGCTCAGCAAATTCAGTTTCCGTTTCATCGATTACGAATTGTTCGACCACCGTTTCTTCAGCCATATCAGCCGGCACGGAATCTGCGGAACATGACACCAAGCCCAGCAGGACGGCTGGGACCAGGCCTAAAATAAAATTGTTCCTCACCCTGGATTGCCTTCAATCTGCGGTAGATTGGGATCAACCTCAACCCAGTCTTGCTTGCTACCGGTCCAGAAATGGATTTGCGGCTTCAACACGCTGCTATCGTCCAGCGTGCCTGCTTTAATATATGTCATCCCCGGTTGAGTCGATAATGTAGACTTGATCGGCGAACCGCATTTCCCGCAAAAATGCCGTTGCACCTCATTGCCGCTATCGGCGTGATCGATATATGTCGTCAGGTCACCGGCAATGTCGACCTGCTCGTCGTTGACCGCGAATAGCACGGAAAATGAAGTTCCCGCCTGCCTTTGGCAATTTTTGCAATGGCAGACGCCGGTCATCTGCAGATCGCCTTCGATCTTGTAGCTTACCGCTCCGCACAAACAGTGTCCCGTCATTGTCATCCCGCATCTCCTAAATCATGATCTCGGCAGAAGACTTTGGATAGGCAAACGCCAATGATAGGCAAGTATCAATTTGTCACTGAATCCTCTCGCCGAGGGTCTCAACCGCAGATTCGAGGACTTCCTCGCCGATCACATTGAGAATCAACAATCCCAAAATCAGCGAGCTGATCGATTTATCAATCCCGCTCAGACTTGAATCGAGGGCATCAACCTGGGTTCGAATCGCGCTTTGTTCCTCACTGGTTACATTTTGCATCAAAGCCATGCTGTAGGTGGGCAGTGCCAATTTTGCTTTGTCAAAATCGACATTCTTCATCGTATCAGCGACAAGTTTGGATCGGGAGAAAGCACGTCCTCGGTCAACAGCGCGATCAGCAACATCCAGCAATATCTGAAGAATCAGCGCCGGTCCCACGGGAAGATCCTTATCCCCAACGCGAAATGTGAATATCGAAGATCGGAATATGGCCATTGCGCCAAAACCCGCGGTAATCAGAAGCGAAACACGCAGCTGATAGAGTCCGTGCAGCGTGCTTTTATCCATGCCAAAATCGACTTCGAAAACATTGAGCACAAACAGGGCTCCCAGGCCGGCAATGGAGTTTATCCCGACATAAAGCCCACCGGACCAATTCACGACCGCCAGCCAAGGCTCGTCTCGATAGCGGGCCAATAATTCCGAAAGACCAAGAAAAGCACCAAATGATGCTACGATCACATAATCCGCGAAAATTGATACCATCGAGTCCTCCCAAGGAGGAAAAACGCCTCTTCAGGAAGCCAGCTTTTCCCCCATCTCGGTAAGGACGGCCAATTCGCCCGAACCACTATCTTGAATTTTTAGCAGACCCGCTTCTTCCATTTTATTTAATGTCATTATGGTTGTACTGGCACTGGTGGAAAGTTGCATAATCAACGACTTAATATCCATTCCGCCATCAGAATGGGCAAGCGCATCCAGAACATTTTTTTCAATATTGAAATCCATATCCGGATCAGCGGCCCTATTGATCGCGGGGCCCTTCTTTGTCAGAAAGGTCCCAAAGAAATCTGACGATCCTTTTGCCTGTTTTCTATCCATCATTACATCTCTATCCTACGTCAATTGGGGCCATTATTCAACGGCTTTCATCGAGGCCTTCTTTTTTACAAAAACTGTACCTGCAGAATATCCCGCCCCGAATGAACAGATCAGTCCGATATCTCCGGTTTCCAAATCGTCACTATGCTTGTGAAAAGCGATGATAGATCCCGCAGAGGATGTATTGGCATAAGTATCGAGCACGGTCGGACTCTCGTCATCATTGGCTTCATGTCCCAACACCCGTTGCGCGATAAGTCGGTTCATTCCTGCATTGGCCTGATGCAGCCAGAGACGTCGCAGATCAGATCCAGCCAAGCCCAAATGCTGCGCTTGCTCGTTGATCATTGTCGCGACCATTGGCACGACTTCCTTGAATACTTTGCGCCCTTCCTGAATGAACAGCTTGTCCTTTTCATCCCGGTTTTCCGGGCTGGTCCGGTTGAGAAAACCGAAATTGTTGCGGATATTATTCGAAAACTGGGTTTTGAGTTTGGTTGCCAATATTTCCCAATGACTGGCAGGCGCGATGTCCTTTGCCTCAACCAATATCGCTGCCGCAACATCGCCGAAGATGAAATGGCTGTCGCGGTCGCGCCAGTTGAGATGACCGGAACAGATTTCCGGATTGATCACCAGGACTGATTTGGCGCTTCCCGAACGGATATAGTCGGCCGCTGTCTGAATACCAAAAGTCGCCGAGGAACAGGCGACATTCATATCAAAGCCAAAGCCGTCCTGCATCCCGAGCGCGTCCTGTATCTCGACGGCAATCGCAGGATATGCGCGCTGCAGGTTAGAACAGGCACATAATATAGCATCCACATCTTCCGGCTTCCGCCCTGCCCGTTCCAGCGCCTGTTGGGCCGCCTTCACTCCGATTTCTGCGAGGATAGAGATTTCTTCATTGGGGCGCTCCGGCAAGCGCGGGCACATGACCTCCGGGTCCAATATCGGATCTTTGGACAGCACGAACCGGGATTTGATCCCCGATGCCTTCTCAATAAATTCAACCGAACTATGTTGCAGCTCTTCCACACCGCCCGCAGCAATTGCGTCGGCATTTTGTCGATTATGCAAGTCTACATATGCATTGAAACTTGCGACCAGTTCTGCGTTGCTGATACTGTCCGTTGGCGTGAATAGGCCGGTTGCGGAGATGACGGGAATATTTGCATCTGTCATAGAGGGTTGTGCTTCCTTGCTGCGAGTGCGTCTGTGTTGAACGCTTGCTGCGCTTTTAATCCTCCAGCTTGGAACTGGCAAGCACGGTCGATCATGCTTTGCCTATCAATCGCAGCTTGCTATCAGATCGCAATGGATCAACGCTTCAATCTGCATGAAAGCTGGCAGGCGCCGCTCGGCAAGGAATTTGACAGCGAATATATGGCGCGACTACAGGCGTTTCTGCTGTCCGAGAAAAGCGCTGGAAAACAGATTTATCCCCAAGAAGGTGAATATTTCCGTGCGCTCAATCTCACGCCACTCAGCGATGTACGCGTGGTTATTCTGGGACAGGACCCCTATCACGGCCCGGGTCAGGCGCACGGCCTGTGCTTCAGCGTCCAGCCGGGCGTCCGGCCGCCGCCGTCACTCGTGAATATCTATAAGGAGCTCGAGAATGATCTTGGACTCTCGCGCCCGGCCCATGGCTTTCTCGAACATTGGGCGCAGCAAGGCGTGCTGTTGCTCAACAGCGTACTCACCGTCGAAATGGCACAGGCCGCTTCGCATCGCGGCAAAGGCTGGGAAGAATTTACCGACGCGGTCATCCGCCTGATTGCAGCCCAAGAAGAACCGGTCGCATTTCTGCTATGGGGCAGCCATGCCCAGAAAAAGGCCGCTTTTGTCGAGGATGTGGAACAAGGCGGCAAGCATCTGCTGCTCAAAGCTCCGCACCCTTCGCCGCTATCCGCCCATCGAGGTTTTTTTGGCTGCCGCCATTTCAGTCGCGTCAATAAATTTCTCGAAAGCAGCGGACGGGAGTCGATTGATTGGGCGCTGCCGCCTTTATCAGCGGAGCATCTTGCGCTAAAAGCGCAGTGAAGAACCGAGAATAGGACTATATATGATGACCAACCGCCCAAGAGAGCATCAGAGCTTTGAAACTTTCTGGCCCTATTATCTTCAGGAACATTCCAAACGCGCGACGCGCAATTTCCATTATGTCGGGACGAGCCTTGTCGTCGGGATCGCAATCTATGCGATTGTGACGACCAACTGGTGGCTGATGCTGGCAATGCCGCTGGCGGGCTATTTCTTTGCATGGCTGTCGCATTGGCGTATTGAGCGGAACCGGCCGGCGACCTTCACCTATCCCCTATGGTCACTATACGCGGATTTCAAAATGTGGGGCATGTGGCTCAGCGGCCGGCTGAAACCGGAACTGCAAAAAGCAGGTGTCGAAGATATCTAGCAACTCGGATCAAGTCAGTTCTGACAATACGCTTTCGGTCGCCGTGATCAACTGATCGACCGACGACAGCCGGTCGAGCTCTTCATTTCCCAAAACCATTTCCAAACCGCCATCCCGGTCGAACAAGATGGCAGGCAATTGTAATGTCCTGAGGTTGGGATATTCCGTCATCGGATAGGCCCGGTAGAAATCCTGACGATGGAAATAGACCGTTTCCTCCGGACGACGAGCCAGATATTTGCGCCACGCTGACTTCATCAAGACGGCGCCATAGCTGATCATACACAGGCTGCAGGGATAGGTGGACGGGCGCAAAATCTTATGGAGGAAATCTTTAGCTAAGGCGATCAACCCTTCGTCCGAATTATACACGATGATCAGTTTGGGCTTCATATCCTCAGTTCGGCGCTTGTTCCTCCGAAGTTACAGACTCGATCCAATTTCCGATATCGCGTGCCACCTGCTCGGGCGTTTCTTCCATCGGCAGATGACCGGCGTCAGCATAGCTGATCAGCGTCGCACCGGGGATGGCCGCTTCAAAAGCCTTGCCGTGGGACAAGGGGATCACTTTGTCCTGTTCCCCCCAAAGCAGCAGAACCGGCATCTTCAGCGTTCCGACATCTGCCCATTTTTCTGGTTCACGGTCCGCTTTCCCCCGGTCAACGGCCGCTTGGCGATTACCCGGAAAACGCAGCAGCTCCCAATAGCGATCCACCAGTTCCTCCGTCAGTCGCTCGGGTTGAGCGAAATTTTCTTCCAGCGAAGATTTGACCAGAAATCGCGGTGTGATTTCGGGCAGCAATAGCTGTCCGATGGCAGACTGGGCCAAACGTGCTCCGAGATAGGGTTTGATCTGCTCGTCGGTCTGTGCGCCGGAAGCATCGATCAGCACCAACCCAGCGGTTCGTTCAGGAACCGCGAGCCCCCCTCGCCATGTCAGCCAACCACCCATGCTGTTGCCAACCCAATAGGCTTCATCCACGCCCACGTGATCAAGAACTTTCACGATCGCGGCAATATTCGCGTCTGCGCTATAGTTGCCGGTTGGATTGGGCCCGGTCAGCCCATGTCCGTAAAGATCAACGGAAATCATGCGATATTTGTCATCGAGCAATCCAACCACCGGTTCCCAGGTCTGAAGCAGACTATTCGCGCCATGGATCAGCATTATCGCAGGACCATCTTTATTGCCCTCGTCACGATAGTGGATCTGGCCACCATTTCCGTCATCTAGAAATTGGGATGCCTCATTACCATATTTCGCGATCATCGCTTCGCGGTCGGTATCGGGCGTTCGGAACATGAGAAATGCTGCACCCAGCAGAACCAAAACCACCAATGTGATACGGATAAATTTTTTCATATTCTACCTCTTGTTGAACAGCGAATGACCTATCGAAAAAGTATTGGCGCGCCAATGGCTATTCGCTGCTCCGCCATTCTCCGGCTTGCAAGCCTTCAACGGTCCAATCCCCGATTCTCCAACGCACCAATCGCAGCGTTGGATGACCGACGGCGGCGGTCATCCGGCGTATCTGTCGATTGCGCCCTTCACGAATGGTCAGTTTAATCCAGCAGTCCGGCACCGACTTTCGCACCCGGATCGGTGGGTCACGGGGCCATAGATCAGGATCCGCAATCTGTTCGACTTCGGCCGGACGGGTCATACCGTCTTTGAGTTCGATACCGCTGCGAAGTCTTGCGAGACTTTCTTCAGCAACTTCGCCTTCGACCTGCGCGAGATAAGTCTTGGGTGTCTTATATTTGGGATCCGAAATCTGCGCCTGCAGCTTTCCGTCATCGGTCAACAACATCAGGCCTTCGCTGTCCCGGTCGAGCCGTCCCGCCGGATAATAGCCCGGCTTATCGATAAAGTCAGACAGCGTCCGACGTTTCGTCTCAGTTCCGCGATCCGTAAATTGCGAAAGCACTTCAAAGGGCTTGTTGAACAATATGAGACCCGGCATGATGTCCTTTTGACTGTAGTGCTGTTTCCAGGCCCTTATATTAGGTCTGGCCATTAAAGAAAGCGGGATAGACGGATGAAAACAATCATATCAATTTTGATCTCGGTACTCGTAGGTTTGGGCGTTGCGATTGGCGGAAGCCAGGGTGGATCAACGCTTGATGGCCTGCCGGTATTTTTACTGTGCGGCATATTGGCATTCGCGGTCAATTGGCTCGTCTACATCCCTGCCAATATCTATCAGACCGAGAAATATTACGATCTGACCGGATCCTTGACCTATTTGACGGTAATCGCAATCGCTTGCCTTTTTTCCGGACCATTGGATGCGCGTTCCGCTCTGGTGGCCCTGATGGTCGTGATCTGGGCGCTGAGATTGGGAAGTTTTCTGTTTCGGCGGATCAGCGCAGATGGCAAAGATGCCCGCTTTGACAAGATCAAGGTCAATCCGCTGCGGTTCTTCCTGACATGGACCCTGCAAGGAACTTGGGTGGCACTGACTGCCGCAAGCGCCCTCGTGATCATCACCACTGAAACCCGATTGCCGATCGATATTTTCGCGATCATCGGCCTGACGATGTGGGTTGCCGGATTTGCTATTGAAATCATTGCTGACAATCAGAAATCACAATTCCGGGCTGACCCAAAAAATGCTGGGCGTTTCATCACCACCGGCCTGTGGGCATGGTCCCGTCATCCCAATTATTTTGGCGAGATTTTGCTTTGGACCGGCATTACAGTCGCGTCGCTCCCGCTGCTGGTGGGATGGCAATGGGTAACTATCATCTCACCGATATTTGTTATCTTCCTGCTGACCAAAGTGAGCGGCATCCCAATGCTCGCAAAAGCGGGACAAAAGAAATGGGGCGATGAGCCGGAATATAAAGACTATATCCAACGCACGCCAAAGTTGGTGCCGAGGCCACCGAAAGCCTAGACCGCCCTTTTTTCGAAGACGAAATAGTCGATTGGTTCGGTGACGGCTATATCGACTGCGGTTTGTGCAGCAAATTCCCGTAACCGACCGAGGCCATATTCAAATTCCTCGTCCGTCAGTCGTGCAAGAGTAGAATAAGGCCGATCAACGATCTTGTCTGCAAAAGCCGACCAGTTGCGTGCGACTTGATTTTCGACGATCTGATGTTCGAGCAGGCGCAAACCTTCCTGTCCAAAAATAGTTTTGATTTCTTCCATGGAATCCAGAATCGACTGCAAGAAATGACGACTCTTCGGGAAATGAGGGACAAAAGGATATTGATCCATTCGATCCGCAGTCATCGCGCGCAAACAGAGCAGACCATCGTTTCGCAAAATTCTTGCGCATTCAGATGCAGCTGCTTGCCGGTCGTCAATATGGTGGAAAACCATGGACATAAAAACCAAGTCCATCGTATCGTCGGGCAGCGGTATTTTTTGAGCTGAACCGACTTGATAGGAGACACGCGGCACAGCTTTCGCTCGCGCTATAGCGAGCATAGCATGTGACGGGTCAATCGCGACCACCTCTCGATCAAAACATTCAACCAGAATCGAACTATATCTGCCTGTGCCGCAGCCCAGATCAACAATGTTATCGATAGGCCGCCCTGCGGCTGATTCCCTGATGATATTCAACCAGTCATTTCTTGCAGAAGACGAATAGTCTCTCCCGGTATCATAGGCTGCCGGTATCGCAGTCTGGTCATAGTCCATCCCATATCTCCTCAGAGCGATTTAGGAGCTATCAGCGAACCGATCAATTCGGTAGAGCAGCGAAATGCAATTTTCCAGTTTCAACATCGATCTGTTCCTCCGTGATTATTGGCAAAAGAAGCCTTTGCTCATCAAAAATCCGTGGTCGGCATGGAACAATCCCCTGTCGCCGGACGAACTCGCCGGATTAGCTTGTGACGATCATGTCGAATCGCGCCTGATCACCCAGGAATCAGGCGACTGGAACGCAGAAAATGGCCCGCTACCGGAAGATCGCTTCGGCCAGCTGGATCGCTTGCCGTATACATTGCTAGTGCAGGCGGTAGATCATTATATCCCCGAAGTCGCAGCGGTGATCGAGCCATTCCGTTTCATCCCCAATTGGCGTATTGATGATGTGATGGTCAGCTATGCCAGTGATGGCGGCGGCGTCGGACCGCATTTTGACCATTATGATGTATTTCTGATTCAAGGCCTAGGAACGCGACGCTGGCAGATTGGCAAAATGTGCGACGAAAATACGCCGCTCCTGCCGCATGATCAATTGCGGCTTCTTGAAACATTTGAACCGCAACAACAATGGGTGCTGGAACCGGGCGACATGCTTTATGTGCCGCCGGGTATCTCGCACAATGGTGTTGCGGTCGGCGATGATTGCATGACCTATTCTGTCGGCTTTCGCGCGCCTTCGCGCGGCGAACTCATTGGCGACTGGTGCGATGACATGCTGGCAGAATTGCTGGACGACGATCGCTATGCAGACCCGGATCTGGCCAAGCAGCAAAATCCTGGCGAGATATCTTCCGACGCGATTGATCGATTGCACGCGCTGGTGACAGAAAAAGTCGGCGACAAAGACGCATTTTCACGTTGGTTCGGAAAATATAATAGTACCCCCAAATATCCGGAACTCGACTGGCAGCCGGAGATACCGATAGATTCTGATGAGCTCCGCAAACAACTCGCGGATGAAACGCCGCTTTATCGCAATTCGGCGAGCCGCTTTTCCTACGTCCGTCAGCACCAGGAAGCAGTTACATTGTTCGTCAACGGACAGGCGTTCGAATGTTCGGGTGACGCCGTTCCGGTCGCAGAAATGCTATGCGGCGAGGAACAATTCTCGCTTGATCCGGACTTCGCAATATCCGATCAAGTGGTGGATTTGCTCGTGTCGCTCTGCAATCTCGGCAGCCTTGCTTTCGAATCAGAAGACCAGAACCAGGCATAGAAAAGGGCGGAAAAGCCTTAGCCTCTCCGCCCTTCAAATTTGGTTCAACCGAAATTCGGCTGCGAAAATTAAGCAGACTGTAGGTTTACAGCAGCTTTTTTACCATTGTTGCCGGTTTCGACATCATAGGAGAGACGTTGCTCTTTTTCGAGCGTCTGCATTCCAGCAGCCTGAACCGCCGTGATGTGGACAAAGCTGTCATCGCCGCCGTCTTCAGGAGCGATAAAGCCATAGCCTTTGTCGGCGTTGAAAAATTTTACTGTGCCTGTAGGCATATTCTTATTCCTATTCATAACATAATTATGCCCGACTTTGCGGTATTGCAAAGCCGAACGGGTTGGCCAAATTCGTGAAAAGGGAAAAAGAGTATGCGAACCTTTTGAGGGGAGCGCGAAACCAAGTTTCGTCGAGACGCGATTATTAGCTGCGCTGCCTATAGCAGCCTATTGTCAACTAAGCAAACAGTTGCATGAGAGTGGTTTCATGACATGGACAAATTGTGTAACAATCCGGTCCATGACCAAAATATTCCTGACTTTTTCCACCCTGCTACTTCTCTCTCTGCCGCTGGCGGCCTGCGATCCCTCGCCTGATCCTGCGCCAGAAGCATCGGAACAGGACCTGTTCTTTGAACGGCTGGGCCTGCTGTGTGGCAAGGCCTATGCCGGCTTGCTGGTTTCCGATCAGGAAGCTGATGCGGAGATGGTCGGCAAACCGATGGTGATGCATGTCGCGAGCTGCGATCTGAATGAAATACAGATACCCTTTCACATAGCCGAAGATAGCGAGACTTGGGACCGCTCCCGCACATGGATCATTTCTCGCACCGCAGACGGCCTGCGCCTCAAACATCGCCACCGGCACGAAGACGGTAGCCTCGATGACGTGACCAATTATGGCGGCGATACCGCTGCAGACGGCACTGCAGGACGTCAGGAGTTCCCGGTTGACGCCGAATCAATTGCCTCGTTCAAGACCAACGGGCTTGACCAGTCGGTGACCAATATCTGGGCCGTCGAAGTCAGCCAGCCAGGCCAAGGCAAAGCGCAATTTGCTTACGAGCTTCGCCGCCCGGAATCCGCCGGTGGCCGCTACTTCCGGGTCGAGTTTGACCTGTCCAAATCGATCGCCGTTCCCCCGCCCCCATGGGGAGAATGAGCCGAGATGCTCGCTCAGCTGGCCGTAAGCACCGTGATGGTCTTGCTGACCGTGTTCATTCACGGGGCTGGAATATTTGCACTGGCCCGCTTCCTTCGGATCGAGGCCCGAGAAGAAGCTGAAGAGCATATCCACCCGATGTCGGTCCGCGGAATTTCGGTAACCCTTGCGCTGGTTCTTGGACTATTCGTACTCCACGGCATTGAAATCTGGCTCTATGCCTTTGTTTTCCTCTTGCTGGACGCCTTGCCGACGCTCAGCGATGCCGTATATTTCTCGACCATAACCTACGCGACGACAGGATATGATGATGAAGGCATTGCCGAAAGCTGGCGCATGGTGGCTGCGATCGAGGGCGTCAACGGCATCATATTGCTTGGCTGGTCAACTGCCTTTTTCGTAACCGTGGTCGCGCGATTGGGCCGCGCGCGATGAGCAGGACAGATGACCGGGAAAGCCGCACCCGCCAGGCCTTCCGCTGGTTGCTCGCGCTTTTCTACCTGCTCGCGGGGATTGCCCATATCCGCGCTCCGGGCGGTTTTCTGGCCATCACGCCGGATTGGGTTCCCTTTGCCGAGCAGGTCGTCCTGTTCACCGGCATAGCCGAAATTGCAGGTGCCATTGGTCTGATGATCCCGCCGAAAGCCATGCCCGGCATCCGCTATGCCGCTGGCATCGGCCTCGCGCTTTATGCGCTGTGTGTCTATCCGGCCAATATCAACCATGCGGTCAACAATATCGCGCTTGGCGGTGAAACGGCGAGCTGGCTCTATCATGGCCCGCGCCTCGCCTTCCAGCCGATTTTCATCTGGTGGGCGCTGATTTCCGGCGGCGTGATCAACTGGCCGTTTCGTCCGAAATAGCCGCTGATCTGCCCAAAGACTGGTTTCTGTGCTATGGTCTCCCCTGCCGATGTTGGGAATGGCAATAGGAGCAGATCATGGAACGACATGGAGACGAAATCGAAATAAGCCCGGAAGAAGCAAGCAATATCCCGCGCAAGCCGCATCTTGTGCGCTATGTATTGGCCGTATCGCTGCTGATGGCGGTGGTCGCCATGTCCCTGGTCTGGATCATTCCTGCCCTCAATTAGCTCGCACATAAGTGCCTCTTCACTCGGAGACTTTCGACGATAATATTTGGGGACCGTCGCCTTGTTGAACAGCTCGGTGCGGACGGCAAAAGCGGCTCCATTGAAGTCCAAAGTTAGTCAAAGTTAGGGCCTAGAACAGGTTTTATCAAATCAACCGATCTCACTTCTGCTTACCATTTCTGTCTATATTATCAGATATTTGTGAACCACTTATATCAGGATCTGAGAGCTTCCTTGCTTGCGCCTCTCCCTCATCATCGCCAACGGCATCCTGACGTTGCCAATGCGGTAATTCTCCGTCCATGATATCGGCGATTTCGAGAGCATCATCCAATTGTTCCGGCGAGAGCCGCGTCTGCGGAGCCGCCGGCGGTTCCGGGCCGAGCAGCTTGATCGCTTCGGCCACAGCGGATTTGACCGGCCGCGGCTGCTCCGGCAGCGCCACCTCGTCGGCGCTGCGTACATCCTTGTTGGCATGACGATATCGGTCGGGCGCATGGGCGCGGATCAGGAACATCAACAGCCGGTCATTATATTTGCGCTTGGTGTAGACATGATTGCCCTCGCGATCGAGCGCCACATCGTCGACACCATTGATCGCCCGGTCAAAAGCAATATCGACCAGTCGCCGCGAGGCCGCCTCCAGCGCGGCGTCCCAGGCAGCGGCAAAAGCCTCGGCACCCGGCGCGCGGCGCAGCTTATAGGCGGCGGCATCCGACATGCCGACGCTGCGCGCCGCCTCCGCCACCACGCCACTATCGGCAAGCGCCCCGATAAATGCGCGCTGCTTTTCGGGGCTCCAGCCATCCTTGCGACGTTTGCGGCGGACAGGAACCCAGTCATAATCGTCTGGATTATGGCCATGTTGATCCAAATCCGGGCTATTCGGTGGAGCGGCATCTGGCTTGGAATGCAAGTTGCGGGCGGGGTCTTGGGGAATGTGGTTGTCATTGCTCATAGGGCATAGATAACCTATTTGGTTCGTTGTAGGAAAGAGCAATCCTGCAGTCGCAGTCAATTTTCCTGCCGAGTGGCGAAAATCGCCTGTGATATCGAAATTTCCCATTTATCCGCATCTCTTCTCGCCAATACTGGCATGCCCCCACCTGCTATTCGGCTTGAAACCTGGTCGCAGCACGGTCTGTTAGCTAGCGTGCTTGAGCGTCGCTTTGATCTCCGCATTGCCGAGAGAGACAGGCTTCGGATCGCTTCTTTGCGCCATAGATGCCAACAGGACCTATGGATGATTTTTCGACGCGGTCGCGCGCTGCCTGCGCGAACCCTGCGCCATTCAATCTCGGCGAGACTTGGAACAGGGAGATCGGCATGTTGAAGGCGGCAATCCGGCCCGATAGCAGCACGCCGATGACGCTGCAGATTGCCGTCATTGGTGATAATCACGAACATTGGTTCGTCCCGAAGCCTTCAGGACTCCCAATCTGAACCTATTGACCAAAACCGGCTTATTTCTCCGGCATGTCCGAGGCAGCGTCATTTTGCTTGATCACATAGCGGACGGCAGCAACGACGGTCTCAGGCTGCTCCCTGTGAACATTATGACCCGTCGCACCCAGCACTATATGCTGATAATCTGTAAATTGGGTGACAAATTGGGTCTGCAATTCCCGCCATGCTTGCTTACCCTCGACGCTGTGCATCAGAAATTGCGGATATTCTTGCTTCATTGCCGTAATCATGGCGACCGGTACGTCGACCAATTTTGCTGTCGAGGGGTAGATACCCGATCCCGTGATTTTCGAAAAATAGATATCCTCCGGTTTTACCCGGTCTGGCGTCATCCTGTTGATGACAGCCTCTTCCCTTATCGCTCGTTCCTTGTCCAGCGCTCTCAACTGGATAAGAATTTTTTCCGGTGTCGGATCGACGAATACGAGACCCGCGACTTTATCCGGGTAAAGCTCGGCATATTTTCTAATGTAAAATCCTCCGGCCGAATGGCCGACCAAAATATAGGGAGCACTGATATTTTTCGCTGTCAGCAGGCTATCCAGTTCGGAGGCAATTTGTTCCAATGTACGCGGCAAATCGCTTTGCTCTGATTGGCCATAGCCCGCGCGAGAATAGGTAACGACCTGAGCAAATTGACTGACTTCATCGGCGACGTCGCGCCAGATGTTTAGATCATGGCCAAGGCCGGATTCGAAAATAACATTATGGCGGCCTTCTCCTTGGATGTTCACTTCCAGATGATGCTGGCCGACGAGGGTCAATTCTGCTTCACCCGCCAAAGCCGGGGAAGACATGCCGCCCGCCATCAGTCCAATCAAAAGCGCATGAGCGATATATTTTTTCATTTTCGTTTCTCGTCTTTCTGCTTGGTTGAAATCCCATATTTGGCGAGCCGCCGCGAAAATGATCAGATAGTCCAATCACAAACGGACAAGATTTACGCCAATATTGGGTGGCTAGTCTGCACTGTTGTAGATCACTGGCATTTTGCCTTTCCATCTGCTCCAAATCTGATCTTCGGTGATCAGATCGGCCATGAAACTGGCAACGTTCATGCGGCTGGTGGAACCCGCATCGAAGATCGCACTGCGGATCGGCGAAGGATGTAATTCAAATTCCGTAACAGCTGGGTCATCAGTCAAACCGTCTGGCCGTACCGCTGCCCATTCGATTGTCTCACTATTCTGACCAATTTCTGTGCGCAGATAATCGGCGGCCGCCTCATTATCCGCATGCGGCGGCAGCAGAACACGAAGAAGCCCGATGATGCATTTTTGCGCCAGCGATATGGGTTCCTCCAGATCGCGATTTCTGTTTCCGGTCGTATTCATCAGGACAAATTTAACCGGCTTGCTGGATTTGTCCGCTGCAACAGCATTGCACAACCGTCGTGTTGCTTCGGTCACCAGACGGTGCGGTCGGCCAAACAGGCCCTTGAATGTCATATTATGGCCGAGGCAGGACGCAACCGCATCACATCCAGTCACATGCTTGACCATGTCGGTATCACTCAGGGCCAAAAGGCTGGCTTCCGTCACAGACAAATTCTCATGGCGCCGCAAGACATCGGGCAGGCCTGCCGCGGATCGCACAATGATTCTGACATGCTCTCCACGCTCGAGCAGGATTTGGGTGAGTAATCTCCCCGTGGCTCCGCTTGCCCCAACGACTAATATGGTCATTATGGGTTCGTCTCAAACGGGATTCGATTCGGCCAGAGCTTGGCCCGCAGTTCATCCATGCGTGACATATATGCGCATTTCAAATCCCGAAATATCATTTTTCAGCCATCAAACCAGAATGGAAGCGGCGTTTGTGGCTGCAGGTCCGACCGAGGCCATCACGCAAACGGTGGCTGAAATCAGTGCGGCAAATGCGGCGGTGATATTGTTTGAAGAGATGGAGAACATGGTCGGAGATCCTTAGATTTGATTTGAAATTAGGCGATGAAAGATGCGGCGCTTTGCGCAGCTGGGCCGACGCTGGCGCCGACAAAAATGGCAGCAGAGAACAGAGCGGCAAATGCGGCAACAACTTGGTTCTGGATATTTACGTTCGACATTTTGGTTTCCTTTGGGTTGAATATGGTGCTTCGCAGTTCCTGTTAGCGAAGATGCCAGAAGCTTTGCATAGCCCGTGCCAGTTTTCAATTATCTATATTTTTCAATGGTATAACTCATATTGCCTGCCATCGAGATTTGGCATGCAATCGAATAGTGGGAAAATATCCCAACTATTGGTGTGTCTGGACAGCCCGATATCGATGGAGTGATGATTTGCTCCGGATCATCGCGATCCTTTCCCATCTGACTTTCAACAAAGGCGATGTTGAGAATAGTTTGCGTGCATCGCGAAAAGGATAAGTCTAGCATCACATCACTTTCCGATATCCCAGGAGTTTGAAATTGTCCCTTCGCCAAACCATGAGCTCATTTTCCATCGCCGCAATGATGATTGCTTCACCAGCATGGGCGCAAACCCCAGAACAGCCCGCCGAAATACGTGCGGATAGAATCACGCAAACGGTCAAAACCATGACCCTCGATCAATTTGAAGGACGGGCACCCGGCACCGCGGGCGAAGACAGAACCATTGGATATCTCATTGGTCGGTTTGAGGCGCTGGGCCTCGAACCGGGCGGGGTTGATGGATCGTGGACGCAGCCGGTTCCCTTATTGCATACGACCCTTGGCAAACCACAGATACTTGCCATGTCCGTGGATGGCCAGACCATGGCCCTGGACGCTGGCAAGGATATCTATGTCTCCACGCTGCAGCCCAATCCCATGGCTGTCGTCGAAGACGCTGAAATGGTCTTTGTAGGCTATGGTGTGGCCGCGCCCGAACGGGAATGGGATGATTTTAAAAATGTCGATTTGACAGGGAAGGTCGCGATTTTTCTTGTGAATGATCCTGATTTTGCTGCCGCTTCAGATGAATCTGTCGCGGGCAAATTTGGCGGAAAGGCGATGACCTATTATGGTCGGTGGACCTACAAGTTTGAAGAAGCCTCGCGCCGCGGCGCAGTGGCCGCGCTCATCATCCATGAAACCGAAGCTGCTGGCTATGGTTGGAACGTGATCGAAAGTCCACAAGGCGAAAATTATGATATTGTGAGACCCGCTGCCGATATTACCAGTCTGGCGTTGCAGGGCTGGATCAGCGGAGACATGGCGCAGAGACTATTTGACAACGCCGGGCTGGATCTTGCCAAATTGCGCATCGCGGCGCGCAGCAGTTCCTTTCAGCCGGTCGCGCTCAATGCAAAATTCGATGCCACTTATAGGGTCGATCAGAAAGTCGTCAAAAGCCAGAATGTTCTCGGCAAGATCACCGGCAAGTCACGACCGGACGAGACGATCATCTATGGCGCGCATTGGGATGCCTATGGCGAGGGCCTGCCAGATGCTGATGGCAGAATCTATCGTGCCGGCGCCAATGATGATGCGCTGGGCATCGCCGGCATCATGGAAATCGCCCGCAAGTTCAAATCCATGCCGCAGGCTGATCGCAGCATAATATTTGCTGCATGGACAGCAGAGGAACGCGGACTGCTGGGTTCCGAAGCCTATGCCCAGGCGCCAATCTATCCGGTTGAAAAGACGGTTGCCAATCTGGCCATCGACATTTTGCAGACCGCTGGCGCGGCAAAGGACGTCATTCTGGTCGGCAAGGGCCAGGGAACGCTAGAGGATGATCTTGCGAAATTTGCAAAGCTGCAAGGCCGCGTCGTCACCGAAGAAAGTTTGCCCGAGCGCGGATTGTTCTTCCGCGCGGATCATTTCTCACTGGCCAAGCAAGGCGTTCCTGTGCTTCTGATGATGGGCTTTGCCGGAGCCACGGATCTGGTCGATGGCGGCCGGGAAGCCGGTCAGAAATGGATCGATGACTATACGGGCAACTGCTATCATGCGGCTTGCGATGCGTGGTCGCCGGACTGGGATCTGACCGGCGCGGTGCAGGATATAGAAGTGATGTTTGATATCGGTAACGATCTGGCCCGTTCGAACCGCTGGCCAGAATGGAAAGATGGATCAGAGTTCAAGGACTTGCGCGACGAGAGCGCCACAATGCGAGACTAATCTCCTCTGACACCACCGGTCAGGATCTGGTCTGATCATGCCGCTCAGGCCCCGTCAAACAAGACATGCCACAACCAAATGGCTGCTATTGGGCAAATGGCTGCTATTGGGCCGATAGCAGCGGTCGACCATGTGGTTTTCCGTTTGTAAATAAATTTACATTATTACACCTAATAACTGCTTTTCTTCGACATCCTGACTCGAAAATTGACAAAAACCTCTCGCGCCCTGACCTAAAACCGGCCAGACCCTTATCCAGCAGCTGAAAATTTATTGACAGCATATCAGATAACCACCTCCCCAGTTTAAGGAAGAAATTCATGTCCTACCAAGAATTCAAGTCATCGAGCGAACAGCTCATCAACAGCAAAAATGGCGCATGGACCGGTATCGACGCCGAGTCAGTCGCACGGATGCAGTTGCAGAACCGCTTCAAAACCGGCCTCGACATTGCCAAATATACCGCAGCAATCATGCGCGAAGACATGGCCGCCTATGATGCCGATAGCTCCCAATATACCCAGTCGCTGGGTTGCTGGCACGGATTTATCGCGCAGCAGAAGATGATTTCGATCAAGAAGCATTTTGGCGATACCAAACGTCGCTACCTCTATCTCTCTGGCTGGATGGTTGCCGCTTTGCGCAGCGAGTTCGGCCCCCTGCCCGATCAGTCGATGCATGAAAAAACCTCCGTGCCTGCGCTGATTGAAGAGCTTTACACGTTCCTTCGCCAGGCTGATGCCCGCGAACTCAACCTGCTGTTCCGCGACATTGATGCAGCGCGCGACGCTGGCGATACGGCAGCAGAAAAAGCGGCGATGGACAAGGTCGAGAATTTCCAGACCCATGTCGTTCCCATCATTGCCGATATCGACGCCGGTTTCGGTAACGCGGAAGCCACTTACTTGCTCGCCAAGAAAATGATCGAAGCCGGAGCCTGTGCCTTGCAGATCGAAAATCAGGTCTCGGATGAAAAGCAATGCGGTCACCAGGATGGCAAGGTTACGGTCCCGCACGAAGATTTTCTCGCGAAGATCCGTGCCTGCCGCTATGCGTTCCTTGAAATGGGCGTCGAAGACGGCATCATCGTCACCCGCACCGACTCACTGGGTGCCGGCCTGACCAAGCAGATTGCAGTTTCGAACGAACCCGGAGATCTCGGCGACCAGTATAACAGCTTCCTCGATTGCGAAGAAATTGATCCGTCGACCGCAAAAAATGGCGACGTCATTTTGAACCGTGACGGCAAGATGATGCGTCCCAAGCGCCTGCCTTCCAACCTGTTTCAGTTCAAACCTGGCACCGGCGAAGACCGCTGCGTCCTCGACAGCATCACCTCGCTGCAAAACGGCGCTGACCTGTTGTGGATCGAAACCGAAAAACCTCATGTTGAGCAGATCGCTGGCATGATGGACCGGGTGCGTGAAGTCGTTCCCAATGCGAAACTGGTCTATAATAATTCACCTTCGTTCAACTGGACGCTCAACTTCCGTCAGCAAGTCTTTGACGCGATGGCTGCGGAAGGGCTGGACGTCACCGAATATGACCGCGCTGACTTGATGGACGCGAAATATGACGATACCGAACTGGGCGAGGCGGCTGACAAGCGCATCCGCACCTTCCAGGCCGATGGATCAAAGCGTGCCGGCATTTTCCATCACCTGATCACCCTGCCAACCTATCACACAGCTGCCCTGTCGACCGACAATCTCGCCAAGGAATATTTCGGCGAAGCAGGCATGCTCGGTTATGTCCTCGGCGTGCAGCGCAAGGAAATCCGCGAAGGCATCGCCTGTGTGAAACACCAGAACATGTCCGGCAGCGACATCGGTGATGACCACAAGGAATATTTCGCTGGTGAAGCCGCTCTGAAAGCAGGCGGCGCGCACAATACGATGAACCAGTTCGGTTAAACTATTCAGTTCGGGTGCCCCCTACCCCCTTGCGGGGCATCTGATCCAAAACAAGTTTTCCTGGGGAGGAAAAGACTATCCGTCGGTGGCAACACCGGCGGATATTTTTTTGAGACAGGCCGCCGGTTGATCGCTACCCTTGGTGATCATCTTGGGTTAATCCGATGAAGATTAGTCTTCGATAACCATGCCATATTGGGGGGCTTGATGGCGTTTAACAAATCTATCTCTATATTGGCGCTTGCGGCGCTTCTTTCCGCCTGTGGTGGCGGAGGCGGCAATGCCGGCAGCAGCAATAGCCCGGTCAGCTTGCCCGGTGGCGGAACTCCTACGCCCACTCCTACGCCCGTGAACACCACCTGCTCGCTCCAAAACCGGCAGAGCTGGGCGTTTGACCAGATCAACGAATGGTATCTCTTTCCGGAAACTCTGCCCGCAAGCCTGAACTCAGCACCTTTTGCTTCCGTCCAGGCTTACGTCGATGCCCTGACAGCCACCGCGCGCGATCAGGGCCGCGACCGGTTTTTCACCTTCATCACCTCCATTGCAGAAGAAAATGCCTTTCTGAATTCTGGAGCGACTGCCGGCTTTGGTATCCGCCTCAGCTATGACAGCATTGCATCGCGCGTGTTCATTCTCGAGGCGTTTGAGGGGGCACCAGCTCTGATTGCCGGGATCGATCGCGGAGCAGAATTGCTCGCTATTGGAACCAGCACCGACAATTTGCAAAGCGTGACCGCTTTATTTGCGCAAGGTGGTTCTGCCGCCGTCAGCAGCGCGCTCGGACCGTCCACTGCTGGCACAAGCCGGGTTCTACGCTATAATGATGGGGCTGGGAATATCATCACCAGCACAGTCATCAAAGCGGCTTTCGATATCCAGCCGATTTCTCCGCGCTATGGTATTCAGATCATCGACAATGGCGGCACCAAAGTCGGCTATGTCAATCTCCGCACCTTCATCGACAGTGCCGAGCAGCAATTGCGTGATGGCTTTGAACGGTTCCGCAATGAAGGCGTCACCGAACTGGTCATCGATCTGCGCTATAATGGCGGCGGTCTGGTGCGCACGGCGGAACTTTTCAACGATCTGATGGGTGCAAACCGTTTTGCCAGCGATGTGCAAGGCGTCACTCGTTTTCGGGCTAGTAAATCAGCCAATAATCAAACTCGCAATTTCCAATCCCAATCGCAAGCGATTAGCCCATCCAAGATTGCATTTATCACCACCGGCAGTTCCGCGTCCGCAAGTGAGTCGGTGATTAACGCGATGATCCCCTATCTCGGCAACAATATGGCGCTGGTCGGATCGAACACATTTGGCAAGCCGGTCGGCCAGATCGGATTGGACCGATCAGCCTGTGACGACCGCATTAGAATTGTTGCATTCACGACGGAAAATGCGGACGGCAACGCAAATTATTTTGACGGCCTCGCCGGATCGGTTGCGAACAGCTGCCAGGCTTCCGATGATGTCACCCTGACGCTCGGCAATCCTGCCGAGGCTTCCACAGCAAGAGCCCTCGGATTCCTTTCAGGTGCAGCCTGCACGGCTATTGCGACGCCGGCAGCGGGTAGTATCGCAAG
This sequence comes from Sphingomonadales bacterium EhC05, assembly GCA_001650955.1. GTDB lineage: Bacteria > Pseudomonadota > Alphaproteobacteria > Sphingomonadales > Sphingomonadaceae > Parasphingorhabdus. The sequence continues at coordinate 137,411 of LXYP01000012.1, forward strand.
TCAACGCGAACCCGTTGACATGTCATCAGGAGCAGCCAGTTCGCCGCGCGAACTTCTGATGCCCGCCAATCCAACCCCTGCCCAGCGCGAGGTTCCCGGTAGTTTCTGACCAAGAATCAATTTTTTGGTTCAGATTTTCAATCGCTTAATCGGAAAATATTCCTCGCTGTGCGGGATATCACCGCTAATTTGGTCCGCCGCCCGCATTGTCTCCTCATCAACTTCACAGGAGATTGAAAATGACCAAGACATTTTTAGCCATAACGCTCGTTCTCGCTCTTGGACTTTCTAACAACGGCGCCCTGGCACAGAGTCGTGAGCAGCTCACCGCGGGTCAGAATAGCAGTCAGGTGGGCCTTCTGCTTCCTGCCGTTCAGGCAGTAAAAGAAGACAGATCGGACCGCTCAACCAAAAGCATCGCCGCCGATCGCAACTTTCTAGAAGTGCAATGGCGCAAATTTTTGCGACTTCTCGCACCACCCAGTTGATCAATATACAGGTTTGAACCATTGGGCGGAGTTGGCATTATTCGGCACTATGAAGCCTCATCTTCCCCGATGGTTGCCCAATGCCGCTAATCATCCTAGCCTCGCTGCAAGATGAGCAATGCCAAAGACACCGCCTTGTTGGAACAAAGCCTGCTGGCCTTGGGTGATGCTTATGACGGCATAGCAGCGGAGCTGTTCCAGAATTTCATCGTAGCTCACCCCCAATATACCAAGGCCTTTGCCAATCCGGAAGCTGCGCAAGAGCGCATGACCCGCGAAACATTGGAGGCGATGCTGGGCTATGCGTCAGGCGAATGGTGGGTCGCAAGCACGGTCACCAACTTTGTCGATCTCCACCGTGACTATGATCGCTTCAAGCCGGATGATTATCGCGACTGGTTCACTCTCGTGATCGAAACCATGGCCATTCGGGCCGGAGATGCATGGCCAGCAGATGCCAATCTCGCCTGGCAGCGCCAAGCCGATGGCCTGATGCAGATGGTCACTGCAGAACTGAGCTGAAAGAGCAGCAAGGCGATTTACTTTGCCTCGGCTTTGGATCATGACAAATGGCCATATATAGGAGCTTAGCGGCGTGTCTTCTTCCAAAGAAATAATCAAGGCTCTCGGACTTGCGCCCCATCCCGAGGGCGGATGGTATCGCGAAACATGGCGGGCCGATGCAGCAGAAGGAGAGCGGGCCATTGCCACCGCGATCTACTTTTTGCTGGAACAGGGACAAATGTCGCATTGGCATCGCGTTGATGCAGCAGAGATGTGGCTCTGGCACGCGGGCAGCGCGCTTAACCTGCGATTGGCGGCAGATGACGCAGGGCCGATCAAAACCGTGCGCCTCGGCCCGGACATATTAGCGGGACAGGCTCCCCAGCATGTCATCCCGCCCGGTGAGTGGCAGGCTGCAGAAGCCGACATGGGATGGGCATTGGTGAGCTGTGTCGTCTCTCCGGCTTTTGAATTTTCCGGATTTGAGCTGGCAACAGAAGGCTGGAACCCGGGCGGCTAGCGCCCTCACCCGGCGAAGCCGAGCAAAATCGACAGAGCGCCCAGCCCGATCGACAATGGCCAGCGCAGCCCCATCCACCAGCCCGGCGTCAGGTTTGACAGGTGACGATCGACCAGCAGTGGCGAAACCGCAATGGCGATCCCCAGCAACATCAATGACGGCCCCGGCCATGGTTCGCCAACCAACCAGGGAATGATTGTGATCAGGGCGATCAGACTGGGCATGACCGAAGCAACCCAGAGCCATTTCGGAACGGCTTCGCCTCGTGCAGCAGCTCCAGCAGCCAGCCCCCACCAAAGCCCGCCCAGAAAACTGAAGATAAGCGCGGCATAGGCCCAGCCGATCGCGAGCGCAGAATAATAATATTCCAATCCGCCAAACCATGCGGCCAGCACACATAGCAGCTGCGGCAACAAACCCGCAAAGCCTAGCAGTCGTGGTAATGTCATAAAATCACCTGTCTCATCCGCCGCCACCGTAATGTTGCGACATGCAAAGGCAATCGGCTTTTGCTATATTCCACGCTGACAATGATGGACTCAACGACAGGAGGGCAGAATGACCGACAATCCCACAACCGAACGCAAGGGCCATTGCCTGTGCGGAGCTGTGAAAATCACGGCGAAACAGGCGCCGTCCCATGTCGGGACATGTCACTGCAATATGTGCCGAAGATGGGGCAGCGGGCCGTTTATGGAGCTTGATTGCGGCACCGATGTCGCCATCGAGGGCGAGGAGAATGTCACCATCTATCCCTCTTCCGACTGGGCGGAACGGGCCTTTTGCAAAATCTGCGGCACCCATTTACTCTACCGGCTGAAAGGTTCAGGCGAACATATGGTCTGCGCGGGCATTTTTGGCGACATCGACGGACTGGAATTTACATCACAGGTCTTCATCGATGAAAAGCCTGCTTATTATAGCTTCGCCGAAGACACGAAGAACATGACCGGCGCGGAATTATTTGCGATGGTCCAGGCACAGCAAGAGAGCGACTAGCCAAAGATAACTTCATTCTCCTGCGTCAGGAAAATCCGGCTCCGGGGAAGGTCAATGAAGGTCGCTTCGTCCTTCAGCAAGATCACGCCATGCTTCATGCCCGCTTCGGTGCCAGCAGAAGCCGCGAGCGTCTCTTCGCTGTCCCACCACAATTCGGCGACTCCGTCAAAGTCGCCGAGATTTTCGTCGAGCGATATCCCGCGCGCTGCAGCCGCCGCCTGCGCCGCCGCGGAAGCGATAGTATGGCATTGCACATAGCGTTTGATATTCAATGCTTCTTTGGCAGCCAGAACTTTTGGCGCGTGATGATTGCGCCAGTAATCCTGAAATTCCGCGCGCGAAAATTCAGGGCGACGGACGAGGCAAAAAGTCAATTTGATCATGTGATGATCCTTCATTTGTCAAACAGCTAGCCATGAAAAAGCGGATGAAACCCGATAACAATATTAGGTTCGGCAATCCGCAGGGGCAAAATCTGGAAAACTTCTGCAGGCTCGCCCTCGGGACAGAGTTGGGGAAATAAGCGAAAGCCAAAGCGATGATAATAGGCAGGGTTGCCAACCAGCACACATCCCGCCGCATCGCGATCACGGAGCATGGCGATACCCGCCTCGACAAGCGCGCTGCCTATCGCTTGTTTCTGCAGTTCGGGCTCTACCGCGACTGGACCCAGCGCATACCAGCCGGATGATCCATCGGCGGCAAAGGCCTCGGTAAAAGTGACCTGCCCGACAATTTTTCCGTCAAGCTCTGCCACCAGCGAGATTTCCAGTGCCTCGGCATCGCGCAGCCGGTCGATCAAGTCCTGCTCATCGCCGCCTGAAAAAGGCATCGGCGCAAAGGCGCGCTCGGTGATATCATGGATGGCGGCATGATCGCTTGGAATTTCGAGGCGGATTATGGGCTTCATAATGGCTCTATCTCTCTGCAATCGCGCTGATCAACAAGCCCAGCGACGCCAGGCAGCTGTTCGTCCGGACATGGTTCCAGGGCAGCCAGCGCGACATATATCGCCGCCACATCGTCTCGGCATCACCACCATGGGCATCCGTCCCCTCCAGCGCGTTGTTGAGCGGGACATTGCCGACAATCGTCACCACCAACATACCGATAATATAAAGCCCGCCGCCGAATGCCATCTGCCAGGAGTCAGCATCACTCCAAGCCATCCCGCCGAGGATAGCGAGGGTCAGGCAGGCCAGGCTGCTCGTGAAAAATATCAGCACGAATAAGGATTTCTGGATGACCCGGTTGATCGACTGCATGGCGATCATGCCGCTCGACCGCTCGACCACATGAAGCGATTGCATCACGAAAACCGAAAAGGCGAAATAGACGCCGGCCATGATCCCGACCATAAGCGCGGCAAACCAGAGCAGGATGGTGATGAAAATTTCCACCCCGATCACTTTTCCCGATCATTGAGCTGCCGCATCCGCAACAGCAGATATAGCGCAAAGCCGACCGCAACGCCGGGGATGATGCCGAGCAACGCACAGATCCAGCCATGACGGATCTGATGCACCTTCGCTTCATAGGCGATCCACGCCGCCAAAATCACCCAGCAGGCCAATACATCGGATGAATAGCCGCTGGCATAGGGATTGACGAACCCGGCGGCAAAGGCGCCCGCCAGATCGCCGCTGACCAAGACGGGCGGCAAAACAATCGCGCAAAAGATCAGCAGGAACACACCGGCAGCGGCGATGATGGTGAATTGGAACAGCGACCGGGTCAATATTGGAACTCCCGCTGGGTTGCACTGACACCCTTTTCAGTCGGATTGTCGTTCAGCACAAGCTCAACCAGGGCGGTGTCGTAAAATTCATGCAGCTCGACAATTTTCAGCGCGCCGTCGCGGGTACCGATCGTGAAAATCTGACCATAGGTCTGGTCATATTGCTCGCCATTCAGCCCCGGTCCGCCGCCCTGCATGATGCCGACCACCCGTTGATCATCGCCGCACATGATCTTCCATTTTCGGGCGAAAGCAAATTTGTCCGGGACCAGCTTGCCCACCACCCCGTCGGCGACCAGCGGACCGAAACATTCTGCCTTGCCCTCCCAGCGGCCCGACACTGGCGTGCTGCCAAGCATGTTGAACGCGACATCATCGCTGTGCATATCGGCCAGGGCTTCAAAATCACCGCTCGCCAGACAGGCATAATAGGCTTCGATAAAGGCAATATTCTCGCTGCGATGAGCCATGGTCTATTCCGCTTTCTTCCAATTATGCGACAGCAGTTTGACCGTCACCTTGCCGGTTGCGACATGCAGGCCATCGGCATCATGCATCGGGAATTCGGCAAGATATCCGGCACCGCCCTTGCCTTCCAGATCGGCGAGCAATCCCGCGATCGTCGGTTCGTCGAGACGATATTCGGCGGTGACATCACTGGCCGCCGGCTTGTGGAAATCGACGTAAATATCCTTGATGATCGGGAAGAAGCGCGACGTGTCGAGCAGCGAAATCCCGGGGATCGCCGCAACCGCCTCGGCGAGCACGGTAAAGGCCCCCATATAGAGCACATTGACATGATTCTCATTGCCCGCCAGCGGCATCAGCAGCCGCGCGTGGCCGCGAGATTCCTCGAGCCGTTTGAGGCCGGTGCGCTCGACAAATTCGACGCGATATTTGGGCTTTTCCTTTGCCTTGGCGTTCATAGATTTTCTCCCTCGGATATGGCCCCCTTGATCGGCGGACTATCTCGATTGAGCAATGTAAATCCGGATCAAGCCAAGTCCACAGTCTAAACTGTCAAGGGCGCGCACCGGACGGCGCCAGCCAGCTGGGCATCGCCGCCTCGCCCAGCGCCACCGCCACGGCGGCTTTTGCCTGCAGCCGGGTGCTATCCAATATCGGCAGCGGGGAGACGTCGTCCGTAATCAGCAGCGGGATTTCCGTGCAGACCAATGCGACCGCATCGCAGCCCTGGCTTTGCAGGTCGCCGATGATCCGGACAAATTCCGCCCGCGTCTCGGGGCGAAAATCACCCAGACATAGTTCGTCGAAAATCGCCTTATGGATGATGTCGCGGTCCTCGGGGTCCGGGATGGCGCATGTAAGCCCGCAGCGCGCCAGAGCCGCTTCATAAACCGGGCCGTCCATCGTCCAGCTGGTGCCGAGCACGCCAATATGCCGCCGCCCGTCCGCCGCGGCCTGCGCCGCAACCACCGCGGCAATATGCAGACAGGGTATCGCGAAATCCGCGCCCGCCCCCGCGCCATCATATTCCAGCGCGATATGCGCCGTATTGTCGGGCAGGATGAAGAAATCCGCTCCGGCTGCGGCCAGCCGCTCGGCATCTTCCCGGAACAGCTGGCGCAGCGCCGCCAGATCGCCGCGCTCCCAAAGCTCCAGCGTCGGCGCCATCGCCCCGCCGCTCATCGTGATCCGCGGATGCTGATGCGCACCCATTTTGCGTATGCCCTCCTGCCACACCGTCCGGTACGACAGGGTCGCGCCCTCCGCGCTATGGGCAACTATTCCGATATGGAGAGGCTCATCCACCGGCATTACTCCGATATCACGACCATGTCCGGGCGGCCTGACCGGGTCATGAGACCGCCGCGAAGGACACGGGATAGGTCGGCAGGTTCAAAATCGCCGCCGCTTGCGCCGGCGTCGCAACCGGCCGGCCGAGCCGCCCCGCCAGTTCGACCACCTCTTCCACCAGTTCGACATTGGTCGGCGTCCGCGGACCGCCATAAGGTTCGATGCCGACCTGGACATGGCCGCCGCGTTTGATCGCTTCCTCGGCGAGGCCACAGCCGACGCAATCATCGCCAAAGCTCGAGACCGACCAGGGCAGATCGCTGCCCGCGATCATCTCGAGATAGGCGTCGAGCGCCTTGGCAGTCGGTGGCAGGCCGAAAGACATGTCTTCCGAACCAAAATAGAATTTCATAATCCCGCCCGGCGGCAACCGGCCGGCGCGGTGGAGCGACATGATGAACTTGACGAAGCCGGGTTCGAAAATCGAGATGCTCATCCCCAGTTTCAGCCGCCGGCAGGCCTCGACATAATAATGGCTGTCATGCGCATCATTGCGATAGACCAGCTGGGTCGGCAGATAGGCGCCATCCTCGCCCGCAATCGACACGCTGAAACTGCCGGGATCGCAAAGCCCCTGCGCGATCAGCCCTTCCTCTGCCATCGCCTCGATATGAGCAAAGCGGGTTGCGACCGGCACGCCTTCCTTGCCCGGCATCGTCGGCGTGAGAATCGCATCGGGACGCAGCTCGAGCAATTTGCGCCACGGCCGCGCATAATTTTCGGCATCCATCGCGCCGCTGCCGCCGAACACCGGATCCTCGGTGTGATTATGGACCAGCGCCGCCCCGGCCTCCATACAGGCCACCGCCTGCGATACGATTTCGTCATCGCTATAGGGGACATTGGGGTTCTGCGCTTTTTTGACGGAACCGTTGAGCGAGACTTCGATGATGAGCGGCTGGTTATTTTGGGTCATGAATAATCCCTAGCATATAAGCCTCGTCATCTTGAACTGGTTTCAATATCTTATGAGTTACGCGCGCCCTTGCGGGATCCTGAAACCCGTCCAGGATGACGAAGAAATGAACACCAGAGCCGCTCTCAACCGCGTTGACGCATCGTTTGATTCCCCAGCTGTATTACCATACCAACACAGTATGAAACGCAAACTCGCCATCGCCATCTGCCTTGTCTTCCTCGCATCCGGTCTGATCCGCATCGGCGTCAGCCTGCTGATGATCGGACAGGCGATGGGCTGGTGGACATTTGGCGGCGAAGCGACCGAGGCGCTCGCCGATACCCAGCGCTTCATTGCCGAACGCGATGCAAATCTCGTCGGCTTCACCCCGCTCGCCTATTTCGGCTTCATCCTGTTCATGGGTCTGACGATCAGCTTGGGGGCAATCGGGCAGATGTGGCGCAGACAATGGGGTCTGGTCCTGATCGGCATCTATCTGCTCAGCCACGCGGCCCTGTTCGTCAATTTCATGACCATAAACCCGAAAATCGCTCTGCTCGGCCTGGCCATCATCGCGACGATCATCCTTGTCTGGGCGAACCGCGAAGAGACAGGCTGAAATCGGCGCGCCGATGCTCACACAAATGGCTCCTTTTCTTTTCCGTGACCTTCCGGCGGGACGCCGCCATCCCGCCCGGCCCGATCGGCTCGGTCAAGCTGCGCCAGACCCCGCAAAATCCCCGCATTATCGGGCTTTTTGATCGTCCCGACATATGTGCCGCCGCGCCGGACGGGGCGATGGCGATGCTGCAAAATCAGCTGAAAAACCGGCTCGACCGTGACCTTTCGCGCAGGCGCCTGCGTGACGGCGGGCAAGCAGGAGATTGGGTGGCGGCGTTTTGCGGGCGTGTCGGTCATGGGACGGACGGTAGGTGATGTGGGGATGTGTAGGAAAGGGTGTTGGGGTTGGGGAGATTGGGGACTGTTGCTCCTGTCACCGTAATTGTAGTGGGGATTGTTGCACCAGTGGCCATAATCCCAAAGAAAAGCGATAATTCAGTTCAACTTATTCACTAGCAAGACGAAAACTTAGATCCAAATCGAATTTCGATGGATTTGCGATCGGGAATTGGCAGGAAGCCTGGAATATCTAAGACAATGAACTGGCTCCTTGCCCCCCTTCTAGATACCTTAAATCTCAGCGGACTTCGAGATACAACTCCGGGAATGAACTTAAATCTGTGATTTCGATAACTGATCTGATCTGTTTCGAGTAATGTTAAAGGCAACGAATCGAACGAAAATGCACTTTTATAAGACCAGGTATCTGGGCCCGGCCTTGACCTTGAATTGGATTGAGGAATAGCAAGACGTGCATGGAAATCCGCGCTCTGACTTTGAATCCAACTTCTTGTTGCACTAGCAGTCAAATTGTGAGCTTTCATGAACTCAATTTGCTCAACGCTCAAGGCGGGTGAAAGAGTAGGAGTCGTCGTTTCATTTTTGCTATCATCTTCGAACCAGCCTCCTCGACGGTCCCAATGAACTGAAAATTTCGGACGGTTCGAAAAGCGCGATACTACCCTCACAGCCGCGAAAGCCCAGTTGTCAAAGTCGCTGGACCTGTGATTTACAACAAAGTAATTCTCTGTTGTTGGAAGTACGACGCAGTCGAAACTGGCTAAACTGACAAAGCGATCAGACTTCCGTGCAGCCTCTGATCTCGTGACGTTAGGCAACCAAGCCAACGAACCGAGGCTCGTTCGAGAATAGAAATCCGCTCGCTGTATCACTTCCTGCGCAGACGTCTCTACGGAGGTAAAGGCCAAAATAAGCATTAGTAGCCGCATTGTTGAAAAACGCACCACCTTCAGGCCTCAGCAGGAACGATTTTGGGTAAAAACAGAGTTACAGCTCCAGCAACAACAGGAACAAGATAGCGGTATTCGTATATTTCATCCACTCGATGCACAATTATTGCAAGAGACCACAGCGGGAATACAATCAAAGATATAATCAATGTTTGCGGCCAAGACCTAATCTCCGCAATATATTTCATATACAGTAGACAAATAAAAGCACCTACCAATATCAGCCATTTCATAACGTCATGCGCATCTTGATCCCACGGAGCCAAGCCATTCGCGATAAGAAAGATGCCGGAAATCTCTGCAGGGATAACCTTGAACAGCTTGTCTGTATAATCATCCGAAGCCTTGACTGTCCTATCCATAACCCCCTCCAACAAAAGCGATAAAAAACTACTACAGTATGATAGTTGATGCAAGGGGTAGGCAAATCTGAAGTACTAAATAGAACTAATTTACGGTGACAGGTTCAATAACGCCTCTGTCTTTCATGTAAACTTCATCCCGCGCTCAAGGTGAAACTGCAGAAACACCACACCCAATCCCCTACCCATGCTTACCCGCTTCCCAGCCACTGTCGCCAAGCGTCTCGTTCGCGAATGCCACCGGCTCCGCTTCGAGGCGGGTCCCGATCGTATCATTCCAGCGGTTGAGAAAACCGAATATCGAGACGACGGCGGTCAGGTCGATAATCTGCTCCTCGCCAAAATGCGCGCGCAGCGCGTCATAATGGCTGTCTTCGACGGCATTGGGCACCTGCCCCGCCGCAAGCGCGAAGGCCAAGGCGGCTTTCTCCGCCGGGCTGAACAGGTCGCTGTCGTCAAAGCGCCAGAGCTGATCAATTTTTGCCGCGGACACCCCGTTTTTTTCCGCGCCATGCGACGTATGCGCCTGACAATAGCGACAGCCGGCGCCATAGCTCGCCATATAAGCGACCATCTGGCGCAGGTCGGCGCCAATCGAGAGCTGCGGCCCGACCAGATAGGCCATCATCGGCATCAACGCCTTGAGCAGCTCCGGCCGCCGCGCCATCGTCGCGAAACTGTTCGGGACAAAACCCATGCTCGCCTTCGCCATTTCCATGATCGGCTGAATTTCGGCGGGAATATCGTCCAATGGTTGCGGGCGCGATGTCATGAATGTCTCCGTTTCATAGGGCGGCGATACGATTTTCGGCGCTCTGATATGGCTTGCTGAGCAGCGGCTCAGTCACGCGATTTCCTATCACAATCCCGCCCGAAACTCCACATAGGCCGCCATCACATCCGCTGCCCCTTCGGTCTGCGGATAATGGCCGAGATGGTCCAGCCGCCACGCCGGAACTTCCGGGTTGAGCGCCGCGACCGCGTCGACCAGATGGCCGCCGGAGACCGGGTCCTGGGTGCCGTTAATCAGCGCGATCGGGCATGGCGGGTGGGTGAGCTGGGCTTCCCAGCGGGGGCCGTGGGTGCGGCGGTCGGCGATATAGTGGAGCAACCTATGTTGCAGCCGGTGGCCGCCATTGGTGCAGATGACCTCCCAATATGCGTCGAGTTCCGCCGCGCCGGGCTGGCTATCCTTGCCGAACACCTCGCTGAAGCTTGTGCCGAACCGCTCGCGGCTCATCAGCCGCACCAGCAGCCAGCCAAAGGGCCCGGTGAGCAGTTTCTGAATGGGCCGCGCGCGATGCTGGGCGGGGAGCAGGCCGCCGTTGAGAAAGGCGCAGCTCAGCAAATTATGCGCCAGCCTGCCCTCGCCCTGCCGCGCGAGCAGTTCCTGCCCCGGGCTGACGCCATAATCATGGACGAGCAGATGAAAATCCTGAGCCAATAAAGTCTCGGCCAGTTGCGCCGCGAGATCACTCTGGTCCTGCAGATCATAAGCATGCCGCTTCGGCTTGTCGGAAAAGCCAAAGCCGAGAAAATCAAACGCCACGACCCGGTAGCGCGCCGTCAGGTCTTCCCATAGCGGCAGCCAGTCGAGGCTGGAGGTCGGAAAGCCGTGGAGCAGGAGGAGCGGCGGCGCGGATGGGTCGCCGCCGCTACGGACGAATATCTGGTGGCCCTGCCAGTCGACAAATTGTCCGTCAGCGCGCCACTGGGCGGCGCTTTGCGGGGTGATCGGGGCGGGGTTCTCAATGGTCATGGGTGTTGGCTTTCATGGATGGATCCTGAAACAGGTTCAGGATGACGAACAGGGCCGCGGGCATGTGCAGTCCTGCCATCTTGTCTGCATATTGGCAAATTTACAGATCGGTCAGCAGATCGCCCAGCTGGCGCACCCGGGCGCGGACCGAGGCGGCGCTGTCCTTGGCTGCGGCGCGCGCGGCATCCCGGGCGGCCGTGCGATATTCCCGGTGCTGGGCAGCGACCCGGCACAGCGCGTCCACCGACCAGGCGCGCAGGAAGGGACGGTCATGATCGAGCAGCGGCGCGAGCCAGCGATCCATGGTTGCCGCGCCGTCGGCGGAGAAGGTCAGATAGGCCGCGCTCTGACAGACATGCAGCTGCGCCTGCCAGTATCGGATTGCCGGGATTTCATCCCATAAGGCTTCGCTCTCCGTAAGGGAAAGCGCCTCCCCGCGTTCGAGCGCCGCCTTGATCAGCCATGTCGCACCGCTCGACACCGCCGCCTGATCATTGGCGGCGAGCGCGATCACTGCGTCGAGATATTCCGCCTCACCCCGATATTCCGCCTCAATCTCCCTCAAGATGCTAACCGCCCGGCCATCAAAGGCCTGAAGACGGGTGAGCAAGGCGGCGGCAGACAGGGCCATGGGACGGGTTTACTCTGCTGGTTCGTTCACCTCATCCTCGGGCAAATAGAGCCGATCGCCCTTGTCCTTATAGACTTTCGCCATTTCTCGCATGCCTTCTTCCGCTGCGGCCTTGCTCGCCGCTGCGGTATCGGCGCCGAGTTTCTCGCTGGCGATAAAGCCCTCGGCGCTCTGGTTCTGCTTGCTGGCAAAGTCGCGGACTTCCTGGCTGATCTTCATGCTGCAGAATTTTGGCCCGCACATCGAGCAGAAATGCGCGGTCTTGGCGCCTTCGGCTGGCAGGGTCTGGTCGTGATATTCCATCGCGGTGTCCGGGTCGAGCGACAGGTTGAACTGGTCGCGCCAGCGGAACTCGAAGCGCGCCTTGGACAGCGCATCATCGCGGACCTGTGCGGCCGGATGGCCCTTGGCGAGATCGGCCGCATGAGCGGCGAGCTTATAGGTAACAACGCCGACTTTGACATCGTCGCGATCGGGCAGGCCGAGATGCTCCTTGGGCGTGACATAGCAGAGCATCGCGCAGCCATACCAGCCGATTTGCGCCGCACCGATGCCGCTGGTGATATGATCATAGCCGGGCGCGATGTCGGTGGTTAGCGGGCCCAATGTGTAGAAAGGCGCCTCGCCGCAGACTTCGAGCTGCTTTTCCATATTCTCCTTAATCTTGTGCATCGGCACATGGCCGGGGCCTTCGATCATCACCTGGACGTCGGATTTCCACGCGCGGTGAGTCAGTTCGCCGAGCGTATAAAGTTCGGAGAATTGCGCTTCGTCATTCGCGTCCGCAATCGAGCCGGGGCGCAAGCCATCGCCGAGACTATAGGCAATGTCATAGGCCTTCATAATCTCGGTAATGTCGTCAAAATGCTCGTAGAGGAAGCTTTCCTTGTGATGCGCGAGGCACCATTTGGCCATGATCGACCCGCCGCGCGAAACGATACCGGTGACGCGCTTGGCCGCCATCGGGACATAAGGCAGACGGACGCCGGCGTGGATAGTGAAATAGTCGACCCCCTGCTCGGCCTGCTCGATCAATGTGTCGCGGAAAATTTCCCAGGTCAGCTCTTCCGCCGCGCCGCCAACTTTTTCAAGCGCCTGATAGATGGGCACGGTGCCGATCGGCACGGGGCTGTTGCGGATGATCCACTCGCGCGTGTCGTGGATATTGCGGCCAGTGGAGAGATCCATCACCGTATCGGCGCCCCAGCGGATCGACCAGACCATCTTGTCGACTTCATTGGCAACATCGGAGGCGACGGCGCTATTGCCGATATTGGCGTTGATCTTGACGAGGAAATTGCGCCCGATCGCCATCGGCTCGCTTTCCGGATGGTTGATATTGTTCGGAATGATCGCCCGGCCCCGCGCGATTTCGTCGCGGACAAATTCCGGCGTGACATAATCAGGCACCGACGCGCCAAAGCTCTCGCCGTCGCGGACATATTCTTTCAGCCGCTCGCGGCCGAGATTTTCACGCTCGGCGACATATTCCATTTCCGGCGTGATGATCCCTTGGCGGGCATAATGCATCTGGCTGACATTGGCGCCCGGCTTGGCGCGCAGCACTTTGCGGCGAACATTGGGAAAAGGCGCAACGCCACCGGAGCGATCGGGACCGAGCTGGCCATTGTCTTCCGGCTTGATCTCGCGCTGGTCGACTTCCTCGACATCGCCGCGTGCGCGGATCCAGGGCGCGCGCAATTCGTTGAGGCCGGTGGAAATGTCGATCAGGGCTTCGGGATCGGTATAGGGGCCGGATGTATCATAGACCCGCACTGGCGCTTCGCCGCCCTCGAGCTGAATTTCGCGCATCGCGACACGGATGCCGGAGCCGCTATGCGCCGCGACATGGACTTTTTTCGAGCCACGGATCGGGCCGGTTGTCACACCAATTTCGGTTTTTGCGGGGAGGTCAGCCATAGAGAGATTTCCTTTGAAAGTTAAACTTGCAACCGCACGAGAGCGGCAAAAATTGCGATGATGCCGAGAAGGACAGACAGGCCGGCCCACAGCCGATTGGCGCTGCCCATCAGCTTGCCGGCGAAATTGAGGAACCAATCACCAAAAGCGAGGATCAGCGCGCCTTCGATGAAAATCCAGGCCCCCAGAACGCTGATCAATATGGCAAGCAGATCCGCGGGATTCCAGGGATTGACCAGATAGATGGTCGCGCCGATCACCAGAGTGAACAATCCTGTAAGAAACTGCAGCGCGTTGCTTGCTCGCAACTCGCGGACGATATGGGCCCAGAAGCCAGGTCGACGAAATTCACCGACGCCAGCAGCGACGGCATAAAGGCCAATGAAGAAGGTGATCCATCCGGTGATATTATCAGCATTGCCCATCGCGTCGCTCCTTCCTCCTGAAAAAGAAAAAGAGCGTGTTTGGGATATCCAAATAACCGCTCCCTCCCTCCGCCGATATTAATCGGATCAGGTTCAACGGGTCGCGGTCAGTTCCGCTCTCAACCAATATTTATATATTGGTTCCCCGGGGATGAGTCGGATCGTAGATTATTGGACGCGCATTGTCACGGCCATTCGCGATGGAGACGCTGACAATCTCGTCTTGCAGCGAATTTTCCAATATTCCGCAAATCAATGTCATTTCGCCACATGATATTTTCATCATGTAACTATCATTTGGATCTCAGGATTAATCCGGCGCGATCGCCCAAACAGGATGCATAGCCAAACCCGGCTACCTCTAATCAATGGAGATCAGCAAATGTACATTCTATCAAAAACTCTCATCGCTGCCACTGTAGCTCTAGTTTTTTCCAGCACTCTTGCGGCACAGGAAATCGAAACTGTCAGCTTCCGCTATGACAAAACGGCATCTATCGAACAGAATTTCGCGGCCTTTGGCAACAAAGCCCGCCGGGCCTGCGCGAGCGGCGGTATCGCTCAAACCTATCGCGTTAAGCGCGCTTGCGAGAAACGGCTGGTCGCTCAGGCGGTCAAGGCGACAAAACTGCCTCAGTTTATCGCCCTGTTGCAAAAATCTCAGGATGGTGCTGCCCGAAAGCTGGCCTTGCGCTCAGAACGCTGAATAGCGGTAGGCCAGCAATGGCCTCCCGCTATCTCTCTCTGGGCGTGCCATGACGGCATCCCCCTTTTTACCGGCAAGCGTTCATCGGGAGAGTGTCAGCCAGCGCTTCGCCAAGCACGAAAATTAACGGAGAATGTCATGAAAAATGTATCGATGAGCAAAACCATCTTGTCGCTTGGCGCTATTGCGGCGCTACTCGGAGTATCCGCTTCGGCTCAGGCGCAATCGGGCGATCTGACCTTTACGTTCACATCCAAATCTATGGATCCGGTTGTCATGAGCGCCGAAGGCAGCCCTTATGTGGGCAGCTATTTGAGCGGCACCAATATGGTCAGATATTCCAACGGCAAAACCACCAGCAGCCGATACAGCTGTGTGTCCATGTCGCAGCCACCCAAGGATCAGATTTTTGATCTGCACATGATCTGCGATGGTACCGACAAAGAAGGCAGCTGGAGCGCCACTATGGGTTGCACTATCATTGATGCGGCCAAAGACGAGATGAGCTGCATTGGCGCGCTCTACGGAAAAAGTGGCGCCTATGCCGGTCGCCGCGGTTCACTGACCAACCATGGAATCGGCAACGATGCTTCAGGCACCGGCCAGTGGTTCCGTTAGCATTGGTCTGATGTAGTGCGGGGGGCAGCGAGAGTTGCTTCCCGCATTTCAATATCTCGCAAATATGTCATGGAATTGATGCTATATATCATCTGGCCACACCGAATAAAGCGTGGCTGCCAGTTGTTTGAACTCAGGACTCGCCGAGGAAGCTGATGCAGACTGTTCGGTCGCCGCCTGAAATGCTTGAAAGGTAAGCTTTGGCTGCCGTTCAATCCCCATTCTCATAGCAGCCTTTGCTTTTCTGGTTTTGCCCAAAGCATGCAGCGCAAACGCCATATTTGTATAGCATCCGAAATAACTGGGGTTACGGACAATTGAGTCTTGATACGCATCTACTCCGGCCTGATAGCTTCCCAATACAACATGGCCAAGACCACGATAATGAGCCCAAAGCGCAAAGCGGGGGTGGCGGGGAGCATTGCTCTCCGCTTGCTCAATCATTGTTATGCCTGTTGGATCCTTGCGTGATATGCAGTTATGTAATCCCAGCATCGCCAGCGTATGTGGATTGCTGGGATCGAGCTCGTACGCAGATTCGAGGTGGTGTAACCCATCCTCATAATTTGTCGTAAATGTCACATATATTCCGGTTGCCAATAAAATGTCAGGATGATTAGGTGTTTTTTCCTGAGCCAACGCAATGTGTTTCCCGGCATCGCTCATGGTGATCACGGGATTCTCAACCCAAGCACTGGTTACATTCTGCGCCAATTGGACGGCCAGTGACGCGTGAATCAACGCGTTATCTGGATCAATTTCCAGAGCACGATGGAGATAATCAACAGTTTTTCTGGCAGACTGTCGATTATAGTTCCGGCGCACTTCCTCAGCGGCCTGTATATATTCATAGGCCGACAAATTAAAATCAGGACGGTCAAGGATTACCTTTACCTCATGCACCGCAATCTCGCTGTTAATCGAAGTTGAGATGGCGGTTATGACGTCGTCCTGCAATTCATGAAAGGCATCCAACTTGGCCTCATAACGTTTTGACCAGATCTGAACATTCGCACCGCAATCGGTTAGATCAACCCGCAACCGCACCGCATCTCCGACGCTGTTGCAAGTTCCGCTCACCAAATAGCGGGTGTTTAGAGCAGAAGCGACAGCGGTAGGTTCCAGTTTCGAAATTCCTGACCATGTCGCCGAGCTATAGGCAGCTACCTCAAGT
Organism: Sphingomonadales bacterium EhC05; assembly: GCA_001650955.1. Taxonomy (GTDB): domain Bacteria; phylum Pseudomonadota; class Alphaproteobacteria; order Sphingomonadales; family Sphingomonadaceae; genus Parasphingorhabdus. Next base: position 153,842 of record LXYP01000012.1, read on the forward strand.
GACGGCACCAGCGACAATAAAGATGTCAGATCGCGGATCATACCATCGGCTAGATGGCGGCGATTGCTCTCACTCGACAGGTCTTCAAACGGCAGAACCGCGACCGAACGCTTTGGGGGAGCGGGTAAATTGGTGTGCTGTGCCCTGGTGTCTGGTGTGGTGCTCTCTCTGACAATCTTGGCATCAAGACGATAACCTAGCTTGGGAACAGTAACGACAATCCTGTTCAGGCCGTGCGTATCCTTGAGCGCCTTACGCAAAACATAAATAACGCGCGTCAGGCTCTCATCGCTGCCAAAACCATCGGGCCAAAGCCGGTCCAACAGGTCATCACGAATCCACAGGTCTCCGGGCCGTTTGGCCAGCGTGGATAGCAAAGTCATCACTTTGGGTTCAACGATGCAACTGCCTGCTGCACTGGTGATGCGCAAAGCAGCGGGTTCAACGGAAGCCCCATCAAGCATGAAGGGACTGAGATTTTCCACGATTTTGGTAGCCATATCCAAGCTATGTCCCCCTGCAAATACCTCGGCAGACTCTATAGACAGGTCTCAAGATCTAAATCAATTTCCTAGTCCTCGGGATGGCAATCGTCGGTCGGGCATAGGCTTCAGCGACGATGAAATCTGCTAGAAGGCCGACTAAAATGTATAGCCCAACCCCAAGGCCCCGAACCATTGATTGGCATCGCCGCGGATCGATGTCACCGGTGACCATTTGGCATCGCCGAGCAGCCGCGAATAGCTGCCGAGAAGAATGACTGAGAATCCGCCATTTCGGGCGTTTCCATCCAGATCAATCAGGGTGAGCGCGGATATTCCAACATTGTTCCAGCCGCCGGTTGCCGAAAAAGTCGGCAAGCCGCTGGCGACAGTTCCGGCGGGAGAGATGCTGAAATTATAGTCATTATAACTGTCATCAACATGATCGGCATTGAGCGAAACGCTGATTGCGGTGCCTTGATCGAGCGGCGTGAAATAGGTCAAATTCGGTGAAATCACGCGACCGTCATGGGCGCCCGCGACATCCCAGCGGACATCGACTTGCGCGGTGAGCGAGTCAATTCGGCGGAACAGACTATTGAATTTGATCCCCGCGACGATCCCCAACTCCACTGCGGTATCCAACTCACCCAGACTGGCGACAACATCGTCCTTGATCCGGTCATTGCGGTTGAAGCGCGCCCGCCCGACAGGGCCGAAAATGAAGTCAATCTTTGCGCCGCGCCTGTCCGGAATAAAATCGAGGGCCAGACCAGGACCACGTGGCTGAAAGTCGATCCCTTTGACTTTACCCAGAAAAACCGGGAGCGCCGAGATATTATAGTCATCTGAGCCATCATAGCTCGGACTCAAAGCGAGCCCCAGACCCACGGTCAATCTGCTGTCATCTGCACCACGGTCTGACGGCGACCCGACACCGGGCTGCGCAATCTGGGACTGCTGACTGCTCGATTGCGCGATTGCCGGTCCAGCGGCAATGGTAAAGGCTGCGATCATCACAGCAGGCAATATGCCTGCGGATTTTGAACGGATTCTCGTCCCGAGATTCGAATGTTTCAGTCGCATGTTGGCTCCAAATAGATGGGTTATCCCTCCCCCTCTTTTAAAGCATATATTTCATCTTCACGACATAGCTGGCATTGTCTGCACCGATGGTGAACTGCGCAGATTTAAACTTGGGCGGGCCGAAACCGATTTTGGGATTGCGCGAGAAGCCAAAGCCTTCGCGCGGCAAAAATAATCGCAGATCCATTTTGCCATTGGCGTTCTCGTCATGAATCAGGGCCATTGCGTAGGTGCCCGGTTTGACATCAGAGATCATGACATTCGCAGCACTGGCTGCATCAACTTTGATTTTGCGCGCGGCGTCATCCTTGGTGCAGTCAGGAAAATATTTCGGGTTGGAGCTCAGGCAGACCAGAACATCGCCCTTGGTCGAACGCAGGCCGGTCACCGCCAATTGAATCGAGGCACTGACCGCTGGTGCGATGACGATTGGCGCTTCACTGGCTGATGCGCTTGCTCCGGCCAGCGTCAAAATCGCCAAGCCCGATATCCGTGCCGCAAATCCTGTCCCAAAATCTGAAATACAACCCATAATTACCCCTATATAGCTCGTGATGCTTCTCGTGATGGGTGGCCGTTATCAGCCATTTCCCTAACCTCCCCTGAACCAGCCAGCGTGGAAACAGTTCCCACCCCATATGATTGGTGACTCCCATAAGCGTCATCGTCAGCAGCACCAGTCCCAAAACGCCAACATGAATCGGAATTGCGATGACCAGAGCCGGAATCACGATGGCACCGCTGATCGCCTCGATTGGGTGAAAACTCATCGCGGCCCATGCGGTTGGCGGCCTGCTGTCATGATGTACCGCGTGCGCCCGCTTGAACCAGCTTGGCTCGTGAAACAGCCGATGGGTCCAGTAGAACCAGGTGTCGTGGATCAAGAGATAGAGAAGGAATGACAGCGGCAAATACCATGATGGATAGGCTGCGGGGTCGATATATATCCGGGTCCAGCCGGCATTCTGCCACCCCCAGGCGACAATCCCAGCCGGAACGCCATAGATCGCCGCAGAATAGAGTGACCAGCGAATTTCGCGGCCCATTTGGGGTTTGAGCTGGTCATATTTTCCTGGTTGCAGCCGCTGCGTCAGCCACGCGAAAAACCCGCTGCTGAGCAGATAGCGGCCGCCGACGATCAGAGTCATCGCGATGGCCGAGAATATGATCGGGAAAATAAAGTCCATGCCGACCGAATATGCCCGTCAAACGTCGGGAGCAAGGCAAAAGCGGCAATTTTCATACCTTCTTTCAGACAGGCTTTCCCCTGCTGACCCCATCGGCTAAGGCACCGGAATGCCGCAGATTGCCTCTCCGCAAAATCAATATGATCTCGCCATAGCTGGCGGCGGCCTCGCCGGTGGTCTGGTGGCTCTGGCATTGGCCGAATTGCGACCAGAGGTGAACATCGCCCTGATCGAGGCCGAGACACAATTTGGCGGCAATCATATCTGGTCCTTTTTTGAAAGCGATGTCGCGCCCGAGCATCAATGGCTGGTTGAACCGCTCATCTCTCGCCAATGGGACAGCTATGATGTGCATTTCCCAAAATATAGCCGAAGCCTGAATAATGGCTATCGCTCGATAGAATCGGAAAATCTGGATCGACGGTTGCGGGACAAGCTTCCGGCAATCGCTCTCAAAACCGGTCAGAAAGCCGAGCGAGTCTCGCCCGGGCTGGTCAAGCTGGACGATGGTGGCGAAATCTCCGCAACGGCCGTTCTGGACGTGCGCGGCGGCGGTGATTTGTCGGCACTGGAATTTGGATGGCAAAAATTCCATGGCCAGATGCTGCGGCTCAAGGAGCCGCATGGCCTGGATCGTCCGGTGATCATGGACGCCACGGTCGAGCAGATTGATGGCTATCGCTTTGTCTATTGCCTGCCGTTCAGCGATAGAGAAATTTTTGTTGAGGACACTTATTACTCCGACGACAACGCGCTCGACATCGCGACGGCGCAAAAGCGTATCGCTGAATATGCCGCGGTGCGGGGTTGGGAAATCGTCGAAATCATCCGCGAAGAATCCGGTCAGCTGCCGGTCATCTACGGCGGCGATTTTCCGGCCTTCTGGGAGAAAAATGCGGGTGTCGATGCGCGGGCCGGCGCGCGCGCTGCTTTGATCCAGCCAATCACCAGCTATTCCCTGCCAATGGCGGTCAAAACCGCAATCATGATCGCCGAGATGCCCAGCATCACCCAGCAGACACTTGATAAAATACTCCGAGATTTGGCAATAGCTCATTGGAAAAACGGAAAATTCTATCGCCTGCTCTGCGCCTTCATGTTCCTTGGCGCCGAGCCAGAGAAGCGCTACAAAACGCTCGAACATACTTATGCCAAGAATGAGAAATTGCTCGCGCGCTTCTATGCTGGAAAATCCACCCGATGGGATCACGTCAATCTGCTGACAGGCAGGCCACCGATTGCTGTTTCCCGCGCCATACCGCTTTTGTTGAAATATAAATGAGTAAAGCCAATCCATGACTAAAGTCGAAAAATCGCAAAATGAACTGTTCCAAAAAGCGGCCGTTATCGGCTCGGGCTTTGGTGGACTCGCGCTGGCCATTCGCCTGCAATCTGCGGGGATCCAGACAACAATATTGGAGAGTCGCGACAAGCCCGGTGGCCGGGCCTATTTCTGGGAAAAAGAAGGGTTTATCTTTGATGGCGGGCCGACCGTTATCACCGACCCGGATTGCCTGTCCCAGCTATGGGAACTCACCGGCCATGATATGGCCAAAGATATTGAACTGATGCCGGTGTCGCCATTTTACCGGCTCAACTGGCCCGACGGAACCAATTTCGACTATGTCAATGATCCGGATGAACTTTACGCCAATATTGCAGCGATCGAACCCGATGATGTCGCGGGATATAAGAAATTCCTCGAATATAGCGGCGGGCTCTACGAAGAAGGCTATGTCAAGCTAGGCACCAAGGCCTTTCTCGATTTCAAGTCTATGATCAAGGCAGCCCCTGCCCTGATAAAATTTGAGGCCTATCGCTCGGTCTACGCCAAGGTTTCCGGCTTTGTGAAAAATGAGAAATTGCGCGAATTCCTCTCGTTCCAGTCGCTACTCGTCGGCGGCAATCCAATGAAAACCAGCGCGATTTACGGCCTCATCCACAAGCTCGAGCGGCTTGGCGGAGTGTGGTTTGCCAAAGGCGGGACCAACATGCTGGTCGCCGCGATGGTCAAGCATTTTGAACGGATCGGCGGGGTCATTCGGCTCGATGATCCGGTGACAAAAATCGACACGGTCGGCGATCGCGCGTCCGGCATCACCTGCAAATCCGGCTGGAGTGAAAATTTTGACGCCGTCGCGTCCAATGCGGATGTGATGCACAGCTATCGCGACCTGCTCGACCATAAGCACCGCAGCGACAAAGTGACTGGCAAATTGCTGAAGAAGAAATATTCCCCCTCTTTGTTCGTCGTCCACTTTGGCTTGAAGGGAAGCTGGCCGGGCATTCCGCATCATATGATCCTGTTCGGGCCGCGCTACAAAGGCTTGCTCGATGATATTTATGACAATGGCGTGCTACCGAGCGATTTCTCGCTTTATCTCCACCACCCAACGATCACCGACCCGGAAATGGCACCAGAAGGCCATAGCACATTCTACGTGCTCGCACCGGTTCCCCATCAGGGCAAGTTGCCAATCGACTGGGAAGAAATGGGGCCAATTTACGAAAAACGCATTTTGGATGAAATCGGTCACCGCCTGATACCCGATATTCATGACCGGATTGTCACCAGCTTTCACTATACACCGCAAGATTTCGGCAGCGACCTCAATGCCCATCTCGGCAGTGCATTCTCGCTGGAACCACTGCTCACCCAAAGCGCTTGGTTCCGGGTGCACAATCGCGATGATGTGATCGACAATCTCTATTTTGTCGGCGCAGGCACCCATCCCGGAGCGGGAATACCCGGTGTTGTCGGCAGTGCGAAAGCGACCGCTGAACTGATGCTGGAGGACATGCTCTAGAGCTTGCCATGAACCGGACCAATCTTGTCCTCCACGCCCAAACGAGCATCGAACGAGGTTCCAAATCCTTTTCGCGGGCGTCGAAACTCTTTTCCAAACAGACGCGCCAGCGCGCGTGGCTGCTCTATTATTGGTGCCGCGCCTGTGATGATCTCGCCGATGGCCAGGACCATGGTCATGGCATGTCAGCTGTTGCCGATGCAGAAAAAACGGTTGCCGCAATGCGGATGATGACCGCCCGAGCCCAAGGCGGAGAACAGACAGGAAATCCGCCGTTTGACGCATTTGGTGCGGTTGCGCAGGAATGTCATATTCCCAAATTTCTGGCCGACGATATGATCGATGGCTTCGCTCTGGATGCCCAAGACTGGCGTCCCGAAACCGAAGCTGATCTTCTACAATATTGCTACCATGTCGCGGGAGCTGTCGGCTGCATGATGGCGATTGTCATGGGTGTGCCGACAAGTGACAATGAAACGCTCGACCGTGCCTGCGACCTTGGTCTGGCTTTTCAGCTTGCGAACATCGCCCGTGACATCGCAGAAGATGATGCGGCCGGTCGTTGCTATTTGCCACGCGAATGGCTGCAAGAAGCGCGGCTTGATCCGGATAATATCCTCGACCCTGCCCGCCGGGACGCCTTGGTGATGTTGGTGAATCGCCTGTGCGATCTGGCTGGAGATTATGAAGCCTCGGCGCGTGTCGGTGCAGCAAAACTATCTTTCCGTTCCCGCTGGGCAGTATTGGCCGCGGCAGGCATATATGGTGACATCGCCCGAGCCGTAAGAAAGAGCAATGGCGCTTCGCTCGACCAGCGCGTGTTCACGAGCAAGCTCGACAAGCTGGGCTGGATCGTGAAGGCATTTGGTCAAGCCTTGTTGCGACCAGCCACGCGCGAACGCAAAGGTCTGTGGACAAGAGAGCGGCCTGCAGATGCCGCTATTCGCTAGCCCCATTTTCATCGACATATTTGCTGATCCGCTTGACCGCTTGATCATAGAGGCCACTGGCGCAGCATAATACACCCAGAGCTTTGCCATGGGTTCCGTTATACACCAATGTTTCGCCCAAGGCATTGCTGACTCTGGCGCCTGCCTCGGCGGCGATCACATGAGCGGCAGCAATATCCCATTCATGGCCCCATCTTGTCGATGCCACGACATCCGCGCGATCATCGGCGACCATCGCCATTCTCAGCGCAATGCTATTTGGCTTGGGGACAGCGGTCAGGTTGAGCTCTGGTGGCAGTTCTTCCGCGGGAATGCGGCAGCCGTCATATTGGGTGCGCGGACTCGAGATCAGCGCGCGGCCATTGACTTGCGTGTGACTGCCTGCCTTTGCCACCCAGGTTTCGGTCATCGCGGGCGCGTCCAACACCCCGAAAATCGGCTTTTCATTTTGCACCAGAGCAACCGAAACGCACCAACCGGTCTTGCCTTTGACATAGTCTTTTGTGCCATCAATCGGGTCGACAACCCATGTCAATTCGGCGCCAGCTCCGCTGTGATCGATATGGGTTTCTTCGGAAAGCCAGCCGGCTTCGGGGACAAGCTTTTCCAGCTCGGACCTCAGGAAGCGATCGACGGCAATATCCGCATCGCTAACAATCTGCCCCGGCGATTTCTCCCAGGTCTTGTCTTCGGTTCTGCCAAGCTGCCATTGGCGCATCGCCAGCGCTCCGCCCTCTTTGGTAATGGCAACCACGCGGTCAAAATCAATGTCAGCCAATTGTGAAATTCTCCATTTGCCCTGAGCCAGTCAAAGGGCGCGTCTGTATCGATAGACGCGGTTCGACAAGCTGACCACTAGTGCTATTGGTCAGCCTCCGGCAACCGTCATACTGTCCGTGCGCAATGTCGGAACATTGATCGAAAATTCATATTCCAGATCGTCCGCCGGGATCAGGCTGGCAAACATGTCTTTCAGGTTCCCGGCGATGGTAATCTCGGAAACCGGTGGTCCGATCTCGCCATCGACGATCAGGAACCCGCCTGCCCCGCGGCTATAGTCGCCGGTCACGGGATTGACCCCCATGCCGATCAATTCGGTGATATAGACACCATGTTTGATGTCCTTGATCAGTTCCGCCTTGCTGATTGATCCGGCGCACATGTGCAAATTGGTAACGCTCACGCCGGGCGAACCGCCGACACCGCGCGATGCATGGCCGGTGGGCTGCAGCCCCAATTGACGCGCCGATGCGCTTTCCATGATCCACTGGGTCAGCTGTCCATTGTCGACCAGCTTGGTCTTGGCCGTCGGCAGCCCTTCGCCGTCAAACGCCTTTGAACGCAATCCGCGCTTGCGGTGCGGACAGTCGATGACGGTGATGGCACTATCAAACACCTGAGTACCCAGAGCATCCAGCAAGAAACTGGTTTTGCGAGCGATGGCGCTGCCGGATATCGCGCCAAGATAGTGACCGAGCAGGCTGTTGCCCACGCGTGGGTCATAGACGACCGGCATCGCACCGGATTCAAAATCGACAGGATTGAGCCGAGCTATGGCCCGCTCTCCGGCTTCCCGGCCAACCGCTTCCGCATCTTTCAAATCTTCAAAATAGCGTGTGCTGCCATAGGCATAGTCGCGTTCCATACCGTCGCCTTCGCCGGCAATCACGCTCGCTGACACGCTATAGCCGCTGGTCGAATATGCGCCTGAAAATCCATGGCTGGTGGCCAAGGCAACAATGCTGCGCCCAGCGCTAGCTCCGCCACCTTCGCTATTGGTCACGCCTTCTACGGCGCGTGCGGCATCTTCGGCTTTGAGTGCCATTTCCCGTAATATTTCGGGCTGCGGATCCTGCCCGTCATCACCATCTATCGGATGCGGCGCGGTTTTGAGAATCAGTTCCTCTGGCGCAAGGCCGGCATATTTATCTTCCGGTGCTTCCTTGGCCATATCAATCGCGCGTCCCACGAGAGAAGACAATATGTCGGGATTCATATTTGACGACGACACGGTCGCCGATCTCGAGCCAACGAAAACACGCAGACCGATTTCTTCACCTTCGGAACGCTCGACATCTTCCAAATTGCCCAGGCGCATTTGCACCTGCGTCGCCGCATCGCACACATAAATGGCGTCGGCGGCGTCGGCTCCGGCTTGTTTGGCTTGGGATATCAGGGCATTGGCGCGGTCTTGCGCTTCTTCGGGCTTTAGCATGTGCAGGACATAGGTACGCGGCACGACAAGGTCAACGCCGCTATCGGATCAACGATGGAGAAAATCGATCAGGCGGAAAACATCATTCCGGCAATTTTGATCAAAGCGATGAATATGAAGGGCAGGCCCAGCGCCAAGACCCATAATACAATCTGATCGGCACGAAATTTTGCAGCCAGACTTTGTTGCGACAAACCGCTATTGGCCATATTGTCCCAGCGTTTCTCATATTTACGGCAAAATGGGATGATCACCGCGACCAATAAAATCAGGCCAAAATAGGGGGCGATCGTCATGCCTTTGGATTGGATAAAACTAAGGACAAAGAATATCTGCATCATTGTGTAGACGAGCAAGGCTGCCGCACAATTATTGCTCATTTTCTTGTTCCACATCACCGCGCCTGACGTACGGACGTCTCCATAGCCGGATCGTTTAGCAACTGCTTTGCGGGATGCTGATGCAACCATTTCCATTCCCCTCAGAGTGTCTTCGCCTATAGCAGTCGAGATTACCCCGTTCTGCACAGATACAACACTATAACTATTTTTTTGAAAAAGCCAAATATTCCGCTTTTTCGGCAGATTATATCCTTAATTGCGGGTTCTGCTTGCCAAAAATTACCATTTGAGACAGAATCAGTTTTCATTCGCAATTCAAATTCTGGGGCCCATTCATGTCATCTCTGCTTTCTGATCCGCTCACCCTCCCTTGTGGTGCCATCCTGCCCAATCGCATAGCCAAAGGCGCGATGACCGAAGGCATGGCCACGCCCGATGGTGTTGCGACGCCTGAATTGGAACGTCTCTATGGTATCTGGTCTGACGGCGGCGCGGGAATGCTGCTCAGCGGCAATATCCAGATTGACCGCCACCATCTCGAGCGGCCCGGAAATGTCGTGATCGACGGACCCGCAGATGATCCGACAATGGCGGCGCTGAAAAGCTGGACCAAAGCCGCCACCCGCAATGGCAATCATTTTTGGGCCCAGATCAGCCATGGCGGGCGCCAGACCCAAAGCAATGTCAACAAACATCCCAAGGCCCCCTCGGCGGTCAAGCTTGGCCTGCCTGGCGGCCAGTTTGGCGAACCTGTCGCGCTCACCATTTCAGAGATAGAAGAATTGACGGATCGCTTCGCGCTTGCCGCAAAAACCTGCCAGGCGGCCGGCTTTACCGGCGCGCAGATCCACGCCGCCCATGGCTATCTGCTGAGCAGCTTCCTGAGCCCCCGCTCCAACCAGCGCGAAGATGCCTATGGCGGACCGCTGGAAAACCGTGCCCGCTTCTTGCTCGACGTGATCGAGAAAACCCGCGCGGCGGTCGGGCCTGACTTTCCGATATCGGTCAAGCTCAACAGCGCCGATTTCCAGAAAGGCGGATTTAATTTCGAAGACAGTCTGCAGGTCGTCCAGTGGCTCGAAGCGGCCAGCGTGGACCTCGTCGAGATATCGGGCGGCACCTATGAACAACCGGCCTTGATGGGCGCCGACGGGATGGAAGAGAAAGAGGAGCAGAATGTCGCGCCCTCGACCAAGGCGCGCGAGGCCTATTTCGTCGATTTTGCCAAGGCGATGCAGGCGGCGGTCACCGTCCCGCTGATGGTCACTGGCGGTTTCCGTACCCGCGCGGCAATGACCAGTGCGCTGGAAAGCGGGGCTGCGGATCTGATCGGTCTTGGCCGCCCGATGTGCGTGATGACCGACGCACCCAAGCAGCTATTGGAGGGATTGGAGGCACTGCCGCGCTTCGAAGATGAGCTCCAACTGATCCCCGATTGGTTAGGATTTCTCAATAAATTTCAAATGGTTAAAGCTATTTCAGGCTTTGCGACCATCTACTGGTTCTACGAGCAGCTGGAAAGTATCGGCAAGCGCGGCACCACCATCCCGAAGCTTAGCGTCTTCAAAGCCTTTCGGGCGGTCGAAGCGCGCAACAAACGGATATTGGCAGCGCGCACGCTGTCCTGACGGTCCCGATCAGATATTGGTGCTGGTCGGAATCAGGCTCGGCTGCAGATAGGTATAGGGATGCATGCGGCGCTTGTTGCGGGCAATGATCCGCTCCTCGACCGCGCGTAATCCCGCCTGAAAGCGGGACAGCGGGCCTTCGTCACCCGTGATCCGTGGATCCTGAAACCAGCTTTTATAGGGTGCGCGATTGGTCTTATAGTCACCCAGCGGACGATAATAGACCGACCCCAGAAGCACCAGCGACGACAATTGCAGGAGCGACAGCGACATTGGCGGCATATAGCCAATCCATTCCTGTTTATCATGGCCGTCCTGCTGCATCGGGGCCGCGCTCCAGCCGCCGCCCGTGATCGCCGGCGCGAAGGTCATGACCTGCTTTTGCGGGAAATTGACCGCCGCATGCTGGGCGCTGGCCGTGAAGATGATCATCGTGCAGACATCGACGAGCTGCGCCCGCGAGCTAATCGCTTCAAAGCCTTCCATCAGGCCTTCTGCGGCGATTGATGTCGCCCATAGTGCCAGCTCGCTATCCGCCGTAACCGCATCATCATCGGTATAATAGATATCAATATATTGCTCGGCCCATTCATGGATCGCGTTCCAGACCAGCAATGCATCATCCCGATAGGGAAAATCGGGCAGCTTCGAGGCATCGCCGACATGCCGTCTGGCCATGTCATGAGGCACCATCTTGTCATAGAAATTGAACGAGAGGCGACCTTGAACGGCGGTCAACTGGCTGGAGGTGATTGTCCCGCCAAAAAATTGATCAATCGGCCCGCCCTGATTGATCAGGGTTTTCACCGCCAGATTGTTGATGAATAATGTGCCTTCAAAATGGGGCACAAGCAGAGACCAGAGCGGATGGATATTTGCCAGATTGCGGCGGGTCGCCACCGCAATCGCTTCGCTGACCAGATGGGTGCCGGCAAGATGGACGAACAGTTCGTGATAATTGCAGTCGGCGACCTGAACGACAAATTTGGCAATTTCCCAGCCCCATTTGTCTTTCTCGGCAACCGTCGGCGTCATCACCGGATATTGGGAGCTGTCCTGACCACATTGAATGGCCACCGCTTTCAGCGCCGATCCGCCGGGAGGCACCGCAAATAGCGCCATCGGCTGGTAGACATATTTGGCATGCCCCTGCCAGACACCCGCAACCAATATCTCCAGATCCTTGTAATCATTGAGGAAGACGCGACCATCGGCCAGCGCCTGTTGCAAATCATCACCGGGTATCGCCGCTGCATATTGTGCTGCACTGACCGGAAAATTTTCGGGCAGTTCGGCGATACCGGTGATCAGCATCGGGTTCGGACCAGCAACGCGGAGCCGAGCGAATTCATCATCATCCTGAAATGTATAGGCAATGCCGGGTGCTTTCATCGTCCGGAACTGATCGCGATAGGCTTCGATCGACTTGATATTCGCAGCCTCTTCGGCCTTCAGAATATCGATCAGGATCAGGAATATGTCATGCACTTCGCCGGCAAATTTCTGCAGCGCCGAGATATCTGACGATTGCTCCGCTTCGGCAACGCCTGCCTCGAGCGCGTCGAGACCATTTTTCACATGACCATGTTTTTCACAAAGCGCAGCGACCGAGGAAGAAATCTCCTGTGCCTGGGTCTGCGATTTGGAGACAATCTGTCTTGCCGCATCGTCCAGACCTGCAAGGATCGGGTGGAGTTCAACCGCGATCACATTCTCGATGATAGCCAGGCCAACTTCGAGCACATGAAACCACCAGACGATCGACGGCTTGTCATCCGAAGGCACATGCGTCGCGAGCGGCACGCCCGGCAGGCTCGCAATATCGGTGGTCCACTGATAGGCGGCGCAAGTCTTGGCAATCTGCGCGCGACGCTGCTGCCGCTGTTCGATCGTGTCATTCTGCGGCAGGCTGGGGTCAACCGCACCGCGCTTCACCGTTTCAAGTTGAACGCCATCTTTGGCGACGATCGTTTGGGCGTTTTCAAATGACATAACAGCTCCTGCTTTTGGAAATGGGGGGTGTTTCAGGCACCTTGGAATAGCAGAAACATGGTAAATTTTTGGTAAATCTATCCTCTTGTAAATTGGCTGATCAAGCCGGGCTTCAAGCCATTCCCGGCTGATGGTTTTCCCGGTTAACATCTCGTTTACGATATCTTGATAATCCAAGCGAATGAGCGCTACGCTTCAATCCGTTTGGACCAGATTATTCCCGCCCATCCCCACCTCTGTCCGGGATGAGTTTCTGCTGTTGAGTGCAACCCGATTGCAGAGCCAATCGCGTCATTTGTTTCTGGCGATGCTGCTGACGATCCCGATGGTTCTCTATGCATCGATCATCATTCCCGGCACCAATCCGATGATCCGCTATGGCGTGCCGCTTGCGATGGGAACATCCTGCCTGATCGGATTCATCTCGCTGCTCAAGGATCGCAATGCTTCGGACAGTCCGAAAGAAGCGCGGAAATTCATCAAAGAGGCCACTTTCTTCTCGGCGACCATCTGCATATTGGTCAGCGTCTGGTGCGTGACCGGCTGGTATAATGCGCCGGAGGCAATGAAGCTCTATTTCCCGTTCACGCTGGCGATGGGATCGCTGACAACCATCTATAATCTCGCGACCATCCGGGCCGCCGCAATATCGAATGTAATCATCGGTATCATGCCGATCACCCTGTTGATGCTGCTGTCAGGCGATCCGATCGGATTGTCCGCCGGGGCCAGTCTGGTCATGGTGACGACTTTTCTGCTCCGATTGATCACGCTGCAGAATGATCAATTCGTCAAGCTGCTGCTGCTGCAAAATGAGATGAAACAATTGGCCGATACCGATCCGCTGACCGGCCTATATAATCGCCGCGCACTGGCCGAACATCTTGACCTTCAAACGGACGCGCCAGAAACCGATGCGACCTTTGCTATTGCTTTAATTGATCTGGATGGCTTCAAACCGGTCAATGACCAATATGGCCATGCCGTCGGCGACAAATTGTTGGTCGAAATCGCCCGCCGTTTCAAAAATACAGTCGGCGATCAAGGCATTGTCGCGCGCACCGGCGGTGATGAATTTGCGATCTTGCTGCCGCGTGGATCATCCATCCCGCATAGTGCGATCGCCGAGCAGATGCTCACTCAGCTGATCACACCCTGTGCAGTGGACGGACATCTCATTCGTGTCGGCGCCAGTATCGGCACAGCCAGTTGGCCGGAGGATGGCAGAGACGCCAAATCCCTGTTCGAAAAAGCGGACAAGGCGCTCTATCTCGCGAAGGCAAAACCAGCCGACAAGATCCAGGTTCGCGATCAATCTGCAGCTTGAGCAACTAGCCCATTTCTTCGGCGCGCAAAGCTTTGCGATCCAATTTGCCAATCATGGTTTTCGGGAGGCTCTCCCTGACGACAACTTCGATAACCCGTTCATGTTTGCCCAGCTTCGGGTTGAGCCATATTTTCAATTCTTCGCCGGTCGCCTGGTTACCGTCTTCTAGGGCCACATAGGCCTTCGGGCTCTCTCCGCGATAGTCATCCGGCACACCGATCACGAGCGCCTCTTTCACCGCGTCATGCTGGTAGAGCACTTCCTCGACCTGGCTCGGAAAAACCTTGAACCCGCCGACCGCAATCATGTCCTTAATCCGGTCGACAATCTTGATATAGCCATCTTCATCAATCGTCGCGACATCGCCGGTGCGCAGGAATCCTTCGACAAAGACTTTTTCGTCTTCCTCCGGCAAATTCCAATAGCCCTGCATGACCTGCGGGCCGGAAAAGATCAGTTCGCCCGGTTCGCCATCGGGGACCTCTTTGGTCGGATCTTCCTTGTCGACCAGTTTCACCAGCGTGCCCGCAACCGGCTGACCAATCGTGCCCGGCTTGTTGAGCCCTTCATAGGGATTGCAGCTCACCACGCCGCAGCTTTCGGTCAGGCCATAGCCTTCGACCAGCTTGGCGCCAGTCTTGGCTTCAAATTTCTTCTTCAACTCCTGCGACAAGGGCGCACCGCCGGACACGCAGACTTTGAGCGAAGAGAATTTGGTCTTGTCGATATCGGGATGATCGAGCAGCGCCTGATACATGGTCGGCACGCCCGGCATCGCGGTGATATTGTTGCGGGTGATCGCCTTCAGTGTCTGCTTGGCGTCAAAACGCGGCAACATCACGATCTCACCACCGCGCTCGATGGTCCGGTTGAGCACCGCGCTATTGGCGAAGACATGGAAGAATGGCAGCACGCCCATCAGACGATCTTCTTCGTCGATGAACGGGTCCATACTGTTGATCTGCCGGGCATTGGCGGTCAGATTCTGGTGACTGCACATCGCGCCCTTGGGGGTGCCGGTGGTGCCGCCGGTATATTGCAATAGGGCAATATCCTTTTCCGGACGGATATTGGGCGCCTTATAGTCTCCATCATTGTTGATCAGATCGGAGAAAGGCGTGATCCGGTCGTCCTTGGGCTGCGGAGAATTTTCCTTGCGCCGGAATAAGGAATAGAAGAGCGCCTTGGCTCCGGGCAACACGCCGGAAATACTCCCGACCACAAGCCGTTCCAGACTCGATTGCTGAAGCACTTCATAAGCGGTCGGGAAAACCGCCGAGGCTGAGAGCGTGAACAATATCTTGGTTCCACTGTCCTCGACCTGATGGTTGAGCTCTTCGACTGTATATAAGGGCGAGAAATTCACCACGGTCGCGCCAATGGCCATCGCGCCATAATAGGCGCTGACATAATGCGGGACATTGGGCAGAAACAATCCGATCCGGTCACCTTTGCCGACACCCAGATCCTGCAATCCCTTGGCCACGCGCGTGACACCTGCGGCAACTTCGGTATAGCTATATTTGCGGCCCATGAAATCCAGCAGATTGGCATCCCCGCGCCGGCCCGCCGAGCGAAAAAACATCCCCGGCATCGACAGCGGCGGGAAAAACTGGTCCCACTGGGTGGGATGATTATAGTGCGTTTTCCAGATCGGTTGCTGGTCGGAAGATGAAAGATCAGTCATTGACATTGGTGTAAGTGAGACGATCCGGCCTGACAATGAAAAATCTCTTCATTCGGCGGTAGTGATTTTCTATTACTATTGCTAACGGGGCGCATGGCCAGCAAACAGCCCGACCTCAATACACCCAAGGCGCGCAAAGCATCGATCACCTTTGTCTTTCTGGTGGTGCTGATCGACATGGTCGGTTTTGGCATCATCATGCCCGTGCTGCCGAAATTAATTACCGAGATCACGGGTGACAGTCTCTCTGCCGCCGCCGTCGTGGCCGGCTGGCTAGCCTTCGCTTATGCGGTCATGCAGTTTTTCTTCGGCCCGATCATCGGCAATCTTTCAGACCGTTTCGGACGCAGACCGGTCCTGCTCGGCGCGCTCGGAGGCTATGCCATCGCTTTTGCGCTGATGGGATTTGCGCCGACGCTGTTCTGGTTATTTGTTGCGCGGATCGTCGCCGGGATCATGGGGGCGAGCTTCAGCACCGCCTATGCCTATGTTGCCGATGTCTCACCGCCCGAAAAAAGATCACAAAATTTTGGCTTGATTGGCGCAGCATTCGGTCTCGGCTTCATCATCGGACCGGCGCTCGGCGGTCTGCTCGGCGACTATGATCTGCGACTGCCCTTTTTTGTCGCCTCGGCGCTGGCGGCGGTCAATCTGATTTTCGGTTTCTTCATGCTCGAGGAGAGCCTGGAAAAGGACAAACGCCGCCCGTTCCAATTCGCCCGTGCCAATGCCTTTGTCGCGCTGAAGGGTTTGACCGGCCAGAATCGCGTCGTCATCTGGTATGCCGTCGCGCTGCTCATCTGGATGATTGGACATATCGTCTATCCGATCGTTTTCGCCTTTTACGGCATTGAGGCTTTTGGCTGGAGCATGCGCATGGTCGGCCTGGCCTTGGCATTGGTCGGTGTCGGCGCCGCCCTTGTTCAGGGACTGCTCATTCGCTACCTGATTCCGAAAATCGGCGAACGCAAAGCGGTCATCATTGGCGCTGTTAGCATGGCCATCAGCACGATCTTCTATGTTGTCGCCGGCCCGGATCAGGGATGGCTGATCTTCATCGCCATTCCCATCGGTGCGCTCCAGGGTCTGTTCCAGCCCTCGATCAGTGGATTGATGAGCAGAGCGGTTTCGGATGACACGCAGGGCGAATTGCAAGGCGCGGTAGCCAGCCTGCAAAGCACCGGTTCGGTTATCGGTCCGCCGCTGTTCACCGCTGTATTTGCCTATTTCACGGTTGCCAGCGCGCCGCTCTATCTGCCGGGCGCGCCTTTTGGACTGGCCGGACTTATCGCGCTCGTCGCTTTGGCGGTGTTCCTGCGCGGCTATGCGCTGCATTGCACCAGCGATGAAGTTGTCCCGCCGCCAGATGCCAAGCCTGCTGCGCTCTAACCGACGCTACTTGCTTGTGCGGGTCGCGGACAGGCCTGCCGCTTCAATTCCGGCGACCGCACAAGCGGCATCATCGACCGGTGCTTCGCCTGAAACGCCGACGCTGCCGATCAGATTTCCCCCGTCGGCCGTATAGACAGCAACGCCGCCCGCAACGGTCACGACAAACGGGGCATTTGCGAATCCGGGTGTATTCTGCACGGCTTCTTCCATCCCCGCGGTTGAAAAACCCCAGCTGCTGACCGCCTTGGCCTTGGCCTGGGAAAAGGCCATGATCCCGGGTCCATTGCCCTGCATCCGCAGCGCGGCGACCAGATTGCCACCTTTGTCGTAGACCGCGATCGCATGGCTCTGCTGCTTGGCCCGCGCATGTTGCTTGCAGCCCTGAATGATGGTCTCGGCCGAGTCCGGACTCAGTTGAAAGCTCTGGCTTTGTGCGAGGGCTGATCCGGCATAAAGCGAGCTGCAAATCAGAAAGGCGATGGATTTTTTCATCTGGCTTCTCCCATGACTGTCCCGACCCTGCTGTAGCGCAGCCAGATCGGTTCCAGTCGCCCATTCGATGAAAATAGGACAGGGATCGACGAAATCAGGCGGCGCTATACCAGGCTGTGCGGTCTCTCATTTCGAGCTGTGCCCGTCCGGTATATTCCAGATGCCGCAAGGTCGCCATCGCCTCCCCGCTGGCCATGCCGATGACATCGGGAGTGATCGGTCGGCGGAACAGATAGGGGAAGCTGTCGACCACCCGTTTCGGGCTCTCCCGCAGACCTTGCTCGAGATCATCCAGCGCTTCATTATGACGCGCCGCGAGCGCATCGAGCCGCTGATGCGCGCCGAGAAACGGACGGCCGTGGGCCGGCAGGATGAGCAGATCATTGTCGAGTTCAGCCCGGAACCGGTCGATGCTCGCCAGCCATTCGCCAAGCGGGTCGCTGGTCGGCTCGCTGAGCATCGTAGAGATATTCGAGGTAATCCGCGGCAAGATCTGGTCGCCGGCGATCATCACCTTGGCGGTGTCATCGATCAGACAGGCATGTTCGGGCGTATGGCCATGGCCGATGATCACCCGCCATTCATGGCTGCCAGTGGTCAGGCGCGTGCCTTCTTCCATGCGGATATGACCGATTGGCAGATCCGCTACGGCACGGGCAAACCGCCCCCAGCCTTTCGCAGCAAATTCGTCGATCAGATGCTGATCCCAGCCGCAGAAATACCAGTCATCCAGCGCTTCTTCGGGGACACCGTCGCGCTTGTCGGCGATCAGCATTTTCGTCAGCAGCCATTCGGTCCGGTTCATATGCAGCGGC
Organism: Sphingomonadales bacterium EhC05; assembly: GCA_001650955.1. Classification (GTDB taxonomy): domain Bacteria; phylum Pseudomonadota; class Alphaproteobacteria; order Sphingomonadales; family Sphingomonadaceae; genus Parasphingorhabdus. Next base: position 172,243 of record LXYP01000012.1, read on the forward strand.
GCCTTGAAGCGCTTCGCCAGCCATCCGGCACAGCCGACATGATCGGGATGATAATGGGTGACGATGATCTTGGTGGCGGTCTGCCCGCGCAAAGCGCCATCATCAAACAGATGTTTCCAGGCATCAATCACCTGCGGCATGAACAGCCCGGTGTCAGCAATGGCAAAACCGTCACTGCCGTCAGCATGCTGATCGGCCAGGACCCAGTTGTTGATATGCCCGAGCGGCCCGGGAACCGGGGTGCGGGTCCAGCCGATGCCAGGCATCAACTCAAAATATTCCCCAAATTTGGGCTCATAGTCGCCGAGCGGATAGGTCAATCCTTCCGATTCAATCGGCTCGAAGCCGTGGTCCGCGAGCATCGCGTCATAAGCGGGTGGTTTCCTGGGTGCATCCATGGCCGGATCATAGACGGGGCAATGACGGCCGCGCAACCAAATTTAATCAGCTGATTAAACCAATTGGCGATATGCCCCCTTGCCGGACAGGGCCAGAGTGCCAAATCGCATCGCTCTTGCGATTTGCCTTTGTCAGCTGATGATGTTTCTCGTCACGCAAAAGCCTCCCCGACCGGGACGCATCGCACGATCAGGGGACCTAGCTGTCCTTGAACAGGTTTTCCGCTGTCAGCTCTTCCGGAGCAACTTCAGCTTCGCCAGATTCGGCAGCCAGAGCAGCATCCGCATCACGGATCGCCTGGGCCCGTTCTTCCTGCAATTCGGCGATCAGCGCTTCCTTGTCTCCGCCCAATTTCGTGTCTTCCGCGACTTCGGGTTCAATACCTGCCTTTTTCGCGGCCTTGGCCACGACGGCATCCAGCTCGCGCTGGGAGCAAAGCCCGAGAGTGACGGGGTCTTTCGGAACAATATTGGCGATATTCCAATGTTCGCGTTCGCGAATCGCATTGATCGTCGTGCGCGTCGTGCCGATCAATTTGCCAACCTGGGCATCGGAAATTTCCGGATGATTGCGCAGCAACCAGGAGATGCCGTCGGGCTTGTCCTGACGCTTGGAAACCGGCGTATAGCGGGGTCCCTTGGTCCGGCGCACCTGATCGGGTCCTTTTTGCAATTTCATCCGATAGGTGGGATCAGCCTCTGCCTTGGTGATTTCCTCATTGGTCAGTTCATGCGCCTGCACCGGATCACGGCCGGTATATTTGCTGCCCGCCAGATCATCCGCCATGGCATTGACTTCCAGAATGTGAATCCCGCAAAATTCAGCAATCTGTTCAAAGCTCAGAGCGGTATTGTCGACCAGCCAACTGGCGGTCGCATGTTGCATCAAAGGCATGGGTTGTTCGGCCACAGCGGTGTCCTTCTGTAAATCTCAGCTCAAGCAAGCTGGCTTTTCGATAAAATAAGGGCCGCCCCCTTTCGGAGACGGCCTGTTCGAGACTTATGTAGAACGTTTGGGCAAAGACGGCAAGAATTTGTTCACCCGCCTATTTGGCCATGGGCAGGTTTGCGGCAAATGGCATCGATATTCGCGTTTTCGGCTCGGAACTGGCGGTAACGAGACCATTGAGGAACTGACGCGCACTGGATGTCCACTCGAACTGGTGCGCGCGGCTAACGCAATCCTGGCGATCCAACTTGAGCGCAGCGGATATCGCCTCGGAGAGAAAGTCATCCATCACACCGCTTTCGGGGGTGAGAATGTCAATCGGTCCGGTCACCGGATAGGAGGCAACCGGGGTTCCGCAGGCCAAGGCTTCGATGACGACCAGTCCGAACGTATCGGTTCTGCTCGGAAATACGAACACATCGGCGCCGGCATAATAGCCTGCCAGCTCGCGTCCGGACTTTCGACCAGCGAAATAGGCATCCGGATAGCGGGCCCGCAAGGCGGCAAGCGCGGGGCCATCGCCGACGATGACCTTGCTTCCGGGCCTTTCCGTTTGCAGAAATGCCTCAATATTTTTTTCTACGGCAACGCGGCCGACATAGAGCTGAATGGGCCGCGGCAGTCTGGCATATGATGAGGGCTCGGGCGCATCGGGCGAGAAATTTTCGAGATCCACGCCGCGGCTCCAATGATGGACCTGGTGCAAGCCTTCCATTCGCATCTGTCGGCTCACGCTATCGGTCGATACCATGATCGCTTCCGAACCGCCGTGAAACCAGCGGATATAGGGCCAGAAAACCCGCGGAGACAAGCCGGTCCGTTTCGCAAGATATTCCGGAAACTGTGTATGGTAAGCAGTTGTAAAACGACAATTATTACGGCGGCACCAACGTTGAGCAGAAAGGCATAATGGGCCTTCCGTGGCCAGATGGACGGCGTCCGCACCAAATGCTTCGAGACGCTTGCCGATATTCCGGGCCCGGGTGACGGCCAATCGAATTTCCGGATAGCTCGGTGCGGGCATTGACCGATATTGATCGGGAGAGATTACGAGCACCTCATGTCCCCAATTTCGCAATATCCCGATGACGGTTTCAAGCGTGCGGACGACGCCATTGACTTGCGGATGCCATGCATCGGTGACCAGCGCCAGTTTCATATCACTGCCTCGACATCTTCCGATATGCGCTCCACGGCGAGGATCGGCTTTCTGCGCGCTTTCCGGGCGCTGATTTCATCGGCCCAATGGAGGATGTCCATCTTGCCATCATCACATTCGACCAATGCCGTGCACCCTTCCACCCAGTCGCCGTCATTATAATATTCAATGCCGTCAATCTCGCGCTGCTCGGCGGTGTGGATATGGCCGCAGACCACGCCATCGACACCGCGAACGCGCGCCGCTTTGGCGACCAGCTCTTCGAACCGCCCGATAAATTCAACGGCATTTTTGACTTTATGTTTGGCCATTTTGGAGAGCGACCAATAGGGCAGTCCCATGCGGTTGCGAATTTTGTTCACCACCCAGTTCAGCCGCATCAATATTGTATAGGCAGTATCCCCGGCAAAGGCGAGCCAGCGGTGAGCCAGCATCACCGTATCAAATTCATCACCATGAAGAACCAGCAAGCGCCGGCCGTCGGCGGTTTCGTGAATGGCCGACCGCCGGATCTGGACGCCGCCAAAATTGAGCCCGGTAAATTGGCGAAACATTTCGTCATGATTGCCCGGTATATAGACGATTTTCGTGCCGCGCTTGGCCCGTTTCAATATTCGCCAGACAATGTCATTATGCGAATCAGGCCAATAGAATTTCTTCTTCATTCGCCAGCCGTCGATGATATCACCAACCAGATAGAGCGTATCGCTATCCACATGATCGAGAAAATCGATCAACATGTCCGCGTTACAGCCTCTCGTACCCAAATGAACGTCGGATATCCAGATCGTCCGATAATGGGTCCGGTCGCCCGAACGGACGCGCGGTTTTCGCTTTATCCGGGCATCATAGCGCGCGCGGTCGAGCAGCGGAACGTCGGTCTGGAACACTGGCGGGAACTGGTTTGTCATCACATACTCCGATAGACGCTGAACCTGATCATCGGCTCGGCCTATAGGCGGCATTTATGACAGGATGATTCCCGTTTTATGAAGCTTTGGTGACGCGACGCTCAGTTGCTGAGATAGTCTTGCACCCGCATTTGCAAATGCGGCACCGCATCTTTGCTCGCCAGAAATTCGGGCACGGTCATCGTCGACCAGCCCTGGCCTTCGTCACCGAAAACAATATCTTCCAATATTTGGGATGCCAGCTGGCAGGCGAAAAACAGGGCGACTTTGCCTTCCCCGCGCCAATTGGGATAGGTTTCGACATGTCGAAAATCATCAATTGCGATGCGAATGCCAAATTCCTCGTAGGTCTCCCGGGCCACGCATTCCGCACCGCTTTCGCCATTTTCGCGACCCCCGCCCGGCAAATCGAGCATATTGGGAAACGGGATGTCAGGCCTGTCATCACGCCGATAGACGAGAATGGAATCACCGATAAAGACAGCGACCTTGGCGCCATGAAAATCCGGCTCGGTGGTCACGCGCTCATTCCACCTTGAGGACGATCTTTCCGATATGATCACCAGCTTCCATATGCGCATGGGCCTTGGCGGCATCCTTCAATGCAAATATCTCGTCCATGACCGGTTTGAGACGGCCAGCTTCGACATCGGGCCAGACATAGCGGTGGATTTCATCGGCGAGCAAGGCCTTGCGGTCTGTCGACTGCGGTCGCAGGGTCGAACCACTCAGCGTCAGACGTCGCATCATGATCTGCGCCATATTGACCGTCGCCTGCATGCCGCCCTGGACCGCAATAGTGACGTGGCGGCCATCTTCCTTCAGGCATTGCAGGTTGCGGGGGACATAATCACCAGCAACCATATCGAGGACAATCTCAACCCCTTCACCGCCGGTAATCTTCTTGATTTCCTCGACAAAATCCTGGGTCTTGTAATTGATCGCATGATCGGCCCCGATAGATTTTGCAGCGGTGCATTTTTGATCACTGCCGCAGGTTACGATGACATTCATCCCAACCAATTTGCCGAGCATGATCGCCATTGTACCAATACCGCTGGTGCCGCCGTGGACCAGCACCGTCTCATCTTCGCGCGCAAAGCCACGATTGAACAGATTGCCCCATACGGTGAACAGGGTCTCTGGCAGCGCTGCCGCTTCTTCCATCGACAGGCTTTCCGGGATATCGAGGCATTGGGTAGCCGGTGCGACGCAATATTCGGCATAGCCACCGCCATTGGTCAAAGCGCAGACGGCACGCCCGAGCCATTCCGGTTCAACTCCGGCGCCAAGCGCGACAACGGTTCCCGAAACCTCGAGCCCCGGCAAGGGCGAAGCGCCCGGCGGTGCGGGATAGAGACCCATGCGCTGAACAACATCCGGGCGATTGACCCCGGCCGCAGCGACTTTGATCAGGACTTCCCCGGCTTCGGGTTCCGGGACAGCAAGGGAAACCGGTTGCAAAACTTCCGGCCCACCTGGCTCACTAATCGCCATCGCCGTCATCGTTGATTGCAAAACTTCCGCCATCGTCATCAATTATCCCCCAAACAATCCGTTTCCAAATTGTCTTCCACATTCTTGTAGCCCTTATTGACAGCAAAGCGCGGTCGGTCAACATTGCTATGGACTCCCAAGGAGGTAAAATGATGGATGACGACGACAATTTACCACGAAACGCCAATGATCCCGTGGCATTGCTCATAAAACAGGATATTGATCCTTTGTCGGTTGATGAGCTGGACCAGAGAATTTCGCTGCTGAAATCCGAGATAAACCGCTGCGAAAAAAAGAAAATATTCGCGGTAGCCCATCGCGCCAGCGCGAATGATCTGTTCAAAAAATGATAATTGGTGGATTTATTGTAAGCATTTGTTAACCTTGTTTACTAATATTCCCATTTAAGCTGGTCCGCATTGGACCGTTTAGGAGAAGAGAGACAGAAAACTGGCAGCTTTGGCCCGCGACCAACATTTTGAGATCATCACGCCCTTGACCTTTGGACATGCGTTTACGATCTAGATGGTAAGGTAATTGGTTAAAGTCCGAAAAACATCAATCTCATGTTTTTTGGCAACCGGGATCATATATCTGGTCCTATTTTTGGAGTTAAGTACATGCCATCATTCGCTGAATCCCTAGAAAAAACGCTGCATCAGGCATTGAAAAATGCCTCCGATCGCAGCCATGAATATGCGACATTGGAGCATCTTCTTCTGGCCCTGATCGATGATGGCGATGCGTCCCAGGTGATGAACGCCTGCGGTGTTGACCTTGGGGAACTCGAAGACGCCGTAGTGCTCTATCTCGATAGCGAACTCGACTCGCTCAAGGTTGAGAAAGCAATTGATCCCTCCCCGACTTCCGGTTTCCAGCGCGTTGTCCAGCGGGCCATCCTGCACGTGCAATCGTCCGGCAAGGATGAAGTGACCGGCGCCAATGTATTGGTCGCTCTCTTCTCCGAACGCGAGAGCTACGCCGTCTATTTCCTTCAGCAACAGGACATGAGCCGTCTGGATGCAGTCAGCTTCATCAGCCACGGCGTTGGCAAAGGTGGCCAACCGGTCGAACCGGCTGAGCTTTCCGCCAGCGAACAGGAAGAAGACAAGAAGGACAAGGCCAAGAAGGAAACCGCGCTCGACCAGTTTACCGTCGACCTCAACAAGAAGGCAGCCGACGGCAGGATCGACCCGCTGATCGGGCGACAGGCGGAAGTCGACCGGACCGTCCAGATTCTCTGCCGCCGGTCCAAGAATAATCCGCTCTATGTCGGCGAACCCGGCGTTGGCAAAACCGCCATTGCCGAAGGTCTGGCTTTGCGGATCATCGAAGGCAATGTGCCCGAGGTGCTGCTGCCCGCCGTCATCTATTCGCTCGACATGGGCGCATTGCTCGCCGGCACCCGCTATCGCGGTGATTTTGAGGAACGGCTGAAACAGGTGGTTTCGGAGCTCGAAAAGCTTCCCGATGCCGTGCTCTTCATTGACGAAATTCACACTGTGATTGGTGCTGGCGCGACCAGCGGCGGCGCGATGGATGCATCAAATCTGCTCAAGCCGGCGCTGTCCGGTGGAGTGATTCGGTGTATCGGTTCAACCACTTACAAGGAATTCCGTAATCATTTTGAGAAGGACCGCGCGTTGTTGCGCCGTTTCCAGAAAATCGATATCAACGAACCGTCGGTCGAAGATACGATCAAGATTCTAACCGGCCTGCGCGGTGCATTTGAGAAGCATCACAAGGTCCGCTATGCACCGGACGCCCTGCGCTCGGCGGTGGAACTTTCGACCCGCTATATCAATGATCGCAAGCTGCCCGACAAGGCGATCGACGTGATCGACGAAGTCGGCGCGATGCAGATGCTGATGCCGCCATCCCGGCGCAAAAAAATGATCACGACCAAGGATATCGAAGCCGTGATCGCGACCATGGCGCGGATCCCACCCAAATCGGTTTCCAAGGATGACAAGAAAACGCTCGAGAATCTCGAAAAAGATCTCAAGCGGGTTGTCTTCGGCCAGGATGACGCGATCAAAAGACTCTCGAGCGCGATCAAGCTGTCGCGTGCGGGCCTGCGTGAACCCGAAAAGCCAATCGGCAATTATCTGTTCAGCGGTCCAACCGGCGTCGGCAAGACCGAGGTCGCCAAGCAATTGGCGTCGATCATGGGCATTCCGCTCAAACGTTTCGACATGTCCGAATATATGGAACGCCACAGCGTTTCGCGCCTGATCGGTGCACCCCCGGGCTATGTCGGCTATGATCAGGGTGGTCTGCTGACCGACGCGATTGATCAGAACCCGCATTGCATATTGTTGCTCGACGAGATTGAAAAAGCCCATCCCGACCTGTTCAACATCTTGTTGCAGGTGATGGACAATGGCAAGCTCACCGATCATCACGGCAAGACGGTCGATTTCCGCAATGTCGTGCTGATCATGACGACCAATGCCGGTGCGTCAGACATGGCCAAAGAAGGTATCGGTTTCGGTAATGTATCGAAGGAAGATGCCGGCGATGAGGCGGTGAAGAAAATGTTCACACCCGAATTCCGCAACCGACTCGATGCCGTTGTTCCCTTCGCCTATCTGCCCACCGAAGTTGTCAGCCGGGTTGTCGAGAAGTTCATTCTCGAACTCGAACTGCAACTGGCCGATCAGAATGTCCACATCACGCTGGACGAGGATGCACAGGCATGGCTCACCGAGCGCGGCTATGACAAGCTCTATGGCGCCCGTCCGATGGGCCGTCTGATCCAGGAAAAGATCAAGCAGCCGCTCGCCGAGGAACTGTTGTTCGGCAAGCTCAAAAATGGCGGCGAGGTCAAAGTCCATTTGAAAGACAAGGCCCTGACCTTCGAAGTCACAGCGGCAGCGCCCAAGGCCAAGAAGAAGAAAGCCTCGCCGAAGAAAAAGGCGCCAAGCGAAACGAAATAACTTCACTCAAAAATGGGGTCGCAAATCCCAAATGAATAGAGAAAACGGCGTGGCTGGTCCCACGCCGTTTTTTCATGCCCGATTTATTGAACCGCTCTGATCTGCTATATTGCCAAAAAAGGAGAAGGATTATGACTTATGTTCAAGGGTTTATGATTCCAGTGACTGAAGCCAACAAGGCGGCTTATAAAAAAATGGCAGAGGAAACCGCGCCAATTTTCATCGATCATGGCGCACTGAGAATTGTCGAAAATTGGGATAATCAGGTCCCCAAAGGAGCGGCCACTGACATGTACCTCGCCGTAAGGGCTGAAAAAGACGAACGTGTCGTTTTCTCCTGGATCGAATGGGAATCGGAAAACGCCTGTAACGACGCGCATGAAAAAATCATGGCCGACGAACGGATGCAGAATCCCCCAGAAGAAATGCCATTTGACGGAATGCGCATGGTCTATGCCGGCTTCAATGTTCTGGGTGAAAGTGGTGATGGTGGCAGTTTAGGCTATGTTCAAGGCTATGTCGCGCCGTTCGCAAAAGAGCAGCGGCAGCCATTTTCTGACATGTGTGCAAAGATGCGCGAGATCGCCATTGATAGCGGTGCACTGCATGCGGTCGACAGCCTGTCTTATGATATCGAGGATGGCAAAGTTACCGATTTCAAACGCGCGGTGGACGCCGAAGCCGATGAAGGTGTTGCCTTCGGATTCGTTGAGTGGGCGTCCAAAGAGGCACATGAAACCGGCTCTGCCAAAATGCGTGAAGATAAACGCATGACGAGTCTGGGTGGTGATTTGCCGGTTGATGGCAAGCGCATGATCTTTGGCGGATTTGAGGTCATGCTCGACACAGGACATCATTAGTTTGGGCTGCAGCCAAATCACTCCTGACACAATGCTGTCAGGAGGACTATGACATAAGCTTCTTGTTCAACAAAAAGAAGGAGCGAGATAATGACCGATATGACCCATGACCAGCTCGTCTGGGTAGAATTGCCAGCCGCGGACCTGAATCGTGCAAAGGCCTTTTATGAGGCCGTGCTGGAAACTTCGCTGATCGAAAACAGCGATGGCCCGCAAGCAATGCACATGATCCCCAGCAAGGGCGATTCAATGTGCGGGCATCTCTATGAAGGAAAACCTGCAACCGCCGGAGATGGCCCTACTCCGCATTTCTCAACCCGTAGCGAGCTGACCGATGCAATGGAGCGGATAAAGGCCGCTGGAGGAGAAGTTGTTTCCGATCCTATCCCGATACCTGCGGCAGCTTTTTTCTACGCCAAAGACACCGAAGGCAATTCAATCGCTATCTTTCGATATAACGACTGATGCGCAGAGCCGACCGCCTTTTCCAGATAGTTCAATATCTGCGCGGTGGTCGGCTTGTGACTGCGGCAAACCTGGCTGAGCGGCTGGAAGTGTCGGAGCGCACCATCTATCGTGATATAGCCGATCTCCAGTCTACCGGGGTACCGATAGACGGAGAAGCTGGCATCGGTTACATCATGCGCAGCGGCTTTGACTTGCCGCCGTTGATGTTCACACGTGATGAGATTGTCGCATTGGTGACGGGAGCACGGATGGTCAAGGCCTGGGGCGGCACCAGTATGATCGCAGCGGCAGAAGAAGCCCTGGTCAAGATTGAGGCCGTGTTGCCAGAAGCCGAACGCAGCCGGGTCGGCGACACGAAAATATTCTCGCCGCGACTGGGTTTGGCTGGACAGGCCAGAGAATTGATCGATCGCTGCGAACATGCGATTGACCAGCGCGAAATCCTGATGCTCGACTATAAGGATGAGGATGGTTCGGTCACCAAGCGCGCCGTTCAGCCCCTCGGCCTCTGGTTTTGGGGGAAAGTATGGACGCTCGTCGGCTGGTGCGAATTGCGTGATGACTTCCGGATGTTCCGCCTCGATCGCATTTCCGAATTGCTGCTGACCGGTGATTTTTATCGACCTGAGCCCAAGCGCTCGATCGAAGAATTTTCGCGTCAGCAACGAGCGAAATATGAAAAGCATATCGCCAAAACAAATCTAGAAAGAGAATGAAATGACCCTGAAATTCTACACCAATCCGATGTCGCGCGGCCAGATTGCGCGCTGGGCCTTGCACGAAGCCGGCGCAGAATATGAGCAAGTGCTGCTGGACTATGCTACGTCGATGAAAGCCGAAGAATATTTGAAAATCAACCCGATGGGCAAGGTTCCTGCGATCGTGCATGACGGCAATGTGGTCACCGAGGGCGCCGCCATCTGCGCCTATCTGGCCGATAGTTTTCCGGATGCCCGTCTGGCACCAAAGGCAGATGAACGAGCGGATTATTATCGTTGGCTGTTTTACGCTGCCGGCCCACTCGAGGCGGCGATCACCAATCGGTCGATGGGATTTGAAGTGGCACCGGATAAGGAAATGACCGCTGGCTACGGCAATTACGACCGCGTCGTGGATGTGCTCGATGGCAAATTTCAGACGGATGACTATGTTTGCGGCTCACGCTTTACCATGGCCGATGTCTATGTCGGGGCACAATTGGTATGGGGCACGCAATTTGGGACTCTGCCCAGCCGAGATTCCTTTGTCGCTTATGCAAAACGGATGACCGAGCGGGATGCCCATCGATCGGCCAAGGCCATCGACGACAAATTGATCGCGGAGGATGGCTAGAAAAAATCGGACGGCTGTAACCAACAGACCTGATCATGCGAAACTCTTTGTGAAGGCTGATGCTTAGAAGTCAGCGATTGCAAAAGAGGAACAGACCATGAAAAATATGCTGCCCATCTTCACTGCCCTATTGATCGCCGGATCATCATCACCCGCATTTGCCGATTCCAGCTTGGAATTGCATGACATCATCGCGGCATCTCCGGCGCCGATGATCGAGGCGGTCGACCTGCCCTTTTCGTCCTTTGATCTGACCGATCATGACAAAGGCGACAGTCAGTTCATGGCCACGATGAGCGAGCAATTTCAACCCGGTTTCCGCCTCCTGGCCGAAAGCAAAGCCCTGGAAACAGAAGAATTGGCTAATCCGCTCGGTCTCATCTTCCCCGGTGAACTGGCTTATCGGTCACGATCCCAGGATACCGGCGTTGACAGCATAGTGCCCGGTCGCTTTCTCTCGAATTCGGTCCGAGCCGACTATCTGGCAGATTCGGGTCCTGCCGCCGCAGACAAGAATGCCATTGGTATCCGCATCGGCTTCTAACCCCACTCCCTCCTGCTTTCAGCTCTCTCTTTCCACTGAAAGCAAAAGGCCAGATGATCATCTCATCTGGCCTTTCTTTTTCTGGCTGTGGCTCGGATTAGTTTCCAGAAGCGGGCTGGCCATATTGCACCCGCCAGGCCTCTAGGTCGCGCTCATATTCTTCATAAGCGAGATAGAAATCGGTAAAGGGGCTCTCCAGTTCCGCCAGTGCCTCGGCAGCAAAACTATTGAGATCGGCCGATTTTGTGATGATGGCCCGCTGGCTCACCTGCACCGCCCGATCACAAAAGGGCCTGCGAAGCGGTGAGAAGGACCAATAATTATACATCTGGGTCTGATGCCGATCATGGGCAGATTTATAACCGCTCCCAACCTCACGCCGAAATTTACGGATGATCGCGTTATTGGCATTGCGAAGCGATGCGCTGTTATTCCTGATGAACGCATTATAATCGCCAACGAGACGCTCATAGAGCGGCCCGGTGCAGCTGAGTGCCGCGACGTTCAGCGCGGCCCGGACGTGCCACAATGTCTCGAGCGGCCCCAAATCGCGATTGATCGTCTGTCGCGTTCCATCGGGACGGATATTTGGTACCACGGTAGCTGCGCTAGCGCCAAATGGCGGCGTTGGTGCCCGCGGTGTATATTGCTGTTGAACGACTGGCGCCGGAAGCGGAGCAACAACCGCTGGTGGGGCTGGTTGGCAGGCTGCCAACAAAGCGAGTGCCGCCAATGTGCCGATTCTAGAAAATTTGTTCCAAGGCGCCATCAAAATATTCTCCAAATTTGGCTGGCGAAACCTTTATGAGTGGCCTCGACCATTGTCCAGCATTTGCAGTTAAAACTCGATGAACAGCCAAAAGAAAAAGCCCGATGGTTTCCCACCGGGCTTTTTGCCTTAAACTTTGGTCGTCTGACTATTCGCGACTACCCATGAAATAGAGCAGAAACTGGAACATATTGATAAAGTCCAGATAGAGGCTCAACGCGCTGAGAACCACGGTTTTGCCAACCATGTCCGTACCCGCAACATATTGGTACATGCTCTTGATCCGCTGCGTATCATAAGCCGTCAGACCTGCAAAAACCAGCACGCCAATCGCGCTAATCACCAGTTGCATCATCGAACTCTGCAAGAAGATGTTGATGACCATAGCGACCAACAAACCGACGACGCCCATGATCAGGAAGCTGCCCCAGCCGGACAGATCCTTCTTCGTGGTATAGCCGAACAGGCTAAGCCCCAAGAAAGCCGCCGATGTCGCAAAGAATGTCGATGCGATCGAAGCGCCGGTATAGACTAGGAAAATCGTTGATAGAGAAAGTCCCATCAAAGTTGCGAATCCCCAGAACATCGCTTGTATCGTGGTCGTCGAAAATTTATTCTGACCGAAGCTCATCGCCATGACGATTGCCAATGGGGATAAGATAATCACCCATTTCAGCATCCCGCCACCCATCATGATGTCCGCAGCCATGCCCGAGCTAGCAAAAAGCATTGCGACAATGCCCGTCAGCAAAACGCCGCTCGCCATGTAATTATACACTTTGAGCATGTATGAACGCAGACCCGCGTCATAGGCTACCTGCGTTTGTGGCGCGGTGCCGACAGGGGCCTGTCCGAAGGTTGTTCTTGGATCTTGCCAAGCCATAATATGCATACTCCTCAATTTAGCGAGCCGACAAAAAGGCTCTGATGTCTCTAATATCGGTTGAATTCGTCAATTATTCAAGAGAAACCGCAGTTACCGTGTAAAAAAACAGTCGAGACTTCCATAGACATCATCTATCGAGACGCGATTGCTCGATCCAAGCGAAAGTAGCACCTAATGCCTCCGATTACCCTTTATGAATATCGCCCGTCCCGATCGGCGCGGTGCAGGTGGACTTTGCTGGAGGCCGGATTGCCCTTCACCTCGGTAGATGAAGGCCCCTCTCTGGTGGGCAGCGATCGTCTGGAGCCCTTCCATCCGCTGAAAAAGGTTCCTGCCGCTGAAATCGACGGTCAACCGCTGTTCGAATCCGCCGCCATTTGCACGGCCTTTGCAGATCTCGTGCCCGACCAGAATTTGGTTGGCCCTTCGGGCAGCCGAGAACGGGCGCTGCATGACCAATGGGTCAGCTTCACGCTCTCCGAAATGGAATGCTGGATCTGGAACACGGATATGAACACCCGCGTTCTGCCGCAAGAAAAGCGGATATCTGCGCATCTCAAGCAAAATGCGGCGCTGTTCCGGCGCGGCGCGCGCGTGATGGATCAGGTCTTGGGTGAGAGTGATTATCTCGTCGGCAACCGATTTTCAGTGACCGACATTATCGCCAGCTTCACCGTGCAATGGGGCCAAAGTCAGGGCTTGATCGACAGGTTTGAAAATTTGCAGGCCTATCTGGAGAGACTGTCGCAAAGGGAATTTTCTACGCTCCAATCTGTCGGCAACCTCTAGCCGGTGACGATTATTTGGAGCTTGTGAGCAGAATCCTGAGATTTTTTGCCGCGGCAGTGACCTCTTCCCAGGTCTGATCAAACCCCTCTGGCCCGCCATAATAGGGATCGCTGACATCTTGCCCCGCCTTGCCGTCAACATGATCGAACAGCAGCGATAGCTGCGCCGAACTGCTGCTCGGACGCAATATTTTCAAATCGGCCATATTCTGATTGTCGAGCGCGATGATATGGTCAAAATCGCGAAAGTCCGAACTGTTGACCTGCCGGGCGCGAAGATGGGCAATCTCAACGCCATTTTTCGCCGCCACCGCCTGCGCCCGCTGATCCGGGGGCTGATCAACATGCCAGTCCCCGGTTCCGGCCGAATCAATAATCACATTGAGCGCACTATTCTTACATTCTTCCCGCAAAGCCGCCTCGGCAAGCGGTGAACGACAGATATTGCCCAGGCAAACAAACAGCACGGATTGGCGCATGCACTTCTCTCCCAAAAAATCCCAAAGCGACGGACAGCAACCGAGTCAGTCTCTAGCGGCCGAGTTCGAAAACTCCGCAGGCCAGACGGCCACCGCTTTCGCCGGAAGGGTCGGATTTCAGATCATCAGGACCCTCATGAACCATGAAAGCTGCGCCATCATCATCCATCAGGCGATTATCGCCGTCGCTCAGCGAAGCGCCGTCAATCGTCGCTTCAAGCGAACCACTCCCGTCTGCGCCGATATCAAGGTTGAAAAAGTCGCCCATATGCGCGCCTTGCGGATTGTCGAATCCATGTTGCTTGCCTGCCGGATTCCAATGCCCGCCCGCGGATTTGAAATCGGGACCTTCGCATTTTCCGATTTCGTGAATGTGCACACCATGTGGCCCGGGACTCATCCCGCTGGCATTGATATTGACCAGCAGCATCCCGTCGCCCTGCGCGATAATGACTTCGCCATAGGGCGTCGCATCGGCACCAACCAGTTCCGCACGCGCGACATTGCCCGAGACGTCGCCGGGAGACTGTCCCTCATCACTGCATCCAGCGAGGGCAAGCGCCAGCAGCACAGGTAGCGAATGATGGATAGATGTTGAGGGCATGATGCGTCTCCTTGGTTTCCCTAATTGATTTGCCATGGTAGCAGCCTAGCCCCAGCGTTGGAATCATTTGTTCCGATAGTCTCATTTTTGCACGTCGAGGGTCATTTGCCGCTGTCACAATATCTTGTCGCCCTGGGGTCCAACCAACGTCATCAGCGGCACGGAACACCTCGACAGGTCATCCGAGCGGCAGCGACGCAGCTGGATGATCATGGCCAGAGCTTGCTGCGCCTGTCCAAAATCATCTCCGCGCGTCCCCTTGGGCCATCGCAGCGAAATTATGCCAATGCGACGGCAATCGTCGAAACCGCCCTCACCCCACCGGAATTGCTCCACTATCTCAAATCCGTCGAAGCGCAATTCGGACTGCGGCGGGGACAAAGATGGTCCAAGCGCGTACTCGATCTCGACATCATATTATGGAGCGAAGGCGCCCATATCAGCGGTTCGCCGTCGCTGATCATTCCGCATCCCGAATTTCGTGTTCGGCCTTTTGTCCTCGAACCGGCAATCGAGATCGCTGCCGCGTGGCACGACCCTGTGTCCAGCTTGTCTGTCGCGCAGATCAGCGCCCGTCTCCGGCGTTTCAACAATCCGCCACGAAAACTCCCAAAGCCGCTTGACCCCAAGCCGAAGCGCCACTAGGGAAGCGCTTCCTCAGAGCATGATGCTATGTGGGCCCTTAGCTCAGTCGGTAGAGCAACTGACTTTTAATCAGTAGGTCGCTGGTTCGAACCCAGCAGGGCTCACCATTATTCTATTATTTATCAGTAGATTAGTGCGTCGGTTTGACACCCGACTCTGTGTCAAATACAGTTACACATAGCTTACACATTTTTCACATAATTTTATGGTGATAGAGGTATGTTGTGACAAGCCACAAGATTCTTGGTGACAAAGTTAATATTTATCAGCGTGAGAACAGCGATAAGTGGCAGTGCGCCACTTACTTGAACGGCAAAAACCATCGCACATCAACAAAAGAGAGTAGTTTGGCTCTCGCCAAGGATTTTGCAGAGGATTGGTATCTAGAGTTGCGCGGACAGCATAAGAGAGGCGAACTTCACAACGAGAAAACATTCAAATTTGCAGCGCAAAAATTTTTGGATGAGTACGCGATAATCCTAGCGGATCAGCGCAGCCCAAGATGGATCAAAGATCATGAGGGTAGAATTCGGCTTCATTTGAACCCATTTTTTGGCAAAATGCCATTGTCCCAAGTCACTTCAGGAAGCGTACAAGATTATCGCGCGCACCGCATTCAAGGAATCGGCGGATCAAAGCCGCCCTCTCGAAGTACCTTGCACACTGAAATAGTGACTTTGCGCCAAATCATGAAGACAGCCCAAAGGCACGGCTGGGTTGCCTATCTTCCTGATTTTTCGGCTCCATATAAGACCAGCGGCAAGGTCGTACATCGCGCCTGGTTTTCAAAAGCAGAATATCGGCAGCTTTATGAAGCGACTAGGAAAAACAAAAACAAACAACAAAACGCTAGGCACAAGTGGTTTGCGGAGCAACTGCACGACAAAATACTATTCATGGCAAACACCGGTATTCGTCCTGACGAAGCTAACAGCTTGGAATACCGAGACGTCGAGATTGTTGAAGATGACGCCACCGGCGAAACAATCCTCGTCATTCAAGTACGCGGCAAGCGCGGGGTTGGATATTGCAAAAGCACCACCGGTGCTATTCGACCCATTGAGAGAATGATTAAACGTAATCAGCCGGAGCCGACCGACCGTCTCTTTCCATCTGATCACAAAAAACAGTTCAATCGAATATTGGAAGAACTTGACCTAAAATTTGATCGTGAGGGTAACCGGCGAACTCTTTATTCTCTGCGACATAGCTACATTTCATTTCGGTTGCTGGAGGGAGCTGATATTTACCAGATTGCCAAAAATTGTCGAACCAGCGTGGAGATGATTGAGAAGCATTACGCAATTCATCTAAAGAACCACCTGGACGCGGCTGCAATTAACGTTCGCAGAAAGCGAAAACGGGATACCCAATAAAATTTCACCGGAAACAAACCTACTTCAGCATAACTTTTATATATTCCAACAATCCCGGAATATCGGTTTCCAACTGTGATAGAGTTACAGATACTAACAATGCCGGTCCTGCAGCCTTGGCGGTCGAGTCTATTACTCCATCCACCGTTCGATCTGCCTTCTTGTAAACCCATTTTGCAATTGATTTGATTATTGCTAATACACGCTTTAAGATTGACCGGCACAATTGTAAAATGGCCCTATTCGGATCACTCTTCTTTACTTCTTTTTGAAGAATCGACGTAGCTAGTATTCCCTCCTCCAAAACAAGAGTGTTGTCGCCTGACGGATAGCGATCATAATTGTGTCCAATTCCTGGAGTTTTTTCAGACTGTTTCGGAAGAGCATTCAAATAAGTTTGGATTTTTAGCAGACCTTCTTCCGTTTTGTTTAAACGTTCCATCACCGCGTCTTGGGGATTCTCAAACTCCTTAAAATTCGAATTTTTTCCCTGATTTGAGCTATAATCCATCAGTTCTTCAGAAGCGATATAGATATATTTTTGGCCTGCCTCGGCTACATGGTGAATTGCTTCAGCAACCGACTCTTTCTTTCTTCTAGCACTTTCCGCCCTAATCACCATTGGCAGATTTGCACCTGAAATAACCTCTACACGTCCAACGTCCAAGAGCGATATTGCCAAATTCGAAGGAGTACCGCCAAATAGGTCTGTAAATATCAACACACCTGAACCAGAATCACATTTGGCTACGGCATCGACTAGCTCTTGCCGCGTCTCATCAATGTCCGAAGTCGGGTGTAACGATACAATTCCCACTTGTTTTTGGGGGCCAACTACGTGCTCCATGCTCGACTTCATAGTTGGTGCAAAATCGCCCATGCCAAAAAACACGATCCCAAACAATGTAATCCTTCCTCCGTTTTAGCACTATATCGGACATAAGCATGCTGCCATTGATACTCATAATCTTTTTTTAAAGACCAACACCATCATGATTGTTTATTATGGACACTGATATGCCATCATGTGGCAGAGACAGTTCTACTTGATTGAGCAGCGAAAAGTCTCATTTCTTGTTAAAATATCTAGAAATTATGTCATCGAACGAAACTGGTCACGGAGAGGAACCAATACAACCTGGATTGCAAGGGCAACAACAAAATCTACCAGAAGCAACAATCAATAGCCTGACTGCCGATAGCAATGACCAGATAGCTATCAGCCTTTTTGAACCTAAAAAGGAAATTCGTCCGGAGTATAATATCGGTAAATTCGCTGGCGTGATATTTGCTTCTCCTTATGCCAAAAATGTAAATGAAATCCGCAAATATAATTGGCAAGTTGTCGATGACGATCAAACTCTCGACGCATCGCTAACGGTAACACCTTTAACTGGGCAGAAGACGCCAACCACGACCACATTTCGAGTGTTCCTGGCGCTAATCCAAGTATGGGAGCATATTGGTTTTCCCGAAGATGGTATCGTTCGATTTTCAGCGCGTCAGCTCTGCAATGTCATCGGTTGGCGATGGGCAGGAACAGACACCGCGAATAGGATTTACGAACATCTAAAAATCCTTTCCGGCACATCCATTAGTTGGACGTTGGCCTATCAATCCAAAGACGGACAGCTAAGCAAACTATATGATGACATGAGCATATTATCATCGGCCTCATACCGACAGCGTGGATCGCTGTTTGAACCGGAAAAATTTAGCATTGTACAGAAAATCAGACTAAATCCCGACTTGGTCGATAATATGTTGGCAGGACATGTCCGGCCCATGAATTATGTGGCATTCAAAAAAATCGGGAATGATACAACGGCCGTCCTCTACACCTGTCTTGATCTCTATTTACATAAGAAGCCAAAGTGGGAACGCCGGGCTGTGGCTCTGCTATCTAGCGACCTGGCACTTATGGGAAAGCGGTACGAAAAACGATTCAACCGGCACGCCAAATTGAAAGAATTTGTTCGGGAGCTCGATGGCGTAGCGCTCTTTACCGGAACGCTCCGCTTGGCGATCGAAGAAACGGCCGATGGAAAAGATTGGAAACTGGTTGCGAGAAAAGAAAAAACAGCTTCGCCAAAACGGCAGCGGCCAATCGTAAAGTCGGTTACGTCGGAAGAAGAGGCTGAAATGCTCGCCGACGAACTAATTGAGATGATACTTCGACAACCACGATCAGGAAAACCAAACCGCGCAGTCATCAAGTTTCTCTGTAAGTTATATCCGCAGCCACTGCTACGCCAAGCGTTGTCAGTTGCCAAAGCTGATTATCAAGGCAAGATCAAAAAAACCCTGACACATGTCTTTGTGGCGGAGATTAAACGAGCCGTACAGGAGCATCCCAAACTACAGTGGTACGACGATGCTCCGAATACTGGTCAGAGCAATTAGGTCATGGTATCTTGTAGATATAAAACAATAACTTATGAAAACAACAAGCATCGACATATACACCATATTGACAGGACTTGGTGTTGACGAAGATAAGGCAAAAGCTGCCGCTGACGAGATACTGACCAAAACAGAAGCGCAGCAACTCCTTGTTACAAAAGCCGATCTCGCCAACGCTAGAGCAACCATTATTCAATGGACAGCGGGTCTATTGATCATCCAAGCAGCCGCTATCGTAACGCTTCAAAACCTCCTCGGATAGGACGGGTTAAGGCGACCAAAACTCTAGTTTTCAGCCTCTCCAGCCGCTATTGTCAGCGCATTAAGGCGATTGATAATTCCGTGTATCTCCGCGCGATCGGCTTCGCTTAGTTTTTGTTTCTGAAGCACATCTACCGCCTTATTGACCTGAAAAATAGCCGATCCGGAACGCGTTAGACGTCTAACACTGGTTTTGTTTGTGGGCTCTCCATCGCTTCGCTCAGGCGCTTTTGCAGCTTCGCGGATTTCTCTTACCGTCAATCCGCCTTCGCGACCGCGTTGCCATAATTTTAGTTGCATGGCTTCATCGGTAAGCAAGGCCAACTCAACCAAAATACTTTTTGAAACATCCATTTCGGCAGCCTCGGCCCGAATAGCTGCTGGAAGTTGCCTTACCTTCAACAACTGATTGATCGTTAATCGGTTCTTGCCCAGGAGTTTCGCAGCGGTCGTTTGATTTAGTCCCTGGTCATCAATCAATCTAGAAATCGCTTCGGCCTCTTCGATTGGGGATAGGTCTACTCGCTGGAGATTTTCTATAATCGCCACCACCGACGCGTTGTCATCATTGCGAACAATGGCCGCAATCGTCGTCTGTTCTAACATTTGTACCGCTCGAAAACGACGTTCACCGGCAGTAATCAGAAACTTACCTGACTTGTCAGGGTCAACTCTGACGATAATTGGTTGCACTAGTCCGTGCTGTTCGATCGATGACGCAAGATCTTTCAATGTACTTTCATCAAAAGTTTTGCGGGGTTGATCGGGGTCAGGCCGAATATCTGTCAGCGCAATATCAGAAATGGCCGAGCCATCTAGCGCCCCAAATAAGGAGTTTTTCTTTTTCAAATTCATAATGCGCAAATTACGTTGGCTAAATCCTCATACTCTCGCCGCCCCGGTGTGGTGGGGAATAGCTCGAATACCGGCCTGCTTTCAGCAGCTGCTTTGTCGTAATTGGTGGCCGCTGGGATTGGATCAAAAACCCTAATGCCGGCAGCGGCCGCTTGCTCCTGCAGATTTGCCAGCGCCTGATCGTCCGCATTGCGGCCGCGATGATAGATTGTCGGCAATACACCTAATACTTGAAGAGTAGGATTTTGACGACGCACCTTCGCCACCGTCTGCGCTAGGGCGGGAATACCAGATGACGAAAGCGCATCGGTTTTCGATGGAATCAGAACATATTGCGAAGCCATCAGCGCATTGATTAAAAGCCGCTCCAGGTTCGGCCCACAGTCGATCAACACCACGTCAAACTCGTCGATCACGTCCTGAAGGGCATATTTCAATGCTCCATTACTATCCACTTCCAGCGCCAATCGTGCTCCTGCCTCTGCGAGCGAAAGCGCCGCTGGTGCAACTTTGACACGTCCGTTCGTACCGATAATGACGTCCCGTATTGCCCGCCCTTCAATGTAAACATGGAACATCGAACCAGTTGTCGCATCCACCTCAATCGGGTCGTAGCCAAAGTACTGGGTGAGATTGCCCTGGTGATCGTTATCGATAACGAGAACGCGCTGGTCTTTTTGTTCCAGAAAATAGGCCAGATGGCGAGCCGTCGTCGTTTTCGAAACGCCTCCTTTTTGATTAGCAATGGTGATTACCGCTGACATAGGCCGAAGTTAGTCAAATTTTATCATGACTATGCGCCTAATCCTATAGGCGCTCGGCTATGGATAAGCGCACAAACGTCAATAGAGTTTTTAAGAGATTGAGAGAACGTAAGGCAATTTAGATGAATTTGTTGATACGCTGAAACGCATCCTCAAACCGAGCCAACGTTTTCTCAACGCTTGCATTTTTCGCTTCTAAAAATTTCGGGTTGGACAGAAGATGCATTGACGGGTCGAAATGGCTAAAAGTTGGATAGGTGTCAGGTAGCAGTCGGAAATAGGCTTCCGCTTTTTTTACCAGCCTTTCCGTTTTATCATTGGCACTGTTGAGCTTTTCCACAGTCAAGGCGTGTTTGCCCTTCAACCCATAGGTCGCATTTACTAGTCTAACGAAAATTGAGGGTTCAAAGAAGTCTTCAATATCTGCCTCGTCCTTTTCCGCAATATCTGTAGCAAGAAGGATTCGATCGTTTTCGAGTAACTCTGCTTTATATAGATCATCGAGCTTGCGTTTTTGTCCGCGCTCAAAATCTGTCAGAACGGTCACGTTCAGATTGTTTCCATAAAAAAGGCGGACGAACGGGAGAATTTTGTCTATTCCGCCCGACGGACATATAGCCCAATGAGGATTCAAATGCTCCCGGCCTGCTTTTTTCAAAACCGCAGATGCTGCCTGCAGATAAAGAATGTCACTCGGGCCTTCTACTAACAAAGTATTTTCCCCGATGATTAAATTCTGTGTTACTTCAAAGCCCATTGCTCCAAAAATTGGAAAGTTCGTCTGAGGGTCGGTAGTTAAAACATCGCCTCGAATCTTCGTGCCTTGAGAAATTTTTCTATTGCGGTCATCCAGAGTAACGACATCTTCGACCGTGCGAACAGTGTCCAACTCGGTAGCGGGAACCATAAATGGCGAGTGAGTGGTGAATATCAATTGATGGTGCGGTTCGATTTGCTCCTTGAAATATCGCAACAGGTCTTTTTGTGCGGTGCCGTGAAGAGTTAGGCCAGGTTCATCGAGGAGAAGGATAACGTTGCCTTCGGATTTTTTAATCTGCGCGAATTTTACGAGGAAGGAGAAAAACCAGATGAAGCCAGCGGAACGTTCCGAAAATGGAACCGTCACTCGGTGCAGGTTATTTTCCACACGAGCACGCGCTATCGCCCCGCTATTAAATGGGGCGATATCTTCTGGCTTGCCTTCCGTCAAAAGAACCTTGATTTGGAGTTCATCGTTCTGTGTCCAGTATTCGAAGATTTGATCTGTAATCTTATTCGCGGCACCTTCGCACTTAGCATTCAACTCCTCAAATTTCGTCGCATTGGTAAGTTCATCGAGATCGGTGCCAGCGTATTCAAGAAAATCCAAAAAAACCTGATCGCCGCTTGATACTCCGCCGCTGGCTTTGTCTTTATTCAACTTATTGATTGCGATCTCACCGCTCATGCGATCATAGTGCGAGAAATATAAGAACTTCGGCATTCTTGCACTCATCAAATCAATCGCCTTTAAATCGGCATCATTCTTTCGATACTTGCCAATCGCAGCCAAAAGTTCATTCTGGGCATCTGTTCGCTCCTCCAGTTCGGTCAATACAGTGAAGGCATCTTTCGTATCTTCACAGTCTTTGAACGGTGATTTATCATCAGTTGTAAGACTGAATTTTTTTGATAAATGAGCTAACACCTTGCGGTGATCTACACCGACCGTCCATGTGGACGTTTCTGTCTCATACGTTTTTGAAACGACAATCGTATCACGAGTAATAGAGCCGGAACCGAGAATTGCCTCGACGAACGCTTTGTCGGTTGGTTCGAGCTTCCATTCGGTTCTGACAACTCTCGCTTCATAACCATTATGTCGCTCCTCATAATCCGACAAATACCGCCTCGGGTAGTTTTCAGTTTTTCCGTAATCCTTAAATTCGGCATTGGTTGAACGAAGTCCTTCCAGCGCTTTCAAAAACGCCGTTTTGCCCGCCTCGTTTTTACCCACAAGGCAAGTCGAACTTCCTATCTCGACCTCCCCAGAGTCCACTATATTGCGATAGTTGGTTGCATGAGCCTTTGCGAGTTTCATGGCGTTTCCTTGCAAAATATTTAATCAGTCACTAGTCCGCTATAAATCATCCAAGAGTCAAGTACTGAGAATTATAGGTACTCCAATTGTCAAAGCATTAGATCGTGTTTTGATGTTAAAGGCATTATTGGTGATTGGTGCAAAAACCGTGGTTTTTGCACCAGGTTGCAAAAGCCCGAAAAACGGTGTTTTGAAGTGGTGCATAATAGCGGTGCGAAAGTCTGGTAGAATATTGCTATGAAAATCGGTTATGCTCGCGTCTCAACAGTCGATCAAAATTTGGATCGGCAAATAGCCGTGCTGCGCGCTGAAGCTTGCAACAAACTGTTTAGGGAAAAAGCTACCGGTAAATCGACAAAGGGTCGCCCGGAACTAGAAAAAGCAATTGACGCGCTTGGCACTGGTGATGTGCTGGTAATCGCTGAATGGGATAGAGCCACTCGCTCGATGAATGACGGCGTTAGCATCATCCAACGGATTGCCGACCGGGGCGCTACGGTGAAGGTGCTCGATCGCCCTTGGTTAGATCTCACTACCCCAATGGGTAAAGGGATCTTAGCCTTTCTATCAGCTATGGCAGAAGATGAACGCGAACGGATCGTGCGACGGGGTAAGCAAGGATTACAGCAAGCGAAAGAACGAGGCGTGAAGCTCGGCCGCAAACCAAAGTTGTCCGATCATCAACGGGAAAAAGCTCGGTATCGTTTAGGAAAAAGTGAAAGCGCCCGATCGATCGCGAAGGATATGGGAGTGTCACACACAACAATATCCCGCCTAGTGTAGTCGAATATTTTTACTGGATTTATTGATCTGTTTCGGTAGTTTCCGCCTGGGGGAAATGGGATGGGGCAATCAATAGAGAAAACTGCCGGCACGGTGTTGGCAGTATTAGCTTTAGTTTTTGCAGCATATAACTGGCTGCATTACGCAAACCCACAAGACTACCTTAGCGTACCTGGTGAGTGGGAAGATGCTAAGAGTGGTGATTGGGACGAAGCCAGCCAAATAGAGTTGCAAGCCAATGTACCAATCGAGATAGAATACGAATATTACAAGCACGCGGACAAAGGAATGTTAGTCGTTTTTGACGCTGAAGGTGGATCGGAAAGTGTCACCGTAGAGGCGTCACTCTATTACCAACCGGCTCCTTTCGAGTACCGCAAAAGTGTTCCGGTAACATTGTCACAACTTGCCGGCTTCAATGATAAGCGTGGCCAGGCAACATTGAAAATAACCAGCGATAGAAATCAAGTCTTCCGGATAGCGAACCGTTGGCACACTCGCGATGATCCTAGCTATGCAAATGTGCAGTTCGGTTATGTAAAAGATCTGTGTTTGGATGCACCGAATAATTGTCTCAAACCAATAGAAACAATCGAGTTACCGAGAACAGTCGAAATGGTAAAAGCCAATGCTGTTCCTGGCGCTCTCTGGGCCGGCGGCTTCATGCTACTGGCAATCATATTTAAAATTGGCACTGCTCGCGTCATTGCAGTGGTGTTCCCTTCACCGGTCAGACAGCGCGTGGACGCCGGCCTCAACACGGACGGCAAATATGCCGAGGTGGCAAGCAATCCCCTTTCCCGCTCTGTAGACATAGAAGAGCTGGACATAATGCTAGCTGAAGCTCGGACGAATGAAGAGCGACTTAACTCGATCGAGGAAGAACGACGCAGCCCGCTGGAAGAGGAAGAAGACATGCTTGCAGAACATCGAGCCAAGGTTGAAGAGCTGCAAAAAGCAACAGAAAAATTGGATAAAATCCAGGAACGAAATAGGAAATTGTCGTGACGGAAAAAATTCAAAGCTACGTTAGATTCGCTTTCTGGGCAGCCGTAGTTTTGTGCGTAATCAACGCCGGCCCAGGCATTGTTGAATGGACTAACACAAACGGCCAAAACCAGCACTGGCTCATGCAAATTATTTTGTTTGTGTTGTTCATACCTGCGTCGATAGCGGCCCTCCTCTCAGTGGCATATTTGAATATCGCATACACTTTTCTGCCAATGCTAGGCGACAAAGCAGACATAAACTATGGCCCAATTGACGGCATCGCGTTTAGTCATATGTTGTTTTGGGGAGTCGCGGCCGTTGTGCTGAAACTGGCACATAATCCCGACAATACCACCTCTGCATTTGGCAGTGTGTTGGCCATTTTTTCCTCCACCAAACAAACCTTTGGCGATGATATCGCACAAGAATTGCCGCTGACTGCCGGCGAAAGAGAGAAAGAGAAAGAACGTGTTAGGAAAGCCGAACAGCTAGAAAAAATATTAGCGGATAACAAGATAAAGGAAGCCCGGATTAAAAGCCGGCAAGATCCTGATGCGTAAATTATCCAAAAAAGTCGTCGGTGCCTAGATCCTTATCCTTTCTACCAATAAGCAACTGTTCCCGGCGCTTAGCGGCTGCAAGCTCAACCTCTGCAACTGGCTTGGCGCTCTTCTCTCGTGCTTCAATAACGGCGTAGAAATCATCGAGCTGCTCAAACGTAGGCGCAGCCGGCAACAAATCGGCCGTAACAAATTGGTGTGCTTTCCGATCATCCGCACGATACGCAAACGCCTGACGTTTCTTCAGTAATCTGATCTGTATCATCCCTTTGTGCTTCTCTTCATCAAGCGAATAAACCCCGCCTGGCATATCTTCTAGAATCGGGATCAATGCCTCGTGCCTTGAATTAGACCGTATCGACGAATTGCCACTGCTGTAGCTTTCCGATTGGCCGGAACTTTCACTAGAAAAATCTACTGCTGCGGCACCTTGCACCTGAGCCAGACTTAACCCCAAACCTTCGCCCGACATGAAGCCAGATGATGAACCGGAAAACGTCCCTACTGCTGCTCCTTCAGCTTCTAACCATTCTCGACTGTAGCCAATGACTGTTGGCTTTATCAAAACCTCCTTCGGCCGTTCCAGATCGTAATCTTTACCGAAAAGAAGATCCCCCACTTCGCTAGTGGTGTCGGCATCGTCTTGCAGAAAGACGATCTTAGATTGCGCTCCGCCCATCACACCGTTGCGAATAGGATCGTCGCGCCTGGCTCCAAGCTGCGACAGTCTTTGGTGACTGAGAACGTAATGTAGGCCAAATTTCGCTGTTTGATCCAAGCCCTTCACGATCGTTTCGTTGAGATAATCCCCACACTCATCAATGTAGCAATAGAACGGTCGTTGCTTTGCCTTCTCGATGTCCCGGCATTGTGCGGAATGAAAAAGATCGGCCGTAATTAACGCGCCTACTGTCTGCGAAACGCTTGGAGGAATACGCCCCCGGTGCGCCAAGTTGACCAGGATAATATCGCCCCTGTCCATGCAGGTTTTAAAATCAATGACATCCTCGGTCTGAGCCATCATTGATGACACCCCAGGATTACGAGTTAGGTCGAAAAGACGGTTATTAACCGCCTCAAAGCGTTGCACAAAGTCTTGCGTCTTTAAGCCATCCAATTCACCCCAACTATCAATTAGCGCCTGGTCTCCGGTTGCTTCGACCAATCGTTTTCGGGTATCGACATACTGAAGTGACGTTAACAAAGCTGCTTCTTGAACGCTAAGTTGATGGTATGCCAACGTAGTAAAAACCATCTTCAATAGCTTGGCCAAAGTCTTGTGGCCGGTGCTTTCGGTATCTTCCCAAACCTTCTGACAAGCCTCGATCATTGCACCCACACGAGCATCAACAAAAGCATCGTCGTGGGCTAGTGGATTGAAACCCACAGACCATTTACCAGCTGCCGGATTTATCAAATGAATACGCCGGCGACGGTGCATGTCGTTAGCAGCACACCACGCAACCATGTGTCCATATAACTCGCCGTGTGGATCTATAACGCACACCCCTGCGCCCTGCTCGATATCCTGACGGATTAGATGTTCAAGAAAGTACGACTTACCTTGCCGGCTCAACCCAATAACATGGGTGTGAACGTCACGAGCCTCTTTTGATAGTGAAACTGGGCCTTCAATCCCTTGCCCCAGGGAAACGCTAAATCGGTCGTTCACGCGTCCCCGTCCAGATCAAGGGTATCTTGATCGATCGCGATTAGTCGCTGCTTTAGGGTCGCAAGCTGTCCTTCCAGGATATGCCGCTTTCCCTCTTCCAGCTCGTCGGCGTCGTCGCCTAGCAAGGTCTCGATTTCCGTTGAAATTTTCTTGATTTCAGCTTCAACCTTTTCCTTCGCTGATAGAAGTTTTTCCCGCTCTTCTTCCACGTCAAAATCATCCATTGCCGCTAGCCGTCGATCTAATTTTTTGCCGCGTAAAGCTTCAGCCTTTCGATCATTTTCGGCCTTGTCTTTGCGATGCCTGGCCTCGGCTGCTCTGGCTTCATAATCATCGACAATTAGCTTGGTTCCCGCTTTCGCTTCGTCACCTTGTCGCTTGGTCTCTGCAAGATCCGTCCGCTGTTTTGCCCTGTCCAAAACAATCTCGCGCTTAATGTTGGCCGGCGTATTCCGAGCCTCAGCACGTCGATAATCAACAACACCATTCTGATAATCGGTCGCTATTTCGACCTGCTTAACTTGCTCTCTGGCCGCTCGATTTCCTGCGGCAAGCGATTTGGCTTCCGCGTCCTTGTTGATCTCATCGCCCTTGTGGCCGAGCCAAGATCTGCGGCGTTTGTTTTCCTGCACCACTGGCGGCTTGTTATCGGTTATACGAACCGGCTTTTGCTTTTTGTCAGTCAAGGTAATCCCCCTTCCTTATACAGTATTGATAACTACAAAATTTGCAATATTTGCTTTTTTATGTTATAAAACAGTTAGTTAAAAGTCATAAATTTAATCCTGTCGGTTACTTGGCCCGCGATCATCGTTAGCCAACAACCAACAGGAGAATGACATGTCCTTACGCGATCTTATACTCGGCCGAGCAAGCCAAGAACAAAGCCCGGCTGCCTTTCCTGGCATTTTTAACCCATGGGAAGACATTACCAAAAAAGAAAGCCTGCGCCTTCATCGCGAGCACAACATGAACGTGCTAATTCACGCAGCCACCGAATATTGGCAAGCACAGTTGCAAGCCCTGGCCGATCAACACGCTGCCGCCATTAGCGAAACGATGCTTGGCGCCATGAAATTGGGCGAGGATGTTTTGAAGGGCAAACTTGCCGAGCAACAAAGAAAAATAGCCCTTGCTCACGGCATACTGTTGCAACACAGCGATACTCGCTGGAGCAGATCAGTTACCGATGAAGCATTGGAAAATCTGCAACATACACCCCACACTTTTCGCAAAAAAGCGCGAGTGTAGGCGTAACGAGTTGAAGAAAAAATAAGCCCGACGCAGCAATGTGTCGGGTTTTTATCCTAAATCTGGTTACGTGACCCACGACGATTTTTACCCGCATTGGAACTCAATTTGGCTAGAGTCCGCTACATCCCGAGGCTGTGTAAAAACGCGATGCTGGGTGTAGTTGGTTAGATGGATTTGCTGTTGGATTGGATTTTGGGTCAATATTTTCTTTAGGCGCGCGTATTTATCATGCCCGGATTGCTGCTATAAGAGGTTTGGCACCGAAGATGGTGATAAGGCGCTTGATATTATAGGCAAGAACGCTGAGGCTCATCTCTGTGGCGACGTTTTTGATACCTTTGGTGAGGAAGTGACACGGGCCCATCCAGCTTTTGAGGGTTCCAAAGACATGCTCGACGGTTTGCCTGCGGATGGTCATGGCATCAGGCCGGTTATCGAGACGTGCGAGCATGTCATCGACCACGCCTTCATGTTCCCAGCGTTTGATGCGCCGGTATTTGCTGGTGGTACAGCTGGATCGGATTTTACAGTCGGGACAAGCAGATGACCAATAGGCACCCAGCCCCAGACCTTTTTCTTCTGTTGTGAAGCGATGGATGAGCTCTTCGTCCGCAGGGCAACGATACACATCCTGTTCTTCCTCGTAAGTAAACTGGCTTTTGTCGAACCGGCCTGCTGCTCTGGAACCAGATGTATTGGGCTTTGGCACAAGCGGCACTGCGCCAAGCTCTTCACATGCCTTGATCTGCTGACCGCTAAAATAACCCCGGTCAGCCAGCACTTCTATCTCTTGTGCATCCATCGCCGCTTTGGCTTTTGCCGCCATCGGTGACAGGAAGGCCCGGTCATGAGGCGCATTGGTTACTTCATGGGCTACGATCAGATGGTGCTGTGCATCTACCGCTGCTTGGATGTTGTAACCCACCATCCCCGAGGCTTTCATACTGGTGGACATGGCTCGGGCATCGGGATCAGTCTGCGATATCTGCTTGTCCGGATGGGCGATCACTTCTGCTTCTCTGGATTTGAGTTCGCGCAGCTTCGCTTTCATCAAAGCGACCTTCTCACGAAGATTACTGGCCTTGCCTTCAGCAACATCTCCATCCTGTGCATCAGCCGCATCCAGTGACTGCAGATAGCGCAATATGCTCTTCTCCACCTGATCAATCCGGCGTTTCAACTTACCCCGAGTATGATTGCGCTCCCGTGCGTTCACAGCTTTGAACTTTGATCCGTCTATCGCTGCTACAGCTTTGGCAAACAGACCCAGTTCCCGGCACAGGCTCACAAACTGACTACAAACAGATTGGATCGCCTGGCCATTATCTTTCCTGAAGTTGGCGATGGTCTTGAAGTCCGGTGCCAGATGTCCAGTCAACCACATCAACTCAATATTACGCCCCGCTTCACGTTCCAGCCGCCGGCTTGACTGGATCCGGTTGAGATAGCCGTAAATATAAATCTTCAGCAACACAGAAGGATGATAAGCTGGGCGGCCCGTCGCTCTAGGGTCTACGCTGGCAAACCCGAGCTCTCTCAAATCCAGTTCATCAACAAACGCATCCACGACACGAACCGGATTATCTTCGCCTACATAATCTTCCAGCGATGGTGGCAGTAAAACTTGCTGATCACGATCTTCGCCAACCACAAACCGCTTCATTCCTGCCTCCCGATAACCAATCAGAATATAGCAGATATCAATACGTTTTTACACAGCCTCCCCCGTTAGCGGACATTAGAGCAGCCTCTTTTTCGCTCTGTCGATCATATGCGCTCGACATCGGATTGCTGGTACTGTCAAACGAAACTGAGAACTTAACTACGATGTCTAAGAGGTCTAAGCGCGGCGTTCTCTCCAAAATTCTCCTGATAGCTTTGCGCGAATGCGAGTTTTTAGCCGAGCATAATCATCGGGCAAGGCATAAGCAGCAGGCACGACCAACAGTGTTAAAAAAGTCGATGTCGCCAATCCGCCCATAATGATGAAGCCCATCGCATTGCGCCATTCAGCGCCATCGGACTGAGCAAAAGCAACCGGCATCATACCGAAAATTGCCGCCAAAGCAGTCATTAGCACAGGCCTGAGACGCTCGGGTGCTGCTTTTTGCATAGCATCTGCCACGCTCATACCATTTCTTCGATATTCATTTGCAAGATCCACAAGAAGGATCCCGTTTTTCATCACAATGCCCATCAAGGCGATCAAGCCAATCTGGGCGAACATGCTCAATTCCTGATTGGAAAGCCAAAGCGCAATAAACGCCCCGGAAAATGAAAGAGGGGCGGTAAGCATGATCAGGACAGGTTGTCCAAAGCTGTCAAATTGGCTGGCAAGG
Organism: Sphingomonadales bacterium EhC05; assembly: GCA_001650955.1. Lineage (GTDB taxonomy): Bacteria > Pseudomonadota > Alphaproteobacteria > Sphingomonadales > Sphingomonadaceae > Parasphingorhabdus. The sequence goes on from LXYP01000012.1 coordinate 202,808, forward strand.
ACAATGTATAGGGCAATAAATGCAAGCGCGAATGCGAGCAATATAGCAGAAGTCGTGTCTGCCAATCTCCGCGCCATACCTTCCATTTTGGTCGACATTCCTTCAGGTGGGGGATGACTAGCCAAGATTTTGTCAACCTGAGCAACAGCGACACTTAATGCTACGCCGGGCGGTGTGTTTGCCATGATTGTGATTTGCCTGGCTCGGTCCACACGATCAATCTGAGATGGGCTATCAGCAACCTCAATATCTGCAACTGCAGCCAAGTCTACTAAACTCCCGCTCCCTGATCGAACCGGGAGCCGGGCAACATCATTCAAAGTTTGCCGTTTATCTTCATCGACTCGAACTCTAACATCATAGCGCCTACCTTCTGCTTCAAATGTTCCCGCGTCTCTCCCGCCGATTAAAGTCTGCGATGCTGCAGCGACGTCCCGCGCCGTTACCCCTAAATCTGCTGCACGATTTCGATCTAACCTAATCTGCAATTCCGGTCTGCCGCCTTCGTAAGTAGAGGCAACATCCACCAATTCCGGCGTAGCGCGCATTTCCCCCGCCAAGATGTCCGCATATTCATTAATGGTTGTAAGATCAGAACCTGAAATAATCAGCTCTATCTGAGCCGATCCCACACCGGCACCGGAAACCCACGGGACTTCTACAGCGGATATATCGTTGGCTTCTGGTAGCGTCTTTGCAAGGATCTCGCGGGCTTGGTCCATGATCGCGCCCTGTTTGACCGATCGATCTTGTTTAGGTGTGAGATCAACATAAAAATCGAGCAGATTGGTTTTCTGATTTGCTCCTGCTCCGGCGGTAACAAATACATATTCTACATCTTCAATTTTGCGTAACGCCTCGTCGGCACGCAATGAAGCCTCTTTAGCGGTTTCAATGCCAGTTCCCAAAGGTAGTTCAACACTTGCGAGGAACTCTGACCTGTCCGTGAGTGGCATGAACGTGGCAGGAACCATCCCTGCAAAAAGACCCCCGATCAAAAGGCTTATGATCGCTCCTAAAAAAACGAGATATCGTCTTCTGATCGACCAACCAACAAGCTTTTCATAACGCTTCCGCATATTCTCGTGGAAGTTCTCAATGTGTCCTAACCAACCTGTTTTTTCTTTTTCCGATTTGAGGAAGCGCGAGGCAAGCATCGGCGACAAGGTCAGCGCAACCAGTAATGACACGCTAACCGAAAATACAATCGCCAAACCATATTGAAGAAAGAAGCGTCCTACTAATCCGTCCATAAAGGCGATAGGCACAAAAACAGCCAATGTGGCAAATGTCCCGGCAAGCACCGCCAAGGCGACCCGCTTTGTTGCTTTTGGTGCTGCCTCCATTGG
>LXYP01000013.1 GCA_001650955.1 Sphingomonadales bacterium EhC05
ACCTCCTCCTTCGCCGCCGCCGACATCTTCTTCGCCGCGGCTCCCCGCTCCTACCCCACCGCCAACATTTGCGGTTCCCGTCAGCAAAGCCATTACCAGCGGCGCGGTCGCGCAGGAAAGCCGGATTGCGCCTTATCCTTATCCCTATCCGCGCCCACAGGAACGGGAGCAATATGACGGCAAGAAGGTCGCCAGCATCAAGCGGGTGGCCGATGAACCGGTTTCCACCTTTGCCGTGGATGTCGACACCGGCAGCTATTCCAATGTCCGCCGCTTTCTCAACGAAGGTCGCCTGCCGCCGGAGGCCGCCGTGCGAACCGAGGAAATGATCAACTATTTCCGCTATGATTATCCCAGGCCGGAGAATCGCAAGGTGCCGTTCAGCGTTTCGACCGATATGAGCGCCACCCCGTGGAACGCAAGCAGCCGACTGCTGCGCATCGGCCTGCGCGGCTATGATATTGATAGCGCCGAGCGGCCGCAGGCCAATCTGGTGTTTCTGGTCGATGTTTCGGGATCGATGAACAGCCCAAGCAAATTGCCTTTGGTCAAATCGACATTGACGGCGCTGGCCAATGAACTGCGCAGCGATGACCTTGTGTCGATCGTCGTCTATTCCGGCACCGTGGGCTTGCTGCTCGCGCCGACATCAAACAAGGATCATGTGAAGGAGGCGGTCGATTGCCTCTATGCCCGCGGTTCAACCGCCGGCGGTGATGCGCTCAAACTGGCCTATGCGACCGCGCGCGACAATTTCCGCAAAGGCGGGATCAACCGCATCATCATGGCCACCGACGGCGACTTTAATGTCGGCACATCCTCGACCGACGAGCTGAAAAAATTTGTTGCCCAACAACGCGACAGCGGAGTCACGCTGACCATGCTCGGCTATGGCAGCGGCAATATCCGCGATGAGCTGATGGAAGGCATCGCCAATGTCGGCAATGGCAATTACGCCTATATCGACAGCGCGATGGAGGCACAGAAAATACTCGGCGAAGAGCTTAACTCAACCCTGTTCACGATCGCCAAAGATGTCAAAATCCAGATCGAGTTCAACCCTGCCCATGTCAAAGAATATCGCCTGATCGGCTATGAGAACCGCCTGCTCGCCGAGGAAGATTTCAGCAATGACAAGATTGATGCGGGCGACATCGGCGCGGGGCACCAGGTCACGGCGCTTTATGAGATCATGCCAACCAAATCTGCTGGCTGGCTTCCGGAAAGACGCTATCCGGCCAACCGGGTGGTCGAGTGGCAGGCCGACCTCGGCGGCGAAATGGCCAATGTCAAATTGCGCTACAAATTACCGCAAGAATCGAAATCACGGCTGATTTCGCGTCCGGTTTCTGCCGATGGACTGGCCAAGGCCCAGCCACCTCGCGGCGATATGGCCTTTGCCGTCGCCGTGGCTGCTTTTGGGCAGAAATTGCGCGGAGATAAATATCTTGGTGACTATGATTTTGACAATATCGGTGATCTCAGCGGCAACGGCGGTGACTTTTGGCGTCAGGAATTTAGGAAACTCAATGACTTAGCACAAAGCAACTCGCGAAGCTGAGGCTATTTGATTGGCACGATGTTAACCGTCCCTGTCCATCATTGCCTCGCTTCGAGCCCGTATGACAGCAACTGAAACAAGCTGTGACTGATGACTGCGCTAGACTCAAACAGCATTTTCCGCCATTTTAAGAGATAGAAAAGGTTGATCAGAAATTGATGATAGGTACGGGAGGAAAGCTGTTTGCCGGAGTCGCCGCAACGATGTTGCTGGGGCTGGTGAGCCATGCTGTCACGGCAGACAAGATCGTTGATGGGCTGGAAACGTCCGCCCAGGACGAACTGCAGGCGCGCGGCCTCGAAGGGGTTACGGTTGCTTTTGATAGTGACCCGATGTCCCGCAGCGCCCGATTGGACGGCGATGTCGATGCCACGGTCAAACAAGAAGCCTTGGCCACCGTCCTGTCGATTGCCGGCGTAGCATCCGCGCGCTGGCAAGGCGATAAACCCTCTGCAATCGCTGACCGGGATCCAGCCGGTTTGCCGGGATCATCGTCCGATCCGGCCACCCAGCAGAATATCACGCAATGTCAGAATAGCATCGACGCTATCACCGGGGCCCAGAAGATCGTCTTCCGCTCCGGCAGCGCCTATGTCTCGCCCGAATCCAATCGGATATTGGATGAAATTGCCGCGGCGCTGAAATCTTGCAGCGGGCTTGCGATCGCGGTTGGGGCCATACCGACAATAAGGGCGATGCCGACGTCAACAAGGACATGTCTCAGGAGCGTGCCGAGCGGATCCGGAGCGGGCTGATCGCACGCGGAATTTCCGAACATCTCGTCACGGCGACCGGCTATGGCGCCCAACAGCCGCTGGAGACGGGTGGAAATGCTGCGACCGACGCGCAAAACCGCCGGATAGAATTTAAAATTGGGGCTGCTGACAGATCGAAAAATGATGTCAAAGCGCAACAGGGAGGATGAACCATGCCATTATTGCTTGAGAATATGTTGCTCCTGCTGCTGACATTTGCCATTGGCCTCGGCCTTGGTTGGATGGTCTGGGGCCGCAACCAGAAGGATTATTAGCCTCTCGCAGGCAAATCAATGGGTTCGGGATGACCGAGGCCCGATGAACATGAGGTTTTGAGACATGATGACATTAATTTCGGCCAATTGGCTGTTTTACCTGATCGCGCTGTTAATCGGTGTGGCCGTAGCTTTCTGGATTTGGGCCGCGACCGGTCGCGAACAGCCAAATGAGGAAACTTTCAACGGCAATGATGACTTGCTCGAAAAAGCCGGGCAGCCGGTCGAATCGGAGCCTGTCGCGGTCGACGTGGCAACGGCGGAACCAGAACCCGTTGCCGTCGCCGCCACGCCCACGCCGACCCCACGGGTCAAATCCGCTGAACCCAAAGCGGCACCCATGCCGGCCCCGGCTGGCAAACCCAATATTTCGGCTGCCGTTGGCGAGCCCGATAATTTGCGCCTGATCAAGGGCGTCGGGCCGAAGCTCAACGTCTTGCTGAACAATCTCGGGGTCACCCGATTTGACCAGATTGCCGATTGGAAAGAGGCTGAAATTGCCGAAGTCGATCAATATCTGGAGAATTTCAGCGGACGGATCACGCGGGACGCCTGGATCGATCAAGCCAAATTTCTCGCCAAGGACGATATCGAGGGATTCGAGAAAAAATACGGCAATCTCTAGCGGCGAGACCGATTAGTCGAAATCAGGACTGATAGGCCGCACGATGAGCTTGTCGATCTTCCGGCCATCCATGTCGATAATTTCGAACACCCAGTCCTGATCCTCGAATATCTCGCCTTCTTCCGGGAGGTGGCGCAGCACCGCCAGCGCATGGCCGGCAACCGTTGCATAGTCGCGATCTTCCGGCAATTTGATGCCGAGACGCTCCGCGAGGGCGTCAATGGCCATCGCGCCTGACACGAGAAAGCTGCCGTCGGCGCGCTCGATCAGGCTGCGCTGGGTCTTTTCATCCTGATCGGACACAAATTCGCCGGCGATCGAACTGAGCAGATCATTGGGCGTCACAATGCCTTCGAAATGGCCATATTCATCATGGACAAGAATCATCGGAACTTCCGCTTCCCGCAAAATGGTCAAAGCGTCGAGCGCATCCAGCTGGTCAGGAACCTTCTGCAACGGATGCATCGAGCGCCGCAGATCGAGTTTTTGGCCACCCAGCTGGGCTGACACAATGTCGCGCGCTTGCACGACGCCGCAGATTTCATCGACCGATCCCTCGGCAACCGGAAATCTGCTATGCGGCGACTCGATCAGCATCGCGTGGATTTCTTCGGTGGTCGCATCGATATCCAGCCAGTCGACCTCGGTACGCGGTGTCATCACTTCGCGGATCGGCCGGTCGGCCATGCGCACGACGCCGGCAATGACGGCGCGCTCATGTTCCTCAATCACACCCGAGCGAGTCGCTTCGGCAAAGACCATCTGCAATTCATCCGCGGTCACATGGCTGGACTGATCGCGTTTCAATCGCATCAGACGAAAAATCAGCGCGCTGCTATTGTCGAGCAGCCAGACCAGAGGAGCCGATATCCGGGCCAGCAAATCCATCGGCTGGGCCATCAGAACCGCGATTTTCTCGGCTGAACGAAGCGCAATCTGCTTGGGCACCAATTCGCCAATCACCAGCGTCGCATAAGTCGTCAGGCCGATGACGAAGGCGAAGCCGACGGTGATCGACAATTCTTCCGACATGCCGAACAATTGCAATCGTTCCGCTACCGGTCCACCAAGGCTGGCGCCCGAAAAGGCACCGGCGACGATCCCGATCAGGGTGATGCCAATTTGCACCGTGGACAGAAATTTACCAGGATCGCTCGCCAGGCGCAGCGCGGTTTTGGCGCCACGACTGCCTTGATCGGCCAGACTGTGGAGATTCGCCTTGCGCGCGGAAACAATCGCCAGTTCCGACATGGCGAACACGCCATTGATCAGCACCAATACGATAATGATAGCGACATCAAACCAGGGAAAGGGTGTCATAGTGTCCAATGTTAGGGAAAGAGCCCAAATAAACTCTATAGCCACAAGTTTTACAAAATATCAAACCTGCTGTCAGTGAGGGTTCATCTCTACTGTGGTTAAACGCGCTTCTCCAGCGATAAATACAGTTGTATTTTTTGCCAGAAAAAAATGAGGGAAAAACGAATGCGGACGAATAAAGCAATTATTTCAGCCATTTCGCTTGGCGCTCTGACGCTGACCAGCGGCTGTGTCACCAATCCGGAAACCGGCAACAGAACTATTTCCAAAGCGGCCATCGGTGGCCTCGGTGGCGTGGTCGGTGGCTATCTGCTCGGCGACATATTGGGCGGCCGCAATGATCGAACCGCCAAGATTGTCGGCGCCGGACTCGGCGGACTCGCGGGCGCGGGCATTGGCTATTATATGGACGAGCAGGAAAAGAAGCTGCGCGAGCAGACCGCCGGCACCGGCGTCGACGTCACCCGCGAAGGTGACAATCTGATTCTCAACATGCCCTCCAACGTGACTTTTGCCGTCGACAGCAGCGCGATTGATCCGGAGTTTCAATCAACTCTCGGCACTGTCGCCGATACTCTGTCGCAATATGAGAAAAGCTATGTCGATGTGCTGGGCCATACGGACAGCACCGGAAGCGATAGTTATAACCAGTCTTTGTCCGAACGCCGGGCCGCATCGGTCGCCAATTTCCTGACCAATAGCGGGGTTCAGCGCGAGCGGCTCGCGACGCGTGGATTTGGCGAAAGCCAGCCGGTCGCATCGAACAGCACAGAAGAAGGCCGGGCCGCCAATCGCCGGGTCGAAATCAAGATCGTGCCAATCCGTCAGGATGACCTGAACGGCTAAACTAGCGCTTGCGCTTACCCGATGATTTCGGGCATCCCCTTGTGAAATATAAGAGGATGCCCGAATATGACGACACCCAATTTTTCGATTGATCTCTCCGGACGCACGGCGCTTGTCACCGGCGCTTCGGCAGGTTTAGGCCGCCGATTTGCCAGCGTCCTCGCGGCATGCGGGGCCAAGGTTGCCTGTACCGCCCGGCGAAAAGACAAGCTCGACGAACTTGTCGCCGAAATCACCGCCGCTGGCGGAACCGCGGAAGCCTTTGCGCTGGATGTCCGCGATGCCGATCAGCTCAAGGCGATCATTCCTGCTGTCGCCCAATCGCTCGGCCAGCCGGATATTTTGGTCAATAATGCCGGGATCGTCGATGCCGAATATGCCACCCGCATGCCGATGGAACTAATCGACGATGTGCTGGACACAAATTTGCGTAGCGTGTTCATCTTGTCAAATGAATTTGCGCGGCCGCTGATCGCCGCGAAAATGCCCGGACGGATCGTCAATATCGCCTCGATTGCGGCGACCAGCTATAGCGGTGGCGGAGCGGCTCTCTATTCGATAACCAAGGCCGGCGTGGTCCGTGTCACCGAGACGCTGGCGGTCGAATGGTCGAAATTTCACATCAATGTGAACGGGATTGCGCCGGGCCTGTTTGCCACGGACATGGCCGATGGCATGATTGACCGGTCGGGCGATTTTTCGGTCCACTTCCCGCGCAAACGGCTCGGCCAGCCCGAACAAATGGACAGCAGCCTGCTGTTTCTGGTGTCGCCTTCGTCGGATGCGGTGACCGGCACCGTCATCAAGATCGATGACGGTCAGGGCGGTCGCTAGGGTGAGACCCTAGACCAATTCGCCCATCAGCAATTTCGGCAGATCGCCGGTTTCGCCTTTCGCTTCAGCCATGAACTGGGCCTTGAGCGGCGGGATACGCTGGACGATGCCAATGCCCATGCGGCGGATCGCGGACGAGGTTTCCCCGGGCAGTCCGAACAGCCGGGTCAAGATATCGGTGGCGGCCGAGACCATCAGATTGTCAAGACTGCGCCAGCGGTCATAGCGGGCCAGGATTTGTGCGTCACCGAGATCCAGTCCGGTTCGCGCGCCATCAACCAGACATTCGGTCAAAGCTGCCACGTCTCTCAACCCCAGATTCAGTCCCTGTCCGGCAATCGGATGAATGCCATGGCCCGCGTCGCCAATCAGCACCAGCCGGTCGGCGGTGAGATGCGAGCTGTGATGGAATCCCAGCGGATAGGTCGCCCGGTCGGTGATCAATTTGATTTGGCCGAGAAAACCACCGCTTTTCTTCATCAGTTCGGCTTCAAAGGCGCGCCTGTTGATCTGGGCCAGCGCCGGACCGTCCTTGCGTGAGACTGTCCAAACGATCGCCGAACGGTGCAGGCCATTATCATCATCGCGCATCGGTAGAATCGCAAACGGCCCGGATGGATAGAATAGCTCATAGGCGGTGTTGCCATGAGGTCGCTCGTGACTGACCTTGCAGATGATCGCATTATGATCATATTGCCAATGCGCCATGATGATCCCGGCTTCCTCGCGCATGCGGCTGCCCCGGCCATCGGCCGCGATCAGCAGCGCAGCGGACAATATCGGGCCATCTTCCAATGTGACATCGACATGATGTTCCGCACGCTCGCAATGCGCCACTTGTGACGACATATGGAGGGCGATGGCATCATGGGCCTGGGCGGCCTCGAACAAGACCCGGCGCAGGATCGCATTTTCGACCATCACGCCGAGCGGGCCTTCCTCGTCTTTCGGGGTAAAGTCGAGCTTGCCCGGCTTCAGTCCATCATTGACCAATATCTTGTCGATGTCACAGCCATGCGGTGCCAGTTGATCGGCCAGCCCGATCGCCTCCATCATATTCCAGCTCGCGCTGTTAATCGCCGAGACCCGTGCATCTTTGCCGGGGTTCACCAGATCGGCCGAATCAGCCCGGTCGACAATCGCGACGCTCAGGCCGTGGGCGGCAAGCGTGAGTGCCTGAGTCAGGCCAATCATCCCTGCACCGAGAATGATAACGTCACTTGTGTTCGCTGCCTTGGTCATCAGGATCGCCTTTTCACGAATATATCTGGATTGAACCTAGATATGGAGGGAACAAATTGAAAGTCTAATCGGGCCGAATTTCGCCAAGAAACTTGACGGAGACTCCCCGATTCGCGCAAAGGAGGCATTGGTTAACGTACGTCAGTGGTTTGGGCTCAGTATTTTGGTTCAGTGCGACGACGATACGCGGGAGTGAGTCATGGCCGGAAAAGCGAACGAAGCAAATTGGCGCGAGATGATGCGGCTGAGCTTGTTGCGCAGCGGCGCGCTGATTGGCGCGATGACAATTGCCGTTTCCGCGGTGGTCCTGTCTCTCGCCCTGCTGAGCTATTCCCCCAGCGATCCGTCGCTGAACACCGCCGCAGGCAGTGTCGAGCATAATTGGATGGGAATAGTCGGCTCCTACGCCTCCGACCTGATGCTGTCCTTGCTCGGAATTCCGGCGATCCTGTTTCTGCCGCTCATGCTTGTGCTCGCCAATCGATTGTGGCGGGCGATTGAACAGCCCGGCTGGAAGAAGCAATTGCTCTGGTGCCTGCTCGCCGCTCTGCTGATCGGAACCGGCCTGTCCTTATGGTTCCCGGACAGTCAGGCCGACCTGCCTTCCGGCTGGGGTGGACTTGCGGGCATGCTGGTCGCCAAGGCCATCAATGCCGGGCTCGGCCTGATCTCGGCAAGCTGGAGCGGGCTCATCTCCGGCGTGTTGATCGCCATAACCGTGACCAGCGGGATCGTGCTGGGCTATTTCAGCCTCAGGCTCGACCGGCCCTTGTTCAAAACATCTCTCTTCAAAATGCCGGACATCAAAATCCCCTTTGCCAGGCAGGACAGCGGCCTCGTCATCGAACCGGATTCGACAGCTACGGCCAAGCCCAAGAAAGACCCGGCTCCGCGTAAACCGGTCAAGCCCGACAATCGTCCACCGCCAGAAATTAGCGACCGCGCGCTGCCGCCGAAACGCGCGGCATTGTCGAGCGGCAAACAGGGTGATTTCTTCGGCCCCTATGTGCTGCCCTCGATCGACCTGCTGGCGCCACCGTCCGAACAGCCGACCAATGTCATCGACAAAGCCGGTCTCGAACGCAACGCCCGCCTGCTCGAGACGGTGCTAGACGATTTTCACGTCAAAGGCACGATCAACGCCGTTCGCCCCGGACCGGTTGTCACAATGTATGAACTCGAGCCGGCTCCCGGCATCAAGGCCAGCCGGGTGATCCAGCTGGCCGAAGATATCGCGCGCAACATGTCGGCGCTCTCCGCCCGTGTCGCTGCGATTCCCGGGCGGACGGTCATGGGAATCGAATTGCCCAACAAAACCCGCGAGATGGTCTCGCTCCACGAGATGATCGCGAGTGACAGTTTCGCCGACCAGGGCGGCCAACTGCCGATCATCCTGGGCAAGAATATCTCGGGTGATCCGGTCATCGCTGATCTCGCACCAATGCCGCATCTGCTGATTGCCGGGACCACCGGCTCGGGTAAATCGGTCGGTCTGAACTGCATGATCGTCTCTCTGCTCTACCGGCTCACGCCGACTGAATGCCGGATGATCATGATCGATCCCAAGATGCTGGAGCTCAGCACCTATGATGATATCCCGCATCTGCTGGCACCTGTCGTTACCGAGCCCGCCAAAGCGATCCGCGCGCTCAAATGGGCGGTGGAGCAGATGGAGGAACGCTACCGGATGATGTCATCCATTTCGGTTCGCAACCTCGCCAATTTCAATGAGAAAGTGAAAAACGCCAAGACCAAAGGCAAGCCGCTGGGCCGGAAAGTACAGACTGGCTATGATCCGGAAACATCGCGTCCGATCTATGAAGAAGAGACGCTGGAATATGAGGCGCTGCCGCAGATCGTGATCATTGTCGACGAGCTTGCCGATCTGATGATGACGGCTGGCAAGGAAGTCGAATTTCTGATCCAGAGGCTGGCGCAAAAAGCACGGGCGGCGGGTATCCATCTGATCATGGCAACCCAGCGGCCATCGGTCGACGTCATCACCGGCGTGATCAAGGCCAACCTGCCAACCCGGATCAGCTTTCATGTGACTTCCAAAATCGATTCCCGCACCATTCTCGGCGAGCAGGGCGCGGAACAATTGCTCGGCAAAGGCGACATGCTCTATATGCCGGGCGGCAAACAATTGACCCGCGTACATGGCCCGTTCGTCTCGGATGACGAGGTCCGGATGATCGCAGATCACTGGCGCTCGCAAGGGGTGCCGGAATATAATCAGTCGGTCACCGAAGAACCCGAAGATGGTGGCTATGCGCTGGATGGTGCCGATCTGTCCGACAGCAAGGAAGACCGGCAATATGCTCAGGCATGCCAGATCGTATTTGAGAGCCAGAAAGTCTCGACCAGCTGGCTGCAACGGCAGTTGCGCATTGGCTATAATACGGCCGCGCGGATCATCGACCGGATGGAAGAGGATGAATTTATCAGCGCACCTAATCATATCGGTCGCCGGGAAGTGCTGCGTGATCAAAATGGTGAGATGCTCTAAGCATTTGCTGACTATGCAATTCAGCCGATATTCAATCGCCACCGGCTAGGCGGTCGAACAATCATTTGGGAGTTTTCAATATGTTGAAATATGCCGCCGCCCTCATCGCCGCTCCGCTCGCGGTCACCGCGAGCATTCCGGCGACTGCGCAGCAGAGCCCGTCGGCCAGCCTCAACGCCATTTCGACGCATTTGCGGGCGATGACGACGATGACCGCGAATTTCTCGCAAACCGACCGCAGCGGCCAGTTACTGACCGGCCAGCTGATCATCAAGCAGCCCGGGCGCATTCGCTTTCAATATCAGAAAGAAGCCAATCTTCTGATCGTCGGCGATGGCAAGGCGCTGACGCTGATCGATTATGAAGTGAATCAGGTGCAGCGCTGGCCAATCAAGAATAGTCCGCTGGGCGCCCTGCTCAACCCCGAACGCGACCTGTCCAAATATGGACGGCTGATCCCGACTCGCAATCCCGACGTCTTGAGCGTCGAGGTGCAGGATCCCAAACGGCCGGAATATGGCATCATCACCATGGTGTTCACCAAGACGGCCGGCGCGCCGGGAGGGCTGCGGCTCGATGGCTGGGTGTCGCTTGATTCGAAAAATAATCGCACCTCGATCCGACTCACCGATCAGAAGTTCGGAGTCCCGGTGGCAAACAGCCGCTTCAACTGGACCGATCCGCGCCGCAATCGCCGTGGCAGACGGTGAACTGAGGCGCACTACCGATCAGTGGAAATCATGTTACATTCTGTTCATATAAGCGACAGAAACCCCACGGTATAAGGGTTACAGGATGAGATGAGGCGGTCAGGTTTTCCCCCTGTTACCTGACTTTACAGTCTTCGGATCATCCTATGCGTGACGAACGCGAGTTAGCCCCCACCTCCTTAATGCCCCCGGAGGTGGGGGTTTTTACTCATTCGAACCATACTATCATCGGCAAAAATATGCAGCTCGCGAAAGCCTTTAGGCTTGGGTTTCGGGAAAAGCATGGCTAGGACGATGGCCATGACTGATAGCCTTAAAATCGTGAGCTGGAATATCAACAGCGTCCGTGCGCGAATCGATATTGTCGAAAGATTTCTAAGAGAAGAAGCGCCAGACGTTCTCTGCCTGCAGGAGACCAAGGTCCGTAACGAGCAATTTCCCGAAGGCGCCTTTCGCCAACTCGGCTATAATCACCTCGTTCTGAACGGCCAGCCGATGCACCATGGCGTTGCAATCATCAGCCGTTTGCCGCTGCACAAGGATGAACGGTTTGACTGGCAAGCCAATGGCGAAGCCCGCCATGTCGGGGCGGTGCTCCCAAATGGCGTACGTATCGAAAATGTCTACATCCCCGCCGGCGGCGAAATTGCCGACCGCGAGGCAAATCCCAAATTCGGTCAGAAGCTGGATTTCTTTGGCCGGATGACCGAATGGTCGGAAAGCCTGAAGGAACCCACTATCCTGCTGGGCGACTTCAACGTCGCGCCGCTGGCAGCCGATGTCTGGAACCATAAGGCACTTTTGAAAGTGGTCAGTCATACGCAGATCGAGATCGATCATCTTTACAAGATGCGCGACGCCCATGGCTGGGTCGATATCGGTCGCAAGCTGATCCCCGATCCCGAACGGCTTTTCACCTGGTGGAGCTATCGCGCCAAGGACTGGCGAGCATCGGACAAGGGCCGCCGGCTGGATCATGTCTGGGTCAGCCCGGAACTCGAAGACAAAGCGGTCGGCCATATTGTCCTTGAAGACGCGCGCAGCTGGGGCAAGCCCTCCGATCACGCGCCATTGATTACGGAATTCAAATTTTGAATAGAATGCCTCTTGAGGAGGCCCAAAAGGCGGCTGCCCGGCGCGCGGCGCGTGCCGTCGACGCATTGCGCCGCGGCTGGCCGATTGGCGTGGAAGCAGAAGGACAGAGGCTGAACCTGTTGCCGGTGGAAACCGGAGACCTGTCTGCCGCCCTGCCAACCTCGGGCACGTTATCCCTGCTGATCTCTGCAAGCCGCGCGGACACGCTCAAACTGCTCAATCAATTTGCCGCTGCGGATCCGAATCTACCGATCCGGATTGTCCTCGACGCGCCCGTCTCCGCGGCCGAGATTACCGCGATTGTCGATCCGGTGCTCGATATGCAATATCCGATGAAAGGCCCGTTTCGCAGCGAGACTCTCGGCCATCCCGAAGCGGCCAAGGCCGCAATGGAGCTGGCGCGGCAAGGCGGATTACTGCCCGCATTTCTGATCGTCGATGACGCCGAAGATATTGTCCATGCCGAAGATGCAGACGCCTATGCTGACGCCGGGGCGCTGACAATCAGCGCGCATGCCAAGCTGCCCGTCGCAGCCAATGCCGAAGCCCATATCTATGGTTTCCGCAGCGAAGCCGATGCCACCGATCATATCGCGCTGGTGATCGGCCAACGCGATAACAGCACGCCGGTCGTGCGCCTGCACAGCGAATGTCTGACCGGTGATGTGCTTGGCAGTCTCAAATGCGACTGCGGCCCGCAACTGCATGCTGCGCTGGACCAGATGAGCAACGCCTCCTGGGGGGTGCTGCTCTACCTGCGTCAGGAAGGGCGGGGCATTGGCCTGATCAACAAGTTGCGCGCCTATGCGCTGCAGGATCAGGGCTTTGACACCGTTGATGCCAACCAGCGGCTCGGTTTTGCGATTGATGCACGCGATTTCTCCATTGCCGCGCGGATGCTCGACCTGCTGAACGTGCCTCGAGTCAAGCTGCTGACCAACAATCCCGAAAAAGTCGCCGGTCTGGAAGCCTCTGGCGTGTCGGTCGAAGACCGATTGCCGGTCCAAATCACCGCCAATCCGCACAATGAATTTTATCTCGATACCAAACGCGATCGCACCGGTCACAAATTATGATTGCGACAGGGACGGACAATCGCTGAAAAATTCAACGGATTTACGAAGACATCATCCAAGACAACAGATCAGCAAACAGGATCGAAAATGACGGAAACACCGACGAAAATAGAACCGCTGAATATTGGCCGGATCGCCCTGATATTTGCCGCTTTGCTGGCAATTGGCGCTATCGGTGTCCAGCTCTACAAAAACTATATGAGCGACACCGACGATAATGTTGCAACAGCAGGCGTAGACACCGAACAGGCACCCAATGTCGAGGAAGTCATCTCCGGGCTCGAAAAGAAGCTGCAGGACAATCCAGACGATGCCGAAAGCTGGCGGATGCTCGGCTGGAGCTATTTCGAAACGGCGAAATTTGCCGAATCCGCCACGGCGATGAAACGCGCGACGACGCTCGATTCCGACAATCCGGAATATTGGTCGATGCTCGGCGAAGCCCTGGTCATGGCCAGCGATGGCATGCAGGTGCCTGATGATGCCGGAGATGCGTTTCGCAATGCGCTCAAATATGACCCCAAAGACCCGCGCGCGCGCTATTTTCTTGCGGTCAAAAAGGATATTGCCGGCGATCATGCAGGCGCGATTGAAGACTGGTTTGCGCTGCTCGAAGACACGCCTGCCGATGCGCCATATGCCGCCGACATCCGTCGCGTCATTGGTCAGGTTGCCGAAAATGAAGGCATTGACGTGGCCGATCGCCTCGCCAAGGCCGCGCCTGCCCCGCCAACCGGTGGTATCGCGACCGATGGTCCTGCGGTCGCAACCGCCGCCATCCCCGGCCCGTCACGCCAGCAAATGCAGGAGGCCGCCGCCCTGCCGGCCGGTCAACAGGAAGCGATGATCCAGGGCATGGTTGATGGGCTGGATGAAAAGCTGAAAGCCAATCCCCAGGATGCCAATGGCTGGATCATGCTGATCCGCAGCCGCATGCAATTGGGACAGGCCGGAAAAGCGCGAGAGGCCCGCGACCGCGGTCTGGAAGCGTTTAAAAATGATGGCGCGGAGGCCAAACGGATCAGAGAGGCGGCGATGGCATTGGGCGTTGGGAGCTAGCTGCCCCAGTCGCGCAGAGCAGTCTTGTTGACAACCGATGATGACGAACCGGCAAGTCCCTGAGTTACATTGAGTTTGTCGCCAAAAGATACGGCAGACGAAAATATTTAACCGACTGGGCCGTCGGCAGCCTTTCCGAAGGAGGCGACGGCCCAGACGTTCTGGCATAAACGATCTGGCAACGGAGCGACGAGTTGATTGCGCGACATTGCGCAACATCTCCACGTTGATTTCAGGGTAGCAGAACCAATTGCCCGCAAGCGTTGCGCCGTGGACTAGATCGCATGTCCGGGAATTGGGCAATTGCTGCATGTATCGACGGCACACAGACGACAGATGCGATGTTTTGCCATTTCGCTTTCCGGCAGCTCCGCCAGGACCTTGGCGAGCAAGTCACCGAAAATCAGCCGTTCGTCGGCGGTGAGCCCCGCGAGCGGCGCCTCCAGCAGGTCAAGACGACTATCGATCAGCTGCTGCCGCAGCCTGCTGCCCTTGCGGGTCAGATGCAGCGCAACCGCCCGGCTATCTGCAGCCTTGCCTCGCTCAACAAGGCCGTCCCCTTCCAGACGATCAATCAGACGCACGGTGCCGGGATGGGAAAGATCTAGGACCTGACGGAGGATTTCGACAGACAGGCCCGGCGCATATCCCAGGACAATGATAGCGGCAGCCGTTTCACCGGACCGGTTGAATATGTTCTTCATCCCGGATTTCATCCGGTCGGTAAGCGCAAGGGCCAGCGCGCCAAGCAGATTTGTGGTGCGGTCCATCGCCATGATATATGCGCGCCGCATAAAAATTGCAATTGCAGCATTGTCCTATATGTATGCGTTATGCATATTATTATCAGATCGATAGCAGCCGAGATAATTGTAAGAGCAGGCATCAGGATCGGGCACAATCTGGTCCGTCCGCAGTCTCCATCGAAGATCGCGGAGATACATGTTCGGCGGGCCGCTGCAATCCGCGGAAGCAGAGAAGGAGAATTTGACATGTTTGACGGTTTGACCCTGAGCCCAACCAACTGGGATGCCGACGCGCCGCCCGGTCTCGAATTCCTGTTCGAAGCGCGGGTGAAACTCCACTTACCACCGAGGGATACCGGACCGATGCCCGACGGCAATCGCGTGATCTTCATGATCAAGGGCGGGACGTTTGAAGGGCCTCATCTCCGCGGACATGTAGTGCCGGATTCGGGTGCCGACTGGATACGCATCCGACCCGACGGGACGGGCGTTCTGGACGTGCGCTTCTGCCTGGAAACCCATGACAACGCCCTGCTCTACGTCCATTGGCAAGGCCGGACCTGGTCAGCGCCAGAAGATGCCGAATATGCGTTTGACGTGGAAAAGTCAGATGATCCGGCTGGCGCCTGGCGCTATTATTTCCGGGCCGCGCCCCAGTTTGAAACCGGAGATCCGCGATATGCCTGGCTCAACAACATCGTCGCCGTCACCAAGTCCAGAACCGGCGACGGTGGTCCGATCCACCGCGTTTTTGCGGTGACCTGAGGCAGCAAAACCGGGCGCGCATTGGCGGTAAGCAGCGACATAATGTTCTGACAATTGACCGATCGCATATCGGGGATGTAAACGGCTCCCCAAAGGACGGATACTTCTTCGCATGCCACGCCTCTCCCTCTTTCCAACTCCGATTGGCGACTGCGGCATCGCCTGGGAAAGTGGAACGGTCGTCGCCACCACTCTCCCGGACGAGACATCTGACGCGACAGCAGCTCGTCTGGCGGCACGGACCGGGGCAGTTTCAGGCGACCCGCCCGATGACATCCGTCGCGCCATCCGATCGATCATAGCGCTGCTCGAAGGAATAGACGCGAATCTGTCGCACATCGCCTGCGACATGAATGGAATCGAACCTTTCGCCCAGAAAGTCTACGCCGCCACCCGCGCAGTCCCGGCCGGACAGACGCTCACATATGGCGATATCGCGCGCCAGATCGGCAATGTACAGCTTGCCAGAACGGTCGGCCAGACGCTGGGTCGCAATCCCTTTCCGATCATCATCCCCTGCCATCGTATTGTCGGTGCACACGGTCGGCTCACGGGTTTTTCTGCGCCCGGTGGCACGCGAACAAAGCTGAAATTACTGGCAATTGAAGAGGCCGCATTTGGTGGCGCGTCAGGATTGTTCGATCACCTGCCGATCGCGGTAAAACCCTGAGGATAAATGCCGTCGCTGCGCTTCAATCGAGAGTCTTCGTCACCACCCACTTATGCTTTCCGATTTGGCGTGATCGCTCGAAGCCCTGGCGTTCAAACATCGACATCGCGCCGTTGAAAAGAAATGCCGGTGAGGTTTTCTGCCCCTCTATATCGTCCGGAAATGCTTCGACGCGCCCACCACCCAATTGCCTGATCTGTTCAATCGCACCCGCCAGAGCCACCGCGGCTATGCCATTGCCGCGATGTCCCTTGCCGGAAAAAAAGCAGGTGATCCGCCAGTCTGGCAGGGCGGGATCGGTCGCCAGATAGGCGCGCTGATTATGGATTCGCGGGAGCTCCGCCGGCGATCCAAACTGACACCAGCCGACACAATCCGCACCCTCGTATACAAGCGCGGCATGGGCACGGCCCTCCCGGACGAGGCATTGTTTCGCTTTGCGCTTTGCCGCGGGAGAATCTTCCGCAATCGCGTCCTTCCCATGATACCACATGCACCAACATCCGCCCCAGACGCCATTATTCGCCGCGACCAGATGCGCGAAATCCGGCCAGCTTGTGTCATCGAGCGCTCTGGTTTCATACATGACTCCACCTTTCTATCCCCAGATATTGGCTTCAGGGATGATAGCTCACGAATATTTCAGACAGATTATATGCGCGATGCATATATAATCTGTCAATTGCGATTGTGGAATATGTCCGCAGCACGATGTCGCGAACACAGAATTGCAAATATTACACCCGCTTTCGAAAAAAACGCGGCCATGACCCGGCGCAATGCAGCACCTGTTTGCCCAATGGCGGTGAGAGCGGATGGTTGCTTACGCTGTCAAATACTGCAAAAGCCCTGGTGGACTGGCTATTCGCCGGAAAAGGCAGAGGTATTGGGTTATGGAACTTGCAGATAAAATCGTCCTACTGACCGGGGGGAGCGCGGGTATCGGACGCGAGATTGTCCGCCAGTTGCAGGCAAAAGGCGCGAGAGTAACGCTGACCGGACGTAATCCCGAGCGGTTGGCCGCGATGCGCGAGGAAGGCTTTGAAACCATTGAGGCTGATTTTTCCAGCGCTGCTGGCGTGGATGCCTTGCTCAAAAAATGGGGGAGCAAAGACATCGACATTTTGCTCAACAATGCCGGTCAGCTCGTCGATCATGACTTTCGTGAAGGCGACCCAGATGCGGATGCCGCTGATGATTGCATCTATACCAATCTGAACGCGCCGATCCGGTTGATCAGCGCTCTGATGCCGCAATTGCGGGCCCGGCCGGAGGCAGCCATTGTGAATATCACCTCGGGTCTCGCCATCGCGCCGGCCGCCCGAACGCCGATCTATTGTGCAACCAAATCCGGGTTGCGATTCTATACGCTTGGCCTTCGCGAACAGCTCAAGGACTCCAATATCCGCGTGATTGAAGCGCTACCGCCGGTTGTCGACACGCAGATGAATGATGGCAAACCGACCAAGAAGATGCCGCCGGAAGAATGTGCGCGGCAAATTGTCGTCGCAATCGCGCAAGATCAGGATGAAGCAAATATCGGCCTGACCAAGGCGCTGCGCATCGCCGAGTCAATCTCACCCGCGCTTGCGCGAAGCATGACATTGCGGTTTTGACAGGCTGAAGATCAGAAACGACGTAGTCGGCATTCCCGCTGCGTTTGCAGACCCGGGAATGGCCCAGTCCGAAAAAACATCCCTCCCGGCTCTCCCAAACCGAAAGGGATGTTTCCCATGCCCGACCGCCTTCCCGGTTGGGGCTCTTCGCAAGATCGTTTGATCTAGAATTTCATTCCGATACCAACGCCAATCACCAGCGGATCAAGATTGATATCAACGGTCTGGGTCCCCGCCGCGGTCGTGTTCAATGTTGCGGTGGTGTCGATGTCGATATATTTGACGTCGAGGTTGAGAAACAGACTCTCGGTCAGGTCAAAATCGACTCCGGCCTGCAGCGCCCAGCCGAAACTGTCATCCATGCTGACATTGGTCGGACCAACCGCAGCGGTCAGCGCGTCGGTCGGCTTTTCATTGTAGAAGATCGTATAGTTGATCCCTGCACCGACATAGGGCCGTATCTTGCCTTCGGGGGCGAAGTGATATTGCGCGGTCAGGGTTGGCGGCAGGACCCATGTCGAGGCAAGACGCCCGATCGTGCCGGTCGTGCCAGTAATCCCCGATGCGCTATGTTTGGTGGTCGCGGCAATCAGCTCAAAACCGAGATGATCGGTCGCCATATAGGTGAAATCGATTTCCGGCGCAAAGCTGGTGTCGACGCTGACCTGTTCGCCGGGGAAACCAGGCAGAACCGAGCTGCTGTCTTCATTTGGCGCGACGGCAATGGCGCGAACGCGGATCAGGACATCGCCCTGTTTGGCAAGCGCCGGTGTGGCCGACAGCGCCAGCGACGAGGCCAGACCTGCAACGACAATTTTCGATATGCTACGCATCATAAATACCTTTCTAAAAGCCTTGAGGAGCAGTTAGAAAGGAGTCGGAGTCATTTCATTGATCCAGCGCAACAAAGATTTTGATCTGTATCAACTCGCTATCGTTCATTCCGCGAGGCGTTTCGTCATGAACATTGGCAAGCCGCACGCGCTCGCCGTTTAGCGGAATAACGGCTCGCCAAAACTCCTGAGTTTGCGGCTGTGCAGCGTGCCCGCATCGGCTTCTTTCGCCAGCAGCTTGATCGCGCGCAACCCGATCGCCAGATGCTGGCCGACCCGCTCCTGATAAAATGCATCGGCCATGCCAGGCAGTTTGATCTCGCCATGAAGTGGCTTGTCGGACGCACAGAGCAAGGTGCCATAAGGCACCCGGTAGCGATAGCCATTGGCAGCGACTGTCGCCGACTCCATATCAATCGCGATCGCCCGGGACTGGTTGAGACGCCTGGCGATCTGCTCGAAGCGCAATTCCCAATTGCGATCACCGGTGGTGACGACGGTGCCAGTGCGCAAATGCTGTTTGAGCTTGGAATGATCAATCCCTGTCTCTTCCTGCACC
Organism: Sphingomonadales bacterium EhC05; assembly: GCA_001650955.1. Lineage (GTDB taxonomy): Bacteria > Pseudomonadota > Alphaproteobacteria > Sphingomonadales > Sphingomonadaceae > Parasphingorhabdus. The sequence continues at coordinate 19,097 of LXYP01000013.1, forward strand.
GCCTGGGTCAGCGCCTGCTGGACCTCGGCAATCGTCGGCAGCGGGATGCTCGGCGGGAGCACATCGTCGAGAACATTGTCATCCCGCAGATAGGCATGGGCCAGGACATAGTCACCCAGCCGCTGGGTCCGGCGCAGCGCGCCGCAATGGCCGATCATCAGCCAGACATGGGGCCGCAACACCGCGAGATGGTCGGTGATCGTCTTGGCATTGCTCGGACCAACGCCAATATTGACAATCGTAACCCCCGGAGGGCCATTTTTGCGCACCAGATGATAGGCCGGCATTTGCGGCGGCTTGGCGATCGGTGGCGCGGACGGCTGGCCATCTTGGCCGGTGATTCTATTGCCCGGCTCGACCAGCTTTTCAGCCTCTCCCGACGCCACCTGCTCCAGGCCATATTCGATAAATTCGTCGACATAGCGTTGATAGTTGGTGAACAGAATGAACGGCTGAAAATGGTCGGGATCGGTGGCGCAATAATGGCGGATGCGGTGCAGCGAATAATCGACCCGTTCCGCGGTGAACAGCGACAGGGCGGAGGCCTCTTCACCCTGAAAAATCTGCCCGCCATCGACAATTTCGTCATTGGTTTTCACCAGATTGGGCGTGTGGAAATAATTGGGCAGCTTTTCTTTTTTCGCGCGATCCAGTCCAGCGCCGGCATCTTCCAGCGCAAAGGCCAGCGGAATCGGCGTGTCGGAGAGGCCGACCCAGATTTTTGCGGTAAATGTCTCGGCGATGCGGTCCAGCTGGTCGAGCAGATAGGCGCGATATAATCCGGGCTCGGTAATCGTCGTCTTGTAGCAATTGATATCGGACAGGTGGCCAGAGGCAAGATGGCTGGTCTCGGTCGCCTGATCGGCGGGTATCTCGACGCTGATCTCCGGGTAGCGGCCCTGCTCACGGTCATCTTTGGCAAGCTTTGATGTCGCATAGCGACCAAATCTGGCGGACGTGATTGCAATTTGTTCGGAATATAGTTTTTCAAGCAATGCAACGGCTTCTGCCGGCGTTGCGCATTGGGTGGATTCGGTTGTCATGTAGTCTCCGTTTAGGGTTTCAGCTGTTTAACGGAATTTGCCGGCAAAGGGAAAAGCTAAGTGCAGGCGCGCTTGAGAAAATCGGCGGCGGCCTCGAATTCGGCCTGCTTGATCGCGCGCATCTGGACGGCCAGCTCATCCGCACCCCATTGCTGCTCCTGCCAGAGTTCCTCGAGATTGACGAGCGGCCAGAGCGCCGCTGTATCATGGGTCTGTTCAACCAGTCCCAAAGTCGCGATCAGCGAACCGGTCAGGCCGACCAGCGAGAGCATCGCCGCTACGGTAAAATCGGCCTGCGCCTCGACCACGGCGGTCAGGCGGGCCAGCGTCTGTTCGGGCTGGGCGGCATATTTGATGCCATAGATCAGATTGAAACTGACATCATAGCGGTGTTGCGCCCAGTCGAGCAGCGGATCCCAGGCGCCGGCCTGATGATCGATCAGCGCCTGCTGGGTCTGATCCGCGCGATAATAGAGCATATCGCTATCGGCAAAAGCAGCGATACGGGAAATGATCCGCTCCCGCTCGTGAACCACTTGATCCAACGCACCCTGGGCAAGTGCCGTGAGCGGCATGGTGGCGGGATCAATATCCGCTTGCTGCTGCTCCCATTCCTCAGAAATGGCTTCAGCGAGAGCGATTGTCGGCAGCACGAATGGGTTGCGCTGCGGAGTCTTTACCGGTCGACCGTCGAGCAAAATCGCAAAGCCCTCGTCACCGGCTTCAGCCGAAACTTGTTCGACCGCGACATTTTCATAAAATCTTTTCATCATCAGTGCCTGATATCTGCGCGATCATCCGGCCGGTTGCCGATCAGGAAATCATCCTTCTTTTTGCGGATCAACCTGCGAAGAATGGCCGGTATCAGCAGCATCTCGAGTAACCCCACGACCGCAATGACAAATCCGATTTCGGCCGGCAGAATGGATAGCCAGCCCAGTCCAATCGCCAAGCCCAATGCCAACAGAGCCAAGCCGGACAGGCGAATGAAGGGAATCACCCGCTCAAACGGATGGGATGGCCTTGGGGCTCGCGTTTCACGAATCATCGTTCGATGCCGCCGCTTTTGCTATTTCTTCTTCCGCGACGCGCGCCTGAACATATTTGCGGACAATCCAGATCGGCGCGACCCACATCTGGGCCAGGCCCAATATGATCAGCACATAGCCCGCAGGCGCCGGAACCGGCGGCAAGCGATCCAGGGCGATGGCAATGCCCAGCATCAAAAGCGCGAGACCCAGCATGCGGATGATGCTCACCGTGAAATGTATCGCGCGCGCCTGCTTTTCCTTTTCAGGATCGGGGATATATTCGGGTTGTTCGCTAACTGGCTCACTCATCGGTTCAGAACCTCATGCAATTCGTCCATTGTCGCCGTGACAATCTCTGCGCCCGCGATGATCAGTTCCTCCGCATCATGATAGCCCCAGTCGACTCCGACCGCGCGGACTTTGGCGTTCACGGCCATCTCCATGTCGAAGCTGGTATCGCCGATCATCGCTGTCGTCTGGGCGCTGGCTCCGGCTTCGGCAATCGCGAGTTCAACCATCGCTGGGTGCGGCTTGGAGGGATGGCGATCGGCGGTTTGGAGAGTGACGAAACGGCCGGTCAGGCCATGCGCTTCCAACACATGTTGGAGACCACGATCCGACTTGCCTGTCGCGACTCCCAAAACCCAGCCACCGGCCTCCAATCCCTCCAGGAGATCGAGCAAGCCGTCATAGAGCGGCTCGTGGACTCCACCTGCCTGGCGAAGCTCGAAAAATCCGTCCTTGTATGATTCGACCACGCGCGCGATCGTCTTGCGATCATGATCGGGGATCAATTGGCCGACAGCTTCGCTGAGACTGAGGCCAACGATCCGGCGAATCGAATGCCGGTCGGGGGCTTCGAGACCATGTATCTCAAAAGCCCGTTCCATCGACACGCAGATATTGGCCTGACTGTCGACCATCGTCCCGTCGCAATCAAACAGAGCGAGCTTATTGGTCATGTCTGACCAAACTGCCGCATCATATGGGCAATCGCGCGGCGACCAACGGCATCAAGTTCATCAGCGGCTTTGTCCCGCGCCGCCTGAGGTTTGTTCTGGCTCAATTTGGCTGTCGGCCTCCATGACAATATTTCCATCTCAAAGCCGACAATCGCATCGACCATTTTTTCAAACTTGGCGGAATCCATTTTGTCGCGATTCCATGGAGTCTTGGGCGCCAGCTTGGCCTCATGCTGGATGACAATATCATCCAGCAAAGCCACCAACCCTTCACGCTCCATTTCGCGCACCGGACCTTCCAGCTCCAGCGCGAGATAGTTCCAGGTCGGCACCTGGTCGTCCATATCATACCAATCAGGGCTGACATAGGCGTCCGGCCCGTTGATCACGCAAAGCGCCTTTGTTTCGGCGATATGCTTGGTCAACGCATTGCCGCGGGAGAGGTGGAACTGCAGCGCGCCGTCTCCGGTAGAATATACCGGAACATGCGCGACCCGCGGTCCATCGGGTGTCTCGGCAAAAATCATCCCGAAACCAATATTGGCAATCAGCGCTTCCAGCGCAGCGCGCTCGTCGGCATCATTATGGTCACTGGCAGAACGGGGCCATCGGAAGGCGGGATTAGGATGCATGATCGGGCTCTTGAACTCTATTTCGATTTTTTGGCGGCAGCCTGTTTGACTTTGGCTTTGTGCGGCATGTGCTTCTTATGGGTGGCTTTGCCGGCATCCGGGCGCTCGCGCTTGGTCGGTTTGCCGGCCTTCACTGGTTTCCCCTTATTGTCGCCGCGTCCCCGCCGCTCGCCGCGCTTGTCTTTGCGGATCTGCTTGGCATGTGCTTTGGCTTGCTGTTTGCGGACGACTTTGCCGCCGGGCTTTTTCTCTTCGAGCGGGAGATCACCCAATTCGATGTCGAGGCCGAGATTTTCAAATGTTTCGGCAAAATGCGTCGGCAATTCCGCGGTCACATCAAGCTTCTGTCCATCGGGATGCTCGATCCGCAGACGGCGGGCATGTAAATGCATTTTGCGGCTGATGGTTCCGGTGAGAAACGCGTCCTTGCCGCCATATTTGCCGTCACCGACAATCGGATGGCCAATCGCCGCCATATGGACGCGAAGCTGATGGGTGCGACCGGTATAAGGCTGAAGTTCAACCCAGCAGGCGCGGTTGCCCGCACGCTCGATGATCCGGTAACGTGTCTTGGCCGATTGGCCATCTTCCTCGTCGACATGCATTTTCTCACCGCCGGACCCCGGCTGCTTCGACAATGGCAGGTCGATCATGCCATCGGCAATGTCAGGAATGCCCATGACGATTGCCCAATAGACTTTACGCGCCGTGCGCCCCGAGAATCGCTTGGAGAAAAAGGACGCCGCGCCAGGAGAACGGGCGAGCAGAATCACGCCGCTGGTATCTTTGTCGAGCCGGTGCACGAGTTTGGGTCGCGATTTCGCATCATAGGTCAGCGCATCCAGCAAGCCGTCGAGATGAGTCGTGGTCTTGCTGCCGCCTTGTGTGGCCAGTCCCGGCGGTTTGTTGACGACGATCGCCGACTTGTCTTTGTGAATGACCAGTTCCTGGGCAAAATTAATCTGATCCTGGGATAGGTCTGTCCGCGGCTTGGCGACGCGACCGGGACGTTCAATCTCCGCTGGCGGCACCCGCAATATCTGTCCCTCGTGGATTCGATCGCCTGGAGTGACGCGCTTGCCATCGAGTCGCAGCTGCCCCGTCCGCGCCCAGCGCGAAACGATGTTGAACGGCACATCTTCCATATGGCGCTTGAACCAGCGGTCGACGCGAATATCCTCGTCATCGGCGGAAATCGTGAATTGCCGGACATCGAGAACTTTCAACGCCTGTTTCTGATCTTTCAGATTGCCTTGCGGCTTTTCATCTTCCGAGCCGCTTTCGGCTGTCGGGTCAAATGTGCTCATGCGATCGCCCTAACAGCCAACAGGCCAGTGAATAATGCCAAAACCGAACCGATGACCGAAATAAGGGCATAGCCAATTGCAATCGTCCATTGTCCTCTTTCAATCATGTTCAATACTTCCAAACTAAACGCCGAGAAAGTCGTAAAACCACCCAGCAAACCCACACCAAGAAACAGTCGCCAAGGCTCATCAACAAAACTGCTGCGCGCCAATGTTCCGATCAATAACCCCATCAGCAAGCCGCCGAGCAGATTGGCTGCCAGCGTCCCATAAGGGAAGCCTGGCCCGCCCAAATGGAATAGCAGCCGTCCAAGATGATAGCGCGCCGCCGCTCCTATTGCAGCGCCAGCCATAACAAGAAGGGTCGGGTTCATCCGCGTCCCTTAGTCGTCTTGCGCGTTTTTTCCAAGCAGATCGTTGGTCAGCCAAAGGCGGATTGCGGTTCCGAGGCCTGGCGGGTCGTCGCTCGAGATGCGCTCCATGTCGATTCGGGCAACCATCGCGTTCAGCGGCAGGCCATGTGATTCGGACACGCTCTTCAGCAAATCCCAGAATAGCGGCTCCAGCGAGATAGACGTTTGATGCCCCGCAATCGTGATACTGCGCTTGACCGGCGGGTGATAAAGTTCGTTCGGATCTATATCCACCCCGACAATTCCCGCAGAATCAGACCCTCGAGCATATCCATGCCAATATCGCTGTCATTCAAACATGGCAGATAGGCAAATTTCTCGCCGCCGCCGTCCTCAAATTGCTCCTTGCCGCGGATTGCAAGCTCTTCGCACGTTTCAAGACAATCGCTGGAAAAACCTGGAGCAAATATCGCGATATTTTTTTTACCCTGACCGGGAAGAGCTTCCAGCGTCGTGTCCGTCGCGGGTTCCAACCATTTGGCTCGACCAAAGCGGCTTTGAAAGGCAATCACCAGTTCGCTACCCATTTTTTCTGAAAGCAGTCGGGCGGTCTTTTGACAATGACAATGATAAGGATCGCCGAGTTCCAAAGTCCGCTGTGGCATGCCGTGGAAACTGGCGACAATCGCATCCGGTTCAAAATCCAGTGCCGCCAAATCCCGTTCCAGACTGGCCGCAAGAGCGTCAATATACAGCGGATCATCATGATAAGCCGGCAGCAGGCGAATCGCCGGATGCCAGCGCATATCACCAATGGCCTCGAACACCGCATCATGCACGCTGGCCGTCGTCGCTCCGCTATATTGCGGATAGAGGGGCGCGATCAAGATGCGGTCGCATCCCGCCGATTTCAGGGCGGACAGCCGCTGCTTGATGCTCGGATTGCCATAGCGCATCGCCCAATCGACAATGACATGATTCTGCTGCCCAACCATTTTTTCAGCCAGCTTCGCCGACTGCCGACGGGTATAGTCGGCGAGCGGCGATCCATTCTCGGTCCACACCAGTCTATAGGCTTCCGCAGATTTGGCAGGCCTTGTGTTGAGGATGATTCCGCGCAAGATCGGCTGCCAGATGATTTGGGGGATTTCGACCACCCGCCGGTCGGACAGAAATTCCTTGAGATAACGTTTGACGGAGGCCGTATCCGGCGCGTCAGGCGTACCCAGATTGACCAGCAAAACGCCAATTTTCTTGGCCGCCACGGGCGGATGACTATCTGGTAGAGACCCAATATCACGCATCATTCATGTCACTTCCGCAAATAGCGGCAGATTCCGAAAACGGACACCTGTCGCGGAAAACAGCGCATTTGCCAGAGCCGGGGCAACGGCCGGCACGCCCAATTCCTCATAGCCCACGGTTTCTTCCTCACTTTGGATAAATTCAACCTGAATCGGTGGAATTTCTGCCAGACGCGGCAAAGATAGGTCGCGTAGCCGTTTTGCCGTGGGCAGTCCATTTTCAAAACGTGTGGCGCTCCCCAGAGCCATGGCCAGGCCAAAAATCATTCCGCCTTCAATCTGTTGCCGGGCGATATCCGGGTGAATGATTTTACCAATGTCGACCGTGGCCGATATCCGCCGCACCCGCAAACCCGTTTCTCCGCGATTAGCTTGGACGATGACTGCAATATGGCCACCTCGCATGCTGTGACAAGCGATCCCCTGACCGCTGCGATCGAGACCACCATCCCAACCCGCCATCGCTGCCACCCCGGTCAGACAGCGGGCCAGTCTGGGCTGGTCATTCATCATCTGCATGCGATACGATAAGGGCTCCTTCTTCGCCACGGCCGCCAGTTCATCGATGAATGATTCGAGGAAAAAAGCATTGCTGCAATGGGCACCACCGCGCCAGTTTCCCGTTGGAACTCCGACAAAGGCCGGATGATGGTCAACGGTGAAATTGGGGATATCATAAGGTATATCAAAGCCGTCGATCGCCTTGATATCCGCTTCTCCGATCGAGTCGCGCATGGCCTCGACGGCAGTGGCAGCCTGGAACAACCGCTTGCTCTGCTCTCGCGAACTCGCGGGCCCCGCAAGCTTGATTTGCATCGCCTGAATCCGTCCGGTCTTGTCGGTTGCAGCATCGAGGCGGGCAAGCGACGGCGTCCGGTAATGATCGTGCATGATTTCCTCGGCACGCGACCAAATCAGCTGCACCGGCCGGTCGAGATGTTCCGCGATTCTGGCAATCTGTCCCGCAATCTCGCTGTCCAGAATCCGATCAAAGGAACCGCCGGCCAGCATCGGATAAAGCGTCACTTTATTTGGACTGATACCAATCGCGCTTGCTGCCCTTTCAACCGCAGCAGCCGGCGCCTGCGTGGCCATCCACAGGTCGAGCTTGCCATCTCGATAATCCGCCGTGGCGGTGCGGGTTTCCATCGGCGCATGGAGCGCTGCTTCCGCACGATAACGCGCGCGATGAGTTTTGCCGCTGTCAAACTCGTCCCTGGTCGAACCGCGTGCAATGAATCTCACCCCCGGCCCCTCGTCCAGCGCCTGTTCCAGCGAACCATCGATGTCCTCGCTGTCAGCGAGAAACCCCTTGGTCTCAAAGACCGGACTCAATGCATCCAACGCCTGATTGGCGGCCCACCAATTGGTCGCCGCGGTCGCAATCCATTGCCCGCCGTCAATCACATCGATCAATCCAGTAATCGCGCTCGCCCCTTCCCGATTGAAGGATTTCAGATTGGTTTCACCGATCGGGCCTTGACGAATCGCGGCGTAAACCATGTCAGGAAGGCGAATGTCACCGGCGAAATTCGCTGAACCATCGAGCTTGCTGGGCAGATCAAGGCGAGGCACATCTTGCCCGACCAAAACGCCTTCCCCGGCATGGCGCACCGGCACCGGATCCGGCAGGTCTTGCCGAACGGCGTCGGCGATCAACTCGCCGAAACGCAGCTCATTTTCGCCGTGAGAAACAATCCCGTTGGCGACCTGACAGGATTCCCAGACGACGCCCCATTTCGCAGCGGCAGCTTTGCACAATAGCACCCTTGCCGCCGCTCCGGCTTCCCGAAAACGTTGGGCATAGGCCGGAATAGCAGTGGAATCGGCGGTTAGAATCAACTGATTGCGAGTCGCGATTTGCGTGGCCAGCCATCGCGCAATCGAATCGCCGGTCAAATTCTCAGCGCCGGCTGGGAGCATGGTCTCCGCCCATTGCTCGGCGAGAATTTCATTCGAGTAGAGCGGATTGAGCGGCGCCGGCTCAACCGCAACTGTCCGCCAATCTGCACCCAGTTCATCCGCCAGTATCTGTGGCAGGATGGTAAACACGCCCTGCCCCATTTCGCATTGCGGTACGCTGACCGTAACCAGGCCATCGCGCGAAATCTTCAGAAAAGCTCCGAGAACTTCTTCATTTTCGGTCGCTGCGATATTCGGTTCATAAACCCGCGGCCAAAACGCCCAGGCGATCAGCAATCCGGCGCCAGCACTCCCTCCGATCAGAAAGTGGCGACGGTTCAGACCGGTCGGTTCCTCTGTCTCCACGTCAGCCGCCATGAGCGACTTTCGAAAGGCCCAGGCGAGGGATTTCAATCTTGGGGCAGCGATCCATGACAACTTTCATTCCGCGTGCCGCAGCCCGCTCAGCGGCAAGCATGTTGATCACGCCGAGCTGCATCCAGATCGATTTCGCACCAATGGCTATCGCGTCATCAACGACCTCGCCAGCAGCATCCGAATTGCGAAATATATCGACCATGTCGATCTCGCCATCAATCACGGCCAATGACGCCACCACGTCGGCGCCATGGATTTGTTGCCCGGCCAATGCCGGATTCACCGGAATAACCTCATAGCCCTGATCGAGCAGATAGCGGAGAACATCATTGCTCGCTCGATCCGTTTTGGCCGACGCACCGACCAGAGCTATTCGCTGAGTGGCGGACAATAGGTCTGCAATTTCCTCATCACTTTCTAGCAGCATGAATTCGCGCTTTCCCTGATCTGTCTGGCTCTGGTCTAATGCGTATCGAGCCAGGTCGCCAGTCGTTTGGCAATATCGTGAAAAGCCTGTCCTTGCGGGCTGTCGGTACAAGCGGGGGGGATTCCACCGTCACTGGCTTTGCGAATTTCAATGTCGAGCGGCACCCGTCCGAGAAAATCTATTCCCATCGTTTTCGCCGCAGCTTCCGCGCCACCGGCGCCAAAGGGATCACTGATTTCGCCGCAATTTGGACATGCATATCCGGACATATTTTCGATCATGCCAATGATCGGGATTTTCGCCTGCTCGAACAAGTCAATCGCCCGAGTCGCGTCCATGAGCGCCAGATCCTGCGGCGTTGAGACAATCACGGCTCCGACTGGCTTGTGGTTTTGCATCATCGATAACTGAACATCTCCAGTTCCCGGCGGCATATCGACAATCAATTCTTCCGTCTCACCCCAATGGGCATCGATAAGCTGTTCCAATGCCTTGCCCGCCATCGGCCCGCGCCAGGCGATCGCCTGCCCGGGTTTGGCCAGATGTCCCATCGACAAGACGGGAATTTCATAACGGTTGGACACGGGAATAAGCTGCTTGCCCTCGACTTCCGGTCGACGGCCTTCACAGCTCAACAATCTGGGTTGAGATGGTCCGTAGATATCGGCATCGACCATTCCGGTCTTCCGGCCCATCGACTTGAGCGCGATCGCGAGATTGGTCGATAATGTCGACTTGCCCACCCCGCCCTTGCCGCTGCCCACGGCGATCAGGCGGCGTTCGACTTTCTCAGCCGTCATCACGATGTCGACTTTCTCGACACCATCGAGCTCCAATAGCTTCCCTTTCACCGCAATTTCGATTTGTCCGCGATTTCGAACATCCAAACCACCCACATTCAATATCAGGGAAACCCGTCCGTCTTCAAAACGAACAGCAGTGAAACGGCCAGCTGCAACATCGGCTAAAGCGGCCTCAATCTTGGAAATATCGGTCATTTCTTCGACATAGTTGCACTTTTCTCGGATTGACACTGTTTTTCTGACCGCACGCTACCTATAAAGAATTCATGGATAAAAATTTTGACGGGCAACCGCGTCGCAAATCAGTCTTGGGCGCAATTTTGAACATGTCGGGGCCGTGGGGCAGCGGCGGAGACAACGGCGGTGGCGGCGGCAATGGCGGCGGACCGCGCAATCCTTGGGGTAGCGGCACTGGCGGCATTCCTAGCGGAGGCGGTAAAGGCGCGAGTTCTCTCGAAGAGCTGTTCAAAAAAGGTACCGGTGGCGGTTTCAAGGGCGGATTGCCTAAACGTCCCGGCGGACGTCCATGGTGGCCAATCTTGTTGATCGGCTTCATCATACTCTGGTTTGCGCTCACCAGTATTCACCGGGTCAGCCCGCAGGAGCGTGGTGTTATTACCTTCCTCGGCTCCTATTCGCGGACATTGCAGCCGGGTCTGCATTTCTCCCTGCCTTCACCACTAGAACAGATGACCAAGCTCGACGTCGAAGAGATTCGGACGATCGATATTCCCGAAGGTGAAACTGAAAAACTCATCCTGACGGGCGATCAGAATATTGTCGATCTGGCCTATTCCGTGCGTTGGAATATTAAGGCACCGGAATTGTTCCTGTTCCAGATTGCCGAGCCCGAAGAAACGATCAGGGAAGTTGCCGAAGCGGCGATGCGCGCCTCGGTCGCCAATTTCACGCTCGACGACACAATCGGCTCAGAACGGACCGAGATTGAACAGCAGGTTGAACAGAATATGCAGCAATTGCTTGATGATTACGGTGCCGGTGTCGTCATTCGCGGTATTGCGATCAAGAAAGCGGATCCTCCTGCGGCTGTGAACGACGCCTTTAAAGCGGTTTCGGCCGCGCAACAGACCGCGCAGACCTATCTCAACGAGGCCCGCGCTTATGCCCAGCAGCTGACCGCGCAAGCGCAAGGCGAATCGGCCGCGTTCGACAAGGTCTATGAAGAATATCGTTTGGCGCCGAGAGTTACGCGCCAACGGATGTATTATGAAACAATGGAGCGGGTGCTGTCGAAGGTCGACAAAACCATCGTCGAGCCCAGAGGCGTCACGCCCTATCTTGCGCTCCCTGAACTGAGGAAACGATCTCAGCAGCCTTCCGTAACGACAGTGGAGGGCAAATAATGGGACAGGTCATGAAAAATCCAGTGGCCCTTGGCATCATTGTCATCGGACTATTGTTCACCCTATTGAACACGCTGATCATCGTTCCTGAAACGCGCCAGGGCGTGGTCGTTCGTTTCGGTGAGCCGGTTCGCATCATCAATCGTCATCAGGCCAATGTTCCGTTCGGCCAGACCGGCGCTGGCCTCCTCGCGAAAATTCCGTTTCTGGAACAAGTCGAGTGGATCGACAAGCGCATCCTCGACGTCGAGATGGAACAGCAGCAAGTGCTGTCGACCGACCAGCTAAGGCTGCAGGTCGACGCTTTTGCCCGGTTCCGTATTGTCGATCCGTTGCGCATGTATATTGCTGCTGGCTCAGAGGCTCGTGTATCGGACGAACTCCGTCCGATCCTCGGCTCCGCGCTTCGTAACGAACTTGGCAAGCGTCCATTTGCAGCCCTGCTCAGTCCTGAGCGCGGACAAGTTATGGACAATATTCGTTCCGGCCTGAACCGTGTCGCACGGCAATATGGCGCAGAAATCGTGGATGTTCGCATCAAACGTGCCGATCTTCCCGACGGCACGCCGCTCGACAGTGCATATGAACGGATGCGGACCGCTCGTGACCAGGAAGCCCGGACCATTCGCGCGCAAGGTGCGAAGCAGGCGCAGATCATCCGCGCCGAGGCTGACGCCAGCGCGGCACGAACCTATGCCGAAGCTTTTGGAAAAGATCCGGAATTTTATGATTTCTACCGTGCGATGAAAAGCTACGAAACAACTTTCCAGAGCAACAATCCTGACGGACCGACCAGTTCCTTTGTCCTGTCACCGGACAATGAATATCTGCGTCAGTTCAGAGGTCGCTAGAAACGCTTGAAATCCCATCGCGACATAATCGACGCTTATTATACCGCCTTGTCGAAAATGGATGTCGCCGGCTTCGAGGCTCTGCATCATCCCGATGTGGTTTATAATGTCTCGGGCAATACGATCATATCGGGACGATATGACAGTTTTGCAGCACTGAAAGCGGTGCTGCCGGCGATTTTTGAATCGCTGGACTTCGAGAGATTTCGTTTCGCGGCCAAATGGAAAGTGATGAACGAAGGCCCAGATGGCGCCACCGCGATCATGGAAGCGGAAGGGGTTGCCCGAAACGGGCTGCGCTATGATCAGAGATATGCGCATATCTTCTCTTTTCGAGACGGCAAGATCACCTCGGTACACGAATTTTTTGATACCCAATTGGCCAATGATTCGTTGGATTTTCATAAAAAACCCCGATTCCAAACCGATGGGAAGTTCGAATTTTGAAAGAGCTGCTGCTCTTGCGAAACGATCACCGACTACATTTGTTATCTTTTCTACCTAGTGTGGACTTATTTCGACGAAAGGGTGATTTGTCGCTTGCGAAATCGCTTTATCGCACCCAGATATCTATTTAACGGGTTGATCGCTCGGTTCTAGCCTTAGGGTCGGTGGTCTATTATGCTATTATTCAATTTCCGTTCATGAAAATTGCGCCACTGTTTTTGCGATTTTGAACGGTTTTGGTGGCAAACATTTGTTTGATCTGCCTTGAATTTGAGAGGAAAATGACAGTGCGTTACGCTTATGGAATTTCAGCAGCTTTGCTTTTGGCAGGCGGTGCCGCGACCTTAACCGGTATCGGATCTGCAGGTGCGCAAACTGCGGCTAACGACAGTGCGGTAATACGCTCGATGGCCCCGCGCGCCGGCGCACCGATGAGCTTTGCGGATTTGACCGAGCAACTGCAGCCCGCTGTGGTGAATATTTCGACGACCCAACGCGTTCGCGTGACCAACAATAATCCATTTGCGGGTACGCCGTTTGATGGCCTGTTTGGCAACAGACGCGGCAGCAGCAATGGTGCGCAAACCCGCGAAGCCCAGTCGCTGGGTTCCGGCTTCATCATCTCAGCCGACGGCTATGTTGTAACCAATAATCACGTCGTCGCGCCAGGCAATCGCAATTCAACGATTGAATCGATCACCGTCATCATGCCCGATCGCACCGAATATGATGCGACATTGGTCGGCCGCGACGCGGCTTCAGATATCGCTGTCCTCAAAATCAGTGCGAAAAAACCGCTGCCTTTCGTCAAGTTCGGCGATAGCAACAGCGCGCGCGTCGGCGATTGGGTCATTGCTATCGGCAATCCCTTCGGCCTTGGCGGCACGGTCACAACCGGCATTTTGTCTGCCATTCACCGGAATACGGGCCAAGGCGGAGCCTATGATCGCTTTCTGCAGACAGATGCCTCGATCAACCGCGGGAACAGCGGTGGCCCGATGTTCGATCTCAATGGCAATGTCATTGGAATCAACAATGCGATTATCTCGCCGACTGGCGGTAATGTAGGAATTGGCTTTGCTATTCCCGCTGAAGTAGCGGCGCCAATTGTCGAAACTCTCCGCAAAGGCGAAACGATCGAACGTGGCTATCTCGGCGTCCAGATCACGACCTTAACGGAAGATTTGGCAGATTCATTGGGCCTTGAAAAGAACAAGGGTGAGTTCGTCCAGCGGGTAGAGCCGAATGAGGCCGCAGCAACCGCCGGTATCCAGGCGGGCGATGTCATCGTGAAGGTGAATAATCGTGACGTTACACCGGATCAGAATCTGTCTTATCTTGTCGCCAATCTGCCCGTGGGCACCAGCGTTCCGATTGAGCTGATCCGCGACGGCAAAACCGTCAAGGTCAACGCGAAACTCGGCAAACGGCCATCGGAAGAAGAGCTCGCAGGCAGCACTTTTGATCCGGATGCAGAAGACAATGCGATGGGCGAAGATGAAAATGGTGCCAGCGCCCAGGCAACCGCCGAAGCCCTGGGACTGTCGGTCGTTGACATGACCGCTACAATTGCCCGCCAGATCGGCGTGCCTTCGACCCAGAAGGGTGTGGTCGTCTCGACCGTCGATCCCAACAGCGATGCAGCCCAGAAAGGCATTCGCCGCGGATTTCTGATCACCCGCGTCAATCGCCGGTCGATCAACAATGCCGAGGACCTCGACAATGCGATCGCCAATGCCAAGAACGCAGGCCGGGAAGCCGTGCTGCTTCAGGTTCGTCGAGGGGCACGTGATCCACAATTTGTTGCGGTGCGTCTGAACGAAAAGTGATCCCAACACGAAATTGAAACAACAGGGCCAGCGCTTGACGCTGGCCTTTTTGTTTGCTCACCGATATCGTCCCGGAGCATGAACAGGGGATTCGAAATGGGTGGCGCAACAGAAATTTTTCTCGGACTGGGCGGGGGCGAGCGACAGAGCCTGAACCTTTCTCGAGCCAATCGCCACGGCATGATCGCTGGCGCAACCGGAACCGGTAAAACGGTAACATTGCAAGGCCTTGCGGAAAGCTTTTCGGCTAATGGCGTGCCGGTCTTTGTCGCAGATGTAAAAGGCGACCTGGCTGGAATCTCAATGTCGGGATCGCCTAAGTTCAAACATGCCGACAAGCTGGAGGAACGCGCCAGAGAATTGGGCATGGATGATTATGCCTATTCCGACAATCCAGCCATTTTCTGGGATCTTTACGGCAAACAGGGCCATCCGATCCGGACCACAATCAGCGAAATGGGGCCGTTACTGCTCGCGCGCCTGATGGACCTGAACGACACGCAGGAAGGCGTCCTCAACATCGTCTTCCGCTATGCCGATGAGCAAGGCCTATTGCTGCTCAATCTCGACGATCTCCAATCGATGCTCGCCCATACGGCGGACAATGCGAAAGAGCTTTCTGCCAAATATGGCAATGTTTCGCGCGCCAGTATCGGCGCAATCCAGCGGCAATTGCTCAGCCTGGATAGCCAGGGCGCGGGCCAGTTTTTCGGCGAACCGGCGCTGGAGATTGATGATTTCATCCAATGTGATGATCAGGGTCGCGGCTATATTAATGTGCTCGCAGCCGATCAGCTGATGCGCAGTCCGAAACTATATGCAACATTCTTGCTCTGGTTGCTTGCCGAGCTGTTCGAGAGCCTTCCCGAGGTTGGCGATCCGGAAAAGCCGAAACTGGTGTTCTTCTTCGACGAAGCTCATCTGCTGTTTGACGACGCACCGAAAGCGCTTGAAGACAAGATTGAGCAGGTCGTCCGCCTGATCCGATCGAAAGGCGTCGGCGTCTATTTTGTCACCCAGAACCCGATCGATATCCCCGAAGAAGTCGCCGGACAGCTCGGCAACCGCGTGCAACATGCGCTACGGGCCTTCACTCCGAAAGACAAAAGAGCGATCAAGGCTGCCGCCGACACCTTCCGGATCAATCCTGAGCTCGATGTCGAGGAAGCGATAACAGAGCTGCGTACTGGTGAAGCCTTGGTGTCGACGCTGCTCGAAGATGGCGCGCCATCGATCGTTCAACGCACTTTGATCAAGCCCCCACGGTCCCGTCTCGGATCGGTGACGGTGAAGGAGCGGGCAATCATCGGTTCGATTTCGCCATTTGATGGCAAATATGACGAAGAAATCGACCGCAAATCCGCGGAGGAAATGCTACTCCAAAAAGCCACTGATGCCGCTGCTACGGCCAAAGAGGTTGAAGAAAAAGGCGAAGAGGAAGTCCGCAAACGCCCCCGCAAAACCAAGAGCATTTGGGAAAAGGCGTTCAGCCGGGGAGCGAAAGTTGCAGCGGGCTCTGCGGCGGCGATGGCCGCGTCTGCAATGCTCGGCAAAAAATCCCGGGCCAATCCGATGCAATCTGGCGTGACATCCGTGGTCGGGTCTATCGCCACCGATCTTGCGGGGCCGGTTGCCGGACGCTTTGTGCGCAATCTGATCGGCGGATTGATGCGATGACAGGATCAGTGATCCGCGGCCGCGCCGCATCGGCAAACAAACTATGGATGCTTGCAATCATAGTTGCGATATTTCTTGCCACAACGGTCAATGCCCAAGCTGAAGATTTGACCGAGACACAGATTGAGAAACTCATCGAGCAAGCAGAAAAGCTCGAGGAGCAAAAAGACTATGATAGCTCGATCAAAATATATCGCCAATTGGCGAAGGCGAATAATACTTATGGGATGAACGCGCTGGCGGTGTCTTATCTGCTGGGTGAAGGAACGGAAATTGATCAGCAAAAAGCCGTGCGATGGTTCCGCAAGGCGGCGGAATTAAAACATCCAGGTGCCACAACCAGTCTTGGTTTGCGCTATGAAAATGGCGAGGGAGTTGAACAGGATCTCGACTTGGCAAACAGCTATTATGTCGCCGCCGCCGAGCTTGGAAATACGCGCGCAATGCATTTCCTTGGCCTCAACTATGCTGGTGGCATTGGCTTTACCAAAGATCAAGACAAGGCCTTTAGCTGGTTCCAAAAAGGTGCGGACGCGGGATTTGCGCCCGCCATGTATGCCCTCGCCGCCGCTTATGAAGAAGGCGATGGCACCAGTAAAAATCTTGAAAGCGCGCTCATATGGTACGCCAAGGCGGCCGGGAAAGGCTATGTCTCAGCGATTTTTGCACTCGGTACGGTCTATGAATTTGGCAATGGTGTGGATGTGAACAATGATCTTTCCTTCATTCTCTACCAGAAAGCGGCTGAAATGGGTAACGCCAGCGCGATGAATAATGTTGCCTCCGCTTTGGAATATGGACGGGGAACCGACGTTAATATCGAGCAGGCCTTGCTCTGGTATCAAAAAGCCGCAGACAAGGGCGACGACTATGCCCTTGCCAATCTGGGTGAAATCTATCTTCTTGGCAAACATGTCAAACAAGACGTCAAAAAAGGCACTGCGTTGCTGACCCAGGCGATCGAAAAAGGCAGCAACTATGCGATGTACACTTTCGCGCTTGCCTATGAAGATGGCGACAGCGTCGATATTGACCGTGGAGCGTCGACCAAATTGCTACGCCAGTCTGCGGATGGAGGCTTTGCTGCGGCGATGCGGAAACTCGGGCAAAATTATGAGGAAGGTATTGGGGTTTTGCGAGACCTGCCGACCGCAAAGCTATGGTATGAAAAAGCGATCGCGGCCGGAGACAAGCAATCCGAAGACCTCTATGACAAGCTGGTGAAAAAGATGCGCTCCGCTGATATGATTCCGGTTGGTGCATCAGACAATTGAATTGGTATCAAAACGCACCGGACTGAGGAGTATTTCATATTGAAAGTCTACGGCTCCCGCATTTCCTATTATACCGGCAAGCTTGAAGCCTATCTGCGCTACAAAGGCATCGCGTACACGTCTCACCCCACGCCTTATGGCGATGCAAAATTGCTCAAGGAAAAAGTCGGCGCCGTGCAAATGCCATTGGTTGAGCGAGAGGATGGGCGCTGGATGTCGGACAGCACGCCGATGCTCCTTCAACTCGAAACCGAATATCCTGACCGGCCGATATTGCCCGCCGATCCGGTGGTGAGTTTCGTGGCGCATCTGATCGAGGACTATGCCGACGAATGGCTCTGGCGCCCGGCGATGCATTATCGTTGGCACTATCGCTATGACCGGCTTCTGGCCTCCAACATATTGGTCGATGAAGTCATGCCCCATCTGAAGCTACCGAGATGGTTGAAACGGCAGATGATCCAAAACCGCCAGATCAAGCATTTCGTCCGCCGCGATGGCGTGACCGACAGCAGCCGTGAGCATGTCGAGCAAGGCTATTTCCATGCACTCGACAATATGACAGCGATGCTCAAAAATCGCCCGTTCCTGCTCGGAAATGCGCCGTCTTTGGCAGATTTTGGACTGATGGGCCCAATGTTCCGTCATTTTGGCGAAGATCCGACGCCGCAGGAGCTGATGCGCCTTCATGCCCCTGCCGTATATGAATGGGTGGCGCGGATGTGGCATGCGCAAGATCAGGGCAGCCCCAAATTTCTTGCCGAGATCCCAGAGGATGCCCGGCCAATGTTGCAGGAAATTTGCGAAACCCATCTGGAGCAATTGACCGCCAATGCGCACGCCTTTGCCATGGAACAGGATCTGTTCGGGATGACCGTGCAGGGCTGTAACTATCAGAATATCACCACCTCGCGCTATCGGGTCTGGTGTCTGGAAGAATTGCGCCGGCGGTTTGCCGCGCTTTCGACCACCGACCAAGCCACGGTCAGAACGCTGCTGCCTTATGATCAGGCGGCCATATTATGGTTAGACGATATGCCCGCACACTCCCAGTTCAACAGCGACAACCATCTGCCATTCGGCAAGGCCATCAATGTCTTTAGAGATGGCACGCCCTGAACGGCGAGAAATGAGTGACTTCGAATAGCCCGCGCGGGGATCGAATGGCGCTTACTCGGATCGGCCGAAAAAATGACTGACCGTATCCTTGGCTAGGCGCATCGGCCGCAGCGTGTCGGCATCGACGCAACACCAGCTCGATTGCACCTCGGCCAGAACATCTTCGCCGCGCTTGATGATCGTCGAGTAAAAGGCTCTGGCCCCATGGACTTTTTCGAGGAGAACCTCTGCAATGACATCGTCTTCGAGAAAGGCTGGCTTGCGATAGGTGATCTCATGTTTGAGAGCGACCCACAGATGCGTCGCAATCGCTTCGGAAGGCGCGAATTTTTCCCAATGCGCGATTACCGCTTCCTGGACCCAGGTCAGATAATTGGCATTGTTGACATGTCCCATGAAGTCGATGTCGGAGGCCATGATGGCAATATTATGCTGATGATTCTGACCCATGAGTTGACACTAGTGTTAGTTTATGGCGATGCAACGACAAAAGCATGTGCGCACGCCAGCTTTTATGCGCGTCTCAGCTTAAACTCTTCAAAATCGAGTCGCGGTCCGGATCTAAAATCCTGAAACGCAACAGCATCTTGCACGTTGGCCAGAAACGCATCCACAGCGGATTTAGCTTCGTCATTCAGTCCATGATAATGATCCGCGGCCCGTTGCAGCATCCAAAGACTGAAAGGCGGTGCGATACGCTGCCCGGTCGTGCCTTCGACCGTAAATTCCGCCATGCCAACCGCGCGCGGAATCTCGGCATCCGGATTGCCCGACGCCCAAGCAGCAAACATGTCCGCAGTTTTCTGCAAGAAAGGCATCTGCTCGGCCATCATGCGGTTCAATATCAGGATCAATGTTGCGGGAATCTCATCGTCGGGCAAGAATTCGCCGGATAGAGGTGCTTCGACATTGACCATCCGCTCGACCCATGCGGCGACCTTCGGCGCGAGGCGCTTCATGATTTCTCCCGATGCCGGGTCGCGATAGAGATGGGCAAAAAGCGGGCCGATCAAGCCATAGTCGCCAATCGAAGGTCGCGATCCGAGCAGATAATCATATTGGGTAAAATGCCGGTCGAGATCAGCCAGCAACGCTTCATAGCTAGCTTCAATCGCAGGGATTGTTTCGTCGTTGATGCCCAGTATCGGACAAAAGCCCTTGAACGTCTGGCCACGCTCACGACCGATGATCAGCTGCTCTTCCTTGCTCGCTTCGGGCGCCGCGACTGCGCCAAATTCTCCGTACACCCACTCTTCATTATAGTTCCAGCGATAGTGCATGGCCGGGATCACCAGCCATTCGTCACCGAACACTTCCATCAGCAGGGCAATCAACCTTTGATTGGGCGTATCGGGATAGACCGACGGCCCACCAAGCTTGTCCTCGAAATGATCGATGATCAGCGTCGTATCCTGCAGCGTTTGCCCGTCTTCGGTTACCATCACCGGAATTACCGGGCGACCGACTCTGGGTACAATGATCGTTTTATATATTTCTGTCGTGCTCAATATCTCTTCGTAATCGACGCCTTTCCAATCGAGATAGGCGCGGGCTTTGCCGGAATAGAGCGACAGCGGTCCGCCATAGAATTTGTCGGTCATCAGCCGCGCCCCCGATAAGAAGCCACGCCCTGTTCGGGCACCCATAGTCCCTCGGGCGGGCCTCCGGACTGCCAGAACACATCGATTGGAATGCCACCGCGCGGATACCAATAGCCACCGATGCGGAGCCATTTGGGTTGCATTTCGTCAAACAGTCGCCGGCCGATGCCAACCGTGCAATCTTCATGAAAAGCCGCATGATTTCGAAAGGAGCCGAGAAACAGCTTCAGCGACTTGGACTCAACAATCGTCTCTCCCGGGGCATAGTCAATCACCAGATGCGCGAAATCGGGCTGGCCGGTGACCGGACAGAGCGAGGTAAATTCGGGCGCCGCAAAACGCGTTAAGAAGAGTTCGCCGGCGCGCGGATTGGGCACATAATCAAGCGTTGCCACTTCAGGAGACGTCGGAAGCGCGCTGTCCTGACCAAGATATCGGGGCGCCAGTTTTTTGGAATCGTCATCGTTCATGTCAATCGTCTAATGCACAGGGCGCTTCATGTCATCACTTCCGGACGTTCATTGGTCATTCAGTGCCCGCGCGCCTTTTTGAACGAAGAAATTGTTTAGGGATATGGCCGTTTTTCGATATCTACATAGGTTTTGGGCGTGGCAGCTTTGCTGTGCGATAGCATCTTTGGCTATTGGCACCGCTCATGCCCAGACCCTAGAAACCATGCCCGATCCGATCGCCGACATCCCGCGTTCGGTGGAAAACTATTCATTGCCGCCGGGCCAAAATGACTCATCTCAGCCTCCCGCAGCCGAGGGACCCGTAGATGAACGCAATCCGGTTGCAGAGCCGGTCGAACCGGGAATCCCTCAAAACCCGTTGCCCTTGCCGGCAGAGACAGAGCGTCAGACAGAACCGTCTGCTCCGGTGGTCGAATCTGCGCCGGTCCGACAATCTCCTCCCGAGATCAATGACGCTGGTCCAGCGCTTCCAGCCGGACGCCGCCCAGAAACACCGCCGCCGCCTGCCGTTCCAGAACCTGAAGCGGCGCCAGAACCGCTGATCAATAATAGCCCCCCAGCGAGCTTGGCGGCACCATCGACGGTCGCAGAATCACATTCCCAACCTGCCGCGCGGGCGGATGATGCGGACAGTTCATGGGTCACCTGGCTGATCGCCGGCCTGCTGGTCCTCATGATCGCGTTGATCGGCGGGGTATTGGCTCGACGCTCCCGGCGCGCACAGCCTGTGGAACCGGAGGACGTGCGGCCGATCACCAAGACGGAAAATGTCCTAAAACCTACAAATATCCCTCTCCCGGCACCCCACCCCCAACCTGCCATTTCAACAGCCGAGCCAGAAATCGAGATTATTTTTCTACCGCAACAGGCCTCCTCGACCTTGCTCAACGCCGTGCTTTGCTATGAACTGCAGCTACGCAATCTGAGTCGAGAGGATTTGACCGGAATCCAGCTCAGCGGCAATCTGACGCAGGCAAGTGACGAAAATGCCCGGCGAGGTTCAGATGAGACATTCCCCACTTTGCAACAAATGAATATGCTCAAGGCGGGTGAATCCATCGCCGTCACCGACGAGTTCCGGATCCCACTAGCAACGATCGATCCGATATCGGTCAAAGCGCATCGATTATTCGTTCCGCTGGCGCGTTTTACCATAAGATTTTCGGACGATAGCGGCTTTATCCATTTTCAGACTGCATCTTTTTTGGTCGGTCAGGAACATGAACCTCCACGGTCGAAAATGGCAGCTTTTCGGCTCGATCTTGGTCCACGGACGTTCCAGTCGATCGGATGTCGTCCTCTGCAATTATGACATTGCCCTAAAGCACAGATCGTCAGTTCAAGCGGATTCATGCGATTGACACATCATGTCAGGAAAAACCCTCATACCCGTTCTGGGTGATCAGCTCTCCAAAAATATCTCATCAATATATCAGCAGAACCGTGAAAACTGCATTTTGCTGATGATGGAGGTGGATGAAGAGGCGACTTATGTACGTCATCATAAGGCGAAAATCGCCTATATTCTCTCGGCCATGCGCCATCATGCCAAAACTCTCGAAGCGCAAGGCTGGCTGGTTGACTATGTGAAACTGGACGACCCGGATAACAGCGGCAGCTTTTCGGGCGAGATCGCACGCGCCTTGGAAAGACATCACATCAATGAGATAAAAATCACCGAAGCCGGTGAGTGGCGGATCATGGCGATGATCGAAAATTGGGAAGATCGATTCGGGCTTCCGGTCACGGTCTGTCCAGATGAGCGTTTCATTGCAACCCATCAGGACTTTGATGACTGGGCGGCGGGCAAAAAGCAGTTGCGAATGGAGTTCTTCTATCGCGAGATGCGCCGGAAAACCGGATTGCTCATCGATCAGGATGGCAAACCGGAAGGCGACAAATGGAATTATGACAGCGCCAACCGCAAGCCAGCAAAAGGCAAATTGTCGATCCCTCAACCGATCCGGTTTCAACCCGATGAGACGACCCAGGAGGTCCTCGATATGGTCGCAGACAGGTTTTCCGATCATCCCGGATCACTGGACCATTTCCATTTTGCGGTGACTCGTCAGGATGCGGAGCAACAAAAGCGAAAATTTCTGGATGATGCCCTGCCCCGTTTCGGTGACTATCAAGATGCGCTGCTCAGCGGGGAACCGTTTCTCTGGCACTCGATATTATCCCCCTATATCAATTCCGGTCTGCTCGATCCGCTGGATCTTTGCCGAGAGGTGGCACAGCGCTATCATGATCAGGATGTCCCGCTCAACGCCGCAGAGGGGTTCATTCGACAGATCATCGGCTGGCGGGAATATGTCCGCGGTATCTATTGGCGGGAAGGCCCGGACTATGTCGATCGCAACCATCTAGACGCCCAGCGGCCCCTGCCCGCCTTCTATTATACCGGCGACACGGATATGCATTGCATGGCCGAGGCAATCGGTCAGACGCTTGATCTGGCTTATGCCCATCATATCCAGCGACTGATGATAACTGGCAATTTTGCGCTTATCGCCGGCATCTCTCCTCAAGCGGTGCATCAATGGTATCTCGAAGTTTATGCTGATGCTTATGAGTGGGTGGAACTGCCCAACACGCTGGGCATGAGTCAGTTTGCCGATGGCGGTATTATCGCCTCCAAACCTTATGCCTCGTCAGGCAATTATATCAACAAAATGTCCGATTACTGTCAGAGTTGCCGATATGATGTGAAGCAGCGCATCGGCGAAGATGCATGTCCGTTCAACGCGCTATATTGGGACTTTCTCGACCGTAATCAGGAAAAGCTCCGCGGCAACAACCGCTTGGCGATGCCTTATCGCACCTGGGAATGGATGGAGTCGCACACGCGAGATCAAATTCGCAAGCAAGCCGCGACCTTTCTCGATCAACTGTCGAAAAATTGAATTGCCCAAAAGCCACATAAGCGGTGGATTCTGTGCGCAATGCGTTATAGCCTCGACGACTTGAAATCGAATCGCTAGATGACGGCGACAAGCGAGCAACTAAGCGCTTGAATGAGGAGCAAATAATGGAACTGCTGGTAACAACAGACTGGCTTGCAAATGAACTTGGCGCATCTGATTTGCGCATAGTCGATGCAACAAAATTCATGCCTGATGCAGGACGCAATCCAGCGGCAGAATATGAAGCTGGTCATATTCCTGGCGCAGTTTTCATGGACTTAGGTGACCTGACGGACACCAATAATCCGATCGACAACATGCTCCCTCCGGCCGAGAAATTTGCCAGCCGCATGCAGTCCCTCGGTCTTGGCGATGGCAGCCGGGTCGTGCTTTATGATGACAGCCCGCTCAAGAGCGCGGCGCGCGCCTGGTGGATGCTGACGCTTTTTGGTGCGCACGAAGTGGCCATTCTCGATGGCGGCATCGCCAAATGGAAAGCCGAGGGCCGGCCGCTCGAAACCGGCAAAGAAGCTCTTCGCCACCGTCATTTTACAGTCTGGCAAGATGACAAAGGCGTTCGCACGAAGGCCGATATGCTCGCCAATTTGCACAGCAAAGGCGAACAGGTCGTCGATGCGCGTCCCGCAGACCGGTTCAGTGGCGAAACACCCGATCCGCGTGGGAATGCCGCATCCGGCCATATTCCAGGTTCGACAAACATCCCGCACAGTGCATTTTTCAATGCGGATGGCACCTGGAAAAACGGCGATGAGATCAAAGCGATATTTGATGGGGCTTCAGTGGATTTGAACAATCCGATTGTCACAACTTGCGGCTCAGGCATGACGGCAGCAGTGGTTTCCTTTGCCGCAGCGGTCGCCGGAGCGGAAAAAGTCGCGCTTTATGATGGCAGCTGGGCCGAATGGGGCGCCGACGCAGATACACCAAAAGCCACCGCTTGATTTGAGTGCGGCTATTGGAAAATTAGTTGGTCGATAGCAAACGCCCCTCGAAACATCCGGCCACCCAAGCTGTTACGGGAGGCCGTCGCAAAATATGGACAAAGGCTGTCGTCAATCCGCCGGTGTGGCGGGCCAGCACCCATCTCTACAATAATGTTGCTGACCTTCGCGAAGGCCTGAACAGCAACGAAGACGGCAATTTTTTCTATGGTCGTCGGGGCTCTCCAACCCAATGGTCACTGGCGGAAGCGCTGACGGAAATGGAACCGGGCGCAGCCGGGACGATGCTTTACCCGTCAGGAGTTGCTGCTATTGCTTGCGCGATGCTCGCCGTGCTCAATCCGGGTGACGAAGTGCTGCTCACCGACAGCAGCTATGATCCGAGCCGCAGCTATGCCGACGCGTTTCTGAAACGCATGGGAGTGACTGCGCGCTATTATGATCCGTTGATCGGCGCGGATATTTCGAACCAATTTACCGACAAGACCAAGGCCATATTGCTCGAAAGTCCCGGCAGCCTGACCTTTGAAGTGCAAGATGTTCCGGCGATTTGCTCGGCTGCAAAAACGGCTGGAGTGACAACATTGCTCGACAATACCTGGGCGACATCGCGGTTTTTCCAAGCCCTTCACTATGGCGTTGATATATCGATCATCGCGGCCACCAAATATATCGTCGGCCATAGTGATGTCATGATGGGCGCGGTGACCACGCATAAAAAATACTGGACGAAAATCCGCCGAACCGCTCAGCAGTTAGGCCAAATTGTATCACCTGATGACGCTTATCTGGCCGCTCGGGGCCTGCGCACGCTTGAGGTTCGGTTGAAGCAGCACGAAGCTTCCGCCTTGCAAATTGCCCATTGGCTGAAAGATCGGCCCGAAGTCGGCGCGGTCTTGCACCCGGCCCTGCCTGACTGCCCCGGCCATGAAATATGGAAACGCGATTATTCTGGATCTTCTGGACTCTTCTCATTTGCACTGAAAGACGGTGATGATCGCAGCCGCGCCGACTTCATCGACGCGCTGGAGCTTTTTGGTATCGGCTATAGCTGGGGTGGCTTTGAGAGCCTGGCCCTGCCCGTCGACCCGGAGAAGCACAGGACCGCAACAAAATGGTCGATGGACGGCAATCTGGTCCGCCTGAACATCGGGCTCGAACATCCGGATGATCTTATCGCCGACCTTGCCAAAGGCTTTGAACACTATAACAAGTGAAGTCATGATCGATAATGTCCTCAGATATATAGAAACACTGACTCCCGACACACCGAGAAACGTCCAATATATTGAAGGTGCGATAGCTGCCGGCCTGGTCGCTCTGGCGCTTACTGTCGGCTGGTATCTGAGCAAATATATCGGGCCGAAACTGCGCCACCTATGGGAAGCGCGCGCAGGCTATGAAAGCGAACTGGCGGGCCGCCGGATAAGGGATATGACCCGCCGCTTTACCACTTTCCTGCTGTGCGGTACTTTTCTGGCAATCTACGATTGGAATCTCATCGCGCAGGTCGTGTTCGCCCTGACGATCGCGATTACCGTGGGTCTGTTTGCCAATGATCTGATCCGCGGCGTACGCATGCCTGACTGGTTGGGCACGCTGATCGGACTGGCCTTGTTTATCAGTATCGGATCTGGCCTCGTTGGCGGCATTGAACCCATTTCTGATGCCATGGACCGAGTCGGTTTCAGTTTCGGCGATCGCCGGATTTCGCTTCTGTGGATCGTCACCGTGGCGATGACCGCCGTCATCCTGCTCGCCATCGCCCGCGTGCTGATGAGGCTGGTGACTTATGTCATCGGCAATAGCGAACTGGATGCCGCGCAGAAAGTTCTGGGTCAGAAGCTTGCCACCGTCGCCATATTGGCAGGGGCGTTCGTGCTCGGACTGGATGTTCTTGGGATTGACCTGACTGCGCTTGCCGTATTCTCCGGCGCCTTTGGTCTGGCCATTGGTTTTGGCATGCAGAAGACCATCGGTAACCTGATCGCGGGTATCATTTTGCTGATGGACCGCTCGATCAAGCCCGGCGATGTGATCGCCGTCGGTGACAGCTTCGGCTGGGTCAATAAAATTGGTATCCGCGCTGTCTCCGTGCTCACCCGCGAGGGCAAGGAACATCTGATCCCAAATGAGGATCTGATGACTCGAGAGGTCGAAAACTGGTCCTATTCCAATCCCAACGTCCGGATCAGTATCCCGGTCGGCGTGTCGTACAATACCGATATGGATCAGGCGATTGATCTGATGAAGCAGGCATGCGTCGATGTGCCGCGGGTGCTCAGCCATCCCAAACCGGTTGTCTGGATGCTGGAATTTGGAGACAATAGTGTCAATTTCGAGATTCGCTGCTGGATCAAGGATCCGCAATCGGGCGTCGGCAATTTCAAAGCCGCGATTCTGAAGCGCGTGTGGGATCTGTTCAAGAAACATGAAATCGAGATCCCCTTCCCGCAACGCGATGTCCATATCAGATCACTGCCAAGCAAAGGCCGGGTCGTGCTCGAACCGGATACGGAAGCAAACCCCGATTGATTCGCTAATATCTGTTGCAGTAAATTCCCAACTGGCCTCGTCACAAAATTCAAGAAGCAGGGAAATCGAGGTGGAACAGCATTTGACATGTCGAGAATTGCGGCCCGATCCGACCATATCAACGATGGGCTCGAAGACCGAATCAACCATTTGCAATCCATCGATATCGGATTGCCACTGGACGCTGAGTCATTTCCAATCTTGATATTGGATTTTGAATATTTGCCGCTTTATTAGTCAATCAGCACTATCTCCGCCTAATTTTTAGGCGGGATGATCCAGCTTGTGGCCAATGTGCAACATTCCTAAAATATGTCATCTTTACTGACATTTTATTTCTTGTGCAGCGCAACAATATGGGGCAGCTTTTCTGAGTAAGTTTTGAGACTGTTCGCGTTCGGGGTAACTGACGCAATAAAAAAAACAGCCATAACAATTCCAGGAGGGGCGATACGCATCTAACCAGAAAGGGATTTCCATGCGCACGTCCGATAAAACCAAATTTGGTTTCAAAACAAGATCCAGCCTATTCGGTATTTCCGCAGCCCTGCTCGCATCCGTTGCGACGCCGGCACTCGCTCAGGAAGAAGAATCGTCCATTACCATTTCCGGTAATGCCGCAGTCACATCAGACTATCGTTTCCGCGGCCTGTCATTTTCAGACGGTGACATCGCCATTCAAGGCGGAATTGATGTTTCGCACGAAAGCGGTTTCTACATCGGCACCTGGGGTTCTTCGATCGAAGATAGCGCCACTTTCGGCCATACCGAGCTTGATATCTACGGTGGTTGGTCAGGCGAAGTCACAAGTGGCATAACCCTTGATGTTGGGCTTCTCTATTATACCTATCCCAATGGCGAAGGTGGAGCCGCAGGCCCAAGCGACTATTTTGAACCCTATGCTTCAGTATCCGGTACCGTTGGCCCCGTAGAAGTGACCAGCGGAATTGCCTATGCGTGGAGTCAAAGCAGCTTGGGGAACTCCGACAACGTGTATATCTATACCGGTCTGTCTGCAGGCATTCCGGACACGCCAATCACGCTTAATGCCAATATTGGCATTAACGAAGGATCTCTTGGCAACCCCGCCGGTATCTTGGGTGTTGATGACTATGTAGACTGGATGCTCGGCGTTGATTTTGCCGTCACCGACAATCTGACCGCAACGCTGGCCTATACCGATACGGATGCACCAGCCATCAACAATTTCACGGATAGTGCAATTGTCTTCACTCTAGGCGTATCCTTCTAAATTCACATTTTGGTTCGTCACAATATGAGGGTCGCTCTGGAAACAGGGCGGCCCTTTTTTCGATCTAGCTGGCAGCGATCAATTTCTGCGTGATTTCCTGCTGCGGGCTTGCGATCACATCTTCCATAGCGCCCGTTTCGACGATCCGGCCCTCTTCAAGAACCGCGATGCGGTGACAGACTCGGCGAGCGGAGGCAATATCATGGGTGATGAAGATCAGGCTGAGACGATTTTCGCGCTGTAATCGAGAGAGCAATCGGAGAATTTCCGCCCCCACGAGAGCGTCCAGTGCGGAAGTCGCCTCATCCAACACCAACAGCTCGGGTTTCGCGATAATAGCGCGGGCGATGGCGATCCGTTGCGCCTGCCCGCCCGACAAGCTGGTTGGTGACCGACCCAGCATATCCTCTGACAGATCAACTTCCTGCAGGACCGCTTTTGCCTTCCGTGCGCGCTCTGCCTTTGAAAACTCCGGACGCAAATTGCGCAGAGGTTCGGCAATGATATCGATAACCTTCCATTGCGGATTGAGACTTGCGATTGGATCTTGAAAGACCGGCTGGATATGCCCGTATTTTTCTCGCGTTCGCTTTCTCCGCCCTGGAAGTATTTCGTTCCGCCAACGGATTTCACCGGATGTCATGGCACCGATACCTGCAATCGCCCGGCCAAGAGTCGACTTGCCCGATCCCGACCCACCGACAATCGCAAGCGCCTCGCCTTCTCTGACCTCAATGCTGACGTCAGATACGGCGCGAATATTCCCTCTGCGCCAACCCGGCCGCGGAAAGACAATACACACATCCCTGGTTGTCAGCAGCATATCACCGACTGCGGGCAGAGTCGGAGCAGCTTCTTCGAGACGCGGAATCGCCGCAATCAGGCGCTTTGTATAATCCTCGCGAGGCTTGGCAATAAGACTGGCCGCTGGTCCGGTTTCAACCACTCGACCTTTTTCCATCACCACAAGTTGATCAGCATGTCGCGCAACCGAAGCCAGATCATGGCTGACGAGCAAAAGCCCCAAATTCCGTTCGGCGCGGAGTTCATCGAGCAGATCCATGATCTCCGCGCGCAAAGAGGCATCAAGCGCGCTAGTGGGTTCGTCTGCGACCAGCAATTTGGGCTGGTGCGCGATCGCAGCGGCAATCATCACTCTTTGCCGCTCGCCACCCGACAGCCGGTGTGGAAACTGATCGAGCCGCTCGTCTGTGCGGGACAGGCCGACGCGGGCAAGCATCTGCGCCAGTTCGTGACGCGAAAGCCGTGATGCCCCGGCTTGACGCGCGGCCTCCTGCAGCTGCGAGCCAACCGAGAGATGCGGCGTCAGAGCGGTCATCGGCTGCTGAAAAACAAAACCCGTATGCTGACTCCGCGCTTGTCGCATCTGATACCTGTCGGCGCGCGTCAGGTTGACGCCATCCAGAATGATCTCCCCAGATGTTACTCCAGGCGTCAGGCCAAAAGGTGTCAAACAAGTCAGGCTTTTGCCCGATCCCGATGCGCCGATAATTGCCGTGCATTTGCCTGGTTCGACATCCAGACTGACATTTTCGACCAAAGGCTTGCCGGCAATATCGATCGACAGGTTCCGGAGCGAATATAGGCTCACGAGAAATGATCCCGCAGCCGTTCACCCTCGATCGTCAGGCAGACCAATATGACCACAAGCAGCCCGCCGGGCAGCAACAGGCCCAGCGGCGCCATGTCCATGTCGTCCGCACCTTCTTTGACCAATATCCCAAGCGACGTCAGCGGTTCCTGAACCCCGAGCCCCAGAAAGGAGAGAAAGCTCTCAACCATCACCACCTGCGGTACGGTCAGCATCAGATAGGCCAGGGCAACGCCAGCGATATTCGGCAAAATGTGCCGGATGACGATCATCAGCGGCGGCGTCCCTGCCGCTTCGGCGGCAAGGATGAATGGCCGCTCTTTGAGGCTCATCACTTGCCCGCGCACCACTCTCGCCATCGTCAGCCATTCGACCAGGCCAATGCCGATGAAGACGAGCAAGATCGATCGTCCGAACACCACCATCAACAGGATGACGATGAACATGAACGGCAGCGCGTAGAGCCCATCGACAAAGCGCATCATCGCTTCATCGACTCTGCCACCAACCCAGCCTGCCGTTGCCCCCCAGGCGATCCCCACCAGCAGGGAGACCAGCGCCGCCGCCATCGCTACCATCAAGGTGATTTGTGTGCCCGATGCCAGCCGCGCCAGCCGGTCACGGCCAAGTTCGTCGGTCCCCAAAATATGGCTGGACGAAAATGCCGGTGCCCGCACCGCGTTCCAATCAATCTGGTCATATGTCCATGGCAGAAACAGCGGGAGCAGCAGTGCCAGCCCGACAATCACGAGAATGATAACGAGAGGAAAATGCCGCGTCACCACATCATCATCCTTCGCGCATTCTCGGGTCAAGCCAGCCGTAGATCAGATCGGCAAAGAGATTGAACAAGATGATCAGCCCAGCGTAGAGTGTGACGACACCCAGCACGAGCGGATAGTCGCGGTTGAGCGCACCTTGAACAAAATAGCGCCCGAGACCGGGCAATCCAAATACCGTTTCGACCACCACAGCGCCGGTTAACAGACCGGCCGCCGCTGGCCCCAAATAGCTGGCTACGGGAACCAGTGCAGGTCGCAATCCATGTTTGAACAGTATTTTGGTTTCCGGCAGGCCACGGGCACGCGCAGTACGGATATGATCCTGCTGTAACACCGTCGCCAGGCCCGCTCGGGTAAGTTTGGCGATCGCACCCGCAACCGGCAATGCCAGCGCAACCACTGGCATCACCAACCAGGACAGGCCATTGCCCGTGCCGGACACGGGCAAGATGCCCATCCAAAGGCCAAAAAACAATGCGAGCGCGGGACCTGTGACGAAGGTCGGCAGCGCAGTTGCCACCGTCGCCAGCATCATGATGCTCTTGTCCACCATCTTTCCGGCCTGAACCGCCGCACAAAGGCCAGCTGTCACCCCGATCACCAATGCCAGCAATATCGCAAGACCGCCGAGAGTCAGGGAGATTGGCAAGCCCTGCGCGACCAGCTCTGACACCGTGAAATCGCGATAGACCAATGAGGGACCGAAATCCCCCTGGGCAAGCCGCGAGACGTAAAGCCACGCCTGCTCCCACAGCGGTTTGTCGAGACCATAGGTCTGCTGCAGAGCGGCCTGCGTTTCCGGATCGAGCGGACGCTCACCGTCAAATGGTCCGCCGGGCGCCAGTCGCATCAGGAAGAAAGACGCCAATATGATCAGCAGCAATGTCGGGATCGCCGTCATCAGCCTGCGGATGATCAGCGCCAGCATGTCTTGCTAGAGCTCCATTTCGCTAAAGCAACTCCGCACTTCTTGCACAAATAATTCGGGGACTTCCATTGCCGCGAAATGACCGCCGCGTTCGGCTTCGCCCCAATATTTCAGATTTTTGAAGCGCTTCTCCGCCCATCTGCGGGACGGCGCCATAATCTCATTGGGAAAGATACTGCAGCCCGACGGCATGGTGATCGGATCAGTATTCGGATTGCCGAAGCTTTCCCGGTAAAGACGCGCGGATGAGGCGCCGGCATTGTTGAGCCAGTAGATCATGACATTGTCGAGCAGGCGGTCGCAATCAAAACTCTCGTCCGGCACGGTACCCGCTTCGGTCCAGCCCTGGAATTTCTCGATGATCCAGGCCATTTGACCGACTGCCGAATCAGCCAATCCATAGCCCAGAGTCTGCGGTTTGGTCCGCTGAATCTCGGCATAGCCCGCGCCTTCGGTTTGATATGCAGCAAAATGCGCGAGCGAGGCTTGCTCTTCCGCTGTCGGACTGGTCATCACCGCTTCCGGTGGCGGCCCAACAACGACCAAATTGACATGGATACCGGCGCAATGCCCCTTGTCCTGCACGCCAATGGCAGAGGTCACCAACGCCCCCCAGTCGCCGCCTTGCGCAAAATAGCGATCATAACCAAGCCGCTGCATCAGCACATCCCATGCGGCGGCAATTCTTTCCGCACCCCAGCCGGTCTCGGTGGGCTTGCCCGAAAATCCATATCCGGGCAGCGACGGGATCACCAGATGATAGGCATCTTTGGCGTCTCCGCCATGGGCAACTGGATCGGTCAGCGGACCTATAACATCCATAAATTCAATGATCGAGCCTGGCCATCCATGAGTCATGATCATCGGACGGGCATTTTCCTCAGGCGAACGGATGTGCATGAAGTGAATGTCGACGCCATCAATCTCGGTCATATGATGCGTATATTGATTGAGCGCATCCTGACAGTGGCGCCAGTCATATTCTGTCCGCCAATAGCCTGCGACTGTCTTCACATAGTCCAGCGGGATGCCCTGTGACCAGTCATCGACGGGCTCCGGATCCGGCCAACGAATATGCCGCAACCGAATGTCCAGATCATCCAATTCCTTTTTGGAGATGTCGATTTTAAAGTCTTGGATTGTATCCGACATGGAGCGTCGCCCTCTTTTCTATGGTTTTTAAATTCCGGCCCAACAAAGTCCGTTAGGTAGCACACGAGCAGCGTAGTCAACCTGCAATACCCTGCGACGACCTGGCTTGGATGCAAGTGAAGACGCATGGAGTATCGGAGTATGATACACCCAAACGTCGCCCGCATCTGCCAAACACACCCGTTCACCGCAACGCTCTACAACGGACGGATAGGAAGCTTCCGGAATCCTGCCTATTTTGTGCGAGCCTAGAGCGATCCGCAACGGGGCATTGGCGCTATCAACCTTATCCAAATGAATCCGTAATGTAATCATATCTGCGAGCAGTTCAAATGGCGGTTCCACATGCTGGATATTATTTTTGATGGTCCAATTTTGAAAGCCGTCAACGTCCCGCCGCTCGGTAACGGCTATCGTCCGATCCTGATGCCAATCCAGCGACCAATTGTTATTTTCACTCTTGTCAAAATAGATTGCACGAACGGGCAACGCACCACGCCCTAGGAATTTTTGGGCGATGTTCCAAATTTGCGACGACTTCGTAAGCCGTTCCGAAAGACCCACAATATTCTTCAACCTTAAACCAGCTCGGTCGGTTGGCAGGTGATCGAGAATATTCAAAAATTCTGATGGGTCGACGGCACGGCAAAATTTCTGGGCACCATCGCGGACAATTTGTAAACTCACATCGTGGGAACCGGAACCTCGCCTGAATAATCGTAAAAGCCCTTGCCCGTCTTGCGCCCCAACCAGCCGGCTTCGACATATTTGCGCAAGATCGGAGCAGGGCGATATTTGGGGTCGCCAAAATCATTCTGCAGCACCGCGAGAATTTCCATCAGCGTATCCAGTCCGATCAGATCGGCCAGCGTGATCGGCCCCATTGGATGGCCCAGTCCCAGTTGCACGCCGCGGTCAATATCTTCCATCGACGCCGTGCCTTCGCCGAGCGCGAAAAATGCTTCATTGAGCATCGGCAGCAAAATTCTGTTGACCACGAAGCAGGGTGAATCCTTCGCCAGCACCGGTGTCTTGCCGACCGCTTTGGCAAAGTCGGTGGCCATGGCGACGCTATGATCGCTGGTCGCGAGGCCCCTGATGACTTCCACCAGTCCCATCAGCGGCACCGGATTGAAGAAATGCACACCGATGAAACGGCTGGGGTCTTTGACCGCCTGCGCCAGGCGGGTGATGGAGATCGACGATGTGTTGGTCGCGAGCAGGGCTTGATGCCCCAATATCTCGGAAGCCGCCGCGAAAATCTGCCGTTTGACATCTTCGCGCTCGGTCGCTGCTTCAATGATGATATCGGCATTGGCCATCGGATCAAGTTGCACAATCGGTTCGATCCGGCCGAGCGCGATTTCCGCTGCCTGGCTCTCGATCTTGTCCTTCTCGACCAGCCGGTTCAATTGTTTGGCAATGCCGGCCTTGCCGCGCTCGGCAATCTCGATGTTCATGTCGGACAAATAGACATGATATCCCGCCTGTGCTGCAACTTGCGCGATGCCCGCACCCATTTGGCCGGAGCCGATGATACCGATTGCTTTCATTATATGCCTTTCACGAATTTAGCGGTGATTCCACAAGGCAGTAGCGATTATCAAACAAACTGGCTAGATTACAAATATGACCTCAAGCATCATCATCGTTGGATTGCTCACCCCCCTTGCCATCTCCGCGGCGTCGGTTCCGCAGCCAGGCGAGATTCGCATTTTCAAAGACTGGGCCGTGGGCTGCGACAATCGCGGGACGTGCAAAGCTGTTTCGCTGGTGCCTGATGACCGCGGCGCGAGCTATGACCAATGGGCCGGTCCAATCACCTTGCTCCGCACCGCAGATGGCTCGGATATCCTGAAAATTCGGGCACTGTTTCCGGCCAAGGATATCGATCGATATGTGATGACCGTTGACGGGAAACGCGTCGATACGGGGCGTGTTGTCCACGGCGACTATCCGATAGAAATCGTCGGCGAAGATGCAAAAAAAGTTGCTGCCGCGATCATCAATGGCAATCAGCTGGTGATCACCGGCCCCAATGACGCACATCTCACGCAAATTTCCCTCGCCGGTTCATCCGCGGCGCTCCGCTATCTCGATATGCAGCAAAATCGCGCAGGCACCCAGAGCGCGCTGGTCGCGCAAGGTCGCCGGGCTTTCGAGCCACGAAAATCAAATATTCCAGTGATTGCGGTCGACCAATGGGAAGCCTCCCAACGGACCCCGGAAGCAGATGATATTGTCGAATTTGTCGAAAGCTCGAAATGCAAGGATGACCGCTATGGCGTAGTTGAGGACCAAGCCTATCCGCTGGGCAAACGGGGCAATATATATCGCGCGCTGGTCACAATCTCTTGCGGTTCCGGCGCCTATAATTTTTCGAGCGCGCCCTATATTGCTGAATATGTGGAGAATGAGCAGTCAGCGACTGGCTGGACCTTCACAGCGGCAAAATTCGATCGACAGCCCAGCTGGGGCGGCGAAGGTACGGACCCTTTGCTGGTCAACGCAAGCTGGGACGAGCGGGACCAGACCTTGAGCAGCTATGGCAAGGGCCGCGGACTCGGCGATTGCGGCAGCGCGGAAAATTATATTTGGGACGGCGAGATGTTCCGGCTGATGGACGCAAGTGCAATGCCCGAATGCCGTGGCGCCTATGATTGGATCACGACATGGCAGGCGAAATATCGGAAGATTGAACAGACCGCTGCGACCGAGTGATGGCTTCAGGGCGCGTGCTTGTATGGATGTGCCTCGACTAGCATCAGAGTGAAATAGTCCTTTTCATCACTCCATTCCTGCACCGGAGTCCAGCCACCCGCCCGCAACATGAGACGCGCATCGCGAATGCCATATTTGTGGCTGTTCTCAATATGGATTTTCTGACCGGCAGCGAGATGATATTGCTCTCCGCCAATCGGCAATGTGACGTCCGCCTGCGCTTCGAGATAAATCTCGATCCGGGCATAAATATCGCTCCAAACCGCAACATGCCGGAACTGATCGACGGCGATATTGCCATCCAGTTCACGATTGATCCGATGCAGCAGATTGAGCGAGAATTGCGCGGTCACGCCTGCGCTATCATCATAGGCCGCAACCAGAGTCGCGGGATCCTTGATCCGGTCAAAGCCGATCAGCAATTGTGCGCCTTCGCCCAGCGTCTCCCGCATGAAACGGAGCAGATCGACCGAAGTCCGAGCGATCATGTTACCGATGGTTGAACCAGGGAAAAATCCGAGCTTGGGTAGCGCAGCGACAGCTTCGGGCAATTCCACCCGTTTCATGAAATCGGCTTCCACTGGCAGGATCGGCAACTCCGGAAATTCTTTCTGCAAAAGTGATGCGCTATGTTCCAGAAAATCACCGGAAATATCTATCGGTACATAAGCCGCCGGATCAATCGCATTAAGCAAATGCGGGGTCTTCGTTGAACTGCCGGAACCAAATTCGATGATCGCCCGGCCGGGACCGATAGATTTGGCAAAAGCCGCCTTATTGGCCTTCAACAAATTTGTTTCGGTTCGCGTGGGATAATATTCCGAGAGATCTGTTATCTCTTCAAATAATTCCGAACCGCGCCGGTCATATAACCAGCGGGCGGGAATTGCATAAGTTTGCTCCGTAAAACAGCGCTGCACGTCCTTGCGAAAGGTATGATCGATAAGCGTAGTCGTCATGTCCATGAGGGAAGTCCTCGACCCTAAAGGTCCTTTGCCAGCCGCAGTCCGGTGAACTGCCAGCGCTGGTGGGGGTAGAAAAAATTGCGGTAACTGGGTCGGATATGACCTGGAGAAGTTGCGGTGCTGCCACCTTTCAGAACAAATTGTCCGGACATGAATTTGCCATTATATTCACCGACGGCGCCCGCTGCCGGTTTAAAGCCCGGATAGGGTCGATAGGCGCTGCCGGTCCATTCCCAGACCTCGCCACTGTCGGTGAGCCCGTCGTTGGCGGCGACTTCCCATTCCGCTTCGGTCGGCAAACGCGCGCCCGCCCAAGTTGCATAGGCATCGGCTTCGTAGAGGCTGATATGCTTGACCGGTGCCAGCGGATCCAATGTGCGATTGCCCGCCAGACCAAATTCAGCCCAATCCAGATCGGAGGCATGGTTCCAGTATAGAGGCGCCTCAATGGCCTGATTCTGCACCCAGGCCCAACCATCGGAGAGCCAGTGGCGGGCGTCACGATAGCCACCGTCCTCGATGAATGCGAGCCATTCGCCGTTGGTCACCGGGCGATTGGCAAGCGCATGCGGATGCAGAAGCGCGTCATGGCGCGGGCCTTCGCAGTCAAAGCAGAAGTCCGCACCTTCATGCCCAATCCGATGAATACCGACATTGCCCTCAACCCATTGCATTGGCCGGGGTTCGACAGAGCGAACCGGGGCCAAAGCGGAATAAGCCGGCTTCAGGGGATTGCGAGAGAAGAGATGCAATATGTCGGTGAGCAGCAATTCCTGATGCTGTTGTTCATGGTGCAGGCCGAGTTCGACAAGGTCGAGCAAATGCTCCGGGAAACCATCCATGGCTTCCGTCATCGCCGCATCGACATGGGTGCGATATTGCAGGACGTCTTGCAACGACGGTCTGGTCAACAGGCCCCGCTCGGGCCGGGCATGTCTTTCCCCTTCAGCCTCATAATAGCTGTTGAACAAATAGGGATATGTCGGATCGAACAACCGATAATCGGACGCATGATCGCGCAACAGGAAAGTTTCAAAAAACCAGCTGGTGTGCGCCAAGTGCCATTTGGCCGGCGATGCATCATCCATCGATTGGGCCGTTGCATCGGCATCAGACAGATTCTGGACAAGAGCGCAGGAATGGCCCCGGACAATATGAAACTGCTCCAAGAGAGCCGCATATCTCGGCAAATTATCCTGTTCGACAGGCGCATAAGCGGGACTGTTGGGTTGGCTAGCGATCAGTCCTACTCCGGCAATTCAAAATATAATTTATGTCGATGCTCAGAACATAGAGCGAACGCGCGTCAGGTCAACAACGGATATTTGCGCCAATTGGTTGCAAAATTATATCCTCCGATGCGCTTTGAGACTATCGGGATGCACCGGGCACCCAGAGAATATCTGCTTTGCCGCCATCATTGAGCGCACGCGCGAGTACAAAAAGATAATCGGACAGCCTATTGACATAGGCAAGCGCCTGCGGATTGATCGTCATTTCCTGTGCTGCGCTGACCGCTTCACGTTCGGCCCGCCGCGCAGTCGCGCGCGCCAGATGAATTGTCGCCGCCGCTTTGCTGCCACCAGGCAGGATGAAACTGGTCAACGGGTCGAGGCGCTCATTGACCGTATCAATTTCCTGCTCGAGCCGATCGACCTGTGACGGCACGATCCGCAAGACCATTTCCGATGGCTCAAAATCATCGTCGGCTTCCGCTGGAGTCGCCAGGTCAGCGCCGAGATCAAACAGATCATTTTGAATGATACGAAGCGTCTTTACCAAAGCCTCATCGGCAATTTCACAAATGGCCACACCCAGCGTACTGTTCAGTTCATCAATATCGCCGATCGCAGCCATCCGTGGATGGTTCTTGGCTATGCGTGAGCCATCGACAAGACCGGTCGTGCCATCATCACCTGTCTTGGTGTAAATTTTGTTGAGCTTAACCATGAAGAAAGCTTAGCTCTGGCCACCAGCCAGAAGCAGCAGGACCACCACCAGGACAACCGCAATCGCCTGATATTTGATCCGCGCAAACATCATTTCATTCTGCTTCTTGTGGCTGGCCGTTATACCATCGGCGTCGACATCATCCGGCTCCATATTGGCGAAGGCGATGAGCCCGCGCACCAGAGCAAAAACAACGGCTCCTGCCGTCAAAACGATCATTGCGATTAAAACATAGGTCATGGGGTTTACTTAGGCCTCCGTCAGGAAGATTCCAACCGGGAATATGCCCGATCGTAGTTCCTGGATGATCTTATGCCCGTCTACCGCTGCATGTCGCAATACGGACAAAGAGGCAGAATCTCGACTTTTCGCTAGTTTTCCGCCACTCTCATCGATCAGTATCGGATGATGGAGATAGATTGGGGCTGGCAAATTGAGCAGGGCCTGCAGCAAACTGTGGATATGGGTGGAAGCAAATAGATCCTGTCCGCGCACGACATGACTAATATCATCCCGCGCGTCATCCACCGTCACCGCCAGATGATAAGCAACCGGTGTTTCCTTGGGAATCAGGATAACATCGCCGAGGGCTTCAGGATCAGCAACCTGTTCACCGCGTCGCTCGTCCATCCAAGTCAGCGGTCCGGTTATCGCCAACGCGCGCTTCACGTCCAATCGCCAGCTATGGGCCTGCGTTTCCATCCGCGCACGAATCTCATCTGGCGGCAGATGTCGGCAGGTGCCGGCATAGATCGGACCGTCCGGTCCCTCCTTCTGCCATTGCTCTTTCTGTAGCTCGCGCATGCTCGCGCGGGTGCAGAAACACGGGTAGAGCAGATTCATCGCCTTCAGACGCGCAGCAGCTTGGACATAGCTGTCGAGCCGCGCCGACTGGAAACTAACCTCCCCATCCCAGTCCAGGCCCAGCCAGGTCAAATCAGCCAATATCGCCTCGACAAACTCCGGGCGGCTGCGTCCCGCATCGATATCTTCAATCCTCAGCAAGAACCGGCCGTCTCGCGCACGGGCATAGTCATGAGCAATCATCGCAGCATAAGCATGACCCAGATGTAGTAGACCATTGGGGCTAGGCGCGAAGCGAACCACAACATCTTGGCCGACATCTGCACTTGACGTCAGCGGCATGATAATGTTCTTTGTCGAGATATTGTAACGACCATGTCATGTTCTTAGGGATAAAGGGCAGGCAGTAAAGGCTTAGGGAGACGCGAGACTATGTACCACCCCGACCTGCTAAGGCATCCAGAAAGCTGCCCCTCGCTTGTCCTCAACGCCGATTACACACCCTTATCCTATTACCCGCTCAGCCTATGGCCCTGGCAAACTGCAATTAAGGCGGTGTTTCTGGATCGGGTGAATATTGTTTCCAGCTATGAACGGGAAGTCCATAGTCCGAGTCTGGATATGAAAATTCCATCGGTCATTGCACTGAAAAATTATGTCAAACCTTCAGAATATCCGGCGTTCACGCGGTTCAATCTGTTTCTGCGCGACAAATTTGCTTGCCAATATTGCGGATCTGAACAGAATCTGACGTTTGATCACGTCATTCCCCGCCGACAGAAAGGCCGTACAACATGGGAAAATGTTGCCACCGCCTGCCTGCCTTGCAATTTGAAAAAAGGCGGCCGCACGCCGCAGCAAGCGCATATGCAATTGCACCAGCGACCCATCAAGCCGACCAACTGGCAGCTCCAGGAACATGGCCGGGCCTTCCCGCCCAATTTCCTGCACGATACATGGCATGACTGGCTCTATTGGGATATTGAGCTGGAAGGCTAGTGCTTGATTAGAAAGCCGCCTGAATGCCGACATTGAAGATGCTGGAGCGGGCGTCCCTGTCGGACCATGTGCTGCCATCCGGGAAATTGCCGCCGCTCAGGAAGTTCAGCGGCACATAGCCTTCCGTCCGGACAAACTCACCGAATAGATTGACGTTTGAAACAATATAGTGCGACGCGCCGACCACCCATTGGTTCTGGCGCTCCCAGGGCGCGCCATCATCGCCGGCCGTGAAATTGCTAAACTCCAGCGAGAGGTCCACCGGCATGCGTTCAAATGGCAACGAATATCGACCGCCGACCGTGAGTGCGCTCACCTTGCTCGCCGCAAATGCGCTCAGCGGGTTGGTTGGATCTGGCACGGCGCTTCCGGGAAGCACTCTGGTTGTCGAAGCGAATTCTCCAAGCAATTTCAGACCGCCGAAATTGATCGTCCCATAAGCCGCCCAAGCGGGAACATTATCTGCGCAAGGGTTGAAATGGAACACGGGGTAGGACTGACAATAGGTACTGCCATGAATATAGCTACCACCGGCCATCATGCTGAGACCATTGTCCAAGCTCAGCGTATAATTGCCATCGACGGCGAAATTATTGACTCGCGAGGGTGTCGAAGTGCCCTCGACCGGACTATTTGCCGCACGGAACTGAGCCCCGCCCTGAATGGCGGTTGCCCGAAGATGCAAGCCATTGCCAAAATAGCCCAAGGTCCCGGCATAGGCCAGCGGCGCAAAAGCGTGCCAATTTGTCGAATTGGTAAACGGACTCACCGTATCATTGAGACCGAATGGCACATCCATCTTGCCGGCAGCGATGTAGACGGGCCGCTTGTCCAGATTGCCCCATAATATAAAGGCTTTGCGAACCTGCACCTGATTGCGGTTCAACGCCGTAATCGTTCCCTGACCAAAGCTCTGTTCTGGATTGTAGAGCATTTCCGCATAGGCCGTCAGGCTTGGCGTCAACTTTGCGGTCACTGCGGCCTGCGCGGAGTGCACAACAATTTCGGATGCCGTCTCACCAATCTGATTGGCAGAGGTCGGATGCCGCATCAGCCATGCAAATTTCGAATCACGATTGGTCTTTTGATAATTGGCCAAAACCGTAACACCGCCGCTAATCGTGACTCGGTCATCCAGCTGAGCCATCTGTTTGGCTTCGAGAATGAGCAGCGGTTTGGTATTCACATTCTCCGCATGATCCAGCATCTTGTAAGAATATTCAGAACTGGTTCCGATCAGGCCCCCCGACCGGTCCCGCGAAAGCTCCCGGGATTCAGCAGCATATGAACGTCTATCGGTCTCGGCAGTCGGCGGCGGTGGAGGCGGTGGGGGAGCCGCTGCGCTATATGGCAAACGCGCTGGGCCATCGGCCTCAAATTGCGCGCTATTATATCCGGTCTCATTTGACTGATTGGCTTCCAGCATCGCGATCAGGCGGGCGTTCATCGCCTCCAGTTTCGCGACCCTTTCTTCCAAATTTCCCGATCGATCTTGCGCAATTGCGGGAGAGGTTAAAGCGAGAAGCGGCAAAGACAGAATGGCTTTATAATATAGTGATTTCATCGACTCACATCTTTTTTTTGGTTTACCAGGCCGACTTGCCACGAATTTACGAGAATATGGTTAACGCGCTGATAGATTGTTGCCCATTGACGAACCGTGGGTTGCAGCTAAGCATGCTGACATGACCAATATTCCCGCGCTCACCGTCCGCCAGAATCCTGACATCAAATATCTTGGCAAATTGCTGGGCGACGTGATTCGCGCCTATGGCGGGGAGGAACTATATAAACGCACAGAATATATCCGCTCGACCAGCGTAGACCGGCACCGTGGTCTCGCAGATTTAGAAGCGATTGATCCGGGTCTGGATGCGCTGACGCTGGATGAGACGACGGCTTTCGTGCGCGGTTTCATGCTATTTTCATTGCTCGCAAATCTCGCTGAAGATCGGCAAGGCGTTGCCGCGGAAGAAGGTGCGAGCGTCGAGGAAGCCGTCGCAAAACTGGCGGATGAAGGAGTCGACAAAGACGCGGTTCTGGCTCTGCTCGACAAAGCTCTGATCGCGCCTGTGCTCACGGCCCATCCGACCGAAGTCCGGCGCAAGAGCATGATCGACCACAAGGCGCGGATTGCCGAATTGCTCTTGATGAAGGATTCCGGTGAACAGGCGACGCCCGAAGGTGATATCCTGGATGACGCGATCATGCGGCAGATTGCATTGCTCTGGCAGACTCGGCCGCTGCGCCGGGAACGCTTGTTCGTCACAGATGAAGTGCAGATCTCACAAAGCTATATGAAAGACGTATTTCTGCCGGTCCTGCCGCGCCTCTATGCAAAATGGGAACGGGTACTGGGCGCACGTCTGCCCAATTTCCTCAAGCTCAACAGCTGGATCGGTGGTGACCGCGATGGCAATCCATTTGTCGACGCGGATGCCATGCGCGAAGCTTTGTCCCGCGCTGCGGAGACGGTCATCGGCTATTATCTGATGCGGGTTCACGCGATGGGTGCGGAACTTTCGATTTCGACCGAATTGTCAGAGGTCCCGGCAGAAGTTATCGCATTGGCCGACGCAAGCGGTGATGACGCGCTAAGCCGCAAGGATGAGCCCTATCGCCGCGCCCTGTCCGGCATCTATGCCCGACTGTCCGCCACCCATCTCAAGCTCTGTGGCCATGTGCCTGGACGCCCGTCTTCGATCCAGGCCCAAGCTTATGACAATCCGCAACAGCTGCGTGAAGAATTGGCGATATTGGCCCATGGTCTGCGCAGTGGTGGCTCGGGCGTATTCGCGACATCGGGTGCCCTGGGTCGACTGATCCGCACCGTGGAACTTTTCGGTTTTCACCTCGCGACTCTCGACATGCGCCAAAATAGCCGGATCCACGAGCGGGTCGCCGCCGAACTGCTCAAGGAAGCGGGCGTCGAAGCAGATTATCTGGCGCTGAATGAAGCGGCGCGAGTCAAACTGCTGCGCGCCGAACTGGCCAACAACCGACCGCTGGTCAGCCCCTGGGCCGACTATAGCGAAGAGACCGCCAAAGAATTGTCGATCATTCGCGCCGCCGCCGAAGCACATCAGAAATATGGCCCGGATGTGATCACCAATTATAATATCAGCAATGGCGAGAGCGTTTCCGATATATTGGAGGTCTATGTCCTGCTGATGGAAACCGGCTTATATCGTGCGCCGAAAGACGAAGATGGCGCGCCGCACTGCCCGGTCATGGCCGTGCCCCTGTTTGAAACCGTCGCCGATCTCGAAAATGCGCCCGAGGTGATGACGGAATTTTTTGCCATTCCGGAAATGCAACAACTCGCCAAAAGCCGTGGCCATCAGGAAGTGATGATCGGCTATTCTGATAGCAACAAGGATGGCGGCTATCTCACATCGACCTGGAGCCTGTTCAAGGCCAGCAACGCGCTCACCCCGATATTCGCCCAGACGGCGATCAAAATGCAGCTTTTCCATGGTCGTGGCGGAGCTGTGGGACGCGGCGGTGGCTCAGCTTTCGGCGCGATCAAGGCGCAGCCCAAAGGCACAGTGGCCGGACGCATCAGGATCACCGAGCAAGGCGAAGTGATTGCCGCAAAATATGGCACGCGGGACGTCGCCGAAGCCAATCTTGAAGCAATGACGTCGGCGGTGCTGCTCAACTCCCTCGAGCCGGACAATAATGATCAAAAAGTTCAGGCGAGCTTTGCAAGTGCGATGGATAGCATATCGCAAGTGGCTTTCGCCGAATATCGTGATCTGGTTTACGGCAATGACAGCTTTCGCACCTTTTTCCGCCAGATGACACCGCTGACCGAAATTGCGAAACTGAAAATCGGTTCGCGCCCTGCCAGCCGCACAAAATCCGATAAAATCGAAGATTTAAGGGCCATTCCATGGGTGTTTAGCTGGGCACAGGCGCGCGTGATGCTGCCCGGTTGGTATGGCGTCGGCCAAGCGCTGACGGCCGATGGCGACATGGCCAAATTGCAGGACATGGCCGCCAGCTGGCCTTTCTTTCAGGCGACTTTGTCCAATATGGAAATGGTGCTGGCGAAATCCGACATGGGCATCGCGGCGCGCTATGCCGAATTGGTCGAGGATCCCGATATCGGACAAGCCTATTTCAACCGCATCCGGTCGGGCTGGGACCAGACCCGGGATATATTGCTCGAGATCACCGACCAGCCGCATCTGCTCGCGAAAAGTCCGGCGCTGTTCAACAGTATCGAGCTGCGCCTGCCCTATATTGAACCGCTCAATCATCTCCAGATCGAACTGATCAAACGCCTGCGCGCAGGCGAAGATGAT
The DNA here is from genome assembly GCA_001650955.1 of Sphingomonadales bacterium EhC05. Lineage (GTDB taxonomy): Bacteria > Pseudomonadota > Alphaproteobacteria > Sphingomonadales > Sphingomonadaceae > Parasphingorhabdus. Next base: position 63,752 of record LXYP01000013.1, read on the forward strand.
CCGCGTATCGGAGAAGGCATCCAATTGTCACTCAACGCAATTGCAACAGCGCTCCGGAATAGCGGCTAGATAGCTGTTTCGGCAAATCGACTATACAAAAATGGTCGCGATCAACCCATCGACCGCGCCACTATCTGATATTATCAAAAGTCTCTCTTTCAATATTCCTTTCCTGCTGTAGTCTCTGCGTTCAAGATCAAGGCTGGCGCATGCGATCAGCTTTTCAGAGGGGGAAATCATGACCGACACAAGCCAGCCATCGGCCGATCCGCCAGCAAATGAAACCAGCGCAAATGAAAAAGATTATTGGTCGGAAAATATCCGGCTGCTGTGGATATTGATGACGATCTGGTTTGTCGTCTCGTTCGGCGCTGGCATCCTCTTCCGCGACTTTCTCGATCAATTTGCCATCGGCGGCTATCCGCTCGGATTCTGGTTCGCCCAGCAAGGGTCGATCTATGTCTTCATCCTGCTCATCATCTTTTACAGCATCCGCATTCGCCAGATCGAACGCAAATATGATCTCGACGATTGAGGGAAGTTGAAATGGATACGCAAAGCTTAATCTATCTCTTCGTCGGCCTGTCCTTCGCGCTGTATATTGGCATTGCAATCTGGTCGCGGGCGAGTTCGACCAAGGAATTTTACATTGCCGGCGGCGGAGTCAATCCTGTCGTCAACGGCATGGCGACCGCAGCCGACTGGATGTCAGCGGCAAGCTTCATTTCGATGGCCGGGATCATCGCCTTCGCTGGCTATGATGGCAGCGTCTACCTGATGGGCTGGACCGGTGGCTATGTCATGCTGGCGCTGCTGCTCGCACCCTATTTACGGAAATTTGGTCAGTTCACCGTCCCGGATTTCATCGGCACCCGCTATTATTCCAAGACCGCCCGCGTGGTCGCAGTGATCTGCCTGATCTTCATCAGCTTCACCTATATCGCCGGTCAGATGCGCGGCGTCGGCATTGTCTTCTCGCGCTTTCTCGATGTGCCGATCACGCTCGGCGTGATCATCGGCATGGGTATCGTCTTCATCTATGCCGTGCTCGGCGGGATGAAGGGCATCACCTATACGCAGGTCGCGCAATATTGTGTGCTGATCTTCGCCTATATGGTCCCGGCCTTCTTCATCAGTTTCCTGATCACGGGCAATCCGGTGCCGCAGCTCGGGCTAGGCTCGACCGTCAATGATGGTTCCGGCCTCTATGTGCTGCAAAAGCTCGATCTGGTGCTGCAGGATATGGGCTTTGGCGCCTATACCAGCGGCGACAAATCTATGATTGACGTATTTTGCATCACCGCCGCCCTGATGATCGGCACCGCGGGTCTACCGCATGTGATTGTGCGTTTCTTCACCGTCCCCAAAGCATCCGACGCGCGCAAATCAGCTGGCTGGGCCCTGGTATTTATCGCCCTGCTATACACCACTGCACCCGCCGTCGGTGCCTTCGCACGGCTCAACTTTATCGATAGCGTGCAGAATACCGAATATGCCAATGCGCCGGCTTGGTTTAAAAATTGGGAGAGCAATGACCTGATCGCCTGGCGGGACAAGAATGGCGATGGCAAAATGCAGCTCGGCAAAGGCGATGCGTTCCAAGGCGCCCCGGAATTTGCAGAGACAGTCGGTGCCAATGGCGAGCGAATCGTCGCCAATGAAGCGGCCGACGACAATGTCAATGAAGTCTATGTCGACCGCGACATCATGGTGCTCGCCAACCCCGAGATTGCCAATCTGCCGGGGTGGGTGATCGCGCTGGTCGCAGCCGGTGGGCTCGCGGCAGCACTGTCGACCGCTGCCGGCTTGCTGCTGGTGATCTCCTCATCAATCAGCCATGATTTGCTCAAACAGACCTTCCGGCCCCAGATCAGCGAGAAGGGCGAGTTGCTGGCCGCGCGGCTGGCGGCAACCGCAGCGATAATTGTGGCCGGCTATCTCGGCATCTATCCGCCTGGCTGGGTGGCGCAGGTGGTGGCATTTGCCTTTGGCCTGGCCGCAGCCTCGCTGTTCCCGGCGATCTTCATGGGCATATTCTCGAAACGCATGAACAAGGAAGGCGCGATTGTCGGCATGATATCCGGGCTGGTCTTCACCTTCAGCTATATCGCCTATTTCAAACTGGTATCACCCGAAGCCAATGTCGCAGCCAACTGGCTGTTCGGAATTTCACCCGAAGGCATTGGCGTGATCGGCATGCTGATCAACTTCACTCTGGCAATCATCGTTTCAAAGATGACTGCATCCCCGCCAGTGGAAGTGCGCAAGCTTGTCGACTCGATCCGCGTCCCGCGCGGGGCTGGCGACGCATCCCTGCACTAAGCCGAAATGCGCCGAAACATTCCTGCAGTCTAGAGCGGTTCCATCCGGATCGGCAGGCCGTCTTTGGGCTGCGGGATCGGGAAGACTTGCCATTTTGGCTCGTAATCCGCTCCGCCCTGCAGGACAATGCGGTTGCTGGTCAGCATCGCATGCATCAATATCTTGATCTGCATATAGGCGAAATGCAGTCCGAGACACATATGCGCGCCGCCACCGAACGGCACCCATGCATATTTGTGACGGCCCACACTATTTTCCGGCGTGAAGCGCAGCGGATCGAACTTTTCGGGATTGGGCCAGTGCTTTTCCATCTTGTGGACGAAGCTGGGACTGATCCCGACACTGGTGCCGGCGGGAATCGTATAATTGCGGAAAGTGAATTCCTTGATTGCCCGGCGCGGCATCGAGGGCACCGGCGGGATCAGCCGCAGCGCTTCCTTGAACGCCATTTCGGTCAGTTCAAGCTTGCCCAATTGCTCCATCGACAATGCGGTTCCGGCAGGTGCAACCGACAGACATTCTTCGCGCACCTTGTCTTGCCATTCGGGATGTTTGGCGAGCAGGTAGATCAAGCTGGTCGCCGACGAGGTAATCGTGTCATGTGCTGCCATCATCAGGAAGTTCATATGATCGACGACTTCGTCCTCGGTCAGCAGCTCGCCATTTTCATGGGTTGCGAGGCATATCTGGGTGAAAATATCTTCCCCGCCCTTGGCACGACGTTCCTTCACCTGCGGGGTGAAATAGTCGAGCAGATATTCGCGGGCCTTCACGCCCTTCCACATTTTGGTGAACGGAATAGGTTTCCGCGCCACGCCAACCGAAGCCTGCACTTCATCGACAAAGGCTGAGTTGATCTTGTCCGCTTCCGGCCCCCAGGGAATGCCGAGAATGGCGCTGGCAGCCGTGTCGAGCGACAAGGATTTGATCGCCGGGTAGAAGTTAAACTCGGTCCCGCCCCAATCAGCCACGCGCTCCAAAATACCCTCGCCAAGCACCTGGCAATGATGTTTCATCGGTCCGGGTTTGAACGCCACCGAAAGCGCCTTGCGATCCGCCCGATGGCGTTCGAAATCCATCAGCATCAGTCCACGCGGAAACAGATTGTTGAGAATCGGCCCCCAACCCTGTTCGCTTGAAAATATCTTGTCCTTGTTGAACAATATCAGTTCGGTCGCATCCGCTCCAAGCATATTGACCGACCATCCACCGAAACTGAAGGCACGGTAGACCGAGCCATATTGCTCGAACATCCTGCGTCCAAATGCAGCCGGATCTTTGAGCAGCTCCAGAGTGCAGCCCAGAAACGGCAGGCCTGCCTCGCCGGGAATATGTTCCAGTTCTTCCTTGCTGGGCCGCTTCACCCAATGCGGGTTGGCCGATTCTTCGAATGGATATCCATGCGGTTTAACTGCAACTGACGCCACGGGAGGCTCCTTGATTGGGGGTTTTCAATCCCTCTTTAGCTACTTTCATTAATGTCAGCAAGATGCTCCATTCATAAGCTATTCAATCGCATGGCGTTAGATAATGGGGCATCATCAAATTATGCCAAGACTCGCCGATATTCGGGCGATAGCTAGGGCAGCGATAATCAAAACAGGGATCGACAATGGCTGATCAGATAATCACCAAATGGTTGAAAGCGACCGTGCTTGCCGGAGCCATGTTCGGCCTGAGCGGTTGCATGTATGGCTCGGCCGGAGGCTATTATGGCGATGGTTATGTCAATGGATATGATCAGGGCTGCGATCCTTATGCCCCCTTTGATGATTATTATGCTTGCGATTCTGGTTATGGCTTTGCCAATATCGGCTTCGGCGGCGGCTGGTATGATCAATTTTATTATCCCGGATATGGCTTTTACATTTTTGATCGCGGCGGCAGACGGCACACGATGCGCAATCAACATCGCCGCCATTGGGCGGGTGAGCGGGCGCGATATGGCAGTCGCCATGACCGCCGTGGACAAAGTGCCAGACGAGCCAATCTGACCCCCGAACAACGCGCCGAACGGCGCGAACGGAGAGCCGAACGCAGAAATTCCATGGCCGGAAACCAGGGCGATACGACACGCGATCAGCGGCGTGGAAGAGGCGGTACAACGGGCGTCGGTCGCGGGAACCGGGGCAACGATGGTGCTGTGAGCAGCAATCGCGGCAACGCCAATAACGGTCAGGCCACGCGCGGGAATCGCAACCGGGCCGACAGATCAGCCCGACCCGTCAGGCGGCCGACCGGCAGTGCCGAGCAACGACAATCGCGGGCACCGCGCGCCGACCGGGCACAGACGGCGCGACCCGCAAAAGTTGTACGACAACCGCGGCCCGAGCGCCCGCGCGCCACACCGCGAACCAGCCGTGCGGCTCGGGAAAGGTTGAACGACGATTGATAGAATCAGCCGACAAATGGTCCCTTAGACTGAATTTTCAATGAAAATTTGACCGCATCGGCCGCTGTCTCGCCGCAAAACCGTCCAAAAGGTTAAGATGTTTGTAATCATAACGGTTAACGGATATCCTGACCTCCTGAAACGAGTGTAAAGGATTGTATCCATGGCCACGGCATTTCGAGACCTCCAGCCGGACGATTATCAACCAGCTGAGCAACATCCGCAAAATGGTGTCATCATTGGTGGCCCAGCAGCGCGTGCCAAACGTATTGAATATGGCATTTTGCTATCGGCCATGACCTTCGGTTCGCTTGGCGCTCTATATTGGACGCTGACCCATTCAACCGGCTGGGTCGAATGGTCAGCCTTCCTGTTCGGCTTCGTGCTGATCAACATGGGCGTGGGTATCGGCTATCATCGCTATTTCACCCATCGGGCTTTCGAAGCGGGACCCAAAATGCGCCTCGCCATCGGAATCATGGCACAAATGTCCTGCCAGCATTCGGTACTCAAATGGGCCGCCGACCATCGCCGGCACCATGCATTTTCAGATCGCGTGGGTGATCTGCACAGCCCCTATGTCGATGGCCATGGCAAGAAAATGTCCAAGTGGAAGGGGCTCGGCATCGCCCATTTCGGCTGGCTGTTCGACAATACCACCTCGGACATGAAAGTCTATGGCAAGGGCCTGATCGATGATCCGCAAGTTTTATGGTGTCACAAGCATCGCTGGAGCATTGCGATTTTCTCCAGCATCATCCTCCCTGCACTCTGGGCACTGGCGCTTGGCGGACCAGAGCATATTATCGGAACCATCCTGATTGGTGGCCTGTTCCGGAATTTCTTCTTCCTCAATTTCGTCATGGGCGTGAACAGCATTGGTCATGTCTTCGGATCACAGCGGTTCAAGACCAAAGACGGCTCTCGGAACAACTGGTTCATGGCGTGGATGACCTTCGGCGACGGCTGGCATAACAACCACCATCAACACCCCCGCGCCGCCTCTTCCCAGATCGCCTGGTGGGAAATCGATGTGAATGGCTATATCATCTATCTATGGGAAAAAATGGGTCTCGTCTGGAATGTCCAGCGGGCACCGACCTATGTGCGCACCGCCAGCGGCGGTTGGGAGCAGCTGAAGGTGAAAGCCGAACCAGCTGAACCGGAAATCATGTCGGCCGATGATGGCGGTGTGATGTTTCGCAAATCATCTGAAAAAATCGAAGAACCGGCAGAATAGTTCAGCGTTAAAGGACGCAAAATTCAGTTTGCGCGCAACGTCAGATTGGCTGAAACCGTTCCATTTCCGGCCGGGCTAACCGTCAATGTCTCGATTCCCACGCCGTCCGCCTCGATTCGCGCGAGCCAGCCGAATAAGGCGGTCGGCTTGGCTGAATCAACGACCAGATTGACTCGGTCATCGCCTTGCAGTTCGATTTTTCCAACTGCAATTCCGGTTTCACCCGCAGTTTGACTCACAAATAGGTCAATCGCGCCATTTCGACTGCGCGGCGCATCCGCATCCGGCTTTTTCAAAGCCGCCACTTTGCTCTCTATGCGTGTCTGACGCTCAACCGATTGGGTATAGCGCTCTTCGGCACGGTCGATCGCACCAGCCATCGGCCGGTAGATTCCATAAACCGCCACGGTCCCGCCCAGCAATATCGCCAGGATTCCGATCAATATTTTCTCTCGCCGGGACAGCGCCAGAAACCATGTGGTCAGCGATTCGATCATGGTGCCCTCACAGTGATGTCGGCCTTGGCTGAACCTGTTGCATCCGTGCGCGGCGTTGCGGTGATCTGGAAGCCCGCATTTTGCACGGCGATCAGCGTGGGATTAATATCTTCATTGCGGACCGCCGACAGGGTCGCAGAGACAATTCCATTTGCATCATAAGACAATCTTTCGACCGTCACATTGGGCGATTGCTGCAGCGCCGAAAATAGAGCGGAAGCAGGGACCGGGAACATATTATAACCCCGGTTTTCGGCAACCATGCGTTGATCCAATGCCTGTTCGGCTGATTCCAGATCATCGGCTCCGCTGATGATCGTGGCCGCACTGGCCAAGGCCCGGTCATCGGCACTGCCTGCCGCCCAATGATATTTGACCAGCTGCGCGCACGGAATGAGCAATGTGATGAGCAATAGAGCCGCTGCCATGAAGACTATCAGACGCTTTTGCTTCGGGTCGAGCCGACGACCGATGGGCTTTGCATATTCACCCGACCGGAAGTTCAATTGACTGCGCTGACCGGCGTGAATCAGCATGTCATCAAAAGCATCGCCAATGATCGGCACGACGGCATGATCCTGCGTCATCAATTCATGAAACGGCGATTCGTCGGGAAATATCGCCGCTGATGAACGGATGACGCGATCAAAGCCGAAATCAGCGAGGACCGCAATATCTTGCGCCACCGGAACCAGCCATCCGGCGGGAACCACAACGTCAGGGTTCAGGCCCTTGGCCTGCAATAGCGCCAATCCCCGAGCCAATATATCTTCGGCAATCACCGCAGTAACATTTTTGCCATCCGCTTCTGCGGCGGCGGCAATATGGACATGGTCAGACTCGAGACTGGACTGTTTCGCAGCATCGATCGCGACCGCTAGAGACTGATTCTCGGTGACCGCCTCTATTGTTTCGTGCCAGCTTATTCTGGTACTGGCGGCAGGCACCAATGCAATACAGGTGAATTCCGGCTCTTCATCGATGTCGTTGAAACCTGCTGCATTCAGCGGTTCAGCATCGCACCCCGATGACTGCACTGCGCCATCGGCGACATGCCACCAGGATAGAGCCTCATTTTCCCCAACGGGAAAGGCAACCAGAAGAAGAGAATCATTCACCTGTGCGCGATCTATTCAGCGTAAATATCGGCATTGTCATCTTCGCCACCCGGAGCGCCATCGGCACCGAGCGAATAGAGATCAAATCCCGGGCCCTGTCGACCGGGATTGGCATATTGATAGGGCCGCCCCCAGGGATCATCCGGCAGCTTCTTGATATAACCACCCTGGCGATAGCGCGCGGTCGTCGGCAAGGACGTGGGAGCGGCAACCAGGGCCTGCAGACCATCACCCGATCCCGGATAGCTGAGATTGTCTAGCCGGTACATTTCCAGCGCCTGCCCCAAAGTCGCAATATCCGCACGTGCTTTTTCAACCATCGCCCGGTCTTGGCTCGGCAAAACATTGATCACGACAATGGTGGTCAGCAGGCCCAGAATGAAAATCACCACCATGAGTTCAACCAGGGTGAACCCGTTGCGCTTTTTCTGATCACCCGATCTGGATGTTTCCTGCCTGTCGACAGCCGCTGTTTCGTTTGACATGATCGTTCCTATATTCCGATTCTATAAACCCGCAAGATTTTGAAGCTGTAATATCGGCAGCAATATCGCCAAGATCACCAGGGCGACAACACCGCCGAGCACGACAATGATCAGCGGTTCCAGCAGAGATAAAGCTGTCGACGAGAAATTATCAAATTCGCGCTCGAGATAATCTGCTGCCCGGGCGAGCATATCATCCAGCTGCCCCGACGCTTCGCCACTGGAAGTCATATAGACCAGCATCGGCGGGAATACGCCGCTATTCTTGAGCGCCTGGGACAGGCTGCCGCCGCCGCGAATATCTTCGACCATATCTTCCGAAGCCTTGCGCAACACATCATTGTGGATCGTCTGGGTGGTCAGCCGCAAACCCTCGATGATCGGCAACCGGCTCGCGACCATCGTCGACAGCGTCCGCGACAGGCGCGCCGCATGCAGATCGCGGAGCAAGCGACCGAAAAAAGGAAGACGCAGAAGCAGGCCGTCGAATCGATATTTGATCTTGGGTTCCTTGAGCGCGCGCGCGCCCAGCAGGATGATCACCGCAAGGACGGCGGCAATTGCCCACCACCAGTCGGCGAGAAAATTGGAAATGCCGATGACAATCCGCGTTACCAGCGGCAGTTGCTGGTTCACATCGTCAAATTGTTCGACAACTTTGGGGACGACCGCGATCATCAGCAACGCGACGACCAGGATCGAGACCAGCGCCAGCACGATTGGATAGGCCAGGGCGCTGATCAGCTTGCCGCGCAATTCTGCCTGGCGCTCCAGCAAATCGGCGAGCCGTTCGGTAATATCCGGCAGGGTCCCTGAACTTTCCCCGGCCGAAACCATCGCGCGATAGAGGGCGGGGAAGCTTTTGGGTTCCCGGCGCATCGCCTCCGACAGCCGCTGCCCTTCGATCACGCCACTATGTACCGAGCCGATGCGTTGACGGACATGGGCTTTCTCATTCTGTTGCCCGATGGTGCGCAAGGCCTCTTCAAGCGGACTGACCTGGACCAGCGACGAAAGCTGGCGGGTAAACAGCGTCAATTCTTTGGACTTGAGATTCTTTGGTCCCAGCAGACCCGCCGAACCCGCAGACGGCTTGCTCTGGGCCGCCTCCATTTTCACTACATAGAAATTGCGCTCTGCCAGTTTGGCGCGCGCTGCATCATCAGATGTCGCGGCCAGCCTGCCGGTCTTTTCCCGGCCTTGGGGGTCGATGGCGGTATAGGCAAAATCAGGCATCGACGGCCTCATGATCGCGGCGGGAGATGCGGATAGCTTCTTCGGCGGTGGTCAGGCCTTCGCGGACGAGGGCGCGGGCGGCGGAACCGAGATTGGGTTGTTTGAGAAAGGCATGGGCGGCGATGCGCGCTTCGTCGCCACCGTCGTTGATCAATTTTCTCAGCGTATCATCGAT
>LXYP01000014.1 GCA_001650955.1 Sphingomonadales bacterium EhC05
ACCCCCTCCCACCCCACCGCCTCAGCCTACTCCTCCATCGGTACCTGCATTTGACTTTTCATCGGACAGCTGTGCGACGGTTCAAAATCCATTCATTATCGCCCAATGCCGGGAGAGGGGGCTAACCGGCCCACCGGCAACACAGTCTGACGATAGATGTTTGGATAATGGTTCTTGCCCAACCGACGAACGTGAGGAAGCGAGGGGAGTGTTGAATTCGGCTCAGTTCAATTCATTGGAAATAGATCTCAATGCGATAGAAACGGCAGCCGGCAACCCATTTTCTCAGATGTTTGGAACGGCGATCGCGTCTTTTGACCCTCCCCGAACGATGGTGAGAGGTCGCCCGACCAATGTGAAGCTCGTGATTGGCGCCAATCAGACGGTGGAGGACACAGAGCGCAAAGCCAGAGATGGTGGCATGCCGGTGAGTGATCAGATCGAGACGTTCGGCAATTGGGCGTGCGCGGAACTATTTGCAGAAAATTTCACAATCCAGAACGATGCTATCCAATGTTATGCACCTGGCAATAGTCGTTTTAAAGTCATGAATTGGAGCGTTATTCCCGACCAGAAAGGCAAACAGAGCCTTCAGGTTGAAGTCACATCATATGACGAAAAAGGCGGAAGAATCATTGACCAGATTCCCAGTGATGCGATCGACGTAGACGTCACAGTCAGGGTCGCAGATGCCTTGTCCGACGGCGCGAATGAAGGCAGTCAGATTCTAGATGCAATCAAGAAATTCTGGTGGGCGCTGGTTGGTCTCATCGTCGCGCTGATCGCGGGAGTGCGGCTCATCTTGAAACGGGCAAAGCCTGGTTGAGAATATTCTAGCGGGCTTTTCTGGCTTGCTGTCGATGGAATTCGATGAGGTGGAACTGTGGCTAGCGCTGCGTGGCGCGCAATTGGTTGCCTAGCTCAGCCACCAAACCGCACTGGCACCAGTTGCCCCGGAGACCAGGACCGTCAGTGCATAGCGCCAAAACCCGCCACCGCTTCCCGTCGTTCGTTTTTGCATCATGAGTTCAACCTCAGCCACTGGCAGCGAAGGCGGTGCGCCGCCTTGGCGGGGCAGTTGGGCATCGAGCCGTCGGACAATGTCGGGTAGCATCATGAGGGTCTCGAGATCATCATTGATCCGGTCGGCGATTGCCGCCTCGGGGCCTAGCTCGCCGCGGATCCAATCTTTGACATAGGGACCGCTCGCGTCCCACATATTGATTTCAGGATTGAGGTCGGTGGCAATGCCCTCGACCATGACCATGGTTTTCTGGAGCAAAAGCAGGTGCGGCTGGGTTTCCATGTCGAAATCACGGGTGATCGCGAACAGGCCATCGAGCATGTCCCCAACGGACAATTCACTCACCGGTTTGCCGCGCATCGGTTCGCCGACGGCGCGCAAGGCTGTGGCAAAATCCTCCATGCTGTGATGGTCGGGCACATATTGCGCTTCAAAATGGATTTCGGCGACGCGTTTGTAATTGCCGGTGGTCAGGCCGTAGAGAATTTCGGCGAGCCAGAAGCGGGCTTTCTTGTTGATCCGCCCCATGATGCCGAAGTCGATGGCAACGATCGTGCCATCCGCCTTCACGAATAAATTGCCCTGATGCATATCGGCGTGGAAATAGCCGGCTTCGATCGCCTGTTTCAGGAAGGTGCGCACCAGCCTGGTCGCGATATCATTGAGATCATGTCCGGCGGCGATCAATTCGTCGCGTTTGGAGATTTTAACGCCGTCGACCCAGTCGAGCGTCAGGACGCGGCCCGAAGTGCGGTCCCAGTCGATTTCCGGAATCTCGAATTGATCGACATTGGCCATATGTTCGGCCAGCTCCGAAGCCGAGGCGGCTTCGCGACGGAGGTCGAGTTCGCGCATCGTCCAGCGACGGAAATTGGCGATGACCAGCGCCGGGCGCAACCTCTTGGCTTCGCCGCCCAAGGCTTCGAGATGGGCGGCAGCCCATTCATATGTCTCGATATCCTGATTAAATTTCTTGATGATTCCAGGGCGCAGTACTTTGACTGCCACGTCTTTGCCCTCGCGCGTTTTGGCGCGGTGCACCTGCGCAATCGACGCCGCGCCGACCGGATCCGGATCGATCTCGCTATACAGCGCTTCGACGGATATTCCGAGACTGGATTCAATCTCATCCTTGATTTGTTCAAAAGCGACAGGTGGAAGATTGTCCTGCAACTCGAGCAGATCCCGCGCAGCCTCGGTCCCGATGATGTCGGGTCGGGTTGCCAGCGTCTGTCCGAGTTTGATCGCGGCGGGGCCAATCGCCTGCAGCGCGGCTGAATAGTTGGGCGTTTTGGGCTGGATCGTGCCGAGCCGCGCAATGCGAAACAAGCGGCGAACCTGCGGCGGGGTTGCTCTGTGCTTTTCGAGCTCGCGCAATGCGCCGTGTTTGGCGAGTGTGCGGCCCCATTTGAGCAAGCGAAAAATATGCGTACGAGCTGAGGTCATATTTTTGTTTCAGACCTTCCAGCCGCTATGAATAGCAACCAGCCCACCCATCATCGGTTCGACTTTTGTCTGCGCGAATCCGGCGTTGCGGATCATCGCTTCGAACTTGTCCATCGAGGGAAATTTGGCGATCGATTCGGCGAGATAGCGGTAGCTGTCTTCGTCATCTGCAATCGCCTTGCCGACTTTTGGCAGAATTTTGTGCGAATAGGTTTCATAGACTTTGTCAAAGCCGGGCCATTTGGTCTGCGAAAATTCCATACAATAGAATCGGCCTCCATATTTGAGCACCCGGTGAGCCTCCGCCAATGCCTTGTCGATATGAGTGACATTACGGATACCAAAGACGATTGTATAAACATCGAAATGCGCGTCTGGAAAGTTCAGTGTTTCCGCATTTTGCTCGCTCCAGACCAGTCGGCTCTCGCCTTTCTTGACCGCCCGATCGACACCTGCTGCCAGCATTTCCGCGTTAATATCCGCGACCGTAATATTTGCACCGCTATCGACCATCCGAAAGGCAATATCACCGGTACCGCCGGCCATATCGAGGATATTTTCACCGGACTGCGGTTTGACCAAACGGACAAAACGATCTTTCCACAACCGATGAGTACCCGCGCTCATCGCATCATTCATCACGTCATATTTGGATGCCACGCTCGAAAATACCGCACCAACTTTTCCGGTCTTCTCACTGACGTCGACCTCTTCGAAGCCGAAGGAGACGGTTTTGCTTTCGATAGCCATTTTTCTGCCTGTGCATATGATCTTGTTCGTTTCCCAAGTAGACGAGCCTTGGCAGCACTGCAATCACTCTGTAGCTGCCTTTTAGACCGTAATTTTTTGAGAACTGAAATGCCTGAACTACCCGAGGTAGAAACGACGGTTGCTGGATTGCGGCCCGTGTTGGAAGGTCAGCGGTTGACCTTGGTGGAACCGCGCCGCGCCAACCTGAGGCGGCCCTTTCCGATCGATCTCCGCCAGCGGATGACAGGCGCGCGAGTGATCGAACTCGGCCGCCGCGCAAAATATGGTCTGATTGTAACAGACCGCGATGATGTGATGATTTTCCATCTCGGCATGTCCGGGCGATGGCGGATCGATCCGGCGGAGATTGAAAAACATGATCATCTTGTGCTCGAAACAGAGGATGGTCGACGGCTGGTGCTCAACGACCCGAGACGATTCGGTTCTGTAGATTTGGTCCGATCTGACGAAATCGATAGCTTCGCCCCGTTCGCCGTCATGGGTCCAGAACCGCTGGGCGATGATTTCACCGGCCGTTATCTCAAGGCGGCGACTAAAGACCGCAAGGCCCCGATCAAGCAATTGCTGCTGGATCAAAGAACGGTTGCCGGACTGGGCAATATCTATGTTTGCGAAGCATTGCATATGGCTGGAATATCGCCAGCGAAGATCGGCGGCCAGATTTCCGGACCACGTTATGACAAGTTGGTTATCGCTATTAAACAGGTGCTCAAGGCTGCGATTGCTGCTGGTGGGTCTAGTTTGCGCGATTTTGTTCGACCGGACGGGGAACTGGGTTATTTCGCCAAGGATTGGCTGGTCTATGGTCGCGAAGGCCAGGCTTGTCATTGCGGTGCGCTGGTGCTGCGTCGCGTCGATAGTGGCAGGTCGACATTTTACTGCCGGAAATGCCAGAAATAGCGGCTGGACTAAGCTATTGACGAGAATCATCGCCCACGCTATTGCCCGCCGACTTAGGCCGCGATCGCATTAGTGATTCACGGCGATCCAATTTCAGAATTTTGAGGAAATTTCATGGCTAACACGCCGCAAGCAAAAAAACGTATCCGTCGCAACGGACGCCGCACGGTCATAAACAAAAACCGGGTGAGCCAGATTCGTACCAAAATCAAAGCGGTTGATGCTGCTCTGGAAGCCGGCGACAAACAAGCCGCAACCGAAGCATTGGCTGCAGCCCAGCCAGAAATGGCACGCGGCGTGGCCAAGGGCCTGTTCCATAAGAATACGGTGGCTCGCAAGTTCAGCCGTTTGACAAAGAAAGTTGCCGCACTGGGTTAAGCTCTTTGCGCATCTAAAAAGACAGACCCGCCCCTCAACTGGCGGGTTTTCTTTTGCAATTTTCCCAAGTGAAATTTCAGACCGGCATCACCTCTGGATGATCGAACCCTCGACGACGACGAACCAATTTTTGCGGATATGCCGGGCTGTCGAAACAAAATCCGGCCGCGCAACTTTCAGGCGGATGACTATTTTGCTTGTGGACTCGCTCCCAAGTGGTCCAAGCTCATCGATAATGTTAACTCATCGTCGTTCAAAAACGGTTCAGCCAGCTTATGCTACCGGCAACTCCGACGATGGAGGCAAGCTGAAGGAAAAACTATGACTATTCCTCGTAAGATATCACTACTGGCTCCGCTTGCATTGTTGACACTGAGCGCATGTGCAACGCCTTTTCGTGCCGATGTACAGCGTTTCGTTGCGCTGCCTGATACGACCGGACAAAGCTTTGCCGTTGTTGCGGCTGATCCCGATCTCAGCGGTGGGTTGGAATTCGGGCAATATGCTACGCTCGTCGAGCAGCGTATGTCTCAGCTTGGCTACAGGCTGAGCGAAGATCCTGCGGCGGCAGAATTGATCGTCAGCATGGACTATGATGTCGACAAAGGACGAGAAAAAGTTGTCTCAGATTTTGACCCGTTTTTTGCTCCTATCGGATTTCGTGGCCATCGTGGTTTCTACGGCAGACATCGCTATCGCTATGGTTTCAACGACCCGTTTCTTTTCGGAGGAGCCGGATTTTCTGGCTATGGCGGCGTTCGAAGTTTTACCGTTTATACGACCGAACTGGACCTGAAGATTGACCGCGCTGTCGACGGTGAGCGGCTGTTTGAAGGCAAAGCAGAGGCTATGTCTCGCTCCAAAAGCCTTACCTATCTCGTGCCCAATTTGGTTGAAGCCATGTTCACCAATTTTCCGGGTAACAGCGGCGAGAGCGTAAGGATTTCGGTGGCACCTGAAAAGAAATGAAGGCCGCGCCCGTCAGCTTTCGAGCTGACGGAGCAGCATCCGGACATCATTGTCCATTTCGCTATCTTCTCCGCGCAATTGTTCGACCAGTTTTACGGCGTGAATGACCGTACTGTGATCACGACCACCAAATTTCCGGCCAATTTCCGGATAGCTGCGCGGTGTCATAACCTTGGCAAGATACATCGCCACCTGCCGCGGGCGGGCCACTGCGCGGGCGCGGCGTTTAGATGACATCTCATTTCGTTCCAGCCGATAATATTCGCAGACAGTCCGCTGGATTTCGTCAATTGTAATACGGCGCCGGCAAGCGCTCAGGATATCCGACAATTGTTCTTCGGCCAGCTCCTTGGATATCTCTCTGCCCGTCAGCTGGGCATAGGCAAGAAGTTTGTTCAAACCGCCTTCCAGCTCGCGCAAGTTACGGCTGATCGTGCGAGCAAGAAATTCGACGACATCTTCAGAAACCTGCTGATGCGGCATCGACGCGAGCCGGTGCTGCAATATATCGCGGCGCAGTTCGAGGCCGGCTGACTGAATATCGGCCACCAGACCCATTGAGAGGCGAGATAACAGGCGCTGATCAACACCGTCTAACGCCTGGGGTGGTCGATCCGCAGCTACGACGACGCGTTTGCCCTGACTAATGAGAGTATCAATCGTGTGTAGAAATTCTTCCTGCGTGGAGATTTTGCCAACAATGAATTGGATATCATCGATCATCAGCAAATCCGCGTCGCGCAAGGATGCCTTGAATTCCATCGCCTCATTGCGGCGCATGGCGGAAACAAATTCAATCATGAACCGTTCGGCCGACATGTAAACTATCTTCGACGTTGGAAAGACTTCGCGGTAGGCGTGACCAATTGCGTGCATCAAATGGGTCTTGCCTTGACCGGTAGATGATTGGAGATAGAGCGGAGAGAATAGTGGTTTCTCTTCAGCGGCCGTACGCTGAGCCGCATTGAGTGCCAAGACATTGGAATTACCAGGAATGAATTCTTCAAAAGTCATGCGCGGATCAAGGTCGAGCCGGAAGCGATTGCGCTGTTCGGTGCTATTTTGATCACTCATCTCGGCAGAATTGGTTTTTTTGACTTTCGCAATTTGAGCCGATCCCGCCTTGGCCGCAAATATGATGGCGGCAATGTCAGGATGGTGCGCTTTCCAAGCCAGTAGCAGTCGATCCGCATAGCGGTCGCGCACCCAATTGGCGGCAAATTCTGAGGGCAGCGTAAGGTGTAATTCACCTTCGCTGACAACAAAATGCGACAGTTTGATCGGTTTTATCCATTGCCCAAATATCTGAGCACCCAAATCCCGGCGTAATCCGGAACAAATCTTCTGCCAAATGAGATCTAGATCAGCGGCTTCATTCGTTTGCGCACCTGTTGTCCCATCATCCGATATTCCGCCGCCTAAATTTCCTGCGCTTCGTTCCACCAATATCCCCCGATACACCCTCTATGATCTGCCTGATCGCAAGATCATTCATCGACTGAAGAGCCATCATGCCCCTGCGCTTAATACCTCCGGCCAAGGAAGATCGACCGAGCGCAAGAATCCCAATGTTGAAATCATGTCTCAACCATCATTTTGAAATTCAATTGGGTCTAGATTTTTCATCTACGACCACCGGCCGATGACTATTACTAGGCGCGGCGGAGTGAGTCGATCAAGAGCGCCGTCGTAAAAAAAGTGAAATATTTTAATTGACAGAGGCAAGCTCTGGAAATCTATAAATATCTTTTTAAATATCTGATATAAAACAATTATATCCTGTGGATAAGCAGGTATTGGCTGCGAATCGCGGAGTCAGCTCAGGTTGAGAGAAACTGTGGTACCGAAGCCACTAAATGTCATTTCGGCCGGATGAGCTGCGAGTAAGTTGGAAAGAAGCTTGCCAAAGCGGCTGGGTTTTGGCAATGGCCGCCTCGTTCATAGGATTTGTTCCTGTGGGGCGATTAGCTCAGTTGGTAGAGCGCTTCGTTTACACCGAAGATGTCGGCGGTTCGAGCCCGTCATCGCCCACCATTTTTGGGAGCAAGCTCTGTCCGAGGGACAGGGGTCCCTTAAGATCTTCAGCGAAAGCATGGACTTTCCTGAAAACAACTATTCCGACAGCGTCTCCTCCATCAATGCTGCTGCTTTTGGACCATCCCAGTCCATCGCACCGATCACTCGCCATACCTCCTTCCCTCGGGCGTCATATAAAACCGTAGTTGGCATCAATCCGGAGCCAAACCCAAAACTCAAACCGTTTTCTGGATCAATATAGGGTTCCAGTTCGGTAAATCTCGCTCGCTCAAAAAACGGATCCACCTTCTCGGCACCCTGGATATCTTGAGATACGACCAGGACTTTGAGTCTGTCTTTTTCGCGGATGGCAAGTTCGTCGAGCATCGGCATCTCGACAATGCAAGGTGCGCACCATGTCGCCCAAATGTTGACCAGTACAGGCTTCCCGATGAAATTGCTGAGCTGGACGGTGCTGCCGTCAGGTGCCTGAAATGGCGTTTCGACCATTTCGGTACCGCGAAGAGAAATGTCGAGCTTGCCGACTAGCCCGCCTTCACTTTCAATTGTTTCACCGTCAATAGACCCTTCGTCTTGATCAAGTTCTTGCTCCGCCTGATTGGACGTTCTATCGCAGGCGGATAAGGACAATATTGTTGCTGCCAGAAGGATCGTACGCATTACTGAAGTCACGAAAAGTTCCAATGCAATGTGGGGCGGCAGGTTTGCCGATGGCCCTTCATCAATCATGCGCGAGATAAACGCCTCAATCCCGTTCGACAAGAAGTTATGGCGGCAGGATATTCGGGCGAGCCTTGCTCATGTAGCGATGCTTGCGGAAACCGGAATTGTGGAAGCGGAAGACGCGACACAGATCATTCAGGGTCTCAACCAGATTGCGCAGGAATTTGAGGCCAAGGGCATTGCTGAAAATCTGGATCTGGAAGATATCCATATGCACGTCGAGGCCCGGCTTGCGGAAATCATTGGCCCTGTCGCCGGCCGGCTGCACACGGCAAGGTCGCGTAACGATCAGGTTGCGACGGATTTCAAGCTTTGGGTGCGGGATGCCATGGATATGGTCGATGATGCATTGGAGGCGCTGCAGTCAGTCTTGATTACACGGGCGGAGGAACATGCCGAAACGATCATGCCCGGCTTCACCCATTTGCAGTCGGCCCAGCCCGTGAGCCTCGGCCACCATTTGATGGCTTATTATGAAATGTTCCGACGCGATCGGATGCGTTTTTCGGATGCGCGATCCCGGCTTAACGAATCGCCGCTCGGCGCGGCCGCCTTGGCCGGTACCGGTTTTCCGATTGACCGGAACAAAACAGCCGTGATGCTTGGTTTTGACCGTCCGACGTCCAACTCGCTCGATTCGGTATCGGATCGCGATTTTGCGCTCGATTATCTAATGGCCGCCACGCAGTGCAGTTTGCACCTGTCCCGGCTGGCGGAGGAATTTGTCATCTGGGCAAGCCAACCCTTCGGGTTCATCAAGCTTCCGGATAGTTTTTCTACCGGTTCATCGATCATGCCGCAAAAGCGCAATCCGGATGCAGCCGAGCTCGTGCGCGGACATTCGGGGCGCATTGCTGGGGCGATGACTGCGCTTGTGATGACGATGAAGGGGCTGCCGCTCGCTTATTCTAAAGATATGCAGGACGACAAGCCACCGGTATTTGAGGCGCATGATCTGCTGGGGCTCAGCTTGTCGGCCATGACCGGGATGATTGCTGAGGTGGCGTTCAACGAGGTGAAAATGCGCGAGCTTGCTGAATCTGGATTTTCTACCGCGACGGATTTTGCCGATTGGCTGGTGCGGGAGGCGAAGTTGCCATTTCGCGAAGCCCATCATGTCACCGGAGAGGTTGTAGCCTTGGCCGAGAAACAGGGCTGTGGACTGGCTGAACTCACGCTCGAACAATTTCAGATCATCGACGCGCGAATTTCCAAAAATGTGTTCGACGTTTTGAGTATTGATGCTTCTGTCGCCAGTCGTCTAAGCTATGGCGGTACTGCGCCCAATCAAGTGAAGGTTCAGATAGGGCAAGCCAAACAGGATCTGGGACTCGAGGACTGATATGAACAAGCGATGGTCAGTGGGAATTTTGATGATCGGAACCGTGTTGCTGGCAGCGTGCGGCAATCGCGGCGAATTGGAGCCGCCTAAGGGTCAGTCGCTCCCGCCTGCCGTTTTTGGTGAACCTCAAGCACCCACCAGTGATGATTTACTCCGTCCGTCCACCCAGGCCCAACCGGAACGGAGCGATGAATTGCTTCGCCGTTCGGAAAAACGCCAAGACGACAAGTTTGATCTACCGCCTCCTGGCTGATCTGCCCCCTAGTAACCCGCTAAAGTGAAGGCTTGTTTCCTTGGATTATTTTCAACAAAAAAATGGCGTTGTACATGCTGAGAATATTCCGTTGCCGGAAATTGCTTCGGAAGTTGGTACGCCGGTTTACATTTACTCTAGAGCCACTTTGGAGCGGCACGCCCGCGTTTTCCGGGAAGGATTGAAAGATGCTGGAAAAATCCATCTCGCCTTCGCGGTGAAGGCCAACCCGAATCTGGCGGTGCTCAGAATTCTCGCCAATCAAGGCTATGGTGCAGATGTCGTATCAGGCGGTGAACTCGAGCGTGCACTGGCGGCCGGTATGAAAGCGGAAGATATCGTATTTTCGGGCGTTGGAAAAAGCCGTGAAGAACTGACCCTCGGGCTGGACAAAGCGATTGGGCAATTCAACCTCGAATCCGAGGAAGAAGGAGAAATGCTTGCCGCGATTGCGGCGGCGCGCGGAGAAAAGGCGTCGGCTACGCTTCGAGTTAATCCCGATGTTGATGCGGGCACCCATGCCAAAATTTCGACGGGCAAAAAGGAAAATAAATTTGGCGTCGCCATTGATATTGCTCCCGATATTTACGCGCGGCTGGCCAAGCTGGAGGGCCTAGACCTGCGTGGGGTCGCGGTGCATATCGGAAGCCAGTTACAGAATTTGGACCCGCTGGAACACTGCTATGTCCGGATGGGCGAACTGGTTGGGCAATTGCGCGACGCAGGACATCAGATCTCTCACGTCGATTTAGGCGGCGGCCTGGGCGTACCCTATAAACCAGAAGATAATCCGCCAAGTCCAGCGGAATATGGCGCCATGGTCGCGCGCATCACCAAGGATTGGGATGTCACATTGATGTTTGAACCGGGTCGGGTGATCGCTGGCAATAGCGGTGTCATGGTGACCAAGGTCGTCCGCATCAAGCCGGGGGTGAACAGCGATTTTGTGATCATCGATGCGGCGATGAACGATTTGATGCGGCCTGCGATATATGATGCGTGGCATCATTTCGAAGCGGTGGAACCCACCGGCGAAAAAATGATCGCGTCGATTGTCGGACCGATTTGCGAGAGTAGTGATATTTTCACCAAAGAACGTGAAGTCGATCGAGTGGCGACCGATGATCTTGGAATTTTCCGGACCGCTGGTGCTTATGGAGCAACGATGGCCAATACTTATAACAGCCGGCCGCTGGTGCCTGAAGTGCTGGTAGATGGTGATCAATATGCTGTGGTTGCCGAGCGGATCGAACCCGCAACGATCATGGCCGCTGAACATGTGCCGGACTGGCTAAAATGAACCAACTGCCGATCTTTGTGAACCTGCGCGGACGCAAGGTCATATTGCTCGGCACCGGCGAAATGGCTGACGCCAAACGGCGATTATATGAACGCGCGGGCGCTAAAGTCGTTGATGATGAAAATATTTCGGATGCCGCTCTCGCGGTCGTCGCATTGGAAGATGATGCCGAAGCGGGCGCTGCCGTCAACCGGCTCAAAGCGAGAGGCCTGCTGGTCAATGCCGTCGACCGGTCGGCATTGTGCGATTATACCACACCAGCGATCATTGACCGCGATCCGGTGCTGATTGCGATTGGTACCGGCGGAACATCGGCGGGCCTTGCCAAAGCGCTACGTCAAAGACTGGAACAGCTGGTACCAGCCAATCTGGGCCAATTGGCTCGGCGCCTTTCGGCAGCGCGCGACCGGATCAAGCAAATTTGGCCGAACGGGCCAGATCGCCGCAAGGCGATTGATGCCGCTCTCGATCCGGCTGGGCCATTGGATATTTTTTTTGATCGAGCGGAGTCCAATGTCGACAGATGGCTGGCGATGCCCTTTGTCGAGAACAAGTCAGAAGTCGTGGATATGCTGCTCGCCAGCGCAGACCCGGATGATCTCACAATCGGTCAGGCCCGATTGTTGGGACAGGCAGACCAGATTTACGCAAATGATGACGTTCCATCCGTTCTCCTCGATCGTGCACGTGCCGATGCTGAACGGTTTAGCTTGTCGATATGGGACGAACGGCCGCCGGTCGGATTGACCTTGAGAATCAGAATGAAAATATGACCCCGGTTATGCAAGAGCTAGCCAATGCGGATATTGTCACTGTGTTGCAAACCGCGATGGCGCCTGCATTTTTGTTGGTCGCGCTCGGTGGAATGCTCAATATTTTCACTGGTCGGCTGGAACGAATCATCGATCGGTCGCGCGTCATGCAGGACCGATATCTCGAAACCGAGGGAGACGAGCATCTGCTATGCGTCAACGAATTGCGGGATTTGCAGCTGCGGATAAAATATGTGAACAGCGCGATTTACTTCGGCGTGGTGAGCGCGATCGTGGTCTGCATTTTGATCGGATTGCTCTTCATCATGGGGCTCACCGGCTTCTCTGACCTGGCTCAGATCGTAGCCGGTTCTTTTGTTCTCGCCGTTATCTTACTGTCGATTGCGCTGACCCAATTTTCTCGGGAAGTGCGTCTAGGTATTCGTGATTTCATGATCCGGGAGGAATATTTGGAGCGCGACGACCACTAGTTTTTTTGACTGCGAAATGAAAAGAGACTGCCCACCACATTCGGATGGACAGCCTCTAAACATGGGTCAGCGGTTGGAAGTGCCGCTGACACCCTGTTCTATCTAATTCTATCCAATTCAATTAATGCCAGTAATCTAAGGAGTTTTGACGATTTTGTTCTAAATAGTTCGTTGTAATCCTATTCTAACCGCGTATAAAAGGGGGAGCGAAAGGAGGGGCTATAGTCATGCTCTCTGAACATTTGGACGCTCTCAAAGTTAAAAACGCAAAGCCAGGTCGCCACCGCGACGGCAAGGGTTTAATTCTGCTGGTAAAGCCTTCCGGCTCAAAAAGCTGGGTGTTGCGTGTCCAAAAGAACGGCAAGCGCAGGGACTTTGGCTTAGGATCGGTTGATGTCCTTTCGTTAGCCGATGCGCGTCAAAAGGCGGCGCAAGGTCGTGCATGGGTAGCTCAAGGGAAAAACCCTAAAGCCGAATGGGAAAGGCTAGAACGCGTGATTCCTACATTTCAGGAAGTGGCTATTGAATGTCATGCTGTGCTGAAAGCCGATTGGCGAAACGAAAAGCATTCAAAGCAATGGCTCTCGACTCTGGATAGATACGCCTTTCCCGTTATCGGCAAGATGCCAGTCAATGAAATTGATGTTGATGAAATGAGCGATGTTCTTACGCCGATATGGATGCAAAAGCCCGAAACCGCTTCTCGTGTCCGTAACCGAATGGGGGCTGTGCTTTCTTATGCGAAGGCAAAGAAATATCGGTCAACCGATGCTCCGTTAAATGCGCTATCGTTTGTGTTGCCTAAGCAGAAAAACGCACGGAAGGCGCTATATAGAAATCATCCATCATTACCTTATGAGCAATTGCCGGAATTTATGGGACGGCTGCGCTCTTTGGAAAATACAGTCAGTCGTTTAGCAACATCATTTCAGATATTAACGGGTGCAAGAACAGAGGAAATTAGGTTCTCCCGCTGGTCGGAGTTTGATTTTGATAAGAAGGTTTGGAGCCTTCCGTCTAGCCGTATGAAGGCTGGCGATCCGCACAAATTTTATTTGTCGGGCGGCGCTCTAGCGGTATTGGATGAAGTGAAGGCCTTGGGCCAGCAATCTCTAGATGATCTGGTTTTTGTAGGTAGCACTGGCGGGGCAATGTCGAATAGGGCCATGCTTCGTGTGCTGCAATCATTGGGTGCTGTCGATAAGGATGGCGTTCCTGCTACCGTTCATGGAATGCGATCAACGCTGCGCACATGGGCGCAAGAAAAATGCCCTACTGTTCCTGAACCAGTTGTCGAATTGTCGATTGCTCATAAGCAATCTGATAAAGTTGTTGCCGCATATGCTAGGGCTGAGTTTGTCGATATGCGACGGGATCTAATGGAGCGATGGGCTGACTTTGTTTTGGGCAGAAATAGCAACGTGGTTCCTATTGTGGCTGCGAGAGCTTAATTAGAGAAGGGGTGGCTAGGTTTAGCGACCGAACAGCCGTAACCGCACGGCCTGCCACCCTTTTACAAATGCGGATCGTCCAGCGGAGGCGTTATGTGGAAGAAATTCTATTCTGATGGCTGGTGTCCAATGACACCAAACGGATATCTATTTTCTAGTTATGCTGTGGACGGCTTAATGAACGTTTCTGATGAACTTTGTTTTCATGGGAAAATCCGCCGCTTGCGGGCGGTGGGGGGATTGCCGACAGAGGAAATGCGGATCATCAGGACTATGGATAAATCTCATATTTTTGATGAGCCACGCGAAAAAACCGACCCTTCAATCTTAGATGAGCGCGACGAGATTGCGATGGAAATAGAGAGCGTCTTTGCACAAATTGGACTTGCCGCGTTCGAGGGTTCGCTAAAATCCGTTGGCCGCGAGAAATCTGGAGGGCCGTTGATTGATATACCAGCTGGCTTTTGGGGTCTCGATGATTATTGGCCACGGTTGTCAAAATGTGCGTTGAATATCGACCATCCATATGATGATGATGCAGAGGATACGCATTGGATATTTTTTGAAATGTGCTCTCTGTATTGGCTTGTAGACAGCGAGCGCATCGCCTGTGGATTTGAGCCAAGATGGCAACGTCGATTTACAAAATTAGTGACCCCTGATGAATGGCCGGGTCCGGACAAGGCAGAGGCCGCGCTAAGGGAAGCTGCCGGGAATCTGGAAAATTTTCGCGCTCAACAGACTGAGCAAACGCAATCCAAGCCGCCTCCAAATGTGGTCTCCGTCAAACGCGAAAATGATCAACGCCAACATGGTGGTGATAGCATATCTAAGACCCCCAATTGTGCTTTCGTTTTACCGCAGGCTCAGAAGATTATCAGGACTCGGGTTTACGGTATTTTTGATGACGAGCTAGCCACTAAAGTGGCGAGTGAATTAGCAAAAAGAGGCGTCTCTGATGAATCAGCCATTGGTCAGATTTTGAAAGAAGAAAATTACCTTTCAGAAATACGGGGCAAGGGGAGTGAGACCCAAAAGATACGGCGTTTGAAAAACACCATTCTAGAAGCTTACCCAAATGTGTTTGAGTAGGTAAGGCTCCTCTGCGTTTCGCAGAGTTTCGCAGAGATTTAGTGTTTTATATAGTGTTTTCCTGCGCCTACGTTAGCAATCGAACAAATATAAATAGAATGGGACCATTCGTACAAGCAGCAGCACCGCATGCTTGATCAAATGGAGAAAGCCCATGCAAGAAGTGACGGTTATCGAGCCGGTCTTGATCGAGGTAAAAACGATGAAGACCCGGTGGGGGTGTGGCCGAACCCGCACATACGACTTAATCAAAAAAGGTTCGATTGAAACCAGAATGAGCGGCGGTCGCCGGTTGATAGTTGATGCCAGCGTTAAGCGGTATTTCGATTTGGAAGATGCGGCTTAGTGCCCATCACCTTCTCTTCAAATGAAAAAGGCCTCGCCCTGGTGGCGAAGCCTAATCCATTATCTGTGTTTACAGGTGCCTTCGACGGGGCAACAAGCATTATAGGGCAAATTGTCATATATGTAAACTACGTACGTAATGCTGACCCTTTTTACCTGTTACGCAGATTCCATGACAAGGAATCTCGACCATGCAAAATCAGTTTTCACTCTCTGAATATCTCCCTGAACCAAACGGCGAACTTCCTCAATATGACGGCGGTACGTCTCGGGAATTAGAGCCTCCCAAATCACAGCAAATGGAAGCGCGGCAATTCGTGATTGCCCTTGGCCTGCTGCATGATCTGCGGGGTGCTGTCCAATGAGGCCGACACTCTCTGTTCGCAATCCAGACGTTGAAAGTCTTATCCGCAACCTGCCGTTTGATAATGGCGACAATGAAGACCTGCGGAGTTGGACGCAATCAATCTGCCGTGATCGCAATGCTTGGTCGGTTCGTACCGCAAAAAATAGGATCCCTAACAGTCTTGGAAGGAAACAATCATGACCTTTGAAAGTCGGCGCGAAACTGCGCTCAAAATTCTCTCAACCAGCGAAACACTGACGCGCAAGGCGGGAAGCTTCCTCGGGCAATGCGTGGCCGACGAATGCCCTTTGTCTGATCGTCAACAGGAATGGTTTAACCAGCTCGCCGACCGTGCGGGCGTAAATTTGGAGTCCGTACAATGAATGACATGAACAAATATCCAAATATGCCCGGCTGGAAGGGCAGTAAGTCAACGGGCCGTGAAGCGGCCTTTGCGGTCGCGAAAGACATTACAGGGCGGCGTCGGCAAGTCTGGGAAGCTTTCGAGCCTTACGGGACTGCTGGCAGCACTTGTGACGCTATAGCCGAGAGATTAAGCCTACCGGTTCATATCCTGCGGCCAAGGGCATCTGAACTCGAACAGCTTGGCAAGCTATACGTCCTGCCTGAAAAGCGGCCTGGACTAATGGGGCATAACGTCACCGTCTATTCCGTGTTCAAGCCAGCCGAAGCGGCCTAGCCGTGGCGGGGTCTTTTGCGACGTGGCAACCTCTTTATGAGGAGGCGGGGATTGCGACATTCCCGGTCGATGCTGCGCGCAAAAGCCCCTCAGTGGGTAATTATCTGAGGGCTGGTATGCCAGCGTCTCGGGAATGGGCTAGAAAGTTCGATCAAGCCAATGCGCTTGGTTTCGTCTGTGGAAAGCGAAACGGTCTAACAGTGTTGGATATCGACACGCGCAACGAAAACACGTTGGCCGATGCAATCGAGAAATTCGGGCCTTCGCCAATCATTATCAGAACGGCGTCAAAAAAGTTTCATGTCTGGTATCGTCATAATGGTGAAAAGCGGTCGATCCGACCGGACAAGCAAACACCAATCGATATATTGGGTGGTGGTTATGCGGTCGCGCCTCCCTCAAATGCCAACGGGGGCCAATATGAGTTTATAGAAGGTTCTCTATCCGATTTAAGCTCTCTCTCCTTCATGAGGGCGCCCCCTGCTCAAATGCCGCTAGGAACGCCTCAGAATGGATTATCTGAGCAAGTCGCTGGTGAAGGTGGTCGTAACGACGCCTTGTTTAAGATTGCCCTGCAAATGGCTCGCGGCGCAACTGGAATGGAAGGCCTATTTGAAAGCGTATCGAACGCGAATATATCAACGATGGAACCACCTTTGACAGACAGCGAAGTTATCAGGATTGCCGCGTCAGCATGGGATTATCAACAGGCTGGTAAAAATTGGTCCGGTAGCGGTCGGAAGATCGTGAAAAACTTTGATGAAATTGACGCCTTTATTCCCAAAGATGGGAAGCCTCACAAATCCGCGCCGGATGCCGCCTTTCTGCTCGACCTGCTTCGACGCCTCCACTTTGAGCGCAAGACGTTCTTTGTAGCAAACGCCATGCACGAAAAACTAGGATGGTCACGCAAACGCTTCACGGCGGCGCGCTCATATCTGGAATGCATGGGTAAGTTGCGCATTGTCAGACCGAAAGGGAAGGATGTCCCAACGGTCTACGGATTCTGAAAATGCCAATTTTGCCGCCCGCAGGGTTTAGTTGTTTTGCGTTCAAGGTTGCAGGGGGAGAGGGGGAGAGGGTGTAAGTTATCATTACTGGTCAATATCGACCAGTCTTAACTCTCTCAATCATTGGTATGGCCTGCAACAAAATAGATCACTTTAGGTAAGTCTTGCTGTCCTAATGCTGATTGTGATAACATGAACGAAACGAAAGGCGCTCGAGTGCTTGGTGAACCTGAAAATACAGATGAAAAACAGGCTGGGCGGTACAAGCCCGGACAATCTGGCAATCCTGCGGGGAAGCCGCCTGGAGCCCGCAACAAGGTAACTCGTGATGTCGAAGCTCTGCTTGGCGGTGAACATGAAGCTTTAACACGAGCGGCCATTGATAAAGCTCTGGACGGCGACACGGCGGCGCTTCGCCTTTGTTTGGACAGGATCGCTCCTGCTCGCAAAGATTCACCAATCACCATGACATTACCGAAAGTTGAAACCGTCCGGGATGCTGTGGCGGCTTCTCAGCACGTTCTCGCTTCTGTCGCTGCTGGTGAAGTCACGCCGGATGAAGCTGGACGGGTCATGGCATTGCTCACCGCTCACAAGGCGCTCGTTGAAGTTGGTGACATTGAGGGCCGCGTTGCAGCATTGGAGGAAAAACAGTGAACTTAAGCGGAAGAGTTTCCAAATTGGAAGGAGTCCGGCGCTACGCAAGCATTGGTGAGGTTTTGGATTTGCTTGATTGGGCCGACTCTGATTGGCCGGTGGGGCTGGAGCCTCACCCTGATTTAATCACTGAGCTTGATCGGATGGCGCAAGATGACATCAATTAAATCCCGCTTAACGGTATTGGAAGTCAAAAGCCCAGAGAAGGGGCGCGTGGACTTAGACAGATGCACTGACGATGAGCTGGAGAGGTTGGAGGCGATAATGATAAAAGTCGAGGGCGGCTTACCTATCACAGCTCTCCCGATAGATGAGATCCGATTGATTGCTTCGTTGCGGATATTGGGGGAGTGATTGTGAATATCAGGAAGACGGTTGATGCCAAGAAATATTAGAGGCAGGCTTGAAAAGCTAGAAGCAGTCAATGGGTTGGATGATTATTCTCATTTGTCGGATGCAGAGTTGATCGCACGGACAAAGCGCATTGCGAGAGATTTGGTTTCGATGGGTGTTAATATGCCTGACTGGCCCATTGGCGAATTTTTGAGATCCGATTACTTTGACCAATATTCGAAAATGATTAGGTTGCAATTCCCTGATTTGATGGATTGCCTTGAGCGTCCTCATTGATCGGACTTAATTGGTTTTGGTTCGGGTGGGTTTAGTGCGCGCTGGACAGTTGATTTACTCAATCCGGTTTCATCAGCTATTTGTTGTGCAGTACCCTTAGTTTGTGGAGGCGGTTTTTTGTAACCTATTTCAGGTGCATCATTTTGAACCACCTGAATTTTCTCCCGCGCCTCCAACAATTCAGCATAACGCCGGATATGCTCGTCGCGCTGTTCTTTTGTGCGGCTGCTCTAGTGTCCGCCATACCCCGCCCATATTGCACTGAAATAATAACATTATTGCCGGGTGAACTATTTTGTTCCCACAATCGTTACTCTTATGGCTGGATTTTAGGCACAAAAAAGCCCCCGTTGCTGTCTCACCAAACAACGGGGGCAGTGGCCCGCCGCACCAAATAAATGCGGCGGGAAGCTCGTTAATTTATTAGGCGGGACGCTCCTGTCGGTTGCTGCTGTCCTCGGCCTCCAATTCTGCAAAAGCGCGGTTCAAATGGACACGCTCCCCGAATGTTGGAATTTTTACAGATAAGAAGGCTACGGCCTGCTCCAACGCTACAGGGTTGTTCGGGTTCTCGAGTTGCTTGATAACAATTCCGTCCCTCATCTTTGCAATCACATCGCGGCCTTGCTGGTTCAAAAACTCTTCAACTATCAATAGCTCTGGTGTGGGATTGAGAGAGCGAATGATTGACGCCTTTTTAAGCGCCTCTCTTTGGCTTGGTAGGCGATAATTGAACCTGCTGGCGTGGCGCTCCTTTAGGGCTATTCGTGCCTGCCGTTGGGCCTTACATTGGTTGTTTTTCACCTGACGGGGTGCTGCTGTTGGCAGTCGTTCAACATTGTGGCTCTGTTCGATCAAAGCTGCTTCGCGTTTCCAGTTCATGCGATGCCTCCCAGAATGTGAGCGGACAAAGTTTCGCGTCCGTGAAAAATGTCCAAATCACCAATCAATGCGCAGCGTTGCGGGCAGTATTGCTCTGCCGGACTGACCAGATTAACTTTGTCGTTCTGGACAACATAGCCGCCGCCAAGTTCGGTCCAGCGATAGAGCCAATCGGCGGCGTCAAATTCCGCAAATTGTTGGCGCTCCCCATTGTAGCCCAATGCGTCCAGCTTCAAGGCGTTGAAAGTCTCACGGTTACGCTCAGACATAACAGATTGCAGCCCGGTTTTTTCAAGAGCTTCGTATTTGGCAGCAAGCGCCTTGTGATCTGGTGCGGGTGCGGCAATCAACCTTCTCAATGCCGCGTCCGTTGCGTCAACAAATGGACCAAAATCATCTTCGGCCTTGGCCTGTGCCGCTATGGTTACTTCATTCTTGTTTTTGAAAGATTGCGCTGCTGTTGGGTCGTAAATATCGCGCTCAAACTGCATCTGGGCCTGATAGGCCTTATCAAAGCGAGCCAATAACACCGCAAATTGCTGGCGGTTTTCGGGCGCTGTGCTAGTATCGTCCATAGTCGTTCCAATCGTTGGTTGGTTTCGATGAGGCTGGTCAGCGGGACTGCAATCCTACTGGCTGGCCGCTTAGCCGTTTTGACTAAGTGATAAATTATTTATCATAGTTAATCTCATTGCGTCAACCTGTTTTGTGATATATCGTTTATCAACCATGAACTATATACAATGCAAGATGGCTCGTGTCGGCTTAGGTTGGCGCGCAAAGGATTTAGCGGAGAAAGCGGACGTAGGCACCGCTACGCTAGCTCGGTTTGAACTAGGCAAAGACATTTCGGATGAAAGTCTGCAAAAGATCACGACAACGCTTAAGGCTCAAGGCGTCCAGTTTACGGCGTCCAGGCTGCGGGTTGGTGTATCTGTGAAAGCTTAGACCAGTATATCGAACAAGTAGCCTGCACCGCCAGCAATGAACGCGGTCCCTGTCAGAAATTCGGCATATCGTTTTCGTTCGCCGGGTTTTGACCTCTCATATTCTTTTATCCAGAACGCGCCTGCGATGATGGCGAATATTGCCGCTACTCCATAAGCAACTGCAACTGGATCGGTGATTGCTCTCGTCGTGTCTGGGTCGATCATTCCGCTTTATTGCCCGAAACTTTGGATAGGTCAAATTGGATAGTCTCAATCCGGTCCTATCTTGACAAAGACTACAAATGTAGGTAAGTAAAGCTGACCTATTTTGGAGGCTTTTTATGCGCTCACAAACACACCATGTCCCCGTTCGATTTCGAGTTAATGAGGCTGTTCTCGCTAAGGCTCAAGCTTTGGCAGAACGCGAGGGGATGAGCTTATCTGAATTGCTCCGGCAATCCCTCCGCAATGAATTGAAAGATGCAGCGTAATGGAGGCTGAGCAAAGCCTAGGCGAAATTCTCGGCGCTACGTTGCGGGCTTCTGCCTCCGAGCTAGATTTAGAGAGGGCGCAATATCTCGCTGCGCTCCAATTCAGCTTGGAGCTTTCTGGTTTTCTCCCTCTCTCTCAGACAGAGATTTTCACAGAGCTTTCATATGCCCCTGAATCCATGCTGCATTTGTTGCAGTCGCCTTACGGGTGGCACTCGCTAGCCTCTTACATTGCTTCTGAGACAGGCGCTAATTCTCATTCATACATGCCAACAATTCACTAAGGGGCTAAATAATGACATCACCTAACTGGTCTATCACACGGGGCGCAAACAGCTTTGAGCAATCGTTCGGCATGGGTATGCAATTAGGCAAGCAGGCCAAAGAATCTAACATTCGCCGTCAAGTTTCAGAAAATCCGATGGCCCCGGAAGCTGCCAATGCTCTTATGCGAATAGATCCCCGCGAAGGCTTGGCGCTACGCGAATGGCAGGATAATCAATCTTTCAATGCTGCGGCAGCTCAATACAGTCAGCCAAACGCGCTTGCTCCGTTCGCTGGCGGTCAAGGTAATGCAGGCGGGCCACAGCGTAGCGCGCTCAGTGGCATGGTTGACGTTGGTCAAGCGCCTACTGAACCGTTGCAACAGGGAGCGGGCCTTCCTGCTGTCAGTTCTCAGCAAGGCCAGCCTCAGCCAAACGGCGGCGTCCCTGAAATGGTGCCACAAAATGCTCAAGATGAAGCATTCTATCAGATGATGCAAAAAGACCCTGCTCGCGCTCTCAAGATGCAAGGCACCATGCGCGATGCTGCCATGAAGCGGATAGAGTTGGTTGATTCCGCTTATGATATGGCAATTAGCCGATTGGCTGCTGTTGGCAGTGAGCAAGATTATCAAAATGTCCGCGCCGATTTTCAGCGCACCCTCGAACCTTTGGGGGTCGATATTGCGGACAAGGTGCCTGCTCAATGGCCGGGGCCGGAAGGCACCCAAAAACTTCTCATGTCAGCTATGGATGCCAAGGATCAGCTATCGGCAATTTTGGGCCGGGATCGTCTGAAACAAGACATTGCAGACGATGAGGCAGACAATGAGCGCTCTGATCGTAACACCAGCAATCTGATTGAGACGCGCAATCGTCGCGCTGGCTTAGCTGAACAACGCGAGTCCAGAATTAGAACTGGTCGCAAACCCAAGCCCAAACGGAAAGCCAAACGAAAAGCTAAACCGGGGCAACAAACCGCTGTGGATGATGATGGCAACCGCATGGCGTGGAATGGCAAGGCTTGGGTGCCAGTCAATTGAGTAATCCTCCTGCCCCGCCACCTGGCTTTACTATGGAGTCGAGCCAGCCCCGTCAAAAGCCGCGCCAGAAAACTCTCAAGCCTCCTCCACCACCGCCTCCGGGCTTCAAGTTGGAAGCAACTGGCGATGTTGTCGATGGTGACACGCTACGCACTGTCGATGGCGAAAACGCTAGGCTCTGGGGCGTCGATGCTTTTGAGGCGAAACAACAGGGACGCAACCGATCGGGGGCGCTGGTTCCCATTGGTGAACGGTCAACAGGTGCGTTTGACGCCTTGGTTGAACCTGATTCGATCCTGCTAGACACTGGCGCAAAAACCTTTGGACGCCCTGTGGTTGGCGTGGAAACAAACGGACAGGATGCTGGTCAATCCATGTTGGACCAAGGTTATGGGATGGCTGCACCTGAATATCTGAAGGCTGATCCTCAACGTCTTACGGATTATATGGAAGCTGAACGCCTCTCGCGGGTCAATCGCCGGGGTGGTCATTCCCTGCAAGTTGATACGCCTGCCGAGTTTCGGGATAGCAGGGCTGCACCTGACGGCTCCAAGACAGCAATATTCTTTGATGAGCCAAGCCCGATAGCTGGCCTGCGGCCGGAAATTGAACAAGCCTATATCGACCTAACCAATGATCCCAAATCAACGGCCGCTGATATCGTCGGCTTTGCCAATCAAAACGGGTTTCGGATTAGTGAAGGCGAGGCTGAGTCATTTGTCAAAAAGCGCAATAGTGGGGCTTCGATCCCTGAAGGCGTCCGCTATGCACAAGCGCTGCCTCAACCTCTTACCGATCCGGGTGACGGCGCTACGGGCGCTGCAATCCGTGGCGGTGGCGATACTATCTTGTTGGGTGGTTTGGATGAGTTTGGCGGGATTGTTGACAGTGTAGGCCTGACGCAGGGACGTGAAAGCATTTGGAATAGTGATAGGCGGTTCGGTGATGTGCTTTGGAACAACATCGATCAAAACCGCGCAATCCTCAATTATGATGCCGAGAACCACCCTTACGCACAACTAGGCGGGCAAGTGGCCGGCGCTTTCGCTTTACCCTTTGCTGCGGCGGCTCGCACTCCTATTCAATTGGCGAAAGTGGGCGCTGTGGAAGGCGGGGCCTATGCCTTTGGCTCTGGTGAAGGCGGGGTATCAGATCGCGCTGCTCGGGTGCCTGTAGGCGCTGGTTTAGGCGCTGCTGGCGGCTATGTTGGCGGCAAGTTGCTGGATGCTGCGGCACCTCATGCAAGGCGATTGATGGATGAGGGCAAGCAACGTCTCTCGTCCAGAATGAATAATCAAACCGCAAATGATATTCCTCCCCCACCTCCCGGTTATCAAGTTGAGGCAATGGAAAGCGGCTTGTCTGATCCTGCCTTGCGCTCGCGTGACGTCATCGATGTGAACAACCCCCGCCCAATCACTCAGGAAGCCACTGAGGCGCAACTAACTGCGTCGGCCCAGAACATGCGGCCTCAAGATGTTTTGCCGGTTCCGTCAAATGAAATTGGCGATGCAAGCGAAGCGGCTGCAATTCAGGCAGGGCGTTTTGAGGAAGTGAAGCCAGTTGATGAGCGGTCCTTGCTTGAAGGCCGCGCTTTCCAATCTCAACGCAATCCTGAAAACTATCTGAGCCACAAAGGGCCAATGGATTTGGTTTCGTGGGTTCGCGCTCGTGGCGGGATAAATGATTCAGGCGATAGCATATCCAAGGGCGGTGATTTGAAAGCAATGGGCCTGACCAATGGCCCGAGGCAAATGGACTTTGCACAAAATGACGTCCGCATGGGTCCGCTTCTCAATGATGAAGGATCGAGCCTAGATGATATGGCGCTGGCCGCATGGGAAGAGGGCTTTTTCCCTGACAACGCCGACAGGCCTTCCGTTGATGAATTTCTGGAAGCGATGGGCGATACATATTCAGGAAGTAATCGCCGCTTCATGCAAGACGATTTCGAGGAAGTTGATCGTTTCTATGCGCAGCAAGAACAGAACTGGAAGATCGCCCAGGCTGAAGAGGAAGGCGCTCCCCTGTCGGTTGATAAGGGTGAACCGATTGGCCCGGATGATTTGCAAGTTGCTCCTGATACAGCGTATGAAGATTGGCCTGCTCAAGGGGTTGGCAAGGTTGGCAATATCGACGTTTCCAAGCTGGATAGCCCGCAAGACATACAGCGGGCGCTAAAAGCCTCTCACGATGCCGTTGGCGGCTTTGATCCGGCAACTCGGGGTAAAGTCACTCACGAAGCCACACAGCGGCTTGCTGGCGATTTAGGCATGACCTCCGACCAGCTGCTTGCACGGCGCAAGGGGCAAGCCTTCAATGCTGAGGAAGCGCTAGCAGCTCGCCAAATATTAGCAAAATCTGGCAATGAACTGGTGAACGTGGCGCGGCGTATCTCCCGCACTGATTCTCCCGGTGATGAAGCCCTAGCTGATTTCCGCAAGGCATGGGTTCGCCATGTTGCAATTCAGGAGCAAGTTAGCGGCGCGACTGCCGAGGCTGGCCGCGCTTTGCAGGCTTTTAGGATTGCAGCGGATAGCAAAGATGCTCCAGCTAATGTTCTACGCGGTTTGATTGGTTCAGCTGGTGGCCCTACTCGGATTCAGGACGCTGCCGAGATGATCCTCGACCTTGCCGAAAATCCCGGCCAAATGAACAGCTTTAGCGAAAAAGCCATGAAGCCCGGTTTTAAAGATATGGCGGTTGAGCTGTGGTATAATTTCCTATTGTCCGGGCCTCAAACGCATGTTGTTAACATGACCAGCAACACGCTAACCGCGCTTTCACAGATTCCAGAACATGCGGCGGCGGCAACTATCGGGGCTGGTCGCCGTGCTTTCAATCCCGATGTGGTTGATCGGGTGATGTTCTCTGAATTGGGCGCTCGGTCTGTCGGCCTGCTGCAAGGTACAAAGGAAGGCCTCAAACAAATGGTTCGGACATTCCGGACTGGTGAGCCTTCCGATGCTGTGACTAAGGTTGAGGATTTGGCGCAAAAAGCAATCCCCGGATTGCAAGGCAAAGGATTTAAGGAGCGGGCAACGTCAGCGGTTAAGAATCCTCTGCGTCTGGCAGGGTCCCTCCAACGCACACCTACAAGGGCGCTTGCTGCTGAGGATGAGTTGTTTAAGGCGATGGCTCGGCGCATGGAGTTATCAGGCTTGGCGGTGCGTGAAGCTCGTAAGGAAGGCTTGAAAGGGCAAGCTGCGAAAGATCGCGCTGCGGAACTGGTTGCTAATCCAACCGACGAAATGCTTCAGCGGTCTTTTGATTATGGCCGTTATCTAACATTTACGCGCCCACTCCGGGAGACAGACGGTTATCTTTCTGCGATTGGTTCAATGGCGTCTCGCGGGACAGAAAAGATTCCCCCGCTAAAGGCTATTTTGCCGTTTGTCCGGACGCCTACAAACTTGATAAAATATTCATTCGAGCGCTCCCCATTTGCCCCTGCAATGAAAGATTGGCGTCGGGATTTTAGAGCAGGCGGCGCAAAAAAAGATTTGGCTATTGCCCGCTCGCTTGTTGGCAGTGGGTTCGCCGCTATGTTCGCCTATCATGCTTCAGAGGGCAGAATTACCGGATCGCCGCCATCTGACAAGGCAAGAGAGCGTTTGCTTCGTGCTGATGGTTGGCAACCGTACAGCTTTAAGGTTGGTGACAAATATTATTCCTATCTGCGGTTAGATCCCTTCGCCTCAACGATTGGAACGGCTGCGGACATTGCCAATGCTGACAATGGCATGACCGATAAGCAGCGGGAAGATGGGGCAACTCTCACTGTTGCATCGATTATTTCCAATCTAGGAAGTAAAACGTGGCTTTCTGGTATCACCGATGCGTTGGCCGCGCTCGACGATCCAGAACGCAATCTTAAATGGTTCTCTAAACGACTGATTGGTTCTGCCACGGTGCCTACGGGGGTCGCCCAGGCGGCCCGCACAATCGATCCTACGTTTAGGGAGGCAAACACAATTGGTGATTACATCAAGTCTCGGGTTCCCGGCATGGGCTCAAGCCTGCCAGCAAAGCGGGATTTTTGGGGACAGCCTATTGTTGGTGAAGGTGGTCTTGGCCCTGACGCAATATCACCTATCTGGGAATCCACCCGAAAGAACGATCCTGTTACCAATGAACTGCTGAATGTGGGTGTAAGGTCTGGACCTCCTCAACGTGGTTCAATGACGCCTCATCAGTATGGAGAGTTTCAGGAACGCGCGGGGACTTTGGCAAAAGAAAGCCTTGGACGCCTGATTGAAACCAAGCGTTATCAGGCAATGCCTACGGAAGCGAAGGCCAAGCTAATCAAAAAGATTATTTCAGATAACCGCGAGACAGCGAAAAAGGGCATGTTCGGTGGTGCTAGAAACACTAACGGCACTAAAGACACGGCCCCTGCCGCTAACATTCCTCCCCCACCTCCCGGCTTTAAACTGGCGAATTGATATGAGGCAGCTAAACAAACGAGTTGAAGCATTGGAAGATGCAAAGCAGTCTGGCCAGATCGGGCAAGTGGTCTTGTGGGCGCATGGAATCCCATTTGAAGACGCTTTGTCACGCGCTGGCGGCTTGAGGCCGGATGGCCTTCCTCGGATGCTGATAACCCTTGTTGGAGTCAAAGGCGGTCACGGAAAGCCGATTGAGGAAGATTGGCGTCCTGAATATCAAGCCGAATATGACAAGGCTCGAGCTTGGGCTGCTGGTTGATCCCGGTGCTATCGGCACTAAAGACACTAACCGCCATGTATGTTTGTGAGCTAAGCAATATCCTTCATCAATATTGCTAAGCGCTTCCAATGTTTGCGGGATCTTTTGGGTAAGCTTTTGTCGTTAGCCCGAGCCTGGAGCAACGCTTTGACATTATCGCCATGTTTGGACATTAATTCCGAAAGTTCAAAATTATCATTTTCAGTTTGGGTTCTCGATATAAACAGCCTCATCATCACCAATCTCCTTAGAAACAGTGCCCCAGAATCAACTCCAAAACGGTATATTGTTATGGTGCCAAACATACATATTTTGCTTTATGTTGCAATCGCGAAGCTAGGATAATGTGGGATTGATGAACTTGCCCTGTTATCGGCTTGCCGATCAAGCATTGAAGCTAAAGACACTAAAGACATAGCACCTGCTTCCCGCAATCAAAGGCAAATCCTGTTCCTGCATAGTGCTATCCAATTGATGCACTTGGGCATTATCGGACTTGGCTGCAAGAGGAATATATCGAGGGCGGAAAGTTGAAAAACTATCTGTCTACGAAGGTTTCGAAGGGTGAGCTGCCGCCTTCGGTAGCGCAACTAGCAATTACAGCGATGACGCCTGACCAGATTGAGGGTTAAAATCCCTACAATTAGAACCAGAGTTTTGTCCAGTACCAGCGTTTTGGCATTTTTTTATCCACTAGCGAGCGG
Organism: Sphingomonadales bacterium EhC05; assembly: GCA_001650955.1. Classification (GTDB taxonomy): domain Bacteria; phylum Pseudomonadota; class Alphaproteobacteria; order Sphingomonadales; family Sphingomonadaceae; genus Parasphingorhabdus. Next base: position 27,637 of record LXYP01000014.1, read on the forward strand.
ACCAGTTCCTCAAACTCATGATAGATAGCGGGGTTTTTAGTGTGTTGCCTTAGTTTGTAGATAAATGGCGCCGCTAGGGTAAAATCTCTGATGAGTGTCCCACGCCATGTTCGCTTGATATATTCTCTATCCAAGACGCCGAATTGCATACCGATAGCTAGTCGCTCATGCTCATTCAAAACCAACCTCACCGAGGTTGCTTCGTCCGTATCAAAAGTGGCTGGATCAGCATACTTCAATATCGCACCGTCATCATTAGTAAGCTTGATAAACATCTTTCTTGCGTCGATTAAATCATTATCGGCATCTACTCGAGCTAGGTGGTTCAGCGTTGCGACTCTTCGCGCTACTACCCGTTGGGTGATAATACCCCAGACAGCCAGTATTGCGGCAATTGTGGCTGTAAGAAGAATGGCCTCAACTTCTCCAAGTGAGGCCATTCCAAAAACTGCTTGTTCAGTAGAGACTGAAGGAAGACTGATTAGACAGTGCCTCCCCAGGCTTCACGGGCTTTAGTTGCATATTTCATAACATTTGCTCCTTATGAATTTGCGTTCTGTTGCCCTCTATATGGAGGAGAACAGGTTAACGGCAAGTGATTTTGTTGTTCAGAGACGGGAATTTTTCGATATTCAACCGTTTTTCGGGTTTTAGCGTAGTCTGCCGCTATGACGACTATACACGATTCTAGGAACTTTTCAATCGAATCAGGCAGAAAAACTCCCGTTGGCTAGTTATCTATATAGGTCCCTCCCGAACGGGATATATGTCCAGGTTGGCGTAGGCAGGATAACCAAGCTAAAGGTCACATAGAATCGCCAACGGAGACCGAGTTTTTGCAATTTAGGACTAAACCAAGTCAAAATGCGATCTTGCTGACGGAACAGCGGATTGAAACAATTGTGCGCAGGTCTGAACAAGGACATACAATCCTTGGAGATTTAATGTTCTCAATCGTCAAATGGCTATTTGCATCGCTACTTGTGATTAATAGTGGTGCAATTATTGCCGTTCTTGGACAAGAAGGCATTGAAGGTCGTGCGATGCTTTGGTCGGTGATTTGGTTTGTCGCTGGTGTTGGCACCGCTTTGTTATCGGGTTTTGTTGCTTTGTTCGAACTTCAAAAGGCGTTCCCTAACAGAGCAGCGTTCCTTGAAATAGAGGAAGGGTATATCGAACCAGAACAATTGAATCTCATTCTAGAGGGGGAAGACTGTCCGTCGTCAGAACATTTGGCACTGAAGGCTGCGTAAATTAGTAGAGCGTTGGTTCCATCTGTTGGTTGATGTTAAGCGGCAAGCTTGCGGTGTTGCAAGCGCCGATGTTCAATGGTTTGTTTTTTGATCCTTTCTCGTTGTTTTATAATGGCGATTGCTCTGCCGAAGTAGGCGTCTGCAGGCGTTAGTCGCCGACCCGATACATCTACTTCGAACGCCCGTCTTGCTATATCATTTCCTTTTATTACGGCGGCCAACGCGGCTCCAGTTTGGCCTTTGATGAAAATACCACTCGCATAGGCTAGCGCCGAAAATCTGGCACCATTCTGAAAATCACGCGGCTTTAACCTTACACTGTTCGTTTGTTCCATCGTAAGGGACCTATATACGTAGCTAGCCGGTTAAAAGTCAGCTCTTGCGAAAATGTCGCAACAAGACCATATAGAGAACGGAGATGACCATGCCCCCGTATGATGCTCGCCAGATTGCAAACTGGTTTATTGATCGCGCTAAGAGCGAGGGCCGCGCTTTATCTATTATGTCTCTCTTAAAACTTACCTATATTGCACATGGCTGGCATCTTGAAATGCGGCAGATTCCACTTTTGAATAACCGGATTGAAGCATGGCAACATGGGCCGGTCATTCCAGAGGTATATTCTAATCTACGGCCACAGGGCATTGTTCCGCAACAGCCGATTGATGGTTATCCGGTCCCTACGGAGCCAACGGATGTTGATTTCTTAGAGCAAATTTATAAAATCTATGGGCATATGTCGCCCTTTAAGCTGTCGGAGTTGACGCACGTTCCAGGTGGCCCTTGGGAGACTGCAAGAAAATGGGGTGGCTCTTACGCGGAAATTCCGAACGACCTCATTCAGTCGCATTACATCGCAAAGCGGCAACCAGAGAATGCCGCAAATGGGTAAGCCTCCCGCTAAAGTCCCTAAAGTGGATTTAGGCGGTGAAGATGCTCCAGAAGATTTGCCGCAGCCAGATCAATACGAGGCAATAGCACTTCGTAGCCTAGATGCTGATGCGAAAGCAAAAGAGAACGTCAATCGTGAAGCTAACCAGCGTTATTATCTCCGCTGGCTAGCGGTGATTGCAAGTTTATTGATTATGTCCGGTATGGGTTGGATGCTTTCACATGTTGTGCATAAGCTGATGTCATTACGAACATTCGGCACACCATCTGCATACATAATAGCGATTTATGTTGCGCCTATATTATCTATGACAGGCTTATCCATTGCTCTGCTGGTAGCTGCCTTTAGAGGCTTTAAAGATGGTGATGGAGACACAGGCGCTAAAGCGCTGTCCGAGGGCGCTAAAATGGGTAAACTGATGCAGTGATCTTAGATTAACCCTTAATCTGATCAGTCAATAATCCGGTTCATCTCATCAAACAGATAAGGGGCAACCGTTATCGTTTTTTGCTTCTGCGCCACTTTCTTGAAATGGACTATATCGTCACACATTTCCATAACTCCTTCAATCTTACCAATTTGGCGCGTTAGAATTGTCCTCCCCTCATCAGTCAGCCATTGATGGAATCGCGCCTTACGCTTACCCTCATCTGTGATATTTAACCTGTCGAGTTCAGCCTTCACGTAGCCGTGCTCAATAGGATCATAGACATATTTGTTGATGAATCGTCCATAATATTGAGGGCGGTTTCTAGATGACGTTTTTGGATTCCCATAAAGCCGGTCAAGTTCTGCAAAAAATGTGTCTGGAAAGGTGTGAATCCATTTCTGCAACCCTTCTTCGATATATTTAGAAAGTAGTAATCGGAGAGCATCGTGCTTTCTATCATATTGATAGCCAGTCGCCTCATCGACAAGAGCGTTGATGCCCACATTGGCTAATGCAAGTAGCAATATCTCACTGGCTCTAGCTAGCGGCTCTTGCTGCTTTACCAATTTGCCTTTGGCTCTGGCCTCAAGATAAACTTCACACATTTTGGGCAAAATCTCGGCATTGTAGCCGTCTATCACAGAGCCATTTAGGGATTCATAGGAGATGGTTTTGAGCACCCCCTCTAAATCGCGGTTGACGTATGGTTGCAGGTTCTGTGCATCCAAAAAAGCGGGCCTATTGGGCACCCGCCGATCATCTTTCGTCCGACCGCGTTTTGTGCGGCCAAAAGCCTTAAAAACACCGGCCTGACTTATTACTCTCGTGCCGTCCGACAAAACAGCAACATTCAATTCCACATTTGCAAGGGGCAGGATACCTTCGTGAGTAGCCTTCAAGACTATCTTCAAAGGGTCGGCGGCTATCATTGCCCCTGCCACGACATCAAAACCAGCATCAATCGGTTCAATAATCTTGTCGTCCTTAGCCACTGATCAATTCCTTATATGTAAGACGTTTTCCATCCATGCGCCCGATTGTCATGTTGATAAAGCCCATTGTGCCAGCTTCGCGAGTGTTTTGGCGAAACGAAAATTCGTTCACGTAGCGATGTAGATGCTTAGGGGACATATAGTGATAGATGCCGTGATAACCGCGCTTTAGAAGCGCCCAGAAGCTTTCAATACCGTTTGTGTGAAGGCAATAGTGCCGGACATATTCACCGGCTGAATGGTTTACTGTGTGATGATAATAACCTTGCGCTGACAGACCGCGATACGCTGCAAAATCATCTGTGATAACCGTTGCGCCGTGTGGCACGTTAGCGGCCACAAAGCCCTTTAGAGTAGCTGCCTTGGTATTTGGGATAGGATGAGCGCGGACTTCGCCTAATTCGTCTCGTGCGCCAATTACAGCAACCTTGCCGACCGCACCGCGACCGGCGTGAAGCTTCTTATTGCCATGTTTGTTCTTTTCTTTGCCGCCTACGAATGTTTCATCAACTTGAGTTGTTCCGGTCATATCACGATCTGAACCGCTCATCCAAGTTTCGCGAATGCGCTGCGCCAAAAACCATGCAGACTTTTGAGTAATTCCCAGTTCGCGAGCCATTTGTGTTGAAGGGATGCCTTTACGTGCGCTTGTCATCATAAAGATTGCAAGCAACCATTTTTGAAGGGGTAAACGGCTTTCAGCCAATACAGTGCCGGTCCGAATGCTGAAATGCTTACGGCAATCGCGGCAACGATAAGCCATTGGCTTGTGATCTTTGCACTCATTGACGTTGCAGCTACCGCAATGGCCACATGCCGCTTCACCCTGCCAGCGTTGGTTTTCAAAATAAACCCGTGCACTTTCCTCATCTGGGAACTTGCTGAAAAACTCGAAAGTGCTGATCGTTGCGGGCTGTTTGTTTGTCATGAACTTTAACTAGCCAAGTTTGTTCGGCTAGTCAAGCTGTCTTTGGCTAGTTAAGTATATAGGTCCCCATCGTAAATTCTCAATTTCTAAAATAATACTGCGGATAAGAAGTTGTACATGATGAGGATATACCGCCAGAAAATCCATCTTCATTATAGTAATAATTCACTATTTTCGCGACCCTTACTCTTTCATTAATTTTATTTGTAAAATATACTCCCCTAAAAAAATCCAAATAAACTACCTGCTCATGAATCAAAGAATATTTTTTATCTTGAGTGGGCCCTGTTATTAAATACCAACTTTCTCCATCAATTTGTGAACTTGATAATTTTGGCTTGGATAAGGGATTGAGTGCTTTTGCGTGCTCTTTATACAATTTCCATCTTTCATAATCAAAGATCTCTATACTCGAATCATATTTACATTTTTCTTCTAATTTTTCATCCAAAGAACTGCACCCTGAAAGAACAAATATAAATATCGATATTTTTGTAACAAGAAAAGATCTATAATTATGCATATTTGCTAACTGATTTTTAGACAAGACGCCTCCGACATGGCGCGACCCGATTGTGTTAACGGGCTTTGCCTCTTTTGTCTGTTTCTGTGTTGGTATTGGCATTGTCGTTCACGCTATCACATGAAAAGGCTACTAACCGAAGACGAAGTTTGTGACCTACTACGAGTTTGCCAAAGAACGTTACGTTCCGAAAGGCAATCCGGACGGTTGCCGTTCATCAAGATTAAGAGCAAAATTCTATATGATCCTGATGACGTGCAGCGGTATATCAATAGCTGTCGAGTAATCACGAGCCCAGTTAGCTCGACCCTCAGGCGAAGGAGGGGGATTGGCCGTCATATAGTTCCCGATTTTGAAGAAGTAATAAAAAAACGGGGGAAGTCAGAATGAACTACCCGCCCATAATGATGCGCCGCAAAATAGCAGCAAAATATCTCGATATGTCCGAGGCTTCGTTCTTGCGCGAAGTTGCAAGCCTGAACTTGCCGATGCCTGTTTTAATTGGAAAGAAGGAGTATTGGTATCGAGAGGCAATAGATAAGGCAGTTGCCATATTGTTTGGTGTGGTTGAACCGGATTGGTCAGACATAGCTTTGTATGATCGAAGCGATGCCAAAGGAACTTGACGGGAGGAACCGTCACTCTGCAAAGGTCATCCCAAAAGCAGCTTTAAAGAATAACAAGAGGCTTCTCCATCCGATAGATTGGTGGCCAAAACAGTGTTGGCGATGTCATGATTTATCTTTGCCCAGTATTGTTTGCAGGCGTTCCATTGCTTTATCCGCGTTCTCTTTATGAGATATGCGACCCGCTTTAAGGTCAGCTCTTTGCTGCGCTATCTCCTCAACTATTTCTCGATGTGCATCAGCAGCGGCCTTAGTCAAAGTTTCAAATGCACCGCACTCAACTAACAAATTCAATTCCATCGGAGCTAGTTGCATTCCCTTTTGGCGCTCAATCTTGCTAGACATTTTGCGATGGAGTTCGGGTAACGTTGTCATGTTGGATCTCACTATGGAAATGCTCAGGTTGTTAATACAAGAGTATCGGATTTTTTTTTCGGTATGATTGACGGGATTGTTCGATCAAATGTTTTGCGATATTTCTTCTCATCCTCGGAACTAAACGCATAGACAAATTCGAGCTTGAACCTGCCTGTTCGCTTTTTGGTTTGAAAATACAATTCGCCGCCGGTGTGATCTTTACCGCCATTACCATATGAATCTATCGCGGATCCCCTTGGGTAGGCGCGTCGAGTTATCTGGAACTCAGTTTCCGTAAAACCCTTGGGGCCAGAAACTTCACCATATGCATCTTGCTTAAATCCATTGTTGACTTTTACATCTGGCAACCCAATTACTTTGACTTGCAACAAATATAGGTTTTTGTCAGATCGGTTCTTGATCTCAAAGCAGACCTTCACGAAATTACCCCAAATGCTTTCTTCCAGAGTTGGGTTAAGAATGCTTATATCCGGAAGCTTCTCTGCAACACTCGCCCGATAACGTAGAAAATTTAATCCTAATGCCAATGCTGCCAGTGGCAAGGCAGCAATACCGGCCCAATCTTGCAGCACGGATAATATGTTTTGAAGTGTCAAAACGAATCTCCTATCATTCGATATCGTTGGCAGAATTAGCAACTTGCTACGTTGGAAACCACTGGCTTTATTATGGCTGCGTCGGGGGACGTTCTGATTCGTGGAGTGTCCATAGTTGCAGGCCAATCTAAAATTGATAGTATTGGAAGCGCTGGATCAGGTCGGCGCCGCATGTCGCGCCTCTTGAGGCATCAAAACAAAAGAACCCCTCTAGCTCGCCGCTAAAGGGGGACCAAAAGGGGGAACGACTTAGTCATTCCCCCAATAAGTCAAGCTAAACCAATAACTTGAATAGACATGGTCAGCGGTTGGAAGTGCCGCTGCCGGGTTGCCTGATCCTTAGATCAGAGTTGCTCCCCGAACGGATTTTTCCGACCCCTGTGCTGAACCATGAGACATCGGACCACCTCCTTTCGCTTGTTGATAAGATACGAACTCTTGCATCGCTAATACTCCGCTGTTCGACGATGTTAAATTTGAATCAATTTTGATTTGCGAACAAGGCTTGAAATAAAATATTTTGCTGTCATCATTGCGCGTTCCGGCCTGACGTCAGCGATCAAGCCCGGCAATCTTCCACAACTCGTGTGAACTCTGCCCAGATTGGGACAGCGATGGACTGCAATCCGGTTGTTTCAATCGCAAAGCGCCCTCGACTGAACGCAATTCGGTCTAACATCATATCATCGGGATCGAGCGATATTGCGGCATAGGAGGGATTGTCCCCGTTGCTGCGCGCTCGATAGCCTTGCAACCCGGAACTGGCGCGCAGAGTCATTCGCGTTTCAGTCGTGACCGCACCCGCGCGGGAGATAAATATTTGGCTACGGTTTTCGTCGCATCGAATGATGACGGTGGCGTCTCGATCGGATTGACCAAAAAGGGCAAGTGATCCGCGGGCATCCTGACGATAAACCCATTGTCCTGGCGCGATCTGCCAGTCCGTCCAAACACCTTTGGGTTGTGTTACTTGTGGTGCCTGCACAACTGGCGGCGCAACGGCTTGCGGAACAGCTGGTGGCGGTGGAGACGGGGCCTGAGCAGATTCTGGCTGTGTCGCTGAACAGGCTGTGATTGATGCAGCCATAGCCAGTGCGAGAGGAAAGGTGATTCTCATAAGCCCCGGATATGGCTAAAAGAATCCCGCGAGGCTAGCCCCAATGTCAAATCGTCAAAACATCGATCAATCCGCGAAGGCCGTTCATTCGCATCAACTAGCGGTCTTCATTTCGAAATCTGGCGTGATTATAAAGGCGGCATAGCCCTTGTTATCATTCATTCGCGCCATTAGTTGCTATCGCATGACATCAACTTCTGGAAACACCATTGACGCATCGATCAATCCTTTTGGAATTGGGGCCGACTTTTCCTTCGAACGGTTGTTAACCGAGACTACTATTTGGTTCGAAAGCCATTATATTGAATTGATTTTCGCGATAGCTATCGGCACAGCGATATTCTTCATTCTTGGCGGAATAAAGCGCTATGCGGTGCGATATGTCCGCAGACATCAAGGGCTGATCGGTTATCGGGCGATTATCGGTAAAGCGATCGCGCGAACCAGCAAGTTTTTCATGTTCATGGTGTCTGCCGAAACTGTCGCGACTTTTGCTGCAGCACCCGATTTTCTCGAACGTATCGTACATGTGCTGTTTACCATTTCAGCCGTGGTGCAAGTGGCAATTTGGCTTCGTGAGATCATCCTGGGTGCGATTCAGCGCAAGACATCACAAGATCCGGATGAACATGAAACGCTGCAAAGCGCGATGACGTTGATACGTATTTTGGTAACTTTCATTCTGTTCGCCATTGCGGCAATCATGATCCTCGACAATCTCGGTGTCGATGTAACCGGCCTGATCGCGGGCCTTGGTGTCGGCGGAATTGCAATCGGTCTGGCCGCTCAAGGTATATTTTCGGATCTTTTCGCTGCGCTATCGATCATCTTCGACAAACCATTCCGCCCGGGTCACACGATAACCTATGACAATACCATCGGGACGATTGAGAAAATTGGACTTAAAAGTACGCGGCTTAGGGCCGTGACGGGTGAAGAAGTCATCATCTCGAACACCAATTTGCTCGACAAGGAAATTGTCAACATGACCCGCTTGGCGCGCCGACGGTCGCGCTTTGGCATTGGCGTTGTCTATCAGACCGATCCAGATGCGGCTCGCGGCATTCCTGATCTCCTTCAGAAGATTGTCGAAGAAGAAGGCGCGGTATTCATTCGGTCGGGTTTCGTTGGCTTCGGAGATAGTTCGATTAATTTCGAACTCGATTTCGATATCATGAGTAGCCAATATGATGAAGTGTACCAAGGGCGGCATAAAATTGGGCTGGCAATTTTGCAAAAGTTCAATGAGGAGGGCCTCGAGTTTGCATATCCAACGCAAACAACTTTTACCTCGGCGCCCGACGGCAAGATGATAATGCCCTATCCCGAAGGTGGTTTCGGTATTCCCATGGCCAAGGGCTAGCGTTCCGTAACGGCAGCCTATGGCGGAAAAAACCACTTGTTAATTGATCGATTAACGAGGACAATATGACCAAATTTCGACTCCGATAAACAGACAAGGAACCTCATCATGCGTGACGCAGTTATCGTCTCTACCGCTCGTACTCCCATAGGTCGTGCCTATAAGGGAGGTTTTAACACGACAGTTGGACCCACATTGGGTAGCTATGCCGCCAAAGCCGCCGTTGAGCGGGCTGGCATTGATCCAGGCCGCATTGACGATGTCGTATGGGGCAGCGCTCTGCAACAGGGTTCTCAGGGCTCCAATCTGGCGCGTCAGGTAGCTTTGCGTTCCGGTTTCCCGATCGAAGTGCCCGGTATGACGATTGACCGGCAATGTTCTTCCGGCTTGATGGCGATTGCCACGGCTTCCAAGCAGATCACCGTGGATCGCATGGATATTGTTGTTGGCGGTGGCCAGGATAGTATTTCAACCGTGCAGACTCCTGAAATGCGGGTGCAGCCCGATCGCGAGCTGATCGCAATGCACAAGGATATCTATATGCCGATGCTCCAGACTGCGGAAGTCGTCGGCGCGCGCTATGGCATCAGCCGTGAAGCTTGCGATGAATATGCGTTCCAGTCACAAATGCGGACTGCTGCCGGGCAAGAAGCTGGTCATTTCGACGCGGAAATTGTCCCTGTTACAACCACGATGGGTGTACAGGACAAGGAAACCAAAGAGATTTCTCATGTTGAAGTGACGATTAGCAAGGACGAAGGCAATCGGCCGACGACAACTTTGGAAGGTTTGCAGAGCCTGAAGCCTGTTTTGGGTCCGGACAAGATCATAACCGCAGGCAATGCTTCACAGCTCTCTGACGGTTCAGCGGCCAGTGTGCTGATGGAAGCCAAGGCCGCTGAAAAAGCTGGCCTCAATCCATTGGGTCGCTATGTCGGCATGGCCGTCGCTGGCACCGAGCCCGATGAAATGGGTATCGGTCCAGTGTTCGCTATCCCCAAATTGCTTGAACGTTTCGGCCTGAAGATGGATGATATCGGTCTGTGGGAACTGAATGAAGCTTTCGCGGTTCAGGTGCTTTATTGCCAGCAGAAACTTGGTATTCCAAACGAGATTCTCAACGTCAATGGTGGTTCGATATCGATCGGTCATCCTTATGGTATGACCGGTGCGCGTTGCTCGGGGCACGCTCTGATCGAAGGCAAGCGCCGCGGAGCCAAATATGCTGTAGTGACAATGTGTATCGGTGGTGGACAAGGCGCAGCCGGTCTTTTTGAGATTTTCTAGAATCATACAGAAATAATGGGGCTGGCGAGAATTCGCTGGCCCTTCTTTCAAGTTTAAGGAGAAACATCATGGCAGCAGTAGGCGTGATCGCAACTTTAACGGTTGCAGAAGGCAAAAATGCCGATTTCGAAGCCGCATTTTCGGAACTCATGGCCGCAGTCGCTGCCAATGAACCGGGAAATGAGTTTTACTCGGTTTTCCAGTGTGGCGATAACCCACAGCAATATAAGGTTCTCGAGCGCTATGTCGATCAGGCAGCTCTCGATGCCCATGGCAAGTCAGATCATTTCCGCGCGAGTGGCGCTAAGCTGGCCCCATGTATGGCGGCTGCTCCTGTGATCGAGCATTTGGCTGGTATCTAGCCAAAATCGCTCACTGGCGAACCGAGCATCTAGTTGGCGAAAGGTCTTCTGGGCTTGGGTAGCGTCTGCGCAATCTTTCCGCCCGTGAGCCGGTTAGCTATGGGCTTCCATCTTGCTTCTTCAGATCGACGGGCCATATAGGTGTCCAGTCCGATCTGAAGGGCGATGAGCATATAGATAAACGGCAAGTAAGCAACGCCAACAAATAGAGCGCCCGCCATGTAGATGATATGTCCATGCTGGAGCGCAATGGCGAAAGGGGCGACCCATTTCTCGCCTGCTTTCTGACTTTTCTCATAGCGGCGTCTGAGGATTTCCATTCGCCATATTCCGCCAACGTGGATTACCAACCAGATAATCAGGCCGGGATAACCCTGTTCTCCGAGCATCTCGAAATAGCTGCTGTGGAAAGCGCGGCTTTCATCAACAACCTCAACAGGCTCATCGTCATCAAGAAAATAGTCGGTTTCTTCCTCGGTAGCCGTGGGATCATCTGCCAATTCATATGAGATTTCGTTGAGTCGATAGGAATCAAAGCCACCGCCAAAGGGATTGGATTTTGCATATTCCCACGTCCATTGCCAAACCGCTATGCGGGTGGATGCAGATTCGTCGGCTTTGTAATTTTCTATTGTCGACATCCTATCCGTAAAGCTCTGAGGCAAGAATGGAATGCTCATCAGGCCAATTGTCGCTGCGACGCCCGCGTATATGAAGCGGTAGCGGACAAAGCGTAACTGCAGCACGGCCAGGACCGCTATGCAAACCAAGCCAGTGCGTGCTTGTGTTCCAATTGGAATCAGTAAAGCGGCAAAAGTCAGCGCATAAGCATAGGTTTTCGTTCGCCAATCAGGAGGGAATATTGTGCCATGATTGGCTAGCCAAAGTATCAAGGGAATGATGCAAATTGACACCATTGAGATGATTGAACCTTCGTATAGGCCAGCGTTGTCATCAATCAGAATGACGAGCACGCCATAGCCGCCGCCCGATCCCAACGTCTTGATTCCGCCAGTCACTATGAGCGCTGACGCACATAGCACCATGAACAATGTCAAGGCTTCCAGTCGGAGTTTCGTCTTTAAAGTAAGCGGCAAGAAAATCGCAAAGATCATCGCTTTCCACACCCAGCCCCACTTCGCCAAGGCAGGCTCAGGGACTGCCGCTTGTATGGTCGTATATCCGCAATAGATCAGCAGGAGGACCATAAGACCCTGTCGAACGGAGAAGCGACTGTCCTGTTTGCTGTCGCCAACCATGTAGCCAAGAAAGGCCAAACCAAAGACAATCATCGAAAGCGGGACTGAGTTGAGAAGAAAATAGCTGAGTCGTTGAGGCGCAACGATGTCGATATAGGCATATACCAGCGTGAACATAAACGGGCGCTTGAACGCGATGAATAGGAGCGCCAGCAAATAGGCGACGAAAACTAGATCACGCATCAGACGAATTCCCACTTTGCGCTTTTTTTACAAAGCCGCTGGATTCCGCATCAGGTTCGGGTGGATCTTCCACATCCAAATCGGGGCGATGGATTAGTCGCCAGGCCGCAAGCAACAGCAGACCATGTGACAATGCGATAGAAAAATTGTCTACCATTGACTCAAATTTCCCCGGCGCGAGCGACGGGATAGCCACTCTCGATATTTGCGCAGTACAGGCTTTGGGTTGACGGGACGTTAATCCTTTCTTGGCAAAGACCTTTGTCATGACACGTATTCTACACATTTTGGATCACAGCCTGCCATTGCACAGCGGCTATTGTTTTCGAACAAGGGCCATAATGAAAGCGCAAATCTCCAGTGGTTTGACTGTCGCTGGAGTTACCGGTGTCCGGCAAAATCAGCATGGTTTTGAAGCGAAATCACCGATCGAAGAGGCTGATGACCTCTTGTTCTTCAGGACTATGGGGCAGGTACAAGGTCCTTCTCCGGTTCGCGAGTGGCGAGAGATTGCTATGCTGGCAGATCGGATTGAGCAAGTGGTCAAGGAATGGCAACCAGATGTGCTTCATGCTCATTCACCAGCTCTAAATGGCATGGCGGCGCTAAGAGTTGCTCAAAAGACGGGCCTACCATTTGTCTATGAGATTCGCGCATTTTGGGAAGATGCTGCGGTTGGCAACGGCACCGGCAAAGAAGGCAGCCCACGCTATTGGATGACTAGACAGCTCGAAAATCATGTGATTGCCGGAGCAGATGCCGTGGCAGTGATTTGTGAAGGGTTGAAATCTGATCTGGTTTCCCGCGGCGTCATACCGGAGAAAATCACCATATCGCCCAATGGCGTGGATATGGAACTGTTTGGCAGTCCACCCGTTCTTGACCGGTCGCTGCAGGCCGAGCTTGGCTTGAAAGGGAAAACTGTTCTCGGGTTCATTGGCAGTTTTTACGATTATGAAGGTCTGGACGATTTGATCGCCGCCATACCGTTGTTAAAAATTTCATGCCCCGCCGTGCATCTGTTGCTGGTTGGAGGCGGTCCGATGGAAGACGCGCTGAAACAGCAGGTCGAAACGATGGGTTTGCAATCGTCCATCACTTTTGCTGGCCGGGTCCCGCATGATCAAGTGGAACAATATTACGGATCGATGGACGTCATGGTCTATCCCCGCAAAGCGATGCGTCTCACAGATCTCGTCACGCCGCTCAAGCCGCTGGAAGCTATGGCGCAGGGCAAGATCGTGGCCGCATCTGATGTTGGCGGTCATAAGGAGCTGATCGTAGACGGAAAAACGGGCACGTTATTTCCGGCAGGCGATCCCAACAAAATTGCTGAAAAGCTAACCGATTTACTCCAAAATCGCGATTTCTGGCCACAAATCATTGAAGATGCACATAAATTTGTCGAGGAAGATCGTAACTGGTCGTCAAACATTTTGCGTTATGCTCCCGTTTACCAAAAGTTGATTGCGCTCAAACAGTTTGAGCGCGCGGCATGATTATGATTATTCGGAACGGAGATTGATGTGGACCAACTAGAGCAAGATCTCACTCGGTTTAAACAACCAGCAATGGCGTTGGTCGGCGGTATCGCGGCTGCTTTGGTCGTCGCAACACTGCCGCACGTCTATCTTGAGTCGATCATCGGGGCGACGGGGCTTTCTGAAATTGTGTCTGCAGCCGCCCCGCCTCTGGGGAATACGGCGCGCGGTCTTATCGCTGTTGTTGCTGGTTTGGTATCGGCATCTGCCATCTATATATTTCTCAATCGCAAATCTAATAGTCAAATGGGAGGCTCCGATATGAGCTTAGCAATTCGCAGAAATCTGACGCCCGAACCGGAAGTCGAAAAAGTAGAAAGCAAATCGTCGTTCACATTGCCAAAAATTTCTTTGTCGACAAAGTCACTGACCAAATTTTTGAAAAAGCCCAAAAAAGTGAGTGGCGAGGTGACCGATCTTGCGGATTTGCCGAATTTGCGGCAAGCGGACAGCCATCCAGACGCACCGGCCCGTGCTCCAATTTTCGCGGCTGCCGACCTCGGTTCGCCACTGGCAGAGCAGATCAAGCCGTTTGAAGCGCCGCTTCGGCCAATAGTTGAACCTGAGCCTTCTGCCGCACCAGCTCCGCAAGCCGCTGCGCCAGTTGTTGCTCATACTCCGAACGAAGCCGAAAGAGATATGCGGGTGGAAGTGAAGCCAGAGGAAGCTCTCGATCTGTCGAAGAATATCTTCGCTGATCGCGCGCCTGCAGTTGCACCTGTATCACAGCCGGTTGCACAGGCTCCTCAGGCTCCTCAGGCTCCAAGCAAGCAGGTCCCGTCCGCTTCAGCAGAAGATATGGCAGATCTCTCGATTGCTCAGCTCGCAACTCGCCTTGAAACAGGGCTTGCACGCTTGAAAGAACTTGAGATAAATCACCGTAATCATTCGCAGGCCGCGCGACAGTTCCCCGAAACTGCGGACAAGCCCTTACCGACGGCGGAAGATGTACCAGTCATCGTGCCGCCGCTACGCTCTGTTGAATCGCCAGAGACAACAGCGGTCACGGAAGTAGATGCACAGGCGGCACGTCAGGCAGACATGGATGCGGCCTTGAAGGCAGCTTTGGGAACATTGGAGCGGATGACCGCGCATCGCTAATCGAGTTTAATCGAGTTCTGTTTCTCGCGGATCGATCAGCGTCAGTATCTCTAGACTCAGTCGATCTTCGATCAAATCTTTGATCAGAACATCGGCGACAAAATGCCCTGTCATGGCAAAATCATGATCAGGCAATTGCGACGCAAGCTGGCCTAGGTAATTGGCTTTGTCCGGGCCGGAACAGGCAATCATTATCAGGTGACGTATGCCAGAAAAGGTGACGCTGGCCCATGGTTGTTCTCGTTGCAACGTCACGCAACAGGTAGAGCCTGCCAAAGCCTGAATGGATGCGATCAGCATCGCGCTGGGATCATGGCTGAGGCGCTTGCCGACGGCCCTGCTAAGCGCCATGGTCTTCACGCCATATGCTCATGAAATCTTCTACGCGTCTGGAAACCGCTTTGCCCGGTTGGCGACCGTTGCGCAGATCTTCGACAAAGCGCGGATCGCGAACCGACAAGCGACCGAATTTTGTCCATGGTATTTTGTTTTCACGCAGAAAAATTTCAATCTTTCTGATCAGGGGCATGAGCATTCTCCTTCATATAGCCGAGGTCATCGGCGACTCGAAAAATAGGGAAAATCCTATTTGAGATGAAAAATCCTACATGTCTAGGAAATATCCTATTGCTATTTTCGGTCAAATAACCTATCTTTGGGCCATTGTGACTGATGATCCGCGCACCACTCTTGAACAGCTGATCCGCAAAAACGGACATGGCTTTGCCGCGATTTCCCAGATGCTGGGCAAAAATCCGGCGTATATTCAGCAATTTATTCGGCGTGGATCTCCCAAGAAACTGGATGAGGCGGACCGGCGGCGGCTGGCGGAATTCTTCGACGTCGATGAAATATTGCTCGGCGCGCCGGCGCCGCTTGACCGCTCCTCACCCCACAATTTGCCGCCTGATGGTTTGTTGAGAGTCAAACAATATCAGGTAGGGGCATCGGCTGGCCCAGGTTCTCTTGCGGAAGATGAATATGTGGAAGCCATTGGCTTTGGTCCCAAATGGTTGAAACAATTGGGTACCGATCCCGAAAATCTGTCGCTGATCCGGGTGGATGGAGATTCGATGAACCCGACATTATGCCATGGCGATGATATCATGGTTGATCACAGCGCTGCCATGCGGCCCCTGCGCGATGGCATTCATGTTTTGCGCATGGATGATGTCTTGCTGGTCAAGCGGATCGCGGTTGGCCCATCAGCGAAATTATCGATCCGCAGCGACAACCCGCAATATCCGGACTGGGATGATGTTAATTCTAAGGATGTTAATATCATTGGGCGGGTGGTCTGGACGGGACGACGGCTGTGAATTTGGCGAGGGTCGTTCGACTAATGAAAGGCTTTGCCCATAATCTTCGCTACAAATGATTTTTTGGCATTGGTATATGCTTCTCTATCGTGACGGTGCAATTCGGACATTCGTCTTTTTAACATCGCATATTCTCTCGCAGCCTCGGGATGTTTCACTAGATAATCGCAAAATAATATACCGTTCCAAACTTCGCTTGGGCGTTCGCAAACATGAATATGATGGGTACGTTTTACGCCCCGTGGTGGCATTCCCCTGACAAAGAAAAGCCGGTCATGCTTCGGATTGTCTCGCCAAAAATCATAGCCCAGCTTGTCAAGTATGGGAGGGAATGAGGCTCTTGCTTCATCCACCGATTCCACTGCGACAAGTATATCGATGATTGGTTTCGCGAGCATATGCGGGATCGCGGTGCTTCCAAAGTGGCGTATCTCTAACATTGAAAGATCGGACAGATGCTCTTGCAGGCGTTGTTTTTCCGCGGCGAACTTTGCAATCCAAGACGGATCATATGGAGCAATTTTGATGAGGTCCATTGTCCGAAAATGGATCAAATCCATCGATAATACAACGGAGGAATTAAACAATCGCGAATGGGTCTTGCATCTGCCGGTCGCCACCGCCAGATAGCGTTCCATGACAGAAGCTCCTTTAAAAGCCGTGATCATCCCGGTGACCCCACTCCAGCAAAATTGTACACTTCTCTGGTGTACCAAAACTAACAAGGCCGCGCTCAGCGATCCGGGCGGTGATTTGTCGCGTCTCAAAGCCGCCGTCGAGGAACATGGCGTGGATCTGGAAAAGATCATCATCACTCATGGTCATCTCGACCATTGTGGACAGGCGGGGATGCTGGCTGAGGAATTGGGTATTCCCATTGAGGGGCCGCATAAGGATGATCTGTTCTGGATCGATCAGCTCGATGGCGATGGTGCGCGCTATGGTATGGAGGCAAAAAGCTTTGTCCCGGACCGTTGGCTGGTCGATGGCGATCAGGTGACGGTGGGCGATCTCGTGCTTGATGTCATTCACTGCCCTGGACATACGCCAGGCCATGTGATTTTCTATCATCAGCCATCCAAACTGGCGGTGGTCGGGGATGTGATATTTCAGGGATCGATTGGCCGTACCGATTTCCCGCGCGGCAATCATCAGGATTTGATCGACGCAATTACCACCAAATTATGGCCGCTCGGTGATGATGTAACCTTCATTCCCGGCCATGGGCCGACCAGTCAATTTGGCTATGAACGCAAAACCAATGCCTTCGTCGCCGATGATGTGTTGGAGGCGCGTTAGGAGATTGAGTTTTCCTCAACCTGGCTGTCTTCAGCGACAAATTGCGATAAATCGATCGAGTCTATTTCTTCCATTATATCGCGCTTTTGCAAATATTTGACCGCTTTCCTCAAGTCTTTGCCCAGATGCGGCTTGAGATAGGGAAGCGCTAAAAGTGGATCGCGGCCGGACACTGTCTCCCATATTGCCAATGCCGTAATCAACATGGGTTCATTCAAATAACCCTGGCGCTCATATTTCCAGCCGTCGTTGGCGCCTTCGAAATTCCATGCAGTCATTGCCGTGAAAATCCCGAAACCGAGATATACAGAGCAAAGATCGGTCGTCAGCTCATGAATCTCCCATCCTCCGGGCGGCGGAATCTTCGCGCTACTCATCAAATAATGTGAAAGTTCATGCGCGAATGTGGCGATGCGTTTGTGAGGGTTGCCGAGCTGGCTGGGATTATAGCCGATCTGGGCGTAAAATTTACCATCTGCGTTTTGCAATAGCCGATATTCGCCAGCAGGCGCGTGGCTGTCATGTTTGAGACTCTGGCCCGACTCAAGCATCATTTCCCGGGAAGGGTTGCCTGCAACCAGTTTCGTCGGCCATTCTGCCAGTCCTGACAGATACTTGACCTGTTCAAATATTTCATGTGCCTTTTTTGATGGATCACAGCTGGTTTTCGGGAAAAACCTATCGGTTGGAAGTATCAACTGGTTCGCGAGACTATCTTCTGCTCCATCAAATTCGGTGATCAGCCATTTAAAACTGGCCAGTTGCCAGTCTCATTCGTCATCAGAGAGAGGTTTGTTCGATCCGAATAGCTTCATCATATGGAACGGTTTAGCCGACCGCGCCAGCGATTCAAACATTAGACATTAGACAAGCAGTGGCCGCTTGCCGATAATATTGCGGAAGCAAGTTAAGGGGGGAGGGCTCGGCCTCGCTGTCAATCCGTTAGATCACTAGATATATCTCGTCCGCTACATTGCATTTTCACATAGTGAATCTTGCGGCGTCGCTACATCGGACTGG
Source organism: Sphingomonadales bacterium EhC05 (assembly GCA_001650955.1). Taxonomy (GTDB): domain Bacteria; phylum Pseudomonadota; class Alphaproteobacteria; order Sphingomonadales; family Sphingomonadaceae; genus Parasphingorhabdus. The sequence goes on from LXYP01000014.1 coordinate 46,106, forward strand.
GGTTCCTAAACTGCAGCACCCGATCAGACTTTGTTCGGCTCTCTAAAATTTATCAAAATCCAGGCGAAATAGATATTTTGGATTGGCGACATATCACTCAGTGGCTTGTACCATTTGCAAAGGATAGATCTGCTTTTATCACAATGTTTTAAGTGAGATATCATTGCTTCCTATTCAGGGTGACACCTTGCGATCTCCGTCACCCTGTTTCTCGAAATCAGTCCCTACCGCGATATTTCGAGCCTTGGGGCATCATAGGCTTGGGAAAGCCTGCCGATGCCGGTTACTTTTGATTTTCGACCTCTGGCTCCATCACCGGGCCGACAACTGGCAGTGAGGCAGGTCACACAAAAGCTACCCGCGAACGGCCAATCTGCCATTGAGCCCCAAGCCGGTTGGTAAAAGCTAGTCGTTTGCAAATGTGCCGATAGCAGACTCGAACTATGCTCCTATATAGGGAATCGCGATCGCATATACACCGAGTCCAAGCAGCGCCAACATGGTCACAATGGTTCCGATCATCCGGCCTTTGCCGAATTTACCGTCGTCCATGCCAATACCATGGGCAACCCGTCCGAGTAGATAGATCCCGCTGACAATCCACAACCAGGTAGGCGATGTCGTGCTGGCCAGTTCAATAACTCCGACAAGAAACAGGATGAATGGGGCGCTTTCTATATAATTGCTATGCGCGCGCATCCGTCGCAGAACTTTCTCATTGCCACCGTCGCCAACGCTGACTTTTTCACTCGTACGCACCTGGCCGACGCGGACCATCAGCCAAAGATTGATCAGCGCTGCAGCGCCAGCGATGGTCAGTGTTATAGGTAAAATCATAGTGTTCCCCTGGATGTTATCTTTATGGCACGGCTATAGGAGTAGAATGCTTGCAACGCACGGAAAATTCGTTATACGCGCCACTTCGCGTGCAATTGGCTGACGGTTGGACGAGCGATTCTCTGCAAGATTTCAGAGCCACGCTTGTTCGATGATTATGTTTGGCTTAGTTGTGCGGACAGATGATATTTGAAATTTAAAGAACAGGCTTAGCAATGGCTGTACCTAAACGAAAAACTACGCCGTCCAAGCGCGGAATGCGCCGGTCTCATGATGCTTTGAAAGTCGAAGCTTATCAAGAGTGCCCAAATTGTGGCGAATTGAAGCGACCGCACCATATGTGCGGATCATGCGGCCATTATAATGGCCGTGAAGTCTTGGCCGTCGATCTTTAATCGACTAGCCTCTCGACTTCCAACGCGCAATCAAGGGGACAACAAGTGGGAATGAGGCCGCGGATCGCTATTGACGCGATGGGCGGCGATGAAGGCCCACGTGTGATGGTTGCTGGCGCTGCTCTTGCACGCCACCGACATGAGGGTTTTCAGTTTCTGTTCGTCGGTGACGAACAGAAAATCAAGGAAGCCCTGAAAGATCACCCGAATCTAAGCGCGTCGTCTGAAATTTTGCATGCCGAAGACGTCATTTCGGGTGAAGATAAACCTGCGCAAGCTTTGCGCAAATCCAAAACCACGTCAATGGGACTCGCGGTCAACGCCGTGAAGACCGGTGCAGTCAGCGCTGCCGTAAGTGCGGGTAATACTGGTGCGCTGATGGCCATTTCAAAACTGGCGCTCAGAACCATGTCGGGAATTGATCGTCCGGCTCTAGCGGCTCTGCTGCCGACGCTCAAGGATAGCGACGTGGTGATGTTGGACCTTGGTGCAAACAAAGAATGCACGAGCGAAAACCTCGTGCAATTCGCCGTCATGGGCGCCGCCTATAGCCGGATCATGCACGGTTTTGATAAGCCTCTAGTCAAATTGTTGAACATCGGCACCGAAGAAGCCAAGGGGACCGGAACCGTTCAGGACGCCGCAGCAGCATTGAGAGAAGCAATCGGACTATCGATGAACTTTCAAGGCTTTACCGAGGCAGACAAGATTTCCACTGGAGAAGTTGATGTCATTGTAACGGATGGTTTCTCGGGCAATGTTGCGCTAAAGTCGCTTGAAGGTACGGCACGTTTTGTCACCGACTTGCTGAAACGCAGTTTTCTGAGTTCGCTTCGGTCTAAAATTGGCTTTCTCATCTCGCGCCCAGCAACCGAAATGCTGCGCGAGCATCTGGATCCAAATAATCACAATGGTGCGGTTTTCCTAGGCCTCAATGGTGTCGTCGTAAAAAGCCATGGCAGTGCCGATGAAAAGGGCGTAGCGAATGCGGTGGAAGTGGCCGCTCGGCTGGTTGAGGATAGTATTTTGGAACGTATCAGCGAAGATCTGACCAAGGTCCGTCAATTGAATCCGTCGACCACGGTGGCGAAATGAGCGATAATGCCATATTGCGATCGGTCATTAAAGGAACGGGCTCCGCCTTACCACGAACGCGGGTTTCCAACGCTGAGCTGTCAAAGCGTGTGGACACCACTGATGAATGGATTGTGGAGCGGACGGGAATTCATTTTCGGCATATTGCGGAAGATGATGAAACAACATCCAGTCTCGCGACCGAAGCAGCTCAAAAGGCGATGGATGCAGCCGGTCTGGTCTCAAGTGATATTGACCTCATCGTCCTCGCGACGGCAACACCCGACCAAACATTTCCTGCGACGGCAACCATCGTCCAGGATCGGCTAGGCTGCAATGGTTGTGTAGCTTTTGATGTCGCAGCCGTATGTTCAGGATTTCTCTATGCGCTATCTGTTGCGGATAGTATGATCCGGACTGGCGCTGCGAAACATGCGCTCGTGATCGGAGCAGAAACTTTTAGTCGGATTTTGGATTGGGAAGACCGCGCCACTTGCGTGCTGTTTGGAGACGGTGCCGGGGCGATTGTGCTTTCCGCAGAATTTGGCGATAAAGGTATTCTTGGGACGCGGTTGCATGCCGATGGTGCGCACAATCAGTTGCTTTATGTGGACGGGGGGGCCGGTACCACTGGAACCGTAGGCAAGCTCCGGATGAAAGGACGAGAAGTTTTTCGACATGCTGTGGTCAATTTGGCTTCGGTGCTGAGAGAAGTTCTTGAAGAATCAGGTCAATCTATCGATTCAATTGACTGGCTTATTCCGCATCAGGCAAATGCACGGATATTGGATGCGACCGCAAAGAAGCTGGGCATGCCTGCCGAAAAAGTGATCAAGACTGTTGATGTTCATGCGAATACTTCTGCAGCTTCGGTACCGCTAGCGCTTGATACTGCGGTTCGTGATCATAGAATCAAGCGAGATGATTTGCTGGTTTTGGAAGCGATGGGTGGCGGTTTTACTTGGGGTGCTTCAGTTATCCGCTACTGATCCAAACGACGATTAAGAGAGTTTGTTTTCCTTGGACATTTTCGTCGACGATTCGACGATCTTGTCGAATATCAATTGAAGATATTACCTCCTCAGCCCTAGCTTTGGCCAATGAGGAATTTGCCATCATCCAATGAGCAGGTCTCGGCTCAGTTCTTGTTCCGAACATATCTTAGCTGCCACGCCCTTCATGCCCGAAAACCTGTTCTGCTTAGCGCGTTGAAGCTAACTGAACCTGAGTTGAGAGACCCCCGGCGATGGTTTAACCATCATGATATTGGAAAGATGATCCGAGTAACGCAACAGGAGTTGGGTCGGGATGATATTCAGGAAGATATTGCCCGTAACATGGTGCCTGCCGGGTTTTCAGATGCAGGCTATTCTGCCTTTTTTGAACATGAGTTGGGTGAAGTACTCGAATCCACGCTGATGGCGCAGGGACTGGGTGGATTAAATCCGCCATATCGGTTTCAACGCTCGATACGTGGGGACCGTCTTTTCCTGAATCGAGATAATCTCAAATCCCCCAATCTTATTCATTTGCTATTTTCACTCATTTGCCAAAGCGCACTTCCTTGGGAAACCGAACGGTTGAACTGGGTGAGGGCGGCTCATTTTGGTCACAGTAGGCCTGTTGGCTTTCAAGGGCTGATGCGAGGCAAGTCTATCCCCTGTCATTTTGAGCGTCCGGCAACCTATCTGGAGTTTCTCCCGGGTGCTTTTTCAATCACAAACCCCCTTCAAAACAGTGATTTGCAGATCGCAACCAGACGACAGAACCGTTTCCTATATGATCACTCGCCGGGGCTGCAGCCGCTTGCAAATCTGATTTACACTTATCTGCTTCGTCTTTTGGACAAGCCGGGTTTGAGCTTGGATGCGGCGGCACGAACGTTGGGGATTGCTGAACGCACTTTGCGCCGGAAACTGGTGGCCGAAGGCTTGTCATTCCGCAGCATATTGGAGCGGGTTCGGCGCGATACTTGCAAGTTATATTTTCTAGAAGGCAGGCGCAGTCTTGCGGAGATTTCTACAAAGCTGGGCTATAGCGAGTTAAGCGCATTCACACGCGCTTATTCTAGCTGGTATGGTTATCCCCCTAGCAGAGGCAGAACAGCTGCTATTGCAGCCTAGGTGCCGATACAAATAGATATAATGGTGGGCGTAGAGAGAGTTGAACTCCCGACCCCTTCGATGTCAACGAAGTGCTCTACCACTGAGCTATACGCCCACATTGCAGGCCGTCTAAACAGCCGTTACAGCTCGCGCAAGAGCTAATTCAGATCACTGATGCTTTCTGGATTGAACAAACGATCAACCTCCAGCACCAAGTCTCGTAAATGAAAGGGTTTGGACAAGATTTTAGCTTTGGGAATGGACTGCCCGGCACGCAAAGTAACGCCAGAGAATCCGGTGATGAACATGACTTGCGTGTCTGGGCATATTGCCGCACATTTTTGAGCCAATTCGATACCATCCATTTCAGGCATAACAATATCAGTTAGCAACAGATCGAATCGTTCCGATTCCAATATGGGTATGGCTTCGGTCCCACGATCAACGGCGACAACATGATAGTTGGCTTTCTCCAGCGCCCGTGTAAGGTGCTTACGCATCGCGTCTTCATCTTCCGCTAGGAGAATTTTGATCATTTTTTCCACTTTCCTTCCAAAAAGAGCAGATGAATTTTGATTATGCCCGCGCCCAACTATAGTGGCAAACACGTTAATTTTTTTGACTGTTTTCGTTCAAATAGGTCGAAAAAATGTAACGCGATTGAATTCAGCCATGCCAAGCAACGATAATCTTAACCGAGAATTGGAGAAATTACCATTTTCTGTTTTCAATGAAGACAAGCTTGCGTTTCCGGTTTTGGTAAGCGTTCCCCACGCTGGACGGCTTTATCCAGCGGAGGTTCATGACAATCTGAGGGTGTCGAAGCGTCATTTGTTGCGCCTAGAAGACAGATATGCAGATCGGCTCGCAACATCAGCAATTGAATCAGGATTTTCCACCGTGATTGCGCAAAAACCTCGCGCCTGGATTGATCTCAATCGCAGTCGAACGGAATTGGATCCAGGGGTAATCGAGGGTCTCGATATGACAAGCTTGCCCAACCCTAGCCGCAAAGTTCGGGGGGGATTGGGTCTGGTTCCTCGGAGCTTGAGCGGTGTGGGCGGTTTGTGGCAGGAGAAGTGGAGCCAACAGCAGATTAGCAAGCGCATTGGCCAAGATCACGAACCATATCACCAATTAATCAGCCAAATCTTGTATCAGTTGAGGCTAAAATTTGGTGGAGCGATACTTCTCGATTTGCATAGCATGCCAACAATCGTCAACGACGGAGAGCAGCCACCAGATTTTGTGATTGGTGATCGGTTCGGTCGGAGTTCAGCCTCGCAATTTTCCGAACTTTCCCATGCGTTTTTCAGAAATCAAGGTTATCATGCGCAGATAAATCACCCCTATGCTGGTGGATATATTCTAGAGCGCCATAGTAATATGAATGACAATATTCACGCGATTCAAATCGAGGTGGACCGCCGGCTTTATCTGGATGAGAGTTTTTGCGAGCCGCTGGAAACATTAGGAAAGATTAGTCAATTGGTTGGCAATCTAACCGAGATGCTGTCTGATCAGATGACAAGCCGAAAAGAGCTAGAAGCCGCCGAATGAAACAGAAAAAACCACCTCGCTCGAAGGCGAGGTGGTCAAGGTTCAGGGAGGTGGCGTTCCTAAGAACGCCTGTATCGGTTCAATCGGGGGATATGAACCGCATACCAGTATAATGTGGTTGCTGTTGTCAATTCTTGCAAGGGGTTTGCATATAAAAATATGTAGGTTTCTTCCAGCGTCCAAAAGAAACCTACATCTACTGTTTGTCAGACTTGTACGGATGGCGCCTCGGTTACCTGTGGCATTTTTCCGGATTCTACTTGTTTCGCAAAAACTTCACGCATGATTTGCAGCGAAAATAGATGCGCATAGATTAACGAGAGCATACCGTTTTGGTTTATCTTGCGAAGTTCATCACCTCGGAGGTCTTTCAATTTTTGTTCGTCGATCATTTTAAAGCCGCGATAAACGAAGGGCTTCTCGACACCGGTCTGCTGGATTGATACTTCGCCGTCCATCAGCAGTCCGAGTTTTTCCAATTCTTCAACAAATTGTGCGGTGCGCTGCCCAGCTTGTTCAAACTGTTCACAAAATTGCAGAATTTCTTTGGTGGTTTCGGTCGGTTGATCGTTTTCGAACAAGGCGGCGCCTTCTTTGAAGTCACCAATTGCTCCCGTTGTTGGGTCGAAGCAAAGCGACAGTTCTTCCGCATCTGGACTCAATTTGGCGAGCATGAAGGGATAGCGCCGAACATATGCCGGAACATAGGCTGGCTGGTTGAACCGTCCGTCTTCGCCCATGAAAGTGTTAACACCTTCGTTCAGACCCATGAGAATGAGCGGAACGCTATTGTCACCGACCGAAAACACGATGGGATAGTTACGCGAAGCGTTGGGGAATTCCTCGACCGTCAATGGAATGGCGTGCTGGGTCTGCATAAACGATGCATCGTCGAGTCCCTTAATTTTCCAAGTACCGTGTTCTTTTGAATTGAGTGGGACCAGATCTTTGTAGAACATAGGTAGAGCTTGGGCTTGCGGCGCACTTGCCATAATAGGTTTCTCCGAAAATGTGACAGCTATAGTATTTAAATTTGTTCGGCCTTTAAAAGCCTGACTGGCTTGACGCAAGCGGAACAAGCTTTCCTGGGTTCATAATATTGTTCGGGTCGATCGCTGATTTGATGGATCGCAGCATGAAAAGCCTTGCATCTGATGAAAGCCGCTCGAGTTCGACGCGCTTGGTTTGGCCGATTCCATGTTCAGCTGAAATTGAGCCACCTTCAGCAACAACCAGATCGTGTACGAGCGGTGTTATTTGTTCAGAATATATTTCTGTCCAATTCTTGGGATCGGCTCCGGGTGGTGCTTTGACGTGGAAGTGAACATTGCCATCACCCATATGTCCAAAGGCCGCGACAATTGTACCGGGAAAAGACGCTTCTACTTTCGGGCCGGCATCAGTAATAAAAGCGGCCATCCTCGCAACCGGAACACTAATGTCATGTTGCAACGCAGGCCCCGATGCTCGCTCTGCCTCCGCAATAGAATCTCGAATCTTCCAGAAATCTTCGGCTTGTTGCTCGCTTGCCGCAATGGCCGCATTTTCGATCAAGCCATTTTCATATGCCTGTCCCAAATATTTTTCTATCAATTCCGTGGGGTCGGCGGCATCGACAGAATCTCTGACCGTTTCAATCAAGATATGCCAAGCATGCTCGCTTTCCAGTGGCGATCTCGTGTCCGGAATATGTTGCAGTACGGAAGCGAGGCACGATTTGGGAATGATCTCGAAGCCTTCCAAGGCAGCCCCAATTTTTTTTCCGAGAAATTTCAGCAGCTCGTGGGCTTTGTGCGGACTTTCTGCGGCTGCCCAGACGACGCATCGATCAACTATCGCCGGTACCGTTCTTAATGTTGCGGCTGTGACAATACCTAACGTACCCTCTCCTCCAACGAATAGCTGCTTCAAATCATAGCCGCGATTGTCCTTTTTGAGTGCTGCGAGGCCATCATAAATGCTTCCATTGGGTAACACTGCTTCGACTCCAACAACCAAAGCACGCATCGTACCGTGCCGGAGCACTTGTGTACCACCTGCGTTGGTTGAGACGAGCCCGCCAACTGTCGCTGATCCCTTGCCTCCGAGCGTCAGTGGAAATCTCTGCCCTTTTCGCGCTAGTTCATCATGTAGGTTTTGCAGAATAACACCAGCGTCGCAGATCACGAGCTGGTCGTCTGTTTTGGTTTCTCTTATCTGATTCATTCTCCGCATTGATATCAGAACAGCATCTCCCGATTGGTCTGGTGTGGCGCCTCCAACCATTCCACTATTCCCGCCTTGCGGGACCAATATAATGGCATTGTTATTTGCGATTGAAACAATCCGGGCGGTTTCGGTTGTTGATGCGGGAGAGACCATCGCCATCGCGCGGCCGGCATAACGGCCCCGCCAATCGGTCAGCCACGGCATCATTTCGGTTTCAGACATTGTGAAACCTTTGTCACCGACGACAGATTTCATTTCTGCGAGCCAATTAGGCATTACCATATGTCTGACACTCCCAACCGGTCTTCCGTCGTTGCCTGCCGATGAACAATAACCTCGGAGGTGATCCCTTTGATACAGAACTTCACGACAAAAATAACAAAAAATCGAAATTTTCAGTTCATGGAATATTCAATCACTGATGCTATGTCCCTCGGAAGACTTAGGTAAGGGATTCTGGTGAGCCTGTCACTTTCTGCCATATTGCTGCTTGCTATGCCTGCTGCGCAAGACGTGCGAATCAATGAGGTTGGACAAATGCCAGCAGATTGGGTTGCGGTCCAGACTCGTCCCATCACTTTTGCTCAGGTGAGAATCGAACGACGCGTCATCATTCGGGTGCCTCGGCGCAGACCTCAACCGATTACTTCTCTGGCGGATATTCCCAAATCAACTCCAGCGCCAACGTTTAGCGAGAAGAAAATTGGAAAATGCCTTCCGATGAGCAACATTTTGGGCGTGCAGGTTTCAAGCGAACGCTCGGTTGACCTGATTACGAGAGATCGCAAACGGATTCGAGCCCGTCTCGAGAAAAAATGCCAGGCTCAAAGCTTCTATTCCGGATTTTACATGGAAAAGTCAGGTGATGGAAAAATCTGCAGCGGCAGAGATATTCTCCATTCCCGCACTGGTACCAAGTGTGAAATTGAGCGGTTTCGCGAACTTGTACCTGAGGGTTAGAAACAGGCGTGAAAACTTGACATTGGTGGCTTTTTCTCCCATCTGCGGTCCTGTCCAAATTTGGCCATGAACAGATGCGTTTGCGCATCCACTATTTCCGGAACTCCTATGAAATTTGCCGACCTCGGCCTATCTGACGAACTGCTTGAATCGATCTCTGACGCCGGATATGATGAGCCGACGCCGATCCAGGCACAGGCGATTCCACCAGTTTTGATGATGAAAGATATCATCGGCATTGCTCAAACGGGCACAGGGAAAACCGCCAGCTTCGTTCTGCCAATGATAGATATTTTGGCTCACGGTCGATCGCGTGCTCGTATGCCGCGATCACTCATTCTGGAACCAACTCGTGAATTGGCGGCGCAAGTGGCCGAGAATTTTGAGAAATATGGCAAGAATCACAATCTCTCAATGGCGTTGCTGATCGGTGGCGTTTCGATGGGTGACCAGATCAAGGACTTGGAAAAAGGCGTTGATGTTCTGATCGCCACTCCTGGCCGGTTGATGGATCTTTTCGAACGTGGACGCATTTTGATGTCCGGTTGTGAATTGCTGGTGATCGATGAAGCGGATCGGATGCTCGATATGGGCTTTATTCCCGACATTGAAACAATCTGCTCAAAACTGCCCGCGACCCGCCAGACCATGCTATTTTCGGCGACGATGCCGCCACCGATCAAAAAACTGTCGGATCAATTCCTCTCCAATCCAAAATATATCGAGGTTGCCCGTCCCGCGACGGCCAATGTTTCGATCAAGCAGTCGCTCATCAACGTCGCTCCAAAAGCGAAACGCAAGTTGATCGTGGATATTCTGGACAATGAAGGCGTGGATACGGCGATTATATTCTGTAACCGCAAGACCGAAGTCCGCGATCTTTGTCAGAGCCTTCGAAAAGACGGCTTCGATGCGGGGCAGATTCATGGTGATATGGATCAAAGCTCGCGGCTGGCCGAACTTGATCGGTTCAAGTCGGGCGAAATCAACATATTATGTGCATCTGATGTCGCCGCACGCGGTCTGGATATCAAAGGCGTCAGCCATGTGGTGAACTATGATATTCCGTGGCACCCTGATGACTATATCCATAGAATTGGGCGTACCGGACGAGCCGGAGCATCGGGTGTTGCGATTACTTTTGTAACCCGGAGCGATGCGGAGCATGTCGACAGCATCGAGAAGCTTACCGGCGTCAAAATCCCCGTACGGAAAGAGAGCAAGGCGAAGCCAGCGAATAAGGCAGAGAAAAAGCCACCGGAAAAATCAGACCCTGCAAAAGCGGCGCATGATGACCGGCCGAAAAAACCGAGCAAAGCGGCCAAGCATGTGGAGAAGAAACCGGCAGCAAAGCCTGCGGCCAAGGAAACCGAAGCTGATGATGGCTGGAACGGACCAATGCCGAGCTTTCTCGGCGCAAAACTGAACCGCTAATCGGTCCAGTGTTGCTCGGTCTATTGTTGCAAAGTCAGGCTATCTAATACGGTCGTCGCAAGCGGTTGGATCGCATCGGACTGCTCGGCATCAAAGCTTATGATCGCCCGGATCATTGTTCCATCAGCGTTGCGGAGCATTCTCTGGGCCGATCCCGTTCCGTTCGCCAGCGTGCCCGATGCGCGATATTCATTTTCGTTCACGGCTTCGCCGGACATTGTATCACCGGCATCTTCAACCGCTTTCAGTTCGGCATTCCAGGCGGCATCTTCACGATTCTCAACCCAGCCCACCTGTAATGTGAGCCCGAGTGCAGCATTGCGGAACACTTGGCCATTGTCATCGCTTGCGCTGGAATCAACGGCCCATTCATTGGGCACCATGATGGTAAAGCCACGCAATGCATTGGTATAGCTCGACATGTCGGCGCTATCGACAACGGCGCCGCTTTGCGAATCATCCAGAGCAGCAGCTTCATCGCGAATAGCCTGACTGGCGGCATCCGCTTGCTTGGCGAGTTCTTCATTGGAAGGGACATCGCCGACAGCCTCCTGTTTGCCACAGGAGGAAAGGAGCAGAGCGGCGATTAACGCGGCGCTGATTGGAAGGGTTGGAGGCCATTTCATCATAGTTTCTGACTTAAGGGCGGCGGCGAGAAACATCAATGGGCTTGTTGGAATAGATATTGATCAGACCAGCGGTTGGACAATGGCATCTGCCATTGGCCGAAAATGTCAAATCCCCAAATCAGTCGGAAATCACGCTCCAATCAGGCTGCGTTATCAATCCCGAGATCGGCCAGCTTGCGGTATAATGTGGATCGACCGATACCGAGACGGCGGGCCACTTCGGTCATCCGGCCGCGATAATGGCCAATCGCCAGCCGAATGACATCGGCCTCGATCTCGTCGAGCGGCCGCAGATTGCCATCCTCACAATAGAGCGTGATCCCAATGCCCTCCGGGCTGCTGGTGAGATGCGGGTGGGCATCATCCGATTCTGCAACAAATGAGGCGATTTGCGGAAATTCATCGCAGGTGAGAGCATCGCGATCGCACATGACGGCGGCGCGAAATAATACGCTTTGCAACTGGCGGACGTTTCCGGGCCAGTTATAGCTGCGCAACAGATTAAGCGCCTCATCGGTGATTCCGAAGCTCCGCAAGCCCGGTTGATGGGCGAGCCGCGACAGAAAATGCCGCGCCAAGGACGGGATATCGCCCGTGCGGTCTCGAAGCGGCGGTATGGTCAGCTGCACGACATTCATCTGATAATAGAGATCTTCGCGAAACCGGTCTTTCTCAACCTCTGTTTGCAGCCGCCGATTGGTGGCTGCGATGATACGCACATCGAGTTGGAAGCTGTTCGGGCTGCCGAGCGGCTGGATTTCAGAAGATTTCAAAAAGCGCAGCAGCCGCACTTGGGTTTCGCTGGGAATGCGGTCGACTTCATCCAGGAAAATCGTTCCGCCTTCAGCCTGCTGGAGCAGACCGATTTTGCGGTCAAATGCGCCCGTAAAAGCGCCTTTTTCATGTCCGAACAGGATGGAATCCAGAAGATTTCCGGTAATCGCGCCGCAATTCACTTTCAATATCGGCATTTTGGCGCGGGGGCTGGCGGCATGGATTGCGTCGGCAATCACTTCCTTGCCGACACCACCTTCGCCTTCAATCAAAACCGGGACGCGCGCCCGTGCGGCTTTTGCAGCAATTGCGAGAGCGGCTCGAAATGCCGGGGTCGCGCCTACAATTTCTTCAAATTCCAACGGTGCAGAGATTTTCTCGGTGAGGGGGCGCAATTCGCCGTCCTCTTTTGACGATTCGACAGCAGAGTTAAGTGCTTTGAGCATCAATTCGGGAGCGACGGGCTTGATCAGATAGTCGGTCGCACCGGCGCGAACAGCTTCGACGGATTCGGCGATCGAGCCGACAGCGGTCAGCATCAGGATGGGCAAGGCAGGGCGTCGGGATTTGAGTTCGGCGATGAGTTCGGTAGCTTCGGTCCCGGGAACCCAATTGTCCAATATGATCGCGTCGAGCATCATGCCATCTTGCGTGCCTAATGTAGCAATCGCGGTTTCTGCATCGCGCGCAAATATCGTACGGAATCCTGCCCGTGATGCGAGCGCGGAGATCAGGCGGCATTGTGCCGGCTCATCATCGATCAGCATCAGTAATTTTGTGCCGTTTTGCGCCATTTTTGTCCCGATTGTGCCAGAATGAAGCAATTTTCTAGCAGCAACCGGTAAAGAGCCGATTAAGGAGCCGATAAATTTTCTATCCAAAATGACGGTTTGAAACGCTTGAGCTGCCTGTAAGACAAGGTTACACTACGAGACTATTCTGAACGACAATATGGGGAAATCATGACTTCGGACAATAATATGGACTCGGCCACAGAAACCTACACCGGCTTTTTGTCGATGCTGAAAATTGGCACAATCCTGACCGTCATCGTAACAGTTTTGGTGGTTATTCTCATTTCCTAACTGATTGGAAAAATTTGTGAAAATCGCGGTTTTGAAAGAACTCGCCGACGGCGAGATGCGCGTCAGTGCCTCTCCGGAAACGGTCAAGAAATTCATCGCCATCGGCGCAACCATGTCGATTGAGAAGGGCGCGGGCGAATCTGCGTCGGTTGCTGACAGCGATTATCAAGAAATGGGCGCCACGGTCGGAACACGTGCGAGCATTTTGAAAGATGCTGACATTGTGCTGGGTGTCCAGGGTCCGGATCCAAAATCGATCAAAGCTATGAAGAAAGGTGCATGGCTGGTTGCCAGCCTGAATCCTTTCGGCGAACGCGAGCGGGTCGATGAATATGCCAAGCTTGGCATCGACGCGCTGGCGATGGAATTCATGCCGCGAATCACGCGTGCCCAGTCGATGGACATCCTGTCGTCACAATCCAATCTGTCAGGTTACAAGTCGGTGCTCGAGGCCGCAGCCCATTATGGTCGCGCCTTTCCGATGATGATGACGGCAGCAGGCACGGTATCCGCTGCGCGCTGCTTCATCATGGGTGTCGGGGTTGCCGGACTGCAGGCCATTGCCACAGCACGGCGGCTGGGAGCGCAGGTCAGCGCAACCGATGTACGGGCGGCGACCAAGGAACAGATACAATCGCTCGGTGCAAAGCCGATATTTGTCGAATCCGTTGAAGGTATCGAAGGTGAGGGCACCGGCGGCTATGCAACTGAAATGAGTGAAGAATATCAGAAAGCACAAGCTGAGCTGGTGTCTTCTCATATTGCCAAACAGGATATCGTCATTACCACCGCGCTGATCCCTGGACGACCTGCACCAAGGCTGATTAGCGACGCCCAGATCGCGACCATGCGCAGAGGCAGCGTGATAGTCGATCTCGCAGCCGAGCAGGGCGGCAATGTCGAAGGCGCGATTGCTGGCAAAGTCGTGGAGAAACATGGCGTCAAAATTGTGGGCGCAGATAATATGCCGTCAAGCCTGGCCGCCGACAGTTCCGCCTTATTTGCGCGTAATCTCTATAATTTCCTCTCCGCCTACTGGGATGACGAGGCCAAGCGGCCCGTTCTTCCTGATGATGATGAGGTCACGATCGGAATACGCCTGACCAAGGATGGCAAGGTCGTAAATGAGCGCCTTCTGGCGGATTAGGGGGTAGCTATGGACTTTATTTCAATTCTTTCAATTTTCGTGATGGCCTGTTTTGTCGGCTATTATGTCGTCTGGTCGGTAACCCCGGCGCTGCACACACCACTGATGGCGGTGACCAATGCGATTAGTTCTGTGATTATCGTCGGTGCGCTGATCGCAGCTGCGGCCGGGTCGCAGGCTGATGGCGGACAGACGGCCAAATGGCTGGGTCTGGTCGGCGTCGTGCTCGCGTCGGTGAATATATTTGGCGGCTTTGCCGTGACCGAGCGAATGCTCGCGATGTACAAGAAGAAGGAGCGGAAATAATGCGGCGTGCATTGATTGGCGCATCCGCGCTTCTATTCTCAACCCCGGCAATGGCTGCATCCGGTGAAGCTGTGAACCCCTGGGTCGCCACAGCTTATCTGGTGGCAGGCGTGCTCTTCATTCTCGCATTGCGCGGCCTGTCCTCGCCGGAAACCAGCCGGGCGGGCAACCGCTATGGCATGGTCGGCATGCTGATTGCCGTGGTCACAACTCTTTTGACTCACAGCATTGCTAGCCTGCCCGAAATTGGAGTTGCAATCCTGATTGGCGGCAGCATCGGCTTTATCATGGCGCGTAAGATCGCGATGACCGACATGCCTCAACTTGTGGCCGGTTTTCATAGCCTTGTCGGCATGGCCGCGGTGCTGGTCGGTATCGCAGCTTATCTCAATCCGGGCGCCTTCGGCATATTGGACGCTGCCGGCGAAATATTGGTTGTCAGCCGTGTTGAGCTGGGCCTCGGCGTGGCCATTGGTGCGATTACCTTTTCCGGCTCCGTCATTGCCTTTCTCAAACTCAACGGCAACATGTCCGGTGCACCGATCATGCTGCCGGGACGACATGTTCTGAATCTTGGCGTACTTGTCGCGATTATCGGCCTGACGGCCTATTTCGCTATCGCGCCTACTGTTGGTACGGGACCGATTTTCTGGACCATAGTCGGGCTGAGCTTTGCTATCGGTTTCCTGCTGATCATTCCAATTGGCGGCGCAGACATGCCAGTCGTGGTTTCGATGCTTAACAGCTATTCCGGCTGGGCCGCTGCGGCGATGGGCTTCACGCTGGGTAATACCGCGATGATCATCACCGGTGCGCTGGTTGGCTCGTCCGGTGCGATCTTGTCCTATATCATGTGCAAGGCGATGAACCGCAGCTTCATCAGCGTGATCGCAGGCGGCTTTGGCGCTGAAAGCGGTCCCTCAGATGGCGCAGAGAGAATCGACCGGCCCTATAAACGCGGGTCTGCCGAAGATGCCGCCTATATGATGAAACAGGCAGAAAGCGTGATCATCATTCCAGGTTACGGCATGGCCGTAGCGCAAGCGCAGCATGCGCTACGCGAGATGGGCGACATGCTCAAAGAAGAAGGTGTCAGCGTTAAATATGCCATCCATCCGGTCGCAGGCCGCATGCCCGGTCATATGAATGTGCTGCTGGCTGAAGCGAATGTGCCTTATGATGAGGTGTTTGAGCTGGAAGATATCAACAGCGAATTTGCCCAAGCCGATGTCGCGTTCATCATCGGTGCGAATGACGTGGTCAACCCGGCGGCGAAGACCGATAAAACGTCTCCCATTTATGGCATGCCCGTATTTGATGTTGAAAAGGCCAAAACAGTATTTTTCATCAAGCGCTCCATGGGCGGTGTCGGATATGCTGGCGTCGACAATGAGGTTTTCTATATGGATCAGACGATGATGCTGCTCTCTGACGCTAAGAAAATGTGCGAGGAGATCGTCAAGGCCCTGTAGCAAGTATCGCTTCGCTGTACCAAACGGGGACAGCAGCTGCCATTATACAGGATTTGACAAGGCTTTCAGCGAGTTTTGAGCTAGTTCCATTTCATGACGTGAACCCTTCACCCGATGGGTGATGCTTCCACTCGAGAAATGGAATCTGATGAAAGATATAGGACCTTATCTCAAACTGACGGCGGTTATGGCGCTGGCAGTGTTCCTCGTTTATCAAAGCTCCGCTGAGTCGAAGGAAGATTTCCGCGCCCATGACCATATCGAGACTCAATGATCGGAATTGATCTGAGAACACTTGTGTTTTCGGACCGTAACGCATAGCCTTTACGCACAATCTAACCACGTTATTTCACGTGGTCTGCCAAGGGGTTTATAGTAAAATGCGTAAACTTGGCCTGATCGGGGGCATGTCTTGGGTATCGACCGCTAGCTATTACAAGCGGATCAACAGCACTGTGCAGAAACGGCTCGGTGGGTTTTCTAGCGCGCACATGCTGATCGAAAGCGTGAATTTCAGTGAATATGCCCGCCTCCAGTCCGATGATGACTGGGATGCGGCAGCAGGATTGATGACGAGATCGGCCAAACGGCTCGAGAATTCGGGTGCGACTGCAGTCCTGATCTGCTCCAATGCGATGCACAAAATTTACGATCAGGTGCAACCGGAAGTGGGCATACCGATCATTCATATTGCCGATTGCGTTGGTGATAAAATGGTCGCCGACGGCATTAAATCAGCAACGCTGCTGGGCTCTCGCAACGTCATGACCGAAGGTTTTTATCGCAAACGTCTGGTCGGCAAAGGGATCACACTCAGCCCGCCAGACGAAGAGCGGGTCGAGGAAATTGACCGGATCATCTATGAAGAACTGATGTTCAGCATCGTCAAGCGAGACTCCGAGCGGACGATGAAAACCTATATCACCAATATTGCCAAAGGTGATGTCGAGGCTATTGTTTTGGGATCTACCGAGCTCGACCTGGTGATCGACACCAAGGCAAATATCTTGCCGATATATGACAGTACGGAAATTCACTCCAATGCCGCAGTGGACTGGATTTTATCGGACGACTGACCCCTGGCTGCTGTTTTTACTGACAGTAATGTCAATGCTCTTGGCATCGCGATGAATTTAGGTCATTATCCCTGAAAAAGGGAGAGAGAAATGATCCGCACATTATTGGTGGCAACCGCATTATGTTTGAGCGCACCGACACTGGCCAAAACTATCACCATTGATGCGGGCGCTGATGCGCAGGAGCGGATACAGGAAGCCCTGATCTTGGCTGAGCCGGGCGACGTTGTTGCACTTGGTGCTGGTCGTTTCGATCTGACCGACGGGCTATCTCTTGATGTGGACAATGTGACCGTCATCGGTGCGGGAATGGATCAGACGGTACTCAATTTTGCCGGGCAATTGGGCGCAGGCGAAGGCTTGCTGGTAACCTCTGACCATGTCGTTCTGCGCGATTTTGCGATCGAAGATAGCAAGGGCGACGGGATCAAGTCGAAAGGCGCGGATAATATCGTCTATTATCAGTTGCGCGTCGAATGGACCCGCGGACCGCATCCTGAAAATGGAGCTTATGCGATCTATCCGGTCGAGAGCAAAAATGTACTGGTCGACAGTGTGACAACCATCGGTTCCTCGGATGCCGGCATCTATGTCGGTCAGTCGGAAAATATCATCGTCCGCAACTCGGTGGCGAAATTCAACGTCGCCGGGATTGAGATTGAGAATAGCGTTGGCGCGGATGTCTATAATAATATTGCAGTGAATAATACCGGCGGAATTCTGGTATTTGATCTCCCCAATATTCCCAAACAGGGTGGCCGGGAAGTGCGGGTCTTTGACAATATCGTGGTCGACAATAATACGCCCAATTTTGCTCCCGAAGGCAATATTGTCGCCGAAGTGCCGACGGGCATGGGGATCATGGTGATGTCACATTATGAGGTTGAGGTTTTTGACAATATCATCGCCGAAAACGGCACCGGCAATATTCTCATCGTCTCCTATAGCAAGGGGCAGGATGATCCGAACTATAATCCCAAGCCGATTGATATCCGGATATTTGAAAATAAACATGGTCGCGCGGGCTATAAGCCTGCATTTCCCGGTGGCGAGCAATTGAAAGCGGCCTTTGGTGGTGCGGTCCCGCCGATTATCGAAGATGGGACCGGCGAGAATATATTGATCGGCGAAGATGTCGCAATCCTCACGCTTGGATTGACAACACCTGGCCAGTCGCTGAGCGAAGCAAAGCCTGCGCTGTCGCAGGGCGCGACGGAGCCGTTTGACGGGCGTCAACTCAAACCCATTATCCTGCCCCAAGCGATGGAAGATGCCGTCAAATAATGCGTCTTATCGTCTCTGCGGCCGCTTTGCTGGCCATGGCTCTGTCGCTGGGTGCGCGCGAACCCATGGGCGTCGCTGATGATGTCATCCTGTCGGATGGCCTGCCGCGCAATCTTGCGGACTATGGATTTTTCAAAGATGCCGCCGGCTGGAAACCCAATGACCGGGTTGTGGCCTATCAGCTGAATATGCCTTTGTTCACCGATTATGCCGACAAATATCGCTTCATCTATGTGCCCGAGGGCCAGCAGGCCAAGGTCAATGGCGATGGCCTGCTCGAATTCCCTATTGGCTCAGCGCTGATCAAGAGTTTCGGCTATGAAATCGAGGGCAGGCCGCGTCTGCTTGAAACCCGCGTCTTGCTGCACCGGACCGATGGCTGGCTGGCCTTGCCCTATGTCTGGAATGACGATCAGAGCGCCGCCACGCTGAAAGTTGCCGGCAAGCGTATCCCGGTGACATTCACGGATCCGTCCGGCGAAAAACAGACGATCAGCTATGCCGTGCCGAACAAGAATCAATGCAAGGAATGCCACAGCCTGTCTGATGCCGTGACGCCCATTGGTCCTAAAGCACGCAATCTTGATGACGGTATCCAGCTCGCCAATTTGGCTGCCCATGGCATTATTGGACAAGCGCCAAAAGTTGCCTATCCCATGCCGGTTTGGCGAAACACCGGTACGGGATCACTCGATCATCGCGCGAGGGCTTATCTTGATGCCAATTGCGCCCATTGTCACAATGCCAATGGATCAGCCAGCAACTCAAGCCTTTTTCTGACCTATGAAGAGAATATCCCGGTCCGCTTCGGGATCGAAAAGCGTCCGGTTGCAGCAGGGAGAGGTGCAGGCAATCATGATTTTTCCATCGCACCCGGCGATCCCGACAGAAGCATCATGATCTATCGGCTGAAAAGTCTTGATCCTGGCATCGCCATGCCGGAAGTCGGGCGGTCCATGGTTCATACGGAAGGTGTCGAATTGCTGAGCCGATGGATAGCGGAGATGCAATAGGGAGACGAATGGCTGCCAGAATTGCCCATTGTCATTGCGGTCAATTGCAAATCGTCACTACCGCTGAACCTTATGCGGTTGTGATGTGCCATTGCCGCGGCTGCCAACAGCGGACTGGTGCCCCATTTGGAGTTGGTGCCTATTTCGAGCTGAGTGACTGCAATATTTCAGGACAATCAAATGCATATGTCAGGACCGGCGCGAGCGGGTCGAATTTTGAAAACCGCTTCTGTCCGGACTGCGGGACCACGGTTTACTGGCTGACGCCTTTTCACCCTGAGGCCGTTGGTATTGCGGCCGGGGCTTTTGAAGGGGACGACCTGCCGGCGCCGTCGCGCAGTGTCTGGGAAAGCGAACGGCATCACTGGGTGGACGTGCCCACCGAGGACCGGTGGATAGAAGGACGCAATGGTCCAAGGGTCGGGGATTGATAGCGGTGTTGCCGGTTAGTGGATCGATACTAACCCTATTTCACGCGGGTCCAGTTCTGGCCCTGACAGAAAAATGCGATGCAGCCCTTCATTTTCAAACTGTTCGCTGAGTTCAGACTCACTTCCGACCGATAGGTTTTGCCGGTCTTGGGATCATAGACCTTGCCGCGCCAGATTTTCCCATCAGACTTGAATCCGGTCAATATCGCCATCCCCAGAAGCGTGCGATTGCGCAGTTTCTTGTTCGGATTGTTAATGTCCTTCTGATCGACACCTTCGGGCGGTGTTACGAGATATTTATGGATACGACCGCAGACCGTCGCGCCACATTTCGTTATTTTGACGACAGCGTCGCCTTCCTCGGTCTTCCAATTGCCATTGATTGATTCAGCTGCGAGGGCTGGGCTGGTCGTTGAAATCAGGGCCGCCAATGCGAGTGCACTGAGCTTAGAAGGAAGTTTGACTATCAACGTTATTCTCCTGAAATGATAAACATCTACTGATTTGCTACTAAGTCAATCTGGGTTGCGCCAATGTGAACGCGACGAAATAGACGACCATTTTCGGCCCAAAAAATCATCAGCAAGGATCCGATTCCGCAAATTAGGAAACCCAACGCCAAGGGTAAGACGGTGCCATCAAATTGCAAGCCGATGGCCGCGCCGATCGCGGATGAAAGACCTGTGCGGGCGAAATTCTGAAATGAGGAAGCAACCCCGGCAACCTTTCCGAATGGCTGCATGGCAATCGAGCTGAAATTTGCACCCGTAAAACCCACCATTGCCATTGATGGAACGAGGAGGGCGGTAAATGTCCAGATATTGATCCATCCCGCCATCGCCATCCCGAAATGAACGCAGGATACGACGATGAAGAAGACCAGTGCGGACTGCGATACCCTCCGCGCGCCAAAACGCGTGACAATGCGCGAATTGGCAAAGCTGGCAACCGACATGGCCCCTGCATTGAGGGCGAAAATATAGACGAATATGTCTGCGGCATCAAAAATGTCGAAGAAAATCTGCTGTGCCGTGGCAATATAGGCGAACAATGGCCCCATCATCAGGCCGCTCGCCATCACATGACCGAAAGCATTGCGATGGAATAACACCTGATACCAGGCAGCGCCGATGCTGGCTGGATTAATCGGTGTTTTGTCGTCGGGATGCAGTGTCTCGGGAAGCCGAATCATCACCCACAGAAACAGCGCAATGCCGCTGAGCGAGAGGACCAGAAAAATCGCATGCCAGTCTCCTGTGGCGAATAATACAAATTGTCCCAGCATGGGTGCGATGATTGGAACGATCATGAAAACCATCATGATGGTCGACATTGTCCGGGCCATGGCATCGCCTTCATAGCGATCCCGAATGATACTATTGGCCAGCACGCCCATCGCTGACGCGGCGAGCCCTTGGATGAATCGGGCAATCAGCAGCAAATCATAGTCCCAGGCGAATGCGCATAAAACGCCAAATATTATATATATAGCAGCGGTGACCAGCAGGACTGGTTTTCGGCCATAGCGGTCGGCGAGTGAACCATATAGGATCGACCCCATTGCCATGCCGTAGATATAAGAGGTGATGATCCATTGACGATCATTGGTTTCGGGCAGGCGAAAGTCATCAGAGATTAAGCCGAGCGCCGGTAGCATGATGTCAATTGCCAGCGCATTGAGCGACATCAGGCTCGCCATCAGTATGATGAGCTCTTTTCGACCGATGGGGAAGGGCATGGCTGACTTTTGCACCGGCGGGCTATGGCAACATATGGTGGGGGTGGCTATAGGTTATATTGATACGCAGGGGGTAGGAATGATACGGATTGTCACGATATTACTGGCTCTGGCTGGCTTTCTTGGCGCGCTATTACCAGCTCAGGCAGCGAATGAATTGGCTGCGCCATCCTGCCGCGCCGCCTATGGAGATATTTGGGCGGACGGGAAAAATGCGGTTCCCAACCGAGAGATTGATGGTTCGTCGATCAAGACCGCATCAGACTTTATGCGCATGACCGCAACGCGCGAGGCCGGCCTGAAGATCGTGAAGGGTGGTGATTTTTCCGGCTGGGATTTTTCCGGGATTCCACTGGCCAATGTCTGTTTCGAGGACAGTAAGCTGGCCGGCGCCAATTTTTCCGATGTGCGGGCACGAGCCATCGGCTTTATTGAATCGGATCTGAGCGGATCCGATATGCGCGGAGCTCAAATGCCAGCGATATTGTTCCGCAATGTAAATCTCACCCATGTTGAGGCGCAAGGCGCGGATTTCAGCGGCGGTCATTTTGATGGCGGTTGGTTTGATGGCAGCGTGGCGGGCTGGAATATCGATGGTGCGAATATGTCGGGCTTCACCTTTGACTGCGGGATTACGTTGTCGGATGGTTGTCCGGTCTATCAGGGCGGCGATCCGCTCAGTGCCAATCGCGCAGATTTTACCGAAGCGCAGCTTCATAGCTTTAGCCTGTTTCATGTGGAACTGCAGGGGGCGATTCTAGATCGGACGATCATCGGTCCCGACCAATTGCTGGAATTGCGTGGAGCCGATATTCGCGGGGATATCATCTTCAAGGGCGGCGATACTGACGTTCACATCACGCCGGATGAAATGACGATATTGCTGGAAAAAAATGCCGATCAGGAGGTGATCACATCCAACCCTTCCTTTGACTGCTCTGATGCGCAGAGCAAAGTGGAAGAGGAAATATGTGGTGAATATGGGGATGGTCTGCGTCTTGCCGATCGCGATATCGCCGCGCTCTATAAACAGGCCAAAGCGGTAAATCCTTCGGTAAAGTTCAGTCAGATTCGCTGGTTGAAACAGCGCAATAGATGCAATGCTGAAGAATATGCAACCCAGTGTATTCAGGACAGCTATGGCGAGCGCAAAGGTCAATTGCTTGGCATGTTGGGTGAAAGCCAGTGGCTGGCGCCCGGCGAAGAAGCGCTGTTCATCGATGATGTCTTGCCGCTCCCTGCCGAATTTGGACAAAGCGACCTGTTCGCGAGGATCACGCCCGCACTGGTCGGTGCTTCGCGGACCGACATATTGGTCAGGCGGCAGGCTGATGGTCTCTATGCAATTCAAGGATCAGCGGTCGGCGCAAATGCGCATCTGTGCAGCCTGTCTGCATCCCATCTCTATTTTGACGCCCAAAGCGGATGGTATATTCCGGTCTCCGAAGGCACGGCAACGCCGATATTCCGGATTTTTGACGGCCGGTTGGAGGTTTTTGCCAATGGTCGGCCGGATTATGACACATATCCTGATGCGCTCGATTTTATCAGTTGCGGGATGCGTGCAAGCTTTCCCGAAACTCGCCGGATTGAGGTCAGCGCAGAAATATTGGAGAAATATCGTCAGTCATTTGCAGAACAGATGTAGCGCCATCTCCCCAACCAGAGCAACCCAGGCTAGCAGAGTGATATGACCGAATCCGCCCCTGATCTGCTCCAGCGGAAGATCATCCATATTGATATGGATGCTTTTTTCGCGAGCGTTGAGCAGCGCGACGATCCGGAGCTGCAAGGCAAACCGGTTGCGGTTGGTGGATCATCCAAACGGGGTGTTGTGGCGGCGGCTTCCTATGAGGCTCGGGAATATGGCGTGCGCTCGGCGATGCCATCGATCACTGCCAAACGGCGCTGCCCTGACCTGATCTTTGTGAAGCACCGCTTTCATGTCTACCGCGAGGTGTCGCAGCAGATCCGGGCGATATTTCGGATGCATAGCGAATTGGTCGAACCGCTGTCACTGGACGAGGCCTTTATCGACGTGACCCAGGACAAGATGGGTATCGGCAATGCGACACGGATTGCCGAAATGATCCGCGCGGAAATCAAGAAGCAGACCAACCTGACCGCAAGCGCTGGAGTCAGCTATAATAAATTTCTCGCTAAAATTGCGTCTGACCAGAACAAGCCGGATGGCATTTGCGTGATCAAGCCGCATCAGGGCGCGGATTTCGTCGCGCAATTGCCGGTGCGGCGCTTCTTTGGTGTCGGGCCCAAAACGGCGGAGCGGATGGCGAAGCTGAATATCCATAATGGCGCTGATCTTCGTGCCCAGTCGGAGGATTTTCTCCGACAGCATTTCGGCAAGTCGGCAGGCTATCTGTTTCGCGCGTCTCGCGGAGTCGATCATCGGGAAGTCCGGGCAGATCGAATCCGCAAATCAGTGGGCGGCGAGCGGACCTATGGCGATGATCTTGTCACCGATAGTGATCTGCAGGATGCGTTTGAAAATATCATCGATATTGTCTGGAACAGTATCGAAAAATCCGGAGCGCGGGGCCGGACCGTCACGCTCAAGGCCAAATATGCCGACTTCCGCCAGGTGACCCGGTCCCATTCGGTGGATCATTATGTCGCGGACAAGAATGAATTTGCCGCGATTGGCAGGGAATTGCTGGAGCAGATCATGCCGGTTGAAAATGGTGTGCGGCTCTTGGGCCTGACCCTTGCCAATCTCGAAGGTGCAGAAGCGGCAGACGCAAGGTCCACCGCTTCAGTTCATGATGCAAACCAGTCGACCTTTGATTTCGACTAGAATCTAAATCCCGCTTCGACACCCCAAATCCGTGGTTCGTTGACGAAGCCGGTGAGATTGTTGAAATCGATCGCGCCCACCGCCGATTGATCATTGGTGATGTTGCGGACGAATCCGGCGACATCGAAACTGTCGGTTTTATATCCAAGACGCAATCCGCCTTCGAGCTGACGCTGGTCTTGAAATTCGACCGATTCGTAGAGGAAGAAGTTGATCTTGGAACGATAGGACCAGTCGGTAAATGCGTAGATTTCTCCATCGCCGACAGGAATGCTGTAGCGTGCTGTCCAGTTGGCAATCCAGCGCGGAGCCTGTGGGAGGCTGTTCCCATCTATGCTGACAATCGCCGCTGAAAAGGGCGCTGCAGCAACCACAATCGGATCAAGCGGCGTACAGAGCGACACATTGGGGAATGTATCGACCCGGGTGGCGCCGCAAGCCGCGGTGGTCAGGCCGGTATCCTGAATTTCGGTATTATTATAGCTCAGGCTGACCGAGAGCAGCAGTTCGGGTATCGGTTTCAGCTCCGCATCCATCTCAAAACCATAGCCGCGCACATTATCGGCATTGATCAGGCGGTTGGCATTGATCCCGCCGCCCACAGCAGTGAGCTGGGCATTGTCGAGATTATAAAGAAAACCATTGATATTGAAGCGGCCCCGACCATCAAGGAAGGTGGTTTTGACGCCAGCTTCATAGGACAGAATGGTCTCGGATTGACCCACAGTGACTCCATCTTCCAGCGGTGTCGCGGTGGCTGGCGGGAATAATATCCGGCCCTGAATACTTGGCGCGCGGTAGCCTTTGGCGACCCGTGCGTAGAGATTGATATCGTCGGTTGCAGCATAGGTGATGCTGGCATCCCAGGTGATATTGTCATCGGAGACGGAACGGGACACGTTGCCCAGCGGATTCTGGAGAAACCCGGGAAACTGGCTATCGCGTGTCCGTGCGACAAAATAATCGCGTTCGTCATTATTGTAGCGCAGGCCGCCGGTGACGCTCAGCTGATCGGTGAGCGCATAGGTCAACGACCCGAAGATACCGAAAGCTTCGCTGTCCTGGCGCTGGCTGACGAAGATATTGATGCCGCCCGGCGCATTAAACGGATCGCCGAGCGTCGAGTAATTTTCGCTCTCGATCCGCAGCCGTTCGTCAAAATAGAAGATGCCTGCCTGATAGCTGAGCGGGCCGCCATCATTGCTTTCCAAGCGCAATTCCTGCGTGAACTGGCTGAGCTTTGGGACGCTGTCGCGGGTTTCAGCGGTGAAGGGGATATTGCCCGGGCCAAATAGCGCGGGCGGCAGGAAATTGGCACCAAAGCCACCATCGACATCGCCGACCGAAGTCGCATTGCCGGTCCAGTAGCTGGTCACGGATATGAGCGAAACAGGCCCGAAATCATGGCTGAGGCGGCCTGCGAGATTATAGGTTTTGACCTTCTGTTCATTCTGCCCGTCGACCGCGACCTGATCCCGCTGAAAATTGGCGTTGAGACCTTCCTGACCGCGAGTGAACACATTGGCGCGAAACACGCGGGCGGTGCCGTCAAGATTGCGATATTGGCCGGTGAGCAGTAGTTCCGTGTCATCGGTTGGAGCGATCAAAAGCTGCAGCCGCGCCGCAAATTCATCATAGCCTTCAAAGGCGTTATTTTCCGGTGCAGATGGGTTGATATTATCGACCCAGCCGTCTTGCCGCTGATAGAGGCCGGAAACGCGCGCTGATACGCCATCACCCAAGGGGAGATTGATCGCCGCTTCTGCGTTAACCGCATTAAACCGTCCGTAGCTGACCCGGCCATAGCCGCTCAGGTCATCCTTTGGTTTGACCGAGTCAAATTTGACCACACCCGCTGGCGTGTTGCGACCGAACAAGGTGCCTTGCGGACCACGAAGAACTTCGACGCGTTCAAGGTCAAAAATCGGAAAGCCCTTCAGGATCGGATTTTCGAGAACGACATCATCATAAACGACACTGACTGGCTGTGATGCATTGAAATCAAAGTCGGTGTTGCCCAGGCCGCGAATATAGAAGCGCGGGAAGGTACGGCCAAAGGACGATTCCACCACCAGACTCGGTACGCGAGCGGACAAAGCTCGGATATCCTGACCGCCGGCGCCGATGGCGGCAAGCCTTTCGTCGCTCAATGTCGAGATCGACAGCGGCACATCTTGTTGATCCTGTTCACGACGTTGGGCCGTTACAACAATAACGCCGAGTCCGTCCGGATTGTCGGCAGATGTTTCATCCTGTGCGGCAACGGCTTGCGACATGCTGCCTGCGAGCAACGCTCCAACGACGGCAGTATGAGAGATAGCGGAAGGTAATATGCGACGCATGATGAAATTCTCCGGCGATGGTCTGTGAAATGACTCGGAAGCCCTGATTTCCGTGAAATTTACGCCTGAAGGGAAAAAATGGCGCTGGTCAAGCTTACACCAGTGTCAATTGAAACGATCGGCGTCATTCAGTCTCAACTGTTGCGCATATACAACATTTTGGGAGTTCGGACCATTTTGGGCCCAGATCTGGTATCAGAAACTCAGCTCGTCATAAATCTTGCTGACATCGCCATTCCAATCCCCATGATATCTGTCGAGCAATTGCGCTGCGGGGGACTTGCCTTTGGCAACCACATCACGCAGCGGATCGAGGAATCCACTTTCATTGTCGCCGCTGGTGTTGAGCCGGCCCCGGGCAGTTAATCCGGATGAAGCGATTTCCAATATCTCGCCGGCCAAGTCGAGCAGTTTGCCGCCATTGGGAATTGGTGCATCGAGACCCTGTTCTGGAACTGCGTTACGCAGCGCTTCACGTTCTTCCATAGTCCAGCCTTTGACACGATCCCATGCGGCATCAAGTGCAGTCTGGTCATATAGCAAGCCAACCCAGAATGCCGGCAATGCGCATATCCGGTTCCACGGCCCGCCATCGGCACCGCGCATTTCGAGAAAGCTCTTGAGGCGTACTTCCGGAAAGGCCGTCGACAGATGGTCGTTCCAATCAGATATTGAGGGCTTCTCACCGGGCAGAACAGACAGTTCTCCCTTCAGGAAATCGCGAAAACTAAGGCCCGCTGCGTCGATATATTTGCCATCGCGGAAGACGAAATACATCGGGACATCAAGCATATATTGGGCGTAGCGCTCATATCCGAAATTGTCTTCGAACACGAACGGGAGCATGCCGGTGCGATGCGGGTCGGTATCCGACCAGATGTGGCTGCGAAAACTCTGATAACCGTTGGGTTTGTTTTCCGTGAACGGCGAATTGGCAAATAGCGCGGTTGCCAGCGGCTGCAATGCCAGGCCGACGCGAAACTTCTGGGCCATGTCCGCTTCGCTAGAATAATCGAGATTTACCTGGATTGTGCATGTGCGCAGCATCATGTCGAGACCAAGTTCACCAACGCGCGGCATATGGTCTAGCATGATCCCGTAACGACCTTTGGGCATGATCGGAAGTTCGGCGCGTGTTTTGTCCGGCCACATACCGAGGCCCAAGAAGCCTTTTCCGGTCTTTTGACCTATGGCTTTGACTTGCTGCAGATGGCGGCCGGTCTCATTGCATGTTTCGTGCAGATTTTCGAGCGGAGCTCCGGACAATTCCAGTTGTCCTGCCGGTTCCAGGCTGACAGTGCCGTCATCGCCGGCCATAGCGATGACTTTTCCATTCTCCTCAACTGGCTTCCAGCCAAATTCCTGCAAAGCGAGGAGGAGGTCCTTTATGCCACCGGGTTCGTCATAGCTCGGGGCATGGTGGTCGGTCGTACAATAGACGAACTTCTCATGTTCGGTGCCGATCCGCCACTGCTCTTTGGGTTTCTCGCCACCTTGCATCGGTTCGATGAGTTGGCTGATATCCTCAATGATGGGATCGTTGCTATTTGAAACCTGTCTTGTGCTCATGCTGACGCCTTAGAAAATGAATGGCGACGAAGCCAATTAAAAAAAGCATTTGCGCTGAAAGCTTTTATTCGCCGTCAGAGCAAGTAACGAACCGCGATAAAACCGCCGACAAACAGCACGCCGCCGACGGTAGTGGCCAAGGCGAAATTCTTGTCGATCCATTCTTTCATCGGTGGGCCGAAGTAACGCAGCAAAATTGCGACAAGAAAAAACCGCGCGGAACGGGCGATAATCGCAGCGCCGATCAATATATATATCGGCATTGCGGTACTGCCGGCAGCAATGGTTATGACCTTGAACGGCAGGGGCGTGAAACCGGCCAGCAGAACCACAATCCAGCCCTGTTCATTGAAATTCTGGGCGAAGACGTCAAATTTCTCTGCTGCGCCATAAAAATCGAGAATGGCAATCCCGACAGTTTCAAACAGGAAATAGCCAATTGCATAGCCTAGCAATGCGCCCAAAACCGATGAAATCGTGCAGACAAGCGCATACCAATAGGACCGTTCCGGCTTTGCCAGGCACATCGGCGCCAGCATGACGTCAGGGGGTATCGGAAAGAAGCTCGATTCCGCAAAACTGATTCCCGAAAGCCATTTGGTTGCTTGAGGGTGGCCGGCCTTTTCCAGCATCCATTCGTAAAGGCGTTTGAGCATCGTCAGTCTTTCCTTGGATCGGATTACTTATAATGAATCTACTAGAGATTGATTAATCAGGTCAGTGACCCGGCCCGCCGGAGATTTCTTCAAGCAGCTCTTTGGGGGTTTCGCGGCCATGATCAGTACCGGCAGCTCGATCGCCCTTGGCCAAAGCGAAGACAACGCCAGACAAGGCCAGTAATGCGACTATATTCGGGAGGGTCATAACGGCGTTGGAAATATCACCCAGGCGCCAAACCGTTTCGAGATTTTGATATGATCCAACGTAAATGACCACACACCAGAGACAGCGCCATATGAAATGCAGTCGCTGTTCGCCCTTGAGATTTGATCCCGGGACCAGATCGTAGAGATATGTGATCGCGCGTTCGCCGTAATAGCTCCATGTTAACAAGGTCGTGAATACGAACAATATGAGCGCGATTGACACGATCAACGTGCCAATCGGAATGCCGAATACCAGAAACGGGAATGCGGCGGCATAGGCGCCAGACGTCATGGCAAAGCCATTGAGATCGGATTGCCATGCATGTTCCACTGCCTGTTTGACACCGTTGGCATCGGTCACGGTAAAATCACCAGCGACGGTCAACATGACCAGTGCGGTCATGGTACAGATAACGATGGTGTCGATAAATGTGCCCATCATCGCGAAGCGGCCTTGCGCCGCTGGATCGTTGGTTTGCGCGACAGCATGAGCGATCGGAGTGGACCCTTGTCCAGCCTCGTTCGAGAATAGACCACGCGCAACGCCAGCCCGGATCGCGATCATGATCATCGCCCCGAGAAAACCGCCCGCTGCGGCATCATAGCCGAACGCGCCTGCAAAAATGCGGTAAAAGGTTTCCGGCAGATAGGGGAGATTTATCATCAAGGCGGCAAACGCCATGATCAAATAAGCTCCGGCCATCCAGGGCACGATGGTTTCTGCGACCTTGCCGATTGATTTAATGCCACCGATAATCACCGCAAAAACGGCAATGGCCGCAACCGCTCCGCCGATCCATTCTTCAACACCGAATAGTTCATTGGCGCTGTCGCCCAGGCTGTTGGCCTGAATGCCATTGCCGGTGACCAAAGCGGAAAAGAGCGCGCCGAGACAGAAGAGTACGGCCAGCCAGGTCCATTTCGGACCGAGGCCATAAGTGATATAGGTCATCGGACCGCCTCGATATGTGCCGTCGGCAGCCTGCGAGCGGAAACGAATAGCCAGCGAACCTTCGGCAAAGGCAAGCGCCATTCCGAAAAGTGCGGTCACCCACATCCAGAATATTGCGCCTGGGCCACCCAAGGTAATTGCAGTTGCTACACCTGCGAGATTGCCGGTCCCAACCTGCCCGGAAAGCGCAGTTGATAGCGCGGCAAATGGCGAAATTTCGCCTGCACCTTTGTTCTTGGACTTTTTGAAAAGACCGCCCAATGCGGGAAATAACTGTCGGAGCGGATATCCTTTCAATCCGATCATGAGGTAGAGGCCAGCCCCCAGAAGGATGATCACCATCGGTGGCAGCGGTTGACCCAAAATCGGGATCAGAGGTTCACCATTCCATGTCCCCAACCAGATCAGGTCTGAAACCGCCGTGACGCGGTCGATCAACGTTGGTGCTACACTCACAAAACTTCTCCCCGATTACGCCAGCCGGCGCAGAATGAATTCCCCATGCTCGAACGATTAGCAGGCAGACGGTTTTTGGCAAATGCTTTTGCCAATCAACTCGGAACGTCTATGCTGACTCCCAATCGTTTGACCAACAAGATGGAGTCACCAGAATGAAAAGCCTTTGGATCAAGAAGACCGAACTGTCGCAATCTGAATGGCATGAAACCGATGCACCGAATTTGGCTGATGGTCAGATAATGCTTGCTGTCGACAAATATGCTTTGACCGCGAACAATATCACCTACGCGGCCGTTGGTGATGGCTTCGGCTACTGGAACTTCTTCCCCACGGGCGATGCGGACTGGGGCATTGTTCCAGTATGGGGCTTCGCTACGGTTGCGGAATCAAACCATGCGGATATTGCGGTTGGTGAGCGGATCTACGGCTATTTGCCAATGGCCAGCCATCTGGTGGTCGCGCCCGGAAATGTGACCGAAGCGGGCTTTGTTGATAGTGCGGAACATCGTCAGGGTCTGGCAATCATCTATAATCAATATCACCGGCTGGGCAAGGACGAGACTGTCCATGACGCAGAGCGCGCGATCTTCCAGCCTCTGTTCACGACCAGCTTCCTGATCGAGGATTTCATGCGGGCATCCAATTGGCATGGCGCCGAAGCCCTGCTGATGACGAGCGCCTCGTCGAAGACGTCGCTGGGATTGGCGATGGTCGCGAAAAACCTGAGTCCCGAGATCAAGCGCATTGGTCTGACCTCTGCCGGCAATGCCGCATTTGTTACCAAGACCGGACTATATGATCAGGTGTTGACCTATGACAAGCTGGCGGAAGCGGATTCGGATCAAGCGACGGTTTCTGTCGACTTCGCCGGAAACAGCAAATTGCTTGCGTCGGTTCACAGTCATTATGGCAACAACCTGAAGTTCAGTTCGCTGGTGGGTGTAACCCATATCTCTGACCGGACCGGCGGTGGCGATCTCGAAGGGCCGGAGCCGGTGCTGTTCTTTGCGCCGACGGCCGCCGAATCATTGATGAAAGACATTGGCCCGATAGAATTTCGGGCGCGGGTCGATGCGCAATTTGCCGAGTTTGTCAAAAGTGCCAGCGCCTATCTCACGATTGAGAATTTGACCGGCACCGAGGCGTTGCAAACCGCCTATCTTGAAATGCTCGCCAATGAAGTGGCGCCCAGTCGCGGATTGATGTGCCATTTCGGATGATCTGGGTGATGACTTGATTCTGAGGTCAGAGAGCGGGATAAGCGCATATCGGGCGCGCACGGAATAGGGGGTTGTTCGTGACAGAAGAGACATCAGCGCCGAGAAGGCCAGACCTTTCCCGCCATGCTCTATTTGCGGGCATAGCAGATGCGGCATTGGAAGCGTTGGAGGCGGTTTCGACTTTGAAAAGCGTCACCGGCGGCTCTGCTCTGGTGCATCAGGGCGACGATGCCGATGCACTCTATTTCGTCGAATCCGGTCGCTTCCGGGTGGTGGTCAACAAGACCCGCACGGTCGCGCATATCGAGGCCGGCGAAGCGGTTGGAGAATTGGCGTTTTTTGCCGACGGCAAGCGCACGGCCGATGTTGTCGCGACTCGCGATTCGTACGTGTTGGAAGTGTCGCGCCATGCCTTTGACGCGATCGCCAAGGATCATCCCGAACTGACTCAGGCGATGCTGAAACTGGTGTCGAAGCGATTGGCCGTCGCCACGGCACGCACGTCCGCGATGTCGAGCAAAATGCCGCGCGTGATCGCCCTTTTGCCCGCTGGCGACAGCCAGTTGCCAGATGGATTCCTGAACCGGCTGGCGCTGGCCTTTGAAGCTGTCGTGCGACCCGAAACGCCGGTGATCGCGCTGGATCGGGCGACCAGCGATGCCGGTGATAGCGCCGAATATCAAATATGGCTGGCCGAACAGGAATCGAAAAATGCCTATGTGTTGATCGATGGCAGCGGCACCGACGAATGGGGCGAGATGATCTGCCGCAACGCCGATGCGCTGGTCATGGTTGCGCGCGCCGGACGCGGCAATCCCGAGCCCAATGCGATGGAACGGGCGGCGATGGGCTGGATTGATACACCCCAGCGAACCGTGCTGCTACTCCGCAGCAAGGCGGACAAGACGATCAGCAAAAGCGCCTCATGGATTGATCCGCGCGCGCCGAAACTCCACCATCATGTCGCGCTGGACGACGACAGCGATTTCACCAAGGTCGCGCGATTCCTGACCGGCCGCGCGGTCGGCGTTGTCCTCGCGGGCGGCGGAGCTCTGGGTTGCGCGCATCTCGGCGTTATTCAGGCATTGCAGCAAGCTGATATTCCGATCGACTTCATCGGCGGCGCAAGTGCCGGCGCGGCAATGGGCGGCGCGATTGCGCGCGGCCTGACCGTCGAGCAGACGCTCGACCAGATGGAAGCGATGTTCATCGATGCCAAGGCGATGAAGCGGCT
The DNA here is from genome assembly GCA_001650955.1 of Sphingomonadales bacterium EhC05. Classification (GTDB taxonomy): domain Bacteria; phylum Pseudomonadota; class Alphaproteobacteria; order Sphingomonadales; family Sphingomonadaceae; genus Parasphingorhabdus. The sequence continues at coordinate 79,088 of LXYP01000014.1, forward strand.
GACCTTGCCCTTCTTCTCCTTGCTCGATCCGACGGTTTTCGATCACGAGCTGCGCACCCGCTACAAGACCAAGGATATCGCCGATCAGCCGATCAATTTTTTCGGCGTCTCGACCAACCTGTCGACCAACGGCCTGCATGTCCATCGCAGCGGTCCGCTGTGGGAAGCGGTCCGGGCGTCCGGTTCGCTGCCTACCATATTGCCGCCATTCATCGACGGGGAAGGCAATATATTGGTCGATGGCGGCGTGCTCGACAATGTCCCGGTCAAAGTCATGCACGATCTGAAAACCGGGCCGAATATTGTTGTGTCGCTGGGGGATCCCAATGAAATTTGGCGGACCGAGGCGACATATGACCAGATTCGCGGACGCGGGAGACTGTTGCGAGATGTGCTGCTGCGCCGGAAGCGGGAGATTGATTTCCCGTCGATTGTCGAAATCATGTCGCGATCGATGGTCGTCGCGAGCCGGATGGCCTCCAAGGAGATGCTCGGCCCGCAGGACATATTGGTCAATCCGCCGATCATTCCCGGCATGCAGATACTCGACTGGCATCTCGGCCGGCAATTGTCGGATATGGCAGCGGAATATATTACCGAAAAAGTTCTGACGACGAGCGATTTCAAAAATCAGATGAGAAACTGATTCAAGCTGTGGATGGCGATATACGCCTCTGATTCCTGATATTTTTGCAAAAACAGGCGCTGGCTGACCGTTCTGTTCGCGATTCAATATTAACCAAATAGGTAAAAATTCTTGACATCGTCACGCTATTTAGGTACATATCAGGAACGTCGAGAAAATGTGATTCGGGCCGACGGCTCTGAAGCGCCCGCGATTGGATCGGGGACTTCGGACCTGCGGCCCTTTTTATGTCTGGCAGCGGCAAGCTGACCCGGGACGGAGTATATTATGGCGAAATCGGACGTGCAGGATATTTATGATGACAAACGCAAATTGGAATTTTTGAAACAGCTCGCAATATCGACCCATGTGCAAGCATCGGCGACGCTGGCGGATGTCGCCGTGTCGACGGTCTATCATTGGCGCAACAGCGATCCGCAATTTCGGGCGGAATGGCTGAAGGCGCTGGCCGCTGGCTATGAGCTGCTCGAGTTGGAGATGCTGGACCGCGCCCGCAATGGCTCGGAACGCAAGATCTTCTATCATGGCTGCCATATTGCCACGGTTCGTGAATATGATGATGCGATGGCGTTTCGCTTGTTGCATGCCCATAAGGAGATGGTCGCAAGGACGCGGGCGATTCAGGCCGAGCGGCAGATCGAGCTTGGCGATGTCCGCGCGCGGCTCGACGAGAAACTCGAAGCGATGCGCCGCCGGATGCTGGACCAGGACCGGCTGACCAATTGGACGAGTCCGGCAGATATGGGGAGCGGTGGGGCGGCGTCACAGCCTGATGCATAAGCAGTCGCAAGCCGAGAGCTTCCTGCGCGTCGCATCGGTCCAGCGGAATGACTTTCTCGATCATCTGAGCGCGGTTGAACAGAATGAATTGCTCTATCGCTGGCCGTTCTGGGCGCGGCCAGAGCAAATCGCGCCGCAGCAGGACTGGTCATTGTGGATGCTCATGGCCGGGCGCGGTTTTGGCAAGACGCGGGCCGGGGCGGAATGGGTCCGTCAGATTGTCGAAGCGGATGGTTCGGCGCGCTTCGCTTTGGTTGCGGCCAATTTTGCCGAAGCGCGGTCAGTGATGGTCGAGGGCGAGAGCGGATTGCTGGCGATCACTCCGGAACATGCGCGTCCTTTGTGGGAACCATCGCTGAAGCGGCTGCGCTGGCGCAACGGGGCCGAGGCGCGCCTCTATTCGGCCGCCGAGGCAGAGGGATTGCGCGGGCCACAGCATAGCCACGCGTGGTGCGATGAAATTGCCAAATGGGCGAATAAGGCCGGTCAGGCCGAAGCGACATGGGACAATCTGAAAATGGGCCTGCGGCTCGGTTTCCGACCGCAGATCACCGCCACAACCACGCCGCGCCCGGTCGCATTGGTGCGCAAATTGGTCAAGGAAAATGGTGCGATCATCACCCGGGGCCGGACCTATGACAATCATATGAACCTGCCCAGTGCGTTTCTTGTCGCGATGTTCGTCGATTATTATGGCACGCGCCTGGGACGGCAGGAGCTAGATGGCGAACTGATCGAGCAATTGGAAGGAGCGCTACGGACGCGGGATATGATCGAGCGGTGTCGGATCGGGATGTTGCAATCCCAAAGTGGCGCTTCGAGAGGCTCAGTGCAAACGGGTGTCTCGCCGGTGGATGTTCAAGATACCGTTCGTCCTGAGCCTGTCGAAGGACATTTGTCGGCCGGGCCAAATTCTCGCCCGATGCAAAGAATCGTTATCGGCGTCGACCCGCCCGCCTCGGCGCACGGAGACGCCTGCGGGATCATTGTCGCGGCGCTGGGCGGAGATGGCAAAGCCTATGTACTGGCTGATCGCAGCGCCGAAAAAGCCAGCCCGGAACAATGGGCGCGGGCGGTGTCCGACGCAGCCGAACGTTGGCAGGCCGACCGCGTCATTGCCGAAGCCAATCAGGGCGGGGCGATGGTCCAGTCGGTGCTGCAGGCGGCGAACATCTCGCTGCCGGTCAAGCTGGTTCACGCGTCCCGCGGCAAAGTCGCACGGGCGGAGCCGATCGCGGCGCTCTACGAAAATGGCCGGGTCCATCATGTCGGCGCATTTCCGCGACTGGAAGATGAACTGTGCGGACTGCTGATCGGTGGAGCCTATGAAGGACCAGGCCGCTCGCCGGATCGGGCCGATGCCCTGGTCTGGGCGTTGACGGAGTTGATGCTGAGGCGCAGCCGAGAGCCAAGAGTGAGGTAAATATCCTCCCCACGGGTGGGGAGGTGGCCCGCGCAGCGGGTCGGAGGGGCCGGGATGCCAGACGCAAATCTGCCGCTTTGCGGACCTTTTGCGTCGAGGCCAGCATCCCCTCTGGCGTGCCACCTCCCCGCAAGCGGGGCGGATCGAAAGGAAGACATATGACATTTTGGGAAAATCTCTCCCTTGCCTTCAAGGGCGGGGCTGGATCATCACGGCCGCCGTTGGGACGGTCCTATATCGGCACTTATGGTGGCGCGACGCTTTCGGGGGACGCGCCATTTTCTTATGCCGGTCAGGTGCGCGCCGCCTATGTCGAGAATGCCATTGCCCAGCGCGCGGTGCGGATTGTCGCCGAAGGGGTCGGCGGTGCGCCGCTGGCCGCTTCGTCGGATGAAGTCGAGGGCTTGGCCAATGCGGCGAGCGCAGGCCAGCCTTTGCTGGAAACCATTGCGGCGCATCTCCTGCTCCACGGCAATGCCTATGTGCAGGTGATTTGCGGTGGCGATGACCGACCGAGCGAATTATTCGCCTTGCGGCCGGACCGGATCACGATTGAACCCGATGCCAGGGGCTGGCCTGTGGCTTATGCCTATCGGGCCGGCGAGCATCAGACCCGCTTTGCGGCGCAGGATAAGATGGGCCGGCCTGCGATCATTCATATCAAGGCCTTCCATCCGACCGATGACCATTATGGCCTTGGCTGTCTGGGTGCCGCGGCCAGGCCGGTCGCGGTGCATAATGCGGCGTCGCAATGGAATAAGGCGATTCTCGACAATGCGGCACGACCGTCTGGCGCTCTGGTCTATGATCCGGGGCCGGATGGGTCGGCTCTGTCGGCGGATCAGTTCGACCGACTGAAAGCCGAGATGGAAGCAAGCTTTGCCGGTTCGGGCAATGCCGGACGGCCGATGCTGCTCGAAGGCGGGCTGAAATGGCAGTCGATGAGCATGACCCCGGCGGACATGGATTTTGTTGCGCTGAAAGAGGCGGCAGCGCGCGAAATCGCGCTGGCCTTTGGCGTGCCGCCGATGCTGCTCGGGCTGCCCGGAGACAATAGCTATGCCAATTATCGCGAGGCCAACCGGGCTTTGTGGCGGCTGACGATATTGCCACTGGCGGGCAAGATATTGGCTGGCCTGTCGGGCGCATTGGTCAGCTGGTGGCCGGATGGGACATTGGCGGTCGACCGCGATCAGATCCCGGCGCTGTCGGAGGATCGCGAACGGCTGTGGAAGCAAGTGTGCGAGGCGGATTTTCTGTCGCCGGATGAGAAGCGGGTGATGTTGGGGGTGTAATTTTGTCTCGCGGCAGTTCGCTGCGCGAACGCCTCCGACGGGGCGGGCTTTCGCCCGGCGCGCCAAAAAACCAATGGCGTCCGCCGCGCCTTGTGGCGCGATAGCCAAGGGTGCGGATGCGCCCGCCCGGCGCCTGAAGTTTGAGAAAAGGAATCCATTGAATGAACAACGATGAAATGCTCGCCCGCCTGATGGCGCAGGCGGAGGGCGATGGTGCTGATCTGGTCACCCTCCGCGCGATTGTCGAGGAGGCGACGGACAGCGGCGCGGCGCGGGTGCTTGGCCGGCTCGGGCTGGCCGATCCGACCGCGCAGGATGATATTGACGAGCTGCGCGAATTGCTCCGCGCCTGGCGCGATGCCAAGGCGAGCGCCTGGAAAGCGGCGATCCGCTGGATTATCCGCGGGCTGCTCGCCTTGTTGCTGGTCGGGATTGCGATGCGGCTGGGGCTCGGGCATCTGGTGTCGTGAATATGGTGAGTAGATCCATTCGCCCTGAGCCTGTCGAAGGGTGTCTCGCGGCAACAGGTGCTTCGACAAGCTCAGCACGAACGGAACGCAAAAACACGCTGCGCTTCGCCGGCTATGCCGCGATCTTCAACCGGATCGACAAGGGCGGTGATATCATTCGCCCCGGCGCATTCGGGGGTTTGGTTGAGGGAAAATCCCTGCCGCTGCTCTGGCAACATGATCCTATGCAGCGGATTGGCCAAGTCGACTATGTGCGCGAGGATCGACGCGGTCTGCGGGTGATTGGCAGTCTCTCGACCTTAACCAGGGCGGGACGCGATGCGGCTGTGGGTTTGGCGAGCGGCGCGATGAAGGGATTGAGCTTTGGCTATCGGGTGAATCGCTCCTCGGGCCAGAAGCCGCGCCAGCTTTTAGATCTCGAGGTCGCAGAAGTGTCGCTGGTAACATTTCCGATGCAGCAATTGGCGCGCGTTCACCGGGTGGAAGGTCAGGCCGATTTATCTTGATACCATCCTAGCCAAGGGTATTAGTGTAATAACACACTTTGGAGATATATATGAAAAGCCTTGCCGCCTTCCTGCTCGCGCTTTGCGTTGCGACTCAACCAGCTCTTGCGGAAGACAAGGTCGAGGAAGCTCGTGAACCCGTTCGGGTCATGGTGCTGGGTGTCTATCATTTTGCCAATCCGGGTGCTGATCTGAACAATGCCAAGGTTGACGATGTGCTGACGCCCCAGCGGCAAAAGGAGCTTGCGGCTCTGGCGGAAACATTGAAGACGTTTAAGCCCACTGTTGTCGCGGTCGAAGCCTCTGCCAAGCCACCTTATGCGGATGTCGGCTTTAGCGGCTTCAAACCGGAAGACCTGACCACGGAACGCAACGAAACGGTGCAAATCGGATATCGGGTTGCCCATGTTGCCGATATCGACAGAGTCTATGCGATCGATGAGCAGCCATCTGAGGGCGAGCCCGATTATTTTCCTTATGACCGCGTCCATCAGCAGGCAAAGGAAACGGGCGATGCCGAGCGTCTGGAAAAAATGTCGGACTATGGTTCGCTGATTGCGGCGTTTGAAGAGCAGCAAAAGAGCCAATCGGTTCCCGAGCTGTTGAAATTTTGGAATAGCGGCGAGTTTCCTGATGTTTTCTACTGGGATATCATGACCATTGGTGAGGGTGAAAAGCAAACCGGCGCGGAACTCGCGGCTTATTGGTTCATGCGCAACGCCAAGATTTTCAACAAGCTGGTGCAGGTGACTGAGCCCGGCGACCGGGTCATATTGGTCTATGGCAGCGGTCATGGCGCTTGGCTTCGCGAGATCGTCGAAAGAACGCCAGGCTATGTTCTGGAACCAGCGATGCCCTATTTGCATAAGGCGACGGACGCCTTGTCCGAATAAAAGAAGACAATTTGAAAACAACCAAGCCGCCCCTCACCGGGCGGCTTTTTTATTGCCCCCAAGAAAGGAAAGATATGACTAGCTCCCCCACATTTGAAACCAAAGCCGACCCGCTCGAAGAGTCTTTTGATGCGGTGCTGATGGCCGAGGATGTTGCCCATCAAAGCGATGAAATCAAATTGCTGCGCACCGATGTCGATGGCCTGAAAACGCAGATGACCGATATTTCGAAGGCGTCGGCTCGCCCGGCTCTCGATGGCGCGAAAGGGATGTTGTCGTCGACCGTAACGCAGGATTTTGTCGCCAGATATCTTAGGCGCGGCGATCACTCCGGCATTGAGCTGAAGAGCTTCTCCAGCGCCTCCGGTCCCGAAGGCGGTTTTGCGGTGCCGCAGGAAATTGACGGGCTGATCGGGGCGACGCTCAGGGATATCTCCCCGATCCGCGCGATTGCGACGGTCGTGCAGACGGGCAGCGCTGGATATCGCAAGCTGGTCACCACCGGTGGCACGCCCTCCGGCTGGGTCAGCGAGACCGCCGGACGCCCGGAAACCGATACGCCGGATTTCAACGAGATTGCCCCGCCGACCGGAGAGCTTTATGCCAATCCGGCCGCGTCGCAGATGATGCTCGATGACGCGGCCTTCGACGTCGAAGCCTGGCTCGCCGATGAAATCGCCCGCGAATTTGCCCAGGCCGAGGGCGCCGCCTTCGTCAGCGGCTCCGGCGTCAACCAGCCGCGCGGTTTTCTCAATGCGGCGGTGACCGACGAGAATGATGATGTCCGTGCCTTCGGGGCGCTGCAATATGTGGCGTCTGGCGCGAGCGGTGGCTTTGCGAGCGAAGACGCGCTGGTCGATCTTGTCCACACGCTCCGCCCCGCTTACCGGCAGGGCGCATCTTTCGTGATGAACAGCGCGACCCTTGCCCGGATCCGCAAGTTCAAGACGGCGGACGGTGCCTTTCTGTGGCAGCCGTCGCTGGCCCAGGGACAGCCTGCGACCCTGCTTGGCTATCCGGTGGTCGAGGCGGAAGACATGCCCGATATTGCGGCGGACAGCCTGTCGATTGCCTTTGGCAATTTCCGCGCCGGCTATCTGATCGCCGAACGCAGCGCGACCCGCATTTTGCGCGATCCGTTCACCAACAAGCCGTTTGTCCATTTCTACGCGACCAAGCGGGTCGGCGGTCAGTTGATGAATTCCGAGGCGATCAAGCTGATGCAGTTTAGCGCGTCCTGAACCAATCTGACAGACGTCATGCTGAAAGAGATTTAGCGTGACGATGAGCTTGTTGCGCTCTGGCGCAGCAGCGCCCGTGCCGCTCCGCTCCCCAGGCGGCACGGGCCACTCCCATTTCCATTTTTGAAAGGATGCCCGCCTGTGAGCTTCCCGATAGAAGACCTGCCCGACATTCCGCCGGAATGGATCGCCGAGGTCAAAGATTTTATCCGTATCGATCACGCGCTGGACGATCAGGCGATTGCGGCTTTGCTGCGCAGCGCGGCCAATTTATGCGAGAATTTTATCGGCCAGATGCTGATGATCCGCTCCGTCGTCGATATGCTGCCTGGCCAAGTGCAATGGCAAAAGCTCAAGCGGGTGCCGGTGCGATCGATCAATCTGGTCGAGCAGCTCGCCTCGGATGGGGCGACCAGCGCCATTCCGGCAGGTGGTTATGATCTCGATATTGACAGTAATGGCCGCGGCTGGGTGCGCGTGGACAGCGGCGCGGTCGTGCGTCTGCGGGTCAGCTATCAGGCGGGACTGGCGCTCGAGTGGGAGGATGTTCCGGCGAGTCTGCAGCAGGGCATCATCCGGCTTGCCGGTTTTCTCTATGCCAATCGCGATGGCGTCGATGCTGGCGGTCCACCGAGCGCGGTCACCGCGCTGTGGCGACCCCATCGCCGGATGAGGCTGAACTGATGGCCGAGGAATTTTCAGGCAGGCTCCGCGACCGGATATATGTCGAGCGGATTGCCAGCGTGCGTGATGCGCTCGGGTCTGCTGGCGAAGAAGTTGAGCAGGTCGGTGAATTTTGGGCGGCGGGGGAGGCCATGGGTACGGGCCCGGAAAGCCAGGGCGAAAGTCGCTCCGCGATGCCGCGCTGGCGGTTCACGCTCCGGGAGACCAATCAAATATTGCCGGGCGATCAACTCATCTGGAAAGGCCGGACGATGGAGATTCAAAGCGTTTCCATTGACCTGCGCCTGATCCCCAAAACGATCATATTGGCCAAGGAAATGCGCTGATGGAAAATTTGCAAAAACACGGTGAAGCGCTGGCCCAGCGGCGGGCCGTGAAAATCCAAACCGACGCAAAAACGGCGTTGGCTGCGGAACTGCCAGATCATGTGACGATATCGGAAAATCGGGACGGGATTGTCGTGGCGGCACCCGATCTCGCAGATATGCTGATCGGCGATAGCAGCCTTCGCGACATCGCATTTCTGATGCGAGCGGTCCGATGAGCAGCGCGCTGGAGGCGGTGCAACAGGCGTTGGTGGCGGCTCTGGCAGGCTATCCTCCGCTCACCGACGCGGTCAGCGGGATCTATGATGGTCCGCCTCCGCGCGCACGATTTCCCTATATCGCGCTGGCCACTGGAGCCGCGCTGGACTGGAGCCACAAAGGTGGAATGGGGCGCGAGCTCAGCCTCGCATTGACCGTTCATGATGACGGTCAAAATGCGGCGCAGCTGCATCAGGTCATGGGTCTCATGGAAGAGGCTCTGGCCGCCGGATTGTCTGATCCGGCAGGCTGGCAAATCGTCACTTTTGATTTTCGCCGCACCCGCATCCTGCGCAGCGCGGTCAGCCCGAGGAGCGGCCTGATCGAATATCGCGCGCGCGTGCTGAAAGAATAATGCCCCAGCCCTGACGGGGCACAGATCAAATCACAGGAAGGAACCAAGATATGGCAGCAGAAAAAGGCAGCGCCTTTCTCCTCAAAATCGGCGATGGTGCCAGCCCGATCACCTATTCGACAATCGCCGGTCTGCGGACGACGCAAATGTCGATCAACGGCGAGCCGGTGGCGATTACCAGCAAGGATAGCGGCGGCTGGCGGCAATTGCTGTCGGGCGCGGGCGTGCGCTCGGTATCGGTCTCCGGCGCGGGGGTGTTCACCGGCTCGGATGCCGAGCTGCGGATCAAGAATCATGCGCTGGGCGGCGTCATTGATTCCTATGAACTGAGTTTCGAAGGCGGCGAGCGGATGCAGGGCGCGTTTCTGGTCACGCGGCTGGATTATAGCGGCGATTATAATGGTGAACGCAGCTATATATTGAGCCTCGAAAGCTCCGGCGCGGTCGCCAGTGTCTGAGCGGCCGGCCAATGCGATGCGCGGCGAGGCCGAAATCGTCATCGCGGGCATGCGTCTGATCCTCCGGCCGAGTTTTGCTGCCCTGGTCGCGGCGGAAGAGGAGCTCGGGTCGCTGTTCGACTTGGTCGAGCGGGCCGCTGGCGGGCGGCTTCTGCTCTCGGAAATTGTCACTCTATTCTGGCATGTCGTCTGCGATCGACCGGACCATTTGACCCGTGATCAATTGGGCGAGGGGATGATGACGCTCGGCCTTGCTGGCGTGACGCCGGCGCTGAAGATCTTGCTCAGGCAGATATTGTCGGGCGGTGATGCGTGACATGGGCCAGGTCATCGGAGGCGAACACAATCTTCGCGGTCTCGGCTTTCAGACTGGCGGGCATGGTCTCTGGAATATGCGGCTGGACACCCGATCAATTCTGGAATGCCACGCCAACCGAACTGGCGGCGATATTTGCGGCTTGTGCCGACAATGGTTCCGGCCAATTTGGCCATGCGCCGCCTGGCGCCGATCAACTTGCAAAATTGAAAGAGACATTTCCTGATGCCAAACCCACTCGGTGAAGAAATCGAACGGCTGGTGGTCAGCGTCCGCGCTGACACCGCCGGATTTGCGAAAGACTTGGCCGATATGAAGGGCCAGCTCGACGGACCATTTGCTTCGGGACTGGAGCGCGCCGGTTCCGCTCTCGAAAATACATTGAGCCGAGCGATCCGGCGCGGCGCGCTGGATTTTGAGGATCTGAAACGCACGGCTCTCTCGGTGATGGCCGATATTGCCAATGCGGCGATTAACAGCGGGATTGGCGGCTTATTTGGCAGCGGATCGGGCGGCTCCAGTGGTGGCCTGCTCAATCTCGGGACATCCTTGCTCGGGGCGTTTCTCGGCGCACCGGGACGGGCGACCGGTGGCCCGGTCAGCGGTGGCCGCGCCTATCGGGTGGGTGAACGCGGGCCCGAGATATTCGTGCCAACGGCGGCGGGCCGAATCGAACCCAATGGCGCTGGCGGCGGGACGCCCGATATTCGTCTGACGATCAACATTTCGGACAATGGCCAGAGCAGTGCACCTGACCAGATCCGTCGGTCGAGCCGTCAGGTCGCGCGCGCCTTGCGAAACGCCCTGGCTTATGGAGCAGATTGAGATGGGCTATTGGCTGACCAAGAAACGCACGTCGCAGCGCAGCTCCTTCATCCAGCGCTTCGACCCGCGCTTCTGGACGATCAACTTCCCGCGCCCGATGATGGCGTCGGTCGTGACGACGGCCGCCGATGCGCTGCGGGTGGATGCGGTCTTCTACAATAGTGACGATCTTGCCGGGCTGATCTGGGAGACCGAAGACAGGCTTGATCATCCATTGCTCGCCTACGAAACGATGCATGATTATGCGCGATTGCACTGGCGGTTTCGCTGGACATCTTCCGGGATCATGCCGCTCGATGCGATTAACGGCCCGACCTTGACGATCGAGGGGCGGGACGCGGCAGGCAATCCCAAGGCGTGGTATGTCCGGCTGTGGAACTATGCCACCGGCACGCCGACCGATGCGCAGATCAACATCGAATTTTCGAAGCTCGACGGCGGCTTCCTGATACCCGGAGAGGCCGACCCGGTCGATCCGGAAAATATCGATCGCCTGTTCATTTCGATTGTCCCGCCGGGCTATGATGGACTGGGGACACGCTATGCGTCCCCCCAAATCGGTTGGGTAGAATTAAGCGATATTGCGGCAGATGGCGGCGGCGCGATATTGGAAATTGGCGATGTGATGGTGCCGGAACATGGCCTGTCGATGGCCACTGCCTACGATGACAGTTACAACCAGACTCCCGAACGCCTGCTGCGGATGACGCGCGCGCTCGGCTATCGGGGAGCGATCAACCATTATCTGGGGATGAGTCATTATTTCCGGCTCGAGACAGTTGGCGATGGCCTTTATGTCAGCCTCTCGGCACCCCAGGCGGGTGAGGAATTTTCAGCGATCAACCAGCCGACGGCGATCTGGCACCGCGACCTGATATCCCGCGCTGAAGCCATGGGTTTTTCGGTGATCCTGTCGCTCTCCTATGAACTGTTCGACGCGCATTGCTGGAACGACTGGAAACAGCGGGCGGAAAATGGCGATCCCGCACTGACCGGCTGGGAGCCGCCTTCAACCTTGCTCTCGCCCGCCAATGATCAGGCGATGCACTATCTCCAGGCTGTGGCACGGGCTTTTACTGCAATTGCCCGCGACGCGGGGGCAGCGATCCGCTTTCAGGTCGGCGAACCCTGGTGGTGGATCATGCCGGACAAACGGATTTGCCTCTATGATGCGGCGGCCGATGCGGCCTTTGGTACCAATTCTGTCAGCATCGCCAGCATTGATGGCCCGAAGACGGCGGCGCAAAATGCGATGCTCGATCAGGCCGGTGCGCTATTGGCACAATCGACCGCCGATCTGCTGGATGCGGTGAAGAATGAAGCCGGGTCAACGCCGGTGGAGACTCTTCTTCTGGCTTATTTGCCAACGATTCTGGATGATCAGGCCCCGGAAGCGCGGCGGGCGAATTTGCCGCTCGGCTGGGCCCGTCCGGCTTTCGACATATTGCAGCTGGAAGATTATGACTGGGTGATCACGGGCAATCGCTCTGCGACACGGCGCGCTATGGCTCTGGTGAGCGATCAACTGGCCTATCCAATCGAACGGCAGCATTATTTCACCGGCTTTGTGCTGCAGGCGGCGGACAGTTTCATCTGGGCCAATATGGTGCAGGCAATTGTCGATGCGCAGGCCCGCGCGACGCCGGAGATTTTCGTCTGGGCGCTGCCGCAGGTGGCGCGTGACGGCTTTACCTATTTTCAGGAAAAGGATGATGATGTGAATGGCTTTGATGACGCGCGCTTTCCGATCGCCATCGGTCGCGGCGCAACCGTATCACCCAAATTTGCGACTTCGGTTGTGACAACCCTTTCGGGCCATGAAAAACGCAATAGCGACTGGGCCGATGCGCGGCTGGAATTTGATGCTGGTCCGGGCATCAGATCCGAAGAAGAATTGCAGATATTGATCGCCTTTTTCCGTGCCCGGCGCGGCGCCGCCAAAGCGTTTCGATTCCGTGATCCATTTGATCATAGCTCGCATGATATGGTCGGAGAACCGACCGCAACGGATCAGTTGCTGGCCGTCGGGGACGGGCAGCAGACCCATTTTCAGCTGATCAAACGCTATGGCGATCCGGGCCGTGAGCAGCAAGACCGGCAGATCACCCGTCCTGATCCCGCCTCCGTCTTAATCGCCATCGACGGGATTTCTGCAGAAAACTGGACATTGCGCGCGCGCGGACAAATTGATTTTGACACGGCTCCGCCCGCCGGCTCGGTAATCACGGCGGGTTTCCTGTTCGATGTCCCGGTCCGCTTTGCCAGTGACCGGCTCGACGTGGGCCATGCGACATTTCGGGCAGGCGATATTCCGCAGGTGTCATTGATCGAAGTGCGAGAGACCGCATGACCGCAATCTGGCTCGATGATCCTGTCACGACTGCGACCTATGCCTGGCGGCTGGAACGCGCCGATGGTGTAACGCTCGGGTTCATCTCTCACGATCGCAATGTGACGATCAGTGGCCTGCGCTATCGGGCCGCGCCGGGGATGATTCCATCGACGATATCACGGTCTGACAATCTGGACATTGATAGCGCCGAGATTGAGGGTGTTCTCACGAGCGCCGCGATATCGGAAGAAGACCTGATATCCGGGCGTTGGGATGGCGCGCTGCTCTATATTGCGCTGGTCAATTGGGAAGATCCAGATGCCGAGGCAATGCCGCTGATCTGCGGAGAATTTGGCCAGATCACTCATTCCGGCGATGGCTTCACCGTCGAAATGCTGGGCGCGACATCCTTTCTCGACGCAGCCGTCGCGCCGGTTACCTCGCCAAGCTGCCGGGCGGAATTCGGCGACCGGCACTGCAAGATCAGCCGCCATCGTCATCAGATCGAATTGCCGGTCACCGGGATTGCCGATGACCAGATAATATGCACTGGGCTGCTCGGACAGGCGGCGCGCTACGGATATGGCGAGCTGCGCTTTCTGGAAGGCGCGAATGCGGGGCTGAGTTTTCCGATTTTGAGCGGGCAGGGCGATGCGGTGCGGCTCGCGGAACAGCCGCTTCATCCGGTTGCGGAGGGGATACGCGTCCGGTTGACCGAAGGATGCGACCGCAATTTCTCAACCTGCCGCGACCGCTTTGCCAATAGTCTCAATTTTCGCGGCGAGCCCTATCTGCCCGGCAATGATCTGCTGACGAGATATCCCGGATCATGAACGCGATCGCGCGCCACGCCCAGCTGCTGGCGGAGACTGCGCGCCAGTCATGTGGTTGCAATTTTCGGCTGCATGGCCGTGATCCGCAATTGGGTCTCGACTGTATTGGGCTGGTGGAACATTGTGTGAAAGCGGCAGGGCGCGATATTATTGCCCCTAACGGCTATGCGATCAGACAAGGCCAGCCCCGGCAATTTGCCGAGTTCATGGAAAATGCGGGCTTTGCCGTCCTGCCTCAGGCTGAGGCGATGCGGGAAGGCGATATTCTCTTGGTTCGTCCTCATCCGGTACAATTGCATCTGCTGGTCCGGCTGAAAGATGGCTGCGTTCACGCCCATGCCGGATTGGGCAAGGTTGTCTTTACGCCTGGCGCGCCATCCTGGCCGGTCATTTTGATTTTCAGACTTCAGGAGGGATAGGATGGCGACTTTGGTTCTCACCGCGGTCGGGACTGCGATAGGTGGGCCGCTGGGTGGTGCCTTGGGTGCAATTGCCGGGCAACAGATCGACCAGAATATCCTGTTCAAACCGAAGGGCAGGGAAGCGCCAAGGCTCCAGGATCTGGCGATCCAGACCTCAAGCTACGGCTCCCAAATCCCCCGGATATTCGGCAGGATGCGAGTGGCGGGAACGGTTGTCTGGGCGACCGACCTGAAGGAAACACGCACTTCCCAGGGCGGAGGCAAGAGGCGGCCTAGCACTCAGGTGTACAGCTATTCCGCCTGTTTCGCGGTGGCTTTGTCGAGCCCCGAGGTTCGGCAAATCGGCCGCATCTGGGCAGACGGGAAGCTATTGCGCGGCAGCAGGGGTGATTTCAAAACGCCCTGTACCTTCCGGTTCCTGCCCGGCAGCGAAGACCAGCAGGCAGATGGTTTTATCGCCAGCGCCGAATCCGGCGGTGCGACGCCCGCTTATCGCGGCCTGGCTCTGGCCATTTTCGAGGACATGGAACTGGCGGACTATGGCAATCGCATTCCTTCGCTGACGTTCGAGATTATTGCGGACGATGGCGCGGTTGGCCTGGCACATATTCTGGATGATATTTCGCATGGCCGAATAAAGCTCGAATCAGGCGAAATGGTTGTCGGCTATTCCGCAAGTGGCGAAGATCAACGGACCGCGCTTGCGGCCCTGACCGAATCCATTCCAATGTCCTTTTCTTGTGATCCAGAAGCGATCGACCAGATTGCGGCGCGAGAACGCCATGTTGATCAGGCCGGGATCATTGCAGTCACTGATGAAATATTTGTGCGGGCGTCCGACGGAGATGGATCCGGGCAGCTCGAACTTCAAACTCTTGCGGAGAATAAAGCTCCGAGACTATTATCGCTGCGCTATTATGATCCATCGCGGGATTTTCAGGCGGGGATGCAAAATGCCTTTCGGGGAGGGCAAGGCAGAGCCATATTCAATCGTGATTTACCCGCTGCGATCAGCGCTTCTGACGCCAAGAAACTGGCTGCGCAGCAACTTTGGACATTTTATCAGGAACGGGCTGTTGCGCGCATCCAGATTGTTGACACCAGCCTGATATTGGATCCGGGCGCAACGGTTCAAATCTCAGATATGCCTGGTTTCTGGCGGGTTCGAAATCGGGATATTGCGCGCGGCTTTTCGCAAGTGCAGTTGTCCCGGGTGCCTGGCTTGGGCGACCTTGTGGTAGCTGCGGATCATGGGCGAGCCGTGCCGGATAGCGATCAATTGGCGGGGATGACCCGCTTGGCCCTCGTCGATCTGCCGTTCGCAATGGATGCCCCGACACAGCCGTCTGCGCAACCACGTCTATATATGCTCGGCGCAGGAGATGCGGGTTGGCGCAAGGCTGAGGTTTTCCGGGCAGATGCCAATGGGGATATTAGCGATTTTGTCGGGAATATCCCGGCACCGTCCGTGATGGGCAAGACCCTCAATCGGCTGGGTGACGCAAATCCAACCCATATCGACAGGCTCAACAGCATCATTATCGACCTGCACAATGACTCGATGCGGCTCTCAAATGCGGATGATGAGCGGTTGCTCGCAGGCGATAATATCGCGATGATCGGCACTGAGATAATTCAGTTCGCTGAAGCCGCGCCCATAAGTGGCACGCGTTACCGCCTGTCGCGTATGATTCGGGGACTAGGTTGCACAGAGGGTGAAACCGGGAACCATCTTGCCGATGAAGATTTCGTCATGCTCGACGCTTCGACGACGCTGGAACTCGACCCGGTTCATTATGATCCTTTCGTAGAGGCGACATTTTTCGCCTTAGGCCGTGATGATCCCGAGCCCGTACCGGCGACACATATGTCTCCGGGGCGAGCGCTTCTCCCGTGGTCGCCGGTTCATCCCCGCTCGTATTTCAGCTCGGACGGCGATCTCGAAATCCGGTGGACGAGACGATCCCGCGCCGGGTTGGTCTGGGCCGATCATGTCGAAGTTCCAATCGCCGAGGAATCGGAAAAATATCGGCTAGTCGTTGCCTCTGATCTCGGCAATGTGATCGAAACCAGTGCGCCTTGGACCGTCATTGCAGCCGATCAGATTCAGCAGTTTCGCGACGCTGAGGTCGAACAACTGCAGATTCATATCCATCAGCTCGGTCGTCATGGCCAGTCCAAACCCTGTTTGATTTCGATCACGCTCTAAACTCAATTTGCCATCCTCCTCCTGCTGAGAATATGAAAGGGAAATCATGCCTATTCTTGAAACAGCGCGTTTTGCATTGCCGCTACTTGCCGCTGGGCAGGCCCAAAAAGAGCTTTTTCACAATGAAGCTCTTATCCTCGTAGATTTTTTGCTAAATCCCGTGGTGGAATCTATCGTCTCAGATCCGCAATCATTGAATCCACAGGCGGGGCAATCATGGTTAGTGGGCGCTGATCCTGAAGCGGAATGGTCAGGCTATGAAGATCATATTGCGGGATGGTCCGCCAATGGATGGATATTCATCAAGCCATTTGATTTTCTGGAGATCTCAATTTCGGCAAGCGGGGTCACTGCGGTCTATCGCGGGTCCTGGCAGATTCCCGAAGTGGTCGTTGATCCCACGGGTGGGCAAGTTGTCGATATAGAGGCGCGCAATGCTATCGATTCGGTTCTCCAGATACTCAGGGAAAGAGGATTTTTTGCAGCCGGAAGCTAATCCGCATCAATCCGGTTAGGAAAATCGCAAATCGGACGATTTGGGCCTGAGTAACCACGCTTTTTTGACGTAAATGGCGAAAATGGCGACATTTTCGCAACAGTTCTTGAATTTGGCTGCTTGCACTGTTTCATGGCCCCCGTTATAAAGCGCTGTGAAATTAGAACCTAGATAAGAAGGGGAATTTAAATGCGGAAGCTAGCCATAGGATTGGCACTTGCCTCCACGGCGCTTACGACACCTGCTCATGCCAGAGACGATCAATGGTATGTAGGCGTAGAAGGCGGCGCGATGGTTGTCGAAGATAACTCGCTTGACGTTGCAGGAATTGCAAATGCATTCGAAGTTGACCATGATACGGGATATGATCTCGACGCGATTGTCGGTTATGACTTCGGAGGTTTCCGTCTGGAAGCTGAAGTTGGTTATAAATCGGCTGCTGCAGAGCGGCTCCAAGCCGGTGCACCAGGCGTTCCGCCAAATGCAACTGGCGCAGGACGGCCAATAACTGGTGTGTTTCCAATCAACGGCGAAGTCAATGCGCTCAGCTTCATGCTGAACGGCTTGCTCGATTTCGGCGATGATGACGGCATTCAAGGTTTTGCCGGCGCTGGTGTTGGTGTTGCTCGTACCGAGATCACCAATATTTTCGCAGGACCATATCTTGATGATTCGGATACCGGACTGGCTTGGCAATTGCTTGCTGGCATCCGCGCACCCCTGTCAGACAGCTGGGATGTTGGTTTGAAATATCGCTTCTTCAATGCGGACAAGATCAATCTTGTCGATCAGCTTGGTCGCGCTACGGACACCCGTCTGCGTACCCATTCAGTCTTGGGTAGCTTGATTTACAACTTTGGCGGCGAAGCACCACCACCACCTCCGCCTCCAACACCACC
>LXYP01000015.1 GCA_001650955.1 Sphingomonadales bacterium EhC05
AAATCGCTACTTCAGCCCGAATTCGCCATTGTTCGAGGTGGCCTGATTGGTTGAGATTCGTTCCATCTTACCCGCACTTTTGACTGTAATTTCGCTCGCTTGTTCGCGCTCCTCGGCTTGACCCAAAGCCAATTCTAGCCGGTTAGCACGTGCCTCTTCAATGCGGCGTTCTCGAACTTCCTGAGCGTAGGAAAAGCCCTGTTCTACAAATAGGAAAAGCAAGAATGCAGCCACCAGATAAAAGAACAGGGTGTCAAGAAACAATGATGGGAACGCCAATATCGCCGCAACAAAGATGAGCAAAGTTAGAAAATATCCAAATGTCCGCCTTCTCCGCTTATAACTCCAATACCCGGTTGCAAGGAGGCTAATGCCAAGAGGGATCAGCATCGCCATCTCCGCTTTGCCGTCATAGCCTTGGGTGAGAGCTATCCCGAATACACAGAATGTTGTGATACTGGCAATGACGGGCCATATTTGTTTGCCCATGAACGTTGAAAAGATATGGAACGCTACCGTCAGACCAAATCCGCCCGAAAATAAAACTATCGCCATCAGACGAAGATCATGCGTGGGGTAGGAATAGGTAAATAGCCCGCGAGATACCTCGGCGAAAAGCTGGGCGGCGGCAAATGTACAGATCAGACAGAGGGTAAGCGCCTTTTTGCGAACGAGTCCGATCGCGCCGGTAATCCCGAAATATAGCGTGCCCAAAATGAACAGTCCCAGTGTCAATAATGACAGCCAATAGTGGCGCAATAATTCGTCGGTGAAGCGGCCCGATACCCCGACAGCTATGATGTGGACCGGGTTGGCCAATTCCAGAAATCCCTTATGTGATGAAGCCTTGAATATCACTTCATTGTCACCGTTTTTGAACAGTTCCTGATTTGGATAGAAAGTGACATCCATTAGCCCCGGTACTTCGCTCGCCGCGTCCAGCGCGGGTATTCCATTGCGTCCGACAAACTTTCCATTGAGATAAAATTCGCTCGACATCTTTCCGGATACATAAAGAGCCAATGGCTCACCATTGGGTCCGGAGGTCTTGTCCAATCGGATGTTTGCTTTCACCCAGATCATCGTCTGCTGTGGGTCAATTTCAGCGGCGTTTGTGCTTTTGCAATCTGGTGATGAAAAGACCGGTGGTGTTGGCTCATCTGTGGTGGCCGGACAAATGATCACATTATCCATATCCACCCATGTCAATGCGCCCGCCGAACCTGGCAGGAGAAAGCCCATTAGCAGGAATAAGAGCGCAGATTTCATGAGGTTAGTGACCATGGCTTACCATAGACAGAAAACAGCCTACCGGACATGACCGTTTAACAGAAATACACTACCGCTCGTGCGGTTACGCCTGAATTCGTGCGATTTCTCACTAGATTGGATGCATCATTGTTTCCCTTTGGAAGGTTCCACTATGAAGTTATTAGCCATTATCGCTGCTATGGTGTTTGCTGGTTGCGCCCATCACGCAAGTGCAAGTCCGGAATCGAACCCCACTATGCCTTCTGAAAATGCAATCAAGTTTACTGCTGGCTCGGAAGAGGTGGTGGACGCCTTTGAGGGATCATTTACCGTTCCTGAAAATCGTGCTGATCCGCAAAGCCGAACCCTAACCCTGCGCTATGTGCGCTTTCCCGCCACCGGCAAGAAAACCGGGTCGCCGATTGTTTATCTTGCAGGCGGACCAGGTGGATCAGGCATTCAAACCGCCAAAGGTCGACGCTTTTCGCTTTTCTTGGCGATGCGGGAATTTGGTGATGTCATTGCCTTTGATCAGCGCGGCACGGGCTCATCAAATGATATGCCGAAATGTAGATCATCGCAAAAACTTGAAGCCACGGACCGAATATCTGACGCGGAATATGCAAGGAGACATCAGGATGCCTTGCGCGAATGCCTCACTTTCTGGAAGGATAACGGCATTGACGTGCACGGGTACAACACGACAGAAAATGTGTCGGACCTGGATTCACTGCGCCAGCACCTCGGTGCAAAGAAGCTGACGCTATGGGGGATATCCTACGGATCCCATTTCTCACTTGCCGCGATCAGGCAAATAGGAGATCGCATTGAGAAAGTCGTCATTGCGAGTGCTGAAGGACTAGATCAGACAATCAAGCTTCCCGCCCGGACGGATGACTATTTTGGCCGAGTTCAAGCCGCCATCGACACACAACCAAAAACCAAAGCGGCCTGGCCCGATATTAAAAGCACGATGCGCCGTGTTCATGCAAAACTGGAAAATGCGCCCATCTGGATAAAAGTGATGCAAAAGAATGGAGCAAGCCAAGACTATCTATGGCAACGCCGGGATATGCAACAAACGGCCTCCTCAACCATATCCGATCCGGTCCCGCTTAGCCTACTGCTGAATCTTTACGACAGCCTTGATAAAGGCGATGCCGAAATGTTGAGTGCAGTTGCTCCTTTCGTTGTGGATTCAACCGAAGAAATCTCGTTCAGGCCGATGTCGGTTTTGATGGATATTGCTTCGGGTACAGGCACTGAACGACGTGCCTTGATAGCGGAGCAAGCCAAGGCCTCCCTGCTGGCCACCTATCTGAACCAACCAGTCGAACTGGAAGATGTTGACCGCTCTTTGGTGCTCAATGATGATTTTCGCAATGTTCCGGTATCTGACATTCCGCTACTTCTGCTGAGCGGCACACTTGATGGGCGTACTTATATTGAAAGCCAGCGAGAGGCAGTCGCGGGTCTTTTGGCAGTGCAAGCTGTGACCGTCCATAATGTCGGGCATAACCTGTTCATGGCCTCACCCGAAGTCACGGCGACTATTCAGGATTTTATGCGCGGCGGGTCTGTCGATGGTCGACAGATTAATGTCGATCTTCCCGACTTGCTGACCGCCGGATTTGATTTGTTGAAATGAGGTTCCAGAATGTCTCCGGGATGCTCATTAAGCAGGCGATGGCCTTGCCTGTTTTTATCATAATTCCGATATTATTCGGCTTGCTACAAAAAATGTCACCGCGCCTCGCAAAAGAAACATACGCTCTTCAACAAACTCCCAAATTTGAAAGGGGCCAGATCATGCTTCCGAGAGAAGCAAAATGGTTGGACACATACAAAAAGGAACTGCTTAGTTTTCCGCACGGCAAGCACGATGACTTCGTTGACTCGACAACCCTGTTTTTGCGCGCAATGGACACCGGCAGGATCGTTGAGCTCATCCATCGTGCTCGGCAGGCGCATTGCTATGATAACGATCTTGTCAGTTGAAGAGCTTCTTTGTTCATTCGCGCTTAAGTGTAGGAACTATTGCCTGCTTTTTAAGCAGGCTGCGCATCAGCTTTCTGGCGGCTTTGGTGTTCCTTCGGGACTGAACCAGAAAGTCTAAAACTGTGCCTTCATTGTCCACCGCTCGCCATAGCCAATAACGTTTCCCGCGGATGACAATCACCATCTCATCGAGATACCAATGATCACTTGGGGCCGGGCGATTAGTTCGCAGGCTCGTTGAAACCTGAGCGCCGAATTTCAGAAACCAGCGCCGCACGGTTTCATAAGAAACGTCCATCCCCCGCTCAGCAAGGAGATCTTCGACATCTCGATATCTCAGGGTAAATCTAGCATAAAGCCACACCGCATGGATAACCCCGGCGTTCGAAACGCCGGGGTTTGTTTTTGTGAGTGAGGCGGTTGACTGAATGCTGAACTGCTGCCCCGACGTTACTGAAAGTGAATGTCAGGTATTGGGAGGCGATAGCGGACTCTGGAGGCAATCTTAATAAAAAATGGCAATGGACGCTTGTGCCCCCTGCCCAGACGGCTTTCTGCGACTGACTTGAGTTACGACAAACAACCAGTCAGTTTAACTTGAGATTTACGCAAATGCCGCCGGTACAATTATCATCGTCACAAGCGCCAAAAAAAGGCAACCAATCAAGCGCGGGACAATCTGTTCTCTGATGCTCATTTGCACCGCAATAGTTATAACATAATAAGCAAAACCAAACGTCCTTGGTTAACAATTCATGAGATTAGCGAACCAAGAAACAAGGCCATGCCCGCGATGCAAAAAGTTGTCGAGTTTATGCCCACTTTTGCCCCCACAGCGAACATTAGATCGAACCGCCGCGAAAGACCGCAATTGGGGAGCTTGCCGTTAGGCCGCTTTTATTTGGCATCTAATCGGTTCGTATGTCCGCAAATGGGTGGCGATTTCAACCGATGGAAAGCGGGCATTGCCATCCCGCATATCGTATATTCGGAAACAAGGTATTATTGTATTTTGCTGTATTATATGCAACTTTACATTATTGTCATGTAATGCTAAGATTTCGTCATGAGACTCGTTAAAAGCCAATCCGATGATGTGTTTTTAACGCAACTGGATGCTCTCACTTTTCGATTTGAAGATGTCCCTAGACTGCTTCGCCGGACTATTGATACCGCACTGGACGGGAATGATCTAAGCCGAACACAATGGCGATTGCTCGCTTATGCCCTTCGTGAAGAGGGCATGACTCAAACAGAATTGGCCCGTTGCCTTGAACTGGAGCGGGCGGGCGTTGGTCAAGCAATTGATGCGCTCGAACGCAAACAATTGCTTGAACGTACGAAAGCGCCCGGTGATCGAAGAGTCTGGCGGATTGTTCCCACCGACAAAGCTCGTCAGTTGGTTCCAGAACTGCGCGAAACGATCAACGAAGTATATGAACAAATGTTTGACGGATTCTTGGACACTGAAGTTGAGACGCTACACGGTTTTCTCGACCGCATAATGATCAATCTTGGAGATTAAATCCTATGGCAACGCTCATTCTAGATGCCCTGCAAGAAAACCTGTCAAACATCGATCCCAGTCTCGGCGAATATTTTGTCGATGGACGCATTCACGCTATTATGAAACGATTGCGTCATGAGGCTCCCGTCCATCATTGCAAAGATAGCCCATATGGGCCGTATTGGTCGATTACCACTCATCGGGACATCATAGAGATCGAAGCGTTACCAAAGATATTCTCCTCCGAGGCCGAACTTGGCGGTATTTCAATAGTAGATGTTTCGGCCGCCAGCGGTGGCCGGGAAATGGACTCGTTCATAACTATGGATCCGCCGCGTCACACTGCTAAGCGCCGTACTGTTGCTCCGGCTTTCACGCCCACCGAAATAGGGCGGCTATCCGATGATATCAGGAAGCGCACTTCAGCCCTTCTTGATCGCCTTCCGCGGGACGAAGAATTTAACTGGGTGAAACGGGTTTCCGTCGACCTTACAACGGATATGCTTGCCACCCTGTTTGATTATCCATGGGAAGAACGGCACAAGCTGATCATTTGGTCCGACGCCATCACTTCTTTTGAAATGATGGAAAACGAGCCAGAAAAACGCATGGGCTTGGTGTTCGAAATGGCCACTGAATTCCACAAGCTATGGGATCAGCGGACCAAAGCCGAACGCGCACCAGATCTTCTCTCGATGATGATCCATAGTGATGCACTGGGGAAAATGGATGCCAAGGAGTTTTTGGGCAACATGGCGCTGCTCATCGTCGGTGGGAATGATACAACTCGCAACAGCATGTCTGCGATCATCCCGGCCTTCAATCAATTTCCGGATGAATGGGACAGGGTGATGGCCGATGAAAGCCTGATCCCAAATGCTGCTAGTGAGATTATCCGTTGGCAGACGCCCGTTGCACATATGCGGCGTACCGTGACTGAGGATACTGAGTTTCGAGGTCATCAGCTCCGCACAGGTGATAAGGTCGTTCTATGGTATATTTCTGCCAATCGCGACGAAGCTCTATTCTCCAATGCTGAATGCTTCATTGCAGGTCGAGAAAATGCAAGGCGGCATCTCTCCTTTGGTTACGGTGTGCATCGTTGCGTTGGCGCTCGGCTGGCCGAATTGCAGATACAGATTTTGCTTCAGGAAATGGCGAAACGCAAAATGCGGGTGGAAATGACTGCCGACATTGTGCGTTCCGACAATTCGTTTGTGCATGGCATTTTGGATGTTCCAGTGCGCATTGTCAGTGCATGAGGGCCTTGTCACGTTAACTTAGCTGGTGATAATCTCAAGGCTGGGATAACCTTTACTGATGCGGAAGATATCGTTCGATCGTCACCGGTTTCCACCTGAACTGATTATCCATGCGGTTTGGCTTTATACCAGATTTACCCTGAGCTATCGAGATGTCGAAGATCTCCTTGCTGAGCGGGGGCTGGACGTTTCTGATCAAACCGTACGGCGCTGGTTTCTGATATTCGGCGCTCAGGTTTCAACGAACCTGCGAACTAATCGCCCGGCCCCAAGTGATCATTGGTATCTCGATGAGATGGTGATTGTCATCCGCGGAAAACGTCATTGGCTATGCCGAGCGGTGGACAATGAAGGCACGGTTTTAGACGTTCTGGTTCAGTCCCGAAGGAATACCAAAGCCGCTAGAAAGCTGATGCGCAGCCTGCTTAAGAAGCAGGAAATAATTCCTACGCTTATCGTGAATGGCAAGCTGCGATCTTATCACGCTGTATTTCGTGAAATGCGAATTACCGCTCAGCATGTCGATAACAAGCGTGTGAGCAATCGGGCAGAAAATTTCCATCAGCCAGTGCGAAGACGAGAACGAAAGATGCAGCGGTTTAAATCCCCCGGCTCGGCCCAACGCTTCCTCAACGTCCACGCCACTACCTACAATCACTTCAACCACCAACGTCATCTTGTTAACCGAAACCTGTTCAAAAAACTCAGAGCAGATGCTTTCGCTGACTGGAAAGTTGCGACAACCGCAGTATCAATCTTTGGACTCGATACAACATCGCGACTTCATCAACTTAACGTGACAATGCCGCGAACCGCGTTCTCAATCTTTGAGTGCCCTAGCAATATCTGAATTGCTCGGATGTTGCCTGTGGCCTTGTAAATGATCGAGGCTTTGGTTTTCTGCAGTGAGTGCGTGCTATATTCTTCTGGTCGGAGGACCCAAACCCTCAAAACCCAAAGCAAGTGCTGAACGGGTAGTAAAAGACATCCGCCGTGCCACGCGTCGGCGCTTCTCAGCTGAAGACAAGATTAGGATCGTGCTGGAAGGCCTGCGCGGCGGTGACAGCATCGCTGAGCTGTGCCGCAAGGAAGGCATAGCCCAGAGCCTGTAATACACTTGGTCCAAGGAGCTCATGGAAGCTTGTAAGTTTGGCGGTCGACGAGATGGCGGTCGGAGTTGATTTTCACGAACAACTCATCAAGGTGCCAACGCCATTGGCGAAAGCTGCGCATCCCGCTTCCCAGCTGCCGTCGAATATCAGCCGCAAACATCGAGCCGAACTTGTTCCACCACAAACGCAAAGTTTCGTGACAGATATCGATGCCGCGCTCGAACATTAGGTCCTCGACATTCCGCAAACTCACTGGAAAACGAGCGTACAGCATAACGACAAGGCGGATCACCTCAGGAGACGAATTGAATGGGTTATCGGTCTTGCTCATCCAGGCCAAATAGCAGCGCCTCGACTGATCAGCCACTTTGCTTTGACAGCACCAAATAGAGTGATATTAGCTTCCTTATTTTAGGATAAAAGGGAGTATAATCTCTTGGAACAACACCCGCGCAGAGCGGTATTATTCACGCGCTTTCCTGATGCCGGGAAGGCCAAGACGCGCCTTATACCGGCCATTGGTGCACATGGAGCGGCCGCAGTTCACAAGATTATGGCTGAGCGCACCATCGCGACATTAAAATCCAGCAACTGCCAAATCGAAATTCACTATACAGGAGCGGCCGAAACCGCGTTCGGGGAATGGTTAGGTGATGATCTGGTTTTCGTTGCGCAACCGGATGGTGATTTATCGGATCGCTTGCTGGCCGCTTTAAAACCTGCGCCTGTGCTTTTTTTTGGTTCCGATACGCCCGACCTAGAGGATCATCATATAGAACAGGCTATCACCGCATTGCAGGATCATGATGTGGTTATTGGTCCCGCAGAAGATGGCGGCTATTATTGCATTGGCGTGAACGGTTCCTATCCGTTCCTGTTTGAAGATATGCCGTGGAGCACGGACCAGGTTTTACCGGAAACATTGAAGCGAGTGACCGCGCATGGCTTGACCTGCAAAATCCTGGAAACATTAAACGACTGCGATACGCCAGATGATCTTGCTCGGTGGCCTTGGTTGACTGCCTGAACATCGCTATGGCCCGATTATGAGCAAAGTCACGATCCTTATACCGGCTTTGAATGAGGAACAGGCATTACCGCAAACCATTGCATGCGTCCTCGCCTTTGATCCACCGGCTGATGAAGTCCTGTTGGTCGATGGCGGGAGCGTGGACGGAACCAAGCGCCTAACAGCAGAGAGCGGCCTAGTGGTTCTGTCATCACCAAAGCGCGGGCGCGGTGCACAAGTCAATTTTGGCGTTTCACAGGCTACCGGTGAAATAATCTGTGTGCTGCATGCAGACTCCATTTTGCCGGTGGATGCTGTGGAGGAAATCCGCAAAACTATGGCAGATTCCAATTTAGTATTGGCTAGCTTTACCCCGCGTATCGCGGGTCCAGGTGGCACAAGATGGGGCTCGACGGCCCATAACTGGTTAAAGACTTGGTATATTCCATTGTTGATGCGGCCGCGTTTATTTTTCAAAGGCGTGCGGTTATTATTCGGTGATCATGCAATGTTTTTTCGGCGGGATCAATTTCTCGCAATTGGCGGGTGCGACGAAGATGTGGTGGTGATGGAAGAAGCAGATTTGTGCATCAAACTGGCGCGATTTGGTGGCACGCGGATGATTCCGCGCTGGGTCTGGACATCCGACCGACGCATAGCTGCATGGGGCCGATGGCGGGCAAATTGGATCTATGTAAAAGTTGGAATGATGTGGGCCATGGGCGCGCGCAAAAGACTTGCGGACCACTATCCTGATATTCGATAAATTGATGCGTGCAGGAAACCCAATATATCAAATAAAGTCTCATAATCATTTGCTTTTATTCGTAGATATGTAACCTAGCTATTTAACTGGGCGAAACAAGAAGCATGACAACAGCATCTCCGTTCACAATTGCCGAAACCCGGCCACTGGCACATGACAAGTTTAAAAACCCGTTGATAACAGCAAAGGGCGAGCCTCGTGCTACTGTAGCAATGACAGGCCTTGAAACCTTGTGGTTCAATACCGGCACGCTTTGTAACCTTGCTTGCAAAAGCTGCTATATTGAAAGCTCTCCAACCAATGACGCTTTGGTTTATATCTCCCTCGAAGAAGTGCGCTCGTATCTGGACGAGATAGCGGATTGCGAGCTTCCAACCCGAGAGATTGCCTTCACCGGCGGTGAGCCATTCATGAATGGCGATATGATACCGATCCTTGATCTTTGTTTGGAGCGAGGTTTTGAAGTGCTGCTATTGTCCAACGCCATGCGGCCGATGCAGCGGTTTGAGAAACAGTTGCTCGCCCTAACGTTCCGCGACAAGCTAACTCTAAGAGTAAGCCTCGATCATTTCACACAGCAGGTGCATGAGGCAGAGCGAGGAGCTAAAAGCTGGGACAAAGCCATAGACGGGCTTATCTGGCTAGCTTCGAATGATTTTCGCACAACCATTGCCGGTCGGCAATTGGAGGGCGAGAGCGAGGCTGCCGCACGAATGGGATACGCCGAACTTTTTGCAGCCCATGACCTTCCGATAGTCGCAAATGATCCAATGGCTTTGGTCTTGTTTCCGGAAATGGATGAAAAAGCGGATATCGCCGAAATTACGACAGCTTGTTGGGGGATATTGGATGTAGCACCTGCGAGCATCATGTGCGCTTCCAGCCGAATGGTCGTAAAACGCAAAGGCGAAACAGTTCCCCGTGTCGCAGCCTGCACCTTACTACCCTATGATCCGCAATTTGATATGGGAGCGACGCTCGCAGAGGCCTCTCAATCGGTAAAGCTCAATCATCCGCATTGTGCCCGCTTCTGCGTCCTCGGTGGGGCAAGCTGTTCAGCCTAGCGCCCGCCCCGCGACATTTTTTAGCTTTGCGACTAATTCCGGATTACGCACAGACGGATCGGTAATCAGCGCAAAATCGAGCACAGTGTCAATCGGACTGGCCTCGCGTTTGACCGGTAAACTGCTTGCTAAATGCGCGATCAAATCGCGCGCGTTGGCTGCATTGCTATGCATTTGAGCGATTATGGCCTCTACCTCCACCGGCGCCTCATTCTCCCGCCAGCAATCATAGTCGGTGACCATACCGATCAGCGCGTAGGGTAGCTCTGCTTCCCGTGCCAATTTCGCCTCTGGCATGGCGGTCATACCAATGACATGCGCGCCCCACTGGCGATAGAGATGACTCTCGGCTCGCGAAGAGAATTGCGGACCTTCCATCGCTATATAAGTTCCGCCCTCGCGAACATCGGCGCCAGCCTTGCGCCCAGCCTCGGCGGCATAGGTGGATAGGCGCGAACAGATCGGATCAGCGACCGAAACATGGGCGACCAAACCATCGCCAAAAAAGCTCTTTTCCCGGGCGAAAGTTCGATCGATAAACTGATCAACAGCAACAAAATGTCCCGGTGGCAGGTCTTCGACTAGCGATCCAACGGCTGAAATAGAGACGAGATCCGTCACGCCCATTTGTTTCATGACATCAATGTTAGCGCGAAAATTTAACTGACTCGGGCCAAGCCGATGCCCACGACCATGGCGGGGTAGAAAGACACATTTGACCTCACCGATATGACCAACCAGCAGATCATCCGACGGAGCACCCCAAGGCGTATCCAGTGAAACCCATTTGGCCTCCTGCAACGCATCCAATTGATAAAGACCGGATCCGCCAATAATGCCTAATACCCATTCGCTCATAATTGCTCCTTCACTGAGATAACGGATCTCTTAGGGGACAATTGTTGACGCTGTCCACGCAATCTCAGCAGCGATAGAAAATGTGCTAACCAACGACAATAAAGCTGTACGCAAACTCTTTAACAGCGCCGATCGTCACCTGAATGGTCGCGAGAATTCTCGGAGCGATCGGTGTAGTCGAGATGCGAGCGGCGGTGGATGTTGCAAAGATTCAGGCCCTATTTATCGAGCGCGGCGTTTGGATAATGCCAATCGGAAAGTTGGTCTACGTTATGCCTTGATACATTATTACAGATGCGGAATTGATAGAACTTTGCGGTTCGATTGTTGAAGTGATTAGGCAGCTTTGACTCCAACGAATGGTTGCTATTAGGACGTCTCAGTCCGCCCCATAAAGACTGTTATTGGGGCGGTTGCCGACCAGCCGCTTTATTTCAACAAGGTCGCGGCTTTATGTCGCAAATTGGGTGATGGGTTGGACGCCCCGCGACGGCATTAATGTGCCA
>LXYP01000016.1 GCA_001650955.1 Sphingomonadales bacterium EhC05
ATAGTATCAAACAGGATATCCGCTGCGCTGGTGAAATTGATATTGCCTGCCGACGCATTGCCGATGGCAATCGTGCCGCCATCCAAACTGAGCGCATTGGTCGCGGTCAGATCGCCGCCACTGATCGCGCCGGTGGCCAGCATGTTGATCGTGTCGATGCTCGTCGCGCTGACAAAATTGATATCGCCGCCGGCATTGACATCAAAGGCGCCATTGCCGGCAGTGAGCGAACCAAAGCCGACATCGCCGGTGGCATCAAAGTCGATCGCCCCGCCCACGGTGATCGCGCCGCTGCCATCGAGACTGCCGCCCGTGACATTGAGCGTCAGGTCGGTGCCGATGGTGCCGCTGTTCAGCGTGATGGCAGCGCCGGTGATATTGGTTGTCGTGCCGCTGATCGCATTGTTGACGACGGCGGCGCCCGCTGTTGTCACCGCTATGCTGGTCACCGCATCGAGCGTGCCGACATTGGTCGCCGCCGCATTCAGCGTGATTGCAGCTTCGCCGTCAATATCGCCGGCACCGGCCAGCGTCTTGCCGATGGTGCCACCGAGCGCGGTCAATGAGATCGCGTTGGGCGAGGCNNCTGAGCGCATTGGTCGCGGTCAGATCGCCGCCACTGATCGCGCCCACTGCTGTCATATTGATATTATTTGTACTGGTTGCGCCGATGAAATTGATGTCGCCACCGGCATCAATATTAAACGCACCGCTCGTCGCATTCAGAGAACCGAAGCCAACATTGGTCATAGCATCAATATCTATTGCGCCCGCCACATTGATTATACCGCCGCCAGCAACGTCACCGACAAGGGCATTAAGCGTGAGTGAACCAGCGAAGGTGCCGCTGTCGAGCAACACGCTCGCGCCGGTAAAGGAAGCGGCATCATTTGTCAGCGTCGCAGCCTGGGTGACATTAACCGCGCCATTCGCATTGACGGTCACCGCGTCGGTCGCCTGCAGCAGGTTGGCGGTAATAGCGCCGCCAGTGGATGTGATGGCGATGCTATCAAGTGCACTTACCGTACCCGTTGCGATGAAGTTACCATCGGCGGTCACGATGATATTATCAGCTCCGCCATCGACACCATTGGCGATGATGTCCACCCCGCTGATATTGCCGCCCGCATTGAAAAGCTTGTTGCCGTCACCGGCGATCGACGTGAACGTGATGTCAGTATTGGCAGTGAGACTGTCTGCGCCACGAGAGGTAACGGCACCGGTTAGATTGAGCGCACCCGTGGTTGCGTTGGCGGTCAAGCTGCCATCCAGTGAAGCGCCACCGATCGTGATCGCACCCGCGGTCAGGGAGGCATTGCCTGTCACCGTGGTGGTAATATTTGCAATATCCGCAGTGCCGGCAATGATCGTCACATTGTCAAATGCGGTCAGGCTATTGGCCGTCACCAGGCCGCCGCCAGTGAGACTGATTGAATCATGCGTATCAATGACACCGGTCAGCGTGATCGCGCCACCCGCGGTGAACGACATGCTCTCATTGGCTATTGAGTCGGTGCCGGTCTTGAGCGACGATCCGCCGACAATATTGCCGCCAACCGCATTGACATCGACCCGGCCGCCGGTGGTGAGATTCGCGAACGTGATATTTCCATTCGCATCGAGATCGATCAGGCCAGTGCCGGTGACATCACCCGTGAGGTTGATATCGCCCACAGTTGCATTGGCCGTCAGACCGCCGTCAAGCGTGCTGGCGCCGAGCGTGATCGACTGTGCATTGAGCGTGGCCGTGCCGGTGGATGTCGTCGTAATCGCGATGATATTGGCCGTCGTTCCCGCCGTAACATTGACATCGTCAAACGCCGTCAGGCTATTTGCCGACACGAGGCCGCCGCTGGTCAGATTTATTGCATCGTGCGAATCGATCGTCCCGGTCAGTGTGATCGCTCCGCCCGCCGTGAATGACATGCTCTCATTTGCCAGCGAGTCGGTGCCGGTCTTGAGCGACGATCCACCACTGATATTACCGCTAACTGAATTGACGTCGACCTGCCCGCCAGTGGTCAAGCTGGTGAACGAGATATCGTCGCTGGCGTCGAGATTGATCAGGCCAACAGCCGAGATATCACCGGTCAGGGTGACGCCACCGGCCGCGGCATTGGCGGTCAGGCCGCCCGCAAGCGTGCTCGCACCCAGCGTGATCGATTGCGCGGACAGCGTGGCCGTGCCAGTAGCCGTCGTCGTAATCCCGGCGACATTTGCAGTCGTTCCAGCAGTCACGTTCACGCCGTCAAATGCGATCAATTGCTGCGCCGAGACAGCGCTGTCAGCCGTCAGATTGATGGCATCATGCGAATCGATTGTCCCGGTCACGATCACGTTGCCGCTCTCGCTGGTGAAGGACATGCTCTCATTACCGAGCGAATCGGTCCCGCGTTTCGTGCTGCTGCCGAGCAGAACATCTCCCACCGCATTGACGATGACATTCTGGTCCGTGATGATCGAGCCAAGCGTCAATCCGCCGGTTGTGGCATTCAAGTCGAGTGTACCGACCATTTCGGCTGTCGCGACATTTATCGTGGCGGCATCGACATTCATCGTGCCCTGAACCACCGCCGATCCGATCCGCACATTATCGGTGACGCTGACCAGAACATCGCTCGCGACACCGCCGATAGCGGCCCCGGTGACGATCGAATCACTATCGAATGAAGCTGCGACAATCTCGACATCATTGACCGCCGAGAAATTGGTCACAGTGACATCGCCGATCGCGACGATCTGCACGTCGCGTGGCGTACCGGACGTGATTGCGCGATCAGAGCTGGCCGAGGTGCCGATAATATTGGCGCGGGAATCGAGGAAAACGCCCAGGCCGGTGAGCGTGTCGAAGCGGATGTCTCCGGTGGCAGTTACGGTCAGATTCTGTTCGGCATTGATCGTGCCGAGCGTTACATTGCCGAGCGTCGCATCAAGCGTGATCGCCGCGCCGGTTGCCGTCGAGGCATCGGCGCTATCGAGGTTGATCGAGGTGCCGCTGATGATGATATTGTCGCCATTGGCAACGCCGTTGAAGATATTCGCATCGCCAATGTCGACGGCGCCTGCTGCGGTTGCAGCAATGCCAACCGCGCTGAGCGAGGTTGCGGTCAAGCTGCCGCCGCTGCTAATCGCAAGCGTGTCTTGCGCGCGAACCGCGCCGAGCGACATCGCGCCGCCGGAATCCAGTTCCATTCGCTCGTTGCTGGCCAGGCCACCGGTCGCGATATTCAGCGCGCCGGCGGTCAAGGTCGTCCCGGCATTGATCAGCATCGTGCCGTCATTGGTCCGCACATCGCCGACGGTGATCGACGTGGTTGCATCGATCGCGACATCGGTCAGCGCATTGATCGCGCCGCTGTTGCTGCCGAGAACCTGACCCGCGATAGCGTTAAGCGTAACCGCCCGTCCACTGATCGTGTCGTAGAAGATATTGTCACCGGTCAGATTGACGTCTGTTCCCGTCACCGTCGCACCGACGTCGAGATCAGTACCGGCCATGGCGATAACGCCATTGGTTGCGGTCAGGTCGCCGCCGTTGATCGCGCCGGCTGCAACCAGGTTGATATTATTCGTACTGCCCGCGCTGACAAAATTAATGTCAATTCCGGCGTTGACATCAAATGCGCCATTGCCTGCCGACAAAGACCCAAAGCCGACATTGCCGATGGCATCAAAATCGATCGCGCCGCCCACGGTGATCGCGCCATTGCCATCGAGATCACCGCCGGTGACATTGAGCCTCAGGTCGGTGCCAATCGTACCATTATTCAGCGTAACCGCAGCGCCTTCGATATTGGTCGTCGTGCCGCTGATTGCATTGTTGACGAGGGCGGCTCCGCTTGTCGTCACGGCAATGCTGGTGACCGCATCGAGCGTCCCGACATTGGTCGTCGCCGCGTTGAGCGTGATTGCTGCCTCGCCATCAATATTGCCTGCACCGGTCAGCGTCTTGCCAATTGTTCCGCCGAGTGCCGAGAGGGAAATTGCGTTCGGTGAGGCGATACTGTCAAACAGGATATTCGTTGCGGTGGTGAAATTGATACTGCTGGCGGATGCGTTGCCAATTGAGATATTACCGCCGTTGAGATTGAGCGCATTGGTTGCTGTCAGATCGCCACCATTAATCCCGCCAACTGCCGTCATATTTATGCTGGCTGTGCTGGTCGCTGACGCGAAATCAATATCGCCACCAGCATCGACGTCAAAGCTGCTGCCGGACACCAATGTAGCGAAAACAATATCGCCAAATGCATCGAGATCGATCGCACCGCCCAATGTTGTCACGTTGGTGGCATCCAAGTCACCCGCGGTCGAATTGAGCGTCAATCCGCCCGAAACAGTGCCGGCATCAACGGTGACGACGGTGCCTGTGATGCTGGTGCCCGTGGCGCTGATGACATTGGCAACATTTGCGGTGGCGCCCGATGTGACGGTGACCGAAGCGCCTGCATTGAGCGTGCCAGTAGTCAGGCCAGTTCCGGTGTTAATCGTGATCGCGCCAAGCGAAGTCACATTCCCGATCGTTCCGCTGCCGGCGGTCGCGGTCAGCCTAAGATTGCTGTTATTGCCGTTTTGCGCGGATGCGATATCAAAATTATTGGCCGCTGTAACGATGGTTCCTAGACCGCTTACCAGCGCACCTGTCGTGACATCACCGGTGGTGGACTCAATCGTAATATTGTCGCGAGCGCTTACGCTTCCAACAGAGATTTCCGTCCCGGTTATTTCAGTAAAGGCTGCCGTGCTAGTTACATCTCCGCCAGCAATAGCTGTGCCGCGAAGACGCGCAATGCCATTTGCCGACACCGACCCAAAGCCAATTGTGCCGCCAGCAGTGACAAAAATATTGTTTGAAATACCACCATCGGTGACGAGATTGCCAACCAAAATATTGCCGCCGGCGCTGCTCAATATCCCGCCGGTATCAATGTTACCGGTCGTGATGTTTCCGGTGGTCGCCGTCAGGTTCGTAGACCCGGCTGCACTGCCAATACCGGTGGTAATAATGCCGGTGGTCAAATCACCATCAGCGGCGGTAAGCGTGACAATACCGGTTGAATCAATCGCGCCGGTCGAAAGACTATCGGCGCGCACCGTAACGATCCGGAAATTCGGTCCCGTGTTCGTCAAAACGCCGAGATTGGCGGTGACCGCATCGACGATGATATTGTCATTGGCAGAGATATTGCCCGTCGAGACGTTACCAGTGGAACTGATTGTCACCGACGTACCCTCGGCAATCAGACCATCTCCGATGACATTGCCACCGGTCAAGCCGATGTTGGCGGCGGCGATATTGTTGTAATTTATGGTACCATTGGCCGCGACAGCATTAAAGTTTCGCTCAGTATCAATTGTATCAAGATTTACATCGCCATTTTGCGATGTCAGGCGCGAGAAGCTCGGTGTCCTGAGCGTGTCAAGATCCAGATCACCGACCGTGGTTGTGACATTCACCGCCTGTAGGGAATCTGCAGTCGTCACGTCAAATGCACCGGCGGTAACAGCGGCTCCAGATCCGAGATCGAGAGTTGTCGCCGAGAATGTACCTCCGGCAGTGACATTCAATGCGTCGGCTATTGTCGCTGATGTGAGCGTGATATTACCGCTCGTGTTGAACGTAGCACTATTGGGTGCACCGCCGGTTACTCCCAGAATTGTGAGAGTGTCACCCAATACATTTGTTGCATTGATATTGGACCCAAAGGCGCTGATGTCGTTAAAGTTAAAGTCACCGCCAGCGGTGGCACGCAGAACGCCGCCGCCGAGGCTAACTGTATCGACAATGATATCAGTCGTCGCATCAAGATTGACAGCGCCAGAACCCGTTACCGTAAGATTTCCGACATTGACGCGACCATCAACGGCTTCAATATCCATCACACTGACGGATGTCGCATCACCACCGGACACACTGCCCCTATTTGCCAAAATGGTTATCGTACTGGCAGTATTTTGGGTTGCATTGAGATTGGTGAAACCCGCATTATTGCCGAGCAGCAATATTCTGGTCGCACCGGAATTCGTGCCGAGGAATACGTCGCCTGTGTCAGATCCTCCGGCAACCAGTTCAATCGCTGTACCGGGCGCGGTAATAGTCCCGAAATTTATATCTCCGTTCGCCTCAACCCGGAAGCGCGTCGTTACGCCCGTGATATATTCGCCAACACTAATATTTCCCGGAACCAGATATAGATTCTCGTTGCCGCCGCCAATGTCTGCGAATGTCGTAAGTTGACCGATACCCGCGTTGATCAGCGCAGCGTTGACATCAGCATTCACGGTGATGCCGACATCATCCACGGCTATGATCTCGCCATTGCCAAGCAAACTGCCCGCCGTTGCTTGCAACGCAACAGACGCACCACTGATCCTCGCATCGGTTAGCGTAACATCTGTCCCGGCAACAGCTGAGATTGTGCCGACGACATCAAATGAATTTGTAACACGGTTGGTGTGGGTGACAATGATATTGCCGTCGGTAACGATATCAAGCGCACCGTCCACGGTTAGATTTGCTCCACCATCATAGTTAAATATCGCGTCACCGACGACATTGATATTGAAGTCACCAAAAGTGATATTCGGGGTGTTGCCAGAATCATAGAAACCGCTGAATCCCGACAAAGCGCTGTCACCGATCGCGGTTACGCTCAGCGATTCAAGGATAATCGGCCCACCGCTATTGATCGTCTCAATGCGGCCGCCAACACCCGACGCGGTGGCGGTGTCGCCGCTGGAGAAAGCACTGGCCGTTACGACAACATCACCCAGAGCAATGTCACCGTCTTTAACTTCGAATTTAGCAGCGCCTCCTGCGCCCAATCCGCCGACGCCGGACGCGCCGTCTATTATCACACCGTTACTGCCCCCGATACCGCCAGAACCACCAGCACCGTCCAATGCCACATTGATATCTAAAGCAAAAATTGCACTCAATTCGGCAAATAGGGTAACGGAACCGCCACTTCCCTGCCCCCCGGCGCCGCCGTCTCCACTGGTGCCTGGCATGGCCAAATCTGTATCGCCGCCCGCGCCGCCTGCTCCACCCGTGCCAGCACTCGACAGGTTTAACATTACCGGTATCAGATCAGATGTCGGAGTAGGCGCCGGGCCAAAAAAATCGGCATCTATCAGGCCACCCTCACGAACCATGATCTCAATCAAGCCACCGGTCCCGGTGCCGCCGGCACCGCCGCTCCCGGCGGTGGCACCAGTGAATTCACCGATACCTGCAGAACCATTTCCGCCAATTCCATCTGCGATCAGATTGAGTGTCTCGGTAATCAACACCAAGCTATCGACCTTTGCTTCCAAACGGGCGGTACCACCAATGCCGGCGCCTCCGGCTCCTCCAGACCCACCGCTGCCGGATGCGGCGCCGCCGCTGCCGCCGGTTCCTTGCGCGATAAGGGTTGGGCCGGCCAAATCTGCCATCGCAGCCGAAATGACATTTATGGCTGCGGTTCCGCCGGTGCCATTGCCTGCCTGCCCGCCGTCAAATCCTAGGCCGCCGTTGCCACCAGCGCCACTCGCTTGAACAGCATAGGACTGGAAGTCGATCAAATCGCTGCCAATATTGACGGTCGCGCTCCCGCCGGTGCCATCACCGCCGAGTCCGCCGACAAAAAATGGGCCGCCTACTTCATTGCCGGCGCTCCCGCCGGTGCCGGATGCGTTCAGTATGAACGCCGCAGTAGGCGCATTGACCGTCACAAATTCACCGAAATCAACGACTATCGTCCCGCCGGTGGCCG
Organism: Sphingomonadales bacterium EhC05; assembly: GCA_001650955.1. Taxonomy (GTDB): domain Bacteria; phylum Pseudomonadota; class Alphaproteobacteria; order Sphingomonadales; family Sphingomonadaceae; genus Parasphingorhabdus. The sequence goes on from LXYP01000016.1 coordinate 7,758, forward strand.
AACCACCATTTCTTCCGATCGCCCGACTTGTGTTGCTTCCCTGACCACCGATCCCGGTTGCGCTGAGGTTAACATCATTTGTGACATTGAGCGTTCCGGAAGTGGCATTAAACGCAATATTGCCGCCAGTGCCATCTCCGCCGCTGTCGCCAAATGGTTGCGGCGTTCCGCCGAACAATGCATCACCACCTTCGCCGTTGGCACTCAGCGTCAGTGTATCAATGGTCGCGGTTGCGCCATTGAGGTTGAACATAATGTCGCCAGCGACACCGTCACCGCCAATATCTTCCGCGGGGCCGATAAAGCGGCCTGGCACGGTGCCGGGCACCGCACCTTTGGCGTTGGTAGACAAGAGCAACGCATCCGCATCGAAAGTGCCCCCGAGCAGGTTGACGGTAATATCACCGCCGCTGGAGACTCCCTTCTTTCCGTTGAAATCCTCGCGATTTTGATCATTGCCGGGGAAGTTGACAAGTGTATTCGACGTCAAATCAACCGTACCAAGATCGAGCGAAGCCACATCTCCAACCACGGTCAGCTCGATATTCCCGCCAACCGCTGTCCCGTTAGTGGTTTTCGCTCCGCTGTTCAGCGACAGCGAACTGACAACGATCGAGCCTTCGTCGGCGGTAACTGCAATATCGCCGCCAGTCGCTATTTGACCGACGCTGGTAATCGCGGCCGCACTGGCATCCAGCGTGATCGATACAGCCGTAATGGCCCCACCATTTAAGGCCCCAATATTAATGTCGGAGGTCGGATCATCGGGGTCGTTCCGATTAATCCCCGTCAGGAAAAGACCGTTCCGAGTTTCGGCGGTGATAATATCTAGGTTGCCGAAACTGATATCGCCATTGTCGGCCGTCAATGAAGCATCGCCGATGGACTCGATATTGATATCCGTCGGTCCGGAGACGCCGGACAGGATCAGGCCCGAACCGGCACCGGTATCTTGCACTGAGATCGACACACCACCGCCAGTGGATTCAACGCCTAGCCGCTGTTTATACTGGATTATGGTCAATCCATCGGCGATCGTCAGGTTGGACCCCGCTCCAGATATGCCGATGGAAACCAGAGGATCATTGCTCACACCGGGAACATCCTCGCCGGCGGCATCGACTGCCGTGTCATTTGCCAAGGCTTGCGCGGAAATATTGAGCGAGGCGAACTGGTGGACACCGCCGGTAATCGCAATAGCGACATCGCCCGCGAAACCGTCATTGCTTTGCACCGCAGCACCGCGACCTGTGGAACCGGTCCCGCCGCTATTGGCGGTAATTGCACCGGTTGTCAGGCTACCGGCTTGAAGATTAAGCGCGATGTCGCCGCCAGAACTGTCATTGCCGATCTGAGAGACATTGAAGCCGTTCACCGCGTTCCGCGCCTCTGCATTGAGCGTCAGATTGCCGGTCAGATTTATCGCACTGCCCACGCCCGACAAATTTACTGTAATATCACCGGCCTGGGAAAAGCCCTGCATCACCGACCCGAAACCGGGATCGGAATCGCTCAGCAAACTGGTGTTGCCGCCGACCGATAATATCCCTCCGTCAGAGACGCTGACGATGATATCGCCGGCAACGGCGTCCCCACCGGCAATAAAGTCATCTAAGGCATCCGCGCTGGTATCGACGACAAGGTCACCCGCAATGGTAACCCGACCATTCAGTCCTGTCGCACCTTGGCTGCTAATGTTAATATCGCCGCCCACGGCATCAACGCCGACATTCGGCGCGCGCGCGACAAGATTAACGTTACCGGTTGCGATTATCTCGCCGCCAGCCAGCCCGCCGAAATCAATAGAATTGGCCGCCGTCAAAGACAGGTCGTAACCGCCATTGACATCGCTCCCCATTTGCAGAACCTGGCTGCCGCTGACTTGCGCATCAATCGCATCATCGGCGAAAGCTTGGGTTGTCGCACCCAGATTCACCGAACCAAATTCGATATTTGCTGAAGGAACGACCCCGCTGCCCGTATTCACTTCCACTTCGGGATTTGATGCGGTTCCGGCGACATTGATATCGGTATAGCCGGCGCTGAGCACGACATTGCCATTGACGATACCCGCGGTTGTCGCAGCCTGATATCCAATATTGCCGCCAACCAACATGGTCAGGGCCGCATTTTTGGGCACCGCGACCATGTAAATCGCCTGACCATCGGCAGCACTCGTCGACGCCGGTCCGGTCGTTGTCCCGCTGTGCACCACACCATTGGCGTCGGTCGTGCCAACGCCAATCGAAATATCAAACAGGCCATTGTTGATCGTGAGATCCGCCTGCTCCGCGCCAACATAGGCTGCCGACCCGTTGACGCTGACCGTGCCCCCCTGCACCACACGCGGCGCAACCAGAGCGACATAGCTGTCTCCGCCCAAAAATTTATTGGCGTTGATCTGATCAGTGCCGGGACTCCCGGTCAAAAACGGTTCTATGGTAATCGCACCGCTTGCGACACCTCCGCGGAATCGGATTTCGCCGCCAAGACCGAATAGTCCACCGCTGGTGTCAATCGCATTGGTCGTCAGCACTAGGCTGCCAACGTCAAAACGCGCGTTGCCGCCGACTATTATACCGCCCGGACTATAGAACCAGACGTCGCCGCCTTGCCGAGCAATGGCCGCGTCGAAGATGCGGCTCGTGACATTGCCATCAAAGCGGATTCCGCGCGTCGCATCTGTCGGCAAAATCCGGTTGAGGACGGTGAAATCATCACTTCCCGAAAATGCCAGCGTATTGCCGCCTGGGAGGAACGATATGGCACCGGCTCCGCTTTGATCAACCAAGGTCCAGTCGACAATGGTTTCGCCGCCGAGGCCGGTGATGCTGGATGTCACTGCGCCAGGTGTGAAGGCGCCGGTGCCGATCGAAAATACCGGATTGCCGTTGACCGCATGTCCGCTTGCCGTAGGACCAGCTTGCGCTTGATTCAGTCCGGGTACCGGCACATTGAGCGGCGCAGAAATCCGGATATCCTCGACAGGAAAGTCAGGCAATGGACTGGTTATACGGATATCACGTCCGTTGAAATCCGGCGCGCGCAGATGCGGCTGGTTGGCATTGACCAACTCGGGCCCAGTGATATGTGGCTGGTTGAGATTGGGCGTCAAAATCGGCGAATTTATGCGTACATCATTGAACGACAGACGCGGGATTTTTCCAACATTGTCGAAACTGCGCGGATTGAAGTCGCCTCCAATATCTCCAGCAACCTGCATATGCGGCAGATTCTCGACCATGGTCGGACGGCGAACCGAAACCGGGCCACCCACAGGAAAATTCTGGACCGCTGCCTCAGGCGACGCCATTTGCGCATTTGCCGCCCGCGGCATGGATGCCAAAAGCAATGCATATGCCGCAAATGAGCAGCTCGCAAGAAGCCTTTTTTTAGCGGTTTCTGGTCGATTTAGAGATATTGTGCGCTTGACTTGCCGAAGAAACCGGTTCGTCTTTACATTTGCTGCACGCGATTGCGGCATACTGCCCCCGAAACATTAACTGGTGCGACCCAATGAATTTAATCGGCAGTATTTCCACCCCAAAAACCAAAAAACTTATGACTTTTGGTGACTTGCTATTTACCGGTTTCAGGGGCTTAGGGCGAGTTCGACGGGATGACAAGCCAATCTAGACAACCGTCCCAATTCAAGAAAAAGTTCAGATAATCCAAGCCATTGGCCAATGAGTAAAAGAATGGATTTTCCGACCGGTATAGTGATCGATTTGCACCTGCGCGAGAACCATGGTTTCGCAAGCCAGCGCCTTCCAACTGGCTTGCGAATAGAGCAGCTTCACAAAGGGAAAATGGGCGCGAACCTAGACTAAATCCACCGCGTCTAGAAAGCCGCGGCCATTCGTCTCTCGCCAATCCAGCAATATCGGATACTCTGGCGCGAACCGATTTTTGGCCGCAGATGAGCAAATCGTCTTGTTCGAGCTGTGCGGTGATGCCGATGCTACCGACTCTCCGACAATTTGGACAAATGGAACGAAGAGCGATATCAGCCCGCCGCTTCCTTGATCGCACGACGGATACTCATATAGGTCGCGCAACGGCAGATATTACCGCTCATCGCAGCATCAATATCGTCATCGCTCGGATTAGAATTTTCCGCCAACAACGCCGTTGCCGCCATGATCTGGCCGGATTGGCAATAGCCGCATTGCGGAACATCATTCTTCACCCAAATCTCGCGAATGGCATCGGCAGCATTTCCGGTCACACCTTCGATAGTTGTCACCTGAGCTTCGCCAAGCGAATCATGCGCTGTGATGCAGGATCGCGTGGGAGTTCCATCGACATGCACTGTACACGCACCACATTGTGCAACGCCGCAGCCAAATTTGGTGCCCGTCATTTTCAGATGATCGCGCAAGACCCAGAGCAAAGGGGTGCCGGGGGCTGCATCGACTGTTTCGGTTTTTCCGTTAATGTTCAATGTTGTGGTCATGGCCTAGTCCTTTGCTTGTCCGGTTTTGGCTGGTGGCAAAATCAGGCGACTGCCGGTCGCGCCAATCATCGGCAATGTTCTGATCCGATGGCCAGTGGCGTTGAAAATCGCATTGGCAAGTGCGGGAGCGGCAGGCGGTGTAGCGGGCTCGCCCACACCGGCAGGCGGACTGTTTGATTTGACGATCTGCACCTCAAACGCTCTCGGGGCCTCGCCCATGCGCAAGACTCGCCATGAAGGAAAATTCTCCTGGACCACCGCTCCGTTTTCTGAGGTTATTTCACCGAACAGCGCGCTGGACAGGCCGTAAATTGTGCCGCCTTCCATTTGCGCCCGGGCATGGCGGGGGTTGATAATGGTTCCGGCGTCAACGGCAAGCCATACGCCCGGTATCGTGAGCGCGCCTTCCGGCGTGACTGCCACTTCGACAATCGTCGCGATATATGACAGGAATGACCGGTGAACGGCAATCCCCAAGCCATGACCAGAAGGCATTTTGCGACCCCATTTGGCCATCTCTGAAACGATGTTCACGACATTGGCAAGCCGGGACGTTTCGATAGGATATTCTTCGAGCGAAGCATCATAATTGGGATAGGTTGCACCTTCGGCATTGGGGTCTATCGTGCGGGCAGATCCAATCAGCTCGAGCAAATAGTCTTTCTGGTCTTTCCCGGCAGCATGAGCCATTTCCGCAGCGAAACTCTGGATCGCGAAAGCATGATAGATATTGGATACAGAGCGTAACCATCCGATCCGGACATGGCCTTTGGCGTTGCCCGATTCCACTTGCAGGTTGGGAATTGCGAACGGCACATCGGTTGCGCCCAAGCCCATTTCACCATCGGTTGGCGCGTCCATCCCTTGAACGAACGTCGAAGCAATCGGCGGAAAAACAGTGCGGTGGAGATAGGACGTGCATTTGCCGTCTGCATCCAATCCTGCTTCGAGCCGTTGGGCGCTCACGGAATGATAATATCCGTGGCGAACTTCATCCTCGCGGGTCCAGGTTACCTTGACGGGTTTGCCAACTTCCTTGGCGATCAGGGCTGCCTCGACGACAAAATCCGGTTTGGATTTGCGGCCGAAAGCACCGCCCAGCCAGGTTGCGTGAACGGTGATATTTTCCTTGTCGACTTTCAACTGGTCGGACAGCGCCTGACGCGTCGCTTGCGGATCTTGAACACAGGCCCAGCATTCCAGTTTGTCGCCATTCCATTCGGCCGTCGCTGCTGGCGGTTCCATCGGCGATTGCGAAAGATGCGGCGCATAATATTCCGCCTCGAGCTTTTGAGTCGCATTGGCAAAAGCGGAAGCCATATCACCCCGCTTGAGACGAATCGCGCCAGATTGTCTTGCGGTTTGCTTCATCTGGTCAGCGAATGTCGTCGAATCATAGCCCGCATTGGGACCATCGATCCAGTCGATCTCCAATGCGTTGCGCCCCTGAATAGCGGCCCATGTGTCCGTCGCGACGACGGCCACTCCCCCCAAAGGCTGAAAACCAACGGGCGAAATGGGATCGGGCAATTTGATCGTTTGCAGCACGCCTGGGATCGCCAGTGTGTCCGCATCCCCGACCGCGCCGGTTTTGCCAAATAGCTGTGGCGGCCGAGCGACGACCGCATGGACCATATCTGGCCGGTCGACATCGATCCCAAATGTCCCTTCTCCGCGCGTAATGAGGGGAATAGTGAGTGACGGGATTTCCTTGTCAATATAGCGCCAGTCCCTGGGCTCTTTCAGGATAACATCAGCCTCCTCAGGAACTTGCAGTCTGGCTGCCAATTTGGCGAGATTGCCGTAAGACAGGGTATCGCTATTTTGACTGTTGCTGACGAGGCCCTGTGCCGCCGAACATTCTGACGCTTCCATGTTCCAGAAAACAGCGGCAGCCTCGATCAACATCTGTTTCATGGCAGCACCGGCAATGCGCAGCCGATGGAAATTATATCGAACCGATCGCGACCCATCAGTATTCTGATCGCCATAACGTTCATGCCCTTCGGCCTGTACGATCTCGACCTTGTCCCATTCGGCCTCAAGCTCGTCGGAAACAATCTGTGCCATCGACGTCCAGACCTGCTGACCCATTTCGGATCGGTGGCAGGTGATCTTGACCGCACCACTTTCCTCAATTGCGATCCACAAAGCCGGTGTTGCGTCCCCCCCTTTAACTTCCGTCAACGGGCTCGGACCGGCTTCCGGGAGGTCTAGTGCATTGGGATCAATTTTTGGCTCTTCATAGCTGGAGCAACCAACGAGAGCGACGCCAACGACAAACAGACTGGATCCGGCAACAAAGCCACGGCGCGACAGATTCATGATTGCTGGCTTGCCGGAAGGCGGTGAGCTGCTTTTTGTGCCGCCCGGAATAATCCCAATATCGTGCAAGAACATGAATCGTCTCCTGTGTGATTGGCCAGTTTGTCGTCAATATTGCAATTGCGCAATGATTCAAAGTCGCGGAGCGAATGTCTGGACCAAAGAAAAATATGAATTCAAGCCGCGAAGCGCAAAAAAATCCGGGATTCATTGTCCGGACAATGTCCGCCGCTTCGCGCAAGGTAACTTTGCGAACGCCAATATCTTAGCGCAAAACAAAAATCTAAACTTCGACGTTGATCCAAGGCAGGTCGGTCAAAAACTACGTTGGTCATCATATCAATCTCTGGTAACGGCTTGCCAGATGGTTTCGTTACACGAGAAACAGGGCGGTATTGCGCAAATATTTGACGACAACCGCACGATATTGCTGCGGTTCCTGATCGCGCGGACAAGAGACCCGGCCCTCGCAGAAGATTTGCTTCAGGATATCTGGATCAAGATAAATTCTGGAAATCACTCGGGACCGATTGAGAGCCCGCTCTCCTATCTTTACAAAAGCTGCGAAAATGCGGTGCGTGATGCGAAAAGGTCTGCAGCCCGTAAAATCGCTCGCGAGACGGGTTGGGCAGAACAGGATATCATTCAGAACAGCGGTGGGCAGGATCAGCTCACGCCGGAAAAAATCGCGATCGAACGGGATCGCTTGCGCCGCGCCTTGGCGGAACTGGAAAAATTACCGGAGAGGACCCGGGAGATTTTTATCGATTTTCGCATCAACGAAAAAAGCCAGAAGGAGATTGCAGCCAGTTACAGCATCAGCATCAGCGCCGTGGAGAAACATTTGCAGCGCGCCTATCGCGTGATAAAAATATATCGCGAAAAAACTGATGCGGGTTTGAACCAGCTGTGACGTCTGAACCCCATATGAACGATAAAAACGCCTTGAACGATCTCGTCCGTCAAAATGCCATCACTTGGCTATTGCGCCAGCGTGACGAGGATATGACTGATCAGGATTGGGCAGACTTCACGACTTGGCTCGAGCAGGACCCGTTGCACGTCACCTATTATGACGAAGCGGTCGAGGCTGACGCGGACCTTGCCATACTCGGCGCCAAAATCGCGGAGACTCGGCCTGACCATGGAGATGATGACAGCGACGATAGTGTCGTGTCGATCCCTGTTGCAGCCAATTCCAATCAACCTTGGTGGATAGGCTTTGGCGCACTGGCCGCCATGCTGTTGGCTGCGGTTGTTTTCTGGCCCAATTCCGGCGCTCCAGAATTTGCAAATTTGCAGACCGGCCTTGGGGAAATTCGGGAAGTAACAATAAATTCGTCCGTCTCGCTGACCATGAATGGCAATAGCGAGCTATCGGTCAACGAAAAGGATGCAACCGTGCGCATGGTCCGCGGCGAAGCAACCTATCGGGTCGACAGCGACGAGCCAGGCGCCCTGCGGGTGGAGATCGAAGAGCTGGTGCTGGTCGATTATGGCACCGTGTTTAACGTGATCCGGGGCGAAGGCACGATGCGTATGGCGGTCGTCGAGGGTGCAGTGATGATCAATCCTGAAGGTCAGCGAATATTGATCTCTGCTGGAAATGAAATCGAACTGCAGCTGGATGACATGTCCTTTTCACAACGCACGATCGACGGTGATAGCGTGCTTGCCTGGCAAGGCCGGCGATTGGTTTTTGAGGATCGGTCGGTTGCCTCGGTGATCGCCGATATCGAGCGCAATTTCGCTACCCATATTTCAGTATCGAACGCGATCGAACAACAGCGGGTTACTGGAGCAGTCAGTCTGGCGAATGAGGAAGCTATCGTCATTGGGGACGTTGCCGCGGTACTTGGCGGGACAGCGCAGAAAGATGCTCAGGGCTGGTCAATTTCTGACTGATGGTTTGCTTCTTGCTCGATCGATGCTGATAAATTAGGGCGTCGTCAGGGATGGCGGGATATAGAGAAATTTTCTGGTGTAGAACCGCGCTGGCTATGACGGCTCTCGCGCCGCTCATGCTGCCGGCTGCATCCGCTGCAGCGCAGACTCAGAATGAAATTGCCTTCGATATTCCCGCCGGCAGACTCGGCGCTGCCCTCAGCACATTAAGCAAACAGGCAAATGTCACGGTGGTTGGTCAAAGCCGCGACCTTTCTAAAATTCGTACACCGGCGGTTCGAGGGCGCTATACCTCTGTTCATGCGCTTCATTTGCTTTTGCGAAATACATCCTATTTTGCGCGCAGAATAAATCCCCGAACATTCAGGATAGAGAAACGTCTGGCGCCACCAAGGCCCGATTCGCCGGCTCAGCGAAAGCGCACTCCATTGCCGCTCGCCTCGCCGCGCCCTGCCCCACCGGAACTCATCATCGTGAGTGCAACGAAGCGTAATCTTCGACTGCAAGATTATCCCGGTGCAGCCCAGAGCATTTCTTTAAATGGCCTGACGGCGGGTCAATTGGGAGACGGGCTGGACCAGCTCTTGTCGAAGATACCAGTGACCAGCGGCACTGCTCTGGGCACAGGGCGTAACAAATTGTTCATCCGTGGCATTGCCGACAGCAGTTTTAACGGGCCGACCCAATCAACGATTGGCATATATCTCGGTGAGCAGCGTTTGATATACAGCGCATCGAACCCAGATCTTCGACTATATGACATGGACTCGATCGAACTGCTGGAGGGGCCGCAGGGCACACTTTATGGCGCTGGCGCCATTGGCGGGGTTATACGCATGACCCCCAATGTCCCGCGTTTCGATGAAACAGCTGCTGCTATCTGGACATCCGGCATGATCACCGGTGGCGGCAGTCCGAGTTATGACGTCGCAGCCATGGCCAACCTACCGCTGACCGAATCAGAGGCGGTACGCGGGCTCATCTACAAGGGCCAATCCGGCGGATATATCGATGATCGGCTGCGCAACCTCCAGGACATCAATCGCACGCGGGTCGATGGTGGCCGGCTTGCTTTTCGTTCGGAATTCTCTCCTGACTGGACGCTCGATATCACTGGTTTTGGGCAAATGACGGAGGCGCGCGATGGCCAATATGTCGACGCCAAGCTCAGCGGCCTGACTCAAGAAACTCCCGTCGGCCAAAGATTTGACAGCGAAATTCTCGGGCTCAATTTGGTCGTCAACGGGGTGGTTGGTGATGTCCGCATATTGTCGACCACGGGTTTGATTGACCATCAGCTTCAAACCCGTTTCGACGCGACGGTACTGGCCGGACCAGGGTCAAACCAGCTTTATGATGAAACCCGCAAAATCAAACTTTTCGATCATGAAACCCGGGTTTCCAGGGAAAATGGAAGCGGCTTGTCCTGGCTCGTCGGCGCTAGCGCGCTTGTCCATGAGGATGATATCGAACAACAGCTCGTCAACCTCGATGGGCAAAATCCGCCGCCGTTGGTCAATATTGTCTACAAGGTTCATGAATATGCATTGTTCGGAGAGGCCAGCTACCCTCTTCAGCCCGGCTTTTCGGCAACTTTAGGCGGTCGTCTCACCTATACGAACGGCGAAGCGAGCCGGACCTTTGGCGCATCAATTCCAGTCGAACCCGATACCGATTCCTTGCGGTTTTTACCAGTTGCGGGCCTCTCCCTGCGCCTCTCTGATGAGGTTTCCACATATCTGCGTTATCAACATGGTTTTCGATCCGGCGGCATCACGGTTGAAAGAACCGATCAGGGAGATCCCCAGATCGCGCGCTTCAACGCCGACCGCGTGCGATCGATCGAGGCTGGGATGAAAGGCAATTTGAACAGTGACCGACCGATAGAGTTGAAGCTTGCCGGCTTCTATCTGAAATGGAAAGATATTCAGGCCGACCTTATCGAACCTTCCGGCTTTGCCATTACGCGCAATATCGGTGATGCGGAAATTTTTGGCCTGACGATGCAAAGTGCAACGGCGCTGACCCCGGAACTCCAGCTGCGCAACAGTTTCTTCCTCAACCATTCGAAAATCATGCGGTCCACGCCCAATGTTGCGGCAATCAGTTCGATGCTGCCCAATATCGCTCCTTTTGGCGCGCGATTGGCGCTGCAATATACCCACCCACTGGCCAACGGTTCCCATCTTGTCGGTACGGCGGGACTGGACTATAGCGGAAGATCGGTACTGGACATCGGTCCGACCGAGCAAGTCCGACAGGGTAATTTTGCGAGCGCAGATCTCTCCTTGGTCTGGCAAAATCCCTCATGGCAAGTCGGACTGGAAGCGAATAATATCACGGACACGCGCGGCAACCGCTTCTCGTTCGGCAATCCGTTCACGATCCGCCGCGAAAGCCAGCAGGTACCTTTGCGCCCATTTAGCGTGAGAATATCTGCAAAGCTCGAACTTTAAATCTCTCAAGAACAGCTATTTATGCAGTTTTAGGTTTCAATTTCTGCCCGCAGGTGCGGGTGAGGGATAGCTGCGGCGTTATATCTCCTGAAAGGACGGAGATATATCAGATGCAGATAAACAGACGCCAGCTAGTCGGAACCACGATGGCTATGACGGCACTTTCCACATTGCCGGGATGCAGCACGACCTCCTATGGCAGCAAGTCGAGCTACCTGACCCCAATCCTCAAACCGCAAAATCAGAATACAGTCTATCACTGGGTTGATATTGTGATGCAACAAGTGCGGGATCAGCGCGTCCCGCCCCCACGAGCCGCCTATAATTTTGCGGCTCCTATGGTTGCCGGATTCTTGGCGGCCAACGCGATTATTGGCCGTTATTCAGATCCTTATGATATTGGCGCCGGCCCCCAAGGCGCCGATCCTGAAGTCGCTTATGGCGTGGCATTTGCCACGGCGGCTTCGGAGAATTTCCAGCAACCCTTCCTGTTCGAACGCAATGGTTTCAAGAACCGTTTCGCTGACGGCGAGGCCAAATCTCTCGGCATAAAATGGGGCCGGGAGGTCGGACTCAAAATTGTTAAAATGCGAACCAACGACGGAGCGGAACCGAGCAAAGCCAACTTCTATCTGGGTCGCTATCCACGGCGGGAAAATGCCCTGAAATGGACTCCGACCGGTCCCTTCTATGGGGCAAAACCCGGCCCCGCTTTTGGGAGTTTTGCGCGCGGCCTGTTCCCCGGCCATGGCAAAATCAAGCCATGGACGATGCAAAGTGGATCGCAATTTCGCAGCGACCCGTTTCATGATCCTGCAAGCCCCGAATTTGCCGAAGAATTCGATATGATCAGAAAGCTCGGCAGCAAAGACAGTGCGATCAGAACCCCTGATCAATCGGAAATTGCGCTGTTCTGGGAAGATGGTCCATGGGGTATCACCCCGCCCGGGCATTTCATTCTGATCGCGATGCAAGTGTTGCAAGATCGCGGCCTTGATTTTCTCGATACGGCGCGTGCCTTGGCGCTGTTGGGGGCGACACAATGCGATGCCTCGATCAACGCCTGGGATAACAAATATCATTATGACGTGATCCGGCCGGAGACCGCCATCCGCCATCGTGCGACCGCGTTCAACAACGCCGATCCCCGGGTTGCGCGAGACACAAGCTGGCAAAGCTATATCCCAACCCCCGAATTTCCGGCCTATACTTCGGGACATTCCACCTTCGGGGCAGCAGGTATCGAACTCCTCACCTTGTTGATGGGCACCAATCAAGTCAGCTTCAGCCATGAATCTCCCGATCAAGTGCTTTGGCCCGTGCTGAAAGGGAAGCGGCGCTATTGGACCAATCTGGAACAGACCGCTGACGAGAACGGCATGAGCCGACTCTATGGCGGTGTGCATTGGAAGATCGACCATGATGCCGCGATGAAGGCGGGGCGATCTATCGCCCGCAATGCCTATCAAAATATGTTCCCCAAGAAGGCGTAAACTTATGAGAGCACCAAAACTCCTCACGTCCGTCATCGGACTGAATATGATCGCGATCGCAATTGGCACAACTTCCGCTCAGGCGCAGGAGGTCTCGCTAAATTATGATACGCTTTCGTCGCTGGAAGAACCATTGGCGTTTGAACTGGGTGATATAACGGTTGAGCTGACCGGCCTGATTGATGTCCCGGTCGAGTTTGACATCAGCAGTTCACCTGATGCCCAGGATGTCGATATCGGTTTCACCAGCAATTTCCAAATTAACGCGGAGACACAGCTTGCCAATCGCTGGACATTGGGTGTGGCCTATTTTGGTCAATATGATCAAGGCACCGACGACTATAGCGACAATGTCGCAGCATATGTCGGTACCAGCTGGGGCACGCTCATCGGCGGCAATGTCGATGGGCTGGTCCGCGAACAAACCCGGCGTGCGCGTGGGGTTGGCAACGCGTCTCTGGCTTTTGATAGCTTCTATGGCGGTCTCGACAATTGGGGTGGCGGATATGTCGGGCGATATGGTCCGATGCAGATCAGCGGCGCAGTTGACGAAAATGGTGATTTTGAAATTGGCACGACCTTTCAACGACCGATCGGTCGCAAGGATTACCGCCTGTCCGCACGCATTGCCGAGGGAACGTTCACTTCGCAGGATGGCACCACCCTATTCAATACAAGAGGCGGCGAGCTGGTCGGCGAGCTGACTTATGGCAGTAGCATTTTTGATCTGGGCATTGGTTATGAACGTCTTGCTTCATCCACGGTCGATGCCGATCGCTGGTTTGTTTCGGCGGGTGCACGGACCAAGATCAATAGCTGGTCGCTTTCCGCCGAAGCCCATTATGGAGAAGTGGATGGACAAAGCGAGAAATCGGCGGCAGCCGGCATTGGCTATGACATTGCCCGCGGTGTCTCGCTCAACCTCGGAGTCAATTATGAGGATGCCAATATCAATATCGGTGGCGTCAATCTAAACACAACGGACGAAATCAAAGGCATTTTCTCACTGCGCTACAGTTTCTAGCTCGAATTTTTGAGAATAAGATATTGATAATTATAGATATATAAAATTTTCGATCCTTTTCTGTGATTAGAAGTGCGGGTGTTACTCGAGCGCGGCGTTCTCTCCATATAGCAGGACAAGAAAAGCGGTCCTGAAACAGGGATGGAGAGTAACAAATGTTTTCGAAACGCGTTCGGGGTCGCCACTTATCAACCGCAGCACTCGCGGCATCATTGCTCCTGTTGCCAGCATGCGGCGGCGGGGATGGCGATGGCGGAGGCACTACAACGGTAACATTGCCGGTCGCCGTAACACCCGCTCCAACGCCAACGCCAGCCCCAACCCCGACTCCGCCCGCAACGACATTGGCAGAAGTGGTCGCGCAATTCACAACAATCGATCTCAACAATCTGATGAATTTCGCCAATCCCACTTTGCCGGCATATTATGATAATACCGTCGCCAATCGCGATAATGAGCCGGCCAACAATCAGTTGGAAGACCGGATCGCGACGCTGGGTCTGGCGCTGTTTTTCGATACTCAACTCAGTGTCAACAACACAAAAAGCTGCGCATCTTGTCATCAGCAGGCATCCGGCTTTGATGATCCGGACCGCTTCAGCACGGGTTTCGCTGGCGGCACATTCACCACGGCCCATGCGATGCGGCTCGGCAATGCACGCTATTTTCAACCGGGGTCCGCTTTCTGGGACAAACGGACAGATTCTTTGGAAGAACAAGCAACCGAACCGATCAAAAACCCGGTTGAAATGGGCTGGGATGATGCCGCTGGTGGCATAGCTGCGTTGATCACCCGGATGGAAGGACTTGAATATTATCCCGCGCTGTTCGAGTTTGCTTTTGGCAATGCCACGATCACCGAGCCGCGTATGCAGCAAGCCCTCTCACAATTCCAGCGTGCGATGATCTCCTCTGACAGCCGCTGGGATCAGGCTTATGCGCAGGTATTCAACGCCAATGCCCAGAACCGCAATCTCAATGTCAGTTTACCGGGCTTCAGCGCGTCGGAAGATCGCGGCCGGCAATTGTTCATGACCGGCCGCAATAATGGCGGCGCGGGCTGCTCTGCCTGCCACCAGCCACCGACATATGCGCTGGCTGCGAACAGCGATAGCAACGGGCTAGATGCCGGCGAAACGGTAGAGTTTAAATCTCCGTCCCTGAAAAGTGTCGGACTGTCCGCCTTCTTCATGCATGACGGCCGGTTCTCGTCATTGGCCCAAGTTGTCGAACATTATAATAGTGGCGTTCAAGACGGTCCCGCGCTCGACAATCGCTTGCGTCAGGGCAATAATCCTCAGCGGCTGAACCTGACCGATGCGGACAAGCAAGCATTGGTCGATTTTATGGAAACGCTCACCGATGACAGCCTTGCTTCGGACATCCGGTTCACCAACCCGTTTCGATGATCATGGATCGCCGCACGCAGATAGGCTGATTGACACGCTTTCCGGCAAGAACGGCAGTTCGATGATCCCGTCTCATGACATATTAGTTTCGTCATATGGTCAGAATGATGCGGCAGGCTAATTTGCGCTAAACACCGTTTTGCCGCGAGAAATGGTCTTCATCACTTTCAGTTGCAGCAGTTCTGCTGGCGGCAAGGTCAGCGGATTTCCTGACAGAATGACAAAATCTGCGTGTTTACCAACCTCGATAGACCCTTTGATGCCTTCTTCGAAATTCTGATAGGCAGCATTGATCGTCATCGATTTCAGTGCGTCATAAATCGAAACGCGCTGCTCGGCTCCGAGGATTTTTCCCGACCGTGTTTCCCGTTGGCTCGTCGCCCATAAAAGCCGGATCATATCCGGTGGTACAATCGGCGCATCATTGTGGGTGGTGAAGATGATGTTGCGATCGAGAGCGGATTTGGCCGGACTGATCCGCGCGCCGCGCACCGGTCCTAACACGCTGTCTCGATGGTAATCGCCCCAGAAAAACACATGGCTGGAGAAAAATGACGGGATCATTCCTAGCTCCGCCATCCGATCCAATTGATCTTCCCGCACCGTTTGTGCGTGGATCATAACCGACCGGCCTTGACCTTTTATGCCCTTGCTATGAGCCGATGACACCGCATTGATCAATATGTCGCCCATCGCATCGCCGTTGGCATGCGCTAGCATGGGCACATTGTGGGATAGCACTTTGCTGACCATCGCGTTGACCTTGTCGGTCGGATAATTGGGATAGCCGCGATAGTCTGTCTTTTGTCCGTCCGGGACAACGTGAAATGGTTTGGACAAAAAGGCTGTTTTACCCTGCGGTGACCCATCGAGCACCAGCTTCACACCGCCCAGTTTGAAGCGACCGCTATATTGCCCAAACTCGTCTTCGGGCGGCAATGGCTGCTCGGGTTTCTGCAGGTAGAAATAGCTCACGATATCCAGAGATAGCAGGCCTTGTGCATTGGCCGCGCGCACAAGATCAATGGAAGGCTGGGATGCTGCGCCATCCTGAACTGTCGTGATGCCGTAACTCGCATATAGTTTTTGCGCTGCTGCCAGCCCTGCCAAGGCTTGTTGTGGCGTCGGCGTCGGCAGCTTTTTTTGCACCGCATATTGTGCGCGCTCTTCGAGCACACCATTGGGCGTTTTTCCATCGGCCATCCGCCGAATCACACCGCCTTCGGGATCAGGACTATCCGGCCCAATGTCACCTGCTTGCAAGGCCAACGAATTGCCGCTGCCCAAATGCCCGGAAACATGGAGCAAATATATCGGATGGTCGTTGGAGATCGCATCCAGATCGGTGCGAGTCGGATGTCGCCCTTCAGACATCAGAGACTCATCATAGCCATAACCAACAACCCACTGGCCTTTTGGAATGCTCTTGGACGCGATATGGGATTTCAATGTGTTTTTCAGATCTTCAATATTCGTGACCTGACCGACCGGTGGCGAGGACAGGTTAACGGCTGAAAGCAACATCGCTTGGAAGGTGAAATGTCCATGGGCGTCGATAAAGCCAGGCAACAGGGCTTTGCTGCCCAACTCCAAAATTTCGCTGGTCGCGCCTTTGTGACGAAGGATATCGGCCTGTGTTCCGACAGCAATGATCTTGCCGTCTGCAACCGCCACCCCCTGCGAATTTTGGGTGTCAGGGTCCATAGTGACGATATTTTCACCTAGATAGATCCGATCCGCGACCTGCACCTGTGGCGTCGGAATACTCGCGTCCACCCGTTCGTTCGCTGCGCAACCTGCCAAACAGGAGAAAGCCACGCCCGCCACAAAAGTGGGAACCAATTTCTGAATGTGAATCGGCATGATCATCCCCTTAAACCGCATAAATATCGACTTGATGCTAAGCTGCTACTGCAAACCGCGCAAGCTATTCAAATTGAACCAATATCGGATTGTAAATCTGCATCCGGGAAAGAAAATCCATTTTTTGGATGATGTTAACTGGAACATATATAATCCGGAAAAAACCGCTTCAGCTATTCGGTCACAGGTTGCTGAAATCTGCTCCCTTCTCCTGAATCCAAAAACTAGGGACCAATCAAAATGCTTACGCAGTCGCGGGGCTAATTGCCGGCTCTGCCAGATGAAGCCGGCCATGGTCATTTTATTGATCAGGATCCTCCAAAACAGATCTTCTGGCCCAATATTGTTTGAGATCCTCTCGAATTTCGGGGGCCAGTATATACAGCCCGATAAGGTTTGGAATCGCCATGACGAAAATCAGGGCGTCCGCAAAATCCAGTATCGCACTGAGTTCGACCGAAGCACCGATCACGATGAAGATGCAGAATATCAATCCAAAGAGCAGTTCTCTATTCCGCCCTGCCCCGACTATATAGGTCCAACCCTTGGTTCCATAATATGCCCAGGCCAACATCGTCGAAAATGCAAACAGCAACGCCACGATGGATAGGGGTAATGGCGACCATGAAATCTGGCTGGCGAAAGCAGCCGAAGTCATCTCAATACCCGCAAGTCCGCCACCCATGAGCGTCGGCGTATCAAAAGCCAGCACCAGCACCAGACCGGTCAGCGTACATATTACCACGGTATCGATAAATGGCTCGAGCAGCGCGACAAACCCCTCGGTCAGCGGCCGATCGGTTTGCACCGCGGAATGGGCAATGGCCGCAGAGCCGATCCCCGCCTCATTGGAAAAGGCCGCGCGTTGAAAACCCAGGATCATCACACCAACCATTCCGCCAGCCACACCTTCGGCAGAGAAGGCTCCTTCGATGATTGTCGCGAACGCCTGAGGCAGCGCCGACAGATTCATAACAATCACAACCAAAGCTCCGATCAGATATAAAAGAACCATGAACGGAACAAGTTTCGCGGTAATTCGTGCGATGGATTTGATTCCTCCGATGATGATTGCGCCGACGATCAAGGCCATGACCAAGCCCACCAACCAGCCCTTGTCATCGAGTAAGCTGCTCTCGCCGCCGCTGACAGCAACCATTTGCATATAGGCTTGGTTGGACTGGAACATATTGCCGATGCCGAGACATCCTATAACAATGCTGCAAGCATAGAAAAGCCCAAGAAACTTGCCCAGCCCGCCCAGGCCGCGCTTTTTCAGCCCGTCCCGCAGATAATACATAGGTCCGCCAGAGGTTGATCCGTCCGAGTTGATTTGACGATATTTCACGCCCAATGTGCATTCGACAAATTTTGTCGTCATTCCAACCAGACCGGCAATGATCAGCCAGAATATCGCCCCCGGACCACCCAGGGATACGGTTATCGCAACCCCCGAAATATTGCCAATACCCACTGTTCCGGAGACAGCTGTCGTAAGTGCTTGAAAATGAGTTATCTCCCCCTTGTGATCAGGCTCGGCATAGCGGCCGCGCACGATATCGATGGCATGCCGAAAACCACGGATATTGATAAAACCGAGATAGAAGGTGAAAAACAACGCCCCGATTATGAGCCAGCACACGATCAGTGGGACGTCGGCATTTCCGACGCGAACAGAGTAGAAAATGAAGCTTGAAACAGCATCTGCCAACGGCTGCACCGCTTGATTAATCACTGCATCAATATTCTGTGTGGTGGCCACTGATGGAACCAGAAAAGAAGCAGCCTTCAACCCCGGCTTCGCCAGAATCCAAAAGCTGCTTCTCATATCGCTAATCATCAATAAAATGCCCCGACCAATATCATTATTTATCCAAGTCTCTCATGGCTGTGCCAAAACCGTGATCAATAGACAGGCGGGCTCGTCACCCACAAGATCACAGCTTTCGCTTTTCCATTGTTCGTCCAAGAAAATTCAGATCGATGAATCCGAAAACTATCCCCTGTTTTCAAAGAAAATTCTACATCATCGATCACGAGATCCAATTCACCTTCAACCAGATAGCCTTCTTCTTCGACATTCCGAAAAACCGTCCCATTGGATCGGCAGCCCGGTTCAATCTGAGTAAGAAACATTTCAAAAGACCCCCGCAGATCTGGGGATATCAACTCTTCGAACAGTCCATCTTCGCGGCTTCCTATCCGCTTGCGGTTCTGGGCTCGAACAATCAGGCCTACTTCATTTTGGGGCTGACCCTCATGAGTGAAAAACCAACCCAAGGGGACATCAAGCGACTTTGCAATCGTCCGCAGAAATTTGATCGAGACGGTTCGTTCACCGCGTTCGACTTCACTGAGATAGCCAACGGAGCATCCTGCCTTCTTCGCCAATATGGAGAGGGTCAAGCCGCGGTTTTTCCGCAATGCACGAATGTCCTGGCCCACCAGTTGATCCGGATCAATAAGCAGATTTTGGTCCGTCATGGGATGGAAACTATCCACTTCAATGAATATGGCAATAGACAATATGATAATAATGAAATTCTACTATTGATTTTTCATTTAAAACCGAGATTATACCAACAAACTGAAGCCTCTTGCACGGGAACTACGTTATGGCCGGATTTCGCTGCATTTCTCCCGTGGACGGATCAACCGTCTTCGAAGCGCCCTATTGCGATCCAACTAGCCTCAGCGAGATTCTCTCAAATTCCGCTGGTGCGCAAACGGCATGGGCAAATATGCCGCTGAGCGAGCGGATCGGATTCCTGCAGCGAGCGAGCGATATTCTATATGACCAACGAGACGAGATAGGCCGCGAAATAACTCAGCAAATGGGTCGCCCCATCCGTTATAGTCCATCAGAACTTGCTGGTGTCAGAGAGCGAAGTGACATGATGCTCGCGCTCGCGCCCACCGCCCTGGCTGACGTCAGACCAATCCAGAATAGCGGTTTTGAAACATGGATAGCGCGCGAACCGCTCGGCATAGTTGCCGTGCTGGCGCCTTGGAACTATCCCTTCCTCACGTCGATCAATGCGATCATCCCAGCGCTTGCCGCTGGCAATAGCGTGATATTGAAACATTCCGCCCAAACACCGCTCACCGCGCTACGCTACAAACAGGCATTTGAATCCGCTGGTCTGCCCGAACATGTTTTCCAAACGATATTTCTGGACCATGATGGCGCCGCAAATCTGGTCAGCGATGCTCTAATTGATTATGTTGCATTTACCGGCTCGGTCGGCGGCGGACGTGCGATTAACCGCGCGCTGAGCGAGAAATTTATTGGTGCCGGACTGGAACTCGGCGGCAAAGATCCAGCCTTTGTTCGCGAAGATGCCGATGTTGACAACGCCGCCGTAAATCTGGCCGACGGCTCCTTTTTCAATAGCGGACAATCCTGCTGTGGTATCGAACGGATTTACGTGCACCGCAATATTTATGAGGCGTTCCTGAGCAAGATCATAGTGGAAGCCGAACAATTGAAACTCGGTGATCCGACCGATCCGGATACCACATTAGGGCCACTCGCAAGCGCCAGCGGCGCCGATATGGTCCGCCGTCAAATCGCGGATGCCCTGGCAGCGGGAGCATCGGCAAATCTGCCGATCGATGACAATTGGGGCAGCGCCTATCTGGCGCCTCAGGTCTTGACCAATGTCTCACATGAAATGGATGTCATGACCGAAGAGAGCTTTGGACCTGTCGTCGGAATCATGCCGGTTGATGATGATGATCAAGCGATCGCGCTGATGAACGACAGTGAATATGGATTGACCGCATCTATTTGGAGCAATGATCTGAACAGGGCCAAAATAATCGGCCAGCAGCTCGCGACGGGTACTGTTTTCCTGAACCGCTGTGACTATCTGGATCCCGCGCTAGCATGGACGGGGGTTAAAAATTCAGGTCGCGGATGCACATTATCATCGCTTGGCTATGAACAATTGACTCGCCCAAAATCCTATCATTTCAAATTACCGCAAGAGCTATGATCATGACAGAAACAGACTTTGACACAATCTCAGTGAAGCGACTAACCGGTGCCATGGGTGCCGAAATATCCGGCGTAAATCTGGCGTCCGATCTACCTGTCCAGCAGTTTGAAGAAATTCGCAAAGCGCTGTTCACTTATGGAGCTATCGGATTTCGCGATCAGAATCTGTCATTCGAAGATCACTATAATTTCGCGAAACGCTTTGGATCGTTGGAAGTCCACCCGATCGTTAATGGCATGGAAGATTTCCCCGAAATCATCAAAATGCACAAGCCCGCAGGTGTTGCGGCCAGCTTTGGGGTCGGATGGCACACCGACAATAGTTTTTTCAAGAAGCCGAGCCTTGGCTCGATTGTCTATGCTGAAATCATACCGCCTCAAGGTGGTGATACTCTATTCTCCAATCAGCAGCTTGCATTCGAAACACTTTCAAATGGCATGAAAGACACATTGCGCGGGTTGACTGCCATCCACTCTGCCAATGATGCCTATACCTCTCCAACCGCCATGGAAAAATATGATGGAGATGGTCCCATCACATATAAGCATAGCGATATTATTGCCGAAAAAGTCGAACATCCGGTGATCATAAAACATCCGGTCACAGGCAAAGAAGCGCTCTATGTGAATCAGATGTTTATCAGTCACTTCAAGGGATGGACCGAGGAGGAAAGCGCCCCGTTGATCGATTATCTTTGCGCTCATGCGGTTCGCGAAGACTTCCAGTGCCGGTTCCGTTGGGAGAAAGGTAGCGTCGCGATGTGGGATAATCGGATGGTGCAGCATGCTGCACTGAACGACTATGAGCAATATGAGCGTTTGCTCTATCGGATCACGGTCAACGGCGATGCGTTATAACGAGGATATGCCAGCATGATAACCCTTCCGAAAAAGCTTCTGGTGATGGAGGGCTATAACCCCGCTGGCATAACCTCTTTGGCACAGGCTGGTGCGACGCAGGCCGCGATTTTATATAAACGCATGCTGTCACTATATGTTGATGGGGCGCAAATCGAGATTGCAGAAATCTCTGGAGATGAAGCGCCGAACATTGATATTCACAAATATGGCGGTGTCTGCTGGACCGGCTCCAACCTGTTTTTTTCCGCCGCAGACAACGTCGTCCAGCGGCATATTGACCGATGCCGCGAATTTTTTGCTGCCGGAATTCCGCAAATTGGCAGTTGCTGGGGTGCCCAATTGGCAGCCGTCGCAGCTGGAGGGAAATGCGAACTCAACCCAAAGGGCCGTGAATTTGGAATAGCACGCAAGATATTGCTTAACGACGCCGGAAAAAACCACCCGATGTTTGCTGGAAAGCGTTCGGTTTTTGACGGATTGGTATCCCATGCAGATATCGTCACTGAGCTGCCCGCGAGCGCAACATTATTGGCCGGAAATATTTTTGCACCCGTTCAAGCCCTTGATGTCAGGTTGGGACAAGGATCTTTCTGGGCCTTTCAATATCATCCCGAATATGATCTGTCTGAAATCGCAGCATTGGCACTGGTCCGCCAGGATGGACTGATCGAACAGGGCTCTTTCAAGGATCGAGCCGCCGTTCAGGAATTCGTCAAGGACATGAACGACCTGCAACAGGACATCTCACGATCCGACTTGATGTGGAAATGGGGCATCGATGAAGATTTGCTTGATGAGCAATATCGGACATTGGAAATCAAAAACTGGCTGACGCATTTTTTCGCCGAGCGAGAGTGAATTCCAATCCCGACAAGATGAAATCAATGTTCAACCAATCAGCACGGATGCCGCGACGTGACCGTGGTGGTGAGCGCTGGCCGGACCAGTTAACATCCGCCGCCGAAACAAGACCATTCCGACACTTGCAGCCGATGTGACCGCCAAAAGCTCAAAAAAATTGTCGCAAGTTGATCGAGATTTCCTCGCGAGCCTCATTTGCGGACAAAATAATGCCGGGCGACACAAATGATGTATGAATCTGACCAGGATAGGTGATGTTGCGCGCATCCGTCCCAGCTGCGTGCAACGCCTCTGCATAATCGCGACCCTGGTCGCGCAGCGGATCGAATTCCGCCGTGACAATCAGTGTTTTGGGAAGATTTGACAAATCCTTGGCACGCAAGGGAGATGCCTTGGGATCAATACGATCCGCGGGATCAGCATAAAGATCCCAGAACCAGTCCATCATCGCCTTGGTGAGGACATAGCCCTCTCCATTCTCCGTCATTGAAGGACGCATATCATTGGCATCCAAAGCAGGCGTAATCAGGACCTGGCCCTTGATCGCCGGCCCTCCCTGGTCGCGTGCATATTGGCACACATAAGCTGCAATCGTGCCGCCAGCGCTCCACCCACAAACGGCCAGTTCGCCCGAAATGGCTCCAAGATTTTCGGCTTCTTCCGCGACCCATTGCAATGCTGCCACACCGTCATCTGCGGCCGCGGGAAACTGGCTTTCCGGTGCATGGCGATAATTGGCCGACAGGATGATCATGTTCGAACGCACGCATAAATCTCGGCAAAAGGCGTCATCAGAAGTGTGATCACCAAGCACCCAGCCGCCGCCATGAAAATATAATGTCAGAGGATGCGGGCCCGGCGTGTCAGGACGGTAGAGACGATATTCCAGAGAGCCGCCTGCTCCGGGATAGGTGCCATCTATCACCTCACCAACAGCCGGACCTGGAGGGCTGCCAGCGTTCATCGCAATAGACATTTCCCGAGCGTCCTCTGCAGCCAAGGTCTCCATGGCAGGCAGATTCATTTCCGCAATGGCCTCGAGCATGCTGACAACATCGGGCTGCTGGCGCCGGACCAGACCATCATTGCAGCGCGTGCCATGCGGTCCTGAAAATTTGAAACCTAGATAGTCTTGTGCAGCGACGTCATTGCAAGCTCTGCGATAGCCGCCAACACCACCAACATAGGGCAGACAGACACGCGGTTTGCCTGGGACATTGGCACCCATATACCAGGAGTTGGCGAGCGGAAATAACGTCAGGTCA
Source organism: Sphingomonadales bacterium EhC05 (assembly GCA_001650955.1). Taxonomy (GTDB): domain Bacteria; phylum Pseudomonadota; class Alphaproteobacteria; order Sphingomonadales; family Sphingomonadaceae; genus Parasphingorhabdus. Next base: position 31,676 of record LXYP01000016.1, read on the forward strand.
CTCCACGCGGTGCCAAATTCGACCCAACCATTTTCCGCGGTTGGTGTTGCTTCGATAACGTCCAAATCTTTGGCCTTCATATAGGCGATACAATCGGTGATCCAGTCCACATGCTGTTCGATAGATACCATCATATTCGACAAAACCGACGGGCTGCCCGGGCCGGTTATCATGAAGAAATTCGGGAAATCCGAGACAGCTATGCCGAGATAGCTCACCGCTCCATCGGCCCATTTATCCTTCAGCGACAGATTGTTACATCCATGAATATCAATCGCCAGCAACGCACCGGTCATCGCATCAAATCCGGTGGCAAAAACAATTGCATCAAATTCGAAGCTCTGGTCCGCCGTTCTGATACCGGTTTCAGTAATCTCGACAATCGGGTTTTTCCGAATATCCACCAAATTGACATTGGGCTTGTTGAATGTCTCAAAATAACCGCTGTCGAGGCAGGCCCGCTTTGTGCAAATCGGAAAGCTGTTCGGGCTCAGGCTATCGGCCAGCGCAGGATCATCAATGACGCTGCGGATTTTTGTGCGGACAAATTCGGCAAATGTGTCATTGGCCTTCTCATTGGTCATCAGGTCGCCAAATTCGGTGCTGAGATGAGGTATCGCGCCCTTGTTCCACAGCGCCTCATAACGTGCGTTTCGTTCTTCGTCCGAGACCATGAAGGCGAAGTCGACAGTCTCTTTCCCAGGGACCCCAACCGGCGTCCATCGCGCCTCTTCGCGATATTCCTGATAGCGTTTTTTTATCGCAAGCTTTTCTTCCGAAATCGGCCCATTGCCTGCCGGTATCGAGTAGTTGGCCGTGCGCTGGAAAACGGTGGTGCTATCGGCCTCGCTCGCGATGAGAGGGATCGATTGAATGCCAGAGGAACCCGTGCCAATAATACCGACTCGTTTGCCTGAAAAATCAACACCCTCGTGCGGCCAGCTATGGGTTTTATATGTTTCACCTTGAAAACGGTCCGAACCCGAGATGTCAATATTCTTGGGCTGCGAGAGACAACCAGTGGCCATGATAAAAAATTGACAATCTATCGTCCGACCGTCTTCAGTGGTCACTGCCCACCTGGATGTCTCCTCATTCCAGACCGATTTCGCCACGCGCGTATTGAATGTGATATCGCGGCGCAGATCATGTTTTTCGGCCACATGCCGGGCATAGTTCAATATCTCAGGTTGAGTGGCATATTTCTCCGTCCACTCCCATTCCTGCTCCAATTCAGGATCAAAACTGTAAGAATAGTCGATGCTTTCGATATCGCAGCGCGCACCCGGATATCGGTTCCAATACCAGGTCCCACCGACATCGCCACCCGCTTCAAATGCTATGGCGGACAAGCCCATTTGACGCAGTCGATGCAGCAGATAAAGGCCGGCAAAACCGGCTCCGACGACGACAACAGCGGGATTCTCAATCTTTATATCGGGCACAGCCATCTCCAGCAATTAGAAGGGATATCGAAATTTTTTAGATATGATTTACAATCGCATCCCTGCCTCTTCCTAGTCGACGAAAAGTCGAATGTAAAACATCCGAGGTTAGATTTGCTTTTGGAGAGCAAGCAACTGACGGAGCATGATAATATCCGTTTTCAGGATGAAACCTGAACGAGGCCGGTGACCGCCAATATCCCGAAGATATTCACTACCGTCGAATAGGTTGATCAATCTATTTGCACGGATAAAATTGACGTTGTGATATAGTCATTTTTTCAGTCTGCGTTCGATTTCCTTCGTTCTCTTGCGATGCGACGTTCGCGTCTTTTTGCAACAAGTGAATCGGCTTCTCCAGGCGCATAATACGTTCGACCATCGCCGGTTGCGCGCGCCTGGACAATCAGTCCGTTGGGCAAGATATGCAAACGTTCGAGATCGGCGCTGATCAGGCGGCCTTTGAATACGAACCCCTCTAGCGGTTCTGCTTTCAGCCATTCATCCGCTTTCCGCAAGCCATCATCATAATCTTTTGAAAAATCATAGCTGATTTTGCCGATAAGTTCCTCATCGATTTCATCCTTACTCACCGCACCAACCAGCCTGTTGAACAAGCGGCTATTGGTTCGGCTGATGATCGACAGATTTGAAATGCCAATGATCTTATTGACAAGATCCAGCCGCGGCTTTGCTATGATCCAGATTTTTCCTTCGACATCACCCAGCCAGCGTATTGGCTCTTGAATGGTCAAGCCTATTCCAATGGCGATCTTGCCGCCATCCACAGCGAATATCTCGACATCATCAAAGCGCGCTTGAACCTGTTTTCCGTCTTCCATTTTGACGGTTTGAAATCCTCCGAGCTGCAATGCCCGTTCAACTGGTTTCTGAAACACCGAATAGGGAATATGAAATGGCACCTGCACGCGAATTCCGTCGGGCGGCAGTGACGCCATCAGATTAGGCAGAGGGCTTGCTTCCGGGTCTGTCGGCCGACTTCCAAAAATCGTCTCCGTTTGGGCGCGTGCAGCAAGGTTGACGACAAGACGCCGGTTGCGAACCGTATATCCGGCAAAGCCGATTTGCTGCGGCGTGAACCGCACCCAGATTTCTGGATCAGACTTGGCTCGGGCCGAAGTGAAGCCTTTGGCCCAGATTGCCTGTGCTTTTTCTCGTGCCTTCAGTTTGCGGATGAGTTGCGGCAGCCGTTTCTCGATTTGCGCGGTAATTTTTCGAATTTCCGGGTCAACGCGCGATGAAAACTCAATCCGCTGATCCAAAAAATTGACGCCAATCTTCTTGCCCCACTTATAGTCAACATCGATTTTTGCCGAAGGCTGCCAGTCCTGACTCAAGGCAAGTTTTGCGCGCATTGTCACGAGCATCGAACCCGTGGCGGTTTCCCGTTTCACAATGCCGCCAATATTCTGCGCCTGAATGTTCGTGTTCACCGGGATGGTAATTGTCAGATATTGCCCGGCCCCGTTAAGTCGAATGCGCCCACGATCAACCTTGCCGACCAGTCGGCACGATATATCCGGGATCAGTTTTGATTTTGTTTTCAGGCATATTTTTTGTGGCTCGTTGATATCCGCCAGTCGCCAAGGAACTTCTCTGTTCAGAATGTCCTCGAATATCTGTAAACTGCCGCTGACAGGAATGAGAATGGTTGACGTCTGATTTTCCAGACGAACTTTCGTTCTGATCTGTGTGGGCTCGGGTTTCGGCGGTGGTGGATCTAATCCATGGAGAAACGCAAAAACAACAAGCAGCACTGCAATTAGAACGACCAGAAGACAAGCGGCACCAATCTTGATGGTTCGCTTTGAGAGACTGATCATCATCATTCTATCTCCCGGTGAACCTTATCGAACAAACCGCCCATTCGCACATGGCCAGCTTGTCTCACATTTGTTTCATTCAGAAAAGCCGCAATGATTTGCGCCGAGATTTGACGCTTTATCTCGATTAAAACAGATTTCAGTGGCTCGGCTTCGAAGTCACGATAAAACGGAACCAAAAATAATTCGACATGATACCGATAAGCACAGCAAATTGCCCCAAAAAGAGCATCTTCGTGCCTGAATATGTGGGAGCCAATCAGGGCTTTTGAATATTCGGGGTTGTTGAAATCGTTCCTATCGGACAGGCTGACACCCTTTCAATGCAGATCATTAGACCAAACAAAGAATAATGCGGGCGAGTGCACCTGGCGGCGCAATGAAAGATGACTAGCCTATGCCTTCTGTCAACATGAACAATGTGGAGCAATAGACCGAAATATGGAATTTTTATCCGATAGCGTCATTCAACTGGATAGCTTTATAACCCTGACGCTAGGTATCATCGTATTGTTCATCGGTATCAAGATCACCGCGCGAATCCGCTTCCTGCAAAAATATAATATTCCTGAGCCAGTGACCGGCGGTATCTTTGCATCGCTTGCGGCTTTGGCCCTATACTTGGTTGGCGGATGGGAAGTAGAATATGATCTGTTCACCCGCGATGTATTTCTCATCTATTTTTTTACGGCCATCGGTATCAACGCTCGTATTACCCAGCTTCTGTCTGGAGGCAAGCCGCTGCTTTTGCTGTTGGGACTAACTCTCACATATCTGGTTATACAGGATACGGTAGGTTATTTTAGTGCGCTCGCTATCGGTCAACCAGGCGGTGTCGGATTGCTGGTCGGCTCTGCCGCATTGGCAGGAGGTCATGGCACTGCCATCGCTTGGGCACCGACGATTGCCGAAGCGCAAGGTGTTACCAATGCTTTGGAAATTGGAGTCGCGGCGGCGACGATTGGACTGGTCATCGCGAGCTTGATCGGCGGCCCGATAGCGAGCTTTCTTTTGTCCCGGCATAAATTGCAAAGCGAAGAAGATTCCAAGCTCCTGGTTGGCATAGAATATGACAAGGAAGAGCGCACCTCCATCACCCATTTGAACATCATGGGATCTATCCTGATCATTCATGTGGCAATGATCTTTGGATATATGTTGAATGAGATATTGGCTGAAATGGGATTGAAACTGCCATTGTTCGTGTCCTGCATGATGATCGCCATATTGATGACCAACACAATTCCGATGCTTTTCAAGAAAGTCTCCTGGCCAGCCGGTTCAAATGCCCTGGCGATCATATCGGATTTTTCGCTTGGATTGTTCATAGCGATGTCGTTGATGGGAATGCAGCTTTGGGAAGTGGCCGACTTGGCAGGCCCATTATTCTTCTTGCTTGCGGCTCAAGTGGCTGTGACAGTCCTATTCATACTTTTTGTGGTATTCCCGGTGATGGGCCGCAACTATTTTGCAGCAGTGTTAAGCGCCGGCTTTGCTGGTTTCGGACTCGGTGCAACTCCGACGGCCATCGCCAATATGTCAGCAGTTGCCAAATCGCACGGCCCGTCACCTACAGCATTCATCATCGTCCCGTTGGTAGGAGCATTTTTTGTCGATATCGCCAATTCGTTTCTGCTCCAGTTTTTTCTTTCGCTTTGAAGAGATCACCAGATGAGTGTAAGCGATACCCTTCGGCTATTGGATTTCGGCCAAAGAATTGATCAAAGGATATATCCCATGAAAAAACTAGCTTTGGTTATGTCCGCGATGGCGCTGGGTCTTTTGCCTTCGACCATAGCTGCGCAAGATTCTGCTGCTGAAGAGACCGCATCTGCAATTGACAGTCAGGCCGTAAGCATCGCGCGAGCCTCGACAGAGTTTCTTGCAGACTTGCCAGCGCTGCAAACAGGCTGGTTTGTAACCTATGATGAAATCATCGCAGGCCGCGAGAAGAAAACCTATATCTGGAGTGGTTCTAGCGCATTGGAGCGCGGCAAAGGCTATCGTTCTACCAGCGAGCGCGGAGATAGCACCCGCGAATATGTCTATGACGGCAACGACTTTACCGTCGCATCGCTCGACCGGGGATATTATGCCAGTTTAAGCATCTCGGGCTCATTCGATAATTTGGTGACAAATCTCCAAGAAAATCATGGCATCACCTTGCCTGTCTGGGAAGTTTTCAGCGTTCAGAATGGAGGCGCGTTTCTCGATGATATTGTCGAAGCCACTTATCACGGGGTCACGCTTGTCGGCGGCACGGCGGCGCACCATCTTTCCTTCCGGTCTTCGTCAGAAGATCGGCAAATGTGGATAGCTACCGACCCGGAACGCCCGGTACCGTTGATGGTGGTCGGCACGGATCCTTATCAGCAAGGCTGGCCGCAATATCACGCCTTTTTTCACAATTGGAACACGGCGCCAAAATTCCAACCTGATATGTATTCTTTTGATGCCGGCGATGATTTGAGACGGGTAACATTGCCCCAATTGCGGGCGGAAGCTGGTGGTGGCGAAATCGAAACTGGCCAATAGGGAGAAGATAATGGAAAAACTCCTCCTTTCCTCAATAGCAGCTCTGGCGATGCTATTTTCGTCGCCCGAAGCAGTGTTGACGCTTTCCTTTCAGCCTGATCAAGCGGCGGCTCAGAAAGGAGGCTTTCGAGGTCCGGCTCAGAAACCAAATATCACGCGCCCGCGTCCGCAAACAAAGCCTTCTTTCAACAAACCAAGACCTTTTCCCTCTGCACGTCCCCGACCCAGTTTCAACCGACCTAGCACCCGACCACGACCCAGACCGCAAACGCGGCCTACTCCGATAACGCGGCCTCGACCGAGCTTGCGGCCCAATCTTCGTCCCAATCAACCTAACCGGCCCAACGCCAATCGCCCAAGCAATGGCAGGCCTCCTGCTTGGAACAAGCCCAACCGTCCCGAGTCTGGATTGCCCGGCAATGGTCGTCCTCCTGCTTGGAATAAACCCAATCGCCCCAACAAACCCAGCGTGGGGCCGCCCAACAACGGTCGTCCACCCGCCTGGAACAAACCGAACCGACCCAATCGCCCTGGTGCGGGTCGACCTCCTGGCTGGCGTCCACCGCATTGGCGGCCGCCAAATTGGAGACCGCCCTTTTTTCGCCCACCTTATTATCGGCCATATCACAATCTATGGGGTCGCCCTTACTGGTTCCCCCGGCTCGGTTGGTATCATTCATATCCGACCAGAGGATCAACAATGGTGATCGTCGCCGAGCTGCCGGATAATTGCGACAACATCTATTCAACCGATGAAACCCTCTACGAATGCAGGGGTATTCTCTATCGTGAAACCTATTTGCGCGGGGAATTGGTGTATGAAGTGATCACCGATCTAGATGATCTGCGCTAGTCGCCCAGAGATGATAGCAATTTGAACGTTCCGGAGATTTACAAATGACCTCAAAATTTCGAACTCTGTTGGCCGTCTGTCTTTCGCTTGCACTTGCAGCCTGTGTAACAACTCCCCGAATTACCGTGGATAGCGATCCAAATCAGAATTTCTCGAATTATTCCACTTTTGCCTGGGCTTCCGACCGTCCAATGATCGCAGTTGGAGATCACAATATCTCTGCCTTGGTGCAAAAGGAAATTGCAGATTCAATCAAGACAACGTTGACATCGAGAGGCTATCAATATGTGGAAAATCTCCAGTCCGCTGATTTTGCTGTCTCCTACACGGTCGGCGCACGCGATAAAGTGAGCGTTGATACCTACCCGGATTTCTTCTTTCGCGATCGTCTGGAATGGGGTTGGGGAGGACAATATTTTCGACCCTATAGATCCTCCATTCCGGTGGAACGCACGGTGGTCAAAAACTATACTGAAGGAACGCTGTCCGTTGATATTTATGACGTAAAGCGCAAAAGCCCGGTGTGGCATGGCGCCGGAAAACGGCGTCTTTCACGGAAGGAACTGAGCGGCAAGGATACGGACATTCAGACAGACGTCCAAACTCTATTGGCAGGATTTCCGCCGCAGTAAATTGCCTGGGACGGCGTGAGAAAACCGAATTCTTGCACCCTTCAGGTCAGCCCTTGATCCCTAGAATATATGCTGGCGTGCGGCTCGCATCTGTTCCGAAATGTCACGGTGGAATCTGCTATTCGCGAAAACTGACAATCTGGTGTATAGACTCGCCATATTGAAAGTTTAAAAGGCTTCGGACGCCTGAAAAGCAAATAGAAGGAATCGCGACATGACCTCTCAAGCCACCTTTACCAAAATGCAGGATGGAACACCCGAAGAGTGGGCGATTATTGGCGCTGCGCACAAAGAGGAATTTAAAAATACCGCTGATCGCTTTATCGATCTGCTGAAGTCTTTGGAACAGCACACGCTCGGTTTCGCCTGTGATCAACTCCAGCATTCCTTGATGACCGGCACGCTTGCGCGCAGGGATGGCGCTACTGATGAGCAAATCGTCATCGCCCTCTGTCATGACATTGGAAAAGCAATCAATGTGCCCAATCACGGCCCGATCGCTGCAGAGATGATGCGGCCCTATATCAGTGACGATAGCTACCAGGTGATACGCAATCATCAGGCATTTCAGGGTGAGCATTATTATCATTATATGGGTGCGCCGACCGATCTTCGGAACCAATGGTCGGAAGAACCTTGGTATGACCTTGCAGTCAAACTGGTTGATGTTTGGGATGCACCGGCTTTCGATCCAGATTTCGAAGTCGATTCTCTTGAAAGCTTTGAACCCCTGATGCGCAAGGTGTTCCACGATAATCCTGTCGCTATTGGATAGCCTTAGTTTCAGTCAAGCCTGAGGTCGCGTGAGATCATATTGGGTCTCGCCGACTATCATTTCCTATTGGCCGCTCAGGGGCGGGCGGGCAAGCCGCTAGTGCGCGCGATGGGTGCAAAACGGACACTGGAAACTATTGGCTTTGACGCCTTCGCTAGATTGATATCTATAAAACACGGCAAGTCAGAATGGCTTACTTTTTTGCGTTGAAGTCAATGATAGGCCACCTCTAAAAATGCTCTTTCGTGTGCGCCGATTTTCT
>LXYP01000017.1:2500-5905 GCA_001650955.1 Sphingomonadales bacterium EhC05
ATGTCCGCACACACAGGCAAGGTCAAATTGGCTGTTATCCGAAATCACGTTTATGCAAGGTGACTAGGTGGCTTCCAATCTTGTTGTTGGTGGTGTGGATTCTCAAGCGTGAGGTAAGAGCATTTGGTGGATGCCTTGGCACATACAGGCGATGAAGGACGTGGCACGCTGCGATAAGCGTTGGGGAGATGTGAGCAATCTTTGATCCAGCGATTTCCGAATGGGGGAACCCATCCTCACCATTTTTCTTTGTTTTTGGACTTTGTCCAAGGCGAAGTAAAATGGGGAAGGATATCACCGAGTTGAATAAAATAGACTTGGTGAAGCGAACCCGGCGAACTGAAACATCTCAGTAACCGGAGGAAAAGACATCAACCGAGATTCCGTTAGTAGTGGCGAGCGAACGCGGACCAGGCCAGTGCCTGATTGTAAATTAGCAGAACATTCTGGAAAGTTTGACCATAGTGGGTGACAGTCCCGTATGCGAAAATGATCAATCAGGACTCGAGTAGGGCGGAACACGTGAAATTCTGTCTGAACATGGGGGGACCACCCTCCAAGCCTAAATACTCGTATGTGACCGATAGCGAACAAGTACCGTGAGGGAAAGGTGAAAAGCACCCCGATTAGGGGAGTGAAATAGTACCTGAAACCGAATGCTTACAAGCAGTGGGAGCCCCTTATGGGGTGACCGCGTACCTCTTGCATAATGGGTCAGTGACTTAATCTATCTAGCAAGCTTAAGCCGTTAGGTGTAGGCGCAGCGAAAGCGAGTCTGAATAGGGCGAATGAGTTAGATGGATTAGACCCGAAACCCGGCGATCTAGGCATGACCAGGTTGAAGGTGCAGTAACATGCACTGGAGGACCGAACCATTTAATGTTGAAAAATTATTGGATGAGTTGTGTTTAGGGGTGAAAGGCCAATCAAGCCGGGAAATAGCTGGTTCTCCGCGAAAACTATTGAGGTAGTGCCTCGGATGTTTTCCTATGGGGGTAGAGCACTGGATGGGCTAGGGGATCGCGAGATCTACCAAACCTAACCAAACTCCGAATACCATAGAGACAAGTCCGGGAGACAGACGGCGGGTGCTAAGGTCCGTCGTCAAAAGGGAAACAGCCCTAACCTACAGCTAAGGTCCCCAAGTCATTACTAAGTGGGAAAGCATGTGGGAATCCCAAAACAACCAGGAGGTTGGCTTAGAAGCAGCCATCCTTTAAAGAAAGCGTAACAGCTCACTGGTCTAAATAAGGGTTCCTGCGGCGAAGATGTAACGGGGCTAAAGTAATGCACCGAAGCTTAGGGTTCAGAATTTATTCTGAGCGGTAGCGGAGCGTTCCGTAAGCGGATGAAGCCGAAGGGTAACCGACGGTGGACGTATCGGAAGTGCGAATGCTGACATGAGTAGCGACAAACAGTGTGAGATGCACTGTCGCCGAAAGCCCAAGGGTTCCTGCTTAAAGCTAATCTGAGCAGGGTGAGTCGGCCCCTAAGACGAGCCCGAAGGGGGTAGTCGATGGGAACACGGTTAATATTCCGTGACCTGGTGGAATGTGACGGATCTCGTGTGTTGTCTGATCTTATTGGATTGATCAGGCTTCGAAGAGGTTCCAGGAAATAGCTCCACCATATAGACCGTACCCTAAACCGACACAGGTGGGCAGGTAGAGTATACCAAGGCGCTTGAGAGAAGTATCCTGAAGGAACTCGGCAAATTACCTCCGTAACTTCGGGAGAAGGAGGCCCTATCAGAAGGCAACTTTTGGTAGGGGGCACAAGCTGGGGGGTAGCGACTGTTTAGCAAAAACACAGGGCTCTGCTAAGTCGGCTTCAAGACGACGTATAGGGTCTGACGCCTGCCCGGTGCTCGAAGGTTAAGAGGAGGAGTGCAAGCTCTGAATTGAAGCCCGAGTAAACGGCGGCCGTAACTATAACGGTCCTAAGGTAGCGAAATTCCTTGTCGGGTAAGTTCCGACCTGCACGAATGGCGTAACGACTTCCCCACTGTCTCCAGGATATGCTCAGCGAAATTGAATTCTCCGTGAAGATGCGGAGTACCCGCGGTTAGACGGAAAGACCCCGTGCACCTTTACTGCAACTTCAGAGTGGCATTAGGAAAGAATTGTGTAGAATAGGTGGGAGGCTTTGAAACTTGGGCGCCAGTCCGAGTGGAGCCATAATGTGAAATACCACCCTATTGTTTTCTGGTGTCTAACCTAGATCCGTTATCCGGATCAGGGACCCTCTGTGGTGGGTAGTTTGACTGGGGCGGTCGCCTCCTAAAGAGTAACGGAGGCGCGCGATGGTTGGCTCAGGACGGTTGGAAACCGTCTGTTAGAGTGCAATGGCATAAGCCAGCCTGACTGCGAGACTGACAAGTCGAGCAGAGACGAAAGTCGGTCATAGTGATCCGGTGGTCCCTCGTGGAAGGGCCATCGCTCAACGGATAAAAGGTACGCCGGGGATAACAGGCTGATGATTCCCAAGAGCTCATATCGACGGAATCGTTTGGCACCTCGATGTCGGCTCATCACATCCTGGGGCTGGAGCAGGTCCCAAGGGTTTGGCTGTTCGCCAATTAAAGTGGTACGTGAGCTGGGTTCAGAACGTCGCGAGACAGTTTGGTCCCTATCTGCCGTGGGCGTCGATAATTGAGAGGAGTTGACCCTAGTACGAGAGGACCGGGTTGAACATACCTCTGGTGTACCAGTCATGCCGCCAGGCGTGCTGCTGGGTAGCTATGTATGGACGGGATAACCGCTGAAAGCATCTAAGCGGGAAGCCTCCCTCGAGATAAGTTATCATAGAGTCGTGGAAGACCACCACGTTGATAGGCTGGGTGTGGAAGCAGGGTAACCTGTGAAGCTAACCAGTCCTAATTACTCAATTCGCGCTTGTAGAATCCCGCCATCAACAACAATGTTGGATCCTTGGATACAGCTTGTCGTTAGGCGGACCTATATAGCTCAGCCCACGGTATCATGTGCATGGAACAACTCACAAAGTTGCAAAACGCACATCATACCAACGAACATATCGATTAAATAACCCCTATTACAGCTTATGCGCTTGCTTCATTGCTTGGTGGCCATAGCGTCTGTGCCCCACCCGATCCCATCTCGAACTCGGCCGTGAAACCAGATTGCGCCGATGGTACTTTGTCTTAAGGCATGGAAGAGTAGGTCGTCGCCAGGCATTGCAGCAGGCGCATAGATTGTAATAGACGGAAACAACCCATTCACTTTTTCAAAAAGCGGCCTGTCCGGCAACGGGCCGGCCGCTTTTTTTTATCTTTGGAACATGCCCTGGCATGTCCCAATTTGGTGGCGCGGGATGGAGCAGTCCGGTAGCTCGTCAGGCTCATAACCTGAAGGTCGTAGGTTCAAATCCTACTCCCGCAACCAA
>LXYP01000018.1 GCA_001650955.1 Sphingomonadales bacterium EhC05
TGGGCGTTGACGAGGCAGCATTGCTGCTGGTGCCATCTGAATTCGGTACGCACGTGATGGCGGTGACAAAGGATGGGGAGGGTCTGAAATGGCACCGTTCTGAGCTGAAGGCGGAGGATATAGAGAAGGCAGTCGCTGATCTTCGGAAGGGCTTGGACCAGCAGGTTAATCCGCTGTCGAGAGACTATGACAAGGCCTTTGATAGGACTGCGGCTTATGAGCTCTATAAGGCACTGATCGAGCCGGTGGCTGACAAGCTGAAGGGCAAGACCCATGTCTATGTGGCAGCAGCAGGCTCTCTGACCTCACTGCCACTGTCTGTGCTGGTGACTGCGCCGCCTGAAGGCGAGGATGATGATCCGGAAGCCTTGCGTAATACACCGTGGCTGTCGGATAAATATGCGCTGGTACAGATACCCTCGCTGCAGTCACTGCAGCTGCTGCGCAGCCTGCANNTACCGGCTTTGATGACCTGTTCGTGCGCGGCACGCGCAGCGCAGAAGGAGCAGGCGTCGTTGACCTTGCCAGCCTCAAGGCACTGCCCAGTCTTCCCGGCACTGCAACAGAGCTTGAGAACTTGCGCGTGAGCCTGGGGGCTCCTGAAGGCTCCATCCGTATGCAGGCAGCTGCAACAGAGGAAGCAGTGAAGAATGCTGATCTGTCGAACAGCCGTATCCTTGCCTTTGCCACCCACGGCGTGCTTGCCGGAGAGATAACAGGAGCGGCAGAGCCGGGTCTTGTGTTTACCCCCCCAGAGACAGCAAGCGACAAAGATGATGGCCTTCTCACAGCATCAGAGATTACAACGCTCAATCTCAATGCAGACTGGGTGATCCTCTCGGCCTGCAACACAGCATCAGGAGATGGCAAGGGTGCCCCCGGTCTCTCCGGTCTTGCCCGCTCTTTCTTCTATGCAGGAGCCCGTAACCTGCTCGCCTCACACTGGCCGGTGAGAGACGATGTTGCCTCCACCATCACGGTCGATACCATCGACCAGCAGAAGACCGCATCACTATCCAGAGCACAGGCGTTCCAGAAGGCCATGCAGAACATCCGTAACTACAGCACCGACACTACCAAGGCCCACCCCGCTGCTTGGGCACCGTTCGTGCTGGTGGGGGATAAGTAAGAAGGGAGGCAAGGAAGTATTGGCAATCAGAAAAATATCAATGGCTTCAATCGTTTGCTGCCAAATTTAGTGCTTTCCTTGCGTCATCCCGAGATATAGTCGCTGGCTCGCCAGGCCGACT
>LXYP01000019.1 GCA_001650955.1 Sphingomonadales bacterium EhC05
AAACTTTGGCCGCGTTGGGAAGGGGCTATTTTTCGAGGTGGCCTATAATCAACCGATTGAACGCGGCGGCAAACGGGCGGCACGCGTTGCCCTGGCTGAACGCGAAATCGGTGTGGCCAGTGCCTCAGCCGAGGTCACCCGCTTGGAATTGGCCGCCGCCGTGCAGCGAACGTTTCTGGATATTTTAATAGCCCAGCAAATACAGGCTATCGCAGAGCAGCAGTTATCCATTGAACAGGGCTTGCAGAGTGAAGCCTTGCGGCGGGTGCGCGGCTACAAGGACCCGCTATTTGTAGAAACGCGGGCTGCGGCACGAGTGGCGCAGGCTCAGATCGCAGTGGAACAATCTCGGGCAAAGTTGAACAATGCGCGCGACGCTCTGGCCTCTTTCTGGGGCGGCAATGGCGATGACCTTGATGTGGTCGGAGAATTGGTGCTTGGCGGCAATCAAAAGGTCGAACTGGCAGAGGCTGATCAAGCACTCGAAGAGGCCAGGGTGGCGCGGGCAAGCGCAGCGGTTATTGTGGAACAAACCCGTAAGACCCAAGATTATACCGTCAATGGCGGCACGCGTTTTATCAAGGGAACCAATGATATCGCTCTGGTTGCCGGGATTACCATTCCGCTGGGGCGTTTTGATCGAAATCAAGGCAATATCGAACGCGCGCGCGCCGAACGCTTGCGTCTTGAACTGACGGCAGAGGCCAACCGGCTAACGCGGTTGCGAAGACTGGCAAGCCTCGGAGCAGAAGCGGACCGTGCTCTCAGTCGTGCGGAAGCTATCAAATCCGAAGTTTATCCGCGCGTAGCGAAGACTTTGGCGCAGGTGCGCGACGGTTATAATCGCGGCGGTTTCAGCTTCCGGGACATGCAAGATGCAGCCGACGCGATCATCGTAGCGCAGGACAAATGGCTGACCGCCATGATCGAATATCGCGATCTCCAAACCGAAATAGACCGGCTCACCGGGCGCTTTGATGCGTCTATTGCTGCAATCAATGAAGGATACACACAGCCATGAAGACGAACTGGAAAATTGGTGCAGCGGTGGTGGTTTTACTGCTCGCGCCGATGGCCGCATGCAGCACAGATGCACCGAGTGAAGCGGGCGAAGGCGAGGCAGCCGTAGAAGAAAAAGGCCCTCATCGCGGCAAGATGCTTCGTGACGGCGATTTCGCTGTTGAAATGACCGTCTTTGAAGACGGCGTGCCACCGGAATTTCGTGTCTATCCGACACGCGATGGAAAGCCGGTAGACCCGAAGTCTGTCAAGCTTACCGTGACGCTGAAACGGTTGGACGGCGAGATTGAAAAATTTGCCTTCAAACCCGAGGGAGATTTTCTGGTCGGACAGGGCACTGTCATTGAACCCCATAGCTTTGATGTCGAGGTAGTCGCCGCTTCCAAAGGCAAGCGCCATGTCTGGAAATATTCCAGCCCAGAAGGACAAACCAAAATAAACCAGTCTGCCGCCAAAGATGGCGGAATTGAAGTTGAGACGGTTGGGCCCCAGACGATAAGCGAAACACGGGAAGTCGAAGGCGTTGTCCAGTTAAACACCACGGCCCGCTCAGAGGTTCGCGCACAATTCCCTGGCAAGGTCATGCAGGTGACAAAAGCGGTGGGCGATTATGTCAAAAAAGGCCAGCTGCTAGCACGGATTGAATCGAGTGAATCGCTTCAAATTTATCCGGTCTATTCGCCTGTCAGTGGCGTGGTTGCAGAGCGCAACGCCAATGTCGGCAATGTTGCCTATGACCAGCCTATTTATGTGATTACTGATCCAAGCAGCACAAGCGTTGTCTTTAATATCTTCCCTCGTGATTTGGGCACAATCCGGCCCGGCCAGAAAGTGATCATTGAGACGCTTGATGGGAAGATCGTTGCAGAATCGACGCTTGGGGGATATTTGCCTGAAGGCAATGCAGCGGCAGGAACTGCGCTGGTGCGCGCAAACCTGCCCAACCGCGATGGACGCTGGCGTCCGGGCATTGCTCTGCACGGCAAGGTTATGGTGAGTGCGGTGACGGTGCCGCTAGCGGTACGTACCGAGGCATTGCAACCGTTTCGTGATTTTACCGTCGTCTACGCCAATTTTGGTGAAATGTACGAAGTGCGCATGCTCGAACTTGGCCGTAAATCTTCCGAATGGACCGAGGTTCTGAGCGGTATCAAGCCCGGCACGAAATATGCAGCCAAAGGATCATTTCTCATTCGGCAGGACATTGAAAAGTCCGGCGCGACTCACGATCACTGATGGAAAACCAAACTATGCTCGCTAGAATAATAGGATTTTCCATCGCACAGCGTTGGCTTGTGCTTGCCGTTGTCGTGATACTGATGGCGATTGGTGTGTGGAGCGCAACGCGTCTGCCTATCGATGCCGTGCCCGACATCACCAATGTTCAAGTCCAGATCAACACCGAGGCCGAGGGGTTCTCTCCCCTTGAGGCCGAACAGCGCATTACCTATCCGATTGAAACGGCGCTCGCGGGCATTCCCAAGCTGGACTATACCCGTTCGGTATCGCGCTATGGCCTCAGCCAGGTGACAGTCGTTTTTGAAGACGGCACGGATGTATATTTTGCGCGGCAGCTGGTGAACGAGCGCTTGCAGGCAGCGAAATCACAATTGCCACCGAACATCGAACCGCAAATGGGGCCTACTGCGACCGGCCTTGGCGAGATTTTTATGTATTCTGTCACCCCCAAAAAGGGTGCGCGCAAGTCCGATGGTTCAGAGTGGACTCCGACAGATTTACGCACATTGCATGACTGGGTAGTGCGACCACAGATGCGCAATGTTCGCGGGGTGGCCGAGGTAAACACCGTCGGCGGTTACACCAAGCAATATCATGTAACCCCTAATGCTGAGCAATTGGCATCACTGGGCATATCGCTGACCGATGTGGTCGATGCGCTGGAAGCAAATAATGCCAATGCGGGTGCGGGCTATGTCGAGCGCGCGGGCGAGCAAGTTCTGATCCGAATACCGGGGCGTGTAGAAGATCAGAATGATCTGTCACAGATCATTGTCGCAAAACGCGGCGGGATTCCGATCCGCGTTGGTAATATTGCTGATGTGGTTATCGGTTCTGAATTGCGCAACGGGGCGGCAACGGAGAATGGCAAGGAGATTGTGCTTGGCACGATCTATATGCTCACCGGTAGCAACCCTCGCATTGTCGCTCAGGCTGCTGCAGAAAAACTAGAAGAAGTGAACCGCTCGCTTCCCACTGGCGTGCAGGCCGTGCCGCTTTATGACCGCACAGAATTGGTCGAGCGGACCATTGGAACAGTTGAGACAAACCTCCTCGAAGGCGCGCTGCTTGTAATTGTCATCCTGTTTCTGCTGCTCGGCAACGTTCGCGCTGCGCTGATTACCGCAGCGGTCATACCGATTTCCATGCTGATGACGCTCTCCGGCATGGCGGCGGGGCGCGTCTCCGCGAACCTCATGAGCCTCGGCGCGCTCGATTTTGGTTTGATCGTTGATGGCGCTGTTATCATCGTCGAAAATTGCCTCAGACGGTTGGGGGAAGCACAGCATAAAGCTGGACGTTTGTTGGATCGTGAGGAACGTTTCAAACTGGTTGCCCGCGCCAGCAGCGAAGTGATCCGTCCTTCGATATTTGGCGTTATCATCATCACCGTTGTCTATTTGCCGATCTTCGCGTTGACCGGGATTGAAGGCAAAACCTTCCACCCCATGGCAATAACCGTCATGCTTGCTCTTACAGCGGCGCTGCTACTTTCGCTGACCTTTGTCCCTGCGGCTATTGCCATGTTTGTTACTGGCAAGGTTGAAGAGAAAGAGAACCGTGTCATGGCTTGGCTGCGCAAAGGCTATGCGCCTTTGCTCGACTGGTCGATGCCCAAGGGTAAAATCCTGATTGCCGCGGCAGCCTTGCTGGTCGCGGTCAGCGGATGGGGCGCAACGCGTCTGGGGTCGGAGTTTATTCCGAACCTCGATGAAGGCGACATTGCCATGCACGCGCTGCGCATCCCGGGCACCAGCCTGAGCCAGGCCATTCAAATGCAAGAATCGCTGGAAAAACGGATTAGCGAATTTCCTGAAGTCGAGCGGGTCTTTGCCAAAATAGGGACTGCCGATGTGGCAACCGACCCGGTGCCGCCGTCGGTTGCCGATAATTTCATCATGCTCAAAGATCGCAAGGATTGGCCAGACCCGCGCAAGCCGCGCGAAAAGCTGGTCGAGGAACTAAACGCAGCGGTGCAGCAGATTCCGGGCAATAATTATGAATTTACCCAGCCTGTGCAGATGCGGCTCAACGAACTGATTGCGGGTGTCCGCGCCGATGTTGCGGTGAAGCTATTCGGAGAGGATCTCGATCAACTGCTCGAAACGGGCGCCGAAATTGAAACGATCGTGGAATCGATACCCGGCGCGCAGGATACCAAGCTGGAACAGGTGACGGGGCTTCCCGTTCTGTCGGTGACGCCGCGCCGCGAACTTCTGGCCCGTTTTGGCATAAATATCAGCGATGTGCAGGATGCAGTGGCGACCGCTACCGGCGGGCGCAATGCGGGGCAGGTTTTTGAAGGGGACCGGCGCTTTGACGTCGTCGTTCGTTTGCCAGAAGAAATCCGCACCGATATTGAGCGGCTTGGCCGCTTGCCAATCCCGATTACAAGTGGGGGCAGCGGTGAGTTCGTGCCCTTGTCAGAAATTGCCAATATTGAACTGTCGGTTGGTCCTAACCAGATCAGCCGCGAAAACGGCAAGCGCCGCGCGGTTATTACCGCCAATGTTCGCGGTCGCGATTTGGGCTCGTTCATTGCCGAACTGAGGTCAAAGATCGATAGCGATGTCGCACTGCCGGACAGCTATTATGTTCAATATGGCGGGACATTTGAACAGCTTCAGTCAGCAGCCACAAGATTGCAGATTGTCGTGCCTATGGCGCTCATGCTTATCTTTGGCTTGTTGTTCATGCTGTTTCGTTCAACCCGTGACGCTGCCATCGTGTTCTCCGGAGTGCCCTTGGCGCTGACCGGAGGCGTAGCGGCCCTGGCGCTTCGCGACATACCGATGTCAATTTCAGCAGGAGTTGGTTTCATCGCCTTGTCGGGCGTGGCGGTGCTCAATGGTGTCGTGATGCTATCCTTCATCCGCGATTTGCGGGAGCGCGGCATGGCGCTGGAGGAAGCTATTCGCGAAGGAGCCCTCACCCGGCTGCGTCCTGTGCTGATGACCGCGCTGGTCGCATCGCTCGGCTTTGTGCCGATGGCTCTGAACGTCGGGGCCGGATCGGAAGTGCAACGCCCGCTTGCCACTGTCGTAATCGGAGGAATTATTTCCTCGACCATCCTGACGCTGATC
The DNA here is from genome assembly GCA_001650955.1 of Sphingomonadales bacterium EhC05. GTDB lineage: Bacteria > Pseudomonadota > Alphaproteobacteria > Sphingomonadales > Sphingomonadaceae > Parasphingorhabdus. The sequence continues at coordinate 5,343 of LXYP01000019.1, forward strand.
GTACTACCTGCATTATACAGATTGATCCATGGACGCGCCGAAAGAAGAGAGAAGAATATGCAATCAGAACCAACAACATGAGGCAATTTATGAAAACATCCGGATATGGATTTTCGGTTCAGGCTTTTTTGGGCATGTTATTATGCTTCGCCTTTGCCACTACCGCATATGCTCACGGGGTAGCCGAGGGTGATCAAGGCTATATCGAACAAACCAGCGGACCGCAGATCATCGCATTCCTGTATCTGGGTGCCAAGCATATGGTCACGGGCTATGATCATTTGCTGTTCCTGTTCGGTATTATCTTCTTTCTTTACCGCCTTAAACATGTTGCCGCTTATGTAACCTTGTTTGCAATCGGCCACAGCACGACACTGCTCGCAGGCGTTTTACTCGGTACGAACATTAGCTCCTATGCTGTTGACGCAATTATCGGGCTGTCGGTCGTTTATAAGGCACTCGATAATCTGGGCGCATATCAACGCTGGTTCGGTTTTCAGCCCAACACCAAGGCAGCAGTGCTAATATTTGGCTTCTTCCACGGCTTTGGTCTTGCGACTAAATTACAGGAATTTTCACTTTCGCCTGATGGCCTGCTGACCAATTTGATTGCCTTCAACGTTGGTGTCGAAATCGGCCAGTTACTGGCGCTTGGCGCGATCCTGATTGCTATGGGCTATTGGCGGCGCACGGAGAGCTTTGGCCGATATGCTTTTGCCGCCAATGTCGCGTTGATGACAGCAGGGTTTGTGCTGTTTGGCTACCAACTGACTGGATATTTTGCTGCTTGAAAGGACGAATATGACTCAGAACCCAAATCAGAACACGGCACATTTGCCGACACTGCATCAACTAAATCGGGCCACATTGCTTGCGGTTGTGGTCGCAAGCGGCTTGTTGGTAACAACAGTTCTACCTGCTGAATATGGCATTGACCCGACCGGGGTCGGCAATGCGCTGGGACTCAAAGAAATGGGTGATGCAAAGCGTGCTGAGCATCTAGCGGGCGATCGTGCTGTCACCGAGAAGGCGGACACATCAACCACAAACGCTCAGGCTGCCAATGCGACAGCCTCAACAGCAGATGGCGTTCAATCAGGTAAAGTATCGCTAACGTTGCAACCCAATGAGGGGCGCGAAGTTAAAGCAACAATGAAAGCGGGTGAGGAGTTTGACTTCATTTGGTCCACCGACGGCAAGGCGGTCAACTATGACCAGCATGGCGAGGAACCTGGGGCTGCTTCAAACGAATATACCAGTTACGACAAAGGGACCAAATCGTCAGCAAGCGGCAAGTTCCGCGCTCCATTTGATGGCACTCATGGCTGGTTTTGGCGTAATAGGACCGAAAGCCCAGTCATCATCACCGTGTCCGCAACCGGACAATTCTCGAAATTTGAACTCAAGGAATAAGAGCATAAAATATGCGTAATTCTCTATTCGTACTTGCCGCCTTCGCCACTATTGCCCGTCCAGCCCTGGCTCATCCAGAGCATGACGCACCAAGATAACTGAACATAGACGCGGTATGCGAAGAGCTCATAAAGGGAATTATGGCAAGCAGGATCATACTTTGCACCAACGAGTTTCTGCATATTGTATAGTCAACCACTGCTAAGTTGAGCTGTCAAAAATCACACACACACAGAGTCTTTACACGGATATTAATATAGGGTAGCCCCCTATCCTATGTCACATACATCAGATGATAAAAAACTGCTGTCCCGCGTCAGCCGCCTTAAAGGTCAGCTCGAAGCTGTTGAGCGGGCTTTGGAAAACAAGGCTCCTTGCGGTGAGATACTCAATCTTGTTGCCTCGGTGCGAGGGGCCGTAAATGGGCTTACGGTGGAACTGATTGAAGATCATGTCCGCAATCACGTCTCTAACCCTAAAACGGACACTGATGAGGAGCGCGCCCAAGGCACGGCGGACTTGATTCAGGTTATCAGGACATATTTGAAATGACCGATTCCGGCAGCACGATGCAAACCGGTCACGAACATGACCATATATTTCTGGGTCAAAATCACGAGCGGAACGAGCGGCGGACGTGGTTTGTTATTGCCTTGACCAGCGTGATGATGGTTGTCGAGATTGCAGCCGGGACCATCTACGGTTCAATGGCTCTGGTGGCCGATGGCTGGCATATGTCCACCCATGCCGCTGCGATGCTGATAGCTGTGCTCGCTTATCTTTTTGCCCGCCGCAATGCCAAAAACCCACGCTTTACCTTTGGAACCGGTAAGGTAGGAGACCTTGCGGCGTTCGCTAGCGCCATCATTCTGGCGCTGGTTGCGCTACTGATAGGATGGGAAAGTGTCGTTAGACTGGCAAACCCTGTCCCGATTAGTTTCCCGCAGGCCATTGTTGTCGCCATTATTGGCCTGATTGTGAATTTAGTCAGCGCTTGGTTGCTCCGCGAAGATCATGACCATCATCATGGGCATAGCCACCATCACGATCATAGTCATGATGAGGACGACCACCATCATCATCATGGACGGGATCAAAATCTGCGCGCCGCCTATCTCCATGTGCTGGCCGATGCCCTAACATCGGTTTTGGCGATTATCGCCCTGATAGCGGGCAGCGTCTACGGATGGATATGGCTTGATCCGCTCATGGGTATAGTTGGTGCGCTTGTCATCGCGCGTTGGTCATGGGGCCTGATGCGCGATACCGGCGCGACGATGCTGGATTACCGGGAGGCGGGCGATCCCATTGCTGCGAAAATCCGCTCCGTCGTCGAGGAAGCTGGAGACAAAATTACCGATTTGCATGTCTGGCAGCTGGGTCCGGGTCATCATGCCGCCATTATTGCCGTTAGCACGGCAAGTGAGATGAACCCCGTGGCTTACCGTGAGAGGCTGGCCCAAACCGCCGGGCTTTCTCATATCACCGTAGAAGTGAATGCTGCTTAGGGATTGAGGGAACGCGAGGGTGGAAAGCCTGTTTCTCATTGTGGCTCTTGCGGCGGGCTTGGCGATGGACGCCTTTGCGGTAGCGGTAGCTCAAGGTGCCGCAGGACATAATTCACTGTTTCACGCCACTCGGACGGGAGCGGCTTTTGGCGTTGCGCAGGGCGTCATGCCATTTCTGGGATGGGCGCTTGGAATAGCCTTTGTTTCGCAGATCAGCGCTTATGATCACTGGATTGCTCTCATTCTGCTCAGCGGTTTAGGGATAAAAATGCTTTGGGAAGCGCTGGGCAGGAATGGAAACGATCCTGCTCCCAGTCTCTCAGGATGGGCATTGGGAGCAGCTGCGATAGCAACGAGCATAGACGCCTTTGCTGCCGGCATCACCTTGCCTGCACTTGGGCTTCCGGTTCTGCTGACCTGTATTGCTATCGGGATACTCACCGCGTTGCTTTCCGGTTTGGGCGTGTTAATCGGCGCAATGGCAAGCTCGCGCATCGGAAAATACGCCGAGGTCGCAGGAGGTGTCATTCTCGTCGCTCTGGGAATTAAGATTTTCGTCGAACACTAGCTCAGGAAAGATGCCTATTTTCCCTCAGTGTTTGAGTTATGCTGACCCGCTGGCACTCTGAAAGCGCGCCGGGCTACGGCGCTCTATCCGGCGCGTTTGCAGGGTACAGTCTTTGTTGGCGCGCCGAACTCACCTGCTGGCAGCGCGGCGCTATGCGCCTTGCGCCAGTTTCAGTATCTCGGCTTCTGTCCAGAGTTTTCCGGTGCCGGTATCCTCCAGCGTGACATCATCGCCCTCATTCAAAGCCAGACACGCCATTTCGATCGCTTCTGAAAGGGTTGCCACTTCCATGCCCATCTGAACCGCCGCTGTCACGTTTCAGGCTATAACGCATCAATCCCATTCCTTCTTCACCAGCTCAGACTGAAGCTATAATGGACAATCATCGCCAATATCAATGCTATTGCGCTCAAATATCGCTTTTGCCAGCGCCGGTTCCGCCGGGGGTATATATCATCGGCATTTCAGGCTGAGCTGGCAGCGCGCCATCAATCGTCATCATAGTGGTTATCTCCGCGCCATGGCTGCGCCAGCGACTGGATGAGGAGGGCATGAATGGTTTCAATGCTCAAGATTATGGGCGTCCCCCGGCGCGAGGCCGGGGCGGGCTGTCGTCTGCGCTGCGCTCCGAACGAGCCCCGAGGTCTCGTCCCTGCGGGCTTCCATCCCTGACGCAAGGGCAAAGGAAACGAAAGAGGAAGGGAAGGGGAAGAGCAATGCCCGCGAGGGCGCGGGCATTGCGCCGGACGCGCACCGATGTTCGATAACCCCCTATGCCACATTCACCAGATGTCCCTGCGTTGCCCTTGCGGTTTCAAAGGTCAACGAGTTGCGTCGGGCAAGCTGCGTTAGCCAGATGGGGGTCGCCGGCGTTTGCTTCTCTGGCGAGAAGCGCCGACCCCCATCTGCCAAACTTCACTAGCCCTCCCGTGCCTGTTGACCTTCAAGAGCCCGAAGGGCGTCTTGCGGCCACTGGCGAAGGTGGCTCCGGGTGTGATCGAACACCGAGGATATTTGTGTGCGCGGCCGACCAGGAGGGAAGGGGGCGCTTCGCGTCCCCCTGTGTTTCTTATTGTCGCTGACGCGACGTGCTGGCTCAGGTTCACCAGTTATGATCGGAAAAGTGTCAAGAAAACAATGAGATAGGCTAATATCAGAGTATCTATTATAAGGGTATTTGTCAGGCGGAAAGGCCGCTTTGACAATCAACCGGCGAGGGACAGCTAAACATCCCAAGCCAAAAACTAAGGAACTGAAAATGTCTAATATCGGAGAACTGACCAAAAACACAAACGGCTTTTATATCGGTAAAATCGATACGCTGGCCGTAGCTATGACCCTTGCCCTGCGCGAGGTTCACAGCACCAACGAAAACGCGCCAGTCTATGAAATCCACGCACGAAGTGCAGCAGGTTCATGGGTAAAAGTTGGCGCGCTTTGGGAGCAAACGTCTAACGGAACCGGCGAGGCATTCTTGCAGGGCTCGATTGACGACCCGTCTATGGTCAAGCCTCTCTATATCGCTTGTTTCCGGCGCGAAGATGAAAGCTATGCAATCGCATGGAGCAGACCGCGCCGCACTCGCAACGATGTGCCAGCACCCGCTAATCAGGGCGAAGGCGACAGCGAAAACGGCGAACAGGACTTTGACGGCAGCCCCGCAAAGCAGGGAAAGACCCAAGGAAAAGCCAAATCCAAAAAGGCTGACCTTGGCGAAACCACCAGCGATGCAGCTAGCTAGTCTGAAATGAACAAGGGCAGGGAGCGGGGCTTAGCCGCTTCCTGCCCTCTTTTTGTCCAAAGGAACTGAAATGCCCAAGAACCCGAAAACCGTTAGCAGCTTTGCCGACCTTGGCCAAGTATATGAAGAAGAGACAGCCTCACCGGCCTATCACAGAGCATTCACCAGCGACCTTGCCCAGGCACAGCTGAACATTGCCGAGGAACCGAGCAGCGCCGATATGCCCGGCCCCTTTGAAGCAGAACAATGCGTCAAATCCATGATGAGCGAAATTTTTGCCCTTATGAGCGATACCCGCATGGAGCCAATCGCCCAGCGTATCGCATGGGGAATTGTAAACAGCTTCCATGTTGTTGCCCGTCAGATCGAAGGCGAGGAAGACAGCGCCGCCGTGAAACTTGGCGAACTTGCCCGCATCTCCGACCCGAGCGAGGTTTTTGCAAGCGAGGTTGAAGAAGCACAAATGCGTTGCCAGAGCCTTGCAGAAGCCCGCGAGGCTTTGGAATGTATGCGCGACCATGCCGGCGAAGTTTACCGCGCAAATAGCGGGCATCCGTTCAGCGCTTTAAGAGGCTCGCGCGTTTCATCCGTATTGACCGCCAGCCAGATCGATGCACGGGAATTTCTTGCAGCACGAACCAAAATCAGACGCGAACAGCTAGCACCATCAGGCCCGATTGTCGTGATTTCCGGCGGTCAGGAATGGGAAGATTATGAGCGTATCTGGAATAGGCTCGACTTGCTAAAAACCCGCGTCCCGACAATGACACTTGCGACCACAGCGCAGGGCAAAGGCGTTGACGCTATCGCGGCAGCATGGGCGGCTGCGCAGGACGTGCCACTAATCGCCTTTCGCCTTAATCGCGGCTATGGCAATGCCGCGCCGTTCAAACGCAATAAGCTACTTGCCAAGCTGGACCCCGTTGAAGCAATCGTTTGCGAAGGTTCAGGCGTGCAAGCAAATCTGGCGCAGATAATGCGCGAGGCTGGCGTGCCCGTAACCGTTTTTCATCAGGTGGAAATCAAGACAGAAGAAAGTCGCGCAGCTTGAAGCAGCGCCGAGGAAATGCAGCGCGCCTTGAAGCCGAGGCGCGCTGGTAAAACTGAAATATTCCAGCACCAGAGGGGAGGGTAAATCTTCTCGCAGCGTGTCCGAGCGTGAGGCGGTAACCGGTCCCCTGTCAAGGATGCGCGGTTCCCCCAATTTTTTTGGTCCCTCGCTACGCTCCTCCCTCAAAAAAATCGGCTCCCCCACGCCCCGCGTAAGAACGCGGCGGCTTTGCCGTCCCTGACAGGGGACCGCTTCCGCCTCGGGTTTGAAGCCTCTTCAAAGAAGGCTGAAAGGAGCCAGATGATGACTAATCAAACGAAATTTGAAATCGCTATCGCACGGGCAGAGGAACGCGCCCAAAATACAGACTTTGACCAGGATGTTATCGAAAATGACGAAGGCGAGTTTGTGGTTTTCGACGAAGGCAATGGCGATAAGCCGCAATGGTTGATCGACCAGATAATCTATACAGCCACAGGCAAATTACGCTTGGAGGATGCGATATTGAAAGGAGGGGCATCGCGCCCCTTTTTTCATGCTCGAAGATGAAGCTATATGGTTTCTGTCTGGGCTGGAAAAGTGTCCGCTATAATCGAGCGAAACCAGTTTTCAAAAACCGACAGCGCCCAATCCAGATCGGTGACGACATCGAGCGGATCGCGATTGCAACCCGTCTCGATAATCATCTTGAGCCAGTAGCTGGAATCGCGATCTGTCAAGACCGTTTCTTTGTCCAAATGATCGCGCATTGCTGATCCGTTTTTCATTTCCAATGCTCGATTGTTTTTGCGATTCCCAAAGCTCCAATTCGTTTCGCGAGCTGGTTGATCGATCAAGCGCAAATCGCTTAATCAATCTCGTGATAATGCCTGGAGTACATAATTGCGTGTCGCGCTGCCCCACCGGTAAACCCAAAATTCTGAAACCGGGAATGAACAATCACCCTCAATCAATATCGCTAACATGGGGAAAAAAGTGGCACACCGTATGCACTGCCGTGCGGTTTTTATGGCGTAAATACAAGTGGTTACACAGCAGGCCATGTGCGTCAGAATGACGCATTTGCGAGCGGAACCGGCGGTTTCTCATTTAATTATGGATTATCAGGGGCTTAGCAAGAGAGACCGGCGATCTGTTTTGAGTCAGACTGACGCCGTCTTACCGGGCGACACCAAGGTGAGTTGACACCCGACAGGGCAGGGGGCATATCGCTATCTGCTTTGCGTAGGTCTCACCAGCGCCGTTGTCCAAACGGAAGTTGGTAAATTGACAGACACTGTTCGCACGACGGTTCGACTGCCGTCAGCCATCCAGCAACAAATTGAAAGCCTCGCGCATGCGCGCGGAATCTCCGGCGTCGATATTGTTCGCGGCGCGGTCGAGGAATATCTTCGGCGCGTTGAAACTGACCGCGAGAACGCCAGCATCAACCTCCAGCGTATCGCGCTGATTACAGAATTTGCGCAGGCAGGGGTGGATGTTCTGCTGCGCCAGCTTCCCGACAATAAGCGCGATGAAGTCATCCGTACCGTGGAGCAGCGAATGGAGCAATTTCATGGCCAGAAGTGACCTCAGATTTGATCGTTCGCCCGTTACGCTGGAGCATCATTCGGCGAGGGGGCGGGTGCTCAGAAACGCGAGTGAATTTACCCGCGGATCGCAGCTGATCGGGCATCAGTTTTTCATGTTCATGGCGGGGGCACGGGTGCCTCTTCTAATCTGGCTGGCCTGCTTCATCGCGGTGTACTGGATCATGCTTTACTCAGTCATGGGCGAACATGAGATCCAGCTTTGCGCGTGGCGGATCTGGTCGGCCATATCGGGCTGGATGGAGTTCGATGCCATGAAGCTAATGAACATCGTGCTGTCCGATGACGCGCTGCGGCAGGTGCCGATAGGCTATATTCCATTGGTCCCCGATGTGCAGGTTGCATGGGCCAAGGCAGTACGCGCTCTGTTTGGAGCGCTATGCGCCGCGACACTGTTTGCGTTGCCGGTCATCTGGTGGTTTATAAGCCTGGCACAGGGGCGCGGATCATCAATCCTCGAGGAGCGGCATGAGCGCGGCGCAATGCTGGTGTCGCGCGACATCCTGCTTGCCGATGTCATGGCCCATAATGAACGCGAATTTGTCAAATCAGCAGCACAGCTATTTCCCGGCAAGTCCGCCCAGCAGGTCATCGCCTTGCCGCTCACGGAACGGATCAAGACCGGACTGCATCATCCCTATAGTCTGGCCGGTATTCCCTATCCTTACGGACTGGAAGCGAGCCACACAATCCTGGTCGGTACAACCGGAGCGGGCAAGACGACCCAGCTCAGGAATGTCGTTGCCGAGGTTCGCGCGCGCGGCGGCAGCGCGGTTATCTTCGATCTGACCGGGGCATTTATCGAGGCCTTTTACGACGAGCGCACTGATATCATTCTCAATCCCGGTGATGCGCGTTGTCCCAGCTGGTCGCTGTTCGATGAATGCTCCACGCAAGCAGAATTTACGGCTGCCGCGCAGGCGCTCGTTCCCCATGATGGCGGCGGTTCCGATCCGTTCTGGGTGCTCGCCGCAAGGATGCTGTTCGTGCAGATGTGCTTGAAGCTCACGCAGCATGGTCAAACCACCAACCGCGCGCTCGCTGAGAATCTGATGACAGCCGATCTGAAGCGTGTTCACCGGATCCTTCAGGACACAACCGCCGACCCGATTACCGCACCTGAGGCCGCCCGCATGGCCGAATCCATCCGGGCAGTGTTTAACACCAATGCCGAGGCTTTGATGTGCCTTCCGGAAGATGGTGAAATTTTCTCGATACGCGAATGGGTGCGCCGCGAGAAAAAGGAGGGGAGCCTGCTATTCGTCTCCGCGCGCCACGTCGATCTCCCACTCTACAAGGCGTTGCTGACTTTATGGCTCGACCTTTCTGTCAATACACTGATGACGCTGCCGCGCACGCGGTCCTTGCGCACATGGTATCTATTTGACGAGCTTGGCGCATTGCACCGGCTTCCTGCTATCGAGAATGGGCTGCAGACTGCACGCGGGTTTGGCGGGGCGATCGTACTGGGGCTGCATTCGATTGCGCGTTTGCAGGCTGTTTATGGCCGCGAGGGCGCCGAAAACCTGACCAGCCTGGCGCGAACGAAACTGATTCTGGCGACCGCCGACCGCAAAACCGCCGAAACTTGCGCTGAATTTATCGGCAACCGCGAGGTACGGCAGATGGATGAAGCCTATAGCTATGGCTATAATAATTTGCGTGATGCCTCGACGCTTACGCCCAAAAAGGAAATTGCGCCGCTGGTCATTCCTGATGACATTACCAATCTTCCCGCGCTCCACGGGTTTGTAAAGTTTCCCGATGGCTTTCCGGCGGCGCGAGTGGTGCTCCAGTTCAAGGATTACCCCCAGGTAGCGCTCGGCTTCGAACCGCGAACAGACGCAACATTATCTGGCAAACCCGCTCGCGCCGCATCCAAATTGGCCAAGGTGCTGCTCGGCGGAGAGGATGACGACGAGGGCGAAGCTGGCGGCCGCGAAGCGCAGGACAAGGCTAGTTACAAGGCTGGAAAGCTGCCCGGCGATCAACTTGAAGACAGCAGCAATGCAGCGGGAGAGGACGCCAGGCAAGCGGCGGCACGCCGAACCAGCGCAGTTGCTGCAGCGCTTGAACTTGTCAATGATGTCAAGCCGGGTGAGCCGGGGCCGGACATGAAGCCGGCAGGTGTTGAGGGAGACGAAGCGGTATTGATAGCCTCCCAGAACGAAGCCACGCGCGAAGTATCCAGGCAAGGGGTTGATGCAGACCAACAGCCTGAAGCGGGTAAAGCGCCCGGAGCGAAGCCCGGGCTTGCGGCGCATGGTGCGCAGAGCCAGCGCGATCCCCGTTTCGAGGCCACCGCCAAGGATCTTGCGACCGCTTACGGCGTTGATGGCGATCATATTGAAGACGACGGGATGGAGATCGAATAATGATTTCCATGGCTCCTGTTGGCAGTGCAGGCGGTGCAGCGAAATATTTTGCTGCCGATAATTATTATACGCTCGAGGAATCGGCCGAGGAATCGATCTGGTACGGTGAAGGCGCGGAGTTACTCGGTCTGGCACCCGGTGAAGACCATGAAGCTGAACCGGGGGCAGGGGAGGGAAAGGATCAAAATGTTCCTGGCGATGCTAAACCGGAAGAAGATGCTCCAGGTGAGGCGGAAGCGCCAGGCGGGGAGGACGGTGCCGGAGAGAAAGACCATGGTGAAAAGGGCGCGGGCGAGGAGAGCAAGGAAAGCCCCGGAAGAGCTGCTGAGAATGGCGCTTTGGCGAGCCCAGAGAGCGCCGAAGCGGACGGGGCTTCATTTAATCCCGAGCTGCCGGGCGGCGGGACAGAAAACGGCGCTGACACTTTTGCCGGGGCTGAAAAATCGGCAAAGATGCCGCTATCAAATCCCACTGGCAAGGTTGACGCAGGAACTTTCGAAAATATTCTCAATGGCAAGCTGCCGGATGGATCACAGGTTGGTGACCCCGGCAAGCGCGCGCTGGGGATGGACCTCACATTCTCGATGCCCAAATCAGCCTCACTGCTCTCGCTCGTCGGCGGCGATACACGTATAACCCAAGCCCATGTGGGTGCGGTTAAAACGGCAATGAGCTGGGTAGAGGCCAATCTTGCCGAAGGTCGGCAGAAGATCGATGGCCGCGCAGTACCGGTGCGGACGGGAAATCTGGTCTATGCCCTGTTTCAGCATGACACGAGCCGGGCGCTCGACCCGCAGGGCCATGTCCATGCGGTGATAGCAAATATGACGCGGATGCCTGACGGAAACTGGCGCGCGCTTCATAATGGTGAGATCTGGCGCAACAATACGGTGATCAGTTCAATCTATCATGCTGCGTTTAGGGACTCGCTCGAAAAGCTAGGCTATGCAGTCGTGCTGCAGGGCAAGCATGGCACGTTCGAAATTGCCGGTGTGTCTAAAAATGTGCGCGAAGCCTTCAGCCAACGCCGCGCGGATATACTGGCCAAAGCGACCGAGCTTGGCACCGCGACAAAGCAAGGATTGCGTGAAATCACCAAGCGCACACGTGACGACAAGATTGCTGTCGACGATAAAGGCGCGCTGACACAGGAGTGGAAAGCGCGCGCAGCTGACCTCGGTTTTGTGCCGGAGAAGCTGATCGAGCAGGCAAAGGTGTCAGCTAATAAAGAGGCTGGGCTATTGGAGCGCGGGGTTGGAGCAATCGAAGGCGGATTAAAGGGCGCGCGCCAATTCGTTCTTGATTCACTGCAAAAACCAAGTGACCCGCTCGTTGATACCGCGCTGAAACGCGTGATGATGACAGGGCCGGTCGCAAGGACCCAATTGGCAACGGCGAGCGCGATCCGTATTCTTTCACAGCGCGAAGCCGCGTTCGAGGTGCATCAGGTTACGAAGACAGCGGTTGATCTTGGGTTAAATGGCGTAACGCCGGAGCTGATTGACAAACGCCTGATCGAACTCACCAACCGGGGCGAACTGGTGCCGGGAGATAAAACCCGGTCAGACAATGTGGTCGAGATGGTGATGACGAGAGACGCGCTTGATACAGAAGCGGGGATCCTCGGTGAAATTGAGCGCGGCAAGAACAGCGTACTGCCGCTGGTCAGGCCGGACCGGGCGATAGCGGTTCTTTCGGGAGCATCAAAAGAACGCCCGCTAAATGATGGACAGCTGGCAGCTGCAAGCACGATCATTGCTTCAAGTGACCGCATTGTCGCCGTCCAGGGACTTGCAGGAGCTGGCAAATCGACCATGCTCGGCGCGGTTGCCAATATTCTCGACTTTGAAAAAGTGCCGAGCCTGGGCCTTGCTTTCCAGAACAAGATGGTTGCCGATCTCAAAGAGGGAACCGGTCTGGAAGCAAAGACGGTGGCGAACTTCCTTATGCAGCATGATGCGCTGCTGACAGGTGATAATCCGCAGCGAGCCAAAGAATCTCGCGATTTGCTGAACGGCTCGTATCTGATCGTTGATGAAACATCGATGCTCTCCAATGACCAGATGCACGGTCTTACCCAAATCGCCAATATAGCCGGTGTGGAGAAGCTTGTGCTGGTTGGCGACCGCAAGCAGTTATTATCCATTGATGCCGGTAAATCCTTCGCGGTTGCACAGGCAGGCGGCGTTTCCACAGCGGAAATGAACGAGAATTTGCGCCAGCGAACGCCGGAACTGCGCGCCGTGGCAGCGCTTACCAATGTTGGGCGCGCGGGTAACGCGCTCAAATTGCTGGGCGACCGGGTGATCGAGACGAACGGCCGCGTGGAAACGGCGACCGAATACTGGCTTAATCTACCAGAGGATGAACGCGACAAAACCATGCTGTTTACCAGTGGGCGCGACGCCCGGGCCAATCTCAATGAGCACATTCAGACCGGCCTCAAAGACGAGGGCAAACTGAAAGGCGACGGTCTCAAACTGACAGTGGCCGACCGGGTTGACCGGACCCGCGAGGAGCTACGCTATGCGCATAGCTATCAGCCGGGACATCGGCTCGAAGTCTGGACCCGCCTTAAATCTGTCGGACTTGAGCGCGGGGAGTACCGGGTGTCGCGTGTGTTTCAGAACGGCAAGGTCGAAGTGGAGCGCAATGGCAAGCGCAAGACGTTTGACCCTCAAAAGCTGGCGTCTGGCGTAAAACTCGACAAGCTTAACTTAACGGCCACCAAGGATATTCAAATCCATGAAGGCGACAAGATACGTTGGACCGCAAATGATAAAACACGCGATTTGCTGAACAGCTCTATTGGCCGCGTCGTGGGGATCGATGGAAGCGGCGTGATGGTCGAGCGGAGCGACAAGAGTGTTGTGCGGCTTGGTATGGACGATCCGATGCTGAAACGCATCGATCTGGCATATGCGCTCAATATGCACATGGCGCAGGGTGTTACCACCGACAAGGGTTTGGTGGTGATGGGATCGGACGAGCGCTATCTGTCCAACCAGCGCCTGTTCAATGTTGCCGTGACCCGTGTCCGCGACGATGTGAAGGTCATTACCGACGATAAGGAAAAACTCGGCCGTCAGCTTAACCGTACCACAGGCGATAAATATTCTGCCCTTGAAGAAGCTGGCAGGCTTGATGTCGATAAGCATAAAATTGCCGCTCGCGATCCAGACAAACCCTTTGATCCCGGCAGTCTTGAGGGACTTGGCCTAGCCGACGACAAGCTGCGCGCCGGTCCCATTTCTGAAACCAAAGCGGAGCCGCCGAGGCAGCAGACGTCAGCCAAGCAAGGAAATGATGAAAAGGCGGACCAGCCCCTCTCATTGCCTGAAAAAAGCAAGGGAATGGAACTATGAGCAAGTGCGATTTCGTTCGAAGGTTTACAACTGACTACAACCTCTATCCAAACAAGGAGAATTAAGATGAGTAACTGGCATTTCAAGAAAATTGGTTCATTCAACAGCGAAGCAGAGGTCGACCTGTGGGCGCGCCAAAACCGTGTCAGCTTAAGCGATCTTAAAACCCGAAGGGGTCGTGATGGAACCGTAGAGGCCGAGGTACGCGAAAGCGCCTATGACGAATCAAATAATCACATCTTTGGTGGTTTTGATCGGGGCAGCGGCTTCCGGTGATTATTTATCTGTGCCGCTCAGAATTTGGAGATGCGGCTGAAAGCTCCAAAATGACCGTGTTTAAAAGAATGATTGGCCCCATAGCTGTAGCCGCTTTTCTGCTGAATTCCTGTTCGGCAGAGGCTGAGGCACCTATTGTAGCTGCGGGCGAGCAGTTTCAATGCACACCCATCGCCGTCTGGGACGGTGATGGGCCAGTTTGGTGCAGGGAGGGCATGAAAATTCGGCTTGCAGGCATCGCCGCGCGTGAAATTGATGGTTCGTGCAGACCGGACCACCCATGTCCAGTGGCAAGCGGCATCAAGGCGCGTGACCGGCTTGTTAGTTTGTTCGGCGGAGCAAAGGGTAGCCACAAGCAGGGCCATGTGATTGTTAGTGCTCCGGCTATGCAATGTCTCTCTGCCGGATCAGGAAAGGGAGATCGAACAGCCGCATGGTGTCTGCTCGCTGATGGCCGCAACGTTTCTTGCGAGATGATTACCAGTGGTACCGTATTACGTTGGAAAACCTATGACCTGGAAAATGTCTGCGGCCGAAAAAAGCGCCCTTAACAGACTTAAAGTGATCAACCGTTTGGAAATGGTTCACCCTGTTTGATATTTTGAGCATGGGGCTACATTTCTAACTAAATGTCAAAGAGGGCGAGATCCCTCCAAAACGAATCCGGTCTTACCATCTACCGTAGCAAGAATATCATCGTCCAAGTAATGTATGGGGGGATAGACTACGTTCTGGCCGAAACTATCAATCCAAAGATTCGACAGTTTTCTTATTATGTGCAATCCTCGCTCCGAGGGGCAATTATTATGAAATCTATTGTTGTATCTTTTGCGCTTGTCGTTAGTTTGCTTGGGCCTACGGAAATCAATCCTTGCGCGTCCGGGGCCGCCTTTGCGCAAACCAGCGCTTGCTGCAAGATGTGCAGCAAAGGCAAGGCTTGTGGGGATAGTTGCATAGCTCGAGATAAGGTCTGCCACAAAGGCGAGGGCTGCGCCTGCAACAGTTGATGCGCCTTCGTTTGGAATTTGGGTTGCTATTAGCCTTCGCGCTGTGGGGCCTTTGGGTATCTGTATTAGGTCTGTTGCGGTTTTTTTCGATGTGAAGGTTTAGAGATCCGCCGATACGGCAACTAACTTGGTGGTCGGCATAAAGGCGGTTTAAAAAAATCTGTTTGAGAAATTGCACATTGGCACCCACCGGTTAGCTTGCTTGGGCCTCTCTAAAGCAAGTCGCAAACCGTGCTATATCCGCTGCATTGATACTGGCCTCACGGAATGCTTTTTCCCATCCATTGGCAACAGTTCCAGCAAGCTCGGCGGTAACAGCCTCTGCTTCTTCAAGCGAAAGATCAAAATCGGGCGCGCCGGCAATGGCGTTGACTAGGGTTGCGTCCCGGCCTTGTGGGCCAACTCCCAAGACCAGTCGCCGCTCAAATCCAATTTGCGGTTTGGGGACAACGTCATACAAAGGTGACAACCTCCAGCCATCGCCATCATATAAAAACCCGTGATTGCGTAGATGATCATCATCATTAGTCACCAGAATGTTGAATACCAACCGCTTGAAAAGCTCGTTTAGATCGGTTTTCACCATTGTCCCGTGTTGTCGCAAGACAGCGGCCAAATCGCGATAATTATACTGGCTAACCTCACTTTCATGGGCCGCCAGCATCGTTAGTCCGGAGGCAAAAGGAGTGCGATGTTGCTTATTCATGCTCCTGTCGAACCGCTCAATCATATATATGTCACGGCCAAGTATATTTTCAAATCCAAGAGCTGGCACGTCGAGCCCGCAATCTTTTGCTAAACGCATTGTTGCCAGCTCAACCCGGCATTCAGGGAAAGTGTCTTTTTGTGCTTGGAACTTCGCGATCCAGGGCTGGCCATCAATCTCAGTTGCGGCTTTTGGGCGAGCACCGCCAAGTGATGATCCGGCGGTTAGCAATTTGCGTAAGTTTTCATCAAGCAGGTCAACCTTTTGGGCGCGTTCGGCCGCTTCAGCGAGTTCGGCTAAGTTGAAATGCTCGCCAGGCGCATCGCCTTCACCCCAAGGCGTAATGCGCTTCGGCTGTGCCGGCGTCGGACCAAAGGCCAATGCGCCAACCCGGTAATCGCCTGATGCTAATATAAGATCGGCTTCCGTTGGCGTTCTGTCGCCCATTGCCTTGTACATCAAATATTGGCCCCAACCATCAGGAGCAGCATCGCGAATGCCTCCAAATACAGCAAATCCTTCTTCGGTTCGAAATGTCTGATCCGCCGACCCACCGGTCAATGGCAATGCTACAGGGTCGACGGGAATCCGGTCCGGGCGCTCGAGATAGCGGCGGCCATAAGCGAAAGTTGAAAACTGTGTCCGCTGCTCATCTGTCATTGTCAGAATTCCTGCGGGCACTGGTCCCTCTGCCAAATGGACAAAAACATAGGTCTCGATCACAGCCATAAGCGCCTAGAAATCCATATCTTTAGAGGATCCACTATGTGTTTTCTTTGGCAATCGAGCCAGATGTTCGCGCATACCAACTTGGTCGCTTTCTG
Source organism: Sphingomonadales bacterium EhC05 (assembly GCA_001650955.1). Lineage (GTDB taxonomy): Bacteria > Pseudomonadota > Alphaproteobacteria > Sphingomonadales > Sphingomonadaceae > Parasphingorhabdus. The sequence goes on from LXYP01000019.1 coordinate 21,766, forward strand.
GAGCTGCCAATTCTGCAAGTCGCTTGGTAAACCCGAGAACGAACAATGCGCTGGCAAGAACTGCAATGCCTACAGTAGGGTCACCAGATTCGAGCCGCTGGACTGTTTGGACCGACACGAACATTCGCTCGGCCATGATTTGTTGACTAATTTTGCGCCGTTTGCGGGCTACGGTAATGTCCTTGCCCAACGACACAAGTGCCCGCTTGCTTTGTGGGGGTAGACCCGATGTGACTCTGGAGGCGCGCGGCATTAAAAATGAGTGACATATCATGTGTATAATGTCAATAGACATGATATGTCATGCAATAAGGGTTACCACAGGTGTCATTAAAGCGAAAAGAGATAGAATATGGGCAGTGTCAAACGCTACCTCGACGAAATGATGGATTTTGACAGGATCGTTTCTCAACCCGGGAAATATGTCAGCGCCGCCTGTTTCGAGGACAAGCATCTACGCCAATATATAAGGCAAAACTTGAGCCAAAAGCGGTGCTCCTATTATTGTGGCCAAGGTAAAATTCCTAAGGGTGCTCCGCTAGACAAAGTTCTTGCCGTCATCTTCAATGGATTTTGCTCCCGCTACGATGATGCCACTAATGGTGTTGGCTGGGAGGACGGCTTTGTCGGTGCAACAACGTGGGACAGTTATGATTTGGTCAGCGAAACTATTGAGCTTACTGAGAAAGCAGAAGCTCGGCTTTTAGACGATATAATAGGCGCTTTGCCTGAACGCACATGGAGTGAGACAGACCCCTATGGTGCGCGCGACCATCAAATTTTGCGTTGGAGCTGGGATAAATTTGTTAATGTTGTGAAGCACGAACGGCGTTTCTATTTCGATCAGAGCGCCACTGAAGGCGAAGAGAGTATCTCCCCCGGTGAGTTGCTTGCAGAAGTAGCGAGCAAGTGCAAACAAGCACGAATGTTACGCAAGCTTCCTTCGGGGACAACATTCTATCGCTGCAGGGCGCGCAAAAAGGGAGAGCATTTTAACGAGCCGGGTGAGCTTGGTCCTCCGCCTAAGGAATATGCATCGCAAAGCCGTATGAGCCCTGCGGGAATCCCAATGTTTTATGGAGCGATTGACGAAGCCACGGCGCGCGCAGAGACTCTAGCAGCCGATGATGCACGGCACAGCATGGCGCTGTTTAGGCTCGGCCGCGCTGTCCATGTCCTCGATCTTACAAAATCGACGACAATCAGCTTATTCGATGCGAAGCGCCAGTCGTTCTATGACTGGGCCATTTTCATGCAAAAGTTCCGTCACGACATCCGCAGGAGAGTCAAGAAGGACGATCGTATCCACATTGAATATGTGCCCACCCAGATTGTGACCGAATATTTTAGGAGTTTTTTGAAAACGCAACGCGGAAAGCCAATAGATGGAATCCTCTACCGTAGTGCAACCCATACAGCTAAAGTTTGTGTCGCGCTGTTCGCTGACACGAATGATGTCGCGCCAACGCCGACGAACGAGGGAAAGCAGGAAACCGCGAGTAATCATCTTCTACAGCTTATCTCCTTAACCGAACATAAGTAGCGAGTGTATGCCATCGTTAAAACGGCGATGGCTCCAAGCGTCCAGCGGCTGTACCGATGCCAAACCAAATTGATCTCTGGCTCAATGGACCGTGGGAAGTAGCAAAATCACTCGCGGTGCCTTTTGAGGGCGATCTGAAGACAATTGCAGTCTCTGCCGATGTAGGGAAAGTGGCCAATAATCACATAGGATTACTCGGGCCTATTTAGCTTCCAAATCGTCTTGAAGCTAAGCAATTGTGTCATACCGGCAATGTCTAACGGGGGTATAATATATGGATGCCAGTTATTTTCTCAATCAAAGGACGAAATTTATTCGCTACTTTTATGATGAGAGCATTAAACCTTTCCTTGAAATCAAAAAGCTGATTGAAGATGAAAAGGCACCTTTTAACAGCCCACCATATAGCGAAGACCCAGAACCGGCATATTTGGACGAATGGTTGGAAGCTGATTCAGCCGTTGAAATAGTGGGGCTATCATGTGTCTCGATGCTATCGGAATCACTGAAATTATATTTTAGCGCCATGCAAAATGATGTGATCCGCTTTGCGTTTTCTCCGAACGAAAGGAACTTGTTCAAAGAACTTGGTTTTGTGGGAGCGTATAGAGCAGCTTTCGGTGACATATTAGATACTGATTGGAAAGATTGCACCGTTGATTTCGCGGTGATCGAGCAGGTTATCCTGGCAAGAAATAGAGCGCAGCATGGCAGCGATTTGACCTCAATGCGCCCACAGCACGACAAGCATACAATGGAAAAGCATCCGCGGCCGATCTTTGCTGAAAAATCAGCAATAAGCGGATCTGGCATCACCCACCCCTGGTTTAACGGCCCGCCAGTTAAAGTTTCTCGTGATGCACTTTTAAACGCCATTGAAGAGATTGAGTCTCTCGCAGAATATATAGAGGGCCGCTTCGATAAAGTGGCCGAGTGGCGCGCATCTAAGCAATCTGATTAGAAGAGCAGCCCGTCATATTCCCGTTTTCCGGGTCTTTGCCAAATTAGCTAGATAATCGGGGATTGCTTCATAAGTAGGCAACGGATCGTTTACATTAAGAATGAGCGTTTGAGACCATAGAATGTTGGTTGCGTAATGCGAAGAGCATTCCATTTCACCGCCGTTCTCGTACCAATGAGTTGCTTCAGGCAACAGCATATGCGGAAACTCATGTTTTGCAAAAGGATTGTGAAACACTTCCATTTCTGCCGACCAAGGTTCGCATTCTGGGGGCCAAAGTTGGCGGTATTCCTCGCTCGCTACATCGAGGCAAAACGAAATTCCTTCGAGTGCATTTTCCCTTCGGTCGAAAAATTTGCCGAAGCGAACATAGCGGAGGCCTTTCACTTCTCTTCCTGAAGAGACCGAGACTCGGTTCAATTTTCCGACGGTACAAGCATTTGAGAAGATAACTGCTGACAATTCGGAATGGCTATCGTCCCGAAAAAGGCCGGCTGAGAACCCAGTATCGCCCATTAGCGTCTCCGCATCAGTGCCGGTCGCTACCTTTATTCCATTTACTATTTCTGTCCCGGGCACAATTCCGTACAGATAGCCAAGCAGAGCTTCTCGGCTCCAAACCATTGAACTCGGCGCATGAAAGTCGGCAATTGCGAGAGCAAATGGTTTACCCGAAACATGAGGAAGCGTGTCGTAACGCCGCTGAAGTTTGCTTCCTAAGGTCTTGGCGAAACGCACCGCTGCGGTACCAAGAAATAGCTCATTGGTGTCACTTGGCTGGCCCACCGGCTTCGCGCCGACATGTTCAATGCGCACGGGCGGATTTGCGGTGACAGCCTCCACCCAACCTTCTTGGCCCGACTGGTTTTCGATTCTAAAATCAGGCGCTTCATGAGGCTGTGAAACCATCAATCCTTGCTCACGAAAACAAGCCAAGAGCAACGCCTCCCATAACCGTGTATGGAAATTTTCAGTCTGGCAGTCAGTTGCCCAGTTTCGATCCGGTTTGGGAAGGGCGAGGTATAGCTGGTTGAGAAGCCAAGCTGCACCTTGATGGCTTGTTTGCGTTAAAAGCTTGAACATTTCGCTCGGCGAACGGCCTTGTAAATCGAATAGCGATGGCCGTGGCGAAACTCCAGGCGGTACGTCGAGCAATGCATCCGAGGATAGGGAAGATTCTGCTTGGGATCGAGCTTCGGAGAGTTTCGGTATGTTGTGAGAATGAGATTCGACAATCCAAACTCCATCTTTGCGCCGCCGCATTAGAAGGACGCCGAACTTTTTTGATTTGTCCGAGCAGGTAATTGCAGCGACGGCATTGTCAGCCCCGTTTTTCCATCCTTCGATTGGAGGCTCGTCTCCAAAATCATGCCCGCATGGCAATGAAAGTGCCAATATGCTGAACAATGGTTCCGGGAGAGGCGTCATTCCATAGACCTTTTACGCCGCGAGTTTTCGGTCGGTGTTTGAACTATCATTGTTTGCTAGAGTTGACCGAGATCTGTTTCCCGAAAGGAAAGCCAACAGGAGCTCTTCATCCTCCGGCATTTTGAACTTAGGATCACTCCGCATTGTCTCCCGCTCTTTTGCTACCTTCATTTTCCATTTTCCGGTCCGATCATCACGATCAAGAATGGCTTTGGTCCCAAAAGCATCAAGCAGGTGACCAAACGCAAAAAGATAATCTGGGTGTTGGTGAAACAGATGATGGGCTATTTCGGCCAAGCTCCCATAGCCAAAGCCGATAGGTCGCCCATTTCTAGCAGTCTCGATGAGACTCACCATTCGCGCAAGTTTTGAATAATCCGGTTGCTTGGAATTGAGGCCGCACTCCCGCTCGGTCAAAGACCTGTTTAAATCGAGCCAATCCTGTTCCCTGATGATATAGTCATCTCGCTCGTCATAACTGCTTACTAAATTGAACGCTTGCTCACGCAACCTTTGATCTCGTGCTTCCTGTTCTCTGATAGCAGCCTGCTCGGTCTCCGCTGCGCGAGCCAGTTGGTTTTCTCTAATTTGCTGGTTTAAAGCAGTTTCGGCGGCGATGTAGTTAAATGCACACACCGTTTGCTGATCTAAATTAATCTCCAAATCGTCCCATTCAACAAGCTCTTCGATCCAATCATCGACGATTTCATCTCCTTGGACTCGAGGCTTTCTGTACCAACAAGTAAACATGAGGCGCCCCCGGTGCTCTGAGGCAGCCACGGAGGCGTCATCGACTACAAAGATATTCGAGTTATTTCCAAACAGAATGTCGTCATCGGTCATGCGGCGATAGCTTGGATGAAAATTTGGGACGATCCAAAGAAGGGCAGCTCGCTCGGAACGGTAAAATTCTCGCCTGCTCAGTACGACATCCAAAAAGGTTGTGCTTAGTTGAACTTCAAACGCTAGCCGCAAACTGTCAATTCTCGCAGAGACGTCGGGACGCCTTAAACCAGCTAACCCTTCACTTGCTCGCCATGTTTTCTCGCATTGCTGGTCTAAAAACCGGGCGTCGGCAGCGAGGCTTCTTATAAGAAGCTCCTTTACGCGCTTATGCGCCTTGCTTTCCTGAGCGCCGCGATATTGCATCGCCCTGATGTCTGCTTCAGTAAAACTAGACCGTGTGATTGCAGGACATGAACCATCTTCATGTCGGTGGCGAAAGAAAAATCGCTTGCTGGTGCTACATGCTAGATAAACCGGAACGCCGCAGGTGGCACAAGAAAACCTGCTTTCATTGGCTTTCATTTGGGATTTGAGCTTCTGGCGCAGCAAAATTGCGTGTTGGTACCGGAAGGACCCTATTAAACGTCGGACATCAAGCATTAGACCGGATTTCAGGCTTCTGACATGTTGAATTGCAGGCTTTTTGACCGCTTCGGCCCAAGCGCGCGGATCAATGGTTACGTTTCCAGCCATAGTAATCTCCTAAAATTCGACGGATTCCCCTCTTATCCGTCATTGGTTCAACATCGCTCAAGCCTTGCGCCAGGTCGATTGAGTCCCCACCGCCGTTCGATGTAAAACTCAAGCGACTTTCGAATTTCAAAGCTAAGAACATCTTCAATAAACCCATATTCTAGACGGACGGCAGCCTTCTGCTCATCAGATAAATTGCTTAGTGGTTGCAGGCGAACTTCAATCAAATCCTCCCATTCGTCGTCCCGAGGCAATATCTGCTTGATTTGATCTGACAGAAAGCTGCTTTCGGGTGAGACGCGAACCGGTAGATAATCCCGCCAATCCTGATGGTGAAAGCTCCACGCCCGCACATGCAACCGCTCACCATCAGATGCAAAATTGGCAGGTGCAATCCACTGGTTTTGCCGAAGGCCTGTCGACATTGAAACATAATCAATCTCGAGCTTTAGCTGTTGTTCGATGGCTTGATAAAGCTGACGCATCACGAACGGAGGGCATTGTCGGATCGGCGATGGCAATTTTGAAAAGCTGTCGGTTGCCGAGCTTCTGACTAGCTCATCTGGGTCACCGATATTTTGCACAAATGGCAATCCGCGATGGCCATGATCGGCGACATAACATTTGCGGACCGTGTCGTATATCGGTTTAGGTTCTGCCACCCGTTCCAGATACTCTCTTAAATCGATAGCGGCTTGCGGCGACGAAATGCCAAAACGCTCGATCAGTTCCTTTCGATTAATTTGCCCACGCCATGTGAGGCATTGGTCAAGATAGACCAGGCGGGCGTACATCGCGGGCTTTATCTTTGAATCATTCATTGAGACAAACGCTACTTGACTCCGGCCAGCTTGTCTATATAAATTTTATATACACCGAGAATCAAGGATCAGGAAATGCGCATATTACACACCAGTGACTGGCATCTTGGCCGACAGTTCCACGGAATGCCCATGGAAGACGACCATGACCATGCACTCATTCAAATTCTCTCGATTATTGAAGATGATCAGCCTGATCTGATCATTATTGCTGGTGATATTTTCGATAGGACTACGCCACCCCAAAGCGCGTTGAAGCGATTTTCTGAGTTCTTGAGAACTGTCAGAGCATTATCCTCAGCTGCTATCGTGATGATTGCAGGAAATCATGATTCAGCGGCACAGATTGAAGCATTGGGAGTGTTAGCTACCGACGGTGAAGCGATCGTTCGAGGAGCATTAGATGAGGATGAGCGGCCGCTCATCATAGATACTTCCAATGGTCCTGTTGCTATATCCGCTTTGCCTTTTGCATTTGAATATGCTGCGCGGCAGTGTTTTGAAGACGATACAATATCATGTCCTGCGGACGTTATTCGGGCTCAGATAACGAGTGCGCGCAAGCATATCACGGATGACATGCGCTGGGTTGTAGTTGCCCACGCGTTTGTTGATGGTGCTACGACAAGCGAAAGTGAACGGCCGCTTGTCAGAACGGTTGGTGGAATCGAAACTGTACCAGCTGGCGCGTTTGACGGAGCTGATTATGTCGCGCTAGGACATCTGCATCGTTCACAATCAGTTGTTCATGATCACATCCGCTATTCAGGTTCGCCTCTTGCTTTCGGTTTTGATGAAGAAGGGCAGCAGAAATCGGTCAGTCTAATTGAGTTGGCGGCAGATGGTTCTGTCGAAGTGACCACCATGCCCATTAAGCCACTACGAGAGGTGAGGGCGATACGCGGCAAGCTTCAGGAACTCTTGGCTCATACCGAACCCTCGAAGGATTTTGTACAGGTCATTCTGACCGATGAAGCGCCGCAAATCGATCCGATGAAACGGATTAGAGAGTTATACCCAAATGCTGCCCAACTTACTTATGATCGCAAAGAAAACCCCGTTGAACGGCGTGTGGCGGAACAGATAGCTGCTATTGATAATCCACCCGAACTTGCGGCAATGTTTATGAATTTTGCACGCGGAAAAGCGATCACGGACACCGAAACCCAGCTTGTGGCATCCGCACTTCAAACAATCGCTAAGGCAGGGGATGAGCAATGAGACCCATTAAACTTACCCTAAGCGCCTTTGGTCCATATGGCGGCGTCGAAAGTATAGATTTTCGCGCTGCAACCGATGCAGGCCTGTTTGGGATATATGGACCAACAGGCTCAGGGAAATCATCGATATTCAGTGCGATTGCTTTTGCCCTTTTTGGAGAGGGTGCAAAGGAAGAGCAGGGTATGAAATCGATGCGTTCGGACTTTGCAACCACAGAGCGGTTGACGGAAGTTACCTTATTATTTGAACTTGGTGGCAAGCGATATTTTGTTAAGCGTATCCCTGAACAGGACCGTCCCAAGAAGAGCGGAGAAGGGGTTACCAATCAGACCCATTCAGCATGGCTTTTTGATGCTTCGGACTTAGCGATTGATGATGTCAGCAATGATAATCCCGGCATACCTATCGTCGAGCGTAAGGTCAGCGAAGTGCTCAAGCAGGTTGAGAGCCTGCTAGGCTATGGATCACAGCAGTTCCGTCAGATTGTACTGTTACCGCAGGGCAGGTTTGAACGGTTTCTGGTTTCGAATAGCAAAGATCGGCTCGAAATCCTCAGAGAACTATTCGATGTTTCACTTTATAGAAGATTGACTGACACGCTGAAAATGGATGCCGTCGATATCCGGCGAGAGATAGAGAATGGATACCGATTGCATGGGCAGAGGCTCACGGTAGAGGGATTTGCCAGTTCGGATGACTTGATCGCCGGCATTGCGGCTGCGTTAAATCATTATGAGATCAACACGCAGACGGCAGTCAAAAAGACGGCCGCGCTGAAGAAGACAAATGATGCCTTGGCCGCGGCAACCGCCCGAGAAAAGCTATTTGGCGAGGTTAAAGCCGCCGCCGCGGCTTTAGTTCTTCTAGAAACAAAAATTGTTGAAACCGATGCGAAGCGCTCACGCAAATCCAGCGCCGAACTTGCCCGGCGTATGGTTGATTTAGATAATGGCTTGATTGATGCTCGCCGTCGGCACCAATTGGCGAATACGGCACAATCTGCTGCCCAAAAAGAATTTGATCGCGCATGCGAGGCTTCCACAGCGGCGGATGAGACTTTGGCCAAATTACGTTTGGGCGAACCCGACATCGCAGACCTTGGCCGTAAGGTCGATAAGATGAATGGCTATGAGAAGATATTATCCGAGGCTGCGGAGCGCAAAGAAGAACATATAAAGGCGCAGAGTGCACTAAATTCTGCCTTGCAGGTGCAGGAAAAGGCAGCCTTGAAGCAAACAAGCGCTGAACGACTCTTTGACCAAAAAACGAACGAACACGCGCTAGCACAGCGTAATACCCTCGAATCCCAAAAATTGGTTGGTCAGCGTGAGAAACTGAAGATTGAGCTTGATCATGCGCACGAATACGCAGGAGCGATTCAGACTCGAGATAGAGCTCAGAATGACCTAAATTCTGCGTTGCTTAAGGTGACGGACGCTAAAACCAAACACCTTGCGGCTCTAGATACCGAAGGAGCATGCGAGGGAAGTTTTATTTCTGCACAAGCCAGCGTTCTTGCGCAACGTCTTGAGGATGGGCAGCCATGCCCGGTTTGCGGCGGAGGTCACCATCCGCAACCGGCACAAGGAACAGGAGACGCCGTTGCTTTGGAAAAAGCATGGCGCGATGCTCAGTCCAATTCAAAAGCGGCAGCAGCAGAGGGCCTGGAGGCGCAATCTCTCGCCAGCTCTGCCAACGCAACGCTTGAGGCTCAAAAGGCATTGATCAAAAAGCTCAAAGCCCCTGAACGGACTGTTGATAAAATTGACGCCGAACACCAGAATATCGTCAATGCGATAGACAATTTGGGTATCCTCAAGGATGTTGAAATACTAGCAAATGAATTGAAAGAATTGCAGGTCGGCAAAAACGGAGCCACAACCAAACTTCAGGAAGCCAATTTGAAGCTTGGTACCGCAACCACACTCGAAGCCGTTACTCGTCAAGCCTATGCTGACCGTATCTCGTCAGTTCCGGAAGAGCTGCGAGAATCAACGGCGTTGAAGTTAGCCCTCGATGACCTAAACAACGACATCACAAAGCGTAAGAAGGCTATTACAGACGGCGTAGCGAACCAGCAGAAATGCAGCGCCGCTTCGACAAAAGCTGAGACTGAACTGAAGAATGCGACAACGAAATTTGAGGAATGCACAGCAGAAATTCAACAGAAAAAGTTGGAGTTTAAAGCGCGTTTGGACGAATTAGAACTTTCCGAAGCAGCCTATCGCGCTGCTACACCCGATATAGAATTGATAGCGGAGCTAGAGAAAGCAATATCACTGTTTGATAATCAACTGGCCGCTGCTCGTGGACGATCCGAAGCCTCAAAAAATGCCGTAGCTGATGCCCAAAGGCCTAATCTGGAGCCATTACAAATTGCAAATGATAAAGCCACCGCTGAAGCTGATACTGCTGCTAAGGAAAAAGCGGCGGCGGAACAACGTCACCTTGCACTCGTTGCATTGCAGTCTAGTTTGGCGGAAGAATTGAAATCCCTGCATGCATTGGAAGAATCTTCCGGAGCCTTGCGCGGGTTAGCAGACACCTTTGATGGACAAAATGAGCTTCGTATCAATCTCGAAACCTTCGCGATCGGCGCAATGTTTGACCAGGTGCTAGAAGCTGCAAATCTGAGACTCGATCCAATGACCAAAGGACGCTATCGTTTCGAGCGCGACACTGTAAGCATGGGTGGCCGGTCCAAACGTGGACTCGATGTGCGTGTCCACGATATCGAAACTGGCCGCTCCCGGGAGATAATTACGTTATCTGGCGGCGAAACATTTATCGCTGCCTTGTCACTCGCTTTGGGGCTTTCTGATGTCGTTGAAATGACCAATGGCTCTATCAGACTGGATACTATTTTCATCGATGAGGGCTTTGGCAGCCTCGATACCGAGAATGATGCAGGCACGCTGGATCAGGTACTTCAGGTCCTTCAAAACATCGTTGGCGATAAACGAGCGGTTGGATTGATTTCGCATGTTCCTTTGGTCCAACAAGCAGTGCCCAACGGTTTCACCGTGTTGAAGAGTGCAGGGGGAAGCTCGATTGAGCAAAGGATCGCCTGAGACTAAAGTTAATGAACGTCCAAGAAAATCAGAAAGATATAGCATGCCAAAAATCATAATTAATGAAGAGCAGATCGTTCAAGGAGAGCCATATTTTGCTTTGTATGTAGATTGCCCGAAAGGGGTGGGGTCGCCAATAGTTGCAGATTTAAAAATGGGTCTTATCGGGCCCGTAAAGGTCGAAGTTTTGAGGCCGCGCAAATTGACCGGGTTTGAACTTCCCGCTCTGGAAATGGCGCAAAAGGCGGTTGAACGGGCAAAAGAGCAGAACGTGATGCGAATTCTACTCGTAGACCCGCATGGCTACATGCCATTAGCGAAACTCAATCGCTACGCCTTGTAGATTTGGACAAAGGAATGGCCACTGTTCATCATAGTTGGCCCAAATCTGCAAATCGTACATTTCCATCCGATACCCCAAGCTGTGAAAATCTGGACTGCATTTCGAACAGGTTATTGTAGTGACTGATTGTCCACGAAGTCGACGGATTTATATGAGCTAAAACCTCGTCAAAATATGAAATATCGACCTCTGATAGGGAGTGACCAAGTACCCAGACCTCGGAAACATTCCTCAAGCTGGCGAAAAATAATTTGTGCCTCTCGATAATCTTTATCGTTGGCTTGAAGGTAGCTGCAAAATAATCATCAATAAGCCTATATCCGCCGGCCACACGGGTATCTGTGCTCTCATCAACATGCCGTGAAAGCATCTCCTCGTTTTGTTGTTCCCAACCGTGACCGAGCACTATTTCATCATTTGTGTTACGCGAACAACCATGGATATGCAGCACGTTGTGTTCGGGCACGTTGTAAAGAGATTGTAGAGTTGGTGTGTAATTGAAACTCAGAAATAGCGCATATTGATCAACACAGCGAACATTCAGAGATGTATCCGCTACAGGAATGGGCAAACCTCGGACCCAGTCAGCGAAATGTTTGCGCAACTTTGTAGCGATACCTTCAACTATCTGCTCAATTTCATATTCGAAATTGTGATGATCTGCATCGCTCCAATCGTCGGCACCATAAGATACGAGAAAATTTTCAGCGTAATCTATTACCGCATCAGAATCGAACGACGCTAGTCGATCTTCAAACTCGTTCCAAAAATCTTTATCAACGAAGAGATATTCACGAATAAGGCGATGAACTGTCGGGTCTTTTTGTTCAACGTAGCGGCCGAAATCACTGTACCGAGATGGAATGCCATGATGCAGATCAAAGCCATTGCCAATAATGAACAATCGTTGATTCATAGTGTCCTGAACGCGAATGCGGAATTAAATCTATTTTTGTTATCAATCAGCTTCTTTGCGCGGCGTCACCCTTGCGCTAGACTGCCATAACATCAACAATGTACCCTATATCGCTTCGAAAGGAAAAGTTTATGGATGAAGCCGCCATTAAGAAACTTAGCGCAGCACCAATTGAGCTTATTGGGCGTGTATCAACCCCTGGAGGGCAAAGCAGTATCACTTTGAAAGCATCTGAACTTGAAGTATTTTGTGACGACCCGGAAGCTTTTTTTGCAATGCGACATGGGGTCGCGAAGGAAGTATATCAGCAATGGGTAGAGACTGAGGGCACCCCTCGTTGCGGGGCAAAAACAACCCAAGGTGTTCGGTGCCGCAATGTTGTAAGTGGTGGAATTCAAATGAACCTCGAGCGCTGGTTGCAAGAAGACGGAGGGTTTTGCACCGTTCACGGTGGTGCAACAAGTGCCGAGGCCAGAAATGGAAGATGAGCGTTTGCCCAGCCCTAGTTAGACAGGCGAAAGTTCAAGCGATTTCATTATAGTCTTATCTGTAGGATCAGCGCCGTCCATTATCGCTTCTACCTGTTTCATATGGTGCGAAGCGCGCCGGGAATGCCGAGAAATCAATGCTTCAGCCTTCACTAGCGACAAATCATCGGTCACATTGTAACCCTCGTGCATGGCCCAACCATTTAATCCGGTCTCCAAGCGCTTTCTCGTTGCTTCATTGAGCGACAATATCTCAGCACGATTCCCGGAGCGCAGCCGTAAGACTTCCCACTTGCTATGAAGGCCTCCTCGCCAACCGGGTTTCAGATTCTTGGACCCTCTAGGATTTTTCAATCCGGCAGTTAGGGATGCTTTAAGATAGACATTAGGATCATCGATGTTGATTAACGCAAGCGCCAAGTCCAAAGGTTCTCCAAGCGTTGTGCTTGGTTGGATCCCATTATCATAAAGAAAATCATCATGATGTACCCAATCTTGACTACCCGGTTCACGATACATTGGCCGCTCATCAAGATTCTGAGAAAATTCAAAAGCCACTGGTTTCCAAACTTGCATCAGCGGCTCCGATAATTTGAATTGGACGGCTTCTGTCGGAAATTGCTTCAAGCCAAGATGAGGCAAAGTTGCCGATGCTAAACGTAACGACATCTCGACATCCGCAGCCAAAGGCGCTTCCCCTTCATCAAACAATATACGTAGACCTTGAGAGGGAATGCTAGGCGGTGCAACACGTCCATAAGCCTCCGGGAGCGTCGCAATACATTGGGATGGCCCGAGCAAAATGTGCAGCTGCCCACAATCTGATTGTGCGAAGACCGGATAAAGCTCAATCGATTGAAGGTTATGAATGCTGCCGTAAATCAGCCGGGCTATTTCTGGAGCCAAATCAAGAGCATGCAGTGACTTTGTATAAGTCTCGCCATCTCTCACTAAGATGAGTCGACTATAATTCGACACTTCACAAAAGCCGTTGCCTTCCGTCAAGCTCAGTAATAATCCGACAATTGGATCTCCTTCATGATTCAGGGAGAACAGAGGCTGCACATCATCGGCCAGCTCGGATATTTTAAGGCCCTTTTCGCTGTAGCTGACAGAACTGATCCGAGCGGGCAATTCAACGCCAGATTTGGGCACGATCGGGATCAAGTGAGCGTGTGATTTCGAATTGGTGACCGGTGACTCCTTTGCGGCGGCTTTAAGTGCACCCCAGTTGGCACCGGGTTGAATAGCAGCTGCCAAATCATTGAGAAGAGTAAGTTTGGTGGGTTTGTTGCCGTTGGACCACCGTTCTAAAATACGGTCTACACCGCTAGATAGTTTATCAAACTCGACACCAGCGGTGCTTAGGCTAGTAGTATTGTTAAGTGTTGTCATTAGCTCTTCCTCGAACGTGCACAACGAATCCAGTTTAAGCCGTGAGCCCTTTGGCAGGTTTCGAAAAGCACGCAGTAAGACAGAGCAAACCGAAGAGTTGTGCGATAGCTCAGCAAACCAAGATCCAATGGGCTCGGATCAGGTTCGCAGGGTTGGTATTCACCTACTGCGCCGACCTGTATTACACAGCGCGCCAGTCCCTATTTGAACGAAAGTATCTTTATATGATTTGATTGATTACTGCAAGCCCTACTGATTTTTGCTAATGCGGCAATGTTGCCGTAAAGCATAGTCTGACGCCCCTTCGAAGTATTTGCTTTCCACCGAATTAGCGCGATGATAGACGCGGTTCTAACGGAAGCAGTATGATGTATGACTATCACGGGGCAATGACCGATGCCGTTGTGGAGGCACCGGATGTCCCGCGCGAACGACTGGTCTGGATCATGAATGATACGCACCGCGCCAGATATCGTGCTTTTCTGGAAAATGAGATGGGCGTTGAGCCTGACGATGACGAATCTTTCGGCATACCGATTGAGACGGGCGAACCATCAGATGGACAGCCATTCGAACTTGTTGCGAGGCTGGCACATTGACCAGGCCATTTAACGTCGTGATTTGCACCTAAAGGGCAGGCGATAGCCAGCGATCGCTAAGGTTGATAACAAAGATTATGTTAAGTTTTATTGGATTTTTGGTATATCGAGCGAGAATAACCCTAATCCCACGAAAGTTGGTTTTTCGGTAATCTTCCAGAAGGATCGTAAACTTCAACTTTATGTGGCAATTTCGGTCCCCAGTTCCACAAGATCAAATTTGAACTATCCTTTTTTGCATCAGGTGCAAAGCTTGGAACAAGCATGCCATCATAACCGGCTGCTGCCATATCATTTGCGATCTTTTGTGACGGCGCGGTTTTTCCAGCAAGCTGGATAGTTAGCCAAGCGCAATCCAGATCTGCAAAATCTACAGACAGCGCTTTTTGGTCTTTGGTGGTTCTAAGGTCCGCGATATTTTCGCATTCAACATCATATTCACACAAAGTGATGGGCGATAAACGTCCAGAAAATCCCTGGGAACATTCAATCAGTGCGGTTACAGAATCGAGGGCCAAATAAAGCGCCGGCTGACCTTTCCTATTAAATCGTCCGCCACGCATAGCAGCGCCGTCTCCCGATATTGGCTTGAAAGACCAAAATGGATCATGGGCACGGTAACACCGCCCTACAAAATTCAAGCAAAACCACCCAGAGCGAGATGATCGAGATATTCCCGAACAGCATTTGCTTGGCCTGATTTAACCAAAGCCTCGGCGGTCCTTCCATCCAAGGCTGGAATGGGCTCTGCGCGATACCATGCCATTGCCTGTGCTTCGCTACCTGCCCAACCGCGCACGCGCACTAATATTTCAAGCATTTCTGTCATTCGGGATTGCGCTTTTGGACTATCGCGCCTTTCCACCTTTGTTACAGTGGTTTTGCCCAGTCCAGCTGTTTCAGCGAGCTGCAATTTTGACATTCTGTATGTGCGGCTTACCTGCTCAAAATCGACTTTACCGCCCTCGGCGACGAAAGAAGCCAAACTCTTGCCGCCACGCGCGGGTCGAGCGGCCCAGGCATCTGTTTTACCTGCTTTTTTTCGTTCGTCTTTATGTGCGTAAGCCATTCAGCGCCCTATCAATGTCGATGTTTATGACCTCTATATAGCCATATATATAGACATATGCAAGATATGCTAACTATTTATAAGTCGGCATTTCTCGTTCGAACTTTATTGGGGTTACAGTTAATGCTCGCCAATACGCATGCCGTAGCAATCGCTGTTTTAGTCCAAATCACGACCGCGCAGTGTCGTAGGTGAATTGGCAATCTAGTAGTTAGGCCAGCCCGCTCCCGGCCCTGCAGTGCAGCATGTTGTTTTTCAACAAGGCGGCGTAGGGCCAGCTCCGCAAGAATCAATCTTATGTCTTATGTTATATTATTGAAAATATTGACTTTTACTTCTTATGACTTTCGATGACCTGCTGTGCACTTTTAATTGCGCTGGGTGACGCAGCAAAAGGCTGCAGTGGTCCAAATAATGGCGCTTTAGACTTTCTAATTGCCATTTCAGCTGCAGGTGTCGGTAGCAAATCATCCCACGGCGGCGCTTCTTCAGGTGCGCGCCATGCCGAAGAAAAATCAGCTTGTTTCTCATTTTCTATTTCCCAGAGCCCTATACAATCATCGATCCAGCCATGTAATTTCCAGAAATATTTGTTCACATGGCTTGAAAACGGTGCGCCGAGCCAGTCATTTGCGGTGCTTTCATCCTCAAAGTCTGCAGGCGGCGATGCGGCAAACCTCATGTGCATCCAGTTATGCACGGTAATTTCAATTAGCTCGCCATATTTATCCAAGGTGATATCAGGGCGTGTAAGGAATGCCGGATCGCGCAAGGTTGTCGCATAGCCCATATTTGTAGTCAGTGCCTCAGCGCTACGCGCACCAGCTATGGCTTCAATCGTGTCTCGGATATTTTCCGGCCAGGCAGTAGGATTATCGATATTGGAAATCTGCGGCTCCGGCCAGTCCGGATCATCCGGCATAGCTGGAATATTGCTCCACCCTTCAACTTTTCCCCAATTAGGATCATTGGCGTTGCTAAGCATCATATCCACATGGTGGATCATCTGCCGGTGCATATAAAGGAAATCAAGACCGCTACCAGGCTCACCGGTCAATGCCGCTGTCCAGCCAATATCAGCCAGAGCTTGTACGATATCGATATTGGCGGGGTTTTTTACAAATCCCTCATTCTTCACCAAATGCCAGTATCGGTGACGCCACCGCATTTGCGTAGATGCCGCCATTGTTTTTACATTTGCCGGTAAATCCGGATAGGACATAGCCCCACTCCCCTTGTTATCCCGATTAGCCGGGATCTTGCTATACTTCAGTGTCGCACAAGAGCGTGACAAAGTGAAGTGTATAGAAAAAAGAACTAGTTGGCGCTTTGGTCGGCCAGATTGGGAGCGCTTTCTACTAATACACCGGCATCAATCGCGAGTTCGGCTTAACTTACAAAAGCAAATAAAGATATGCGATCTTATTGATCAAGCAAATCTGCCTTTTTCGAAAAATCCGATAGCGGTGGGCGCGCGATTTTGCCCGATGGAATGTGCATCCAAATCGGGACACCGCCGAGGCGCGCGTTAAAATTGACGTTGAATGTGAAGGGATCGGGCTCATTCGACGACAAGTCGAAGCCGTAGACTTCTTCAATATCTCTCTTCGCATATCCCATCGCGCCCAGCAATGTAGGAAAAATTCTGTAATTGCTTAACTTATCATGATTTGCTTTTGCCGCCTTCGCCCATCGCGCTTGCTCTGAAGATGGCCCGCCGATTAGAATTAACGGTACGACGCCCTCCT
The DNA here is from genome assembly GCA_001650955.1 of Sphingomonadales bacterium EhC05. Lineage (GTDB taxonomy): Bacteria > Pseudomonadota > Alphaproteobacteria > Sphingomonadales > Sphingomonadaceae > Parasphingorhabdus. The sequence goes on from LXYP01000019.1 coordinate 38,848, forward strand.
CAATCTCAGGATTGGATGTGCAATGTGTCGCTTCTCCATATTCGCCTCGTTCATGGAATGTCTGGCCATGATCGGAAGTGTAAATGACCATGGCATCGCCAATTTTAGACTTTGCAAAAAGCCGGTCAAAGAAGCTGCCAACATTCCAAAGCAAAGTATTTCGGTAGCTGTTGCGATAAAGCACCCAGTTGCTTTGCCGGCCATCCAGATTGTCTGGAGGTGCCTCGCTTACATCGGTAAACTGGCGCTTGAGCATAGGCGCATAACGGGCATGGGAATTCGGAAACTTGTCACTTACGGGAAAGTGTCCGCCAACTTTATTGACAAGAATGAACTGTTGTTTTTCATCATTTAGATAATCTGCCAAGCGGCCTGCCACAGCCTGATCGCGATACAGAACGGAAACTTCGTCAAATTGATCCCATTTATCTATTAACGCGCGTTCGGCATCATCCATCAGATTTTGATACACGCCTCCAGTTCGCTGTGCATCAATATAGATTGTTTCAAGATTCGCCGCTTTAGCATAAGCCCAAATAGAAGGTTTTGATTTGATCGTCTCGCGGTAACTGTCCCGTGTTCCGCCGTATCGCAGGGTGACATTGGCTCCAACGCTGCAATTGGTGATGGCCGCCGCGAGACCAAAATTGTGGACTGGCACTTTGGTCTTGGGATTCGCCAATCCAGAATAAACACCCGTCTTGCTATTGATGTCGAGATACGCACCGGCGATGCTTTCATCTACAATGAGCACGATATCTGCAGCCGGTTTTACGCCCGCAGGTTTGATAACTACCGCTTCGCGGGGGCTATGATCCTCAGTTAAATATTCGTAGCCATAGAGTAATCCATAGCTCAGTCCGCTATGCGAGGATGGCAGACCGCTCGCCCCTTCCCCACCCCGGAAAAAAAGCATGAGTGAGATCGCCAGAATAATAGGAACTGACAAAAGGCCACCTCGAACAATGGCGAATTCGGGCTGAAGTAGCGATTT
>LXYP01000020.1 GCA_001650955.1 Sphingomonadales bacterium EhC05
CATAACCTGAAGGTCGTAGGTTCAAATCCTACTCCCGCAACCAACAAACTAAACAATATCAAAGCTTTACAAGCCTCGCTGTTACCAGTGAGGCTTTTTTGCGTTCCGACTGTAAACACATAGTCAGCAAGATAGAGAGCAAAGCTGCGTATTGGGGCGGAACCCCATGGGCTTGAAGACTTCTAACTGGGAGCATCGACGCTAATTTTTGACGTAGTGTTTCTGCCAGATCGGAGCAATACCATCCGATATTGACAGACCTTCAGGTTTTGGGTGTCATGGCTAACACAATTGCCCACATTTTTTTTGTTTCGGTGTCTCCCGCGCGATCGTTAATGTTCGCTTTGGATACAAAAAGAGATTCGACTAACACCAATCGCATGTCTGTTCGTTAAACGCCTTTTTCCTGTGTTCAAAAAGGGATGCTCGGGCTCATATGACGGATCGACCAGTAGCATTCACCCCAATGGAAAATAGGAACGAGTTACTAAGCGTTTCTTGCAGTTATGATATCGTCCGGATCCTGCTCGCCGCGAATGCAGCGACGATAGCGAGAGTGGCGGCGATTTGCATTAGCCGGACCACAGCGTCGGCCTCTAAGGATACGCCGCTTAACAGCAGTGCTGTCGCCGGTGCGATGATCGCGGGAATCGTATTAGTCAGATTCATGATGCCCAGTTTGCGAGCCCTTGCTCGATCACCTGATAGCAGCTGGGCCACAAGCGCAGCATCGGTGGTCAGGAATATGGTAAGGCCGCAGACGAAGATCAAATAGCCGACAAAAACCACCGGCCAGAATGGATAAAGGGACATAGTCAATACGGCGGCGGCAATCACGAGCGATGAGATGATCAGGAATGGACGGCGAAAGCCGGTGCGGTCTGAGATTGTGCCAGCAGCAATTCCAACGAGGATTGTCACCGGTGTTGCAAACAGGGAGAGCTTTCCCATACCCTGATCGACCCGTTCACCCGGAAAAAGGTTGGTGTAATCCAACACGTCCTGGAGGAAATAGAGCAAGTAACCGAACATCACAGCTCCGGAAAACTGGACCATCAGCCGAGCACTCCACGCCCATATAAAATCATTTCGCACGATAGGATTAAAGAGTTGGGTCGGCTTGTCTGCGGTTTCCGGGACAATCGGTTCCGCGGGTTTCCGAATCAACCAAGTGAGTGGTAAAATTGTGAAGGTGAAGGCCGCCGCAATGAGTGCAAGCCGCAAGCCTTCGTTCGCCAAGGCGGGGATCGCTAAAAATGCTATCGAAAGCGTTGCGATCGGTATTCCGAGGTTAAGAAAAGCTGCCGTACGACCCTTTAACGCATTGGGAACGCGGTCTGCCAAAAGTGCTCCCAATGGAGAAAAGAGGAAGTTGAAGCTGAACTGGAAAAAGAGAATTGAGATGATAAGACTTACCGGATCATCTGCGTGCCAGAATATTATGTAGGACAGGATAACGAATAGGAGGCTAAGAGCGATTTGTCCCGACCGGCTTTGTGATTTTTCAAAAATCCGGTCGGTTAGTGCCCCTGCCAATACGTGGGAAATACTAGCCATGACCGACCCTGCGAGCAAGGTGATGCTAAGCAACCACAGCTTGTTTTCGGGATCGATGAGCTCTGCCTTGAGCGGTAATACTAATGACAGTAGCGGCACAAAGGCCAGATGTGCGCCAATATTGGCAGAAGTGTAAAGCGCTAGAAATCGCTTCATACCGATTGGTTGCGGAGCTACGCTCATCCGTTGAAGTGACCAGTTGTTTCCCTGATAATGAGTTGAAATTCCACTACGTGATCAGTGACAGCGGGCAGGTTACCTTTTGCGGCTATAAGTTCATGTGCAGCGCGTTCGGACATCGCTGCAGTAGGTTGCCTGATGGCGGTAAGTGGCGGGACGCTGAATCGCGCTCCCGGTGTATCTTCAAAGCTGATCACCGACAATTGGACGGGTACCTCGATATTTTTACCATTGGCAACATGGAGAACGGCAAAGGCCATTTCATCGTTACTGGCGATGATTGCACTTGGCGGGTTGGAGGTATCCAAAAGCGATCTAGCGCCTGTCATTCCGGAATCGAAACTGAAGTCACCGGGTTGCTCCCATGCCGCATCGATCGAGAGGTCAGCTTTGGCCATCGCCTCGCGATATCCCTCCAGCCTGAGTTTGGAGGCAAGATATTCCGGACTTCCCGAAATGAACGCGATCTTTTCATGACCTAAGGCGATCAGATGATCTGTTGCAGTCACTGCCGCTGCTTTGTCGTCCATCATCACGTTGATACCATCATCATGCCGTGACGATCCAATCCGCGCAAAAGGTGTCCCATTTTTTGTTAGAAGATTGGCAAGTTCCTGATTTTCATTGTGGGGCGGGGTAAGGATGACGCCGTCGGGCCTTAGCGAAGAAAGCGCCCGCTCCAACTGCTTTGTCGCCATCGAGGATTCTGTATCAACCAACTCAAAGAGCATGCGATAGTCATGTTCCTCACATTCCATCATCGCCCCATAGAGCATCTGATCAACCCAGTCGTTTCCACGTCCTACCTTCCAATTGTCCAGCGTTCTTGCCCGATCATTAATTGCGATGATGAGATATGAGCGATTTCCGCCCATTCGCCGTGCGGCTAGATTGGGGGCATATCCAAGTTCTTCGATCGCAGCCTCAATGCGCTGACGTACTTCCGCTTTGACATTGGGAGCGTTGTTTATCACTCGGGACACTGTCTGATAGGAAACACCGCAGACAGCTGCAACGTCCTTCAGTGTCGGTGATTTTTTTTTCTCAATGCCAGCCAACAAACACTCCCAAAACGTAAAAATTATGTCAAAACCGTTGATTGAACGCAATTTTTGTACCGTCATTGCATTTTTTTGGCAACAAAATTGAGAACGATCACATTTTTATGTTGTGAACGTTCACAAATTCTGCTTAAACCTGTGCCAGAACGATTCGAGATCGTCGCCAATGGGAGGATTATAACGTGAATTCGCAGAAGTTAATGCTGTTGACCAGTGTAGCCGCAATCGGCTTTGTTCAGCCCGCACATGCACAGGACGCGTCAGAAACCGGCAACGATGAAGCCACTCAGGAAGGCGACAACGTAATTGTTGTTTCGGGCATCCGCGCCAGTCTACGACAATCGATGAACATCAAGCGCGAAGGTCAGGGTGTTGTTGATGCAATTTCTGCCGAGGATATCGGTAAATTCCCTGATACCAATCTCGCCGAATCTTTGCAGCGGATCACTGGCGTTTCGATCGACCGCGAAGACGGCGAAGGGACTGAGGTTACGGTCCGTGGCTTTGGGCCGCAATTCAATTTGGTAATCTTAAACGGTCGCCAAATGCCAGCCTCTAGTCTTGATGGCACTGAAGTACCAAGTTCGCGTAGCTTTGATTTCGGCAACCTTGCATCCGAGGGTGTCGCAGGCGTAGAAGTTTACAAAACCGGTCGCGCAAACTTACCAACCGGCGGTATCGGTTCGGTTATCAATATTAAAACCGCTCGTCCATTGGATCGTCCTGGCTTCAAAGGAAGCATCGGCGTGAAGGGTGTTTACGATAATCATTTCGAGGGCACGAAAATAACACCTGAAATTTCGGGCATCATCAGCAAGACTTTTGCCGATGATCGCATTGGCATATTGCTTTCCGGTTCCTATCAACAGCGCAAGGGCAGTGTTGCAGGTTTTGCTGCTGGCTGGCGGGAGGGCTATCTGGGTACTGAAAATAATTGGGGTTCGCTGCCTCCAGCATCAGATCCTAGAGTCACCAATCGTCCCGGGCCGACCGACATTTATCAGGTTCCGCAAAATACCGGTTATGATTTCACCACTTTTAAGCGTGAACGTATCAACGGCCAGGCTGTTATTCAGGTGGCTCCAACTGACAGTTTGACGGCAACTTTGGATTATACATTTTCGCAAAATACGATAGATTCGCAAACTAATAGCGTCGGAACTTGGTTTAACCACGGGAACGTAACGAGCAGCTGGACCGATGGACCCGTTGCCGGACCAAATATCTATTCTGAAGAATTTGGGCCAGGTAAGGACCTTTCGTTCACTGGTGCTGTCGCAGCAAATCGTTCAATCAACAAGTCACTTGGCGGTAATTTGACATGGGAAAGTTTTGGCGGACTTCGCCTGGAGCTTGACGCCCATCACTCGACCGCTGAGAGCAAACCAACATCACCATTTGGTAGCAATATTGCTATCGGCAACGCCATTTTTGGTCCGAGCAGAGAAACGACTGATTTTACGACTACACTTCCGGTTATCTCGGTTGAGATGTTCCCTGGATCGGAAATCGATGCGTCAAATATTCGCCCAACAGGTAACGCCTTGCGCAACGCCTATATGCGTGACAGGATCAACGAGGTGGCGCTAAAGGGTGGTTATGACTTTGACTCTTCGTTCATCGAGAGTCTTGATTTTGGCGTAACATATACGGACAACAAGGTTCGCACGGCTTATGGCTTTCTCCAAAGCGATAGTTGGGGCGGTACTTTGACCGCTGCACAAACGCCAGATGATTTGTTCACCGCAGCTAGCGTGCCAGATCGGTTGGGCGGGATCGATGGTGCACAGGATCCGGCTATTATTCCGACATATTTTGAAATCGACACCGCTAATTTGATCAACTTGCTGGAAGATCAAGTCGGTATATGTAGTGCGGCCTTTATTGGCACGGCCCCTGCTGGCTCATGTCTTGCCGATTTTTCGGTTGATCGCCGCCTTCGGGAAAAGACATATGCGCCATATATTCAATCAACGCACAGCTTCGATTTGGGTGAGGCGTCGGCTAATCTTCGCTTAGGCCTTCGCTATGAGAAGACCAAAATTTCATCATCGGCGCTGGTTCCAAATCCGACCCGTACGGTATTGACAGGTGCAAATGAAATTGGGGTCATACAGGCGCCCGACGATTCCGTCTTCACTACTCTTGAAGGCGATTACAAAAACTGGCTCCCGTCGATCGATTTTGATCTTACTGTTGTCGATGATGTCAAGCTGCGTGCATCTTACAGCCACACGATTACTCGGCCGAATTATTCTGATTTGCAGGGCGGCATAACATTGAATTCGCCTTTCCGGCCAGGTGGCGGAAGTACGGCTTCCGCTGGTAATCCCGGATTGCTGCCTTTCAAATCGAAGAATATCGATCTTTCGGCAGAATGGTATTATGATAGGGAAAGCTACGTCTCGGTTGGCTTCTTCCATAAGAACGTAAGCAACTTTATCGCAAGCGCAACCACGCAAGTGCCGCAGTTTGGGTTGACCAATCCTGGGCAAGGTGCGGTATATAACGAAGCGGTTGCTGCCGTTGGAACCAACTTTGGTGACATCGTGAATTACGTACAAGCAAATTATCCCAACCTAATCGATCCGGTTAGTGGCGGCATATTGAGCCAAGCTGGCGATCCTGCGATTGTCTTTAACTTTACACAGCCGATCAATGGCGATCAGACTGCTAGGCTTTGGGGTTGGGAATTTGCCCTTCAGCATAGCTTCTGGGACACTGGCTTTGGTGCGATTTTGAACTATACAATCGTCAACAGCAATACTGCCTACGATAACACGCTAGATTTCAGGGCAACGCAGTTTGCTGTTGAAGGGGTTAGCGATAGTGCCAATGCCGTGCTCTATTACGACAAAAATGGTTTTCAGGCCCGTGTCGCTTACAACTGGCGTGATGGGTTCCTGGGTGGGCAGGACTCAGATCCCTATTATACAAACTCTTATGGTCAGGTTGATGTTAGCGCGAGCTACGAGTTCAAAAACGGCCTAACGGTATTTGTCGAAGGAATTAACGTCACAGAATCCGATCGCAGTGGCCATCGTCGAGCCGAGCAAGCAAAATTCTTCGCTAGCGCTGGTAATGCGCGTTACGCAGCAGGAGCACGTTTTAGCTTCTAACCAGAAGAGCACCATATCTATTGAAGCCGCCCTCATTGGCGTAAAAAAAAGAGAGCCGCTCTGCTTTGCACTGCGGCTCTTTTATATTTTCAGAGGACTAAATTTCTTTATGGTTATTAAATGACAGTCAGTTCGATTCAGCATGTTGTAATCGTTGGCGGGGGTACCGCTGGCTGGCTGTCTGCATGTTTGCTTGCGGCGAAGCTTCCGTCATTGTCGATTACGCTTGTCGAGGCGCCCGATATACCCACTATTGGAGTGGGTGAAGGAAGCTGGCCAACCCTGCGGGAGACACTGAGCGATATTGGAATATCCGAAGCAGAATTCCTGCTAGAATGTGATGCCTCCTTCAAACAAGGGTCGCGATTTGATGGTTGGGTCGATGGATCGGAAGAGGACAGCTACTTGCATCCCTTCACTGCGCCACCGCCGGAGGACATGCGCGGATTTCTCTCCGCTTGGCAGGAAAAAGACGGCGACAATTGCTTTGCAGCAGCAATGACTCCGCAAGCGCAAGTCTGCAAAAACCATCTTGCTCCGCGGCAGAAGTCGATGCCAGATTATGCCGGGGCTTTGAACTATGGCTATCACCTTGATGCCGGAAAATTTGTAACCTTATTGACGAAACACGGCATGGAACACCTCGATGTTGTCCGGGTTGCCGACCAGGTGACTGATGTTACCATCGGATCAAACGGAGATATTGAAGCGCTGCAATTGCGCGACAACCCGGCTCTCACCGGTGACTTTTTTCTAGACTGCACGGGTCATGCCGCTGCGCTGATTGGCAGGCTTTGCGAGAATAACTGGATTGATCGCTCCGATGTGTCCTTCAATGACCGGGCGCTGGCAGTACAATTACCGGTATCATCCAACAGCGCTATCGCGTCACAAACAATCGGAACAGCGCATGAGGCGGGTTGGCTTTGGGATATAGCCTTACCAACCCGCCGCGGTATCGGTTGCGTCTATAGCTCGCGGTTCATGGATGATGAACGAGCAGAGCAGGTTCTGAAAGGTTATCTTGGCCAGCAGTTTCCGGATGCTAATTTGGCAGAAGTGTCACCGCGCAAGCTTTCTTTCTCAACTGGTCACCGCGAAAAATTCTGGGTTCGCAATTGTGTTTCCATTGGCCTGTCCGCCGGTTTCATTGAACCGCTGGAAGCGTCCGCGATTGTCCTGATTGAACTTTCGCTAAAGGCATTGGCGGATAATTTTCCTGCGAGCTGTGCAACCATGGATATCCATGCCGCGCGCTTCAACGATCTGTTCCGCTACAAGTGGGATCGAATTGTCGATTTCCTGAAACTGCACTATGTTCTGAGCAATCGGATGGAGCCCTATTGGCAGGCACATCGCGCACCCGAAACTATTCCCGCGCGATTGTCTGAGCAGTTGTCGCTTTGGCGGGAGCAACCGCCGTCAACATGGGACTTTCCTCAAATTGATGAGATATTTTCAGCGCCCAGCCAACAATATGTTCTCTATGGCATGGGCTTTCCTTTGCCAATGGCTACCCATGAAGATACTGATGAAGCGAGTGTAAGTCTCTTAGAAATAAATAAGCGTGCACGCACATTAGCCGCCGCACTGCCTAGCAATAGAGATTATCTAGCGGCAATCGCGGCAAAGGAGGCGTGACAATGGCGCAGAGGGATAAAACCAGAAAATGACCGATCACCAAATACTCAATTTCGCCGACCACCAATCGCTGCGCGTTCATACCGAGGCGGGTGCAGAATTGGGCGATGGCGAGATGGCATACCTCGCTATTCCGGCTGAATTTCGTGTTTTGGCTTGTGAATTTCCTGTTGTCTTTCGCTACAATGCGGCAAATGAAAATTTCTCGGCGCTTGCACTATTGGGGTTTGAATCTGGAGAGAATCTTTTTCTTCAAGACGGAAACTGGGATGCATCATGCAAACCGCTCGCAATGTCGATACAGCCTTTCCTTGTGGGTCGCCCGCAGGACGGTGAAGGGCAGGCCCAAGTACATCTGGATGTTGACCATCCTCGCGTTTCAAAAAATGGTGACGGCATGCGCGTGTTTGATGATAACGGCAGACCTACTCCCTATCTGGAGCAAATATCCGAAATGCTTGGCGCACTCGATGATGGTTATCAGGCGAGCGGTGACTTTTACGCGGCGCTCGAACGCTATGATTTGCTCGAGCCTTTTTCGATGGATGTCACGATGGACGATGGGAAAGAAAATCGCATGGTCGGCTATCATTTGATCAATGAAGAAAAGGTCCAAGCGCTGGAGCCTGGTGCCCTAGCCGAGCTTCATACCGCAGGTTATCTTGAGCCAATTTTCATGTCTATCGCTTCGCTTGGCAATCTCAGCAAGTTGGTCCGGCGCAAGAACAAACTGATCAATGGCTGAACCGGCACCTCTTCTTGCTGATCTTCCCAGCGTTAAGGAAGAGTCCGTTGCTGTAGCGGATATCGATGCGCGACTGAAAAATGCGAAACATCCATTCGTGGTTCGTGGCCTTGCCGCTGACTGGCCGCTTGTTAAGGCTGGCCTTGAGAGTTCCGAAGCCGCCCGCAAATATCTGATTGAGCACCGGCGTGATCGGGCTTTCACCGTGAATATCGGAACTCCCGGAGGCGGGGATCGGCTGTTCTATGATCAGGCGATGGCGATGAATTTCCAGATGGCTGAAGGGCCACTCGAAGGAATCTTGGAAGGCATCGGAGCCAATGAAGAGAAGAGCGACACTCCGGTTATTTATCTCTCTGCAGTCGATATGGATAATTATTTTGATGGGTTAAGTGAAGCAAACAGTCTTCCTTTGGGTGATCGTAAGCCGATAGAAAGCATTTGGATCGGCACCCGGAGCCGCATCGCCGCGCATAATGACGTGCCCGATAATTTGGCCGTTTGTGCCGTTGGTCGCCGGCGGTTTACCTTGTTCCCACCCGAGCAGCTTGCAAATCTCTATGCCGGTCCTTTGGAAAATACTCCCGCCGGACGTCCTATCAGTATGGTCGATTTTCGGAATCCCGATCTTGATGCTTATCCCCGATTTCAGGAAGCGCTTTCCCATGCGCTGATGGCCGAACTGGAACCTGGCGATGCTATCTTCATTCCATCGCTTTGGTGGCATCATGTCGAAGGATTGGCGCCTTTCAATATATTGGTCAACTATTGGTGGCGCGACACGCCGGCATTTTTGGGAAAGCCGGAAGATGCTCTCTTCCATGCCATTCTCGCCCTGCGGGACCTTCCCGATGATGACAAGGAGCGTTGGCGCGCCCTGTTTGATCATTATATTTTTGCCAATGGAGACGATGTGACCGATCACCTTCCCGAAGAAGCGCGCGGGATACTGGCCCCGTTGACTGCCGAAACTGCCGGCCAGCTCCGCGCCAAACTTTTGCGAGGGCTTTCACGATGAATGGGGCAAAGAGCGACAAACCAAGACGTCGGATTGTAGTGGCTGGCGGCGGCACCGCGGGCTGGATGGCCGCGGCGGCATTGGCCCGCACCATGGGTGAAGCGATCGAGCTTACCTTAGTGGAGTCCGATGCAATCGGAACAGTGGGAGTTGGCGAGAGCACGATCCCGCCGCTTGCAACCTACAACCGGCTGCTCGGAATCAAAGAAGAGGATTTCATGCGTGCAACGCAGGCGACCTTCAAGCTTGGCATCGAGTTCGAAAATTGGAAAATCGATGGTGAGAAATATTTCCATTCCTTTGGCACCACTGGACGTGACCATTGGTCTGCGGGTTTTCAGCATTTCTGGATGCACGGCCTGACCAAAGGGCATAAAGAAAGTTATGATGACTATTGTCTAGAGTTGACTGCCGCCTTTGCGGGCAAGTTTGCGCATCTTCCCGACAATCGGATGAATTACGCTTATCAGCTCGATTCTACACTTTATGCCAAATTTCTGCGTAAACTTGCCGAGGCTGACGGAACCAAGCGGGTTGAAGGCAAAATTACCAAGGTTGATCTTGATGCCGGGAATGGAAATATCGCCGCGTTGGTCCTAGAGTCTGGTGAACGCATTGAGGGCGATTTGTTTCTCGATTGTACCGGTTTTCGGGCGCTGTTGATGGAAGGCGCGCTGCATGTCGGATTTGATGACTGGACGCACTATCTTCCCTGTGACGCAGCGATTGCAATACAGACCAAAAGCGTACGCCAACCGATACCTTATACTCGCGCGATTGCACATGATGCCGGCTGGCAATGGCGCATCCCGCTGCAACACCGGCAAGGCAATGGCATTGTCTATTGCAGCCGTTATTTGGAGCGCGAGGACGCGCTTGATCGGATAGTCTCCTCGATTGAGGGTAAGCCGTTGACGGAGCCAAACTTCATTCGCTTTGCGACCGGAGCGCGGCGGAAGCAGTGGCACCGCAACTGTATTGCTGTAGGGCTGTCCGGCGGTTTTATGGAACCGCTCGAGTCCACCAGCATCCATCTGATACAACGCGCGATATTACGTCTGATCCGTATGCTGCCAATGGCCAATGTTAGCGAGCGCGATGTAGCCGAGTTTAACGACCAACAAATGACTGATATGCTGCAGATCCGCGATTTTCTCATTTTGCACTATAATGCCACAGATAGGCGGGACAGCCCATTTTGGCGGCAGTGTGCCGATATGGATATTCCCGACAGTTTGAAGCAAAAGATTGAGCTATTCCGCGAAACTGGTCGCGTTTTCCGCAAAAATGAAGAGCTATTCGCGGAGAATAGCTGGGTTCAGGTTATGCTGGGGCAGGGGATTACACCGAGTAGTTATCATCCGATTGCGACCAAGCTTAGCGATGAGGAACTCGCTCACCTGCTGGGAGGATTGAAGGAAAGTGTAAGCAAGACCGTGGCTGACCTTCCCGAGCATCATGTTTATGTTGGCCGTTATTGCGGAGCCAAAATTAGCTAAAGTTGTTTAGGGATCTAGGGAGGAGCTATGAAATTCTACCGAGTGCTATTTGCACTTTCTATCTTATCCTTATTGTTCAGTTGTCTTAACCAGAACACGGATGAAGAGAGTTCTTCGGTGGATGCCATTTCTGGAGTTGCTACAAACATAGCATCCACGCCAGAACAGTATGAATGGGAATTGGTTTGGTCGGATGATTTTGATGGTCACACCGTTGACCGGTCCAAATGGGGATATGAGGTCGATTGCTGGGGCGGTGGCAACAACGAACGACAATGCTATACGGACGATCCTCGCAATGCATCAGTGAAAGATGGCAAGCTGGTGATTACGGCGCGCAAGGAATATTCAACCGGACCCGCACTCCCTGAACGAATGCGCGAGGATGGAAAGAAAGTCGCTGTGGCGACGAAGCCATTCACTTCGGCGCGACTGATAACGCGCGAAAAGGCGGCTTGGCGCTATGGCAAGATCGAAATTCGGGCGAAACTGCCGCAGGGGCAGGGCATATGGTCGGCTATCTGGATGTTGCCGGAAAATGATCGATATGGTGGATGGGCTGCTTCAGGAGAGATTGACATCCTAGAGGCGGTCAATCTTGGCGTTAGTTGCAAGGATTGTGAGGGCGGCCGTGAGAGCACAATATTGGGGACGTTGCATTTTGGCGGAGAGTGGCCGAAAAACAAATTGGCAAGTACCGAAATCGAATATCCCCCGGTGCTGGATGGATATCACACTTATGCCATCATTTGGCGCAAGGGCGCGTTTAGATGGCTAGTTGACGGAAAAGTCTTTGCGACGAAGCAAGCATCGGACTGGTCAACAACCGGCACAGATGATCCCGATGCACCATTTGATCAACCCTTTTACCTGATCCTTAACCTCGCCGTTGGTGGCGGGCTTCCGGAGAGTCGGAATGACAAAGGTGTATCTCCGAAAGGTTTTCCCAAAGAGATGCTGGTTGACTGGGTTCGTGTCTCTCATTGTTCAGTTGAACCAGAGACAGGTGACGTATGCATTGATCAGGAGAGCTAACCAAATTTCTGACTGATTTCGCTTCTGTTTGGGCAAAATCGCAGGACGCAGAGATATAAAAACGATTTCTATTGTGAACGTTCACAATTCCTGCTTTAATGCCAATAAGTGATTCGAATATCACAGGATCGGGAGAAGATTTGTGCGAAAACCTCATACCATTGGGCCATTGGACAATCTCGCATCGTTGTTCCAAAATTCGGCGTTAGGTGGATTGGTTTTTGTCTTGACCGCATGTGGCGCTGAGCAAATCAACGTGGCAACGCCGCCAGTGCAGTCGCAATCGGTTGATGTCCGTGCGGAGCAATTGCTTCAAAAAATGTCGCTTGAGGAAAAAGTCGGTCAGATTCTTCAGGCTGATATTGCCTCTGTAACACCCGCAGAAGTTAAAAGTTACAATCTTGGATCGGTACTAAACGGTGGCAACAGTGCCCCCGGCGGAGGAAAGGTTGCGTCTGTTGAAGAATGGATTGCACTTGCGGACGCGTTCTGGGAGGCATCGACCGACAAGACCGATGGCGGTCTAGGAGTTCCTCTGCTTTGGGGTACAGATGCCGTGCATGGTCACAGCAACATCCAAAGCGCGGTTATTTTTCCGCACAATATCGGTCTTGGTGCTGCGCGCGACCCGGACCTGCTTGGCCGTATTGCATCGGTGACTGCGTCAGAGGTTCGTGCAACCGGTCTGGATTGGAATTTTGCTCCTACCTTGGCTGTGGCGCAGGATGATCGTTGGGGCCGGACATACGAGAGCTACTCGGAAGATCCGTCAATTGTAGCCTCTTATTCCGGTGCGATTGTTAAGGGGATGCAGGGCGAGCCGGGTAGCGATGGTTTTCTCAAGGGCACGAAAGTCATTTCAACTGCCAAGCATTTTGTCGGGGATGGCGGTACTGAAAACGGCATAGACAAGGGCGACACTCAGGGTTCCATAGATGAGCTTTGGGCGTTGCATGGTGCCGGTTATCCGCCCGCAATAAGCGCCGATGTGCAATCCGTTATGGCGAGTTTTTCCAGCATCAACGGAAAAAAAATGCATGGCTATCGTGAGCTTTTAACCGACAAGTTACGCGGTGAGCTGGGCTTTACAGGATTTGTAGTTGGTGACTGGGATGGCCATGCAGAAATTCCCGGTTGCACTCCTACGGACTGTGTTGCTGCACTGAATGCTGGTGTTGATATGTACATGGCGCCTGATAGTTGGCGCGGCTTGTATAATTCTTTGTTGGTCAAAGCGAAATCCGGGGAACTTGACACGGCGCGGCTCGATGAAGCTGTATTGCGCATATTGACGGTGAAAGTTCGGTCGGGTCTGCTCGATGGTGTTAAGCCTTCCTTGCGTGCCGCGAGCGGAGCGGATAAAATCGGAACTGCGCAAAACCGTGCGGTCGGCCGCGAGGCGGTGCGCAAGTCATTGGTGCTATTGAAAAACAACAAAGGCATTTTGCCTCTTAATCCAAGTCGCAACATTCTGGTCACCGGCAGTGGAGCGAATAGTATCCAGCAGCAGACCGGCGGCTGGACGCTCAATTGGCAGGGAGATGGCAACAGCAATGATGAGTTTGTGAATGCTGAGACGATTTATGAGGGCATTAGTAAAGCATTCAAGGCCCATGGTGGTGAGGTCTCGCTTTCGTCTAATGGCACATTCGAGAGCCGCCCTGACGTTGTGGTCGTTGTGTTCGGCGAAGAACCTTATGCGGAATATCGCGGTGACCGGTCTGATCTGGTTTTTGAAGGCAGAGATGGCGAAAATCTGGCGCTGATAGAGTCTTTCAAGGAACAGGATATTCCGGTCGTCGCTATTTTCCTGTCCGGTCGCCCCATGTGGGTCAATCCACTACTAAATGCGTCTGACGCATTTGTTGCAGCATGGCTTCCTGGGACTGAAGGCGGCGGAGTTGCCGATGTACTGGTAGGTGATGCGCAGGGTAATGCCCGTCATGATTTCGTCGGCCGATTGTCTTTTTCTTGGCCGTCTTTGGGCGACGGGAATCCGGTCAATGGTGCCAATGCAAAAGGTGCTCTTTTCCCATTCGGCTATGGATTAGATTACACCCGCGTTTCGGAATTCGCGACATTGTCGGAAGATCCCGGCGTTGATCTGTCCAAGTCATTCGATGGCAATATATTGAATCGTGGAGATGCGGCTGGAAAGTTCAGCCTGTATCTCGGCGATAACACCAACGCGAATGTTCCAGCACCGGCGCTGATCAGCAAGAGCCTTAGCGGAGCGATCGCAACATCAGGCGTTGATTACAAGGCTCAGGAAGATGCACGTAAAATATCTTTTTCTGGTGCCGGTAAGGCCAATCTGTCTATTCGCGCGCCGCGTCCATTGGATTTATCCGGTCGGGAAAGTGATGCGCTTGCGATCGAATGGCGACTGGATTCTGCGCCTGCCGGGCAATTGAACATTGGTATGAGCTGCGGCGAGGATTGCTCCGGTATGGTTGATGCGAAGAGTGTGTTCAATTTTTCCAACAAGAACGGTTGGCGAGAGGACAGTATTTCACTCAAGTGTTTTGCAAACGCAGGATTAGATCTCTCAAAAGTCAACGCACCGTTTGTGTTGGAAGCTGATTCAGCTGCCAGGATAGTTGTTCACCGAGTTGAATTGGTCGAAGCGAATGCAACGACCAAGAGCTGTGCAAACTAGCTCCAGTAAAACGATGAGCGCTGACAAAGGCTGTTACAGGGGACGGATATGAATTTGGAATTAATCGATCTGATCATCATAACCTTATATGGCATCAGTCTTTTCGGTATTGCACTTTGGGTGTCCCGCGAACCGGTCGGACATAAAAAAGATACCGAAGATTATTTTCTAGCTGGTCGATCCTTACCGTGGTGGGCCATTGGCGCTTCGCTTATTGCTTCCAATATATCTGCCGAGCAAATAATCGGTCAATCGGGTCAGGGATTTGCAGTGGGTATCGCGATTGCCGCCTATGAATGGCAGGCTGCGATTGTGCTGCTAATAGTTGCCAAATGGTTCCTGCCGATATTCCTGAAACGCAATATCTACACAATGCCGCAATATCTCGACCAGCGTTATGGGCACGGCGTTAAGACGATGATGTCCTTCTATTGGATCATTCTGTATACCGCCGTAAACCTAACAACTGTGCTTTGGTTGGGCGGCTTAGCTGTTGCTTCGCTTACCGGATTATCGATCATGTGGTCGATGGCGGCGTTGGCGGCATTCGCGTTGCTCTATTCGCTTTATGGCGGATTGAAAGCCGTTGCCCTGACCGACATTATTCAGGTTGTCATTCTGATTCTGGGCGGGCTTGCCATAACGTGGATCGCGCTGGATCAGGTCGGCGGGGAAAGCGCGGGAGCATGGGGTGGCATGACGCGCCTTTATGAAGAAGTCCCGGGTCATTTTGAAATGATCCTTGATACTGATAATCCCGCTTATAATGATCTTCCCGGCATATGGACTTTGCTCGGCGGCCTGTGGGTGCTGCATTTCTCCTATTGGGGGTTTAATCAATATATCATCCAGCGCGCGTTGGGTGCGGAAAGCTTGGCCGAAGCGCAAAAGGGTCTAGCATTTGCTGCGTTTCTGAAATTGTTCATCCCACTGATTGTTGTAATTCCGGGTATCGCAGCTGTGATACTGGCTCAGCAAGGCGCGCTTGATGGCGCTGCGTTGGCGGAGAAATCTGATGGCACTTATGGAGAGTTGATGAAGCTTGCGCCCGCTGGCTTGCGTGGACTGGTGTTTGCCGCCCTGATTGCCGCTATTGTCTCTTCGCTTGCCTCGATGATGAATAGCATCTCGACCATCTTCACTATGGACATCTACAAAACGCGTTTTCAAGAAAAGCATGAAAATCACTATGTTATGGTGGGCCGGATTTCTGCTTTTGTCGCAATGATTATCGCTTTATTTCTGGCACGGCCGTTTGTCGGCGGCTTTGCAAGCGGTTTCCAGACGGTACAGGAGTATTCCGGCTTTATCGCACCGGGTATTGTGGTTGTCTTCCTTCTCGGTTTCTTCTGGAGGAAAACGACTGCTGCTGGGGCCTTTGGCGCGCTTTTGGGTTCGATATTGTTTAACGTCATGCTGAAGTTTGGAATGCCCGATATTCCTTTCATCATCCGGGTTTGGCTTGTCTTTATGGCCTGTCTGGCGGCTGCCGTTATTCTATCACTTATGTCGAAGCAAACTGAGGCTACTCAGCCGCTGCAACTGGACGACATCAATTTCTCGACAAACAGCACTTTCAACAGATTGGCCGTTGCGGTCGTCGTCATATTGGTCGGACTGTACATATACCTTTGGTGAGCAAAAAATGGGTTTCACCTTAAGAAAGTAACACACACATGAACTCTGCCGGAGTATCTACACCCTGTTCTGCGTTGCTTCTTTTCGGAGCGACGGGCGATCTGGCAAAACGGATGCTTTTGCCATCGATTTTTGCCTTGCATGAAGACGGTTTGATTGCAGCGGACCTGCGCATTGTGGGGACGGCCCGCAGTGAACTGTCCGATGAAGAGTATCGTAGTTTGGCTGAAGAGGCGCTAGCGGAGTATCTGCCTGACGACCGGAGAGGAAACGGGCAGCTCCAGACTTTTTTGGATCGCCTGTCCTATCACCCCCTCGATGCCTCTCAGGCTGATGGTTTTGGTGGGTTAGCTGAGAAGCTCGGTGATATATCCGGCGGCCTTTCAATTTTCCTATCTACTGCGCCTTCGCTATTTGAAGCTACCATTGAGGGACTTAAGTCGGCTGGGCTGACGGGCAAGAATGTGCGGATTGGTTTGGAAAAACCACTTGGTAACAATCTGGCAACATCAGATGTTATCAATGATGCGGTCGCAGAAGCTTATTCTGAAGAACAGACTTTCCGGATCGACCATTATCTTGGCAAGGAAACCGTCCAAAACCTAATGGCGCTGCGCTTTGCCAATATGATGTTCGAACCGCTTTGGAATTCTGGCGGCATAGATCACATCGAAATTACTGTATCTGAAACTGTAGGTTTAGAAGGCCGTCACGGCTTTTACGATGACACCGGCGCGCTTCGCGATATGGTGCAGAACCACATGTTACAGCTTTTGGCGTTGACCGCCATGGAAGCGCCGGCAAATCTCGACGCAACCTCGGTGCGTGACGAAAAAGTCAAAGTACTTCGCTCTCTGCGCCCGGTTACTGCCGATGAAATGGTTCGCGGCCAATATGGTGACGGTGCAGTGAAGGGAGAGGCAGTAAACGGATATACCGATGACCTAGATCAAGTCTCGGGCACTGAAACTTTTGTCGCAATAAAAGCCCATATCGACAATTGGCGCTGGAAAGACGTACCATTTTATTTGCGGACAGGAAAACGATTGTCGGAGCGGCGCAGCGAAATAGTGATTCAATTCAAATCAGTCCCGCATAATATTTTTGCAGAACGTGGCGGTAAGCTTCATGCCAACAAGCTCGTGATCCGTTTGCAACCGGAGGAATATGTCCGGCTTCAGGTAATGGCGAAAGAACCCGGTCTTGACCGCGATGGTGTTACACTGCGCGATGTGCCTCTAGATCTTTCGCTTAGTCAGGCTTTTTCAAAGAGCCGTAATCGCATAGCATACGAACGTCTTCTTCTGGATTTGATTGAAGGTGATCCGACGCTATTTGTGCGCCGAGATGAGGTTGAAGCCCAGTGGCGATGGGTTGATGCGATCCGGGAGGTTTGGGATGAGAATGATATGAAACCAAAACCCTATGGATCAGGAAGTTGGGGACCATCTGCGGCAATCGCACTTACCGAACGCGATGGAGTGAGCTGGCATGAATGAAGCCGCGCAGAATTCTGATCTCTCCGATCAAGTGACTTGGGCTGCGCGGGCGGATGCAGAGGCCGTTGCCGATTACATATCGGCGATCGTTAAACGGCCGGGACCATGCCGGTTAGCAGTGCCTGGCGGAAAAACTCCTATTCCAGTATTTGAGATTTTGTCGAAGCGCAGCCTGCCTTGGGGAACGGTAACATTGATGCTGACCGATGACCGAATCGTTCCGGAAAACCATCCAGCGAGCAATCAACGCAAATTGGCGGAAGCATTTGATGCGACGGCTGGGCATGTTCTGCCATTAGGGCGAAGAGAAATAGCAGAATCATTTGATCTCGTCTGGCTCGGTATGGGCGCTGATGGTCATATTGCCTCACTCTTCCCCAAAATGCAGGAAGAGGAACGGAATGGGCCAGCAATTATCAAAACAACACCTGATCCAATGCCGATTGAAGCACCGTTTGAACGGCTTTCGCTTAACATGGCTGCGTTGACCAATACGAAAGAGATCATGTTGCTCGTCCGAGGCTGTGATAAAAAACTGGTATTGGAAGATGCGTTGTCAGGGGGGAGTGACTTGCCGGTCGCACAACTGATCCGTGCAGCGACATGCCCGATCACGGTTTTCTGGAGCCGGTCATGAGCATGAATCCTATTGTCGCCAAAGTGACAGATCGAATAATTGAACGATCCAAGGGATCACGCTCGGCTTATCTGGATATGATCGACCGTCAACGGGATGAAGGTGTTCACCGGCCTGCTATGTCCTGCGGTAATCTGGCGCATGGTTTCGCCGCAAGTGGTGATGACAAAGCAACCATCCGCTCGGGCAAGGCAATGAACATCGGCATTGTCACGGCGTACAATGACATGCTTTCAGCGCACCAACCTTATGGCCGTTATCCCGAGCAGATTAAGATATTTGCCCGTGAAAAAGGTGCAACTGCTCAAGTTGCAGGTGGTGTCCCCGCCATGTGTGACGGGGTGACACAGGGACAAGACAGTATGGAACTGTCTCTATTTAGCCGCGATGTGATCGCGATGAGTACAGCTGTCGGGTTGTCCCACGGTATGTTTGAGGGCGCACTGCTGCTCGGCATTTGCGACAAGATTGTGCCTGGTTTGTTAATTGGCGCGTTGCGCTTTGGTCACTTGCCAACGATCCTGATACCTGCAGGCCCGATGCCTTCTGGTCTCGCCAACAAAGAAAAAGTGCGAGTGCGGCAACTTTATGCCGAGGGTAAGGTTGGCAAAGAAGAACTGCTAGAAGCTGAAAGCGCAAGTTATCATGGTGCTGGAACATGCACCTTTTTCGGCACGGCTAACTCCAATCAGATGATGATGGAAATGATGGGGTTGCATATGCCCGGCAGTAGTTTCGTTAATCCGGGCACTAAACTGCGTCAGGAGCTGACGCGAGCAGCGGTACATCAAGTTACAAACAACGGCTGGGCAGGAGAAAACTATCGTCCACTGGGTCACTGCATCGACGAAAAGGCGATTGTGAATGCAGTTGTTGGCCTTCTGGCGACCGGAGGATCAACCAATCATGTGATCCATTTACCCGCTATTGCACGCAGTGCCGGCATCGTGATTGACTGGGACGATATGGATGAGCTGTCTGGTGCAGTTCCACTGATCGCAAGTGTTTATCCGAACGGCTCTGGTGATGTGAATCATTTTACCGCAGCGGGCGGGATGCCTTATGTGATCCGCGAACTTGTTGGCGCTGGTCTGGCTCATGATGATATTCCCACCGTTTATGGATCGTCGCTTTCCGACGGTGCCAAACAGCCGTTGATGGAAGGGGATTTGCTGAGTTTTGACGATGCACCTGAGCAATCGGCCGACGAAACTATACTGCGTTCTGCGAGCAATCCATTTCAAGGTGACGGTGGCATGAAGTTGCTGCAAGGCAATCTTGGACGCGCTACGATGAAGGTCAGTGCAGTTGATCAAAGCCGATGGACCGTAGAAGCGCCGGCGCGTATCTTTCATGATCAGAATGACGTAATCACCGCATTCAAAGCCGGAGAACTGAACCGGGATTTGGTCATTGTAGTCCGCTTCCAAGGACCGGCGGCCAATGGCATGCCGGAGCTACACAAGCTTACAGCGCCCCTTGGTGTATTGCAGGACAAGGGTTATAAGATTGCTTTTGTCACAGACGGTCGGATGTCAGGGGCGAGCGGCAAGATACCTTCCGCCATTCACATATCTCCCGAAGCCTTTCATGGTGGTCCGCTGGGCAAGCTTCAGAATGAGGACATGGTTCGGGTCTGCGCTCAAACGGGCGAACTCACGGCATTTGTTGATGAATCCATTTGGGAGGCCCGAGAACAGGCTGCCGCGCCTTCGCCCACTTTCGGCACAGGCCGAGAGCTTTTTGCGATGCTGCGTCGTCATTCCGACCCAGCGGAAAAAGGCGGATCAGCGATGCTCGCCGAGGCAGGACTCTAGCTATGCAAGAGATTGTTGTTGCTGATATCGGAGGAACCCACGCGCGCTTTGCGATAGCAGAATTGGATGCCGGGCATGTTGTCAGTCTTGATTACCAAGTGAAAATGCGCGGCGCTGAACATGCCAGCCTGCAAATCGCATGGGAAGCCTATGCAGATCAAATTGGCCGTGAATTGCCCCGCGAAGCATCTTTGGCTGTTGCCGGACCAGTCGGCGGTGATGTGCTCTATTTTACCAACAGCAGCTGGATGATCCGTCCGAAGCTGGTGCCTGAAAAGTTGAAGCTGGACCGGTTCAGCTTGGTCAACGATTTCGGTGCGGTGGGTCATGCTGTTGTCCACATGGACAGTGACCAATTTAATCACATTTGCGGACCGGAAATAGAATTGACAGAAGACGGTCCAATCACCGTGCTTGGTCCCGGTACAGGCCTTGGTGTCGTAAATGTGCTGCGCAAAGACGGCAATTATTTTGTTACAGAGACCGAGGGCGGTCACATAGATTTCGCACCCCATGACGAGTTTGAAGACGCGCTGCTAAAAAAACTGCGCGAGCAGCATCGCCGTGTGTCTGCAGAACGCGTTACATCTGGCTCCGGGATAAGGGTGATCTATGATTTGCTTGCAGAAATCGAAGGTCAGCCTTCCAAGGACATGGATGATCGTTCATTATGGGCGCTGGCACTGTCCGGAGAAGACAGCTTAGCGGCAGCGGCATTCGACCGCTTTTGCCTAAGTCTCGGATCGGTAGCTGGCAATTTGGCGCTCGCCCATGGATCAAGGCAAGTCATCATGGCGGGCGGGCTAGGACAGCGCATTGGCTCTGCTCTTCTGACATCCGGCTTTCGCGAACGCTTCATTGCCAAGGGACGCTTTCAATCGCTGATGGAACAAATATCGGTGAAACAGCTGATCCACGAAGAGCCGGGGCTCTATGGCGCTGCTGCGGCCTTTATCAAGGAATATGGATCATGAGTGGGAAAATGAAGCCGATTGAAAATATAATGCGCGCTGCGCCAGTCATCCCTGTATTGGTGATTAACGACATAGCTGATGCAAAACCGATGGCTGAAGATCTGGTCGCAAAAGGATATCCAGTCCTTGAAGTAACGTTGCGCACAGATTGTGCACTGGCTGCCATTCGTGAAATGAAAAAAGTTGAAGGTGCCATTGTCGGCGCAGGCACGGTTCTCAACCCTGCTATGTTGGACATCGCGATTTTGGAAGGTGCGGAGTTTATTGTATCGCCGGGTCTTACAGAGCCTTTGGGCCGCGCCGCAATTGAACGAGATATCCCCTTTCTGCCAGGCGTTGCCAACTCTGGTGATATTATGCGCGGCCTCGATCTGGGTTTCACTCATTTCAAATTCTTTCCCGCAATGGCAAGCGGTGGAATCCCAGCACTAAAGTCGCTTACCGGACCATTTGGGCAATGCAAGTTTTGTCCAACGGGAGGGATTACAGAAGCGACCGCTTCAGATTGGCGGGCACTAGATTCAGTATTATGCGTCGGAGGTTCTTGGGTCGCGGGCTGATAGAGAACCATAACTCGATTGATCCAAATATTCGCTAGAGCTTCGGTGCCCATAAACTTTGTACGTCGCTAGGGTCCATCCTCGGAATGCCTCGCAAACTTGCCATCAACTCACCATGCCCGCGTAGTTGTCTTTCAACTTCGGCCGGTTCAGATAGCAATTGATCATATCCTCGCTGATGGGTTCCGCCCAAGACTATATTCCCCCGTCGGGGGAACATGTAGAGTACTCCACCCGGCTGGCGGCTGATAAAGCTATAATCGATTTCTGGCTGCGGCTTCAGCAACGTTAGCTGCCCGCGAATTGGATACATATTCTCGTCACCGAATAGAAGGCCTGCTCCAAGTCCAGAGCAATTGACAAGAGC
The DNA here is from genome assembly GCA_001650955.1 of Sphingomonadales bacterium EhC05. GTDB lineage: Bacteria > Pseudomonadota > Alphaproteobacteria > Sphingomonadales > Sphingomonadaceae > Parasphingorhabdus. The sequence continues at coordinate 22,007 of LXYP01000020.1, forward strand.
TGGATGAGGCAATCCGGTCAATTCTCCGAGCGCGGTAAATTTCTTTGTCCAGAATTTTACGCCCATTTCTTTCAGGTCTTGCATCAAGGCTGCGAGATAAAGATTGGGATCCACCATGATTGTGCGAAATTTATCGGTTACCCTACGCCCCAGAAATATCTCGCCGGGTGATTGGCTGTCCTGTCGCAACGGTCGCATCTGGATATGATCAATCCAGTAAACACCATACCTTGGCTTAGTTAAAAACGGAGTGAATTCAACCAACGCATCAACATTAATTTGGTGCCATAGGTGCAGACAGGGAAAACTTTACAATCAATCCATATTTCTACTATTATCGATATATGGATTCAATCAAAGCAATAGAAACGCTCGGCGCACTCGCTCAAACCACACGACTGGATGTTTTCAAACTGCTGGTACGGCATGAGCCAACTGGCTTGCCTGCTGGTCAGATTGCAAAACAATTGGATGTTCCGCCAAACACCATGTCATCTCACCTGTCGATACTGTCTCGCGCCAACCTACTATCTTCAAAGCGTGAAAGTCGTCTCATCATTTATCGCGCCAATCTCGCGACCATGAACGCAGTCATGGCCTTTATGCTGGAGAATTGTTGTTCCGGTGATGATTGCGCTCCGATTGCCAACCAACTTGAAAGGCTCTGCCAATGAAACGTATACACATTCATGTCGGGGTAGAAAATCTCGACGCCTCGATAAAATTCTATTCCACGCTTTTCGATACCGAGCCATCGGTGACAAAAGATGATTATGCGAAGTGGATGCTGGATGACCCCCGCGTCAATTTCGCAATTTCTTCTGAAAATCACGCAGCCAAGGGTATCGAGCATCTTGGCATTCAGGCCGAAAGCGCCGATGATTTGGAGGGCGTCTTTACCCGCCTTCGCAAAGCCGACGCGCCGGTGCTGGAAGAAGGTCAGACCACATGCTGCTACGCCCAGTCTGAAAAAAGCTGGATTTCTGATCCAGACGGCGTTGTCTGGGAAGCCTTTTACACCAACGGACAGTCGGTCGTATATGGAGATGATCCAAAGCTATCTGCTGTTTCAGCAAATGCTTCTGAAACAAGCTGCTGCGCTCCCTCGAAAGTGTCCATGTCATGAGCGAGCGTGTTTACAATGCCTTGTTCCTCTGCACCGGCAATTCGGCACGATCGATATTGGCAGAAGCGATATTGAACCGCGAAGGCAAAGGACGGTTCCAGGCCTATAGTGCAGGCAGCAATCCAGCTGGCAAAGTTCATCCCTATTCACTCGATTTGCTCAAATCTATGGATCATCCTATCCAGAATTTACGTTCCAAAAATTGGGATGAATTTTCAGCCGCAGATGCCACGAAACTCGATTTTGTCTTTACCGTTTGCGACAACGCCGCTGGTGAGACGTGCCCAGTTTGGCCTGGACAACCTATGACCGCTCATTGGGGTATTCCTGATCCAGCGGCTGTAACGGGCAGCGAAGCAGAAAAACGAGCGGCCTTCACGGAAGCCTATCGCATGATGTTCAATCGTATCAGCCTGTTTCTCGCCTTGCCTCTCGAAAGCATAGACAAGATGAGCCTGCAGAACCGCCTCAAGGACATTGGCGCACAGAAAGCCGAAGTTTGAGACATGGCAACACAACCAATTGAAACACCTGCGGATGCAGGACTTGGCGTCTTTGAAAAATGGCTGTCAGTCTGGGTGGGCGCAGCCATATTGGCTGGCATGGTCATTGGCAATGTTGCGCCTGATACGGTTTCGATTCTGGCGAGGCTAGAATATGCCTCGGTCAATCTGGTGGTCGCTGTGCTGATATGGGCAATGATCTATCCGATGATGGTCGGGGTCGATTTCGCCAGCCTCAAGCATATAGGCGACAAACCCAAAGGTCTGTTTATAACCATTGTCGTCAACTGGCTCATCAAGCCGTTTACGATGGCAGCTTTGGGCGTGCTGTTCTTCAACTATGTATATGCAGGGCTGATTTCATCCGATGATGCGCAGCAATATATTGCAGGGCTTATCTTGCTTGGCGCAGCGCCCTGCACAGCAATGGTGTTCGTATGGTCACAGATGACCAAGGGCGATCCTGCCTATACGCTGGTGCAGGTATCGGTGAATGACATTATCATGATCTTTGCCTTCGCGCCGATTGTCGCGTTGCTGCTCGGTGTGACCGACATAGAAGTGCCTTGGGAGACACTGCTGCTGTCTGTCGTGCTCTATGTGGTTATCCCACTTGTTGCTGGTGCGCTGACCCGCCGGACGCTTCTTGCCCGATCAAAAGGCGACGAAATTGCGATTACAGCATTTACCCGACGCATCAAGCCGTTGTCCGTCATGGGGCTTTTGCTGACGGTTGTGCTGTTGTTCGCGTTTCAGGCGCAGACTATTGTGACACAGCCGCTGCTCATCGCGCTTATCGCCGTTCCGATCATCATCCAGAGCTACGGCATATTCTTTGTCAGCTATGCCGCCGCTTGGGCATGGAAAGTACCGCATAACGTGGCTGCTCCATGCGCCTTGATTGGCACGTCCAACTTTTTTGAGTTAGCGGTCGCTGTGGCAATCGGTTTATTTGGCCTCGGGAGCGGTGCGGCTCTCGCAACCGTGGTTGGCGTTCTCGTGGAAGTGCCGGTGATGCTGTCGCTCGTGGCTCTTGCAAACAGAACACGATCAAAATTCGTTCAGGCGTAAAAACTTCGCAATCAGCAGATTCAATTCTGATCTCTACTTTCCACATTTACCTCCATAGCAGTCAGAACCAGACAGTCGGCAATCGCTTCAGTGTTGGTCGTTTATCGGCAGAATTTATATTGCCAATAGCTGCTGCCACTTAAATTCGGACAACGCGAATGCTCGCATCCCGATGAATGAACTGCGCTACCCAAAAACCACCCAATCAATCAACACCTCTTTTTGTTAAAATTTAGCGCTGGCCTGAATACCATAGAAGCGCGGTTCGGCGGGAATGAAAGTCGGAATACCGAAGGCACCGCCGGTATTTCCTGCATCGAGCAAATAATCCTTGTTGGTCAGATTACGGACGAATCCGGCAATTTCGTATCGTTCATCGGCAAAGGATATGCCTGCCCGCACGTTCACTAAAGTAACGGCTTTCTGGCTGGTCATGATATTATTGGGCGTTTCAAAGAAAATCTGGCTGCGATGGGTGACAGATGGCGTGGCAAAGATCCGGGTGCTGTCGTTGATGGGATAGTCGATGGTGAAGCCGCCCGCCGCCTGAACCTCTGGCTGCAGCCGGAAACGGGCACCGCGAAAATTAGGCGCAATCTCCGGCCTGTCGTCAATGCCACCGTCGATATAGCCGATATTGGCGAACAGGTTTAGCCACTCGGTAGCACGGACACTGACTTCTGCTTCGACGCCGAAGTTCTTAGCCGTACCAGCACTTTGCGTGCGGGCGATGCCGTCGCTACCGATGATACTAACCTGAAAATTATCATAGGTCTGGTAGTACACCCCGAGTGAACCAGATACCGGGCCGACTGCGCCTTTCAGACCGATCTCATAATTCCAGACGGTTTCCGGCAGAATATTAGTAAAATTGGCAACAGGTCCAGTTGGCGTATTGGTGGCGTTCAGATCGACCGTGGCAGAGCGGCGGCCTTTGGAAACGGTGACAAAGCCATTAATGTCATCAGAGAAACGGTAAAGGACGTTGAAGCGCGGCAATATAGCGGAGAAGCTGTCTTCGGTTCTAAAAATCTGACCCATCGTGTCAGTTAACGGGAAAGGTGGTGCACCGGTGAAAAACGAACCTGGCGCAGTCGCGCGATAGCTCGAACGGCGCTTTTCGATCAGCACCCGGACACCAGCGGTCAGTTCCAGACTGGGTATTGGGATCCATGTACCATCGGCGAAAACCGAATAACTGTCATTCTTGCCAAAATTTTCGAACACCGCCTGATAGGGTATTGTGTCGACGACACCGCCTGTAAGGGCCCGGATCGCATCTCCTGCCGGCACACCATTGGCATCAACACAGGGTATACCCGGAACGACTATACCAGCCAGACACTGGAAATAGGTGACCTCATCGGTCGAAAACGGTACCCGCTGGTTACTATCCTCTCGGAACAGGTTCCACCCGAAACTACCGCGAAACGTGTCGCTATCATAAGCAAAGCGGGTTTCATGGCTGCCTTGCTCGCCATTGGCGTCTTCTGCAAATTCGAGGAAGAAAGCCGCCGATCCGTCTGCGTCGAATACTTCATTGGAATTGAATTTCCGGAAGCCGTTGACCGTGGTGATCGTCCAGTCATCGGTGATGTTCCAGCTCAAGGTGAGGTTGGCGTCGTAGACATCGCGGGTTAGGCCTAACTTGGAGGCGCCGAGGACTGCAGCAGAAAAAGTCGAGCCACGTAGATCAGCGGCACCAAAGGGCGTGGCTGGTCCGGCTTCGGTCGGCAAAATGCCGGAAATAAAAGGTGTGCCGGAGTTACGCTGCCGATCATAGCTCAGGATCAGGTCGGCAGTAAAATCGCTGTTCGGCGTGAAGCGCAGTGATGCTCGCGCGCCAAATTGGTCCTGTGCATAAAGATCATCCTGATTCGGCGCGAGATTGGTCACGTAACCATCGCGCTTTTTATAAGCTCCCGCCAGACGCACGGCCATAAAATCGGACCCGGCGTTCAGATGACCGCTGAGGGTGTAGGCGCGAAAATTGCCATAGCTTCCGGTAACTTCGCCGGACAGGCCAGGCCTTGGCTTGGCGGAAATGATACTGATCGCGCCTACTGCTGAGGCGGTGCCGAACAAGGTTGCCTGCGGGCCTTTGATCACCTCGATTCGGTCGACGTCATAGATATCCTGATAGGAACCGCGCGAACGCGAAATGTCGACGCCGTTATAATAGAGCGTGACGCGCGGTGCCTGCTGTGCCGATCCGCTGTCGGAGGTAATGCCGCGGATAACAATGCCGGGGTTATTCGCACTTTGTTCCTGAATATTAAGCCCCGGAACATAGTTGGACAATTCGTCTAAATCCGAGACACCCAGTTCCTTCAATCGCTCGCCACTATTGGCAGAAATCGTGATCGGCACGTCAGTCGATTTCTGCTCAATCTTTTGCGCGGTGACGATAATGACATTGTCATCGATCTCTTCCTCAACATCATCGGTTCCGTTCTGAGCCCAGGCCGGAGCAATGCTAGCGACGAACAAAGTAGCAGTTAGAGCGAAAAACGACGGAGACTTACGGGAGATTGAGGTGAGCTTTGACATGACGAAATCAGCCTTTTTCATGCGACATTGGAAAGAATGGTGCAGTGCAGTAAGGCTGTGACGGCTTGAAGATATTCGGGCGTCAGTTCGAAGAAAGCTGCGCGTCATTATAGTTACAACAGGATGGCACGAGGGCAATTGGGATAGAAGCTTACCGTGCGATAGAGGGCTAAATGGGCGAGCTAGGTGCTAAACAGTCGACCAACCATGATCGCTCTAATGTCCCGCTATCGCCTCTCGGTAACTGAAATACAGCCCATCTGCTAACCACCCACTTTCGAACATACGGCTATTCGATTGGTTAAATCACAAGTTAAGCTGAAAGTTCATTGGTGAATGAACCCGAGACAAAATCGCGACCAAGCCGAATTCCAATGGGATCTACACTATGACCCAACCCATGGGACGAGTGCGTGGTGGTTGGCACACCAATCCCCTGAAGCTCACTCTCCGCTGAGTGCAATGCTTTAAAAGGCACAACCGGATCAGCAGTTCCGTGCACTAACAATGTTGGAGGTTTGGCAGGGTGTTCTAGCGGCAGGTCAGTTATACTAGTAAGAATTCCTGAATAACCCACGATAGCCGCAACTTGTTGTGATCTGCGCAGCCCAACGTGAAGTGCCATCATAGTGCCTTGGCTGAATCCAACCAGTGCCAAGTCTGAATCGGTCAAACCATATTGAGTTAGTTTTTGGTCAATGAAAGCATTTATTGCAGGCGCAACTGACGCCGCGCCCGCTGCCAGTGCAGATGGTTCGAAGCCAGATAACCCCCACCACTGATAGCCTGTCCCCATCATAGAGCAGCGTTGGGGCGCATGTGGGGCAAGGAATAAAGCATCAGGCAACGCATCTTGCCACTGCGGCGCTAAAGCTATCATGTCAGTTCCACTGGATCCAAAGCCATGCAGCAACAGCACAATTTGTTTAGGAGTGCCGCCGGACTTTGGTTGGAGACTGGCGCCGTTTGTAATCTTCGACAATCCGGATTCCGATGAAGTTTGTTAAGGAGCACTTGTCGATGCGACGAGCCCAGACTGTCAATATAGTAGGGCGACGTTACAAAAGAAGGGCTGCCCTCCAATGACCATGAGCTGGATTCAGCGGGATTGTCGGCAGCATTGCAGTTGATACCTTCCATTTTGCCAAATTTATCACAATCCCAATAGAACTCTTCGTATCCTGTGGTGCGATTAATGCCGTAGCTTAGAACCTGAGCCTCAACCTCTCGGTCAGTCATTGGGAAGCCACGCGGCGCAAAATCCGGATCAGCCCAGCCAAATACTTTGCAAAATTCGCGGGAGCCGCAATGTTTGCGAACCAGCTTTTGGAGTTCAGCCGGATCGACCTTGGGATTAAAAACGATGGAGAACATGGCTTTGCCAGCAAGTGGATTAAACTCAGCATCGGCTGCCTCGTATGTTGACGTGGTTTTCGTCTGTTCCGTCTTCGGGTCTTCGACCAGCGAGCCCAACACGAACATTACTGCTAACATGATTAGGATCCAGTGCCACCATTTCACATTTTTCACTAAGCGTCTCCATATTTAGCGACGCGACTTCTAGCCTTTGTCGTCGCCCTAATCTCTATTTTGGGGCGACGGGCAAAGCCGGACGTTGGAAAATCTGCTATCACACAGCGCGCGCACCTTTACCGGCAAGCCGGTTGGACATAAGTGAACGCCATCCGGCCGCAGTTTTTCTGTGGCCGGTCGTGATAGAGAGGTTTCCAATCCCCACTCTTGGAAAACCCAAGAGCAATCGGACCATTGATGAGAATGAAGAAGAGTTCAGCCCAGATTAGTACTGGAGACCAGAACAACTTGATGGAGAACGGTCCCCGAGATGCTATGGGACCGGAAGAGCAACTCTAGCTCAGTGGCGTTCAGCGAGGCTTTCAGCGATCAGACTTGTTACATCGTTGGCTGCTGAAACTACCGGCGCGGTTGCGAGATGTGCATATCGCGCTGTCGTCTGAACCTGCGAATGCCCCAACAACTTGCCGATCATGGGAAGGCTTTTGCCATTGCTCACTGTGATGGACGCGAATGTATGGCGCAGATCATGGAAGCGCGCATCTTTCAGTCCCGCTCTTGCGCGAACCCGTCGCCAAAACGGCTGGAGGTCAGTTAATCGTTGACCTGGGTTCTTGCCGATGATGACATAAGGGTTGCCAAGTAGCTTTTCGACATTGCGCAAGATGTTGATCGCAGCTTGTCCTAGGTGAATGGTCTTGGCCCCCGTTTTTGAATCTGGAAGGTGTAGGGCGGCATTGTCTAGATCAACCCACTCCCATTCTAGCTTCATGATTTCATTGAGGCGGCAGCCTGTGAACAAGAGCAAGCGGATGGCATTGATCGCTGATTGAAACTCCAAACCCTCTGCCTCCATCTCGCGAAGCACGTGTCCAATGGATTGCAGCTCGGCTGGTGAGAAATAGCGCTCGCGCTTCTTCTCTGGATATTTCTTGATGTGGCGACGGGGGTTGGTGCCATCTGGCCTTAATCCCCAAAGTTCAGCCAGATTGAACATTTTTGAGATGATCTCGATATTGCGATTGGCTTGATATGGCTTGTGCCGATAATCGTGATGGAACTTCGCAACATCCGCCCGAGTGACATCAGTGATCCGCATTCTGCCAATGGCAGGCAGGATAAAGAGTTTTAGGTTCCTCCGATATTCTTTGGCGGTGGTTTCCTTTAGATGGACCTCGATATGCTCTGCATCGAACCGGTCTGCTAGTTCTTTGACCGTCAACGCTTCACGGCTGTTTTTGCGTACCTGCAGTGGATCGATGTCTTGTCCAATTTTGGCAAGAGCTTGGATGGCAAGTTTCCGCGCTTGATCCAAAGTGATCGCACCGTGCTGACTGAGCATCATCCGGCGCGATTATCGGCCGTGGCGGTATTGTAGAACGAATTTCTTTCGGCCGGATGGAAATACGCGAATACCAAAACCAGGAAGGTCGCTATCCCAGATAAAATAGTCCTTCGACTTGATCTCCAATCCATCGATTTTGCTCTTTGTCAGTTTAGTCATGACATTCCCTTCTGTTACCAGTGGGGTCATCGCAGTGCCTACAGTAAGCATATAGTAAGCAAGAGGATGAGGATCCTTGCGAAAACCTGCGTAGACACACAGGATCAATAGCTCCTCACAGTCAAGCGAACACGATGCAAATGCGGAAAATAGTGCAATAAAAAGAACTAGTTAGTAGAAATTCTTGCAGCGCTCATAACCTGAAGGTCGTAGGTTCAAATCCTACTCCCGCAACCAAATCCACACCGCTGCCCCATGGGTCAGCGGTTTTTTTGTGCCCAGCGCCCAACCCAACAAACTTCCCCCCGCCAACATCAAACATCAACACCAAGGCGCCCGACCGCCAATCACAACAGACAAACAGCAATCCAGCATCACAAACGCTTAAAACGATGGCCAAAATGGAAATCTGTTGATCGTCCTGCTCCATCAACCACCCACGAACAGTCGCGAGTTGAAGAGCGTCTATCACCGTTCGTTAGGCAATGGATGAAGCGGGAAGGATAGAGCGTCAAACTCCAGCGGGATCAGACCTGTCGGTTCGCATATATTGAGAACCGGCTTTTGCAAAACCGAAAGCATCGTCACTTTGCTGTGAGACTATCTCTATATGTACGCGCCAGCGATATCGAAGGAGGGCGTTCATTCGGCTTGAGACCCTAGTTGACCATTGTCATTTGATCGCAGGTACATTTCTGCTGCGTAGGGGCCACAAACTATCAGGCCATCAGCTCATCAGCGCTTCCGCAAACCGCCGGACAAGATATCATGGGCGACCGCGGCTACCTCTTCGGCTGACATGTCTTCCGACCAGACACCATAGCGCAGTCCGAGAAACACATTCATGCCCATGATCGCCCAGGCATGGGCTTCTGTCAGGTCGTTGTTCAGTTCTCCGGATTCTGAGCCTTCGGTCAGACGCTCAAATATCCGATCGGCAGTGCCTTCATAATGGGCGCGATAGCTGGCCGGATCGGCAAATTCGGCTTCATCGATAATCCGGTAGATTTCCTTATGCTCGCGGGCGAACTGGAGAAAGGCTGTGAGTGCGGCGCGTTCGCGTTCGAGCGCATTGTGATTGGCGCTCATTGCGGTTGCCGCATGTTGCTTTACCCGATCGCTCATATCGTTGACCAGTGCGCGGAAGACTTCCTCCTTGCTGTCGAAATAGGTGTAGAAGCTGCCCAGCGCGACCTTGGCTCTTTGGGTTATCGACACAATAGACGTGTCTCCGAAGCCATGCGCGCCAAATTCTATGGCGGCGGCGTCGAGGATCGCGCGCATCGTCCGGCGTCCACGCTCCGTGCGTGGGACTTTGGCGTTTTTCATTGTCAGATCGGCGCTTGTCTTGGCGCCATCACCATCCGCGACTGTTGCTTTTTTGGCACTCCCTCTGGGCATCTTATCGATATTGTCCTTTCATAGTTGAAAGTTGGTTCAACTTTCAATAAAGCTCTTCTCCAATAACAGATACCCTTACGCCAGGGAATCGAATTTGGGAGAAGTAATATGAGAGATTTTCAAAAAGCGATACGTTTTGCTGCCTTGTCGACTGTTGCCCTCACCGGTCTGACGACAGCTCCGCTCTATGCGCAAGCCACTGACGCTGTGGCAGAAGAAGCGGACGATTCGAATGTCATCATTGTTTCTGCCCGCCGCCGCGACGAGCGGCTGATCGATGTTCCGATTGCGATAACCGCTTATTCTGGCGAAGCCTTGGAACGGCAGGGCGCGGTTGATATTACCGACATCGGTCTGACCACCCCCAATACCACTTTGGAATCCTCTCGCGGCACCAATTCGACGCTGTCCGCCTTCATTCGCGGCATCGGTCAGCAAGATCCGGTCTCGGGTTTTGAGCAGGGCGTGGGCATCTATCTCGACGATGTCTATCTGAACCGCCCGCAGGCGGCGGTGCTGGACATTTACGATGTCGAACGGATCGAAGTCCTGCGTGGACCACAAGGAACGCTTTACGGCCGCAACACGATTGGTGGAGCGATCAAATATGTCACCAAGCGGCTGCCGGATGAACCATCCTTTATGGCCCGCGCGACCTATGGCACCTATGATCAGGCCGAAGCGGTGGTCACCGCCAGCATGCCAATCTCCGATATCGTCCGTATCGGCGCCTCCGGCGCGCGCCTGTCACGCGGTGGTTTCGGCACCAATCTCACCAACGGGCTGGAAAATTACAATAAGGACATCTGGGCCGCGCGAGGATCGCTGGAATTTGGTGGCTATGGTGAACCGGTGCTCGTCCGCATATCTGGAGACTATACCAAGGATGAGAGCAATCCGCGCGGTGGTCACCGTCTGATTCCCGGTGATCAGTCCGGCGCCCCGGTGCTGGCCGACGTATTTGACACAAGAGGGGGGCTCAACGACCCGGTTCAGGATATTGAGGCATATGGTCTCGCGATGAATATCACCGCGAGCCTCACCGATACAGTCACCTTCAAGTCGATCAGTGCATGGCGCAAGGATGATACGGCGACACCGATTGATTTTGACGCGCTGCCAGCGGTTGATCTGGATGTTCCCGGCATCTACCGCAACGAACAGATCAGCCAGGAATTTCAGCTTCAATATGATGGTGGGCCGGTTCAGGCGCTGGTCGGATTCTACTATCTGGACGCCACGGCAGATACATTGTTCGATGTTCGGCTGTTCACCACATTCAATGGCTTTACCGCCTTTACGCAAGCCAATGTTGATACTGAAACCTATGCGATATTTGGTGACTTTACGTATGATCTGACCGATCAGTTCAGTCTCTCCCTGGGCGGTCGCTATACTTGGGATGAGCGCTCGGCGAGCATCTTGCGGCAGAATTTTCTCGGTGGCGGATCACCAACCTTTGGCGGTGCCGGTGTCCTGTTCGGTGGGCCGAGCACCGATTTCGAAGGCAGCGCCGAGTTCAAGAAATTCACGCCGCGCGCGTCGATCAGCTACAAGCCAACTCCGGAGCATAATATCTACGCCAGCTTTTCGCAGGGCTTCAAAGGCGGCGGATTTGATCCGCGCGGTGTCGGTGTCAATGCGCCGACCACCAATGCCAATGGTATTCCCAGTGATGACGAAGTTGCCGATTTCCTGAGCTTCCGTCCGGAAAAGGTCGACAGCTATGAAATCGGTTATAAGGGCAGTCTGTTCAACGGCGCTCTGAATGTAGCTGTGGCGGGTTTCTATACCGACTATACCGATGTCCAGATCCCGGGTTCGGTGGCCTGCACGGTGGGTGGTATCGCGACATTCTGCGGTGTTATCTCCAATGCCGGTAAAGCGACATTGAAGGGTCTGGAACTTGAAGCCAGTGGCCGGCTTGCGGAGGATTTCGCTGCATCCGGTGACCGTCTGACCCTGTCCGGCGCGCTGGGCTATATTGATGCGCAATATGACGAATATATCACCAATATTGGCGGTGTGCCAACCGATGTCGCGGATTTCCGGGAAGTCCAGAATACACCGAAGTGGACCGCGAGCGGCACCCTCGCTTACACGACGCCGCTTGGTGATGGGGATCTCTATTTCGGGACGACTCTATCCTATCGCAGCACCACCAATCAGTTCGAGATTGCCAATCCTTTCATCGACCAGAAAGGCTTCGCGCTATGGGATGCCAATCTTGTCTATACTGCACCGGATGACCGCTGGAGCATTGGTATCCATGGCAAGAATCTGACCAACAAAAAATACCGGACATCGGGCTATTCCTTCATCATTGCAGATCCGGTGACCGGGGCCATTGCAACCGGAGCCAATGGCCTGCCGATATCCTCATTGGGGACCGAAGGCACGTTGACCGGTTTCTATGGCAACCCGCGTCAGGTGTTTGTCACCGCTGGAGTTAAATTCTGACCAGTTCGGCTGTGGATCAGACGGTCGAGTATAGTCGCACCTATCGCGCGGTTGTGCTCGGCATGCTGCTGCTGGTCTATACGTTCAATTTTCTCGACCGTCAGATTCTCGGAATATTGGCAATTCCGGTCAAGGCAGACCTAGGGCTGAGCGATACGCAATTGGGTGCGCTGGGCGGGATTGCCTTTGCATTGCTCTATTCGACTCTCGCCATCCCATTGGCGTTGATCGCCGACAAGACCAGCCGGACCTGGGTGATCACGATTTCGCTGACTGTCTGGAGCGGCTTCACGGCGCTGTGCGGAATTGCCACCAGTTTCTGGCAGATGTTCTTCTTCCGGCTTGGCGTCGGTGTTGGCGAGGCGGGCGGTGTTGCGCCATCCTATGCGCTGATTGCGGACTATTTCCCCAGCCATGAGCGGGCCCGGGCGCTCGCAATATATTCCCTCGGCATCCCGCTGGGGTCTGCCGCAGGAGTATTGTTCGGCGGCTATGTTGCCCAGATGATCGAATGGCGAACCGCCTTTATCATTGTCGGCATCGCCGGCGTGGCGATTGCGCCGCTTTTCCGTTTGATCGTGCGCGAACCGAAAAAAATGCTCGCGGAGACCGCAAGATCAGCGCAGTCGCCATGGGCGGAATCGAACCCAGGGCCCAAGACGGGCGACGTCTTCCGGATTCTCGCCGCGAAGAAGAGCTTCTGGTTCCTGTCTTTCGGCGCATCGATGAGCTCCCTATGCGGCTATGGCATCGCATTCTGGTTGCCCAGCCTGATGCAGCGCAGCTTTGGTCTGGATTTGATCGGCACGTCGCAATTTTACGGCTCCATCCTGCTGGTTGGCGGAACCATCGGGGTTCTCGCCGGGGGCTGGCTGGGTGACTATTTCGGCAAAAAGGATCGCGCCGCCTATGCCTGGCTTCCGGCCGTCTGCTTCATTCTTGGCGTCCCCCTGTTTGCCGGAGGCATATTATCCACATCGGTAACGGCTGCCTTTCTATTCTTCCTGATTCCCCAGGCTCTGGCCTATGTCTGGTTGGGCCCTGTCCTGTCTGCGGTCCAGCATCTGGTGCCTGCAACGATGCGCGCGACCGCTTCAGCCAGTTTCCTGTTCATCAACAATCTGATCGGTCTCGGCTTTGGCACGCTCATTCTGGGCGCGATGTCGGACCAGTTTAGCCAGAGCTACGGCGATGAAGGCCTGCGCTACGCGATTCTGACGGCGCTGATATTCTATGTGGCGGCTGCCATATTAATGGCAATGGCCGGCAAGCATCTGCGCAAAGATTGGATCGAATGATGTCAGAGACCTATAGCGACCATCATTTTCGCAGTGCGGATGACCGGCTAGACCTATATGCGCGAATCTATGGGGATTGTTCCAGCGCTATTCCGATTGTGATGATGCACGGCCTGACTCGCAATAGCGCGGATTTTGAGACTATTGCCGAAATATTGAGTCCCGCTTATCAGCTCATTATCCCGGACCAGCGTGGGCGCGGTCGTTCGCAATATGATCCGGATCCCTCAAACTATATTCCGGACATCTATGTAGAGGATATGTTTGCTTTGCTCCGCTCGCGCAATATCGACAAAGCCGTTCTCATGGGCACGTCAATGGGCGGACTGATCGCCATGCTGATGGCTGGACGGCATCCGGACAAAGTCGCGGCGCTGATATTGAACGACATTGGTCCCGCAGTTGATCCCCGGGGTCTCGCGCGGCTGCAACAATATGTCGGCAAGCCAGTCAACACCAGCAATTGGAGCGAAGCGGCGGACCATTGTCGCGAAACCAATGCCATCGCCTTTCCGGACTATGGCGAGGAAGACTGGATGAACTTTGCCCATCGGACTTTCCACTTGGGTGAAGATGGAACCCCCGAGCTTTCCTATGACATGGCGATCTCACGGGGTGTTGAAGGTGACACGCCGAGCGCCGCTCCTGCCGACCTGTGGCCGGTTTGGCGCCTGCTCGCCCAAATAGCCGTGCTAGTGATCAGAGGACAAACGTCCGATATTCTTGCACCGGCGACATTGTCGAAGATGGCGGAACTGCATGATGCGGCTTTTCAAGCGGTCGAAATCGCAAATATCGGGCATGCGCCGATGCTGGATGAAAATATGTCCATTGCGGCCATTCAGACATTTCTCAAGTCCCAGAATATTTAAGCTTGTCGCGCCGGAGTCCCGCGCCGCGCAAACAGCTTCTAAAAGACTAGAAAGGGTTCAATGTATATCCCTGCTGCTGCAGCAAAGCATGCGCCGTCATCGCCGAGAGCTCCATTTTCACACCGGGTAAAAGATCGGCGTTGGAAATGCCATGCGCGGCTGCGCTCTGGCCGCACAGGTAAAAATTGACGCCATGTTTCTGCAAAGTCGCGATCGCGGCGGCACTGCCATTTTCCGCTCCATCTTTGCGCGATCCATAAGATTGTTGGTTGGTCAAGTCATGGGCTGCGCCGCCATGAACGACAATCGCCAGTCGAATATTATTTCCCGGCACGCCTGCGGCGACATGCATGTTGATGAAACGCGCCGCACTTTCGATAGCGCGGTTCAATGTGCCGGGTTCGGCGGCTTTGGCTACATCGAAATTGATCTTGAAGGTCACATCCTTTGGCAGGGGCGTGTCGGTTTGCACCGGGGCGGTTGGACCAAATTCGTCAAAAACCGGGCCGGTTTTGAAATTTTCCATTTGGGCCTGAGCCGTTGTGGGGAGAGCCAGAATCAATGCTGGCACCAAAAGAGTGAGAGACAATTTTCGCATGTTCGTTCCAATTTCCATTCGATGTGGGGATGGTGCCGCGACTAATAGCCGATCGCCTGACCATCTTTTCGCATTTCCGTTGCACCGGTATAAACACCGGTTTCCAGATCTTGCGTGATCGCCTGATAACCACCAAACATCGCGCCATTGCTGACGACTTTCACATTGTGCCCCATGGCTTTCAATCGTTCGACAGTGGCCGCTGAAATCCCCGGTTCGACGTTGAGCGTGCCGAGCAGGTCCGCGCCAGTGCCGGTCAGATCCTGGGTCGGTTGACGTCCGCCATCATGGTTTAGCCGGGCAGCATCGCCAGCTTCCTGGAGGTTCATGCCATAGTCGACCATATTGATCATCACCTGGACATGGCCCTGTGGCTGCATGCCGCCGCCCATCAGTCCGAAGGACATGAAGGGCTTGCCATTTTTCTTCATGAAGGCGGGAATGATCGTCTGGAAGGGTCGCTTCCCGGCGGCATAGACATTGGGGTGGTTTGGATCGAGCGAGTAAAGCTCTCCACGATCCTGAAACATGAAGCCAAGGCCGTCAGCGACGAGACCACTGCCCATGCCGCGATAATTGGACTGGATCAGCGAGACCATCATCCCGTCCTTGTCGGCGACCGTGAGATAGGTGGTATCGCCTTCGCCTTCGAGCTTGGGCTCGCCGGGACCGAATTCGGGTGACGCTTTGGCCGGATCAATCAGCGCGAACCGCTCTTGTCCATAGGCATCGCTGAGCAGCCATTCGAGCGGGGCAGGCGACATGTCGGGATCGGCATAGAAACGGGCGACATCTTCAAATGCCAGACGCTTGGCCTCGGTGATATAGTGGAGCACTTCCGCAGACCCGCGTGGCCATTGCGCCAGATCAACATTTTTGAGGATATTGGCCATTTGCAAGGCCGCGAAGCCCTGCGAATTGGGTGGCAGTTCGCAAAGTTCATAGCCTTTGCGATAATCGACACAGCCCGGTTCGACCCATTTGCTGCTGTGCGCGGCAAAATCGGCATAACGCAAATTGCCACCAATCCGTTTGAAATAGCTATCCATCGTCTTGGCAATATCGCCTTTGTAGAAAGCGTCCCGACCGCCAGTTGCGATTTGGTTTAACGTGTTCCCCAGATCAGGATTTTTGAAGATTTCACCAGCCTTCGGCGCGCCATTGGCAAAATAGGTGGCCCTGGCATTTGCAAAATCACCAATCATATCGAGATTCTCTTCAAACCGCTTGAGATTTCCAGCAAAATAATAGCCGATGACCGGGGCGACCGGATGGCCTTCTCGAGCATAGGCTATGGTCGGGGCCAGAATGTCGGCCATACTGAGCTTGCCAAATTTGCCGTGCATCTCGAACCAGCCATCGACTGTTCCGGGTACCGTGACCGGCAAAGGGCCGAACGGCGGAATGCTGTCGCGGCCGTCGAGCTGTGCGACAAATTGATCGTAGCTGGCCCCCATCGGACTTTTGCCCGATCCATTCAATCCGTAGAGCTTCTCGGTCTTGGGATCCCAGATGATCGCGAATAGATCGCCGCCAATGCCATTGCCAGTCGGTTCCATCAGCCCCAGCGCCGCATTGGCGGCAATCGCTGCGTCCACCGCAGAGCCACCTTTTTTAAGAATGTCGATGGCAATCTGGCTGGCCAGCGGATGGGCGGTCGCGGCCATGCCATGCTCCGCAAATATTGGGCTGCGCGACCAGGCTTCGCCTACCGGCCGACCGCCGCCGCCAATTTCAAGCTTCGGTTGTTGGGCGCCAGCAGCTTCTTCCGCATGGACGGGAGCGGCGGTCAGAGCGGTCAAAGTGAGTAAGGAAATAACAAGGTTACGCATGAAAATATCCAACAGTTGTTCGGTGATGTTCGTGCACTGTAACCACAACGCTTGACTTTCCAAGCTGCTTCTCTATGTTGCAACGCAGCAAAGGCGCCAATTTTGAAATGCGGCTGTCTGGCGGAAGTTCTGCGTGAGAGATGACAAGATCATCTCGAACCTATCGCCTTCATTGCTTCTTTCTTTCCGGCAGCCTGATCACGCGGGTCGTCTTAACCGACGGCGAACACGCGCGTAGCAATCATGCTGGGCGCTGGAAACTTGCTGCTATTACAAGGTATTATTTTTGACTAAATTTTCTGATTTCGCTCTGGCGGAACCAATCCAAAAACGTGTGGCCGAAGGCGGTTACACCACACCATCCCCGATCCAGCAGCAGGCGATCCCGCCCGCGCTGGAAGGCAAGGACATTCTCGGTATCGCACAGACCGGCACGGGTAAGACCGCTGCTTTCTCGCTGCCTGCCATCCATCACCTGCTTGCAAACAAGCGCCGTGCCGGGCGGCATGAATGCCGGATGCTGGTGCTTGCACCGACCCGCGAACTCGCTCGTCAGATCGCCGACAGCATGACCGGATATTCAAAAGGTCTCGGCCTGTTTGTTACTTCCGCATTTGGCGGCGTGCCGATCAATCGCCAGAAACGCATTTTGGAGCGTGGCGTCGATGTCTTGGTGGCGACACCGGGACGCTTGCTCGACCTGATCGATCAACGCTTTCTGACATTGTCGAAAGTCGAAATTTTGGTGCTCGACGAAGCCGACCAAATGCTCGACCTCGGATTCATCGTGCCGCTCAAAAAGATTGTTCCGATGCTGCCCAAGCAGCGCCAGAGCCTGTTCTTCTCGGCGACCATGCCCAAGACCATCTCCCAACTGGCAGACCAGTTTCTGACCAACCCGGTTCAGGTTTCGGTTGCACCGCAATCGACAACCGCCGAACGGGTCGACCAGAAGGTCACCTATATCAACCAGGACGACAAGCAGCGCCTGCTCAAGGATTTCATCAACAATGAAAATCCGGATCATATGCTGGTCTTTACCCAGACCAAACATGGTGCTGACAAGGTTGTGAAAAACCTGATGGCCGTTGGTATCCATTCCGCCGCCATTCATGGCAATAAGAGCCAGCCGCAGCGCGAACGGGCACTCGGTGATTTCAAGAAGGGCAAGATCAACATTCTTGTCGCGACCGATATTGCCGCACGCGGAATTGATGTTGATGGGATCACTCACGTGATCAACTTCGACATGCCCAATGTGTCCGAACAATATGTCCACCGCATCGGCCGGACCGCGCGTGCCGGAGCATCGGGGATTTCCTATTCGCTGGTCGCTCCTGACGAGCGCCAGTTCCTGCGTGATGTCGTGAAACTCACCGGTGTGAAACCGGACGTTATCGCATTGCCGGAAGGTTATGACGAACCCCCGCGCGAGGAAGTTGCCTCCCGTATCTATGGTCAGAAGCCCAAGAAATATGGTGCGAAGCCCGTGCGCAGCGGCCCTCCCAAGAACAAGCATAGCTCGCGTAAAGGTCGTCCTGGCGGCGGTGGCTCAGGTCGCGGCGGACCGGGTTCCAGCGCGAGCAGCGATGGCCCCAAACATTGGAATAATGCAGCCAAATCGTTCAAGCGTCGGCAGAAAAGCAAAACCGACGCCTAGGCTATTCTGAGATGAGCGCCTTGCTTTCGGCAAGCGCGCTGATCTCGCTGTCGTCCATATCCAACCAATCCTGAAGCGCGGCGACATTATGTTCGCCGCGTTTTGCGGTTTTGGCGTGGCTGTCGATGCCGCTTTTTGACTTGGAGAAGCGATAAGGCGACTGCACGGTGCGCCGCGCATTGCCGTCGTCATCGGTCACATCGACAATCGTGCCAAGTGCCTTTATGCTGGTCTGCTCATAGATGTCCGGTCCAAAGGGATGGACTTCACCCCAGGCCAGATTGAGCCGGTCGAGCGTTGCGGTCAATGTTTCGAAGCTCTCCTGCGCGCGGATGTGCTGCTCCATCGCTTCGCGCCGGAGACGGACTTTGGTCGCGACGTCGGCGCCCGCGGGCGTGGGGTCGGCCAGGCCGTCTTTTGTCGAAAACATGATCCACAGCCATTTCATATCGCCGGTGATCAGAATCTGGCGATCGCCAGGCGCTTCCCAGACCAGTGTTTCCGGCGCTTTCGGCCAGATGTCGTCGAGCGCGAAATGGGCATAATCATCGGCGGAATGGAGCACGTTCAGCATCGCTAGATCGATATGCTGGCCCTCGCCTGTCTGGTCCAGCGTCCGTAAGGCCGAGAGGATCGCGATGATGCCGTGGAGCGAGCTATAGCTATCGGCCATGGCAAATTGAATGTCCGTCGGTCGCGCGCCGCTCATTTCCGCCTGACGCGCGATCAGGCCGCTTTCAGCATGCAACACCGGCGCATAGGCCGCCCGACCGCGTTCGGGACCCTGTTGCCCGTAGCCGGAGATCGAGAGCATCACCAGCCGCGGATTGGCTTGGCTCAGATCGGTCCAGCCGACGCCAAATTTATCCATCACGCCGGGACGAAAATTCTCGACGACAATATCGGCTTGCGCGGCGAGCTTGAGGATCAGTTCGCGCGCGCCTTCGGCTTTGAGATCGACACAGATATTCCGCTTGCCGATATTGAGCTGGAGATAATTCCCGCTGACACCGCTTTCGCGCTTGGCTAGCTTGCGAGTGACATCGCCTTCCGGCGGTTCCACTTTCAAGACATCTGCTCCCAGATCGGAAAGCATCCGGGTGGCATAAGGGCCTGCGACGACGCGTGAAAAATCGAGGACTTTCAGCCCCGCTAACGGAAAATCTGTCATATGTGCCTGACGTTAAAGTTTCATCTGTTGCTTCATCGTCTTTTCTGTAGTCGCGCCATAGGGCGGAAGGAAACCAGCAATTTTGGCAATGTTAATCTTCGGCTGACGATAGACCGCCTTGGCATGGCTGAATTCCTTGAAGCCATCCGGACCAGTATAAGCGCCCATGCCGGAAGGTCCGACGCCACCAAAGGGCAGATCATGCTGGGCGATGTGGAAGATCACGTCATTCACTGTGACGCCGCCGGAAATCGTCCGATCCAGGATCTTGCGTTTGTCGCCCTCGGACTCGCCGAAATAATATAATCCCAGCGGCCGGTCATGATCGTTCACATAATCGACAACGTCATCGATATTGCGATAGCTTTTGACCGGCAGGATCGGACCAAAAATCTCTTCCTGCATCACCCGCATGTCTTCGTTGACATTTTGCAGGACGGTAAGCGGCATCTTGTTGCTGTTGGTGTTGGAAAAATCCTCATCGCCCGGATTGACGACGGTTTGCTTCGCGCCCTTGTCGACCGCATCATCGATCAGCCCTTGCAACCGCTCTTTGTGCCGCGCGTTGATCACCGAAGTATAGTCATCATTCGCGATCAAAGTTGGATATTGTTCAGCTACATTGGCGGAAATACCCGCGACGACGGCGTCTTCCTTGTTTTCGGGTACCAGCAGATAATCTGGCGCGAGACAAATCTGTCCGGCATTCATCATCTTGCCCATCGCAATGCGCTGGGTCGATTTCTGGACATCGGCATCTGGTCCGATGATGGTCGGAGATTTGCCACCCAATTCGAGTGTCACGGGGGTCAGATTCTGTGCTGCTGCTGCCATCACATGTTTGGCAATGCCGCCGCCGCCGGTAAAGATCAGATGATCCCAGGGTATTTCAGAGAAGGATTTTCCAGTTTCCGGGCCTCCGGTGATCACGGTCATCTCTTCGGGCGCGAAATATTCTGCGACCAGTTTCTTGACCAGTTCGCCGGTTTCCGGACAAAATTCCGAAAATTTGATAATCACCCGGTTGCCTGCGCCAAAAGCACCAATGGCCGGATCGAAAGCGAGATTGATCGGGAAATTCCATGGCGCAATGACACCAACAACGCCCTTGGGTTGATATTCTACCTGACCGCTTGCACCGAGCAGGCCGAGCGGGAAATCCATCTTGCGCTTTTCCGGGCGCATCCATTTTTTCAGATTTTTCTTGTGATCCTTGGCATGGCCGACAACCGACATAAGATCGGTCATCACCGTCTGGACGCCGCTGCGATGACCAAAGTCATTGGAGACGGCTTCGCAAAGCGCATCCTTATTATCGATAATCATCTGGGCGGTGCGGTTGATCCGGTCCATCCGTGATTCAAAGCTCACCGGCAACTCTGCGTGGAAGGCATCGCGCTGAGCCTGAAATAATGTCATAATCTCGTCTTTGCTGACTTCGCCAGCAGCTGCTTCTAATGCTTCCATTTTCGCTCTCCCAAGGGCGGGAATTCTCGGTCCCGTCAAATTCAAATTCAATTGTTCACTTAAACGGGTTTTTTGCAGTTTGTCGAGCGAGAACTAATGTCGGGCTGCCGCGATCGCTTCGGCCAACGCTACCGTTTGTTTGGCTTGCTTCAGGTGCAGCAGCTCGGTCATTTTGCCATCCACGACAATGGCCCCCTTGCCCGCATTGATGGGGTTTTTGAATGCTTTGATAATAGCCAGCGCTTCCGTGATTTTTTCGGCGCTCGGCGCAAATATCCGATTGGCGGTTTCAATTTGTGCAGGATGGATAAGTGTTTTCCCATCAAAGCCGACGTTTCTCGCTTCAAGACATTCGCGCTCGAGACCTGCGGGATCGCTAAAATCATTATATACGCTGTCGAGAATATTCAGCCCATAGGCCCGGGCCGCAATGACCGCCTGAATCATGACCGGTGCGAATATCGCTCTGTCATGTTCGGCTTTCATTTCTTTCGCCAGATCATTGAACCCCATGACAAAAGTTGTGAGACGCCGCTGCGAGGCCAGTGCTGCTATTTGAGGGAGGTTGATAATTGCCTCCGGCATTTCAATCATCGCCCATAGCTGGATATCCAGGCTGGCGTCCTGGTCCTCCATGAAATCCGTGATCTGAATGATATCGTCGGCGGTCAATATTTTCGGCACGAGCACCGCATTGGCCTGACTGAGGCAGGCCTGCCTGAGGTCCTGAGCAAACCAGGGCGTGTCCATACTGTTGATGCGAACAACCAGTTCGCGACTGCCATATTCGCCGGACTGCAGTGCAGCGCAGGCCAGTTTCCGAGCCTCTTCCTTTGCCTCCGGCGCAACGGCATCTTCGAGATCGAAGATAATTGTATCGGCAGGAAGTGTTTTGGCCTTTTCCAGCGCCCGCGGGTTGGACGCGGGCATATATAGGCAGGAACGGCGAGGGGTAAATTGCGTGTTGGACATCGCGGCAGCCTAACACCGCGAGCGGCTTCGGAAAAGGCCGAAAAGCGCCTCAATCCGATCGGTAAGGCGATCGACCCATGCGTATATATGTCGTGGGATCATCGAAGACGCCAAGAGACGCGTGATGATTGCGACTGGATGGAAAGCCGGCCAAGCCATTGTCCGGTCTCGCAGCAATGGCGGGCGGGCCGGATTTTCCAGGTAACCGACGACATCACTCGCGCGCTGTTCAGCCTTGAGGCGGACTGGCGGCCAAGTAATGCGCTCTGGTTTGACCTGACTTGACGGAAGCTAGAGGGAGCAGCAGGAAAATCAATGTGACTGCTATCGTAAAATTATAGAATAATATCCCGTCCAACATCGCAAAGGCCAGCATCGTGCTTGCGCCCAGCAGGCCAAAAGTCCGTAACCCGCTCTCGATCCGTTTGTTCAGCAACAGGTGGACATAGGCGAAGCCGATGAGCAGCAAAATGGCCGCACCACCGAGCAGACCCCAGTCAAACAGAAATTGCAGAGGGCCATTGTGGGGATGTTTGTACATCCCCTCCGCGGCTGTGTTAATCTGCTGGAACTGGAAGCCACCATAGCCCAGCCATGGCTGTTCGCCGATCAGCCGCATTGTTTCCAGCCAGACTTCCGTGCGGCCTGATGACAATTCAGATGGATCGCGACTACCGTTCCAGAAACGCTGAATCGCCCCGAACCAGCCGATTGTCGGCGCGGGCAATATGATCGAGAGAATTGATCCTGTCACTAAGGCCGAGCCCGCGCGCCGCCAGAATATCCGATTGCGCAAATGAAGGGAGAAAAAGACGCAGATCACCAGCGCCACGATCAGTGCCACTGCCGGTCCACGCGAACCCAACCAGAGCATGGCGGTCGTGTTGATCAGCAATATCGCCCAGTGCGCCCTGACTTGAAATTTCGGCCAAATCGCAAGACTAGCCAATCCGCCAGCAATCGCAGGCGCAAAAATATAGCCGGTATGCCGAATATGCGCATAGCCCGGCAGGCTGCTCGTCCAGTCATATTCCGAACCCACGCCGGTGAGGATCACAAATAGGAATATGGCGCTTCCCGCAACCGCCGTCGAACCGGCAAGAGCGAAACAGAATTTTCGGGCCATGGAAATATGATCGATGGCATGTTCGCGGACAAGATGGACGACGCTGCAGGCAAAAAGCAGATGGACGGTCCAGATAATCGCAGAAACCAGAGCGGGGCCGGGAAATCTCGTGGAGATCGAAGCGGCAACCAGCGCCATGATCCAGACGCCGATCAATATTTGAAAAATTCTGGAGAGCTGGCCGAATAGGCGCGCGGGGCTCATTCTGTGCAACAGCGCGATACATATGACCGCCAGTTCCACATAGAGCGACGGCAACCAAAATATCCGCCAGCTCAATTGCCAGGTCGCAAACATGCCATCGGGCGAGGTCAGTACCAATATTCTGAACAAGGGTATGATCGCCAACAACATCAACCAGTTGCGACCTAGAAAATCAATCAAGGCTGGCCGGCGTTCGGGCCTTCGACCAATTGAGGCTGCGTCTCCGGTGGCCATGATATCAGCCGGCTAAGCGGAGCTTGCTAACCGCCTTGCGATTGTCCGGTTGATCCGGCCAGATTCCGCGCGTGTCATAGACAACTTTGCCGGCCCGCTCGTCGAGCGGTATCGACTTGAACATGTCATGGTCGGTCAGGGTGATCATGATCTGGCAAGTCTCCAGCGCCTGATCAATGTCGATCAGCTGGGCGCCTGTTCCCTCAAATGCGGCGGGAAGTTCGCTGGCATAAGGCTCAACAATTTTCACTCTACCGCCATAGCGCCGCGCCAGTTTGGCCGCGATTTTGAGCGCCGGACTCTCCCGGAAATCATCGATATTGGCTTTGAACGCCAGCCCGAAACAAGCGATAGACACGCCGGGCAACTCATCGATCAGCAGCGAAGCGCGCTCCAGAACATGACCGGTTTTGCGATCATTGACGTCGCGCGCGATGCGGATCAGCGGCGATTGCTCGGGCGCACTGTGGATGATGAACCAGGGATCGACGGCGATGCAGTGACCGCCAACGCCAGGCCCGGGTTGCAGGATATTGACGCGGGGATGACGGTTCGCGAGCCGGATCACTTCCCAGACATCCAAATCCATATGATCCGATATGATCGAAAGTTCGTTGGCAAAGGCGATATTCACATCTCGATAGCTATTTTCGACCAATTTGGTCATTTCAGCGGCCCGTGCCGATGTGGTGATCAGGTCCCCCCGGACGAATCGGTGATAGAAGCCGATCGCCTTGCGCGCGCAGCGCGGCGTGATGCCGCCGATACTGCGATCATTCTGGATCAGCTCTTCCAGAATCTTGCCGGGCAATACCCGTTCCGGGCAATAGGCAATGGCAATGTCGGGAATATCATTGGTCAGTCCGGGGACCTTGAGGTCGGGGCGCAACTTGGCGATCAGATCGCGCATTTTCTCGGTGGTGCCAACCGGTGAAGTCGATTCGAGAATCAGCGTGTCGCCAACCTTCAGGGCGGCGGCGACATTGGTTGCCGCTTCCATCACATAGCTGGTGTCCGGGATATTATTGTCGCCAAAAGGCGTGGGCACGGCGATGACGAAAACATCTGACGGTTCGACCTGCAGCGAAGCGCGCAAGGTGCCGCGGGCGACAACGCCCTGAACCAGACCATCCAGATCAACCTCTTCGATATGGATCTTGCCGCTGTTGATCGTATCAACAACATGGTCGGTGACATCGACGCCGAGAACCGAACAGCCGGAACGGGCGATGACCGCTGCAGTCGGCAAGCCGATATATCCCAATCCCAACACACAGACGCTTGGTTTTTCTTCTGAAAGCATGGTCGCACTATCTCCAAAGCGCTGTTTCAAGCGCGTTTTTCTGAAAATAGTGTTACGGAAACATCGTAAACATTTCGGTAATATGCAGGGTAAGAAAAGCTAGGTTGCGGTTAGACTCGCGTCGATGATATCGGCGATGCGATCACTGGCATGGCCATCGCCAAAAGGATTATGTGCCTGGGCCATGGCGAGATAATGGTCCTTGTCGTCGAGCAATTTATTGGCTTCCGCGACAATCAGCTGCCGCTCCGTACCGACAAGCTTTGCCGTCCCGGCCGTAACACCTTCCGGTCGTTCGGTCGTATCGCGCATCACCAGAACCGGTTTGCCCAGAGCCGGCGCTTCTTCCTGCACCCCGCCACTGTCGGTTAGCATGAAAGTGCAGTTTTTCAGCAAACTGACGAAATTGGGATAATCCAACGGTTCGATCATCGCGACATTTTCGAGATCGCCCAGCGCATCATACATGATCGCGCGGACATTGGGATTGAGATGGACGGGGAAGATCAAGGCGACGTCATCGCGGCTGGCAATGTCGCGTAAGGCGGCGGCAATATTTGTCAGTCCGTCGCCAAAATTTTCGCGGCGGTGACTAGTGACGCCGATGATCTTGCGGTCTGCGAATTTGCGGCAGATTTGCTGAAGTTCCGGATCCAATATATCCGGTCCTTTGGTTTTGTCAGCGGTGATGAGCAGCGCATCAATCACGGTATTGCCTGTAACCGCAATCTGTGTGTCCGCAATATTTTCCTTGCGAAGCGCCGCCGCTGACGTTTCCGTCGGCGCAAAATGCTGATCGGCGATGGTCCCGATGATCTTGCGATTCACTTCTTCAGGCCACGGGTGGTAGATATTATAGGACCGCAAGCCGGCTTCGACATGGCTGACCGGGATCTTGCGATAATAGGCCGCCAAAGCGCCACACATGGCCGTCGCTGTGTCGCCCTGGACGACTACTCTTTGCGGTTTGATTTCATCGAGAGTTTGACCGATTCCGGTCAACAGCCGTGCCGTCAGTTCATCGAGATTCTGATCTGCGCGCATCACATTCAGATCGAAATCGGGTGTGATATCGGCGATATCGAGCACTTGGTCCAGCATTTCCCGATGCTGCGCGGTCACGCAACTTAACGTCTCAATATGCGTCCGCTGCATCAACGCCCGAACCACCGGAAATAATTTGATCGCCTCTGGCCGGGTTCCGAAAATCACCACAACTTTGGGATCTGTTTTTGAAATATCTGTCATAAGCAGACCATCTATCAGCTTTTGGCTAAAAAACTGATAACTCCCAGCATCATATAATTGAATATTGACGGCTGCCCCTTGGTCGGCCAAGCGGCGGCATGGAATGGTTCGAAATCAAAAACTGGCTGGAAGCCTCGACAGGCCTGGCGCGAGACGCGTTGCACATCTATTCAGCGATATTTGTCCAGCTGGTTTCTGCCCTTCTATTTCGTCGGTCACTGGCCCATATTCTGCCCTGGACGATGGTTTTTATCGCGGTGATGATCAATGAATATCTGGATTATTCATATATTCCTGCCGCGTTGGCAGCGAACCAGGGATATCTGGATGGTGCGATTCGCGATATCTGGAACACGATGCTGCTGCCCACGATATTCCTGCTGATTGCCAATCTGTGGCCCCGCTTGTTGACGGGTTCGCCAAGCACGACCGCAATAGCGGACACCGCCGGTGAGCCAGAGCAACAGCAGCCAGACTAGTCGGCCTGTTTCATCTGCCCGATGATTTTTTTGACATTTTGTGACTGGCCACGCGGCAGGATCATGATCTGCTTGCCATTTGCGACGATGATGAGATCCTGCACGCCATAGGTCGCGACCGAAATCCCTTCTGCATGAATCAGATTGCCGTGCGATTCCAGGGCAACAGCTTCCCCGCTTGTCGCATTTGAATTTTCGTCCTTGTCACTGAGATCGAACAGAGAATCCCAGCTGCCGACGTCCGACCAGCCCGGGCTAATCGGCACGACAGCCACTTTCTCGGCCTTCTCCATAACCGCATAATCGATCGAGTCGGAGGTTGCGCCAGAAAATGCTGCTTCGTCAGGAGCGATTCTTGCGCCGGTTTGAACCGCCTTGTCCATCGCGTCGCGAACCGATTGGAGCATGTCCGGCGCATGGGCTTCGAGCGCGGCCAGATAGGCGTCTGCGCGGAACAGAAATATACCTGCGTTCCAGTAGAATTCTCCGGTGGAGAGCATTTTTTCGGCATTTTCCAGATCGGGTTTTTCGACAAATTTCGCGGCGGCAAAGCCATTGCTATTGCCGTCAATTGCGGCGCCTTGCTGGATGTAACCATAGCCGGTTTCGGGACCTGTCGGCTCGATCCCGAATGTGACGAGCCAGCCGGACTGGGCAACCGGCAGCGCGTTTCGGACGGCGGCGGTGAAGGCCGGAATGTCCTGAATGATATGGTCGCTGGGCATGATCAGGATCGGCTGGGCCGGATTTTCGGCCGCCAGCGCAGCGAGCGCGATGGCCGGGGCGGTGTTGCGGGCGCAGGGTTCCAGAATATGGGCAACCGGAGTGACACCAAAGGCGTCCATCTGTGCTTCGGCGAGGTCGGCATGGCGGTTGTTTCCGACGATGATCGGCGGCGTGAAGATCGCAGTGTCCCCGCAGCGGCTCAACGTCAGTTCAAACATGCTCTCGGTGCCAGTCAGATTGAGAAACTGTTTCGGTTTTGCATTGGTCGACAGAGGCCATAATCGTGTTCCGGACCCGCCGGACAGGATCACGGGCGTTATCAAGCTATTCTCGGTTGTCATCAGATTCTCATTTCATATTGCAGGCGATTATCGATCTGACATTTTTCGAAAGATCAATATCCGTAATTCGCGGACAAACGCCGCACTCGCTGGCGGCGATATCAAGATCGCGGACTTTCACGCGGCCTTCGAGCGGCACCACCTGCCATTCTGTCGCAGCGACATGGGTGAGTTCGTCAAACCCGTCTCCGACGACGTGAAAAACCCGGAAATGCGGGCCGTCAACAAGAACGCTCGATTGGCTGGGGTCGACTTGCTGATGGTAGCTCATATCGTAACCGCTGCGGTTTGCGACGGCGATGCCATCGTCCAGGTGCAGCTCACGCGGTCGGCCATAGTCGTAGAGCCGATAGGTGATATCGACATTCTGCTGCACTTCGACGAGCGAAATACCTGGCCCGATGGCATGGATTGTTCCGGCCGGAATATAGAAAAAATCGCCGGCCTGAACTGGTTTCCAGTCGACCAGCTGTTCAATTTCGCCAAGCATTGCGGCGGTGCGCAATTTGGTTGGACTGACGTCTTTGACCAGACCAATGCCGAGCACCGCATCCGGCTTTGCATCGAGGACATACCAGCATTCTTCTTTGCCATGCGGCAGGCCTTGGCGGCGGGCGAAGCGATCATTCGGGTGCACCTGAATCGAGAGCTTCTCGCTCGTGAACAGATATTTGATCATCAAGCCCAGCGATATAGCTTCCGGTGGCTCGAACCAGATTTCACCAATCTGTTTTTTGGACTTGCCGCCAAAAAGCTTTGGCAGGTCAAATTGCCCCCATGGTTTGACGACTGATTTCTTTTTCAGCTTCATCGAGATCTCCGAAAAATGATCACGACCGGCCGATGCTGGTATATTTCAATCCCGATTGCAACGCATCGGCAGGACTGTAGATATTGCGCAAATCAACCAGCACATTGCCGGCCATCGTGCCAGCAAGTTTTCGTAAATCGAGCGCCCGGAAGGCATCCCATTCGGTGATAATAACCACCGCGTCGGCGTCTGCTGCGGCTTCGTAGCTGCTTTGCGCCATTTCGACATTGGGCATGATTTCGGCGGCCGGCGTCATGCCTTCCGGATCATAAGCCACCAAATTTGCGCCAGCATCGGACAATATTTCGGCAATGGCGATCGAAGGCGCATCCCGCATGTCGTCGGTATTCGGTTTGAAGGTCAGGCCAAGCAAGGCGACTTTCTTGTCGCGAACATTGCCGCCCAAAGCCTTGACGACATTATGGCCCATCGCCCGTTTGCGTTGATCATTGACCTCTACCACCGTCTCGACAATGCGGACCGGGCTGCCATGATCTTGCGCCGTCTTGAGTAAAGCCAACGTATCTTTGGGAAAGCAGCTGCCGCCATATCCGGGGCCAGCGTGCAGGAATTTCGATCCGATTCTGTTGTCCAGCCCCATCCCGCGCGAGACTTCCTGCACGTCGGCACCAACTTTTTCGCAAAGGTCGGCCATTTCATTGATGAAGGTAATCTTGGTCGCCAGAAAGGCATTGGCCGCATATTTTATTAACTCAGCGGTACGGCGACCGGTGAACAATATCGGTGATTCGTTCAGAAATAACGGACGATAAATCTCGCTCATCACATCTTTAGCCCAGTCAACTTCCGCGCCGATCACGATCCGGTCTGGTCTTTTGAAGTCACCAATGGCGGCGCCTTCGCGTAAAAACTCCGGGTTAGAGACTACCGCAAATTGGTCATTGGCGAGTTTTTTTCCAAGAATCAATTCGACTTCATCACCGGTGCCGACCGGGACTGTCGATTTGGTCACAATGACCGTGGGTTTCGAGATCGCATTGGCAATTTCTTCAGTGGCTGCATAGACGTAGCTCAAGTCGGCGTGGCCGTCGCCGCGTCGAGATGGCGTTCCAACCGCTATGAAAACGGCGTCGCAATCCTTGACAGATCCAGCCAAATCTAAAGAGAAAGAGAGCCGTCCCGCTTCGACATTGCGTTGCACCAGACCAGCGAGGCCAGGTTCGTATATCGGCATGATATTTTGATTGAGCTTGTCAATCTTGCCTTGGTCTTTGTCGACGCAAATAACCTCATGACCAAAATCTGCAAAGCAGGCACCCGAAACCAAGCCGACATAGCCTGAACCAATCATCGCAATCTTCATTCAAAATCCTTGATTCATCTATTTCTAATGGTGCAAGCGAAAATATGCGGGTTAGTGGCCCGATGATGCTAATTGGTCAAGTCTGCTCTAATATCTGCAGTGGCTTTCGACACAATAGATTTCTGCGGTCGAACAATATTTGGGCCGAAAAGTCTCCTGAACCCCAAAATACGGTCGCGAGCAACGCGTGACAATCTTGGCATCAACCGTTTGTGCGCCACGCATCAGAATTACCAAATGGCACGATCATATTGTTCGCACTATGGCCGATATTGGCGGTTCCGAGGAAAGCAATGCCATGTTCTCGGCACCATCTTCGGGCGATGTCCTCGGCATTTTCACCGAAAGGACGATCATTTTCGGGAATATCGGTAACCTGGCCCAATCTCAGTCCGGCCAATTTCTGGTTCTGCAAATTGCTGGTGATGTGAAACATTGCGCGATCAAAGGCGTAGAGATGTTCGGAGACTTCCTCGATCATCAAGACATGACCGGACAGATTCGGCATCAGCGGCGTACCGGTCATCATCGCCAGAGTCATCAGATTGAATGCAGCATATATGTGGTTCGGTTCGAGACTGGGATCAAGCGCGGCCAGGTCGCGGTTAACGATCCAGTCCAATGCCCGGCGGACCGCCTTTTCACCCCCGTCGCGACGAATGTCGGTGGGCATTGGGCCGTGTGCCTGCGTTCCGATATTTGCGCGATAGAGAGAAGCCAGCAAATTGCCAGCGTCGCTATATCCCATGTAGAGCTTGGTATCGGCTGCGTCGTTAAGCTCGGATGATATATCCAAAGCCATACGCGCTGCGCCGTAACCGCCGCGGACAAACCAGATTGCATCCAGGTCGGGGTCATTGGCCATCGCCACGAATGTCTTGCGTCGCAATGCATCATTGCCAGCGAAATGCCCGTCTTCGGCAAAACATTGGTCGGCAAATATCAATTCGCAATTGTCATGGCTCTCGCGAGCCAGTTCCATCACCCGATCTGCATCCTCTCGGGTGAACGGGGTCGAGGGCGCGCAGATACCGATCCGTGTGGGCTGGGAGATAATTTTGTTCCTTGCACCATTGCCAAAACGCGACTGAGGCAATAGCGGAAAAAAATGAGTGAAGACAAATCCTATTATTTTTGTGGCATTGGCGGGTCGGGCATGTTGCCGCTGGCGATGATCGTCCGTGCCACGGGTGCGCAGGTATCCGGGTCTGACCGCGCGCTCGATCAGGGTCGCCTCGCCGATAAATTTGGCTGGCTCGAGGACAAGGAAATTGGCCTGTTTCCGCAAGACGGCAGCGGTCTGACCAGCGGCGACCAGATACTTGTGGCCTCTGCCGCGATCGAAGATAGCGTCCCAGATGTAGCCAAGGCCAATGCGCTCGGCTGCGCCCGGATGACGCGCGCCGAACTGCTTGCTGAATATTTCAACCGGACCGTCCGCAATATTGCGATTGGCGGGACCAGCGGAAAATCGACGGTGACCGGAATGATCGGCTGGATATTGACGGAAGCAGCGCTTGATCCGACGATCATGAACGGTGCGGTGATGAAGAATTTCGTCGCAGCAGATGCGCCATTTGCAAGTTCCCGCGTGGGCGAAAGCGATATCATCGTTAGCGAAGTGGATGAAAGCGACGGATCGATCGCGCTATTCGATGCCGAGATTGCGCTGCTCAACAATGTCAGTCTCGATCACAAAAGTCTTGAAGAGCTGCGGCAGCTATTTGGCGATTTTCTAAGCAAGGCCAAATGCGCTATCTGGAATGCGGATGACCCGGAAAGCCGGGCATTGGTCGATCAGCTGTCGCTCGCCAAGGCGACAAGTTTCGGTTTTTCGGAACAGGCGGATATTCGCGCCATGGATATCGAGCTCCAGCCCCTGAGTAGTCAATTTACGATCGTCGCGGGCGAAGACCAATTCCCGGTCGAGATGAAAATCCCGGGCCGCCACAACATCGCCAATGGCCTGGCCGCGATTGCCGCGGCGCGCGCGGTCGGTGTCCCGATCATGACCAGCGTGGCCGCTCTGGCCAATTTCACTGGCCTGGCACGGCGCTTTGACATTGTCGGTTCCGCCAATGGCATCAGCGTCATTGACGATTTCGGCCATAACCCGGACAAGATTGCCGCGACATTGCAAACGCTCAAGGCCTTTCCCGGCCGGATCATCGCTTTCTTCCAGCCGCATGGCTATGGCCCGATTCGCAAAATGGGTGCGGAACTGGCGGATGTATTCGCGGATATTCTGGACCGTGATGACCGTGTCATTCTGTGTGACCCGGTCTATTTTGGCGGAACCGTCGATCGCAGCATTGGCAGTCAGAATATCATCGAGGCGATCACCGCGCGCGGCGGGATTGCGGAGCATCTCCCGGAACGGGAAGTTTGCGGGGCGCGGATCGTGAATATCGCCCGGCCCGGCGACCGGATCATCATCATGGGCGCGCGTGACGACACATTGCACAGTTTCGCTCAAGATTTGCTACGCGAAATCGAACAACGTGATTTTGTCGAGACGGAGCGTCCCGCCTAGCCGTTCGCCGCGTTGGCAATCAAATCGAGAATCATGTCGGCCTGCTCGCGATGGCAAATCAGCAGATCGGGGAGATAGGTGTCGCGGCTATTGTAGCGCAGTGCGCTGCCGTCAATCCGGCTGCAAAACAGGCCATGGGCTTCGGCGACGGCGACCGGCGCGCAATTGTCCCACTCATATTGGCCGCCGCTGTGGAGATAAATATCGGCTTCTCCGCGGACCACGGCCATCGCTTTGGCGCCGGCCGAGCCCATCGGGATCAGTTCGGCGTCGAGCTTTTCTGCAACCATCAGCGCTTCTTTGGCTGGTCGTGAGCGGCTGACCACCAGTCGCGCTTTTGCAGCGCAGCTGGGCGGGGCAATCGGCTGGTCGCTGCGCAAGGTCAGTTGCAGAGCGGGCAGGTCCACCGCACCAATGGCTGCGCGGCCGTCAATCGCCAGTGCGACATGGACTGCCCAATCATCACGACCTTCGCCATATTCGCGGGTGCCATCGACCGGGTCGATGATCCAGACCCGCTCTTTGGCGAGGCGCGCGTCGGTGTCCTTGCTTTCTTCCGAGAGCAGGCCATCATTAGGACGCGATTCGGCGAGCGCGGCGACCAGCAATTCATTGGCGGCACGATCTCCCGCATCGCCAAGTTGCTTGCCGGACAGGCTGGATTCGCTGCGCAGCTTTATCAGCAGTTTTCCGGCTTTTTCGGCGAGATCGGCTGCCAATTCGGCGTCGGTCATATCGTGTAGGACCAGCTGCCGACGATCGTATCAACGATAAGCTCTGCCGCTTCTTCGGGGCTCAAATTTGTCGTGTCGATCCGCATTTCAGGATTTTTGGGCACCTCATAGTCGCTATCAATACCGGTGAAGTTCTTCAGTTCGCCTGCCCTGGCTTTCTTGTAAAGGCCTTTTACATCGCGTTCTTCCGCAACGGCCAAGGGGGTATCGACAAATATCTCAACAAATTCGTCCGGTCCGACCATTGATCGCACCAGATCACGCTCGGCGCGGAAAGGCGAGATAAAGGCGGTCAGGACAATCAGGCCCGCATCGGTCATCAATTTCGCCACTTCCCCGATCCGCCGGATATTCTCGACCCGGTCGGCGTCGGTAAATCCGAGATCCTTGTTGAGGCCGTGCCGGACATTGTCGCCGTCGAGCAGGAAACTATGTTTGCCGAGCGCAAAAAGCCGCTTTTCGACCATATTGGCGATGGTTGATTTGCCCGAGCCTGACAGGCCGGTGAACCACACGATTTTCGGGGCCTGGCCTTTTTGCTGGGCGTGAGCGGCGCGATCAATATCGACATCCTGCCAGTGGACATTCTGGGACCGGCGCAGGGCAAAGTGGAGCGTGCCGGCGGCAACCGTGCGGTTGGTCATCTTGTCGATCAGAATATATCCGCCCAAATCCCGGCTGTCGGTGTAGGATTCAAACACGATCGGACGGTCGGTGGAGAGCTCTGCCACACCAATATCGTTCAAATTCAATGTCTTGGTGGCAAGCTGTGCCAGATTGTTTATATTGATCTGATATTTCGGCGACTGGATGCTGGCGCTCACCATCTGGGTCCCGATCTTCATCCAATAGCTCCGGCCGGGCAGCAGTTCGTCTTCGTCCATCCAGACGATCGTCGACTCAAACTGGTCGGCGACCTGCGGCGGGTCATCGGCGGTGACGATGACGTCGCCGCGCGAGCAATCAATTTCTTCGTCGAAAGTCAGGGTCACAGATTGGCCAGCGACCGCTTGGTCGAGATTTCCGTCCATCGTCACGATCTTGCGGATGCGGCTGGTCTTGCCCGAGGGCAGCACTCGAATCGCGTCACCCGGCTTGACGATGCCAGCGGATATCTGGCCGCTGAAGCCGCGGAAATCGAGATTGGGCCGGTTGACCCATTGCACTGGCATCCGGAACGGTTTCGACTGGTTTGCGGTGACCGAAACCTCGACATCTTCGAGATGCTGGACCAATGTCGGGCCGTCATACCAGGGCATATTGTCGGATCTGTTGGTGATATTGTCGCCAGCGAGTCCGGATATCGGAATCGCGACAAAGCTCTCGATGCCGATCTCGTCGGCAAAAGCGCTATAGTCCGACACGATCTGGTCAAAAATGCCCTGATCATAGCCGGCGAGATCCATCTTGTTCACCGCCAGCACGATATTCTTGATGCCGATGAGATTGGCGAGATAGCTATGGCGCCGGGTCTGGGTCAATATGCCCAAACGCGCATCGATCAGGATGACGGCGAGATCGGCGGTGGAGGCACCGGTGACCATATTGCGGGTATATTGTTCGTGCCCCGGCGTGTCCGCAACAATGAATTTGCGTTTTTCGGTCGCGAAGAAACGATAGGCGACGTCAATCGTAATCCCCTGTTCGCGCTCTGCCGCCAGTCCGTCGACCAGCAGGGCAAAATCAATCTCCTGGCCCTGGGTTCCGACTTTCTTGCTATCCGCCTCCAAGGCCTCCAGCTGATCTTCAAAGATCATCTGTGAATCATAGAGCAGACGGCCGATCAGGGTCGATTTGCCATCATCAACTGATCCGCAGGTGATGAAGCGCAGCATGGATTTGTGCTGATGCGCCTCGAGATAGGCATCAATATCCTCGGCAATCAATGCTTCGGTTTTGTAAATCACTTGAGGAATATCCATCAGAAATAGCCCTCCTGTTTCTTTTTCTCCATCGAAGCGGTCAGATCATGGTCGACCGCTCTGCCCTGACGTTCAGAGGTCGTCGCCAGCAGCATTTCCTTGATAATCTCCGGCAGCGTTTCCGCATCACTTTCCACGGCGCCGGTGAGCGGGTAGCATCCGAGCGTTCGGAACCGGACGATCTTTTCAACCGGCTGCTCGCCTTCTTCGAAGCGAAAGCGCTTATCATCGGCGACAATCAGCAATCCGTCCCGTTCGACCGTCGGGCGCCGGGAAGAATAATAGAGCGGCACGATATCGATCTTCTCAAGATGGATATATTGCCAGATGTCGAGTTCGGTCCAGTTGCTCAGCGGAAAGACCCGAATGCTCTCCTCCTTGGCCTTGCGCATATTATAGAGTTTCCACAATTCGGGCCGCTGGTTTTTGGGATCCCAGCGATGGCTCGCCGAACGGAAAGAGAAAATCCGTTCCTTCGCCCGGCTTTTCTCTTCGTCACGCCGCCCGCCGCCGAAGGCCGCGTCAAAGCCATGTTCGGTGAGCGCTTGTTTGAGCGGATCGATCAACATCATCTGCGAATAGACGCCAGCGCCGGCATCAAACGGATTCACGCCGCTGTCGGCCGCTTCCTGATTATGCTGGACGATCAGATCAAGGCCATATTCCTTCACCGTCTTGTCGCGATGCGCCAGAACATCCTGAAAATCCCAACCGGATGCGATATGCAGCATCGGAAAAGGGGGCGGGGCGGGATAGAAGGCCTTTCGGGCCAGATGCAACATCACGGCACTGTCCTTGCCGACGCTATAGAGCATGACCGGCTTCGCAGCTTCGGCGACAACCTCCCGCATGATATGGATCGCCTCGGATTCGAGCCGCTGAAGATGGGTGAGATTCATATGTTTCCTAATCACATTTCGGCGCGATGGTGGCCGCATATATAAAAACCGGATGTCCGATCCGACATGATTTCTGAAGCATTAGCATTTCAATATATCAACCGCAGCACAATTATCCTTGCGGTGTTGAAAGTTTTATGTTGTCCACAAACAGCCTGCAGCAGCCCGGTCTGGCCGGAAACATCGGGACTGGCAAAACCTGGCCTCTGGCCGAAGCGCGGATCCGGTCGCAGGCAAGTCTGGCGAGGATATTCAAAATTACTTGGGTATCGGTATCGAAATGTGGCAAGCGATCCAGCGACAGTTGATCGACGATATCCGCGCTGGGCCTGTTCGCAAAGACCAGTGCGCCGGGACTATCTATGAAGGAACCAACCATTGGCAGATTTTGAGAGGGTCATAGGCAAGAAGCCCGGTCCTCTCGATCCGGCCTGGCTCGCCGAACAATCGGGCTCCTATGACAGGACCCACCTCGACGTCGGCACCGGCAGCGGCGAGTTTATTTTCGATCTTGCTGGTGAGACGCCCGACCTTCTCGCCATCGGTCTCGATCCTGTGTCGGAGAATATGGCAACGATTTCGCGCAAAGCGTCGGCCAGCGTGAAGAAGGGCGGGATGCCCAATGCGCTTTTCGTCAGAGGTGCAGCCGAAGCCTTGCCCGGCCCGTTTGCGGCACTGGCGGATGAAATTTCGATCAACTATCCTTGGGGGTCCTTGATGCGGATCATTGCCAAGCCCGACGTCGAGCAGCTGCGCAAGATTATCGCTTGTGGCAAGCCGGGGACCAAGCTCTCAATCTATCTCAACTATGATGTCCTCAAAAATCGCGACTATCTCGACCGGATGGGTTTCGAGGATCTGATCGACCCGCTCGACAATCCGGACTTTGATTCCGATTGCCAGCAAGCGGGACTCGCTCCAGTCACGCATCGGGTGATGGCGGGTGATCCACCGTTTCGGTCGAAATGGGGGCGCCAGTTGATTCGGGGATCAGGACGCCAGACTCTGATCGTCGAAAGTCATATCCTGCCTTAGTCTACAGATGATCGCAGCGCGCGAGCCGATATTCAGTCTTTCAGTGTCAGGATCGCGTTGAACATATCGCGTTTGGGCGCGCCGGTGGCCTCGGCCATCGCCGCTGCGACAATTTTTGTCGCCACGCCATTGGCCAGGAGGCTTTTCGCCACATTTCTCAATTCGCCGGTCAAGCTCCGGTTAATTGCGATTTCGCCCGGACCAATGACAATCGCAAATTCACCTCTCACGGCATCGCGAGTCTGCAACAAGGCGGCCAGTTCATGGGCGGTGCCGCGCAAAAATTCCTCACCGGGTTTGGTCATGTTGCGGCAAAGGGCGAGCGGCCGGTTCCCGAGCTGTCCGGCAATGGCTTCGAGACTTTTGATCATGCGATGCGGCGCCTCGAAGACCACACATGTATAATCAGCCTCTTTGATCTGGGCGATCCGGCTTGCGCGTTCGCCGGTTTTGCGGGGCAAGAAACCGAGAAAGCGATAGTCGTTGGTTGGCAGTCCCGACACGCTGAGCGCGGCGGTGACGGCATCAGGCCCAGGCAAAGGGATGACCAGATGCCCTGCGGCGGCGGCGGCTCTGACAATTGGGAAGCCCGGGTCGGACACTAGTGGCGTGCCGGCATCGGAGACCAGCGCGATCTTGCTGCCATTGGCCAGACGTTCCAATATTTCGGGCACGCGCTCTTGTTCGTTGTGATTGTGGAACGAGATATAGTCCGCCCGCAAACGGCCCAGCATCGCGCGCGTGGTGCGCGTATCTTCCGCAAGGATGATATCGACACTTGCGAGCGTCGCCCGCGCCCGCGGCGAAAGATCGTCGCGATTACCAATCGGCATTGCGACGATGAACAGGCAGCCGACCAGCTCGTCGGTGTGAGCCGCGAGAGGGCTCAAGGTCATCGCCAGCTCCGCCCCTGGCGCCCGCAGCGCATCGATGAGCTCGCGGTCGAGCGCGGCGGCGCCCTTATTTGCCCCGATGCACAGGCTATTATGCTGCGGTTCCCCATGGGTGCGAATGATCAGTGGATCACTTGCAATATATAAGGGGTTCATCATCGCATGAACCGTGTCGGTCGCCGTCCCGCATTGCAGTTCGATTTTTACCGATCCCCGAAGCTGCAGCAAGTGCTCGGTCTGCGGTTCCGTCGCGACCCCGATGATGCAGGTACCACCGTCGGACAGTTCGGAATCCGTGACCAGCTCGAAGGTTTTCTTATGCGTCCCCTTGATATTGGCATGGCCCTTTGCGGTCAATGTGACTGTTGCGGGCGGGATTTTCGTCGCGGAGCTATGGGGGCTTTTCATGGGCGGCAGTTATGAACCGGTGGCTATGAAGTAACAAGCTTGGATCGCGGTTGAGATTGGCAAATTTGCAATCGGGTCAAATTCTTGCTCAGAACCGCACCATCGCCACGGTGCTAAGGATCAATTGTCCGGCGTTCATCAAACCACTGCCGCATGAAGGCGGCCTGACAGCCGCTGAATCCAAATGTCCCGACGACCGAACAACTGCTCGGGCGGCCAACTCTCGCAGCATCATCATGTGACGCAACGACGGACGTCCAGCTTTGTTCGCCGGGTTCATTCTTCTCAATCTGCCGAAGCTCTTTGGGAATCCGGTATCGTTCTGATTCCGGTTGCTGTGCACAGACAACGATTTCATCCGGGGCTGCTTCCGGACATTCATCCTCGCCATAGGTTACGAGCACGGATATTCTTTCCGGCGTATCAAGCTGTCCCGGCGTTTGCGCCGTAGCGCTGGAGCACCACAGACATGCGGCGAGGCTGACCAGAGTCGATTTTAACAATATGTGCGAAGAGGACATAGGCGACACCTTTCAACTTTGCCGTCGTTGCAACGGCCACCCACCATTTGAAGCATCATCGTGATATCGAGATGGATATTGCGATAGCCTGAATGAATGGTCTGGCTCGCGGTTTAGTCTTGAGATTTCGCAGTCGCTACGTTCAACTTCCACCCAGAGCCTGCCACAGCGCGATCCGCGCGCGCCGGGCGCGGCCTTCTGCGATCGCAACCTGCGTGCGTGTGTTGTTCAACACGCGGCGGGAGTTGAGTACGTCGCGAAAGTCCGAAAGCCCGTTGCGATAGCGGATAGCGAGCAGATATTCTGCATCCCGATCAAATTCCCGTTGCCGCCGCAGGGCCTGGCCTTCGAGATCGATGGAACCTAGCTGTCCATAAGCGGTTTCTGCCTCCCCCAGAGCGGTGAAAACAGCATCGCGATAGGCGGCAAAGGCCTCGCGGGCATTGGCCTTGCTTTCGTCAATCTGCGTTTCGACCCGACCAAAATCGATCAACGGGCCCGCGATAGTCGTGCCGAGACTGCCAATCACCGCGTCGCTGCTGAACAGATCCCCCAGCGCAAAGCTCAGCAAGCCAAGGGCGCCAGACAATGTCAGCTTGGGATATCGTTCCGCGGCGGCGGCGGCAATATTGGCATCTGCTGCGGCCAGTCGGGCTTCAGCGGCCGCGACATCAGGTCGCGCGCGGAGCAGGTCGGATGGCGCGGCGGCTGGTGGGCGAGGGGGGGCCACCGTTGTTGCTTTGGGTGCCAGCGATGCGATGACGGTTTGGGCATCACTGCCCGTCAGTGTCACGAGATTGCCAATCAGGATCGCACGTTCGCCCGGGAGGGCCGCCAAACGCGATCGGACATCGGCGACAAGGCTCTCGGCCTGGACTTGATCGAGTCCGGGAGAGATGCCGGCCTTTGCGCGACTGCCGGTCAACTGGGTCAGATTTTGCGCGGCGGCGAGATCCTCTTCCAGCACGGCCGCCCGATTTTGCAAGGTGCGCCAATCGACCACATTGGCCGCAATTGCCGCGATCAGGCTCAGCCGAACCGCAGCGGCATCTGCTGTTGCAGCATTGAGCTGCAGTTGTGCAGCGCGAGCGCTAGCCCGCAAACCGCCAAAAATATCGGCATCCCAATTGGCTGTGATATTTCCGCCATAGCTCGTCTGGTTGCGATCGATGCTAATGCCCGCGGGCAAATTTCCCCCGAAGGCGGCAGGATTGGTCCGTGAGGTCGTAACGCCGGCATCCATACCAATGGTCGGCAAGCGATTGGCACCCGCCCGGCGGGCTTGCGCTTTTGCGGCATCTATCCGCGCCAGTGCGATCGCGAGAGTCGGGGCATCTGCTTCTGCTGCGGAACGGAGCGATTGAAAGGCGGGGTCTGTTGTTGGCAATAATAGATCGAGATTGTCGCGATTTTCCGCAACCACATCAGCTGCCAGCGCATAAGCACCTGGCGGTGTGACCTGGGCGGGGTTGAGATGGGGATCTGACAAGTCCGTCGTCAAAGTTGAACAGCCAGCCGTGATCAGCGAAGCCGAGACGAGACATATCATCCGGAAATGCCGCGTCATTGCGAGTCACCGGCTTGTTCTGCTGAGAAATTTTCACCTGTTTTCGCGCGGACGAAGGCGTCGATTTGCTGTCCGACAAACAGGCCCTGATCCGCCGGTATCCGATAGATGAGCTGTAAAACCCGAACATCGACGCGTTCGGTTGCGGCATTGGTCAGCGACGTCTTTGGCGTGACCAGGGGTTCGGCGCGGACAAATTGGGCTTGGATCCGTCTATTCGCCTCTCCGCGCGGGCTGATCACCGCGTCCGTGCCCAATTGCACACGGCCGATTTCATTCTCGTCAATATCGATGCGAATATGCAGGGGATCGGTGGTGCCTATCTCCATATAGGGTTCGCTGCCACCGCCCTGCTGTCCGCCGGGATTGGCATATTCGCCAGGCCGGATATTGACGGACAATATCTCTGCCGTGATCGGAGCGCGCACGGTCAGCCGGTTCAGGTCGGTAGTCGCCCGTGCGCGTGCCGCATCCGCGCTGCGGATTT
Organism: Sphingomonadales bacterium EhC05; assembly: GCA_001650955.1. Taxonomy (GTDB): domain Bacteria; phylum Pseudomonadota; class Alphaproteobacteria; order Sphingomonadales; family Sphingomonadaceae; genus Parasphingorhabdus. Next base: position 62,820 of record LXYP01000020.1, read on the forward strand.
CTGCTTCGGCTTGCGCCAGTTGCGCCCGGGCTGTCCGGACAGCGCCGCTGCGATCAATCACTTCCTGCTTGGAAACCGCCCGCTCGTCTTCGATCCCGGAATATAGCGCGGATTGCTGACGTGCGGTGGCGAGCAGCGCACGTGCCGTATCCCTTGCGGCTTTTGCCCGGGCAATCGACGCGGTCGCTTCCTGAATCTGGGCCCGGATCGCGCGATCGTCGACAAGAAACAGCGGCGCGCCAGCATTTACTTGATCACCCGGTGCCACGAAAACCTTGGTGACAATCCCCGCCAAACTGGTGCCAATATCGATCACTTCACTAGAGGGTTCGACCAGGCCCGAGCCGGCCACGCTGTCAGCATTGCCAAAGGCGGCCGTGGCTTTTGGCGGGCTGATCTCGGGTTCTTCCTCGCTGCGATCGGGTTGTCCGGACAATACAATGAAGGCGGTGACGATGATCGCGATAATCGCCATGATCGGCAATATGGTCCGTACAAAGCTGACCCCGCGTAATCGCTCCGTGATTGATTTGAGCACAATTATTTCCTTCTATTCATCTTGCTGCCTTCAATGGTCGGGCAGGGTCTTGCCATCATGCGTGATCCGTCCATCCTCCATCATGAGAATACGATCAGCGAGGTCGAAAATGCGATTGTCATGAGTCACGATGATCACTGTCCGATCGGCAGCGAGAGCAACTTCCCGGAGGAGGTCCATAACGCGTCGGCCGGATTTAGCATCCAGCGCAGCTGTCGGTTCATCGCAGACCACCAGGCGGGGCTCATGAACCAGCGCTCTGGCAATTGCGACACGCTGCTGCTGGCCGCCGGACAATTGACGCGGCAGTTTTCTGGCTTGATCCGCGATATTCAGATTGTCGAGCATCGCCTCACCCTTTTTGACCGCTTGGTCGCGTCCCATTCCTGCTGCAACCAATGGGACCGCGGCATTTTCCGCAGCGGTCAAAGTCGGGATCAGATTATATTGCTGGAAAATAAAGCCGATATTTTGAAGCCGGAACCGCACGAGATCATCATCGGAAAGGCTATAAATATCTTGCCCGAAAACCGAGACGGAGCCGGATGTCGGATATAATATGCCCGCGATGATCGAAATCATCGTGGTTTTTCCAGATCCGGATTCACCCACCAGATAAGTCAGTTCACCCGACTGAATTTCAGCGTCAATACCATGTAAAACCCGGATCGTCTGACTGCCGGTGCTGAATTCCTTGACGATTTTGTGCAGCGTGATCGCTGTTTTCAGATCGCTCATCGAAACACCTCGGCAGGCTCCATTTTCAGCACACTGCGCAAGGCGAGCCAGCCGGTGATCATGATCATTGTAAGCACCACAAAGGCGGTCAGAACGGGAATCTCCCATGGCGTGTAAAAGCCTTTGAAATCGGGGCTGTTGATACTGCCCAGCGCGATGAAGATTGCGGCAAGCAAAATCCCGATGCCATAGCCGACCAATCCGACCAGCAACGCTTGTGCGGCGACCATCAGGCGGATTTTGGCATTGGTGACCCCAATTGCTTTGAGCGCTCCGAATTGCTTGATATTGTCACGGATGAAGAGGCTGAACGTCAGTCCGACAATCGCCACACCGACAACGAAGCCAAGCGCAACAGTGATACCGAAATTGATCGGAATACCGGTATTCTCGACGATAAAGTCAATGCCATCGCGGGCGAATTCGTCGCGGGTCCGGGCCTTTAATCCGGTGGCATCCGTGATCCGTTCGCCAACTTGCTTGGCGGTCAATCCGTCGGATGCATTCGCAAGAATGAAGGTCATGCGGTTGCGCGTCCCCGGGACGTAGGCGAGCGCATTGGAATAGCGCGTGTAGAGAATGACCTGGCTGGTGAAACTGGGATCAACGTCAACAATGCCCCGGATGACAGCGCGCCGATCGTTGAGTTCCAGACGGACACCGATGGGATCAAAGCCCGGCGGGAATAATTTTGCTGCACCCGAGCTGTCGATAACTACCGAGTCTGGCTCATAAAGGACTTCCCGGTGGCCCGCGATAAAGGTTTTCGGTAGGCCGATCAGCGTCGCGTCGTCCACACCAACCACCGTGACGCCCTCGAGGTCGCCTTCGGGCGTTCTGATCGTTGCCCCGGAGCGCAGCAGGGGTGAGGCCCACTCGACACCGTTGACCGACCGGACCTTGTCCAGCGCAGTCGAGGGCATCGGTAAGGCCACATCGGGTGTGCGGCTGACCGGATCCATCACCCAGATATCTGCTGTTGGTATATTATAGACCGCCGTCGCCCCGCGCTCGAGCAGATTGATGAAGATGGTGAGCTGCTGGGAGATGAGCAAGGTCGAGAATGCGACTCCGAAAAGCAGGCCGAAAAACTTCTGTCGGTCGCCGGTTAGCATCCTGATCGCGATCCATGTCATCTGCATGCAGCCTTTTGCGATTTGAGTTGAACGTCATGACAATAAAGCACATAATGAACGTGCTCGTTTAATTATACGGAACCGTTCATTAATGCCAGAAAAAAATCATGGGATGTAGCAATAAACCCGTCGGCCGACCGGTCGATACAAATAAAAGCGCTGTCATCATGGACGCTGCCCGATATGAATTTTTCAATATAGGCTTTGCCCACTCGAGTATCGAATCGATCGCGGCGCGGGCCGGTGTTTCCAAAGTCACCGTATATAGTCGCTTTAAAACCAAGGAAGACCTGTTCGCTGCAGCGGTAGAGAATGAATGTGCGAATATTCAGGTAACATTAGGGACGGAGGCGTTGTCCGGTGGCGATATTGGCGATCGGCTTTACCGTTTCGGCATGCAAATGGTGGCATTTCTCTGGCGCAGCGAAATGGTCCGGTTTGAACGGCATCTTGCGGTGGAAGTGGAACATAATCCGAAAATCGGGATATTGTTTCTCAATTCGGGTCCGCGGCGTTTGCACAAGGTTCTGGCGAAGCTGCTTGATCAAGCCGTGGCAGATGGCGAACTGCAAATTGACGATACCGAGCAGGCAGCGGAGCATCTTGCCGGGATGATCAAAGGACTATCCGATCTCGAACGGCGCTTTGGTGCCAATATCTCCGAAGACCGGATTCCGGACCCCAAAGCGGAAAAACGGGTCAGAAGTGCGGTGGATGTTTTTCTGAAAAGCTATGGCCATGAGCAAGGCTAGTTGATCGTGGCGATTTTGCTTGGATCTTTTGACCTGTCATTCCGTCGCTGAGATCACTCAGTCCGGGCGATATCTTGCAAAGCCTGATCTGCTTCCGCCACATATCGGTCATCGGCCTTGGCCCGGGTTAGCTGGGAAACAGCAAATGCATTATTTCCCAATTTTGCGGCAATTTTCCCAGAGAGAATGAGCGCGGGGGGATAATGGCTCATATTCAACCGCATTTTTTCAAGCGCGCTATTGGCGTCGCGATAATTTCCTCTCAAATATTCTATTCTTGCCTTTTGAAAGTTCAGATAGTCATATCGCGGATGGGTATTCAGGCCTTGATTAACAGTGACTTCGGCATCGTCGATATGGCCCAGATCGGTCTTCAAGCCCGCGATATTTGCAAGCGGAACAGCATGCACCGGATATAGCGCGGCGGCTTGCTCATAGATGTCCAGTGCTTCCTCAAGTTGACCCTGATCGATTGCAATTTCACCCGCAAGAAGCAGTGCTTCGTAATTTCTAGGGTCTGCCGCCAATGCCGCATTCACTCTTTTGTCGGCGATATCCCAGTCACCGCGATTCACCGCGAAACGGCCGACCAGCGCATTTATGTCCGGATCATTATCGTGTAATTCTAGTGCTTCGTCGAGCAATGGCATATTGTCATTGAGAGAATTCTCTTCCAGATGGGCCCATAGCAGCATGCGATAGACTAATGCATCTCGATCTATCTGTTTGACGTTTTCCAACGATTCTATAGCTCGATCGGCTTTCCCCTGCAGGATCAGGCTATGGGCCATCAACGCAGCTTTATCAGCAGCGCTCAGCTCCGCTTCGGTCAGTTTTTTTAGTGAATTTTCTGCGGCAATGCCATCGCCTAGTTCCAGCATCACGCGGGCGTGAAGGAGAAAGGCTTGCAGGTTTTGTGGATCGGACTCGAGCACATTCAAAAGATGAATGCGCGCTTCATAAAATTCATGCTGGCCAAAGGCTTTTTGTGCCTGCTCCAAATTGGATGCGCTGGGCGAATCAGCGCAAGCAGATAGCGTCAGCGATGCGACACATAATAGAAATGACGTAGGAGAAAAAAAGCGCCTGTGCTTTGCGTTTGTTTTCATAAATCTGGCTTTCAGTCACAAAAAAAGGGCCAAGCAATCGCTTGGCCCTTGATGATAGCTGCTAAACCTTGAATAAAAGTTTCTAGTCCGCCTTTTTGCGTTTTGCGATGCGCCGGCCAGCTGCCAGACCTGCTGCGCCCAAACCGAAGAGCAGAATAGCTCCAGGAGCCGGAACCGGTGTTCCGCCTGATGACCCACCTGAGGAACCTCCAGTCGAGGTTGAACCCGTCGAGGTCGAGCCCGTCGAGGTTGAACCAGTGGACGTCGAGCCTGTGGACGTCGAACCGGTTGAGGTCGAGCCGCCGGTTGAGGTCGAGCTTGTCGAACCGCCTGTGGAAGTCGAGCTGCCGGTGGACCCTGTAGATCCGGTTGAAGTGGAACCGCCGGTTGAACCGCTTGAAGTCGAGCTGCCGGTTGAGCCTGTGGAGGTATAGCCGCCAGTGCTTGTGCTGGTAGACGTGCCCTTCTTTGAACCCTTTTTGGAGCCTTTTTTGGAGCCCTTTTTGGCGTCACCACCGGTGCTGGTCGACACGCCCGACGAGCCGTAATAGCCGCCGCTTGTGGTTGTCGTCGTTGTACCTTTTTTAGACCCCTTCTTGGAGCCCTTTTTGGAGCCTTTTTTCGCTTCTGCGGTCAAATTCAGAGAATAGAGCGCCGCATAGCTGGTTGAACTGTCGAAACGATCTGAACTAGCAACTGAATCCGATACGCCGACCGCTGCCTGCGCACTGCCAGCAGTACCTGCGGCACCGACAGCAAATGCTGCCCCCAAAACCGCTTTTTTGGTTAGTTTTTGATAATCCATTATCTCAAGCCCCTCTGATTTTTCGGCTGCCTCACAAATTGCACGCACTAATAATTTATGATGAAGCAATGAATGTGCCATATAGCGAGAAACCTTGCTGTACTCTTTCCTCCAATGGTTAACGGGGCCTTCCGGATATTTTCGGCCGACCGATATTGTAAATTTTTTCGACAGTTCTGGACGGTTCTCGGGTGTCGCCCGGGTACAACGGACTTCAGATCAATCCGACCTAGTCGGTGATGCGTTTGGCAAATTTGAACAAATCGCGATGCTCTTCAGGAATTGTCATCAGCTCGGCTTCCGTGATCCCAAGAGCCGCATGCGACTGAAAGGCCAGCGTATCGACAAACCATGGCAGCGAATAGGAATAATAGAGCAATGGCCGCTTATGGGTCGCCGCGCACGGCATGCCGCCGTGGAACAGACGATAGTCAAAGGTCAGAGAGCTTCCCGCAGGCGTATAGATGGTTGATGAATTTTGTTTCAGCGCATCATTATTGGTGGTTTTATGCGTCCCTTCCCAAAATTGGGTTCCACCGCTTTCTTCGTCGAGATCGATGAGCGGCACCAGCACCGTTACCGCATAGGTCGGAACATTTGCATTGGCTTCTTCGGTCGAGAATAATAACGGATGTTCGCGATGGACGTGCTGCATCCGCGCGCCTTCTTCGGTTACGACCACGCCAAAGGCATTCAATATCGGACGTTGCCCCATCGCATGGGTCAACATCGAAATCAGCGCGGGATTGGCATAGACCGCAGGATCGTTAAACGGCGGCTGCATTCTGATCGGCACCGTGAAACGTTTGTCGCCGACATTATTGGGTTTCCCCAAATTGGTGTTCTGCCAATTATCGACCCGTTCGTAAAAAGCGGTCCGCAAGTCACTCACCAGTTGCGGACTAATCATCTGATCGATGACTGCGACACCCGTCTTGTTGAATATCTTGGTGCTCTTTTCGACGACTTTTTTATCGCCAAACGGCACTCTGAGATGTTGGAACGGGATTTTGCTCTGGGGCTTTTTCTTTTCAAACTGCTCGGCGTGCAAGCGTAAGGCCGGTCCATAGCCTGGCTCGAGCTTGAGCGCATCGGCGAGTTGTTGTTTTGCTTCGTCGCGGCGATCAAAACGCAGCAGGGCCAGCGCGCGAACGAACAGCCGCTGGGGGTTTGCGCCAAATTCCAGAGTCGATGATTCGATAAGCTGTAACGCCTCTTCATTATAACCCATGTCCAGGAAGAGATGAGTGATGCCGCAATCAATCGTCACTGGTCCGCCATCCGGGAAAAAGGCCTGATAGGATTCCAGATAGGCTTCATAGAGTTGCTGTTTGTCGACCTCTTCTTCGCCTTGCTCCAAATGTTCAAACAAGATTGGCAAACAGGCATTTGCGACGACAGGGTCAAATTTCGAGAATCTCAGCCACGCCTGGACCTGTCTGATGCTGACGTCGCCATCGCATTCATGGATCATGTCTGACAGCTCGTGCGCATCATAGGGATTGAATTCTTTGAGATAGGCGTCGGCCGATCGGCGGGTTTCTTTGAGCGGAATTGTAACAGATTCAGACGCTTTTCCGGGTAACATGAAAGCGCCACAGCAGAAGTTGACGTCGGTCTGGCGTTGAAATTGGGTGGTTCCGCCATGTTTGCGGAACAATTCGGCGAACATGTGGAAATTTGTATAATGTGCCAGATAGCTGTCAAAAATGAATGGGCTTCCCAGATTGAAGTCATCCGGATCCGAATAAGCCAAGTCACCCGCCAAAAGCATCGCCGGCGCAGACCGATCGAGGAAACTTTCGAGAAAACGGAAGCTGATCTCGGGAACGGGGAAGTGAAAATCGCCGTCGAGCTTCGCATAGTCCGCGATAATCTCGTTGATCAACGGATGGGTGGTTGGCGCTTCGCTGATCGGTGTCGAGTTGAACGTCTCGGTAATCCCTTCAAAACCATTGATCGGTTTCTGGAGGAAATCATTCTTGTCGGTTTTAACCGAGACCAGAACGCGTTCGATCTCATGCTCTTTCACCCGGAACATGTCGGATTGAATGCAATCAAACAGATAGTTGGCGATGATGATGACCGGCCGGTTTCCGATGTCAGCGGGAGTCATATCCCCGTTGCTGGTTTTGATAATGGGCTCAGGTTCGACGCGCAGTTGAGCAAATTCAAGCAGTCCATTCTCGATGAGCGGCTGGAAACGTTTCTTCTCCGCCCAGCGTTCGATATTCGATTGTGCCGCATCGGTCAGCATATAGGTGAAGGCGGGACAGTCCTCATCGGCGAAATGATAGTTGAGCAATCGATTCAGAAATTGCCACGCAAACCGGCCACTGCCGCCGCCCAATTCGATGATGATCGGTGGCTCAAATTTCCCATGTGCCATCAGGTCCTGGAAGAAACTTTTCACTATTCCGGCATAGGTATCGGCGATGTAACAATTGGCGGTGGAACCCTGCGGCACCAGCTTATTATCCCAGGCGTCTGGGCCTTGGTTGACATAGAATCGATCCAGCAAGGACCAAATCATCGAATCTTTAACTGGAGTGAAGTCCTGTAGTTCCAACATCATATAGTCCTTGGGATCGATTCCTGACGGCAGGCGCTTGGGCCCTCGCAAAATGTCTATGCGATAAAAATGAAAACGTGATTAACACGATCGCAACCAATCGATTGTTTGAGTGAGGTGGGTGGGCGGTTGTCAGGCGCCAGACCAAGGTGATATGCAGCTCCTGAATCTGCCATTGCAGACTTTGGAAAGACCTAAGTGAACCGCTCTTCGCTGCTGGTCGCATCGTTTAGCGCCGTTAATCTTGAAATATTGCGCAAGATTCATACTTAAGATGTGATGGCCAGATTTTGATCTTTGGGTGATCTGACGTTCAACGTCCGCTAGGGGAGCCCGGCTCGATCCGGGCCGCAATTCTGGCCTTTGAACCGCTGAATCAAATCAACCAAAACCATCTTCTTGTCATAGATCAAAGACAATTTCCGCTCCGCCATGCAAGTAAATATGGTTCGGTAGACGGACTCATAGGAGGTATATTTCGATGGCCAAGAAGATTTTAGTCGCCACTGATCTGACGGCAAGAGCAGACCGGCCGTTCGCCCGCGCCAAGATGCTAGCTGACATGTGGAAAGCGGATCGCACCCTATTATTTGTCAGCCCCGAAAAGAAAGAAGTGGAGATAGAGAAGATCGAAACGCTGCTCCTGCGCACCTATGGGGAAGATGCCGAAGGTTGCAATTTGGCGATAAATTACGGATCGGCGCCCAAGGTCATTGCCGATACAGCATTGCAACTGGAGAGTGACCTGATCGTTGTTGGCGCGGCGCGTCACAATAATATTTCCGACTTTTTTCTCGGCACTGCGGTTGATCATCTGGTTCATCATGCCTCTGCACCCGTACTCATTGTCAAGACAAGGCCGCGCGGCGACTATCAAACCATTTTGGTGGCGACTGATTTTTCCGATTTTTCGGCACGCGCGCTTCGCACCGCGCTCGATTTTTTTTCCAACGCCAAAATCGAGCTCGTGCACGCCTATCATGTGGCTTATGAAGCCTGGCTGAAATCTGATGGCGTTGCGGCCGAGTTGCTGTCCGATGCCGAGAAAGAACTGGATAATTTCATGACTGAGATCGACTTGTCTGAGGAGGATGCGGCGCGCGTGACACCGCAGCTTGTCGAAGGCAATCTCCACCAGTCGGTCCACAATATGCTCGACACTGGCGATGTTGATCTGCTTGTCCTAGGAACACATGGGCGAGGGGGTTTTGTCATGGCAACCATCGGTAGCCGTGCCAGTGAAATGCTCGGCTGGTCGCCGGTCGATGTGTTGATGGTCGGCAAGCCGGCTTGACCCAACCGTATCCACGCTGCTCTTGATGCTGCGCTTTTGCTCAGCACCTTCATAATCGCAACATCCGAACATTTCTGCACTTAATCGGATGATTTACCCGATGGCCAAAGGGGCACGTCGATCTGCACATAGGGCAAATTTGTTCCAGATCAATGAAATGGACTGACGCGGCTGGCATGTCATTCTCCATCAATGATGGAGAGAGCGATGAAGACGATACTTTTGCATATTGCCGATGACAACGGCATGGAGTCGCGATTGCAGGTGGCTCTGGATATTGCCCGTGCTCAGGAAGCCCATTTAACCTGTCTCCAGCCCACCAGTCATTTCACCCCGATGCCCTATTCACCGCTGGCGGGGCAGTTCATGGCCGATATAAATTTTTCCGAATGGCAGGATATGGAACGGGCGCATCGGGAAAAGATCGAGGCCCGTTTGAATCAGGAGGATGTGCCGTGGAGCTGGCAAATTGGACTGGGCGATCCGGCGACGCTTCTCGCAGAGCAGAGTGGCTTGGCGGATCTCTTGATTGTGAGCCAGACCGCAGCCAAGAAGACGCGGGATGGTGATCCTCTACCCATTGCTGGCGATGTTGCGATTCACGCCAATACGGCGACCTTGGTCGTCCCTGTTGACTGTCCAACATTTGATTCGACCAAGCCCATTGTGGCCGCCTGGAATGGATCCAAGGAAGCCTCGTGCGCAATCCGTTTTGGTTTGCCGATGCTGAAGCTGGCGAGCGAAATATTTGTCGTGACAATCGACGAAGGCGCGGAGATTCCGCCACTTGATGCGTCCTCCTATCTGTCCCGCCACGGGATAACATCGGAACTGCATCAGCTAAGCGCGAAAAAGCGTAAGGTGTCCAAAGTGATCGAAGAATTTGCGCGGGAAAAAAATGCCGGTGCCATCGTCATGGGTGCCTATGGCCATTCCCGATTGCGGGAAACGCTGATGGGCGGTGTCACGCGCGAACAATTGTTCAAGAGCAAATTGCCCTTGTTGATGGGACATTAGGGGGGAGGACTCCGGTCCTTAGTCCCTCAACCGAGAGACTTTCAGGATTTCCCAGATTTCCCGTATGACTTGTGACGGGAAAGACAGGCGTGACAAGGTTGCGCGCAATCGCTTCCGCGGCCATCATTTTCCTGTTCCAGCGGGATAGAAATTGTCCGCGATTCACCGTCGGCGGTGCACAAGGTCACGCTGAGCATCGATGATGAGGATGCTGCTGCAGCGGGCATCGATGCCATCGCGAGTGCGATCAACGCTACGCCCATCTGGCTCAACCGAGATTGCCTTATCTTATGGATCATCTGTCACACTCTCTTCTTCATCAATTAACACGCGCTGTGCCGCGCCATCGAGATCTTCAAACTGGTTGTTGCGCATCGCCCAAAAGAAAAAACCCAACCCGCCTAGCCCCATCAAGAGGGCGACCGGGATAAGGATTGCGAGGCCGCTCATTTTGCTGCTCGATAGAGGCGCAGCGCATTGCCAACGACGATCAGGGAAGAAGTCGACATGGCGATGGCGGCGATAAGCGGCGTGACCAATCCGGCAAGCGCGAGCGGCACGGCCAGAATATTATAACCAATCGCCAAGCCAAAATTCTGCCTGACAATCTGCATGGTCCGCCGGGCGACTTTCACTGCGAGTGCAACTGGTGTCAGGCTATCGCTGGTGAATACTGCATCTGCGGCCTGTTGTCCGACATCGCTGGCGGATCCGGGAGCGATGGAGACATAGGCCGCAGCGAGCGCAGGGCCATCATTCATTCCGTCGCCCACCATCAACACCTTGTGTCCCTGCGCGCGCAAGCGGTCGATCGCCGCAACCTTGTCCTCGGGACGGGCGTTGGCTTGCGCCAAAATCCCGAGTTTCTGTGAAATGGTCGCAACGGCCTGGACATTGTCGCCGGAGAGAATCGATGCTGGAAGGCCCAGTTGATCGAGCATGACTATCGCGGAATGCGCATTGGGCCGCAACCCGTCGGTCAAAGTGATGATCTGCGTGGCGTCGCCCATCGTTAATTGCGTGGTGAGTGTTTCGCTGACCTGTTCCGCGCGTGACAGGGAGACGGGTTGCCCACTCCAATCTCCGGAAATGCCTTCACCGGGAATTTCGGACATGGCGGTAATTTTAACCGGAGTGATATTTTGCAGACGCAAGGCTTTGGTCAGCGCCTTGCTCAGGGGATGCCGGCTGGATTGGGCAAGCGCCAGCACCACCGATTTCTGTTCGGCCGAGAGACTGTCGAGATTGTCCGGAACCGCTTGCCCCATGGTCAGCGTGCCGGTTTTGTCAAATACCACCCGATCTGCCTCGGCCAGCCGCTCCAGCGCGCTGCCATCTTTGATCAGCACGCCTTTGCGCATGAGCGCGCCCGATGCGACGACCTGCGCGGCCGGTACTGCCAATCCCAGAGCACAGGGACAGGTGATGATCAGCACGGCGACCGCAATCAGCAAGGCCTGATGCCATCCTGCCCCAGCCAGTATCCAGCCGACAAAGGCGAGCAGCGCGAGACAATGGACAGCGGGTGCATAATAGCGCGCAGCCCGGTCGGCGACCCGGACATGGAAGGAGCGATGCTGCCCGGCTTCATCCATCAGACGGGCAATGTCTGAAATACTGGTGTCTTGACCCGCGGCAGTGACGCGAACCTGCACGGGGGTCGAGAGGTTCATCGTCCCAGCGAGCACTTCATCGCCCTCACCGCGCAACTGCGGTTCGCTTTCGCCGGTCAGCAAGGAGAAATCAAAGCCGCTGCGACCCTCAATGATGATACCATCGGCAGCAAGATTCTCTCCTGCTGCCACCTGCATCACCATGCCGACTTCAATTTCTCCCGCCTTCGTCCAGCGGCTTGTGCCATCAGACTGAACTATCATCGCGCCGGATGCGGTCTGCTTCAGCAATGCAGAAATGCCTTCGCGGGCACGGTCGCGCATCATCCCGTCGAGCACCCGGCCAGCCAGCAGAAAGAAGATCAGCATGACGACACCATCAAAATAGGCATGCGGGCCGCTGTTCGCCGTTTCAAACAGGCTCAGCCCGGTTGCGAGGATGATACCGACACTGATCGGTACATCCATATTGGTCCGCATATAGCGTAATGCCATGGCTGCCGACGCGAAAAACGGGCGGCCCGAATATGCGATCACGGGAATGGCGATCAGCGCAGAGAGCCAGTGAAACAGGTCTTTGGTAACGCCCATCGCGCCCGACCAGACGCTGACAGAAAGCAGCATGATGTTCATCATGCCAAAGCCAGCGACGGCCAGCGCGCGGAGCAGCCTTTTGGTGTCACCACGGTCTTCGGATAGCGGATTTTCTGCCAATATCTGGGCATCAAAACCGAGGCTGCCGATCGCGGCCTTGAGCTTGTCTTCGGTCAATTCGGGCGTGTGGGTTACGGCCACTTGCTTGGTCGAGAAATTGACGCGCGCGGCGATCACGCCGGGCATGTCGACCAGCCCGCGCTCAATTTTGGAGATGCACCCGGCGCAGCGCATTGTCGGGACCGCAAAGCGGCTATCCGCGCAGGCTGCATCAGCATCTAGATTGTCAAGAACGACCGATGCATTCACTTGACCTCGCTCCGCAGATCAAAGGTCCGTTGATCTTTCACGATGGAGATTTTCAATTTCCATCGGCCAGCAGGAAGCTGCTCATTGCTGCGATATTGGCCGGGTGCGGTTTCCTCGAACGTCAGATTCACGCCTTCGGTGCGGCCGACGGGATGCTCGGCAAGCGCGTTGATCCTGGCATTGGAAAGGGGTGCGTCCTCGGAGCCGAGAACCGAAATCTGCAGGCGATCTGCTGATCTGCTGGGCTCGCTCACCGTCCAGCCATAAGCCGCCTGTTTTCGGCCTTCTTCGAGCCATTCATTATATTTCTGGCTCGCGACATAGCTGTTGTCGACCACGGTGCCGCTAAAAGAACCAAGGGCGAGGCCTGCCATCAGGAAATTGACCGCCATGATCACCCCGAAAAAGGCGACGAACATCAATGTGACGTGAAAGCCGGTGATCTTCTTTTTGACATGGTTCATTTTATGATCCTCAATCAGCCTTTGGGGCGTTCAAAAAACAGGGCTTCGGTGTCGGTCGGCGCTTCATCATCAACCCCTTGCACGGTCATCGTGAATTCGTCGCGTTCAGCGCCGGCTTCGGGCGCGACAATGAAAAGCTGTATCCTCGCGACGCTGTCGGGTGACACGCGCACGCGCAGGTTTGTCTGCGCTTGAGGCCTTGTGGTTCCACCCTCCCAAACGGTAGCGCCGGGCAGACCGTCAATCGCAATGTCGATTTCGCGCGGGCGATTTTCCATATTGCGTATCTTGGCGGTATAGGTGTTGCGGATGTCGCCATTGGACAGCTGGACATAGACCGGATTGCGATCATGCTGAACCGCCAGATCCAATCGCGTCCGGTTGCCGAGCGCGAACAGCATCGCCAGGCCAATCGCCGCCCATACACCAAAATAGATGAAAATACGGACGCGTACCAGATTCTTCCAGGCCGGAGGCGTCTTTTCGCCGGCTCTTTCTGCTTCGGCATCATCAGCGGTGATATAGTCGATCAGTCCGCGCGGGCGACCAACTTGTTCCATCACCCGGTCGCAGGCATCAATGCACAGCGCGCAGGTGATGCAGCCGATTTGTGGCCCTTCGCGAATATCGATGCCAGTCGGGCAAACCGCGACGCACTGGTTACAGTCGATACAGTCACCAAACTCTCCAGGATTCGATTCGGCCTTCTTGACGCTCGCTCGCGTCTCTCCACGCCAGTCCTTATATGTAACCTGCAATGATTTCTCGTCCATCATCGCCGCCTGAATGCGTGGCCAGGGGCACATATAGATACAGACCTGCTCGCGCATGAAACCGCCGAAAATGAAGGTTGTCGCGGTCAAAACAGCGACCGTTGCATAGGCAACGAACGCTGCCTGACCGGTCCAGAAATCGACGGTTAATGTCGGTGCGTCGGCGAAATACATGATCCATGCACCACCGGTCCAAAACGCAATGAACAGGTAGATTGACCATTTGAACAATCGCTTCGCGGTCTTGCTGGCGGTCCACGGTGCCTTGTCCATTCGCATGCGGGCATTGCGGTCTCCGTCGACAAACCGGTCAACATGCTGAAACAAATCGGTCCAGACCGTCTGCGGGCAGGCATAGCCGCACCAGGCGCGGCCCACTGCGGTTGTCACGAGGAACAGGCCGATACCCGCCATCACCAGCATCCCGGCGACATAGTAAAATTCATGCGGCCAGATTTCGATCCCGAACATGTAGAAACGCCGGTTTGCGAGATCGACCAATACCGCCTGATTGGGCGCATAGGGTCCACGATCCCAGCGAATCCACGGGGTGATATAGTAGATCGCGAGGGTTACGATCATGATCGCCCATTTCAGCCGCCGGAAGTTGCCATCTATCCGCTGGGGGTGGACAGACTTGCGCGCTTCGTAGAGCTTGATTTCAGGATCGGCTATTTGGTTAGGACTGGTCATCGCTTTCGCCTGCCTCTGCCGTCTGTTCCGGCTGTGGTGCGGTTTCTCCGCCGCCTAACGAATGGACATAGATCGATAACATACGAATGGTTGCTGGGTCCAGTCGCTGTCCCCAGCGCGGCATCACACCATAGCGGCTGTTGGTGATCGTTTCGGTCAGAGAGGCCCGGTCACGGCCGTAAAGAGCGATCCGGTCGGTCAGATTGGGCGCGCCCTGCAAGCGGTCGCCAGTGCCATTGGGCCCGTGACAGATCGCGCAATTGGCTTCGTAAAGAACCGATCCGCGCTGGGATGCCGCGCTGGGCGTTTCATCACCGGAAATGGTCCGCACGTGGGAGACGAGATCCTGAATTTCATTGCTCTGCAATATACCGTCTCTGCCAAAAGCCGGCATTTGTGAAAAGCGGGTCTCGTCATGATCGGGCTGACGGATGCCGTGGACCAGCGTATATTCAATCGCTTCAAGATCCCCGCCCCACAGCCAGTCATCATCGTTCAAATTGGGATAGCCCGCGAAACCGGCGGCACCGGAGCCATGACATTGCACGCAATGCACTTTGAACGCCGATGCGCCGCCGTTGATCGCCTGTGTCCGCAGCTCCGGATTGGTTGCGACACTGTTGATGTCGCTATTGACCATCGCGGCCCGGATCGGCGCGAGCTGCTGTTCACGCGCGGTCACTTCTTTGGCATATTCACCACGGCTCGTCCAACCGAGCAGGCCTTCGGTGGCGCTGTTCACCAGCGGTATTGCCGGGTAAAGAATGACATAGCCAATGGCCCAGATGATCGTCGCATAAAAGGTCCACACCCACCAGCGCGGCATCGGCGTGTCGAGCTCCTCGATACCATCCCATTCGTGTCCAACGGTTTCGGTGCCGGTGGCTTGATCAATATATTTTTTGTCAGACATCTTGCTTGTCCCCTTTGCCGGGATCGTCAAAAATCATGTTTGCCGCATCATCATGATGGCCTCTGGCACCGGGTCGGAAAGTCCAGAGGGTGAAAGCTATCCACAAGAAGGCCATGAACATCAGCCCCCAACTGTCGGCGAAGTGGCGCATCGCTTCATAGTTCATCGCGGTTGCTCCTGTGCTTCGCCCGCCTCAAAGTCGACCAACGTGCCGATCATCTGGAGATAGGCGACGAGTGCATCCATCTCGGTGAGCCTGTTCGGATCGCCGTCAAAATCGCGAACCTGTGCTTTGGGATAGCGCGCTTCGAGATCAGTCGAACTTGCCATCGGGTCAGCCTGTGTCCGCAGATCCTCATTGGCCTTTTCCATCGACTCTTCGGTGTAGGGAACCCCGAGACGATAGAGTGCGCGCAGATGCTTGCTCATATCCCCGGCCTTCAGTTCCTTTTCCGCCAGGAATGCATATGGCGGCATGATCGATTCCGGCACAACACTGCGGGGATCGGTCAGATGCTGGACATGCCATTCATCCGAATAGCGTCCACCGACCCGGGCGAGATCTGGCCCGGTTCTCTTGGAGCCCCACTGGAACGGATGGTCATACATCGATTCTGCGGCGAGTGAATAATGGCCATAGCGCTCGACTTCATCGCGGAACGGACGGATCATCTGACTGTGGCACGTATAGCAACCTTCGCGGATGTAGATGTTGCGGCCGGCCAGTTCGAGCGGTGTGTAAGGCCGCACGCCCTCGACTTCCTCTACCGTATTGTCGATCCAGAATAAGGGCGCAATTTCGACAATCCCGCCGATGATCACGACAACCAGCGAGCAGACCGCGAGCAGAGTGACGTTGCGTTCGAGTTTCTTATGTTTCTGAGCAAAATTTGACATCGTCCTGCCTCCTCTACTCTGCTGGAACTGCGGTGGGTTGATTCACCAGCGGTTTGTCGGTTTCAGGGTCATGCGGCGTTTCTGTCATCGGTTTTTCATCGCGCTGTTTGCCCGCAATGGTCATCCATATATTGTAGACCATGACCACGGCGCCGGCGAGATAGAGCAGGCCGCCCGCGGCGCGGATCAGATACATCGGGAGCATCGCCGAGACGACTTCGCTGAACGAATAGACGAGATATCCATCATCGCCATATTCGCGCCACATCAGGCCCTGCATGATACCAGCAACCCACATTGCGGCGGCGTAAAGGACGATGCCGAGGGTCGCGAGCCAGAAGTGCCAGTTGATCATGCGCAGGCTGTACAGGCGCTGCTTGCCCCACAGACGCGGGACCAGGAAGTAAATGGCGGCAAAGGTGATCATGCCATTCCAGCCGAGTGCACCACTATGTACATGACCAATGGTCCAGTCGGTATAATGGGACAGGCTGTTCACGGCCTTGATCGACATCATGGGGCCTTCGAACGTGCTCATGCCGTAGAAGGCAAGGCTCAGCACCATCATCCGGATGATCGGATCGGTGCGGATTTTCTCCCACGCGCCGTTGAGCGTCATCAGACCATTAATCATCCCGCCCCAGCTTGGCATCCACAGCACGATCGAGAAGACCATGCCGAGCGTCTGCGCCCAGTCTGGCAGCGCCGTGTAATGAAGATGATGCGGTCCGGCCCAGATATATAAGAAGATCAGAGACCAGAAGTGGATGATCGACAAGCGATAGCTATAGACCGGCCGCTCTGCCTGTTTCGGTACGAAATAATACATCATCCCGAGGAAGCCCGCGGTCAGGAAAAACCCGACGGCATTATGGCCATACCACCATTGGGTCAGCGCATCCTGAACGCCGGCAAAGGCGCTATAGCTCTTCGCGCCGAGCAAGCTGACCGGCATGGCGAGACCATTGACCAGATGCAGCATCGCCACGGTCAGGATGAACGCCAGGAAAAACCAGTTGGCAACATAGATATGTGGCTCGGAGCGTTTGACCAGCGTGCCAATGAATACCGCAGCATAGCTCACCCAGACGATGGTCAGCCAGATGTCGATATACCATTCCGGCTCGGCATATTCCTTGGATTGGGTGACGCCGAGCAAATAACCGGTGGCCGCCAGCACGATGAACAGCTGGTAGCCCCAGAAAACAAAGCGGGCGAGGCCGGGGAAGGCCAACCTCGCCCTGCAAGTGCGCTGGACGATGTAAAAACTCGTCGCGATAAGCGCATTGCCTCCAAAAGCAAAAATGACGGCAGATGTGTGGAGCGGGCGAAGACGCCCGAAAGTGGTATATTCCAAGCCCAGATTGAGCACCGGAAAGGCGAGTTGCAGCGCGATATACAGGCCGACGGCAAAGCCCGCCATGCCCCAGAATATCGTCGCAATTATGCCCCATCGGATCGGGTCATCATCATATAGTCCTTCGTCGGCCGGCGCTTTGATAATGCCTCGGCCAATCGCTTGATAATCTGCTTTGCTCACCGTCACCCAAAGGGCGATGAAACAAGCGATCATGATGATCGCCATATGTACGGCAAAGCCGCCGTCGACAGCCAAAACCATTGCCGCAAATGCAATAAACGCCAATGCCAGCCAGCCGCCAGCCTTCATAAGTATATGATCCATGGTGTCCTTCCCCGTTTAAGGCGGCATGAATTCCGCCTCAACAGGGATGGGCTAAACCAACCTAGAAACCGCTTCTTTGATCTGGATCAAAAACAGGGAGTTTGTCAGAATTAGGCAGCGGCTTGCGCCAGGTCATTCAGTTTTGCGGCATCGCAAATGCGGACATGAGTGCGGTTCGGCAATTCGATGAGCTGCTGTTTTTTAAACTGGGTCATCTGCCGGCTTACCGTTTCTATGGTGAGTCCCAGAATGTCGGCGATTTGCTGTCGGCCAAAGGGCAATTCAAACGCATGCAATGGCTTGCCTATGGCATCACAACTCGAGCCACCCAGCTTTTCTGAAATTTCGAGCAAGAAGGAAGCAAGCCGCTCGGGTGCGGTTTTGCGGCCGAGCAGCAACATCCAGCGCCGGGCACGATCAAGTTCTTCCAGGGTTTTCTGGAGAAGCTTATGCTCCAGTTCCGGATGAGTCCGGGCGAAGCTATCAAAATCTCTCCGCGAGAAGACGCAGAGTTTGGCATCCGAGAGGGCAGTGACCGAATAAGCGGATTTGGTGCCAAAGGGCCGGCCAACAAAATCCGATGGGAATGCAACGCCGATAATCTGTTCCCGGCCGTCATCGAGAGAGGATGTCAGCTTGAATACGCCCTCGATGATATTGGCAACCATCAGCGAATCATCGCCTTCCCAAACGAAGGTTTGACCCTTGCTCAATTTGATCGAGCGCCCAATGCTACTGAGCGCATGAAGCTCGCTAGATTCCAGCACTGAGCAAATCGCTCGATTGCGGACTACACATGTATCGCAGGAGGACATGGACAGCCTATAGGCCTTTGCCTGTCTGGCGGCAATCGCTATACCCAAATGAGTGACAAAATTGTGCTTTCCCCGATACACTGGAATTTTCAGCTCTTGGACAAATTGATCTTCCGATTTTCGACGCGCTGGAAATCGAGCATTTTCTTTAACTGATTCGCTTCTTTCTCCGATCTCCATTATGCTATTGTCAGGACGATTCTGGAGAGGGTTTATATTATGAAGCAGTTGAGCGCACTTGATGCGATGTTTGCCTATACTGAGACGGCGAATACGCCGATGCATATTGGTCAGCTGCTGATTTATGATCCGTCTACCGCGCCGGGCGGCGCGGTCGGGTTCAAAGACATATTAAGATATATCGAGGGCCGCCTCGATGGCGCGCGGATCTTCCGCCAAAAGCTGGTGCGGGTGCCGCTCGACCTGGATCATCCCTATTGGGTCGATGACGCGAATTTCGATATTGAGTTTCATGTCCGTCACATCGCCTTGCCGAAACCGGGCGATTGGCGGCAATTGTGTATTCAGGCGGCGCGTATCTATGCGCGGCCGATGGATATGAACAAGCCGCTGTGGGAATATACCGTCATTGAAGGTCTGGATAATGTCGAAGGCGTGCCCAAGGGCAGTTTTGCGATGCTCCACAAAATGCATCATGCCGCAATCGACGGCCAGTCGGGACTGCAGATGACGCTCGCGCTGCATGATCTGGATGCCAAGATGAAGCCGCGTAAATTTGATATGGCGTTTGAACCGGAATCGGACCCGAATCCGATTGGTCTTCTGGCCAAGGCGCAATTTAACAATATTGCCAACCCGGTCCGCGGATTGCAAAATCTCCAGAAGCTGATCCCGATGCCCAAGCGGTTGCTCGATGTGCGCCGCGAATTTGTCCAGCGCGATGATGCCAAAACCAGCATTCCAAAGACCCGCTTCAACAAGAAACTCAGCCCGCATCGGGTTTTCGATGGCCGTGAATTTGCGCTCAGCGATATCAAGAAAATGCGTGAAGCCTTTCCCGGCGCGACCGTGAATGATGTGATGATTGCCACTGTGAGTGGCGCGATGCGCGGCTATTTGAAAGCCAAGGACGACCTGCCCGACACCACTTTGAAAATTGGCGCGCCAGTGTCCGTCCGATCGGATGATGACAAGGATTCGGCTGGCAATCAGGTGACGATGATGCAGGTCGGCGTCGGCACACATCTCGAAGATGCCGGTGAGCGGTTGCAGTTCATCATGGCGGAGACCCAGCGGTCCAAGGCCATGACTCAGGCGATGGGGGCAAAGACGCTGATGGAATTGTCTGGTGCGATGCCGGCGGGATTGACCGCGGCAGGCACCAAGATGATGGTGCGCGCAGGATTGGTGGAACGGCTTAATCCGGCGGTGAACAGCGTCGTCACCAATGTGCCGGGACCGATGGTGCCGATGTATTTCGCGGGCGCCGAACTGGTGAAAAGCTTCGGCATGGGCATATTGGCCGAAGGCCAGGGACTATTCCATGTCGTCACCAGCTATAATGGCAATGTCATCCTGACCTTTCTTGCTGACCGCAATATCATGCCGGACCCGGAATTTTACGCGACCTGCATTTCGCGCAGCTTTGCCGACCTGATGGCCGCTGCGACCAAAGCGAAAACGGCAGCAACGCGACGCATGAAGACGAAAAAGGCGAAGACCACGAAGGCGCCGAAAAAACGCGTCTCCGCTTCTGCCGCTACGGCTGGCGGGGTCCGCAGAAAAGCTGTTAAAAAATAGCTGGCTTGCGGCTTGACTCGGTCAGCTGGATTGCGCATCGCTCTCGTTAATCATTCGGTTAAAAAGAGGATTTTGTCATGAGCACAGTAGAATTTAACGACCGCGTCGCGATCGTCACCGGCGCCGGCGCGGGTCTCGGTAAACAGCATGCACTGGAACTCGCACGGCGCGGTGTGAAAGTTGTCGTCAATGATTTTGGCGGCGCGCGCGACGGTACCGGCGGGACCGCAACCGTGGCCGAGCAAGTGGTTGCTGAAATTGAAGCGGCTGGCGGCGAAGCGATGGCCGCTGGGTGCAGCGTGACGGATTATGACGCAGTCGAGAAGATGGTCGCCGATGCGATCGCAAAATGGGGTCATGTCGATATTCTCGTCAACAATGCCGGCGTTTTGCGCGACAAGACCTTCCACAAGATGGAACTGGCCGATTTTAACTTCGTCATGGACGTCCATCTGATGGGCAGCGTCAATTGCACCAAGGCGGTGTGGAACCATATGCGCGAGCGCCAATATGGCCGGATCGTGATGACGACCAGCTCGAGTGGGCTTTACGGCAATTTTGGTCAGGCCAATTATGGCGCAGCCAAGCTGGCACTGATCGGTCTGATGAACACATTGCATCTCGAAGGCGCTGGCAAGGGTATTCACACCAATGCGATCTCGCCGGTCGCCGCGACCCGGATGACCGAAGATCTGATGCCGGAAGAAGCGCTGAAATTGCTGGTTCCGGAAGCGGTTACGCCTGCCGTGGTCTATCTGTGCAGCGATGGCGCGCCATCGAAGACTATATTGACCGCGGGTGCCGGTGGCTATGCCGCAGCGAAAATCGTCGAAACCGAAGGCGTCTGGTTGTCCGAAGCGGACCGCAGCGCCGAAAGCATCGCCGCGAACTTCGATCAGATCATCGATCCAGCCGGCGCACAGGAATATGCCAATGGCGGTGGCCAGGGTGCCAAATTCTTCCGCCGCATGCAGGAAACAATGAAGGGTTAAAAGAAATTATCTCAATCCCGTTCGGGCTGAGCTTGTCGAAGCCAGTCTCTGCGGCACTGTCCTTCGACAGGCTCAGGACGAACGGTGTTTATGATCTCAGGAATATAGGAGAAATAATATGCCAGTAATCAAAGCAAGTGAACTCGAATCCTGGAAAGGCAAGGAAGTCGGCGTGTCGGAATGGGTTGAAGTCGGCCAGGACCGGATCAACACATTTGCCGATTGCACCGAAGATCATCAGTTCATCCATATTGACGAGGAAGCTGCAGCCAAAACCCCATTTGGCGGCACTATCGCCCATGGCTTGCTGACTCTCTCCTTGTTGCCCAAATTGTCTTACGGCACGACGCTCGGCCTCGAAGGCACGGTCATGGGGATCAACTATGGCTTCGACAAAGTCCGCTTCCTCAATCCGGTCCGTGCCGGATCGAAGGTCCGTGGACGTCACACGTTGATCGACGCGGTTGAGAAACAGCCCGGCCGCTGGTTGCTGACCTATAATGTGGTGGTCGAGATTGACGGTATCGAAACGCCAGCTCTGATCGCCACATCATTGGTGATGATCGTTGTAGGCTAGGCCGACCAAATCATAATTGAAAAAGGCTCCAGACCGTGTCTGGAGCCTTTTTCATACGTGGCTGCCAGCTTGGTCTCCTGGTCGAACTTTCAGCAGATTCATCAGGCCGTCACTTCCAGCACCATATTGGTTGGCGTTTCGGCGGCGCGGCTGACATTTGCGAAGCCGGCCTCGTGGAGCACTTCGGTGAGCCGTTTCTGGCCGGCTTGCGCGCCCAGTCCTAAACCGACGTCCTGCGCCAGCGAGGTCGGTGTGCAAACCGTTGTCGAGAAGGCATAATATATCTGACCCAGCGGATGGAGGTTTTCGCTCATCCGGTCTCCGGCGAGCGGTTCAACCAGCATGAACGTGCCGTCGATCCCCAGCGCCTGCTTGATATGAGCGGCGGCACCCACCGGATCGCCCATATCGTGCAGCGCGTCGAAAATGCAGGCGAAGTCGAAATCGGCACCGTCAAAATCCTGCGCGCTGGCCACTTGAAATTCGACATTATTGAGCCCGGCCTGCTTGGCTTTGCCGCGGGCTTCGTCAATCGAGGGCGCATGGAAATCAATGCCGATGATCGTCGAATTGGGATAGGCCTCGGCCATCAACAATGTCGAGGAGCCATGACCACAGCCGATGTCGGCGACTTTTGCTCCGGCTTTGAGCTTGGCCTCGACGCCGTCAAGCGCGGGGATCCAATTGTCGATCAGATTGGCGGCATAGCCGGGGCGGAAGAAACGGTCGGTGCCGCAGAAGCAGCAGTCGCTATGATCTCCCCAGGGCCGCCCTGCGCCGGACTTGAACGTCTCGACCGCTTTTTCGTGGGTTTCATATTGCGAAACCACCGCCTGGAAAAATCCCTGCATACAGGCGGGCTGGCCTTCTCTGGCGAAGATCAATGCCTGTTCGGGCGACAGCGAAAAGCGCGCGTCGTCGGCGTGATGGGTGACATAGCCGGCGGCGGCATTTGACCCGAGCCATTGCAGCAGATATTTGGGATTGAGGCCGGTTTTTGTGGCCAGCTCATCGACCGTCAAGGCGCCCGCGCCATCCAGCGCGTCATAGACGCCGGACTGGTCGCCAATATAGGACATCAACAGGCTCAGCGCGCTCGCCACATCGCCAATGACTTTCCCTGCCAGGGCTTCGAGTTTGGCTTCATCAACTATTTCCGTCATTTTCGCTGTCTCCCAATCAGCGACCCTGAACCGCAACTAACATAGTCGCTGGCAGCGAGATAGGGGCGGTTGCCTTGGCGCCGATTTCTCGCGTACCGGCCGCGCACTCGGACCGCGATGATCGCTGCTCGATGGCTGTCGCTTCGGGGCCCGACTGATCCTTCCGCAGCGCCGATTTTCGCAACTATTTGAATATGCGCGACCTTGAAGCGAGGGCGCGCGTGCCATATATTCCTATTTCAAGACACATATGGAATGGCCATTTTTCTGATTTTGATCGGCTGCTGGATTCCCACTCTAGCTGCTCTGTTCAAAGCGCAACTTTAAGGACAATATCATGGAAATTAATATCGGTATCAGTGAAGAAAACCGCCAGAAGTCGGCGCAGGGTGTCCGGCAGTTGCTGGCCAATACCTATACGCTTTACCTCAAGACCCATGGCTATCACTGGAACGTCGAAGGTCCGCATTTCCAGCAGCTCCACGTCCAGTTCATGGAACAATATACCGAAATGTGGACGGCGGTGGATGAACTGGCCGAACGGATCAGAGCGCTTGGACATTTTGCGCCATCATCTTATGCCGAGATGGCCGAGCTGTCGGATGTGGCAGAAGAGAGTGGCAAGCCCGACTGGAAGGAAATGGTGCAAACCTTGGCCAAAGGCCATGAGCAGGTCGCCAAAACCGCTCGTGATGTGTTGCGCATTGCCGAAGAAGTCGGTGACGATGCCACGGCAGACATCGTTGCACCGCGGGTGACGCTGCACGAAAAATCTGCCTGGATGCTCAGAGCGACCGCATCGTAAAGCTGCAATGCCATCCGGCCTCAGATCTGCCTGAGGCCGGATGCTCTGGCATTTGCGCCTATGGCGTGCCAGCAATCCGGATACATTGTCCGGTCACCCATTCGGACGCGGGCGCCGCGAGATAGAGCGTCAGCGCGCCAATGTCCTGCGGCGTGCCCAGCCGGCCGGCGGGCAGGCCCAGAGTATCTTCAAAACCGACGAAATCCTCATCGGTCATGCTCAGCGCTTTTTTGACCGTGTCGGTCGGAACAAAGCCGGGCAGGATCGCATTGACCCGGGTCTTGGGGCCAAGTTCATGGGCGAGCGTCTTGGTCAGCATCAGCACGCCGGCCTTGGCTGCGCTATAATGGCCGCTGCCGGGGAAGGGATCCTGGCCGGCCATGGATGATGTATTGATGATCCGGCTGCCGTCGCCAAGATGTTTGCAGGCGGCGCGGACGCCGTAAAAGACCGAGGTCAGATTGGTCGCCAATGTATTGTCCCATTCTGCTTCGTCGAGTTCGGTCAGTGGGGCGGATACCAGCGAGCCACCCGCATTGTTCACCCAGATATCGAGCTTGCCAAATTCGTCGACCGCCCGCTGCGCCAGCGCATCCATCGCTTCGGCGCTCGTCACGTCAGTGGCATGGGCAATCGCGCGGCCGCTGCTATTGCTCGCATTGATCTCGTCGGCGACCCGGCTGATCTCGCCCATGCTGCGCGAGGCACAGACGACATTGCAGCCGGCATCCGCCAGCACTTTCGCCATGCCTTCGCCAATGCCCCGGCCCGCGCCAGTGATAACGGCGACATCGCCGGTGAGATCGAAAAGAGGGTTGGTCATGGTTTTCTCCAATAATTGCCGTTCGCCCTGAGCTTGTCGAAGGGCCGTTTGCGTCAGGCCAGATGCTTCGACAGGCTCAGCACGAACGGATTTTGTTAAACTCGTTTATTCCGCCGCTTCCAGAACGTCCGCCTGTTTTGCCCGCACCCGGATCGGGATGCTGCTCATCAAGGGGATGCCGGTACGCTTGTCAAAGTCGCGGTCATTGAAAGATAACCTCCCGGTATTGCCGCCTGCACCAAGCGGATCTTCTTTCTCATCCGGATTGGTGCCCCAGCTATGCGGCAGCGAAACACAGCCCGCCCGAACGGTTTTGTCAACCTTGGCGACGCAGCTGATAAAGGCGCGCGCCGATTCCACTTCAACCGGTTGATCTTCCGTCAGTCCGAGCATTTCCATATCCGCCGGATTCATGAAAGCGGGATGATGCGGCACGCGTTTGCGCTGAACCGGATCTTCGTGCCAGTTGCTATTGTGAATTGCGGTCATCCGCCGCCCGATCATCCGGAACGGGAATTCATCTTCCTCAACCGGCTGACCCAGGCGCTCGGCATATTCGCTTAATTCTTCCATCATCGCCGCATTGCCGACCGAAAGCCTGCCTTCCCAGTCCGCCGGCTTGGGCTGGACCAGCAATGCCTGGGCATCGATGATCTTGCCTTTTTGCGCCTCGGGATCGGCATAGACATCGGCCACCGCAACCGGTGATCCGTTGAGCGCGGCGCTCCAGGCGGTAATCGGGTCGGGCGTTTCACCGGGCTCGAATGTCGTCGCCTTGGCTTCGCGCTCTTCGAGATGGGAAACCAGCGCGAAAGATTTGATCTTGAGCGGCTTGCCCATTTCGCTGGCGAGCGTGTGGAGAAATTCATATTCCTCGCACAGATCGGAGCCTTCGGGCGAGTCCATGATCGGCAGACTGGCCTGGGCATAATTATTCTCGAAACCCCAGCCGGCACCAAAGCCGCCGTAAAGTTCGGGCGCGGCGGTATTGCCGTGCACTTCATAATGGAGCTTGGGCGCAATCACATAATCCGCCAGCTCGGCTGTTTTCGACATCCGCGGGTCGAGGCAGACGAGCAGGTCGAGTGACTTCATCGCTTCAAAAGTCTTGAGCTGATCCGGCCATGCAAGCATGGGATTGCCGCCGAGACAGATCAGCGCCTTCACCTGCTTGTCGCCGGGGGTCAGGATTTCGTCGGGCAGCGCTGCGGTCGGCATGCCGGAAATACTCTGCTCGAGATCGCGGCTGTGCAGCTTGCGGCCAAAGCCCCAGGCCTGCATCGGGCCGGGAGATGCGGCCACCGGCGGTGCGGGCTTCATGAAGACGCCGCTGCGCCGGTTGATATCGCCTTCGCGCAGCCAATGGCCCATGATCGAGGTCAGCGACAGGTTGAGATATTCGGTGATATTGCCGCCACCCGACATGTTCGGACCGGTGCCGACGCTGATGCTGCCTTTTTTCCAGCTGCCGTACATGCGTGCTGCTTTGACAATATCCTCGGCGCTGACGTCGGCGCGTTGCGCGGCAAGATCGGGGGTGAAGGGGGCCGTCGCCTTTTTGAGCGCGTCAAAACCTTCGACATCATTGGCGACAAATTGCTGGTCGTAGAGGCCTTCGTCAATCACCACCTTGGCGATTGCAGCCAGGATGATCGGGTCTTCGCCAGGGCGACATTGCAGGTGGAGATCGGCCTGCTTGGCGCTGTCGGTAACGCGCGGGTCGATCGCGATCAGCTGCATGCCGCGCTTCTTCGCGTCATGGAGTTTCTTCGCCGGGTTCATTCCGAGCCCGCCATTCATCGAGACCACCGGATTGGTGCCGACCAGCATCAAGCCATCCCAGTCGCCAACGCGCGGGGCGCCGGCCAGCCACGGGCCGACCAGAGCGCGGGCGATGCCTTTGCCCGGCTGATCGATGGTGACGCTGTCATAGACCGATGTTGATCCGATCGCGTCCATCAGCGCGAGCATGAAGGCGTGGCCGTTGAGGTTGTTATAGCCGAATGTGCCGACATAGGATGCGACGCTGTCGGGGCCATGTTCGGCGACTATTGCTTCAATACGTTCGGCAATTTCCTGTGCCGCGGTACGCCAGCTGATCGCTTCTTTCTGGCCGTGTTTCATGCCTTTATAGCTGGTCAGCAGGCGACTGTCGAAACTGTGATAATTGGCCAATTGCCGGCCCTTGATGCAGCTATAGCCTTCAAATTCGGGATTGTTCTTGTCACCATGGGTTTTGATCGGCACGCCATTTTCGAAGTCGACAATCAGTCCGCAATGGGCATGGCAGGCACGACACATCACATGTTTCTGTTCGTGAATAACTTCGGTAGCCATATCTCTCTCCAACTGATTTTTCCGACCATTGCTTTTTCGGATTTAATCGTTCAATTAACCGGCGATTGATTCCCAAATTAGGGCAGTGCCCCGCGCGCTGCCACTGGCCCTATTGATAAGGGCGAAGCGACAGGAGCGAGATGATGGTGGATAAACCGAACGCAGCAGAACTGAAGGAATATACCGCAGCGGCCGATGCGTGGTTCAAGGAAAATACAGTCCGTGATCCCGGCTTCATGTTGCCGCTGACCTTCATGGAAGTGTCCACCGACCAGCAATTTGATTTTCTCCGCGAATGGCAGCGCAAAGTTTACGAAGCCGGCTATCTCGGCGCGAGCTGGCCGAAAGAATATGGCGGCGGCGGGCTGCATAGCGATTATCAGCGCGCGGCAACCCGGGCGATGAAGAAATATGATGCGCCGATCATGCTCAACGCGATCGGCAATGGCTGGGCCGGACCGCTGATTCTCGACCTTGGCACCGAAGAACAGAAGCACAAATATATCAAGGGCATGCTCAATGCCGAAGATATCTGGTGTCAGGGCTTCTCCGAACCGGAGAACGGATCGGATCTTGGTAATGCGCAGTTGAAAGCGGTCAAGGATGGCGACGACTATGTCCTCAACGGCTCCAAAATCTGGACCTCGCTGGGTGACCGCGCGAAATATATGATCCTCCTCGCGCGCACCGATTTCGAAGCGGAGAATAAATATAAGGGCCTCAGCTTCTTCCTTAACCCGATGAAGATCGACGGGATCACGACCAGCCGGATCAAGAAATTGACCGGCGAATATGGTTTCGTCCAGACCTTCTTCACCGACGCGCGCATCGCCGGCGACTGTCTGTTCGGCGGCGAAGGCAATGGCTGGTCGATGGCGATGAAAACGCTCGAATATGAGCGCGGCGCCAAGGTCAAACCGGTTGGCGGCTTTTTCGTCAAGGAACTCGATGTTATGGAAATTGTCGAGCTTGCGAAAAACTCGATGCGCAACGGCAAGCCGTTGCTGGATGATCCGGTGATGCGCGACAAGATGACGCAATATATGATCGACATTCAGGCGCTCAATCTCAACAACACGCGCCGCCGGATGCCGCAGCTGATGCAGGACAAGCCGATGGGCCTGCCGCTGATGAACAAGCTAGCGCGCACCGAATTGATCCGCGAGCTGACCGAATTTTCGCTCGGCTTTCAGGGCAGCAAGGCGGGCTATTATGTCGGCGATGAAAATGCCATCGACGACGGCTATTGGCATCGCAGCTATCTCAACAGTTTCTCCGCCACGATCGGCGGCGGCACCTCCGAGATCCAGCGCAACATCGTCGCGGAACATGCGCTGGGATTGCCGAAAACAAGATAGGGATTGAAGCTTGGGGCTGACGTTCGTCCTGAGCTTGTCGAAGGATTTCTGTCGACGAGAGATGTGGTTCGACAGGCTCACCACGAACGGTCTAGCGGCCAGTTGGAAATTGAGGGAATTATGGATAATTTAGGTAATATCGGGACAACCGAAGAGCAGATTGAACTGATGGATGTCGCGACCAATTTTTGCCGGGACAAAAGCCCGGTCGACAAGGTGCGCGGCCTGCTCGAAGATGAGCTCGGCTATGATCCGGCGATCTGGCAGGAGATTGGCGAACTGGGCTGGCTGGCGATTGCCATTCCCGAAGCCCATGACGGCGTCGGCCTGTCGATGGCCGAAGTGGTCCCGATTGCCGAGCAGATGGGCCGCAATCTGATGAGCACGCCTTTCGGTTCGACGACTCTGGCCGCGCAGACCCTGCTCGCCGGGGGCAGCGAAGCACAGCAGGCGGCATGGCTGCCCAAGCTTGCGGCAGGTACCGCTGCGACACTGGCCTTGCGTGAAGATAATGGCGACTGGGACCTCGCCAATGTTGACGCAAAAGGCGTCGAGAGCGGCGGCACGGTGACCTTGTCGGGCAAGAAGCAACTGGTACTCTGGGCCGACAGCGCCGAACTGATCATCGTCTCCTTCAAGCTCGACGACGCGGTCCGTTTCGCATTGGTCGAGCGCGCGGCGGTCGGCGATGGCGCGCTGCGCCGCGAAGCGATTATCGACGAGACCGCGCGCAGCTATGAGCTGACGCTCGACGGGATCACGCTGTCGGCCGATGCGTTGCTCGATGCCTCGCGCACGCGCGAGACACTCGAAAAAATCGAACTGGCGGCCGGGCTGATCCATTCGGCGGAAATGACTGGCGGTGCTCAGGCGGTGCTCGACTATACGCTCGAATATCTCAAGACCCGCAAACAATTTGGCAAGATCATCGGCAGCTATCAGGCGCTCAAACACCCGACGGTGAACAATTATGTCGAATATGAAAAGGCCCGCACCCATCTCTACAGCGCAGCCCATAGCTGGGGCGAGCAGGGACGCGGCGAAGTCGCGGTCCGGATGGCCGCGGCCCAGGCGCATTCGAGCTATGCCACTGCGGCAGACCGGGCGATCCAGTTTCATGGCGGCTTTGGGTTCACCCATGATTGCGATGCCCAATTGCATCGGCGCAAAGCGATTTTGGCAGGTGCCCTGATTGGTGATGCTGCCTATCAAAGGTCGAAGCTGGCTGGCCTGCTATTTGACTAGGGATTGAATGGCCGGTCGTCCGGATCTTTTCGCAGCGGGTCGAGGGACTTGAAGCGACTTGTGACAGGCTCGGGACAAACGGTTTGCAAGATAACAAGGAGAATTGAAATGTCTGAAGTACTCACCGAAATCCAGGATGGTTTCATCATCGTCACGATCAACCGCCCCGAAGCGAAAAACGCGATGACCAAGGCCGCAGCCGAAGGCATTCACGCAGCGATGGAGCAGCTCGACAATGACAATAGCCTCAACGCCGGGATCATCACCGGTGCCGGTGGGACATTCTGTTCCGGCATGGACCTCAAGGGCTTTTTGCGCGGCGAAACCCCGTCGGTCAAAGGCTATGGCTTTGGCGGGATCACCGAAAAAGGCCCGGAAAAACCGATCATCGCCGCCGTCGAAGGCTATGCGCTGGCAGGCGGTCTCGAACTCGCGCTCGCCTGTGACCTTTGCGTCGCCAATGTGAATGCGAAATTCGGTATCCCCGAAGCCAAGCGCGGCCTGGTTGCCGCCGCCGGCGGCGTGATCAAGCTGCAGCAACTGGTCGGTAAACGGATCGCGATGGAAATGGCGCTGACCGGCGATTTCTTCTCTGCCCAGCGCGCTTATGATGTCGGTTTCGTCAACCGCCTGACCGAAGGCGCGGCAATTGACGCGGCGATCGAACTGGCGACGACGGTGGCGGCCAACGGTCCGTTGGCGCTCAAGGCGACCAAGAAGATCATCAACGAAAGCTATGACTGGACCAGCGAAGAAGCCTGGAAGAAACAGGCTGCGATCACCGCGCCTGTCTTCACCTCCAAGGATGCGCAGGAAGGCTCGCTCGCCTTCGCCCAGAAGCGCAAGCCTGACTGGAAAGGTGAATAATGCCGACTATCGAGCGTATCAATCCCGATACGCTGCCCGATGCGGCATCATTGGGCTATGCGCAGATTGTGACCGCAGAGGGCGGCAAGATGGTCTTCATCTCCGGGCAAGTGGCCTGGACGGTGGATGGCGCCAGTCCGCCCTCCGATCTCGCGGCACAGTCCGAGATCGCGGTCGATAACCTGAAAAAAGCACTGGCTGCGGTGGCCGCGGATGTCTCGAACGTCGTGTCGCTGCGAATATATGTCGTCGACTATTCGCCAGACAAAGGCGAAGCGGTCTTGCCAGCGATCCTCGGCGCTTTTGGCAGCCACCCGACCGCAACCACGGTGATCGGCGTCGCGTCACTGGCCGACCCGACGCTGCTGCTCGAAATTGAGGCGATTGCCATTGTCTGATCATGTGACCGATGCAAGTATAGATATTGTCGATCAATGGGCCGGATCGCAAGACCTGCCCGCCTGGTTCGTGGCGGCGCTAGATGTCCCGCGCGAGGAAAATTTTGTCGAAGTTGATGGTATAAAAGTCCATTATTTCCGCTGGGGCAAGCGCGGCAATCCGCCGCTGCTGGTCACTCACGGCTTTCTCGCCCACAGCCGCTGTTTCGCCTTTATCGCACCGTTTCTGGCCGACGAATATGACATTGTCGCTTATGACCTGGCCGGCATGGGCGAAAGCGAGATGATTGCCGATTGCGATGGCGTCAAGCGTGCGCAGGCGATGATCGGTGTCGCCGACGCGCTCGACCTCTTCGCTGGCCCGGTGGAGCCCAAAATCGTTGCGCACAGCTTTGGTTCGGGCGTCGCGCTGACCGCGATGGAATTGGCGGGCGAGCGTTTTGGCGGCCTGATCATTTGCGACCTGATGATCATGCGTCCGGAAAAACTCATGGCTCATTTCAAGGGCGGTGGTGGCCCTCCCGGATCCGGCAAGTCGGACAAGCCGAATAATATCTATCCCGACTATGAAACCGCGCGCGGCCGCTTCGTGCTGGCGCCCCCGCAAGATGTCCAGACACCGTTTCTGCTCGAATATATGGCCTATCATTCGATGCGCCAGGTCGCTGGCGGCTGGTCGTGGAAATTCGACCCGCAAGTCTTTCACCGCAATGAAAATGATCAGGCCAAATGGCTCGAAGCGCCGAAACGGATTGCCGATCTGTCGCACCCATTGGCGATTGTCTATGGCGAGAAAAGCAAATTGTTCGACGCCGACAGCGCGGCCTATATCCGCGAATTGGGCGGCGACCATATTCCGATGATCGCGGTGCCCGAGGCGGAACATCATCTGATGCTCGACCAGCCTTTGGCTTTCGTCGCGGCGCTGCGCGCGATGCTGGCGATGATGCCGAGCTGAGCGCGGTCATCGCTGCGCGAGTTGCTTCTGTCCAAGGTGCAGCAAATAGAGGCCCGGTCCTGTTGAAACCATGAAGATGATCAGGATGGCAGCGACATAGCCGGACGCATTGCCGACATTGTCCGTCTGTTCCGGTCCAAAAAATGTCGTGACATCGCCCATCGCGTTGATCAAGCTGTGGATTGCGATCGCTGGCCAGATGGATTTTGTATAAGCCATGATCCCGGCGAAGCCGATACCCAGTAATGTTGCATAGATGACCTGTGGAATCACTTCGCTTGCGGGATTATGTTGCAGGTTGGACAGATGCGCGAGGCCAAATATCAAGGCTTGGGCAAATGCTGCCAGAAATAGCGCATTTTTGCGATCGCGCCAGCATTGCAAGAGAAAATAGAAGCAGAAGCCGCGCAGCAAAATCTCTTCGAACAGTCCGGTGGAAAGGCTATTATAGATCCAGCCGCCCAGTCGAATCGCGTCAAAGCTGAGCTGACTCCAATCGGTCGACAGCAAGTTGATCAGGCCAATCATCGCCATCGGGATCACCGCCAATGGCCATTTGCGCGGCCATTGGCTCATTGGCTTGGTCAGGCCCGTCTGCTCGAAAAGATCGAACTGTCTCAACAACCAGAGCAGGCCGAGACAGAGCAGCAGCTGCGCGCTGCTATGCGCCATATCATCGGCAAATCTCGAGGGATAGGGATAGAGGCCGATGAGTTTGAACAAGCCGAT
Source organism: Sphingomonadales bacterium EhC05 (assembly GCA_001650955.1). GTDB lineage: Bacteria > Pseudomonadota > Alphaproteobacteria > Sphingomonadales > Sphingomonadaceae > Parasphingorhabdus. The sequence continues at coordinate 95,609 of LXYP01000020.1, forward strand.
GCTGACGGCGATCAGCAAGACCGGGAGCAGGATCGGATAGCGCCGCACCCATGATTGTTCGGAAATTTGGTTCATTCGGGGATGTTATCGACAAACCGCCAGCAGCGGGCGGTTGATTCGACAAACAACATCTCTACTCCGATTCATTCAGATGCGGCCAAGCTAGATATTGCGGATCGGGCCATGCTCGGCGACGGAAATGGGTCTGATGGAGGAGCCCGAGCCAGATTCGGTTGGACGTAGCAGTCACAACGCTCATGTCCGCTGTGGGCGCAAAAGCGGACACTAGCTCGCCCATGTTCACCTACTACTAGCGGGAGTGGTTGGAGTCCAACGGGCTAGCTAGATATCGACGCTACAGCCAACCTAAATACATGGCTGCCGATATTCTAAGGAGAGTGGCTTTGAAACATCATTTATTTGCTTGGTCCGCAGTAACTCTATTGGGATTGACAAGTCCGATATCGGCGCAATCTACGGACCTTTCTGAAGCAATTGCCGCCGACTATGATAACAGTCTTGAAGCTCTGTTTCTCGATTTTCACAAAAACCCAGAACTGTCTTACAAGGAAGTCCGAACAGCATCTATCATGGCACGGGAATGGCGCGCCATAGGATGGACTGTTACCGAGAATGTTGGTGGCACCGGCGTAGTCGCCGTTATGAAGAACGGTGAAGGACCAACAGTTATGCTGCGCGCGGATATGGACGGTCTTCCACTACTTGAGAATACCGACCTTGACTATAAATCAACTGCGAAACAAGTCGGTACTGATGGCAAAGAACAGCCGGTCATGCACGCCTGTGGCCATGATGTTCATGTTACCTCACTCATCGGAACCGCTCGTCAACTTGCAGCTTCAAAGGAAAAGTGGCGTGGAACCGTCGTCCTGATTGCTCAGCCGGCGGAAGAGACATTTGGCGGTGCGAAAGCAATGCTCGACGATGGCCTCTATTCACGCTTCCCCAAACCGGATTATGCTCTGGGTTTTCATGTTATCTCGGGCATGCCTGCAGGAAGTCTGTCTTTGACACCGGGTATCAACACATCATCTACTGACAGCGTCGACATCATCATTCACGGCGTCGGAACCCACGGAGCATTTCCACATGCGGGGAAAGATCCGATTGTAATGGGGTCGCAAATTGTGATGGCGCTGCAAACGCTTGTCAGCCGCGAGATTGCCCCTCTGAAACCCGCTGTTGTCTCTGTCGGATCGTTTCAGAGCGGTTTCAAACATAATATCATTCCCAACAAAGCTATATTGCAGCTTACCGTTCGATCAGATGATGCCGAGACGCGGAAGAAATTGCTTGATGGAATAGAACGTATTTCAAAAAATATCGCCCGTGCGAGCGGGATGCCTGAGGACAAATTACCTGAAGTAAATGTTGCCGCTGAGAGCACTCCTGCTGGTTACAGCGATGCGGCATTGACCCAGCGCCTGAAGAATGTCTTCACAAAACAATTTGGAAAAGAAGCTATCATTTCCACTCCTCGCACCGGAATGGGCGGAGAAGATTTTGCCTATTTCGTTGCCCCGAACAGCGATGTGCCCGGCCTATATTTTGCCGTTGGAGGAACCCCGCAAGCCGATCTTGATCGCGCCAAAGCGGGTGGCCCGCCGATCCCGGCGCATCATTCCCCATTTTTCAAAGTGGCACCGCGTGAGTCGGTTACGATGGGAACTGAAGCGATGACCTCGGCAACATGGGAATTGTTGCAACCACCATCAAATTAATGTCCGCTTTCGGGATATAGCAGCCACAACGCTAGAGTCCGGTATGGGCGCAAAAGCGGACATTAGATTTTAGCGTCGCAATCTTTCGAAAGTCCAAAAACAAATTGGCAAGAACACATAAGAGATGATCGGCACAATTATCCCGACCGCCAGCAAAGTGACAATGCGATTGTCGGCTGAGATATTCTCCATGATCCAAGGTGGTATATAATAGACCAGAGGCAATAGTCCGATGAAGGTAAACAGGGCCGCCAGATGTTTGCTCGGCGGCCCTTTGGATTGACGATCCGTCATCAGATCAGCGTGCAAAGTGACTGTTCATCACATAACCATATTTGGTTGTGTGTGCTGCCAAGACCTGACCGAGCCCCGCGCCATGTTCGCTACGCCAATCGTTCATGATTTCAGCCAGTACGGACGCCCATGTAGTTACTTTGACCCCGGCTTGCGCCAGTCGTTGGACAGTGACTTCCTGAACGGTCTTGTTCCACGTTCCCGATGCATCAATGACCGCATATACATCATATCCTTCAGCCGCAGCGGACAGGGCGGGGAATAGCAGGCAAACATCGGTAACAATACCCGCCATGACGATCTTCTTGCGTCCAGTCGCTTTGATAGCGTTCCGAAAATCCTTGCTGTCCCAAGCGTTGATCTGACCTTCTCGTTCAATGACCTTGGTTTCCAGGATATCGACTATTTCAGGCATAATCGGTCCGTTCGGGCCTTCCGGTAGGCTTGCCGTTATCACAGAAGGTATGCCAACCGTCTTGGCCGTGTTCACAAGCCCCAGAATATTGTTCTTCAGTACTGTAGGATGTTCGTCGCCAAGCCCAACCATCAATCCGGTCTGATGATCAATCATCGCAAGCACGGCATTATCTGGTGTTAGATATTCTGAGTAAATTGGATTTGTCATTGGATATCTCCTTGAGGGGTTTTCAGTTATTGTCGTAAATGAGGATGAGTTGACCTGCCTTGTCGGCCTGAAACTCAAGCCCGTCGCTGCGAATGAGGGTGCGCGCTGCTACCGGTGTGCCATTGGCCTGTCCGCTTCCAGCGCTCAGATAGGCCATGACATCACCATCTTGTTTGATGACCTGACCAGCCTCAGTGTTCACAATCTCCATTTGGGTTTTGCTGTAGAAACGCTCGTCCTGATCTTTGGAACCGCCATAGATATGCATCCTTTCACTTCTGGCAGGAGAATAGGCTTTGTATCCAGCTGGTTCGCCCAGTTCATCCGGTGCAACCCAAAGCTGGATCATGTGGTTTTCGGTGTCGTCAGGATTGATCTCATTGTGCTTGAAGCCTTCTGCTCCAGCGCGCTGAACCTGCACCATTCCCGCTTCCAAGCCCTGACCGTGCTCGAGAGAACCGGCGTGTGATATCCGACCACTGACCATCACGGAAATGACATCGATTTCCTTGTGGGGATGTAAGCCGGTTTCACCATTGGGCATGAAATTGGCATCCGCCAGATAGACGAAATTACCGATACCATTGACGGTCTCCTGCGGTTTACGGGCGCCATAAATTCGCTCATCCATCACAAAACGGCGTTCGCGCAAACCGGCAAACCCGCCTTGTGGCAAATCATCAAATTTCAGAATTTCCATTTTTCATTCCTTCAATAGCGATTGATTGAGTAGCTTCTATAGGTTGCAGGATATGAGATAAATTGGCATAATTTGATATTACTGTTCCATTATGGATAACAATAATATGAACTTGGACGACGTTCTTATTTTTACGGAAGTTGTCAATCATGGCAGCTTCACCGCTGCGGCGGAAACACTTGCCATGCCGAAGTCCAACGTCAGCCGGAGCGTAACACGTCTTGAAAAAGCCTTAGGGGTAAAGCTGCTTGAACGTACAACCCGTAGGCTGGCACTGACCGAAATTGGTCGCGTCTATCATGTCCACGGAACGCACATCAAAGAAGAGCTTGATGCCGCGAATGCATCAATCGAGAAAATGACCGCAACCCCGAGAGGAAATTTGCGTGTCAGTGCATCAGTTACGGTTGGGCAAAGCCTCATCCCCGCACAAATTGCCGAGTTTTCTCAAAAATATCTGGAGGTAAAACTGGACTTGCGCCTCACAAATCGTCGGGTTGATTTATTGGAGGAAGGATTTGACGTAGTAATCCGTGTGGGCCGCCTAGATGACTCAAATTTGATTGCCCGCAAGCTATGTACGCAAAAGCTCTGCCTTTATGCGTCTCCCGGTTATCTGAAATCAAGCAATCGCAGCTTGGCGAAACCGGAGGATTTGAACGGGCATTCCTGCCTGTACATGAACGCCACAAGCAAGCGGGCAAAATGGCAACTTCAATCTGGAACTGGTGAATATCTATTCGAGTTCAAGCCGCAGATAACATGTGATAATTTTAATGCCATTCACCAGCTAGCAGTGAACGGAGCAGGCATAGCGTTGCTCCCGGATTATCTTTGCACGGATCATGTTATGGATGGCAAATTGCTGCTCGTGCTTGATGGTTGGACGGGTGGAGATGTAGATTTTTATACCATCGTTCCCAGTCGCCGGGGGATAACACCCAAAGTTCGAGCCTTTCTGGATCATATGCATTCAAAGTGTGCTGACAGCTAAAAACTAATGTCCTGTGTGGGCGTGCGATTTCAACCGGTGATCGCAACACACGCCCCGAACCGCTCGGCAGGCGAATTGAACCCTCTGGACAGTTCTGGTTTCACAAATTGAAACTTTTGGAGACAACCCACCGCACCATCATTGCCGTTCCGCGTCGAGTCCTTTTGCTAGGCAGCGTCTTCCAGTTCACCTGTTAGCGCTTCGTGAAACCGCCCGATGGCACTTTCAAACAGACCAAATTCTAAAAATTCATTGGCACCAGCTTTTAAACCGCGCTGAGCGCCAAGAACCACTTCACGATCTTCGATCGCGCCCATTTTGGCAAATTCCTGCCCTTTCAAAATAGCATCCAATGCGTCTCCCTTATCCCCACAATTGGCCAATAGGAACATATGCTGGCGCGTCAATTCCAATCCAAGTGGTTCCAGAACGACGACTTGCATACAATCCGGAAAGGTTGAAACGACGACATTGGGAAAGAGATGATAGACATAAGTTAAGCGTCCGTTGGTTGACCAGGTCGACCGTGGTTTGTCCCGCAATCCTTCGATTGTCTGATAGGGAAATGCAATTCGGTTGTTCTGCCCAAATGATTCAACCACGGTTAAATTGTCATATTGTACCGGGAAGAATGTGGTCTGGTGGGTTGAACGGATATGGTAGCCCTCCAAAGAGCTCTCCAGATGAAGCTTCCAATTCGCTTCAATTTCAAGCGTTTCTGATTTGATCACGCGATGTCCTTCCGGGATCAAGTCAGGAAGGTCGGGCTGATCTTTGCGGTCTTTCGAATCCGCGTCTTGCTTGACGAAGACAAATCCGTTTTTTTCTAGACACTCGACCGCAACCAGACCGCGGTTTTCCTTGTCCAGTCGTGGAAAACCGTCGTTGTGCGGGACGCTGCGAAGCGATCCGTCATTGCCATAGGACCAACCGTGATAGGGGCATACAAAAACGCTTGTGCAACCTTGGCCTTTTGCCACTTGTACACCACGATGGCGACATGCGTTGCGAAACCCTCTGACTTGGCCATCATTTCCCCTCACCACAATTAACGAAGTGCCCGCCGCATCTCGCGCGATATAATCGCCTGATCTGGAAAGCGCGACAGAGGGACAAAAGACGATCCAGCGTTTGCGAAGCAGCGCCAACTCCGCATCAAGCCGCTCTGCAGATTGATAGTTTTGTGCCGGCTCTCGCCAGCTAGATTTGCCCCTGTCAGTCGTTCCATTGTCGATATGGTCGAATATCCGTGCAACAATTTCTTCGTCTGACATCAATGCTGGCGAACCGTGATGCTCATCAAATGTGTCAAAAGCCGTGGTCGCCATAATCGTCGCTTTCATTGGAGATATTTCGTGCCAGAGGGGTGATAGGTAACGCAGGGACTGATAGATTGCTATTATATGTTCTATGTAGTTCAATTGGCTAAGGATATTTGCATCACCACCAATGGGAAGCCGCTGGAGTCGAGCCTTTTTGACTTTTATGGATTGAATTTTCTTGGGTTACTAATGTCCGTTCTCGGGTGCGATTTCAACCGGTGATCGCAACATCATAATCTTTAGATTTGAAGATGGAGTGTTGGATATGAAGCAGAGTTTTTCAACAGAATAGGCGCAAAAGGAGACATTAGAGTGCAAGCCGTCGTTCGGCTTCCGCGCCAAAAGCGGTTTTATGCCTACAAAGCGGAGTGAACCTAAATGACCATCTCCACTATTGCGGCGAACGGTCCTTTTTCGTGATTGCCGCCCAAGAACTGATTGCGGCCTAATCTGAGTCCCTGCGATACTACGAACTGTCCTAACCTCTCCTCAGCGTCAGTTGAGTAATCAAGACCAAATTCCATTTCTTCATCCGTTAGCTCAAGCGACCAGCTAACGGCTTTGCTTTTTGTAAGTTTCACAAGGCGCTCAGCATAGATATCAGCGACTATGACGCTACCGGTCGCAGCGCTCTCTATCAAAGCAGTCAACGTCGCCCGCACGGCCTGCTCGGAAAGGTATAGCGTGACACCTTCCCACAGAAAGATGGTTTTCTTGGCTGGATCATAGTCGGTAGCAAGAAGCGAGTTGATCCAGTTGCGATCGGCGAAGTCGGCTGTAACGAAACGGATATGTGATGAATCGATCTGTGCAGCTGCCAGGTGCTCGCGCTTGTGGGCCTGATCCGCGACCTGATCGAGTTCATAGAAGGCAATATTGCTTAGTTTGAGCGTGCCATAGGCGCGTGTATCCAATCCCGCTCCCAGCACCACAAATTGAGCTGCTCCCGCAACATTCGCTTCAATAATTTCATCAAACACAATGGTTCTTGATGGCACCAGATTGGCAATGGCAGCTTTTTCCGGTTTAGGCAGAGTCGGATAAAGCAATTGGACACCGAGTGTCCTGCTGACCAACCACAGCGGAAAGAACGTCAGCCACAGGCCGCCAACAGAATTGTTTGGAATCTTTGCTGCGAGTGATCGCGCTGCGCCATCCCTTCGTAGGCCAAAAACATCCATAGCCCAACGTCCATTGATTATCTCAACAGCCGTCTGCGAAACACCCAACTTCTTGCTGACAACAAGCTGGCCGTATCCAACCATGATCACGCCAATAACGCTTAACGGAAGCCAGATAATCTGCAGCGGGATATAAATTAAGTAAGCAATGAACTTCACCCGCGGGTCCTTTTAGCCGTTTTATTGGAATGATCTTCGTATCACGAGGCCGGTACAATTCCAACAAAACGTCCGCTCTCCACTCAGTAGCTCCTGTCAAATACGACTAAATCTAATATCCGCATTCGGGATGACGCCGCAGTAAGGCTTGAGCCAGTCAGCGTCACCTTCGGACATGATATTGGCGAGACAATATGCGCCCGAATATGATTGCTCGCTGCAACTGTTTTGGATCAGCTCCTCATTCATCTTTTGAACGAAGCAGCCTTCGCACGCTGTTCCTTCGCAACCGCCCGTTCCAGCGCACGTCCGACGCGGAGGATGAGCGCGTCGTCCCAAGCCGTTCCGGTGATCATCAGGCCGATGGGCAATCCCTCATAATCCCCACTGGGAACCGACAGCGACGGATAACCGGCCATGGCCGATAGCCAGCTTGCCCCGATGGGCGACCCGCGTGCATCCTCTGCAGCATCCGGATCAAGAGAGCTCGGCAGACCTGTGCTCGGCATGACGAGTACCGAGACATCATGGGTAGTCAGCAAATTGTCGATGCCGTTTTCGCCGGCCGCGCGGCGGATCGCTTTTGCCATTTCCAGATATTCCGGATCGCTAATCTTTGACGCGCCGACGGCTTCTAGGAAAATCGATTGATCAGACAGCGCGGGCTCCTGATCGATACGGGCCTTATTGAAAGCGATCAATTCATCCAGCGACCGGACAGGAACGCCGTCCGCTGCCGAGGCGAGATAGGCGTTCAAGCCGTGTTTGAACTCGATATGCAAAAGGCGCTCGCCGCTGTTCCACATGACGGGATCCGGGCTGAACGCGTCGATGTCAACCAGTACGGCCCCCTGATCTTCAAGCCGCTTGAGTGCCTTGTTGAAAACTGCAGAAACCCGCTCGTCCCGGCCCTCGGCCCAGCGAAACACGCCGATACGAAGCTCGCTAACGCCTTGTTCGATAGAGGCGAGATAATTTTCCTTGCGGGCGTCGGCATCATGGGTCGCCGAATCGGCCGGATCCGTTCCGGCCATGACATTGAGGAGCAGCGCCACGTCTCGCACCGTCCGCGCCATCGGGCCGGCTGAATCCTGAGAGCTCGAGATCGGAATGATACGGGTGCGCGAGACGAGCCCAACGGTCGGCTTGAACCCGACAATGCCGTTACAGGCCGCCGGGCTGGTGATAGATCCACTGGTCTCGGCGCCAAGTGCCAGCGGAGCGAAGAACACGCCGAGCGCAACGGCGGAGCCTGCCGATGATCCGCACGGGGAATGACCGGGATTGACGGCGTTGCGGGTCTGGCCGCCAAGCGCGCTCCATCCGCCGGGCGCATCGCTCGATTTGAAATTCGACCATTCGGACAGATTGGCCTTGCCGAGGATGATCGCCCCCTCCGCCCGCAGTCGCGCAACAACCGGTGCATCGCGGCCTGTATCGTTCGCCACGAGCGCGAGCGACCCCGCCGTCGTTGGCAGTTCCCGGGTTTCAATCGTGTCTTTTACCAGAACCGGCAACCCGTGCAGGCTCCCCCGGAATTGACCAATTGCGGCTTCCACGTCGAGCTGGCGCGCCTCCGCGAGCGCATTTTCATTCAACGAAATAATCGCTTGATAGGCTGGGCCCTGCTTGTCGAGCGCTTCAATGCGCGCCAGGGACGCGGCGACCAGCGCCTCGCTTGTGAGCTTGCCGCTTTGAATCGCGGAGGCCAGTGTTTCCGCCGATTGCGTGAGGTCAACGCCGCTGCCCAAAGAAGGCTTCTCGACCGTTGAACAGGCTTGGGTGAAGACAATTAAGAAGAAAAAACTGAATAGTCGATACATAAACGCGTCTCCACGGCCAATGTGATATCTACCAATCCGACGGCACAGAACCACGGCCACCGATCAACTGATATACGCGCAAGGCGGTCGTTAGTTATCGGTCTGCTGGATTTCTTCCTGATTGATCGACAGATCGACTACACGTGTAATCTTTGGAGTCAAGTTCGAATATGTTGCCGGACGACAGACGGCGGTTTTGGAGCGGCGAGAGTCGCTCGCTAGCGGGGCGTTCGATTAAGCCGATAATGATCCTCAAGATTTGTCACCATCCATGGGCAGAAGTCAGTCTGCTTGATTGTCTTAGCCCGAAAAGCAGATCGACAACGAACCGCCCCGTAATGCCAAAACCAGTGCCTGCTAAATCCACTGGTTGAAACAACAGCGCAAAGCGGACGTGAGCCAACGATTCAGTGCAAATCGATTCCTAGTCTGGGAACATGGCTCGTTGTAACGCAAGTACCATTCTATCCGCCTGAGACGGCGGCTGGTCCGATAACGCGATAATAATCACATCCTTATCCAACAGTTCGCGCCAGTGCGAGTTGAACTGGCGACTTCCGCCGTTATGCCAAAAGATAGTGCCAAGTGTGTCATCTTCCTCGACTACCAAACCATAGCCATAGAACGACTGTCCTTCTCCCGTTTCGTCCACGTAAGGAGTGCGAGCGAGATCACGTGCTTCTGCCGAGACAAGTCTTCCGTCACTAAAAGCTGAAAGCCACCGCGCCATATCACCCGGCGTCGATATCATTCCCCCGTTTCCGATTAAGTTTCCGCCTGGAGGATGACCGCCCCACGACATTTCACAAATGGTTCGACCATCAGCACGTCGGACGGATTTTGCGCGATCGAGAACTTTGGCATATCCGGTTGAATATGCATTGACAGCAGCTAGCCGACGCATTGCAATCTCTTCATATGACAAGCCCAGATGCTGCTCGAGAGCTGCAGCTAGGAGAGAATAGCCAAGGTTCGAATAGCGATATTGTGTCCCGGGCTCGTAAAGCAACGGAGTTTGGGCGGCGCGTTTGACAACGTTCTGAAGGCTGATCGCTTCGCTGTCCTCGCCAACTACATCCACAAGCCCCGCAGTATGTGTCAGCAATTGTTGAATTGTTATTTCCCCAAGTGGCATATTGGCAATGTCGAAAAACATATCGAGCCGTGAATCAGGTTTGATACGGCCCTGCGTTATTTCCTCTGCGACCAGTAATCCCGTGATTGTCTTGCTGATTGACGCAATATCGAACTGAGTGGTTTCAGCAAAGGGCGTGGCGCTTTGAGCATCTGCGATCCCAGCTCCCTGTGAAAAGACGATCTTACCTTCGTGAACAATAATCACATAGCCAGTAAACCCTTTGGCGCGTTGCGATTCAAATGTCTCGGCGGCGCGATCTAGCTTGTTTTCGGCGGCGTAACATGGGCTTATCGTGAGCGAGAAGGCCAGCAAAAAGGCTTTCAATCTACTCGCAATGGAATTAATCGTCATGAGGTATGATGCTCCTAGCAATCCTAATCACTGCCGCTACCCGTAGTGCTGAAGCTATCATTTAGCCTGACCAAAACATTTTCGAAACATATGCACCCAACAGATTCCTTCCAAACTACTTCAGCCTATCGATTTACAATCGGCGATGTAACCTGTGACATTTCTCAGGGCACAATCTTAAGGGATGACAGCCTAATTCAACTCGAACCTCGGTTATGCGGAGTTTTGGCGCTTCTCGTGCAGCGTGGTCGAACGATAATTACTCGAGACGAATTCCTAGAAACCATCTGGGATAGCGAAGGTTCTGATGAGGCGCTGACTCAGGCGATTTCACGCTTGCGGAAAATACTGGGCGATAACGCATTGATCGAAACAGTACCCCGAATAGGATATCGACTCGCTTTGGCGCCGCAGCTTGCCGCGACCAATGGCAAGATTCGACCACTGGCTAAAGAGAAGGGAGCATTGAATTGGTCCTACCTGCATATGATCTATATCGGCACCCTTTTGTTGGTGGGAGCCACAGCCTTTTGGCTGGGGACACGTAACAATTTCGAACAGGAATCGCAGTTCGATCTGGAAATCGAGCAAGGGCCCGATTTTGAGTTTCACAAAATCCCTGAGGGGTAACCTCATTCTATACCGAGATAATTTTCGGTGTTTGCGACACAAATAGAAGTACAAATGCTCCTAATCCAATCGGTTTGATTTCTGTATGATAACATCCGCGTTTGCGCGTAAAGCAGAGACTAGCGCAGTGACTGCTTGATCCTGCGATTTCAACCAGTAGATAAAAGGACTTGGAACAGCGCGAAAACATCTTTCCTACATATAACCATATCGGTTATTAATATTTATATGGCTAACCAGAAATATCCGTTCACCGACGCGCGAGGCATCTCGCCCGCCACCTCAAAAACACAAGTCCCCGCTGCCCCGGGCGGTGACAAGCCGCTCGACGCCCATGGTCATGATCCGGATGATTATGACTGGATAGCGGTCCCGCGCCGCCGCCGGGCGGATGGCTGGACGCCGGAGAAGCAGCGCGCATTTATTGAGACATTGGCGGATAGCGGTTCGGTTGTCGGTGCGGCACGGGCGGTGGGACTGAGCAAGCAGAGCGCTTATGCGCTGCGCCGGTCAAAGGGCGCGGAGGGCTTTGCCGCCGCATGGGATGCGGCCATTGGCCAGGCTTCGCGGCTGCTCGCCGATGTGGCCTTCGATCGCGCGCTCAACGGCAGCGAACAGCATGTTATCGATAAGGAGGGCAATCATATTTACACCCATATGAAGACCAACGACCGGTTGCTGATGTTTCTGCTCCGCGCCCATCAGCCGCACCTCTATGGCCGGGGCGCCGAGCGGATCAGGTCGATGGATCAAGCCGGCAGGGACGGCGGCTGCGAAGTTGCTGATGCGATTGAGAAATTGGTGCCCGCCGTTCCGGAAAACCCCGAAAAGATGCTGGACCAAGGACGGGAGCAATCGGAAGATGATCCTTCAATCGAACTCCCGGACGACGGAAAATAGATGTTCGGGAAAGTGACTTTAATAATCTTCCCGAGGCAAGTACCGGCCGAACAATTGATTTATGATCACTCTATCATGGATCAGGTGAGCGGCCTTTATCCCCGAAGCTGATTTCCAGATGAACAAGATCAACGGTTCACGACAAATTGAGACAATAAAGGCGGAATCTGACAAATTCTTGCGACGAGTAGGTGAGATAACGGTTTTCGACGCCGCAGTTGGCGCCGCTTACAAGAGGAGTTTATGATGAAAAAGATTCTGATGATATTGGCAGCTTCAACCATGGTCGCCACGCCGATGATCGCGACACCGGCTCAGGCCGCCAGCCATAAGACGGTGAAGAAATCCGTGAACCAGACGCAGGGCCAGCGCGAAGTGCAAAAGGTCCAAAAGACGGTGAGCCGCAACAATGGCAAGCGGGTGGTGACGAAAACGACTACGACCCAAACCACCCACGGCAGTCGGTATAATGGCCAGCGCTATGCGGTTGTGACCCACAAAACTTGGGGCAAGGGCCAGCGTTTTGACCGTCGCTATGCAACAAATTACCGGGTGATCAACAATCCTAGCGATTACCGGTTGGCTCATGCGCCGCGCGATTACCAATGGGTTCGGTCAGGCAATGATGCGGTGCTGATCGCGATCAGCAGCGGAATTATCGGCGCGGTAATCGGCAATGCCATAGCGCGTTAGAATCGACCGCCTGGCTGAAAGCAGACGCCCCCGGTGAAGGTCAGGGGCTTTTGCTATTGGGCCAAGTCGATTTGCCCGTTCTTGACGGTCCGGCCACCGTCGACCGGAATGATCGCGCCGGTCAGAAAACTTGCTGACGGCAGCAGGCAGGACAGGGTCTATGGACGACCTCGTCCGGGATCGCATAGCGGCACAGGGGAACCCGGCGCCTGGCGTAGATCGTCTTATGTTCTTCAGAAATCGCGTCGGTGATCCCGTTGCGGATATGGTAGGGCCAGATGCCATGGCCGATAATGTCAAACCAGGCTTTGAGGCTGACCATGGGAAATAGCCAGAATCGGCGGTTCCTTGGTGGCAATTTGGTCAACTTTGGGCGGAGCCGTCAAGGCACAGCGTGCGCAATGGCGGCAGCAAATGCGCACCACCCCAGCACCATCTCGGCACCGTTCGGGCTGAGCTTGTCGAAGCCAGTTGCTAGCCTGACCACGCCCTTCGACAGGCTCAGGACGAACGGTGGGGTAGTTCGTCGGATTCTAGAAGGAGAATACCATCGTCTCGCGGCCGTCTTTGGCCATGGCGCTCTGATAGGATGGTGTCGCTTCCATCTGGTCAATCCAGCGCAGGCTATTTGGGCGGCTTGCGTCGATAAATCCCTTTTGCTTGGCTGATGCCATGCAGTAGCTCATGGTAATATCGGCAGCGGTCAGGTCGTCTCCGGCCAGCCACTTATGCTCGGCCAGATCATGTTCAAGCCGATCGAGGATCGTCTTCATGCGCGGCTGCACCAGCATCTGGTTTGCCTGACCCAGTGCCGCGCTGATGATCGGACGCACAAAGAAGGGCGAGCGCTTTTGGAGCACCGTAAAAATGCCGTCCATGAACTGCATAGGCATCATGCTGCCGACACCGGCATGGAACCAGAACAGATAGTCGGCGCGGACCGGACTGTCTTTCGCGGGGCGCAATGGACTGTCCGGATATTGATCGAGGATATAGTCGATCACCGCGTTGCTTTCGGCCAGCACCAGGCCCTTGTCATCGGTTATCACCGGCGCGGTGCCGAGCGGCGACAGGGCTTTATATTCGGGCGGCGCCAGATTGGACGTGGGATCGCGATTGTAAAGCTTGAGCTCATAGGGCTCGCCGATTTCCTCGAGCAGCCAGAGAATGCGGAAGCTTTGCGAATATTCCAGATGGTGCAGACTAATCATCAGTTGGTTCCTTCAGGCGTTTTTGACGGTCAGACCGCCGTCGACCGGAATGATCGCGCCGGTGAGAAAGCTTGCAGCCGGCAGCACGCAGGAGAGGGTCATATGGGCGACCTCTTCCGGAATCGCATAGCGGCGCAGCGGCACCCGGCGTTTGGCGTAAATTGTCTTATGCTCTTCGGAAATTGCATCGGTAATCCCGGTGCGGATCGGGCCGGGACAGATGCAGTTGACCGTGATGCCCTCGCGCCCGAGATCGACGGCGAGGCCCTTGGTCAGGCCGATCACGCCATGTTTGGCCGCGACATAGGGGCTGTTGCCCGGCGAGGCGCCCAGACCTTCGGTCGACGCAATATTGACGATCCGGGGATGTTCGGCCGCTTTGAGATGAGGGAGAGCGGCGCGGATCATCCGCTGGTGGGCAGTGAGCATGACCGACAGGCTGGGTTCCCAGCTCTGTTCGTAGCTTTCCTGAGAGATATCCGCCGGAATCGCAAAGCCGGCATTGTTGACCAGAATATCAATCGCGCCAAATTCCTCGGCAATATCGGCCACAGTGGCGCGGATCGCTTCGGCATCGCTGACATCCAGCGCCCAGGCTTTGGCCGAGCCGCTATATCCGGCGGCGGCGATCTCTGCGACCACCGCGTCGCAGCGGGCCTGATCGAGATCGGTCACCGCAACATGCGCGCCTTCCGCGGCGAACAGATGCGCGGTGGCGCGGCCCATGCCGCTGGCCGCTCCGGTGACAATGGCAGATTTGCCGGCAATGGAGCGACTGAGCGGTTGATAGGGCAACATGATCAGGCCGCCATGAAGCCTTTGAGGCGACCGTTGATGATCTCGTCCGCTTCGGCCATGATCCGGTCGATCAGCACCTGGCAGGTCGGGATATCGTTGATCAGGCCTGCGACCATGCCGCAACTCCACGCGCCGACATCCATGTCGCCTTCGAGCATGATCTTGGGATAGACGCCCGCGACCTGTTCGATGACATCGGTAAATTGCAGGTCGGCGCCTTTTTCTTTCTCGATTTCGAGCAGCCGTTCAACCGCGGGGTTGTTGAGGACCCGCTCGGTGTTGCGCAAGGGCCGCATGACAAGACGGGTGTCGAGTTCGCTGGCCGCGACAATCGCGTCTTTGACATTCTGGTGGACCGGCGCTTCCTCGGTGGCGATGAAGCGGGTGCCCATGTTCATGCCTTCTGCGCCCATCGCCAGCGAGGCGACGAGGCTGCGTCCGTCGGCCTGGCCGCCGGAGGATACGAAGGGAATGTCGAGTACATCAGCAGCCCGGGGCAGCAGGATCATGTTCGGGATATCATCTTCGCCGGGATGGCCGCCGCATTCGAAACCGTCGACCGAAACCGCATCACAGCCAATGCTTTGCGCTTTCAGCGCGTGGCGCACCGCGGTGCATTTGTGGATCACCTTGATGCCCGCTGCGTGCAGCGCAGGCAGGACCTGGACCGGATTGTTGCCGGCGGTCTCGACAACTTTGACGCCGCCTTCGATGATCGCCTTGACCATGCCTTCATAATCGGGCGAATTGACGACCGGGAGGAAGGTCAGGTTCACGCCAAAGGGCTTGTCGGTCATCTCGCGGCATTTCGCGATTTCATCCGCCAGTGCCGCCGCCGAAGGCTGGGTCAGCGCGGTAATGATACCCAGGCCACCAGCGTTGGAAACCGCTGCTGCCAGTTCCGCAAAGCCGACATAGTGCATGCCGCCTTGAATGATCGGATGCTCGATGCCGAAAAGTTCGGTGATACGTGTTTTCATGAGATTGCTTTCCTCTTTCCGTCATTCCAGCGACAACTGGAATCTCCTAAGCTTTAGCGCGCACCCGGACTGATATTCTGCGTTTGATCAGATAAGGGCGGTGCCAGAATCATTTAATCGGGCGATTAACTAGCAACCTGCCAGCCGCCCGTCCAGTCACCAGTGGTCACGCCTTGCCAGATTTGATCTGGCGATGTCGCGGCCAGCTCCTCGCCGAGCTGTTTCGACCAGTGATGTTCATTGCCCAGCGCATCGCGCCATGCCCAGAGTCGCCGGGTATAATGGTGGAGATCATATTCCTGCGTATAGCCCATCGCGCCATGGACCTGGTGGAATGGCACCGTCACCGCTTCGACGCTATGGCTGATCTGAACCTTGGCAATGACCGCTTCATGCCAGGCCTTCTCGGGATTGTCCCGGTGCAGGATCATCGCGCTGGCGGCCTGTGTCGCGGCCATGGTCGCGGCGGCGCTTTCGGATGCGGCCACTGCGAGTTGATGCTGGATCGCCTGAAATTTCGACAGCGGGCGGCCAAATTGTTCGCGCTGGGAGACATAGTCGATCGACAGGTTGAGCGCGCGCTCGATCGTCGCTGCCATTTGTACCGCGCGGACAGTCAGGATCAGCGCTTCGAAGGCGCGCCGAGACAGGTTGGTCTTGGCCGACTGTTCTGCGACATGACCCGAAAAGACAAATTGGGTCATTCCGTCCGGTGACAATGCTTCTTCGGCAGAGCGGACCGCTTCGCGATTGTCAAACAGCGACACTTCCTGATGCGCCGCGTCGAACAGGATGATCTTGTCGGCCTGCATGCCAAAGGGAATATCCGCTGCGGGCGTGTGGCCGCTGAGCGCGAAACTGGCGCTGCCATCCGCAGGGGCGAGACCGGCTTGATCGAGCATCCAATTGGCAATCAATGTTTCGGCAAACGGCACAGGAGCGGCGGCTTGCGCAGATGCCCAGATTGCACCGAAAATCTCGTCATAGTCCGCGCCAAAGCCACCATTATCTTCGCTGACCCAGGCGACAGGCAGGCCGTTTTCGGTCAGCGCGTCCCATAGTTCCGCAGGATAGTGACCGGCTTCGGCCTGATGCGGAACCTCGCGACCGCACAGGTCGGTGAATATCTTTGTCGCCGTCTCGGCAACCATCGCTTCGGTATTGATCATCAGCGTAGTCCCAATTGCCGTGCAGTAATCCCGCGCATCACTTCGGTGGTGCCACCCCGCAGCGTATTGGGCGGAGAGCGTAATATGCCGATATTCATGATCCGTCGCATGTCCGGGCTCCATTCTTCGGCCGGCAAATCGACCAGCAGCGCGCGGACTTGCTGGGTCAGATCATTTTCCAGTCGGTTGCCGAGATCCTTGACCAGCGCAGCTTCGGTCTCCGGCGACACGCCATCGCGGAGCAGATTGGCGATGCCCCATGACATGCCCCGCAGCGTCCGCAAATTGGCGATCAGCTTGCCGAGTCGGGCTTGCGAATCGGAACCCATTTTGCCGCTTAGTTGCCAGAGCGCAGTTTCGAGAGTGATGTAGCTTGAGAGAAAACGTTCCGGTCCGGAGCGTTCCATCGCGAGTTCTCCGGTCACCTGTTTCCAGCCACCACCCTCTTCGCCGAGCAAGCAGTCGTCCGGGACGATCACATCCTCGAAATAGACTTCGTTGAAATGGGCGTCACCGGACAAGTCGACAATTGGTTTGACGGTCACGCCGGGCAGGCTAAGGTCGACCATGATCTGCGACAGACCGACATGGCGATTGCGGCCATCGGCAGGAGAGGTGCGCAAAATCGCGACCATATAATGCGACATATGCGCGCCCGAGGACCAGATTTTCAGGCCGTTTATTTTCCAGCCGCCGTCGACTTTTTCGGCCTTGGTTTTGACATTGGCGAGATCGGAACCGGCGCCCGGTTCGCTCAGCCCGATCGCAAAATAGCATTGTCCGGCCGCAATCCGCGGGAGAATGTCGAGCTTCTGCTCCTCGGTGCCATGTTCGAGCAGCATTGGCGCATGCTGGCGGTCCGCAATCCAGTGCGCGGCGACCGGCGCACCCGCGCGCAGGGTTTCCTCGGTGACGATATAGCGCTCCAAGGCGGTCTTGTCGTGACCACCATATTGCGAGCTCCAAGTCAGTCCGATCCAGCCGCGCTGGCCCATTTTCTTCGAAAATTCTGGATCCGCGCTGGCCATCCAGCATTCCGGCTCCGGTCGGAAATTGCCGGCCTCACGCTCCTCTTTGAGGAACGTCTGCAATTCGGTGCGCAACTCCTCGAGAGCAGGATCGGGTTGAACGACGGTGAAATTAAAACGCTGCATCAATTTTGCCTCTTATCCTAGCTTTGGTCGTTTCGAGCCTGTTGCAGGATGATCGCTTAGCCGCATCCCTAGGCTCAGCATGACCGGATGTGCCCTGCACCTTCTCGCTCATGGAGTAACAATATCAAATTGCGGATTAACTTCATCCAGCGCACCGAACATAGCTGCCATAAGGGCGGTATTCCCGGAAATCTCCATCGCACCAGTTTCGATCAGTGATAGCGCATTGACCTCCCTTAGCAGCAGCTTGGTAAAATCGCTTCGGCTGATCGTCACCCTTGCGGTCGCGGCATCATGGGGGCCATTTCTCGGGAACATCACGCTCTTGCCGAGATCAACGCTCACGGCTTCCTTACGGTCCGGGAAAATGAACTGAATGATGCCGCCGTCACTGCGCATCTTGCTCGGATTGAAGCGTGTTGCCAGAGCATCGAAAAGGTCAACTGCCGGAATACCGTTCAGCACCTTGGCGCTTGCGGTTGAAATACTGTCTTTTACATTATTCCCTTCGCGCAATTCCTTCGCGCCGACCAGATAGATATTGCGCCATGTTCCTGCTTCGGTTTGAAAGCCGAGTTGTTCATAGGTCGATGCCAACCATTTGCGCGCGACTTCATTGGATCCGTCGGCGAAGACCAGATGATTGAAAATCGTCGCGGCCCAGCGGTAATCGCCATCGGCAAAGGCTTGTTCGCCAACCGCCAGAGTCTTGTCAGCACCGCCCATCGCCGCGACATATTTGGTGGACGCTTCAACGGGTGGCAATTGATGATAAAGGGCCGGGTTCGCGTCCCACCAGCCGAAATAGCGCTGATAGACCGCCTTGCTGTTGTGATTGAGCGTCCCATAATAATCGCGCACGCCGAAGTCGGTTTTGGCGAAATCGGGCTCACCGATATTCTCCGCAATCTCGTGCATGGTCGCGCCCTGATTGGCTTGGCGCATGGTTTGGTCGTGGACATAACGGTAAAGGCCACGCTGGTTTTTCAGCGCGTCTTGAACATTGTCGGCCCCCCATGTCGGCCAGTGATGGGAAGCGAGCAGGACATCCGACTTCGCGCCATATTTGGCGAGCATATTGTCGATGACCTTGCTCCATTTCAGCGTGTCGCGGACCAGTGCTCCGCGCGGAGTGAGGACATTGTGAAAGGTGCGGGTGACCACTTCGGCGGTATGCAGCGCCTTATATTGCGGGAGGTAGAAGACAAATTCAGCCGGTGCTTCGGTTTCCCCGGCATCCATAAATTCAAAGGTAATGCCATCGACCGTCAGCGTCTCGCCATCCTTGCTGATGCTCCTGGTCGGGGGGAGCAGCGCGACATTTCCACTCGACAATTTCTGACCGAGACCGCCGCCGACATGGCCGGTGGTGGATGGGCTAAGCGCGGTACCAAATTGAAACTGGACCCGACGGTTCATCGCTGTCCCGGCAATGACGCTTTCCCCGATCGACTCGGCGAGAAAACCATGCGGTGCGATAATCTGCACTTTGCCGGCCTGAATATCGCTCACCGATGTCACGCCATTGACCCCGCCAAAATGATCGCCATGGCTGTGGGTGAAGAGAACCGCGACGACCGGGCGATCACCGAGAGTTTTATTTGCCAAAGCAAGCCCCGCCTTGGACGGAGCAGGCGTCGTCAGCGGATCAATGATGATCCAGCCGGTCTTGCCAGCGATCAATGTCATCTGCGCCAGATCATAGCCGCGGATCTGATAGATTCCCGGTACGACTTCGAACAGGCCATGAATGCTGTTGAGCTTGCCTTGCCGCCAGAGCGATGGATTGACCGTGTCGGGAGCCTCGCCTTTCAGGAAATCAAACTGGTTCACATCCCATGCGACGGACCCGTCGGCATTAAGGATCTGATCCTCTTCGATCCGCGCCAGAAAACCCCGATTGGCATTTTCAAAATCGGTTTGATCGGCAATCGGCAGACGCGCTGCAACCTCGGCATTGGCCGCCTTGGTGGCTTCCGTCGCAATGCCTTGCGGCGGTGCAGCCTGGGTTGCGGTCGCTGCTGTGAACGTCGCCAACGCGAAAATCAATTTCTTCATCTCAAGCACCCTTGAATACCGGTTTGCGCTTTTCCAATATCGCATCAATTGCCTCGCGATGATCATCCAGCTGTTGCAAGACACCCTGAAACAAGGCGGCCTGATCGAGATTTTCCTTGAGCGTCACGCTCTGTGCGGTGCGCACCAATTCCTTGGTCTTGCGGATCGCGAGCGGCGGCAGGCCGACGACTATCTCTGCCAGCTCATAGGCGCGCGCGCGCAGCTCATCATTTGCAACAACCTCAGATACCAGCCCATAATCCAGCGCCTTGTGGGCATCGATAAATTCGCCGGTGAACAACATTTGATTGGCACGGGCCTGTCCGATGATCCGCGGCAGCAACCAGGCTCCGCCATCGCCGGGAATGATACCGACCCGCAGAAAACTCTCGGCAAAAATTGCATCTTCGCCAGCGATACGAATATCGCACATCGTGGTCAGATCATTTCCGGCGCCAATGGCGTGGCCGTTAACCGCAGCAATCACTGGCACAGAAATCTGGGAGAAGGCTAGCGGGATGCGTTGAATGCCGGTCTTGTACCAATTTTCGATTTCCAACGGCGTCATATTCTGCTCGGCGGTCATCGCCTTGATCTCGTGCAGATTGCCGCCGGAGGAAAAGCTTTTGCCATTGGCCGCCAGCACGACGCAACTGACCCCGGCATCCGCGTCGGCTGTGTTGATCGCGTTGACCAAGGCTTCGCACAGATCTTTCGACAGTGCGTTGCGCGTTTCTGGCTTGTTCAACGTGATTGTAACGATGCGGTCATTTTTCTCGTAGAGAACGACGTCACCCATCAGAAATTCCTTTACCCTGCGTTTATTTTCTTATCGCAACGTCATTGCAGGGCATTTGGGATTCTGCAAGACTCGCCATCACGAAACCGATAAACAGCTATGATGATATCCCATTCCAACATCTCAGCAAGCCAACAGGAATCGGGCTTCACGCTGGTGGAGCTGATGATCGTCCTGGTGATCATGGGGCTGATGGCCTCGATTGTCATGCTGTCGATGCCGGGTGGGCGCAGTGCGCTGGATCAGGATGCCCAGAGATTTGCTGCGAGAACCGCAGCGCTTCGCGACAATGCGATCCTGCAATCCCGCCCGATGGCGGTGCAGATCACGCCGTCAGGCTATAGTTTTCTCGAACGCCGCAAAGGCAGCTGGTCGGTGATTGAAGACAAGCCGTTTATCTCAACCAGCTGGTCAAATGGTGTCCTGGCCACCACCGGGGACAGTGGATCGCTGCTTATCAGTTTTGAGAGCACCGGCCTGCCTGCGGAGCAGGTGGACGTGACTTTGCAGAGAGAAGAATTTCGCCGGGTCATTATGATTGCGCCGATGGGTGACGTGAAACTGGTCGGAACATCCCGATGAGAATCTCGACATCCAGAGGCGAGCGGGGCTTCACTTTGATCGAAATGCTTGTTGCCTTGTCGGTTTTCAGTCTGGCTGCACTCGCCTTGATCCGTCTGCAGGCCTTTACCACGCGCAATGCAGCTGAGCTCGAATTGCGCGTGATTGCGCAATCGGTCGTCCGCAATCGGTCCGTCGAGATATTGACCGACCCGCGACCGCCATCCTTGGGAGAAACGGAAGGCGCGGTTGAAAATGGCGGACTCAAATGGAACTGGTCGCAAAATGCAAAGTTGACTGAGGATCAGCGGTTTGTTCAGATCGATATCACCGCTCGTGAAGAACGAAGCGGCGCGCCGGCTTCGCTCACGATATTGCGGCCCTCCGCGCAATTGCCGGATGGTCCGGAGCGTTAACCGGCACAATAGGAAACTCAAGCCTTGCAGCCGCGCGCCCATGGAGTAAAAGCCTTGTCAGAACAGACTATCAGGATGGATAATGAGCAAACTTGAAGACGCGTTGGATAATTTTGACGAAGATGACATTCCTGAAGATGAGGAATTGCAGCCGGAATGGTGGGATTTCGATGATCATGCCGAAATGGTCGAGGCTATTGCTGGTGATATCGCGTTCATAATCGAAAGTGCGCTCGATGCGCGCGGCGACGCGCTGCTGGCTCTGCCGGTGAGCCCAGAGGCTTTGCCGGTGCTGGAAGCGCTGGCCGAAAAACAGATCAAATGGAAACATGTGACGATCATTCCGACCCATGACTATCTCATCCCGCTCGATGATCCGCGCAGCCATGTCAAAAAACTCGCGGAACTTTTCCTCACCCGTGGTGCGCGGGTATTGCCACTGGCCCCGGATCACGAGGACTATCACATGGCCGGTGCGGCCGCTGATGCTCGGTTGCAGGACACCAAATGGCCGCTTGATCTGGTCTGGCTGGGCATGGGCGCCGATGGCAGCACCGCAGGGATCAGGGAAAGTGCGGACATGGAAGAAGCGCTGGATGGGCCGCCCGAGAAGCGCGCGGTTGGATTGCTGCCAGATGAGGGCGATATTCCGTTGGTTACGATTACCAAGGCCGCGATTTGCGAAGCGCGAACGGTCGTGGTGATGCTCAAAGGTGCCGCTGCCCAGTCGATGCTCGAGGCGGAAATCGAACACGGTGCGACCAGCATGGCGCCGATCGGCCGGGTCTTTGCCGACCTTGCTGTTGCTGTGGATATCTATGTTGAAAATTAGGGAGTTAATCGCAGCTGTCTATCGCTAGCATTTGCGACAATTCATTGATTTAATCGATCGCTTAAACCATGATGGGTGAAACGAATCGCTGATTTCAGGCGATCATCTATTTTGGAGAGCCGAAAGCCATGCATCCGTCCATTCACGCGCAGGAATGTCCTGACCGCCCCGCCATTATCATGGCGGGGTCCGGAAAGACCGAAACATTTGCGGAACTCGACAAAGCCAGCAATCGATTTGCCCATTTATACCGCGAAAATGGTTTGCAGGTCGGCGATACAGTCGCAATTCTTCTCGATAATCATCCGAATTTCTTCGACATCGTCTGGGGTGCGCAGCGTTCCGGGCTCTATTATGTGGCGATTCCGAGCCGTCTGACGGCCGCCGAGAGCAGCTATATTCTCTCGGATTGTGGTGCCGATATGTTGATCAGTTCCGAATCCAAATTGGCGGTTCTGGATGAGCTGAAATCGCTCAATCCAAATGTGAAGCAGCTTGTCTTTGGCGGCAGCGATGAGCGCGCCGCTGAACCTCAATTGGCGGCAATGCCCGCGACGCCGATTGCCGATGAACGTCACGGCACGGACATGCTCTATTCGTCCGGCACCACCGGTCGCCCCAAGGGCGTGCGCATTCCCTTTCCGCAAAGCGAAGATATCACGCAGGTCAATGCGCTGGTGATGATGGCGCAGGGTGCATTTGGTTTCACGCCTGGCTGCACTTATTTATCGCCCGCTCCGCTCTATCATGCCGCACCGCTGCGCTGGTGCATGACGGTACACAAGCTAGGTGGCACGGTAATCATCATGGAGAAATTCGATCCCGAGCAGGCTCTGGCTCTGATCGAGAAATATCAGGTCAATGTCAGCCAGTGGGTTCCCACGCATTTCAACCGCATGCTGAAACTGCCGGAAGAGACCAAAGCGAAATATGATGTGTCGTCGCTCAAATCGGCGGTTCACGCGGCCGCGCCTTGCCCGATTCCGGTAAAGGAAAAAATGATTGATTGGTGGGGCCCGATCTTGATGGAATATTATGCCGGGTCGGAAGGCAATGGCTTTACATTTATCAACGCGGCCGACTGGCTGGAACATAAGGGTTCGGTAGGCAAGGCACTGCTGGGCACGGTGCGGATCTGCGACGAAAATGATGATGAAGTCCCAATCGGCGAAGAGGGCCAGATCTATTTCGAAGGCGGCGCGCCTTTCAGCTATCATAATGATCCTGAGAAAACCAAAGCGGCAGCCAATAAACATGGCTGGACCTCGCTCGGCGACGTCGGCAAAGTCGATGAAGACGGCTATCTCTATCTGACCGACCGCAAGAGCTTCATGATTATTTCCGGCGGTGTGAATATCTATCCGCAGGAGATAGAAAATCTGCTAATCTCGCATCCGCAAATTGCCGACGCAGCCGTCATTGGCGCGCCCGACGAAGATATGGGTGAAAAAGTGGTCGCCGTTGTCCAGCCATCGGACATGGCCAATGCCACGCCCGAATTTGCGCAGGAACTAGAGGCTTATCTGCGTCAGACTTTGTCTGGCGTCAAAGTACCGCGCCAGATCGATTTTCGGGCAGAATTGCCGCGAGAGGCAACCGGAAAGCTCTACAAGCGCCTGCTCCGTGATGAATATTGGGGCAAGACAGGCAGCCGGATCGTTTAAGGAGATAAGCCATGGCCACAAACTCTATTCCTACGCTTTCACCCGACTTGGCGACGGCGGTGATCGATCCCAACAGCTATGCGGAGTGGGATGGGCTGCTCGATAAATTTGACTGGCTTCGGGAGAATATGCCGGTGGGGAAAGTCGTTGCGGCGGATGATAGTTTCGACCCGTTCTGGCTGATAACCCGTTACGAAGATGTCATGCGTATTTCAAAGGATAATCAGACATTCCTCAACAATCCTCGGCCGACCGTGCTCTCGACCAAGGACGCCATCGCCTTTTCTGAAAAGGTTACGGGCAGCAAAATGCTGGTCGACTCGTTGGTGGTTTTTGATGCGCCAATTCACATGAAATATCGCCGGTTGACCCAAGACTGGTTCATGCCAAAAAATCTCAAGCTGCTGGAAGCGGAGATTGAGGCGCTCGCAAAAGTCACCGTGGACCGGCTCGTCAATGCCGGCGGCGAAGTCGATTTCGTTCCACTGGTTTCCGCGCCATACCCGCTTCATGTGGTGATGCAGATTCTGGGTGTGCCGGAAGCGGATGAACAGCGCATGTTGTTCCTCACCCAGCAGATGTTCGGCGGGCAAGATGAAGATTTGTCGGGTACGGGCCTGAAGGACATGACGCCCGAGCAGATGATGCAGGTCGTCGCGGGCGCAGTGGCCGATTTTGAGGCCTATTTTGCTAAGCTGGCGGAAGAAAAACGCGCCAATC
This sequence comes from Sphingomonadales bacterium EhC05, assembly GCA_001650955.1. Classification (GTDB taxonomy): domain Bacteria; phylum Pseudomonadota; class Alphaproteobacteria; order Sphingomonadales; family Sphingomonadaceae; genus Parasphingorhabdus. The sequence goes on from LXYP01000020.1 coordinate 120,523, forward strand.
CGACCGATGATGTGGCGACTATTATCGCCAATGCCGAGGTCGATGGCAAGCCGCTCAATGATCGCGATATGGCGGGCTATTATATCATTGTGGCCAGCGCCGGCCATGACACGACTTCGGCATCAACTGCTGGTGCGATGATGGCACTGGCGCAAGATCCGGAGCAATTTGCGCGAGTCAAGGCAGACCGCAGTCTGTTGTCGGGCATAGTCGAGGAAGCGATACGCTGGACCACACCGGTGCAGCATTTCATGCGCACGGCGGCCGAAGATACCGAAATTGGCGGTCAGAAAATCGCCAAGGATGATTGGTTGATGATCAACTATGTCGCAGCCAACCATGACCCGGCGCAATTTGACAATCCTCGCAAATTTGACGCAGCGCGATCGCCCAACCGTCATCTGGCTTTTGGGGCCGGCGCGCATCAATGCCTCGGCCTGCATCTGGCGCGGCTCGAAATGCGGATATTGTTCAATGAATTGCTCGACCGGATCGAAACGCTCGAACTGGCGGGCGAACCGAAGCGTGCGAAATCGACCTTTGTTGGTGGACTAAAGACGCTTCCATTTCGATATAGTCTATCAAAATGACAGGCGTGGCAGACCTTGTAATCGGCTATTGAGTGAATCAAATAGATATCAAACAACAGGCAAAACCCCTTTAAAGGAGAGCAAAATGGTTACCCAATATAAGAATTTGATCAACGGAGAGATGGTTGGCACCTCCGAGATGCTTGATGTCGTGAACCCGGCAAATGAAGAAGTGATCGGTCAGGTTCCTGCTTCAGGTGAAGCGGAACTCAACTCGGCTGTCACTGCTGCTCGCGCGGCATTCAAGACTTGGTCGAAAAAGCCGATCGACGAGCGCCGTGCCGTGGTTCAGGCGATTGCCGGTGTGATCAATGAGAATAGTGATGAGCTGTTCCGCTTGCTGACCGCTGAACAGGGCAAGCCTCATGCGCAGGCCCAGGGCGAGATCATGGGCGCCGCTTATATGGCTGGCTCACAGGCCACGCTCGAGCTGGAAGACGAGATCAATGAAGATACCGACGAACGTTTGAGCCGTACGCGCCGCGTCCCAGTGGGTGTCGTTGGCGGTATCGTGCCGTGGAACTTCCCGGTGATGATGGCGGTGCAGAAAATCGCACCAGCATTGCTGTCGGGCTGCACAATCGTTCTCAAGCCGTCCCCATTCACGCCGCTGACAACCTTGCGTCTGGCCGAACTGATCAAGGATGTTGCACCTCCGGGCGTGGTCAATATCATTACTGGTGAAGACAGCCTTGGTCCGTTGATCACGGCACATCCGGACATTGATAAAATCACCTTCACCGGATCGACTGCGACCGGCAAGAAAATCATGGAAGGCGCTTCCAAAGACCTCAAGCGGATCACGCTGGAACTGGGCGGCAATGACGCATCTATCGTTCTGCCTGACGCGAATGTCGAGAAAGTTGCCGAGCAGCTGTTCTGGTCGAGCTTTACCAACGCGGGTCAAATCTGCGTTGCTGCCAAGCGCATCTATATCCATGAGGATATCTATGATGAATTGAGCGCCGCAATCGCCAATTTTGCCAAAAATGTGAAGGTCGGTGATGGCGCGCAGCAGGGCACAGCGGTTGGACCGATCCAGAACAAAAAACAATATGAGCGGGTGCTGGAACTGGTTCAGGATGCCAAGGACAATGGCTATAAATTCCTCGTCGGCGGCGAAACCCAGGATGAGAGCATCCCGGGTTATTATGTCCCGATCACCATTCTCGACAATCCACCAGAAGATGCACGGATTGTTGCGGAAGAACAATTCGGTCCGGTCATGCCGCTGATGAAATTCAGCACCACTGATGAAGTTATCGCGCGGGCAAATGACAGTGAATATGGTCTTGCCGGTGCGGTCTGGACCGCAGATCCCGACGAAGGTGTTCGTGTGGCTGAGCAGCTCGAAACCGGTACGGTATGGGTCAATGAATTCCTTCACCTCTCCCCATTTGCGCCATTTGGTGGTCACAAGCAATCGGGCATGGGCGCCGAATATGGCAAAGAAGGGTTGCTCGAATTCACCTATCCACAGGTGATCACGGTCAAAAAGAACAATGTGCCTGCCTAGAGCTTGCACGATGTGAATGGAACAAGGCCGATTATCACAATTGTGGTGACCGGCTTTTTCATTTGACGCTAGGGCAGGTGCCCTTTAACCGATCAGTTAAATTTTCGATTCTCAACTATTGAAGGAGCAGGAATATGGCAGTAGCCTATATTGTAGACGCAGTTCGGACCGCAGGCGGACGCCGTGGTGGACGTTTGGCCGGAATTCATCCCGTGGATTTGGGCGCGGCAACACTTGATGCGATCGCCGATCGCAACGATTTTGATCCGGCAGCGATTGAAGATGTGATTACCGGTTGTGTCATGCAGGGCGGCGAGCAATCGGGCGATGTCGGTCGCAATGCCGTGCTTGCATCCAAACTTCCTGACAGCATCCCTTCGGTCTCGATCGATCGCCAATGCGGTTCCTCGCAACAGTCGATCCAATTTGCAGCGCAAGGTGTGATGTCCGGCACGCAAGACATGGTGCTGGCGCATGGCATCGAGAGCATGACTCGCGTACCGATGGGTTCGACCTTCAAATTGTTCAAGGATGCCGGCCTTGGCACGAACAAATCCGAAGGTCTTGAAAAAGCATATCCCGGCGTGCAGTTCAGCCAGTTCATGGGCGCTGAAATGCTGGTCAAAAAACATGGCTTTACCCGTGATGATCTTGATCAATTCGCACTGGAAAGTCACCACAAAGCGATCAAGGCGACCGAATCCGGTGCGTTTGACAATGAGATTGTCGGCGTGAAAATCGAAACAACCGAAGGTGACGACTTGCACAAGGTGGATGAAGGCATTCGCTTTGACGCCACCAAGGAAAGCATCGGGGCTGTCAAGCTGCTGCAAGAAGGTGGCGCGATTACCGCTGCCAACGCCAGCCAGATTTGCGATGGTTCGAGCGCGGTTCTCGTCTGTTCGGAACAGGCGTTGAAAGACCATGGTCTGACCCCACGTGCGCGTATCGTCAACCTGACCGTGACGGCAGGTGATCCGGTGATCATGCTCGAAGAGCCTTTGTTTGCAACCGACCGTGCGTTGCAGCGGGCTGGCATGAAGATCGATGATATCGATCTTTATGAAGTCAATGAAGCCTTTGCTCCTGTGCCTTTGGCATGGCTCAAGCATACTGGCGCAGACCGCAGCAAGATCAACGTCAATGGCGGCGCGATTGCGCTTGGCCACCCGCTCGGAGCGTCCGGCACCAAGCTGATGGCAACCTTGCTCAACGCGATGGAAGGTAAAGGCTCAAAATATGGTTTGCAAACCATGTGTGAAGGCGGCGGACAAGCGAATGTCACCATCATCGAGCGTTTGAACTAAAATCTGAATAGAGAGAATATAAAATGGAACTCAATAGCAATATATCTGCCGTGATTACCGGCGGAGCCTCGGGCCTCGGCGCAGCAACCGCGCGCCGTCTGGCCGAGCAAGGCGTCAAAGTCGCTCTGTTCGATCTCAACGAAGAAAAAGGCGAGGCGCTCGCCGCTGAGCTTGGCGGCGTGTTTTGCAAGGTCAATGTGACCGACGATGATAGCGTCGATGCCGGTTTCGAAAAAGCCCGGGCGGCCAATGGCCAGGAACGTATCCTGGTCAATTGCGCAGGTATTGGCAATGCGATCAAGACGGCGAGCCGGTCCAAGGAAGACGGCTCGATCAAACATTTCCCGATGGATGCTTTCAAATTTGTGATTGAAGTCAATCTGATCGGCACGTTCCGTTGCATCGCCAAATCGGCTGCGGGAATGTTGACGCTCGATCCGCTGGAAGATGGTGATCGCGGTGCGATGGTCAATACCGCTTCGGTCGCGGCTGAAGATGGCCAGATTGGTCAGGCCGCTTATTCCGCTTCCAAGGGCGGCGTGGTTGGCATGACGCTCCCGATTGCACGGGACTTGTCGCGTGAAGGCATTCGGGTGAACACAATCCTGCCCGGAATTTTCGATACGCCATTGCTCGCCGGCGCACCGCCGCAGGTGCGTGATGCTCTGGGCGCGATGGTTCCTCATCCGCCGCGCCTTGGTGTGCCGGATGAATATGCCAAGCTCGCGCTGTGCATGATCGAAACCGGTTATTTCAACGGCGAAGATGTCCGGCTTGACGGCGCTATCCGGATGGCACCGCGCTAGACAAAGTAAATCAGGGGGCTGCGATCAATTCGCGGCCCTTTTTGTATCTGATGGAGACGCCCAATGTCCGATTACACCCAAATCCTTTATGATGTCGCCGACAATATCGCAACGATCACGATCAACCGCCCGGAAAAGATGAACGCTTTCACTGGAACAATGATCAAGGAAATGACCGACGCTTTTGATCGCATCGATGCGGATGACGACGTGCGAGCAGTGGTGGTGACCGGGGCCGGGGACCGCGCGTTTTGTGCTGGTGCCGATCTCACTCCGGAAGACGGCAAGAAACCTTTTGCCAGTGAAGATCCGGTCGAAGATTATTCCGATCCGCGCGTCCGCGATGGTGGCGGCCTGCTGATCCTGCGCATCTATCAATGTCTAAAACCGGTGATCGGGGCGATCAACGGCGTTGCCGTGGGCGTCGGTGCGACCATGTTGTTGCCGATGGACATGCGCCTCGCCAGTGAAACCGCACGTTTCGGTTTTGTCTTCGCGCGGCGCGGCATTGCACCCGATGGCGCAGCCAGCTGGTTCTTGCCCAATCTGGTTGGCCGCGCGCAGGCGCTGGAATGGTGTTTGACCGGCCGGGTTTTTGATGCCGAGGAAGCGCTGAAAGGCGGTCTTGTCCGTTCGCTGCACAAGCCCGAAGATTTGCTGCCCGCAGCTTATGCGCTAGCGCGCGAGATTGTTGACAATACCGCGCCCGTATCGATCGCGGTAACGCGGCAAATGCTCTGGCAACTCCCGGCTGCCGATCATCCGATGGAAGCGCATAAAGTGGATAGCAGGATCATCTATCGTCGCGCCAAATCCGCCGACGCCAAAGAGGGTATTGCAAGCTTTCTCGAGAAGCGCAGCCCGAGCTATCCGGATAAAGTGTCGACTGATCTGCCAGACAGCTTCCCTTGGTGGGAGGAACCTGTTTATAAGTGACGAAAATGTGACGTCGGGCTTATGGGGGAAGACAAATGAGCGTCGAAAAGCTGGTACCAAAAGAGAATGAAGCAGGCGCGCGCGATAAGTTGATCGAAAATGCCAGCCTGATCATGCGAGAAGGCGATACGATCGACATTTCGTTCAGCGAGCTGTCGGTGCGATCTGGTCTCAACAGCGCATTGGTCAAATATTATTTCGGCAACAAGGATGGCTTGCTGGAAGCCATACTTGAGCGGGATATGGACAATATCCTCGAACAGGTGGGCTTGCTGATTCGCAAAGACATGCCGCCGGAAGACAAGCTCCGCCATCATATTGGTGCGGTGATCGATACCTATTATGAGTTTCCCTATCTCAACCGGTTGACCATGCGGCTGATCCGCGATTTGCCGCCGGAGGGCGCGCGCAATATTGCGGACAAATATCTCAAGCCATTGTCCGAGGCCTATAATATCTTTGTCGGCGAAGGCATAAAATCGGGCGTGTTTCGCGATATGGACGCAGACTTATTCTACTCTGCAGTCACCGGGGCGGCGGACCGGTTTTTCACTGGCAAACTCGTATGGAAATATTGCTATGGTCGCGATGATTTCGATGAAAAAATCCGTGATCGCTATCGCGAACAGACGGTCGATCTGATCATGGCCGGCATATTGAAAAGATAATCTATCGGAGGCAAGACGAGCTTATGAAAAAGACGATTGGAAGTTTGGCGCTGGCAACAGCAATGGTGATCAGCCAGCCAGCTCTTGCCCATGGTGAGCAAACCGCAAAACCGGCCGCACATGGTCCTGTGATGAGCGCGGAGCAACTCTATCAAGCTTTCGGTTGGGATTTCGAAAAGGCCGAAATCACGACCCAGAAAATCGCCGATGGTTTTTATGTGCTGTTCGGCCTTGGCGGCAATATTGCTGTCTCTGTCGGTGAAGATGGTACATTGATCGTCGATGACCAGTTTCCGCAACTGATGCCCAAGATCAAGGCTGCTCTGAAGGAGATTGGCAGCGAGAAAGTTGATTTCGTGATCAACACCCACTGGCATTTTGACCATGCTGATGGAAATCTGGCACTCGGAAAGCAAGGCAGCTGGATCGTTTCCCAATCCAACAGCCGCGCAAAAATGCTCGGCGACCATATCATCAATTTCGGGCCCTTTGCGACGGAGCAGAAAGCCTATCCGAAGCACGCCCTGTCCGACATCACCTTTGATGACACGATGCAGTTCCACATCAATGACCAGAAGATTGAATTGCTCCATGTCGGCCCGGCACATACCACTGGAGATACGGCGGTCATATTTCGCGGTGTCAACGCCGTGCATCTTGGCGATGTGTTCAACAATAGTGGCTATCCGTTCATCGATGCCGACAATGGTGGTGATATCGCCGGGATGATTGCTTTCTGTCAGGCAGTCCATGACGCGATTGACGAGGATACGATTGTCGTTCCGGGCCATGGCCCCGTCACAGACCGCGCAAAACTTGCCCGTTATATCGAGGTGCTGACAATCATTCAGGGCCGTGTGCAGGCTTTGATTGACGAGGGCAAGTCGCTCGAGCAAATCATGGCGGCCAAACCGACGGCGGAATTCGATACCGAGTTTCAGGCCAATGCGATGATGCTGCCGAGTTTCCTCAGCCGGGTTTATGTGAGTTTGACGCGCGCAAAATAACGCTCTTCAGCCTCTGATAGCATGACGGTCAAAGACCAAACTCTTTGCGAATAATCTCGGCACAAGTCTTCGGATCATGATCGGACGTCTCAATCTTGAGATCATAGGCGATGCCCTTGTGAACTTTGTCATATTGCCAGCGGGCAAGGCCAATCATCCGATCTTTGCGATCTCTCTCTCGCTGTTCGAGAACTTCCAGCGGTGCGAACAGACCGATAAATTTGACGTCAAAACCGCCTAGCACGTCCTGATAGTCTCGCTGATCGGCAACAGACATCATCATATCGTCAACAATCAGATTATTGCCCGCTGTCGCCATTGCCGCGATGGCGCGCCGCATGCCTCGCCAGACCTGATCCAGCGCCGGCCCCATTTCCAGGGAAACGATAGGGCTGCCTGCACCCTTCTCTGTTTTGAAGGTGATTCCCTCGGGATGACCGATCCATCGACCGGGCATCATCTCAAGGAAACTGTCACCCTGGACGTGCAGGAAGGGCTCGTTTGCGATGGATTGCAACGCTTTGGCGGTGGAGCTTTTTCCGACGCTGCCAATACCATTGAGAATGATGATTCTAGTTTTTTCGGTCATCTCAATGGCTGTCTCATTGCGCTGGGTTACTCCGCCGCTTCGCTTTCCGGTTCTAGCTTGTCCTGCGTACGCAGTTCGAAATCGCTGCTATCGTGGCGGTTGCGCAGCTGGCCTTCAAGTTCACCCCAGGCGCGGTTGACCATTTTGCCGCGTTCGACAGCCGGGCGTTTGGCGATCATATCGGTCCAGCGGTTCATATGTTTGTAGGAGGCGGTGTCGAGAAATTCAGCCGCCTCATAGACGACATTTTTGACCAGCGCGCCATACCAGGGCCAGATCGCGATATCGGCGATGCTATATTCGTCGCCGGCCATATATTCATTATCCGCAAGATGGCGGTCGAGCACGTCGAGCTGGCGCTTGACCTCCATTGCAAAGCGGTCGATGCAATATTCGATCTTCACCGGCGCATAAGCATAGAAATGGCCAAAGCCGCCGCCAAGATAGGGCGCGCTGCCCATCTGCCAAAACAGCCAGTTGAGCGCTTCGGTGCGCTTATTGTGATCGCTGGGGAGGAATTCGCCAAATTTTTCGGCGAGATAAAGGAGCATCGAGCCGGATTCGAACAGCCGCGTCGGCGTTTCGGTGCTGTGATCCATCAGTGCCGGGATTTTGCTGTTCGGGTTGATGTCGACAAAACCGCTGCCAAATTGATCGCCGTCGCCGATATTGATCAGATAGGCATCATATTCCGCGCCTTCATGGCCGAGCGCGAGCAGCTCTTCGAGCATGATCGTGACCTTGACGCCATTGGGCGTGGCCATCGAATAGAGTTGCAGCGGATGTTTGCCGACCGGCAGTTCGACTTCCTTGGTCGGACCGGCAATCGGGCGGTTGATATTGGCAAAGCGCCCGCCATTTTCCTTGTCCCATTTCCAGACTGTCGGCGGGCTATATTCGGGCAGATCGGTGGTCATCGGAAGTTTCCTTATCTTTGCGTTGCGTCATAGGTAACAGTTGCAACTGTTCCGATCACGAAAGTTTTTCTGCGCCCGCCCAAACCCAATTTATGAGCGCCGCTAGTTTCTCGGCGGAAGACTATGCACCATGGTCAGGAAGTTCAATGTCGTTCCGGCGCGCCGATGTTCGGACAAGCTCTGATAATCGGGGTCATTATACCAGGAGGTTGCTGCATCTTCAGTTGGAAATTTGAATATCACGACCCGGCCCTGAGGCGGCGCCGTGCCTTCGAATGTCACGCTGCTGTCGTCGAAGGTGATGAACTCGCCACCGTGCTTTTTGAGGATCGGGAAGAAGCCCTTCTCATATTCGCGATATTTGGCGGCATCCTGAACGGTGAAATTGGCGATGATATGGACGGGTTGGTCGGACATTTCGGATTCCTTTTTGGCTTATGGCCTCATTTTCGAGTTAAGTGGTGGCCCGTCTGACTTCGTCACCGACGCTGATTTTCCCGGGAGTCACGACTGCGGCATAGGCACCCAGGCAGGGCAGTTCTCCCATATCCATAATCTCAACTTTGTTGAGCTTACCGATATCATTGGTCAATGTGGGACGGATTGCCAGTCCCGGTTGTGGCAAGGTGGGAACGGCACAGCGGGGAGAAGCGGTAATCACGGCGATGACCAAGTCCGGACCAATGGCGAGTTGCTGCCCCGCCCAGCTGTTTTCCTGAAAAGCCGTGCCATCTGGTGTTGCCACAACCAAATTCGGCCGATAGCGACGGAGATCGGCGGCATCCTCACCCAGCGTCGCCGCGAGATGTTCGAGACTGGCACTGCTGATCAGATGAAGTGCGGCGAAATCAAAAAAACCACCGCCCGGCGTGCCCTGGGCGGCAGCCATGGTTTCAAAGCGGGTTTCTTTTTCGATACCTTCCTGCGCAACGTCATCCGGATCGGACCGGTCGAGTTCCGTCGCCTCAGAAAAATCGGATATCAGTTCGACCGGGCGGCCCAATAATGCCGACATGCCTTTATCAATATCTTTCCCCGAAAGCCGGGTTCCGTCAGGCAGTGTGACCGATATCTCGCCATCAGCTGCGACACATCCGCTGCACAATATGATGTCACGCCAGCGATGCGGCAATTTGGAAGATGCAATTTTCCCGGTCTCAATATCCTTGAGCGCGAAGGATCGATCACCGGTCAATCCACGCGAAGTGACATCGACGTCTTTAGCCGATGCGCCTTGCATCGACTTGACCGGATAACGCATCAGCGTTTCCACAGTTCCAATCAGCGCGCTCATCGATCAGAAAGCCGGTGCGTGAAAAAAACTGTGGTGTCAGCGGTCAACATTGCTCCTAGTTCATCTCCGCAAAGGTCTTGTCTTTGTCGACCCGGACATCCTGCGGCAGGCCAAGCACCCGTTCGGCGATGATATTTTTGAGAATTTCATCAGTGCCGCCAGCGATCCGCAGTCCCGGGGCCCACATGAAGCTCTCCTGGAAAATTGCATTGGCAGGCGCTTCGTCCTTGTCCATGATCAGACCATAATGATCCTGCATTTCGATCGCGCTGTTGCAGATATCCTGCAGATGATTGGCGTTGATAATCTTGCCGATCGAATTTTCCGGTCCGGGCGTTTCGCCGCGTGACAGAGCGGTCTGGGTCCGGAATTTGGTCAGCTTATAGCCCTGTGCTGCAACATACCAGTCGGCCAGCTTTTCGCGAAATGCCTGATCGGAAATCGTCCCGGCAGAACGCGCATAGTCCATGATTTCCTTCCAGTCGGGACCCGGAGAGCCACCGACGGCAAGCCGTTCGTTCATCAGCGTCACCAAGGCAACTTTCCAGCCCATGCCGGGATCGCCCAGCCGGTCGGCGTCCGGGATGCGGACATCGGTGAAATAGACTTCGTTAAATTCCTTGCCGCCCGAGGCCTGATGAATCGGGCGCACTTCGACGCCTTGCTGTTTCATGTCGACAATGAACATCGTCAGGCCCTTATGCTTGGGCACATTGGGATCGGTGCGGACGAGCAAGAGGCCATAGTCGGAATAATGGGCGCCGGAGGTCCAGACTTTCTGGCCGTTGATGACCCAGTCATCGCCATCTTTGACCGCTTTGGTTTTGAGACCCGCGACATCGGAGCCAGCCGCAGGTTCGGAGAATAATTGGCACCAGACTTCTTCGCCCATCAGCGCTTTTTGAACATAGCGCTGCTTATGCGCATCGCTGCCAAATGCGATCACGGTCGGGATGCACATGCCCAGTCCAATCGCGAAGGGGCCGGTTGGCGCATCAAATTTACCTTCTTCCTGACCCCAGATGACTTGCTGCATCACGGTGCCGCCACGGCCGCCCATTTCCTTGGGCCAGGTGATTTGCGCGAAACCACCTTCCGCTTTGATCTTCTGCCAGGATTTGGCCCGGGCGAGAAAATCGTCGCGTCCACCAGCACGCAGGGCGCCCGGTGTTTTCGGCTCGAGATGCTGAGAAAGGAATGCATGCGCCTCGGCACGAAATTCTGCTTCTTCGGGTGTGTCGTTGAAATCCATGTTCTATTCCTTCTCAATCATTCTTGGCTTCGAGCGCGCTGACCAGTTTCTCTTTCCAAACCGCTGGGCTGCCCGCTTGCACGGCAAGCAATTTGGCGCGGCGGTAGAAGAGGTGACAGTCCACCTCCCAGGTGAAGCCCATGCCGCCATGCGTCTGGATATTTTCTTTCGATGCAAACCAGAAGGCTTCGGATGCTGCGACCCGCGCGGCGGCGGCCGCTTCGGGCAATTCTGCTGCATTGCTGGATAGCGCCCATGCGCCATAATAGGCGTTGGAACGAGCGACTTCGTTCTTCACATACATGTCAGCGAGCTTATGTTTGATCGCCTGATTGCCGCCAATCGCACGGCCGAAGGCCACCCGCTCCTTGGCATAGGCATTGGCCATTTCGAGACAGCGCGACGCGCCGCCCAATTGTTCAAAGGCGATCAGCACCGCTGCGCGATCATTGATCTGGTCAAGCAAGGACATGCCGTTGCCCGCTTCGCCGAGCAGCTCTGCCGCAGCGCCGTCAAAGCTGATCGTCGCATGGCTGCGCGTCGGCTCCAGGGTCTTGATTGACTGGCGCGATACGCCGTCCTGATCGAGATCGACGATCACCAGGCTTTCGCCGCTGCCATCTTTGACCAGCGCGACGGCGTGGGTCGCCACATCACCATCGGTGACTGGGATTTTCTTGCCGGTAACTGCGCCGTTGGCGAACCGTGTCGCAATGCTACCCGGCTTGATTTCTCCCGGACCTTCGCTGACCGCGATGCAACCGATCAGACTGCCATCGGCAATCTTGGGAAGCAGGGTTGATTTCTGTTCTTCGCTGCCCGCCAATTTCAGAGCTTCGGCGAAGAAAAAGGCGGAAGAGCCGAATGGCACTGGCGCCAGAGCCCGGCCCAATTCCTCTGCAATAACGCATAGTTCCAACATACCCAGGCCCAGTCCGCCATATTCTTCCGGAATGGCCGCGCCCAGCCAGCCCATTTCGACAATCTGTTTCCACACATTTTCATTGTGGCTCTTGCTATCATCATCGAGCACTTCGCGGACATGTGCGGTGGTGCATTGGGCTTCCAGAAATTTACGCGCTTCATCGCGGAGAAATTTCTGGTCGTCAGAGAAATCAAAATTCATCGGGCGGTTCCTGTCCTGCTATTTATCTTTTTCATTCGTCATTGGCGGGCATATTGAGTGCACCGCGTATTTCATCATTATCTGCTCCCAGCGTAGGTGGATCAGCATAGATATTCGCCGGACTTGCCGAATAATGGACCGGATGTTTGATCGTGCGATATTTGCCAATCTTCTCACCTTCGCGTTCTTGCCAAAAACCAACCTGTTGTAAATGCGGATCGGTCAGAACATCTTCCATCTTGTTGTAGCGCATGGCCGGAATATTATTCTCATCGAGCAGCGGCAGCCATTCGTCCGTGGTCTTGGTCGCGGCAATTTCCTCGATTATCGCGTAGAGCGCGGTGATGTTTTTGGTGCGCTGGGAATAATCGGAAAAGCGCGGTTCGTCAAAGACGCCGGGTTTGCCGCCCAGCTCGAAAAACTTCCGCCACTGCGCATCATTATAGGGCACCAGACCGATATAGCCGTCCTTGGTCGGATAGGGTTTGCGATTTTCGTTGATCGAGCGGGTGTAGGCCAGCTTCCCATTGCCGGGAATGAAGGTCTCGCCCCAGAGATTCTCGACCATGTTGAACCAGGTGAAGGCTTCGAACATTGGGACCTGGACAAATTGTCCTTCGCCGGTTTTCTCTTTGTGGTACATCGCTGCGAGAGTCGCGTTGACCGCGAACAGGCCGATGGTTTTGTCGGCGACCAGGGAAGGCATGTAGAGCGGGCGGCCACTGTCGCCACGCATTTCAAACAGGCTGGCAAAACCGGAAGCGCATTGAATCAGATCATCATAGGCCTGACGTTTCTCATATTCTCCGCCCTGACCAAATCCGGCGCAATGGACATAGACGATACCGGGATTAATCGCCTTGATGCTTTCATAATCCAGACCCAGACGCTCCATGCCGGCGAGCCGAACATTGTGGAAAAATACATCAGCATGTTTGAGCAGCTCGAGAATGACGGCCTTGTCGTCGTCATTCTTGCCATTGAGTGTGATCGACTTCTTGTTGCGGTTGAGCGACGTAAAAATCGGGCCGAGATCACCGGTCGGATTGTCGCCGGCATGCCGCATCATGTCGCCGCCGAACTTGCCTTCGCCATTTTCAATCTTGATCACGTCCGCGCCCATGTCCGCAAAATTCAATGTCGCGAACGGGCCGAGTACGACGGTCGACATGTCGACGATCTTGAGACCTTTCAGTGGACCTGTTGGTTCCGTTTCCCATTTCAGCTCTGGCCATCCGCTCATCAAAAAGTCCTTAAATTATTAGGTGCATGTCTTGGACTGTCTGTTATCAGTTTTAATCGATTGATGAACTGTTTATTTTGAGGGAATTAGTAATGGCTTCGGTAGACCCAAAAGCACCTGTTTTGGTCGGCGTAGGCGAGGCGAGCGGCAAGAAATTGAAGGAGATGCACGGACTGGAGTGGCCTTCCACCAGTGACCTTGCATCTGCGGCAATCCATGCTGCTCTGGCCGATAGCGGGGCGGCTGAGAAGCTTGCCTCGGCGATTGATTGCCTGCTTTCTATCCGTTTGTTTCACGACAGTGGTCTGCCACATGATTTCGGCTCTCCTGCAAATCATCCCGAAGCGGTCGCGACTGCGGCTGGCCTCGACCCAGCGACGTTAATCTATGGCGATGTCGGCGGGCAAAGCCCGCAGAAGCATCTCAACAAGCTCGCTTGTCAGGTCCATGATGGAGAGTTTAAGGCGGTGGTCCTGTCGAGCGCCGAGAATATGGGCACGGTCAAACGCGCCCGACGCGGCGGCCATCAGCTCGACTGGAACCAGCCGGCAACCCGCGAGATGACCGACTGGTTGACCGATCAAGACAAGATGCTGACCGCTTATGAATGGCGGCAGGGAATCATAAATATGCCGATGGCTTACGGGATTGTCGAAAATGCCCGGCGCGCGCGGCTCGGCAAGGATCGGGACAGCTATGCGAAAGACATGGCCGAGCTCTGGTCTGCATTTTCCGAAATATCAATCACCCGGGACCACGCGCAATTTGCCAAAAACTGGACGCCCGAAGAGCTGCTCGCTGATGCGCATGGCAATTATCGCCTCAATGATCCCTATCGCCGGTGGATGGTCGCACAGGACGCTGTCGAACTCGGTGCGGCGGTGATTTTGACCACTGCTGGCTATGCCGCGGAACTGGGTATCGCTCCAGACAAGATGATCTATTTCCATAGCGGCTCCGATGCCAGCGTGCCGTTGATGAGCCATCAGACAGACCTGTCGATTTCGCCGGCAATGGAATATGCCTTTCCCAAAGCGATGGAGCTGGCGGGGGTTGAAGCGGAAGATCTTGGACCGATCGATATTTACAGTTGCTTCCCGGTTGCCGTGTCGCTGGCCATGGATGCTCTGGGTTCACCGGACCGGCCTTTGTCCTCCTATACGCTCACGGGCGGGCTCAGTTTCTTCGGTGGTCCTGGCAATAGCTACAGCGCGCATGGTATTGTCGCGCTGGTCGAAGCCTTGCGTGAAGATGGCAGCAAGCCCGGCATGATTTCGGCCAATGGCGGTGTGATCAACAAGGAATCTGTCGGAATTTATGCGGCCCAGCCGGTCGCGGGTGGCTGGTCGCCCGACCGGGTTGCGGAACCCCATCGCATTTTAAAGCCAGACCATGTGAAGGAAGAGCATTTCTTCAACGGTGATGCGGTGATCAAAAGCTATTCCATGCCTTATGGCAAAGCCAGCCGCGGCGCGGCGAGCCTGTGGCTCGAGGATGAGCAAGGCCTGCCGGCGATCGGGGTTTTGCCGGATGCGCCGGAAGATACCGACCTGATCGGGTTGAAGGTTAAGGTCACATCTGTTGATAATCGCAATATCGCGGTTCTCGGGGAATGAGCTGCTCTTGCGTGATGTCGCGGATGATCACCGGGTGAACAAGAAATGGATCAAATAGGAGACGGCCCTCCCGTTTGGACATTTCCATTTCATGGGGAGTGAGGTTGTCCAAGCCATGTGACCGTCCTAACCGCTGGAACATGAAAGCGGTGCAATATGAAATATCTGTATTACGCAATTTTGGTCATCATGGTGATATTGAGTTTGGCAGCTGGGGCTGCGAAGGTCTCCAACATGCCGCAGGAGATTCGGTTTTTTGAGGAGGCTGGCATCGGCTCAACATGGATGCTGCCGCTTGGCTGCTTGCAGATAATCGGCGGCTTGTTGGCAATCTATCGTCGGACAAGGCAGGCTGGTTCGGCAGTTATCGCTATTGGATTTCTGCTGTCGACTTTCGTCATTTTTGCGACCGGAAACTCTGTATTTGGTGTGTTTTCACTATTGCCTGTTTTGCTCTGTATATTCATTTTCTGGCGTGCGAACGGTTTATCACAATCGCTCTAGATCTAATGGTGACTTGATCCAGCAATCGTGATGGATGTTGTAAGTTTTGCGCGTTGTCCGCTAAGGAAATTTCGTGACGGTTCCAATAGTCACCGGAATTCGGGATGCTTTTCAAACCGATTGGTCAACAGCGCTGCTGCACCGCCCAGCAATGCCAATGTGCAGACTGCGAAATGAATCAATCCAAACATATGTAGCTCCGTCAAGCGACTGTATTGAAAATCAAGTGATTTTGGGGAGATTTATGCCGTTTCGGGCATTATACGTTTAGTCTGTTCTGGTGGCAGAAGGGCATATTGACATTATGACTTTCAATCAGATGATGATCGATAGATGGGCTAAAAGACTCCAGTTACTTTACTAAAATACTTTCGAATAGATCACGTACGAAATCGCGTTTTCAAGCGGGTAGCATATTAAGGAAAGCTAATGCACAAACGTGTTGTTACAACTGCAACTTACAAAGGCAAGGCTCGCGATATCTTCCTTGCAGCTCTTGATTTTCGAGAAATGACCGAGGCCATGTCAGGGATCGCCCACTATGAAGGCCTCTCCGATCTGATCGCTCAAGAGGGCGAGACATATAAGGTCGATGTCACTTTTTATAAGATTTTCAAAACGAGAGGATATGAAATGTTCATCGAGCATTTGGATAAAGAGGCCTGCGTTCTGCAAAGTCGGGAAAAGGGTGGAGCAATCAAAATGTGGGATCATCGCCTTTCTGTCCGCCAAGATGGTGAGCTGGTTATCTGGACGGATGACGTTGAAATTGATGCTGGGCTCATCACGCCATTTGCGGCACGTTTCGGGGCCTACCTATATCAACGACGCCATAAACATAGAATGGCTTTGAAAATATCAACGCAAACGACTATATGTGTAGCGTGAGATTACTATTCTAAAACGGAATTTCAGTCTTCAGCCCCAGAGGCTTAGTTCAGGCGATTTTAAGCCACGCGCGGGATGTCAGCTTTGGCGACTGTCTCGTCGCGCAACATGACCATTCCAAGCCAGATGAACCAGATGATTTGGCTCAACCCAAAAATCTCAACAAAAACTCCCCAGGCAGGAGCGACCGATAGGATGCCCGCACATCCGATGATGATCCCGAAATAGTTGAGAAACTTCGGATAGATTCCACTCTTCAGGCCCGTCCAGCTAATGATCAGAATCCATACGCCTCCGAGAAGCTCGATCCCACCGCCCAATCCGTTCTGAACAATTCCAACCGCGAGCCAAAGCGTGGCCGCGCGTTCCGGGTCATTTGCATATATGCTGATCACGCTTTCCGCCCCAACATTGAAGATCATCCCGCTCGCGACCACTGCTCCAGCCCAAATAAGGCCTATTGCGGTTGCGACTTGCATCATGATCGGCGATTCTGTTTTCAGCCGATCATGCAGTACCAGCACCAGAACAGTCAGAATGAGCGCAGCAAAAATATAGATGATCGACATGGTCGATATGATGAGAATTCTATTGTCGATGAGAAATTCTACATTCTCAACGGGGCGAGAATTGCCGGGAATGTCGAGCAGGAAAACAAATATCGCAAATCCGATAATATAGCATAGAGCCTCCGCCAAAGCGGCGAGGCCGCCCATTTTCTGATAATTTCCCAACATGGGTTCATTTGTCCTTTATATCGCCGAATCGATGTCTCTGGAGCGCCAAGATGTTGCATAAAATTTATTGATAATCAATAAATACATTTCCATTAATCAATATATAGATTATTGAAAATCAATATTGAGTAGTGCGGATGCCGATATCGGCCTCACCGGTTTGATTCTCACACTCGTGCTTTTCGTTCTCGTCTTTGTATTCGGCCGCGGTGCCGAGATAAAGACCGATCTTGAGGGCATGGTCTGATGGCGATCATCGTTTAACTGGATGATCTCCTGCACGACACACGACTGCCGCTCGTCAATCTCTCCCTACTCAAAGCTGGGAAGGCCAAGGCGACGCGCTTTACCGCGCGGAAAATGATCTGTCGGGAAATGAAATGTGAACCGCGCGATCTACTCCGCTACAAACCGCGAGAAGAACAGGGATATTGCGCCGATTTTCGGATCATCAGCACCGCCTTTTTGGGTTGTCGCGACCGATGTTGCATTTATCTCTTCATGGAAGATGAGATAATTTGTGTGCATGATGAACCAGCGAATATTGAGATGCTCAAATGACCATCTGATGTCTGTTATGGCCGCAACGGCAGACATCTTCCATTTTGGCAGCGGCAGATTGATTTCACCTAGGTCAGCAATCCCAGTCATAATTTTGCGCGAGTTTTTCCAACGCAATAATTGACGGCGAAGCTGCCGAACCGAAAACAAATGAAATCGCGACTGTCCGCTGCAAGTCTACGCCGTTGATAGGTCGCATTCGGATACCCGAAACAACCCGTGAAAATTCTCCAAGGGTACACACGCCTTTGCCGGCAGCAACCAATTGTTGGATCCAGTCTTCTCGATCCGATTGTATCAGCGGACGAATATCCAAATCCTTATTGTCTACCATCTCGAGGAAACCAGAACGGAATTCGCAATTCAGTCGGTCCAAATAATTTTGTTTGGAAAATTCTTCCAATTCGATTTCAGATTTCTTTGCAAAATCATCATTTTTCGCGAAGGCCATCAACAGCCTTTCCTCAAATAGTCGCGTCGTTTTGATCTTGTGGTTCTCAGTCGCGCGCTGGGTGCAGATACAGGCATCCAGAAACCCGGATAATATCGCTTCCTGCGAGGTGGATTGATCGATCTGGTGCAACACAATTCTCGTGTTGGGGTTTTCCGATAGATAGCGTGCCAGAAATTCAACAAATTTGGATGGGCCTAGAGAATCTGCAATGCCGATGTTTAGCATGCTATGCCCGGATTCCAGATAGTCATGTGCCAGCAATTTTGCGCGCGTTTCGCTCTCGAGAATATTAGAAAATTCACTGCGGATTTTCTGCCCCAATTCAGTCAGTCGCGTGTTTTTTCCGTCGCGAACGATAAGAAGGCCACCAAATTCCTCTTCTAACTTCTGGATGGATTTCGTTAACGCCGGTTGCGAGATATCATTTTGGTCGGCTGCCTGAGTGAAATTCAAGGTCTCCGCCACGGACAAAAAGTGCCTTATCTGCTTCAGTTCCACTGTGATGCCTCCCAAAAAAACGGTGATTTTTCGATACTGTCCCTGTTTTTGAACTAGCTACCAGCAAAAAGCATCGGTTACAAAAGGCAACCGATGCTTCTGGTTTTCGAGATTTCCAGTTCATAGTGGAGATAAGTAATCTCGAAAGGGAGCTAAATTCTCTAGGTTGTTTTCAAATAGTCTATGATTGCTCTCCGGTCAGACGGTTTCGCAACGCCGCCGGGAAATAAGGATTCCATCTTATTGCCGGGTACGACGGAAGATGGCTTGGTAATGTGGCTATCCAAATTCTCTTCTGTCCAAACGATATTCGCAGATTTCAGGGCGGGCGAGTAGCTATATCCGGATACGGTTCCGGAATTGCGCCCGACAATTCCCGCGAGTGATGGACCGATACCATTTTTGCCGGTTTCGATCGAATGGCATGTTTTGCAAACAGCGAAGGCCACTGGCTCTTCGGCTGATGCGGAAATTTCTTCATTGGCTTTCTCGTCCATGGACGCTTTGATTTGGGTCAGCCATGTCGGGATGGGTGGTTTGCCATCCTTCCAAAGAACAGGATATGCCTCGATATAGATCCAGTCGGTTGCTTCGGCCGGGACATGGCAGCTCAGGCAATCCTGCTTATAGTCTGTCGCCACCTGTTTTGTTGGATCCTTGGCTTCAAACAATGCCCATCCCCAACCGTCGCCCCAAAGAGAATTGTCCGGGAATCGCTTATTTACATCCTTGATCATCACAAACCAGACGCCTTTGTCCGTTGCATAGCTGGCCGCTCCGGTCGATAGCGCAGCTGTTTCGGCACCTCTGACCTCTTTCACGAGCACCGTGCCATCCGGAAATGTTCCGCTTTCCAAATAGGCATTAACCGATCGGGGCGAGATATATACTTGGTGCATCCCGTTCGCTTTTCCATTTTCATCTGCAGTCGACCACGCTCCGAGCGTCTGCCACTTCAAAAAATCTTGTGGAAAGGAAATTGCGCCTGTTTCGGAAACGATATCCGAAGGCCAGGTCACTTCGCCATCCTCTCCGCTCGAAATATTGGATGCAGTTCCCGAACCACAGGAAGTCAACATAAGGGCCGTTGCCACAAGCGCAGCATTCGCGATTTTGTTCATGTGCATCTATCCTCTTTGGAGAATCTATTTGGGTTTTGCGTTTCGCAGGACGGGATAGAATTGCGTGAAGACAAAATCGTCATCTGCGGATGCTGCATGGCATGCGTTGCACGAATCCGTCGGCATTGCTGTTGCCGTTTTCCCATAAGGAGTGGAATGGCCAAAACTGAAATAGGCCCAACCGCCGGGCTCATCTTTAAAGCGCTGATTGTCCTTGACCGTTAGTTCCAGGCCCGAGAATTCACCCTGAAAATAACCAACGCCGCTTACCTCTTGAGAGGATCCGTTCTCGGCGTTGTTATTTTCACGAACGGTTGTCAGTTCCTTGGCAATCTGTGTGCCCTCGGGGAATTCCCCAGTTGCCGAATATGCCGCATAGGCACTCGGTTCGATGTAAACATTATGAAATTCCGGGAAAGGTGCTTCGCCCCCGTTCAGCGCATTCGGAGTGAGCGGAGCCCCAACAAATACCCATTCTCGCCATCCATCGGGCTGATTGACGGAGCCATCCTCATTAAAAGACGCGTGAACAATTTCGCTGGATTTATCTTCGGCGGTCATACCGACACCGCCTTCGTCAGACGTCGGACTTTCTTGACTACAAGCGGCCATCGCCAATGAGCTTGCGAAAAGTAATAGGATTCCATGGCTCTTTTTGATCAATGCGTCTCGCATAAAATTCCCCGTTTGTTATATGTCTATTGTGCAGATTATGTCACAGAAGATCATCCTAAGAAATTTATAGATTCCATAAGCCTCAGTTATAATGGCATTCATTTGCGTCTGTTTTCGGGTGCTACCTCCACCGGTCGATGGACGCAGATTCAGTATCATGCGGCCACAGGCATATATTTGTTGAAAATCACCAAATGACCGCATCAACAGCGGATAGCCAATGCTATCAGACCGCGACAATATCCTGACGGATCGCGCCGAAGATCGAATGTCCGTCCGCATCCAGCATCTGGATTTTGACCGTGTCGCCGGCGGACATGAATGGTGTCTTGGGCGCGCCGTCGTTGATCGTCTCGATCATCCGGATTTCGGCGATGCAGCTATAGCCCAGTCCACCCTCGGATACGGGTTTGCCGGGATCGCCATCGGGTCCCTGGTTAGAGACGGTGCCCGAGCCGATGATGGTTCCGGCGCAGAGCGGCCGGGTCCTGGCGGCATGGGCGACCAGTTGGGCGAGGCTGAACGTCGCGTCGACGCCCGCATTGGCGCGGCCAAAGGGTTCGCGATTATAATCCACCTGCAGCGGCAAATGGACGACATTGTCTTTCCAGGCATCGCCCAGTTCGTCAGCGGTCACGCAGACGGGAGAAAAGGCGGAGGGTGGTTTGGATTGAAAAAAGCCGAAGCCCTTCGCCAGTTCGCCGGGGATCAGACCGCGCAGCGAGACATCGTTGCAGAGCATGATCAGCTTGATGTGATCGGCGGCATTTTCGGCGCTGACACCCATGGCGACATCATCGGTGATTACGGCAATTTCGCCTTCCATATCGCAGCCCCATTTGGGATCACCGAGCGGGATATCGTCGCGTGGTCCGAGGAAAGCATCGCTGCCACCCTGATACATTAGGGGATCGCTGTAAAAACTCTCGGGCACTTCGGCGCCGCGCGCTTTGCGGACCAGCTCGACATGATTGATATAGGCGCTGCCATCGGCCCATTGATAGGCACGTGGCAGCGGGGAATGGGCCAGGCGCTCGTGGAAGCGTTCGCAGGGTACCGCCTGATGCTCGACATCGCGGTAAAGCGCTTCGAGGCGGGGCGCAATATTGTTCCAGTCATCAAGCGCCGCCTGCATAGTGGGCGCAATATTATCCGCTGCGCAATAGCGGGTAAGGTCCTTGGAAACCACGACCAGTTGGCCATCACGCGTATCATTTTTCAGGGTGGCGAGTTTCATATCTTATCCTCTGGCTGCTGCACCCCTGCGGACGCAGGGA
Organism: Sphingomonadales bacterium EhC05; assembly: GCA_001650955.1. GTDB lineage: Bacteria > Pseudomonadota > Alphaproteobacteria > Sphingomonadales > Sphingomonadaceae > Parasphingorhabdus. Next base: position 142,105 of record LXYP01000020.1, read on the forward strand.
GCCATCTCCACTTCCTGCATATTGTCGCAGGTTCAGGAGACAATATCCTGCCTACGCAGGCGTAATAAATTGTTCAATGCTCGTCGCGGGCTTTTTCGTGCAACCAGGCGGCATGTTGCGGGGCCTTTTTCGTGCGACTCCACTCTTCGAGCATATCAGGAGCCACGCGCCGCAGCTCTTTCATCTCGTCTTCGGTGCCAATGTCGCAGGCGATCTCGAGCCGATGGCCGTTGGGGTCGAAGAAGTAGATAGACTTGAAAATTCCGTGATGGGTCGGGCCAAGCACTTCAAGTCCTTCGGATTCGGCATTAGCCTTGGCGGCCAGCAATTCATCCAGCGTGTCCACCTTGAATGCAATATGCTGTACCCAGGCAGGCGTGTTGGGATCTTTGCCCATATCGGGTTGCTCCGGCAATTCAAAAAAGGCTAGTATATTGCCGCCGCCGGCGTTGAGAAAGATATGCATATAGGGATCATATTCCCCGGTCGACGGAACTTCATTTTCGGCAAATGCAATGTCAAAATCCATGCCCATGACACGCTGGTAAAATTCCGTCGTCTCCTTGGCATCGCGGCAGCGATAGGCGACATGATGGATGCCGGAAAGATTGGGCGCGCTCATTCGGCTGGTTCCTTGTCTTTCACATCCAGCACCCCGCGGGCAACCTGATCGCGTTCGATGCTTTCGAACAGCGCTTTGAAATTGCCTTCGCCGAAGCCGTCATCGCCTTTGCGCTGGATGAATTCGAAGAATACCGGGCCAACCTGAGCTTCGGCAAAAATCTGGAGCAAGAGGCGTGGTTCGCCGCCTTCGGTGGTTCCGTCGAGCAAGATGCCGCGTGTCTGCAAGGCATTCACATCTTCGCCATGGCCGGGCAGGCGTCCGTCGAGCATCTCGTAATAGGTCGTCGGCGGAGCGGTCATGAAGGGCACGCCGAGTGTTTTCAGCCGGTCCCAGCAGGCGACCAGATCATCACAGATGAGCGCGATATGCTGAATGCCCTCGCCGTTAAACTCGCGCAGAAATTCTTCAATCTGGCCTTTGCCGCCTTCGCCTTCTTCGTTGAGCGGAATTTTGATCTTGCCGTCGGGCGCGGTCAGCGCTTTTGAGGTCAGGCCGGTATATTCACCCTTGATGTCGAAGAAGCGGATCTCGCGGAAATTGAACAAAGTCTCGTAATAATCTGCCCAATATTTCATCCGCCCGCCATAGACATTATGGGTGAGGTGATCGATGATCTCGAAGCCGGCGCCGACAGGATTACGGTCCACGCCCGGCAAATATTCAAAGTCGATATCATAGATGGAGAGAGACTCGCCGCGCTCGCCGCCGTCATAACGGTCAACGAGATAGAGTATGGCGCCACCGATACCGCGAATGGCCGGGATATGCAGTTCCATCGGGCCGGTCTCGACATGTACCGGTTCCGCACCCTTTTCGAGCAGCAGCGCATAGGCTTTGCGAGCGTCTTTCACCCGGAAAGCCATGCCGCAGGCGGACGGACCATGTTCGCGGGCAAAATACCAGGCGGCGGATTTGGGCTCATAGTTGATGATCAGGTTGATTCCGCCCTGCCGCCACAGATGCACGTCTTTGCTGCGGTGCTGGGCGATCTCGGTAAAGCCCATGACCGCGAATACGGGTTCGAGCATGCCGCGTTCCGGCGCGCAGAATTCGACAAATTCAAAGCCATCAAGGCCAACGGGGTTTTCGAAAAGATCAGCCATGCGAGATTTCCTTAGCGGGTAAAGCAATATAGTTTCAAATGAAACTATAGGGGATTCGCGTTGAATATGCAAGACAATCTGTCTGCACTCGCCGGATCTGGCAAGCTGCATCATCTTTGGGGGAGGATGCCGATGCAAAAGCGCCATCAATTGGTACTCATGGCGTTTCTCGCCATTTTCATCTGCTATATGGATCGTGTCGCAATTTCGGTGGCGATTATCCCGATGGTCGAAACTTACGGTTGGGATTTGTCGACCCAGGGGCTGGTGCTGTCGAGCTTTTTCATCGGCTATCTGCTCACTCAGGTGGTCGGTGGAAAGCTGGCGGATCGCTATGGTGGCAAGGTCGTGCTCGGCTTTGGTGTGTTGATCTGGTCGCTGTTCACGCTCGTCGCGCCGCCCGCGGCCGCATTGGGCATCACGGTGCTGATCGTCGCCCGGATATTGATGGGCATGGGCGAAGCGGTTACCTTTCCGGCGATTTACGCGCTCTATGCCCGCTGGATACCGGTCAAGGAACGCTCCCGCTCCGCGGGATTTTCCAATAGCGGCATTCCGCTGGGGACGGTTTTTGCCTTGCTGGCGACGCCGGTCATTGTCGCGTCCTGGGGCTGGGAATGGGTCTTCTATCTCTTTGGTGGCGTCGGCTTCATCTGGTGCGCGATCTGGTATTTTCTCATCGCCTCAAGTCCGCGCAAGCAGCCCGGGATCAGTCAGGCAGAACTGGACCTGATCGCCGCGGACACGATTGCTGATAGGCCCGCTGTTGCGACGCCCTGGCGCGCGCTGATGACCAATATGCCGGTCTGGGCGGTCATCGTCGCCCATTTCTGTAACAATTGGTGGTTCTATGTCCTGCTCGCGTGGCTGCCGACCTTTGTCACCAAGGGGCTCGGCGTCGATTATGCTGCCGTCGGCTATTTTGCGATGATGCCCCATATCGCGCTGTTCCTCTGCATCAACCTGTCCGGGGTCGTCGCAGACCGGCTGATTGGCGGCGGCATGACGATCACCCGCGTGCGCAAGCTGATGATGTTGATCGGCTTTGGCGGCAGTATCAGCGCGCTGCTGCTTGTCGGACAGGCGCAAGATGCGGTCACGGCGATCACCATCATGACCATTGGCAGCGCCCTCGGCGCCTTTGCGGTCAGCGGCTTTTTCGTCAATCATATGGATATCGCGCCGGAACATGCCGGCACGCTGATGGGCATTACCAATACCGCTGGCACGATTCCGGGCATCATCGGGGTGTTGGTCAGCGGCTGGATCTTGGATGTTACCGGATCATGGGCGCTGGTATTTCAGGTCGCCGCAGGCGTGGCGGCCTTTGGCCTGATTTTCTATCTTATCTTCGGCAGCGGAGAACGGCAGTTTGATGAGGTGACACCGGCCGTAGCGGTTTAATCAAGGGGAATGAGGCTTATGTTGAGTGAATCCAGGAGATCATTGTTCGTTATCAACGGCATCGGGCTGCTGATCAGTTCCGCCCTGACCGGCTGGTTCTATTTTTTCTTCCTGCTCGGCGAAATTGATCTGTGGCCGGTGGTCAATCATGTGCCGGCCGATATTGGCGGCGATCGCCGCGGCTGGAATATGGCGCATCTGGAAGGCATTACCAACGGGCTGGTGCTGATCGCATTCGCCGCCGCCGCGCCATTTATCAAACTCGGACCGAAAGCGCAGAGCTGGTTTTTCTGGTCGTCGCTGACCTTCGCCTGGATGTTCACGCTACCGGCGATTGCCAATGCATTTTTCGGCACGCGTGGTCTGGCATTTGGCGGCGGTCCCTTCGGCCCCAGCCTCGCCAATGATATTATCTATCTTTCCGGCTGGCCACCGATACTGGCTGTGCATATCGCCTTCATTCTTGGTCTGCGCGGGGCATGGGCGCATTATAAAACCGTCGGAGATGCGCCATGAGTGGCAATATGAATCAGATGCCCGAAATTGTAGTGCGGGCGATACCTTTCGATTTTTCCGAGAATATCAATCCGGTCTGGCATCCCGGACGTCCTGAATGGAGTCACATGGTCAATGGCGGGTCGCTCGCCATGCCCTATCTCGAACCCTTTCTCATCAAAACGGTGCGCGAGGCTTTGAAGCAGGCGAGTGATCCGTCGCTGAAAGCCGATGTCTACGGGTTCATAGCCCAGGAAGGCCATCATTTCAAAAACCATCGTCGCTATAATGATATTTTGAAGCAGGGCGCCTATCCCGATCTCGCCGAGGTCGAACAGGAGATGGAGGCTGATTTCAAACGGCTGCAAAGCAAAAGCCTGCGTTGGCGTTGCGCCTATACTGCGGGCTTTGAAACCATGACGATGGGAATCACCGAATGGCTGATCGGTGATCGTCGCGATCTGTTCAAAAATGCGGACCCTTCGGTTTCATCGCTGATCCTGTGGCATATGGTCGAGGAAACCGAGCATAAGAATGTCGCCTTCGATCTCTATCAGCATCTTTATGGAAGCTATCTGCCAAGGGCTTTCGGTCTCATCTATGCGAGCTGGCACGTGATGAAATTTTCCCGCAAGGCCTATATCCGGATGCTGATCAAAGACGGTTTATGGCATGATATGCGCAGCCGATGGCGGCTTTATAAAATGATCGCGCGCGCCTTTGCCAATGTCGGTCCTGCTTTAGTGAAATCGCTGCTCCCTGGCTATCATCCCAGCAAGGTGAAAGACCCGGACTGGGTGATTCGCTGGGCGCAGGCCTATGCGGGGTTGCAGGAGAATGAAATCCCGCTGCTCGATACATCGGACCCTGATATCCCGGCACATTTCGCGGCCTCTTAACTTCAATGAAAGTCCCTTGATTTGGGCAGAATCCGGACGTTGCGAGGATGGCCGCCATTGGATTTCGCCGGATGTTTGATCTGTGGATATTTGACCGGCTTGTCGTTCGTTTCGTGTTGATGACGCGCTTTCTGCCGATCTTCCTGACGATAGACCGGGCGCTTGACTTCATCGGCATGCATCATCGGGACCGGCATGTCGCCCAGCGCCGTGATCTCGTCGAGCATATGGGTAAAATCCTCGACGCGGCTGGTCATCAAATGAGTCACGCCTTCGCGGCTGCGCTGGACCTCTCCCGTGGCGAGCATCAGACGCGCGGCCATCACCGGGCGGCGCATTTTTTCCAACCGGCTGGACCAGAGCAGCAGGTTGGAGATCCCCGTCTCATCCTCCAGCGTGATGAAAACCGCGTTGCCCTTGCCGGGGCGCTGGCGGATCAGCACCACGCCGGCCACGCGTGCCTGGGAGCCATTTTTGGCGCCCGCCAGTTCGGCGCAGCTGAGCACGCCCATCGCTTGGAACCGTTGGCGCAAAAATTCCATCGGATGGCCTTTGAGCGACAGGCGGACACTCTGATAATCGGCGATGACATGTTCGCCCTTGGTCATCGCGGGCAGACGCGCATCTTCTTCCGGCGCCAATTCCCTGGCCTGTGCGGCTTCAAATAAAGGCAATGTATTGACCGGCGTGCGGCGGACTTCCCAAAGCGCCTGACGGCGATCCAGCCCGAGCGACCGGCACGCATCGGCATCGGCCAGCAAGCGCAGGGCCCGGGCCGGCAGATTGGCTTTATGGGCGAGCTCTTCGATGGTCCGGAACGGGCGGGCGCTGACGATCTCTTGCGCCCAGATTTCGCGAAAACCGTCGATTTGCCGGAAACCGATGCGGAGAAATATATCCTCCCCGCGCGAAGCGGGGGGAGGGGGACCATCCGCAGGATGGTGGCGGGAGCGGTGCGTGGCAACCGGTGCTCCGCTGACCCCTCCACCATCAGCCGCCGCTGACCTATGGCTGACGGTCCCCCTCCCCAAAGCTGACGTTTCGGGGAGGATATATTTCTCCACCCGATTATCCCAATCACTATGGTTCACATCCGGTTCGCGGACCTCGACGCCATGTTCGCGGGCATCGCGGACAATTTGCGCCGGGGCATAAAATCCCATTGGCTGCGCGTTGAGCAAGGCGGCGGCGAATATCGCCGGGTGATGGCATTTGATCCAGCTCGACACATAGACCAGCCGGGCAAAACTGATCGCGTGACTTTCCGGGAAACCATAGCTGCCGAAGCCCTGAATCTGCTTGTAACAGCGCTCGGCGAAATCGGCCTCATAGCCTTTGGCGGTCATCCCCCGGATCATCTTCTCGCGAAAATGATGGATGGTGCCAACATTGCGAAAAGTCGCCATCGCCCGCCGTAATTTATTGGCATCGCCGGGCGAAAAATCGGCGGCAACAATCGCCAGCTTCATCGCCTGTTCCTGAAACAGCGGCACGCCAAAAGTCTTGCCGAGCACCGATTTGAGTTCATCTGGATCATGCGGTGCTTTGGGCGAGGGCAAAGTGACCTTCTCGACGCCACTGCGGCGGCGGAGATAGGGGTGGACCATATCGCCTTCGATCGGACCTGGCCGGACGATCGCGACCTGGATGACCAGATCATAGAATATCCGCGGCTTCAGACGCGGCAGCATATTGATCTGCGCGCGGCTTTCGACCTGAAATACACCGATGCTGTCACCCCTGCAGAGCATGTCATAGGTCGCGGAATCCTCGTGCGGAATATTCTGGAGATTCCATTTTTCTTCTCCGCGCGAAGCGGGTGCTTGCGGGAAGATATTGATGGCCTCCATCATATCAAAGGCCTTGCGGATACAGGTGAGCATGCCGAGCGCGAGAATATCAACTTTCATCAGGCCGAGCGTATCGATATCATTCTTGTCCCATTCGATAAATGTACGATCATCCATTGCGGCATTGTGGATTGGCACGGTCTCATCGAGCCGATCCTGCGTCAGAATGAAGCCGCCGACATGTTGTGACAGGTGGCGGGGAAATTGTAATATTTGCCGGACCAGATCGCCGACCCGTTTTATCTCCGGGCTTTCCGGGTCGAGGCCGGTTTCGTTAAAACGGCCATCGGGCGGCTTATCGGAATAGCTGCCCCACACGGTGCTCGAAAGCCGGCTGGTAATATCTTCCGAAAGTCCGAGGGCCTTGCCGACCTCGCGGATGGCACTGCGCGAGCGATAGTGGACAACGGTTGCGGCAATCCCGGCGCGGTGACGGCCGTAGCGTCGGTAAATATACTGGATGACTTCCTCGCGCCGTTCATGCTCGAAATCGACATCGATATCCGGCGGCTCGCGCCGTTCTTCCGAGATGAAGCGCGAGAATAAGAGATCATGTTCCATCGGATCAGCCGAGGTAATGTGGAGCAGATAGCAGACCGCGCTATTGGCGGCGCTGCCGCGCCCCTGGCATAATATGCCTTGGTCCCGCGCCCATTTGACAATGTCATGGACGGTCAGAAAATAGGGCGCATATGCCATTTTTTCGATCAGGCGAAGCTCCTCTCCAACCTTGGACTGCAGCCGCTGCGGGAGCGTCTCGCCATGCCGTTCATGCGCCGCAGACCAGGTCAGATGTTCCAGCCAGTCCTGCGGGGTCCAGCCCTTGGGCACCGGTTCATCTGGATAATGATAGCTGAGCTCATCGAGAGTGAAGTCGACAAGCCCGAGCAGCTTTTGCGTTTCCGCAATCGCCTGCGGATAGTCTTTGAACAATCGTGCCATTTCTTGCGGAGGTTTCAGATGGCGCTCGGCATTGGCTGCTAGCAGGCGGCCCGCTTTGGTGATGGTCGTCTTCTCTGCGATGCAGGTCAGGACGTCGTGCAGCGGGCGCTGTTCAGCTGTGGCGTAAAGAGGGGCGTTAGTTGCCAGCAGGGGGATGTCGAGCCGCGCGGCCTGTTGAGCAAGCTGCTCGAGATAACGTTTGTCTGTTCCAGAGTGCGGCATGACTGCACCAAGCCAGATATAGCGCGTGCGGGATTGTAGTTGCCAGAAAAAATCCTCCCCGTGCGCAGCATGGGGAGGGGGACCATTAATCTGCGCTTCGCTCCGATCAACGATCCCCCTTCCCAAAGCTGATGCTTCAGAGAGGATGATCAAGGCCCAGTCGTCCGAGCACCATTGCAGCAGGTCCGCTTCATAGAGGAAACAGTCGCCTTTCTCGGCCCGTAGATTCCCAGTCGATAGAAGCCGCGTTAGTCGCCCCCAACCGCGTCGATTGAGCGGATAGACAATCATATCCGGCGTTGTATCGGCAAAGATCAATCGCGATCCGACAAGCAGTTTGAACGCGGGCAGTGTCAGCCCTTCTTCCTCCGCATCTTCGCGTGCCCGGCGCAGCGCGGCATGTGCCCGCACGACACCTGCGACATTATTGCGGTCGGCGATGCCAATGCCGGTCATGCCCAGACTCATGGCCTGTATCGTCATGTCTGCGGGGGAGGAGGCCCCGCGCAGAAAGCTATAATGGGTGGAGGCGGCCAGTTCGGCGAAGCCTGTCATTGTCCTTCTCCCCATTGGGGAGAAAAATGATCAGGCAAATAGTCCATGGACATACCAATTCGGATTTGCTTTTTCTTCGCCATAGAGCCCATGCCGAAACAGCCAGTAGCGGCGGCCTTTGGCATCCTCGACGCGGTAATAGTCGCGGGTCAGGCCGCCTTTGCCGTGCTGCTGCCCATCTTTGCGCTGCCACCATTCCGACGCGATGCGCTCCGGCCCTTCATAGCGGATGACCTGATGGACTTTGCGTCGCCAGGTGAAACGATAAGGCGGGCCATCGGGGACTTCGGCAAGGACCTGGACCCGCTGCGGTGGGTCGAACATGTGCAGCGGGCGCATCGGCGGATTGCCGGAAGGCGGTATTTTCCAGGGAAGGGGCGCGGGCGCGTCCAAGGCGGGCAGGGCGAGCAGGCCCTGTTCGGGGATATGGCTGTCGGTCGGCTGGAATTTCTGGACATTGTCGCGGCCCAGTCTTGTGCTAAGCTGGCTGACCAAGGCGATCGCGTCCCCTTGATTATCTTGACCGCCTTCCAGTCGCAATTGTTTCACTGCGAGCGGTTCTGCCGCGACGATGGACAGCCGGATCAGGTCATAGCCAAAGCCGGGATTTAACTCGTCATTGAGCGTGTCGATCCGTTCTCGCAAAAGCCGCTTGAACAACGCCGCATCGCGGGTGGCCGCGCCGGTCTCGATGCCCAGTCTTGCGACATCGCCATCGCAGCGGAACAATATCATGCGGATCATCCGGGCACCCTGTCCGCGGTCTTCCAGCTGCTTCGAGGCTGCGACAAACAGCTCTTCCAGAACATGCAAAGCGGCATCAATATGGGTGAGCGGTTCGGCAAAACGCTGTTCGGTGACAATATTGCCAATGCTGCGGATCGGATTGATCGGGCGGTCCTCAATCCCCAGCAAGCGGTCGAGGCGCAACACCAGCTCCGTTCCGAACCGTGCCGCAAGGCCTGCGCGTGGCCGTTCGGCGAGATCGCCAATATGATAGAGTCCGGCTCGTTCCAGTGCCTGGTGCGTCTTGCTGTCCATATCCAGGGCGGACACCGGCAACTGTCCTTCGGCCCCTTCCTGGAGGCCATGGCGAGCGAGTGCCAGCGCTGCATCGGCGGTGCCGGCGAGCGCCCAATATGCGCTATATCCAACATTATCCAACATATCCTCCGCATCACGCGCCGCGGCAACTTCGCCACTTTTGCCAGAGTCAGGATCCGCGGCATCGGGAGCAAAAAAATGCGTCGCACCGGTGATGTCGAGGATCAGCGCATAAGGCGGAGCAACTGCGACCATCGGCGTGTAACGCTCGCACGCGCTTGCCAGGCGGTCGAGCAGCGCTGCATCCGCGAGCGGGTCATGTTCGAAAGCCAGCAGTTCTGGAACCCGCGCCCGTGCATCGGCGAGTTTCATGCCGACGCCCAGACCCAATGCCACGGCCTGCCGGTCGGCTGCGGCAATGATCACCGCGCCGCGCTGCTTCTCGGTCAGGGCAAAGGGCGCCTCAGGCTGCCCGTGCGCCCTGATGATTCGTTCGGACGGCAGGAAGGGGAGAAACAGCGCCAAAGTTCGGCGGTGTTTTGGCGATGTCTTGCTCGCGGAATTCATGATGGTCACAGTTCCACTCCAGTCGGGCATTCAACCCGTAAAGCCCGCTGCGATGGCGTAGCAGGGTGATATCAAAGGCGCTTTGTCCTGGCGCATTGGCTTCCAGAGGGATTGATGGCGCGGCACATATTTCCCAACGGCTAAACGCGGAGGTGGGAAGTGGGTCCTCCTTGTCGCTGCCGTTTCTCAGCAACCATGTCACCACGCCTGATTGCTGCGCCGATAAGGACAGGCGCCGGGTTGCCGTCAGGTCCAGTCCTTTGGGTTTCTTACCTGATAATTCGGCAATCACGGCTCCCATCGCAGCGCAGCGCACGCCATCGGCTGCAGCCCGCAGCACCGCGATACTGTCGGGCGCGTCGACGTGGATGATATGCGACGGATCAAGGCCCATCTCCGCAAGACCCGGCGGATAGAGCCGTCCCTGTCGCCGCGCCTCACCGCTTTCGCTGATCCACAATATGGGTTTGTTGTCCGAGTCCAACGCCCGGCACCGTTGCGCGAGTAGCAAAGCCATCGCTGCTGTGCTTGCTTTGTCGCCTTTGTCCGCCGCATGCAGTTCGTGCAAAGCTGCGCGTGGCAGGCCCTGTTCCGCCGCATTGCCGCGCAGGGCCGCATCAATTCGCTTCACCCCGAAGGTGAAATGGGACGGCATATCCTGATGTTCCGCCGTTTTTGTGCCAGACGCAGACAGAATCCTAGCAAGTCGCGCTTTTAACGCAGCTGCTTTTCGGCTAGCTGGTTGAGGTGCAGAAGCAGGGTTGATTGGCAAGACCTCAAAAGGCTCACCTGAATTCGAATCAATATTGTTCATTGTTTGTTCTAATCTATAGAACAGATAGATTTGGTCAAGTCTGTTCACAATTGCCAGCATCAAGAGCAACAGCGATCATCGTATAACGCTTGACCAGGTTCTGAGGGTGCTGAACAGAGAGCCAAGAGGAGAGAGATCATGAAAATATCATTGCTCAAATTATCTGCTATCGGCCTTGTTACCACTGCGCTTGTGCCCTTGCCGGTGCTTGCCAAACATCATGAAGCTGGCGAAATGACGGTCATCGATGTGGTCGCTACCAATGCTGCTTTGGCCGCCTTTGAAGGCCGGTCGGATGAAGATAAAGCCCGTGACGCTGGCCGCAAGCCAGCCGAAGTATTGGCTTTTCTTGGCTTGAAAAAAGGCGATGCCGTGCTTGATCTGATCGCTTCTGGAGGTTGGTATAGCGTAGCTGCGGCGATCGCGACCGGTCCGGAAGGCAAGGTTTACGCCCAAAACCCGGCAGCTGCGTTGGAATTGCGCGATGGGGCCTATGAAAAGGAAATTACCGCGCGCCTAGCAGCCAATAATTTGCCCCAGCTTGAACGGCTCAATAGCGAAATAACCGATCTTGGTGTGCCTGACGGTAGCATCGATATAGTGCTGACGGCGCTCAATTTTCACGATGTCTACAACGGCTTCGGTGCGCCTGCCTCTACCGGGATGCTGCTGGCGATAAAAGCCAAGCTCAAGCCTGGCGGTGTGCTTGGTTTGATCGATCATGTCGGGGATCCGGATGGTGATAACACAGCCACTCACCGGATTGATCCGGCTTCGGCAGTTACAGTTGCCAAAGCCGCAGGGTTCAAAGTAGAGCGCAATGATGAATTGCTCGTCGGAACGAACGATGATCACACAAAAAATGTATTCAGCCCGGCTACACGCGGAAAAACCGACCGGTTTATCTTGAAGCTGACGAAGCCGGAATAATTTTCTGCAATTTGGTGATATTCTATCGCCGGCAATGTAAAGCTTGTCTTGATTGCCGGCGATCTTACGACCACATGACGCCCAGTTGAAATGTCTATCGAGAAATGAGAACGGCTTGTGGTTGAAAGACTTCGCATATTGATTGAATCGTCGCGTTTTCAAAACGTGATTTTGGCCGTGATCATCATCAATGCCATCATCATCGGGATGGAAACATCATCTGCTATGATGGAGCAGTTCGGTGGCATTTTGATCGTGCTGGATACAATCGCGCTTGGAATTTTCATTGTCGAGATTCTGCTCAAGCTATTCGTCTACCGTTTGAGCTTCTTCAAAAATGGCTGGAATGTCTTCGATTTTGTGATTGTCGCAGTAGCGCTGCTGCCAACGGGTGGAAATCTTTCGGTCTTGCGTGCGTTACGCATATTGCGCGCTTTGCGGCTCGTTTCGGCCATGCCGAAGATGCGCAAAGTCGTGCAGGGTTTGTTTGCCGCGATCCCTTCCATGGGCACGGTGATCCTGTTGCTCGGATTGGTTTTCTATATTGCAGCCGTCATGGCGACCAAATTATTTGGCGGCGAGTTTCCGCAATGGTTCGGTTCGATTGGCGATTCGCTCTATTCGTTGTTCCAGATCATGACGCTGGAAAGTTGGTCGATGGGCATCGTCCGTCCAATCATGGAAATCTATCCTTGGGCTTGGGTGTTCTTCGTTCCTTTTGTCTTGGTTACCAGTTTTGTCGTCCTCAACCTGTTTATCGCCATCATTGTCAATGCGATGCACGAAGAGGCGGACGAGGAACAGACCGCTCAGCGGGATGAAATATTGAACGAAATCAAGGCAATCAGGCGTGATGTGGCCGAGATGCGGGCAGGGCATTTAGAACGAAAGTGAGGGTGCCGACCGAAGCAGCCATGGCAGCATCTTCTTGTGGATTAGTACAGACGCGCTTTTCATCCGAGATACGTCTCTATTCACCTCAATGATCTTAACAGAACCGGCTTAGGTTTTTTAGCCGCAACAGCTTGGCGGCGAGCCGCCATTTTCTGCAATTTCAAGGAGTAAAAGATGAAGAATTTCCTTACCCTCATGACCAGCGCAGCATTGCTCGCTGCGACACCGGCTTTGGCACAAGACGCTGTTCCGGCAGTCGAAGCCGCAGCTGGTATGAAGGTTTTCGGTCCCAATGGCGGTGATGTGGGTATAGTGGATTCCGTGAACGGCGATGTTGTTATCGTCGCGACAGGCAAGAACATGGGCGCCCTTCCGATCAGCGCATTTGCCAAAGTCGAGAATGGGCTTTCGGTCACGATCACCCGTGCGGACCTCGATGCAGCCGTCGAAAAAGCCGAAGCGGACGCGAAGGCCACATTGCTCGCCAGTCTGACTCCTGGCACCGAAGTGAAAACCGTCTCCGGTGCCGCGGTGATCGGCACCATCGAGGAAAGCGATGCCGACTATGTCACCGTCAATCATGCCGGTCAGCCCGTCAAACTACCGGTCGCTGCGTTTATGGCGCAGGCCGATGGCGTATCGATCACGATGACCGAGGATCAGTTTAAGGCGGCGCTTGCGGGGACGCAATAACGCCCTCCATCCCTAATGATAGCAGTGGCGGGCGATCGTGCCCGCCGCCGCTCTAGGTCGTAAACTTCAGCGCCAATTCATACATCGCAATCGCCGCCTGAGCCGCTTCACCGCCCTTGTTCTTGCGGGTCTTGTCGGCGCGGGCCAGGGCCTGCTCTTCATCCTCTGTCGTGATAATCCCGTTGCCAATCGCGGCGCCGTCCATGGTCAGCGCCATGATCCCGCGCGCGCTTTCGCCGGCGACAATCTCGAAATGATAGGTCTCGCCGCGGATCACCACGCCGATGCCGACAAAGCCGTCATATTGATCGCTGTCGATAGCGAGCGATATCGCGCCTGGTATCTCCAGCGCGCCCGGAACGGTGATCACCTCGTGCTCATGCCCCGCCGCTTTCAGCGCATCGATAGCGCCTTCAATCAACATGTCGTTGAGATGGTCGTAAAAGCGGGCTTCGACGATCAGGAATTTTGCCATGTTCTTCTTCTTTCAATTCGTCATCCTGAACCTGTTTCAGGATTTTGGAGTAATCGACGGATGTCCTGAACTAAGTTCAGGATGACGGCGCAGTTAAGCGCTCGCCAGTTCCTTCGCGGCATCTGACTGATCTTGCGATGGCACCCCATGCTGCCCGACGATCCGCAGACCATAAGCATCCAGCCCGACCAGATCATGGCTGCTATTGGTCAGCAATCTCATATCGTGAACACCGAGTTCCGTGAGGATTTGTGCGCCGACACCATAGTCGCGCAGCTGATCCATCGGCGGCGGCTTGCCACCGGCAAGGCTGCTGACCTGTTGCGAATAGAGGTCAGGGATACGCGGGCTGATAAACACGATGATCCCCGCACCCTCTTCACCAATGATTTTCATCGATTCCTGCAGCATATTGGCGCGGCCGGTTTCCTGTCCGAACAGATCGGGGAAGATCGCCGTCGCATGCATTCGAACAAGCGTGGGCTTGTCGGGATCGACATGGCCCTTTTGCAGCACGATCTGCTCGCTCTCGGTGGCTGTGTTATAGAATGTAATCGCATTCCACTCGCCGCCCCAGCGGCTGGTGAAGCGGGCTTCGGTGCGGCGCTCGGTGAGATGGTCATGACGCAGGCGATAGGCGATCAGATCGCGGATCGTGCCAATTTTCATGCCATGATGCTGGGCAAATTCGATCAGATCATCAAGCCGCGCCATTTCGCCATCATCTTTCATGATTTCGCAAATCACGCCAGCCGGATTCAAGCCCGCCAGCCGTGAGACATCGACCGCCGCTTCGGTATGACCGGCACGGACCAGAACGCCGCCGTTGCGCGCCTGCAACGGAAAGACATGGCCAGGCGTGACAATCTCGTCCTTGGATTTGGTGCCGTCAATCGCGACGGCAACAGTCCGGGCGCGGTCAGCGGCGGAGATGCCGGTGGTGACGCCGTCGCGCGCTTCAATCGAGGTGGTGAAGGCGGTTTCATATGCGCCGCGGTTATTCTGGCTCATCATATTGAGACCCAGTTCCTCGACTCGGTCCTTGGTCATCGCCAGACAGATTAGCCCGCGACCATATTTGGCCATGAAGTTGATCGCATCGGGTGTTGCCATTTGCGCTGGTATGATCAGATCGCCTTCATTCTCGCGATCCTCGTCATCGACCAGGATATACATGCGCCCATTGCGCGCTTCGTTGATAATTTCCTCTGCACTGGCCATGACCCCGCTGCCGCCGCGGACCAGATAGGCTTCAAGCTTGCCGAGTGTTTCTGCGGTCGGATTCCAGTCTTCCTGACCAAGGCTGCGCAGGCTATTTGCATGCAGTCCAGCGGCCCGCGCCAGACCCGTACGGGTCTCCTTGCCGGAATCAATCAGTTCAATCAGTTGCTCAATCAATATTTTGCTCATGGAATCGCCTTTGCAATGTGATGTTGTGATTCAGTTATCACACTACAATGTGATGAGTCCAGAAGATTATCACATTGTCTTCACATCATCCTTCGCGGGTTGTGAAATATTATTTCAAACCTGACAATGCTGACAGGGTTATAATAGGAAAATCCCGCTGTTTGATAAAATCGGCCACCACATTGGCTGTGGGTCGGTGCGGGAGGGAAGCTATTTTCATATCAGCAGTTTAGCATGGGTGAGAAAATGTAGGAAAGACATGTTTTGCGAATGTCTCCCCGCTCATTCCAATCATCCTGGAGCTTGAGCCTTTTGACGATATTGATCATCGCCCAAAGTCGAAATTGTCCGTCAATCATGCCCGCTAAGTAAATTACCTGACTAGGAAATCTGTGAACCCCGTCATAAATTCCAGTCTTGCGAAGCGGCGATCGATCCCCGCCAATATCCTGGAATCGGATCAGCGCAGACCGGCATCGCAAATAAACTTCTTTGTGAAAATTCAGAAGGAACGCTGTCATGACAATCAAACATGGATTCCTGTTCAAGATCACGATGGCGGTTGCTTTTGTCATTCTCGCCATGTTTTTGACCACCCGTGTCGCGTCACAAATCACAACGCAAACTGGAGAGATAATCAACGCGCAAGCCAGCTTTGTTGATATGGCGTTTTTTTCTGGCGACCAGATAAGGATCACCGCCAATTCAGAAGATGACATATTCGCCGCAGGCGGCAATATTAAAATTGGTGAAACGACCGCAGATCATTTGTTTCTGGCCGGTAGTGAGATCACTATCGAGGATATCAATGTGGCAGATATTATCGCAGCAGGTGGAGATTTAAACCTGCGGAGCGGGTTGGTGAATGACGATGTGCTGGCCGCTGGCGGGACTGTGACGCTTCATCCCAAATTTCAGATAGCCGGCTCTGCCGTTGTTTCGGGCGGTGAAGTCATTATCAATTCACCGATCCGGAAGGAACTTAGGGTCGCAGCCAGTCGGATTGTTTTGAATTCGGCTGTTGATGGCAATGTTAAGCTTATGGGAGATCAAATAGAGCTCGGCCCGAAGGCTCGACTGGGGGCTAATCTGCAATATCGTGGCGAGAATATTCAAATTTCACCCAGCGCCGTCATCACCGGGACCAAGAGCATTTTGCCTGCGGAAGAGCATGATGAATTTGAACGCTGGGGTAAAGGCAGTGCAGCATTTTTCGCTGGCTTTGTCATTGCAGCCATTCTTGGAATTACGCTGCTCGTGGTTGTTATTACCATGGTTTTGCCTGGGTTGATGAACAAGGCGTCCCTGTTGATCAAACAGAAACCGCTATTGTCCTTGGGCGTCGGGTTTTTGGCGACCTTCATCATCCCCTTCACCCTGTTCCTACTTTTTGCCACGATCATTGGCGCACCATTGGCGATGTTGATTGCTGCGATGCTCTTTGCATTCACTCCGGTGGGCGTCGCGGCATCAGCATATTTTGTCGGCATGCAGGGCCGTCAGATGATCAAAAGCCAGCGGATGATGCGCCGCCGCCAGCCATGGGCGCGCGGCTGATATGGTCAGCAATCGCCATCGTCCTGTTTCTGCTGCTGGGAATGATTCCAATTGCCGGCGGATTGATCTGGTTGCTGATATTG
The DNA here is from genome assembly GCA_001650955.1 of Sphingomonadales bacterium EhC05. Classification (GTDB taxonomy): domain Bacteria; phylum Pseudomonadota; class Alphaproteobacteria; order Sphingomonadales; family Sphingomonadaceae; genus Parasphingorhabdus. The sequence continues at coordinate 158,667 of LXYP01000020.1, forward strand.
ATGTTCGGCATGGGCGCAATCCTTGTGCAAGGTGGATTGGCTTTGGCGCGAGACAGCCATTAGAACAACAATTTTTCGGGACGAGACAAACTCGAACTTGCATCTGCGAATGCCTGTGAACAGGTCAGAAGCTAGGTCCTGGAAATCTGGGAATATGACCATGGGAAATGCCGAAATAGCGTCACGGGTCAATGAAATTTTGCTGCCGACTCGATCAGCTATTCCGCCGGTTCCAGCGTCTTCTCATGCGCCATGCCATATTTCGGACAATCGCTGCGGCACAGGCCGTCATGCGACCATTCGGGAGGCTTCCAGAGATAGAGTAATTTGTCCTGCCAGCGGTCGGCGTGACCCACGCGTTCGGCCAGTTGCCTGATCCCGGCAAATTGCGCGGTTAGCGGGTTATTGTCATGCACTTGCTTGACCAGTCCGACAATCGGGCGCTCGCCATAGGGCTCGAAACTGCCGAATAATCTGTCCCACAGGATCAGCACCTGGGAGTAATTTTTGTCGATATAATGCGGCTGATTGGCATGGTGAACCATATGGTTGCGTGGAGTCGCCAGGATATGTTCTGCGAGCCCCAGGTTGCCGACATAGCTGGCATGATTCCAGATACCCCAGATATTTTTGAGCGCGGACACGCCCAGAAATACAATCGGCGGAACCCCTATTAGCGCCGCAATCGCATCGAGCGGGCCGCGCGGGATATTGTCGAGGACAAATCCCCGCGCCGAGGTGCTGTGATTAAACTCATTGGAGCTGTGATGAATCGAATGGAAGGCCCAGAGCAGACCTACCCGGTGGCCCAGTCGGTGGTCCCAATAATAGGCGAGTTCATGAATGATAAAGGCGGCGAGCGCTGCGATTGCGAGATTGTCGATCGTCAACAGTCGAAGATTGTCATAGGTCCAAATGTATAGCGCGAACGGCAATATCAGTCCGAAGACGAGCTTGATCGCGCTGCCGAGCAGATTGAGGCCAATACTGCACAAAGCGTCGGCATTATCGTAGTGACCGCCTTTGAGCAGATGATAGATACGTTCCGCAAAGACCAGACCAAAATACGCACCCGCCATCCACCAGATGCCGCTTTCGCTGCCGAGTGTCGCGATGGCTTGTTCGATCAAGGCGCTGGCTCCGTCCGTTGCACCTGTTGCTATAGCAACTCGGCCGGTGTCACAACCAGGTCTAGCTGGCGTCGATCAGTCCTGCCTTATGATAGGTTTCGTTGAGCACATCATGAAAATGGGCGACGCGCACTTCCTGATCACTGAGCCATGCGCGGTCGAAGCCGCTGGATCTTGCGCCGGCCTGGACCCGGGCGAGCAGGCTGATGTCCTGATCGATGGTCTCGGTCATGCTCTTGGAACCGGACAAAATCTCTTCATGGCCAAAGCAATCGCGGGCCACACGCCCGTTGGTGATCTCGCTGTTGCCGCTGGCCGCGTGCATCGTCTGCTTATGCTCCGAGGCGCCGCCGAGCGCTGGGTCGGGGTTGAGCTGCAGGGTCCATTTGTCGAGATAGGATTTGGACGGATCATCGGGATGCGGACGCGAGCGCATCATCCACAAGCCCTCCGGCGAGCCTGACAGGATGATGTTGGGGAATAGATTATATTGAAAAACGGTGGTCAGCTGCTCGTCGGACAGCGCCGAATAATCATAGCCTTTGCGGCCGCTCTGTTCGCGCTTGGCCTGGGTAATAGCCGCTGGAATGTCGGCGACGCGGCCGTGAAACGCGCTGGCATCAATGCCTAGCGCGGTCAGCTGCATCTCTTGATAGTCGGTCGGCTTGTCGGGCACGGGATAGCGACTGTCAGTGACAAAACCCGGGACGTGCAAGCCGGTGTGACCATTTTCGAACAGCTCGTCGCTGGCGTTGGGACAATCGACGAAGCGTTTATGCTGGGGATGGATATGGTCGACATGATAGAGTTCCGAAAAATTGTCGATCATCGCTTTCCAGTTGCAGTCGACGCTGACCGTCTGGTCCTCGAGCAGATCCATTTTGGCAATCTGATAGGGCGCGGCGCGTTCGACCATATTGCCGAGAAAGTCGGACAAGGGCGCGGCATCGCGGTCCATATTGACAAACACAAAACCCTGCCATGTCTCCAGCTGAACCGGTTTGAGCCGCAAGCGATCACCGGGCAGGCCTGCGGTAAAGCTGTTGGGATCGGGCGCCCCGCGCAACTGGCCGTCAAGATTGAAACACCAGGCATGATAGGGGCAGGTGATCAGCGGGCTGCTGCTGACCCCTTCTTCAAGCAGGCGGGTACCGCGATGGGTGCAGGCGTTGTGATAGGCGTATAGCGCGCCGTCATTGGCGCGGGAAATGATGATGGAGTCATGACCGATGTCGAAAGTGACGGTACTCTTGGGCTTTTGCAAATCGCTTTCGAGCGCCGCCAGCAGCCAGGTTTTGCGCCAGATATGATCGGTTTCCACCCGCGCGTGACGGGTATCATGGTAGCGATCGCCATCAATCTGCACCGAAACCACTTCTGTGTCCTTGATCATCTCACCATCTCCCAACCCTGTGCTTTACGTCAGGATAAGCCTTTGGCGATGTTCAAGGCAGTAGCAATTTTATCAGCTCTTTTTGGCGCTCGCTTCGGGAGTCCGCAGACTATCCGGAGGTGGGGCTAGAGAAATTCCTGGAGCGTCTCGATAAACAGGTCGAACTGGTCATGGTGGAGCCAGTGGCCGGCCTGCTCAAATTCCTTCACCGCAACATTGTCTCCGAAATATTTCATCCGGCCGTCTTTCTCGGGATTGCTCGCCCAGCTGTCCGCCCCATAATGCAATTGGGTCGGGCAGGTGATATTGCCCCACAGCTCGTGAATCGCATCCTGCGAGAGATCGATACTATCCCAATGCTGAACATAGGGGTCGAACTTCCAGCTATAGCTGCCATCCTCGTTGCGGATCACCGCGTGGGTGGTCAGGTGGCGGGCCTGTTCGTCGGACAGATGCTGGTTGGCATCCTGCATTCGCTTGAGCGCATCTTCGAAACTGGGATAGCGTTTGACCTGACGCCCTGCGGCCTTGCGCTTCTCTTCGATCGAGTTTCTGACCCGCTGAATTTGACCGGTTTTTTGACGCTCGGCAAGCATTTCGGGGCTGGGGCCAAGTCCCTCGATCGCGACCAGCTTGCGCACCGTATCGGGATAGAGCCCGGTATAGCGCAGCGCGATATTGCCGCCCATGCTGTGCGCGACAATGGTGACCGGTGAGAGGTCTAGCTGGTGGATCAGCTGCGCCAGATCGGTGACCATGGCCATGCTGGTGTAATTGCCGTCGGTGCTCCACTGGCTGTCGCCATGGCCGCGGACATCGGGGCAGATGATATGCCAGTCGTCGCGCAGCGCCTGCGCGGTCCAGTCCCAGTTACGGCAATGATCCTTGCCGCCATGCAGCAGGATCAGCGGCGGCTTGTCACTATTGCCCCAGTCGGCATAATGCAGGCGGAGCCGCTGGGAGAAATAGCTGTGCGAGGCGGGGCCGATCAGGGTCATTGCTGTTCCGTATATGGTGAGAATGTCGAACCATCGCTCTAGTCCGATCCGCGAGCTTCGACAAGCGTCAGCTCCCCGGACATGGGTTATAATTGCGACTATATCGGGGAAGCGATCACCAATATTCCGAAGCATTGTGATAAAGGACCGTCGCAGGCCTTCCCGCCGTCACAGGATCGAAGCTGCTGTTATCCGGTCCCAAAATGCCCACGTCCATTTGTAAAGGTTTGTAACAACAGCTGCTCCGCCCTAGTAAAATCCGCAAACTTGCGTGTAAAAAGCCTCATTGAATATATGTTGCAGACATGAGATTGACGGCATCGGGATGTAGGGCCAATCTTTGTCAATGTGGGAGTTGATATGCGGGTAGCAATAGCGGACGATGATGCGGAGATAATCGCATTTCTGGGGAATATTATTGAAGCGCAGGAGCATGTATTCACCGGATATTCCGATGGCACTGCACTTTCGAACGCGCTGTTACGGGATACGTTTGATCTGGTGATCCTCGACTGGAACATGCCAGGAAAGACAGGCATTCAAATTCTTGAATGGATGCAAGACGCCATCGATGATCGCCCACCGGTCATCATGATGACAAGCCGGACCGCGAAGCAGGATATCAGCGATGCGCTGAACGCCGGGGCCGATGACTATATTACAAAGCCGGAAGATCCGAATGTTATCGCCGCCCGGATCAATGCCATTTTGCGGCGCGGGAGCGGCGCATCAGCGATGGAGCCGACTGTCCAATATGGTGATTATACGCTCAATCGCATCGATCAGACGGTGAGTCACGGCGGCCAGGATATCTTGCTCACGGCGAAGGAATTCGAACTTACGGATCTGATGTTTCGTAACCGGGACCGAACCTTGTCGCGGCGCTATATCATGGAAACCGTTTGGCGGACAAATGCACATCTCGCGACCCGCACCTTGGATATGCATATCTCCCGTATCCGTTCAAAACTTGCGCTGAAGCCCGAAAATGGGTTCCGGATCTTTACAGTTTTCGGCTATGGCTATCGTTTGGAGACGCTTGGTAACGGAGGATGAACTTGTTGGTTGGATCGCTTGGCAGACTGCATTTGACCATTTTACGCTACTGTCTTGGGCTATTTCTGGGGTTGGCTCTACTGATGCCTTCCCAAGGTTTCGCCAAAGGAAAAGCGGACAACGAGCTCGTCGCCTATGTTTTTGAACCGGGCGACACATTGATTGCGTTGGCGAGGAAATATCTGCGCAAGCGATCTGATTATAAAGCCGTTCAACGCCTGAATCGGATCAAGGATCCGCACCAGATTTCAGTCGGGCGGACAGTCCAGATTCCGTTTCGCTTGCTCAAATTTCGTCCTAGCGAGGCAAGCTTGAGTGCCTTTCGAGGTGATATTTCTATCGCCTCGGCAGGACAGCAACTGGCCCCAGTCAAAGGGTTGGATATCGGCGAAGGAAGTCAGCTGACAACTGCGACGCGGAGCTTTATCACGCTGCAGCTCGAAGATGGCTCTCGTATTTCGATGCCGTCGAACAGCCAGATCCGGATATCTCGTCTCCGCCACATTCTGCTTACAGATAGTATTGATTATGAAATCACCGTCGACAAGGGCCGGATTCGATCAAAAGTCGCGCCGCTCGATAATCGCTCGGATCGTCATCGCGTCAGAACTCCGGTAGCTGTATCGGCGGTGCGCGGCACCGACTTCCGGACCCGAGTCGATGCACTCAGCGGAACCGCCTTTTCCGAAACCGTCGAAGGTGAAGTGGAGCTCGCGAGCGAAGTTGGTTCGGCTGATACTCCCGCGGTTTCGCTTCCGGCCGGTACAGGGGCCGCTGCAACTTCGACCGGGGAATTGGCCAAAGTCGAATTGCTCGATCCACCCGAACTAATTGACCCCGCCAAAGTCCAATCTGATGCGGAACTCCAATTTGCATTTGCGCCAAGCGGACCAGCCCTCGGCCACCGGATCAATATTTCGTCTGACGCCGGTTTTGTCGACATCGTCGCGGAACAACAGAGCGATGGAAATAATCTGGCGCTGCCTAGCCTGCCGGATGGTCGCTATTTTTTAAAAGCGGTAAGCTTGGCGCGTGAGGGCTTCGAAGGCATGCCGGTGACTTATGGATTCAAGCGACAGTTGAGTACCTTGGGAGGAAGCGCGAGCTCTGGAGATTTCGGTTATCAGTTCAAGTGGTTTGGTGAAGGAAGCGGCAAAAGATATTACCGTTTCCAACTCATCCGCGATAGCAAGTCTGCGGTTCCGATGGTCGATGAAACCGGTCTCGTTGTGCAGGCTTTGACACTCTCGGATTTGCCTGATGGCGACTATTTCTGGCGTGTCGGTGTGACGCAATTTTCGACTGATACGAGCGACAGAGAATCGGTGCAGAAATGGACAGACTTCGAAAAATTGACGGTTGTGAATTAGCACTCTAGGCGCTGCGACATTGAATGACGGCAAGGTGGAGGCATGAAAACCGATGAGGTTACGCCAGCGATTGGGAGTAGAATGGCTTGTCGTCGCCATGCTGGCTTCCCTTGTGATCGGCGCATTAAACTATTGGGATAGCCTCTCGAGTTTCGATAATCTCATTTACGATCAATTGTCGCGGCTTGATCGCCCCGACCCGCAATCCGATGTGTTGATTATCCAGATTGATGAGGACAGTCTTGCGGCATATGGCAAATGGCCCTGGACGCGAGATCGCCATGCTGAACTCTTCACTGAACTCGCCAATGCAAATCCAAAGGCAATTGGCTTTGATGTGCTGCTTAGCGAACCAAGTGATCCTGCGACAGATATCGAGATGGCAGCAGCTATAGCGGGCAATTCGAACGTGTTTCTGCCTCTGCACTTCGTCTTTCCCGGCAGCAACGGCGCCGAATATGATGTGAAGGAACCGATCGGTCCCTTTGCTTCTGCTGCATCAGGGCTCGGCCATGTGAATCTCAATTTTGACTATGACGGTGTTGTCCGGCGAATGTCGTTATGTTTTGGGGACAAAGGAACAGATGGCTATTGGCCTCATCTGATGGAACGTATCTACGAGGCGGCGAATGGCGGCTCCTCTCCAGCTTTGGAGCGTCTCAACAGCTGTGATGAGACCCTGTTAATGCCTTATTCCCGCCGCGGCGGGGTCTCGACGATTTCTTACTCAGCCGTTGCATCAGGAGAGGTTCCCGCTGAATTTCTCAATGACAAGATCCTCCTGATCGGCGCGACTGCAAATGGTCTAGGCGATCAATTTCCCGTTCCGATAGGGGATGGGGCGACGATGGCGGGGGTTGAAATCATGGCCAATGGACTTGGCGCATTGACCGCTGACAATTTTATCAGACCGCTGTCTTTGTGGCAGCAATTGGCCCTGTCTCTGGTGCCGGTCTGGATTTTGCTGGTCGGCTTCTGGCGATGGCATCCGCGTACGACAATCGTGGTGAGCTTTGGACTGATATTTGCCGTTCTCGCTGGCAGTTTGTTGTTTTTGCGGCTGCACTATTGGTTCGCACCAGGTGCAGCGCTCGTTGGATTGATTCTGGTCTACCCGATCTGGGGTTGGCGGCGATTGCAGGCGACGAGCGACTTTATGAATGAGGAGCTTCGCAATTTCCGTCTCGCCAAGGTTGATATTCCGATCATTGAAACAGCTGCCGGCCCAGTTGATGTGATTACCGGCCAGGCGGAGGAACTCACCCATGCTATCTCCCATGTGCGCGATTTGCGGCGTTTCATTTCTGACGCGTTGAGCAATCTGCCCGATCCGATGTTCATTACGGACCTTGAAGGCAATGTGAAGTTCGCCAACAAATTGGCGCAAACCGGTCTTGACGATGGCGTGCAGGATCTGGCGTTGGACGATATGCTGAACCGGTTCGTGTCGTCCGAAGATTTGGCTGAAGTTAAGGAATATCTCGCGCTAGAAGTGACACCGGTGGCGCATGATTATGTCGATTTTGTATCTTTGACCGGAGAAATTTTCGCGTTGCGCCGTGCGCGAGTGGTTTCTGATGAAGGTCTGTTGCGCGGGCATATCCATTATCTCGCCAATATAACCGAAGTTGCAAAAGCGGCGCAGGAGCGCGAAGAAGTGCTCGAGCTCTTGTCTCATGACATGCGCGCACCGCAAGTCGCGATCTTGGCGCTATTGGATGGTCAGGCCGAAGATGAAACCCGCGCCCGGTTAGAGGGACATGCGCGCCGAACCTTGGCTCTGGCCGACAATTTTGTTGGGCTGGCACGCGTCAATTCCATCGATTTCGTTGGTGAGGATGTCCTGCTGTCCGAACTGGTCGCCGAGGCGAATGACAGTCTCTGGCCGCTAACCAAGGCGCGAGCAATCACCTGCGAAATACACGATCATTCGGACGGTGCCTTCGTTATGGGAGAACCATCCAGCCTGTATCGCTCCTTTGTCAATCTCATCGATAATGCGATAAAATATAGTCCCGATAAGGGTGTCGTCGAGATCGTCTTGCGGAACATAGATTTGGATCGCGAGCCCTGTATTTCGGTTACGATCTCGGACCAGGGCAAGGGTATCCCCGATGATATGTTGGAGCAATTATTTGAACGATTTGCCAGCGATGATGGTGCAGCACGATCCAATATTCGCGGAACCGGTCTGGGCCTCAATTTCGTTGCCAAAGTTATCGAGCGTCATGGCGGGACCATCCGTGGAGAGAATGTTCGCGATGGAGGCGCCCGTTTTTCCGTGCTGTTGCCCCTGGCACCTGAACCAGTAGACTAGGCTTGGATTCTCAGTCGGTGCCGACGCGGATATGGGTTTCTATTCTGGCTTGATCGGTAACACGCTTGCCCAATTCGGCCAAAGCACCATCCACAAGATGAGGCAGAGACTGTTGCAATGTACCTTTGCAATGATATTCCGCCGCACTACCTGAATAGACTTGTGTGCCGTCGGTAATGTCAAAAATACCAATCGTCAGGCGATGTTCTTTGTCCTTGCAGGACTGCAGGAGCTCGCGCGTTTTCGCCGTCGCGACTTGGTTTCGCTGATCCGTTTCCCCTGCGGCAATTGCGATATCGGCAGGTCGTTCAGCCAGTGCTGTTTCAACCAGCAGGCGCGGATTGTCATTCGGCCTGAATCCCTTTTCAATCAGCGCCGCCGCGATCAGTCTTTTCGCCAGTTGCTGGGTCGGATTCTCACCATCGATGCTCTTGGGAAAAGCAAAGCCTGGTTGATCCGGCAGCGCAACTGCCATGTGATTTTTGACGCGCGTCTGAATCGGGCCGGCACAGCCGGAAAGCCCCAAGGCAGCAATATATATGAGAGAGAGTGACCGGATCATGCTATTCCTAAGCCCCTAATGTTGCAGTCGCGACAATAGGAAATCATCGTTCAAAAGTCATCTAAATTGCTCGGTCGTCACAGCATGGATAAAAGCGGTTCAACGGGTGAGGGCGAAGTAAATGACGTATAACCATGAGAACACCCCATGGATCATCGCCCAGATAATTGATTGATGGGTGTTGAAGCTGATCACAATCGCCAAAGCGCTACCAAATCCAACGCCTTTGCTGACAACTTCCTTGCGGATATAGGTGGCTCCTCTGCTCATCGGTGATCCTTCTGGTGCATAATCTTCGGGGCGCATGCGTTCCGGTTTTATCTTATCGGCCATGTCTAGGCAGCCTCTCTGGCCCGGTCTGACATTTCCTGATTGAGCATTTCAGCGAGCAGGAAGGCCAGTTCCAATGACTGGGCAGCATTCAGGCGCGGATCGCAATGGGTGTGATAGCGATCGCCCAGTGCGGCGTCGGTTATCGCAACCGCTCCGCCGGTGCATTCCGTCACATTCTGTCCAGTCATTTCACAGTGGATGCCGCCAGCAAATGTACCTTCGGCGCGATGGACGGCGAAGAAGCCGCGCACCTCGGCGAGAATCCGTTCAAATGGTCGCGTTTTATAACCACTTTCCGCCTTGATCACATTACCATGCATCGGGTCGCAAGACCAGACGACGGGATGGCCTTCTCTTTTGACGGCTCTCACCAAAGGTGCGAGCCCGCTTTCAACCTTGTCAAAACCAAAGCGTGAAATCAGCGTAATTCGACCCGCTTCACGCGAAGGATTGAGCGTGTCCAGCATCTTCAGCAAAGCATCAGGTTCGAGCGATGGACCGCATTTCATTCCGATAGGATTGTCAATACCACGCAGAAACTCGACATGAGCCGAGCCTTCAAAGCGTGTGCGATCACCGATCCAGAGGAAATGGGCGGATGTATCATACCAGTCGCCGGTGAGGCTGTCTTGTCGGGTTAGACATTCCTCATAAGGAAGCAGCAGCGCTTCGTGACTGGTATAAAAGGATGTCGCCTTGAGTTGTGGCACCGTGTCGGGATTGATCCCGCAAGCTTCCATGAAGGACAAGGCTTCACCGATACGGTCGGCCATTTCCTCGAATTTCTTCGCCCACGGACTGCGCGACATGAAATCATGGGTCCATCCGTGGACCTCTTTCAAATTGGCATAGCCACCAGTAGAGAAGGCCCGCAGCAGATTGAGCGTGGCCGCAGCCTGATTGTAAGCCCGGACCATACGATCTGGATCGGGATCCCGCTTCGTTGGATCAAAATCGATGCCATTGATAATATCGCCGCGGTAGCTGGGCAATTCAATGCCGTCCTGTACTTCGACCGGAGACGAACGTGGCTTGGCAAACTGACCTGCCATCCGGCCCAGTTTGACGACCGGAAGCTTGGACGCATAGGTGAGAACCACTGCCATCTGTAATATGACGCGAAATGTATCGCGAATATTGTTGGGATGGAACTCCGCAAAGCTCTCGGCGCAATCGCCGCCCTGGAGCAAGAACGCCTTGCCTTCGGCGACTTCGGCCAGGTCCTTTTTCAGGCTGCGGGCTTCGCCGGCAAACACGAGCGGTGGATAGCTGCCGAGCAGCTGTTCGGTTTCTGCCAATTTAGTCGCATCCGGATAGTCGGGCATATGCAGCCCGTCAAAATTCCGCCAGCTATTTGCCGTCCAATTTGTCGCCATCAAAGCGCTCCAGCTTGTTTCCATTAAAATCGGGTGCCTTTAGGCGCTATTCAAGAGCAATGGCAAGCAAAAGCGACGGTTAGTTGCCTCAGAAACTATCGGCAATCTGCCGCTTTTTCTTAGCTCCCGGGCTTGGCTTTCCAAGTTCCGGAGTTGCGGAATTCGGGTTTGATTTGACTGACGTCGGGCAATTTCTGACCCGCAAAGGCTTTCTCCCCGCCCTTGGCTTTTGCCTCACGGCTATAATTTGGTACCTGATAGGCGCGTGGCGCAGCGATATCGAGCGCGGGTGCCAGCCGATCATGACGGCGTGCATTATCCGCAGCGAGCGCGGCGGCTTTTTCAGATTGAATCGCCTCGGCTGCCTCGGCTTTGCGTTTTGCCGCCTCATAGGCACGTTCGAGAGCGATCGGATCCAGCGTCGAGGATCCAGTAGAATTGGCTGCGATATTATATTTGCGTGGCTTCGGGGCAGGCAAAGGTTCGCCGCCGCGGTACCGCTGGCTGAAGGCATTGGCTTTGCCCGCGCTGCCTTTCCAGCTGTAGAAACGATGGGCGCCGATCGTGCCCAGAAATTTGAGGCTCGGGGCCCAATAGGGATAGACGTAAGTGGCATGATAATGGGTCGCGGTGCCAACCATCGAATTGATCCGCCCAGCCAGCGCCTCGGCCGCGACTTTCTGTGCGCGTTTCCAGTGATAGCTGCTCGGCTTGCGATTCAGCGAACCGTCGCAAGTGTAGGAGAATTGACAACCTGTCCGGCGTTCGCTGCCTTGGAATATGACGCCGCAAACGGTTCCGGGATAGCTGGGATGGCGCACCCGATTGAGGATCACCTGCGCCACCGCCCGCTGGCCCGCATCGGGTTCCATGCCCGCTTCATAATAGATTGCCGAGGTCATACATTGCTGCGCGCGGCTATTGTCAATTGCCGAAGCGCGGAACGGTTTGGGATGAATCAGATAGGCCAGGGCCGCACCCTCAGGATCAAACATCTGGGTGTTGGCAGATTGACCAGGCAAAGCAGAATCTGGATCTGTGATCGCGCCATCGTTTGTCTGGCCATAATTTTGCGGCGTCGCATAAGCCGGATCGATGAAGTAGAAAGCGGACCCCGAGAAATTTTCTTCCGCACGTTCAACCGACTGCAAGCCTGGGTCGCTTGGAACGAAGGAATATGCCTCGACGCTCGCCCGGGGCATGGTTGCGGGAATCATCACGAGGCAGATCAGCAATATTACCGTCAGAACCCTTTCGCGAATGGTGAGCTTGATCCAGTCGGGCAAGCTCCATTTCTGCGGCTTCTCGGCGTCCCCTTTCCCGATGTCGCCTGAAACGGAGGCTTGCTCAGCCGTGACCAGAGGATCTGGCAAAGGTGGCTCGGAATGAGTCTGCGCATAGGTCATCGCTGCCGCGCCGAGCGGAGGGACATAGGGAGGAGGAACGCGCAAAGTAATGGTTTTTCTTGCCTAAGCTTAGCTGGGAAGGATCAAACCGCAATCTATAGGGAATTTGGGTCGGCTTTGCGTGGCCGGCAAGCGGACTGTTTCAAGTCGGGACAGCTGGAATCGACGGATTAACTGGTTAACGCAGCATTTGCGGGATTAGCGGGATAGAGGCCCTGAAATCGCCCCGTAAACTTTACAAAATCATTTCCAAGATCTTTTTGGAAATGACTGGATTTGAGAGGCTTAAACACGATTCATGTGGTTAGCGCGACGTCTCGCCATACAGTTTTTCTTGTATGTCGACGAGATGGCGAGCGACCCAGAAACCCAATATGCCAAAAAGCACGCCACCAATGGCGGGCCCCAATACGATGCCTTCCAAACCATAATAGGTGCCGCCGATCCAGAGAAACGGCAAGATGCCAATCGTGTTGCGCGCCCAGTTCATATACATGGACCAGCGAGGCCGTTCGAGATTGTTGCAGGCCGCATTGGCGATGAACAATATCCCATTGAAGAAAAACAGCGGCGTCAGCAGGGCCGCAAAGAGCCAGAAGACATGACGGCCATCGCCGACCAGATTGAACGCGTCGCTGATGGGATCACTCAAAAAATACAAGAGCGGCCAGATAAGAAGCGTATAGCCAAGAGCAAAGCCCATGGCTTGCTTGATCGTTAGCCGGATCCGGTCAAATTGATGCGCGCCAAAATTTTGACCGATAATGGGGCCGACCGCTCCGGACAGAGAAAATAGCAGGCAGAAGGCGACCGGTACGACGCGGCCAACCACAGCGAAACTTGCAATCACATCGTCGGGATATTCCGCGATGAAACGATAGGAGATAAAGCCGCCGACGGGGGTCGCGACATTGGTGAGAATGGCCGGTATCAAAATTGCCTGGATCGGTCCGAGATCCGTCTTGAAATTATCAAGCGAGAAGCGCTCGAAACCGCCATAGAATTTGAGTATCGGAAACAGGGCAACGCCCATCGACACGAGGGTAGCGCACGCGGTGGCCATCGCAGCTCCATTGATTCCCAGGTCGAAACCGAAGATGAAAATTGGATCCAATATCGCGTTGGTGATGCCAAGGCTGAGCGTGACGTTCATTGCCCGCCGGGCTGCACCATGCGCGCGCAGAAAGCCGGAACAGACCATCGCGGCAACGCTGAACGGCATGAACGGCGCAACAATGCGGATATATCCGGTCGCTGCCGCATTGGCTGCGCCGTCCGCACCAGCAAGATCGAGTATTTCAGGTGCAAATATGAAGAACAATATTGCCAGTGGGACCATCAGCAATATGCTCAGCGCCATGATGTTGGTGAGATATCGTCTTGCATATGCTGTGTCACCCTGCCCGATCCGTCTGGCCGATAGTGCACTGGTTGCGATCATGAGGCCGATGTTGAAGGCGGTACCAAAAAACAGGATGGTGGCCGCGAAACCCATTGCTGCGGTCAATGCGCTATCACCCAGTTGAGCAATATAGAACAGGTCTGCAAAATCGACAATGAACACGGTTAGCAAGCCGACGCTTGCGGTCAGAGTCATAGTTGTAATGTGCCGCAAGGGATTGCCGGTAAGAAATATGGCGGGTTGGGTCGCGATTATATAAATTCCACTGATTGAGGCCGTGGCCGGAACTGGCAATGGGCTGCTGCGATTTTTGACCTATAGGGTTTTGCCATCGGGTCAATTCATCTCTATTGATGAAAAGGCTATTTGGGAGCGTTAAATGAAAAAACTCGTAGGTATATTGTTGTTGTCTGGGCTGTCGTTGACGGGTTGTTCGATACAAACAGATGCGCCCGAGGAGGAACAGCTGTCCGCAGATGAACAGGAAGCCTTGGGTCATTTTGAACAAAAAAATCTCGCGCCAGACCCAGCAGAAAACAGCCAGAGCGCTCGCAAACCCGAACATGCCTTTGCGCGTATCGCGCTAAGCTGCATCAACCGGCAATATCCCAACAAGATCAGCCATGTGATGAACAGCGCGGCCGATGTCGCCGAACCTGTAAATCTAACACCGGTATTTTATGGCTGTTTCGACTGGCACAGTGCTGTGCATGGTCACTGGCTGCTGACCCGGCTTTGGGGTCTCAATCTCGTACCGGATATGGATGCAGAAATAAGCGCTGCGTTGGCGGCCAATTTTACGGAGGAGAAAATTGCTGGCGAGATTGCCTATTTCAACAGCGCAGATCGCAAGTCGTTTGAGCGGCCTTATGGCCTTGCCTGGTTTTTGCAGCTTACCGCCGAGCTTAGAGATATTGGTACGGGGCAAGGTGAAAAAGCAGAACAGGCGAAAATATGGCTCGACCGCCTGCTTCCGCTTGAATCCGTGATTGTCGGCAATATCAAGGGCTGGGTGCCAAAACTCGCTTATCCGATCCGGCTTGGCACGCACAACCAGTCCGCATTCAGTTTCGGGTTATTTCTGGATTGGGCAAAACAAAGCGAAGATTCCGAGATGGAGACGCTCCTCCGGGATAAAATATTAAAATTTCACCAGGCCGACGTAAATTGTCCAATGGCCTATGAGCCTTCGGGTGAAGATTTTCTTTCTTCCTGTCTGATGGTCGCAGATTTGATGCGCCGCGTCATGGATGCGGACGAGTTTGCGACCTGGTTATCGACCTTTCTGCCGGATATTCCATCTGACGGCAGAGGTGACTGGCTTGAAATTGCGATCGTCAATGATCCAACGGATGGCAAGCTTGTGCATCTTGATGGTCTAAACCTGTCTCGGGCATGGGCATTGGAAGGAATTGCGTCCGCTTTGCCGGTGGATGATGCTCGCCATGCGGCATTGATGGCAGCTGTCAAATTACATGGAGAGTCGGGACAAAAAGCGGTCGGCACGCCGCACTATTCCGGTAGCCATTGGCTAGCCAGTTTCGCGACTTATTGGCGCACCAAAAGAGGCATCCCTTCACCGGACAACAGCGCAGGAACGTGAAGCCCGCGAGCCTTCTAGATGCTGAATCACAACATGATGGACGCACATTCTGGTGGAAGCGACTTTTTCCGGTCAACCGCGAAATTGCGGCGAAAACAATATTGGTTGTTTGGAGCAGTCATTTCCTTTTTGCCATGATCGCGGCAACATTAATCAAAGACGGTAATCTTCAAACTGTCCTCGTACAAAATGGTCTGATTGTCACCTGTTGCCTCATTTTCAACTGGCTGCTCTATCGGCTCTTGTCGGCGTTTCAGGCTGGCGACATTGCGATGCCTCTGTTCCTGCTGACAATTCCCACGATGATATTGACTATTGTCAGCGTGGTTATGGATAGAGCAGTGATTGCCTTGGCAATAGCTGTTTTTGGATTCTCTGATTGGCCGGATGCCAACACATATTGGCCGATCAGTAGAGGCTCGATTCTCGATGAATCCTTTGTTCGCTATTTTGTTTTCGCCAGCTGGGGTGGCATCTATCTGGCATTAGCGGGAACTGTTACTGCGCAACATGCTTTGGTTCATAGTCGCCAACTTGAAGGCTTGAATCGCAAAAGTGCATTGCAAGCGCTGCGCTATCAGTTGAATCCACATTTCGTTTTCAACGCGCTGAACTCGGTCAGTAGTTTGATCATTGACCGTAAGAATATTGCGGCAGAAAAATTGGTAGATGATCTGGCAGACTATATGCGGTGCGTGCTTGATGATGGTGGTGAATCGATGGTCACTGTCGAGCAAGAAGTCACGCAGCAGATTCGCTATCTTGAGATAGAAAAAATCCGTTTTCCGGAACGACTAATTTTTGAGGCTGATGTTCAACCTTCCGTGAAGAAATGGAAGATACCTGCGTTGATCATTCAACCACTAGTTGAAAATGCGATTAAATATGGCGTGGCCAATACGGTCGATTCCGTGCGAATTCGTATTTCTGCACGTGAGGAAGCAGGGCGGCTGCGGATTGATGTTGCAAATGACGGGCGTATCATTCCGACCTCTGACAAGAACGGCAGAACTGGTAAGGGGCTCCTGAATATTCAGCAAAGACTCCTCGCGCTTTATGGTCATAATGCAGCGATTTGGATAGCAAATGACAGTGATTCCATGACTCATGCGACAATAATCTTGCCCGATGAATTGCAGGCTTTTGCGGATAGCTGAAGATGGAAACAAACGAATTTTTGAGTGGTTTGATTGTCGATGATGAACCACTTGCCCGTTCGCGTTTGCATAAATTATGTCAGCGGATTGACGCTTTTGATAAGGTTTACTTGGCCGCTGGAGGTAAAGAAGCGCTGCATAAGATCGACGAAAGTCGACCGGATATTGTGCTCTTGGATGTCGATATGCCAGATATTTCAGGATTGCGCGTAGCTGAATATTGCAGCGACTTACTGCCGCGCCCCGAGATTATCTTTACCACGGCACATCGCACATATGCGGTGAATGCTTTTCGGCTATATGCAACCGACTATTTGCTGAAGCCAGTGAAAGAATCGCTATTGCGAGAAGCTGTTGATCGCGCACGGGATAATCGTTCGCGCCGTGGGGTTGATGACGCCAATTCCGCCGATCAATGGCTTTGGGTCAGTGACCGGTCGGAGCTGCTGCAATTGCCGGTCAACGATATCGAGCGGGTTGAGGCTGAGCGAGACTATATGCGTGTCTATGCGAGAGGGCGCAGCTATCTTATGCATCAATCAATGAGCTCTCTGGAAAGCACATTGCCGAATAGAATATTCGTCCGGATTCACCGATCCACGATGGTTAGGCGCGACCTTATTGCCGAAATTCGGCGGCGGGGAAGACGCCGGTATGTCGTTCTTAAAGATGGCGCGCATCGCGCGGTGGGACCGCTCTATGCGGGAAATATATTTGGGAATGAAACGGCCTAGCCTGGCAATTTTGGCCGATCTGATATTGTTTCGGAATATCGCGGTGCTGGCGCGGGCTGCAAGTGACCGCCGACCTCCACAAATGTTTCTCGTTCGACATTGTGCGGATGCTTTTTTGCTTCTGCCAATGATAGGACCGGAGCGAAACAAATATCTGTGCCTTCCATCAAGGCGCACCATTGATCGCGTGTTTTTGTTTTAAACAGAACAGTCAGCTTGTCTTTGAGCGCTGACCATTGCCGCGGGTCCATCTGCGCATCAAAATCATGGTCGTCTGTCAACCCTGCGACTTCGCGAAGCTCAGCATAAAATTGCGGTTCGATGGAGCCGATAGAGATATATTTCCCATCCGAAGTCTCATATGTGTCGTAAAAATGAGCACCGGTGTCGAGTAGATTGACACCGCGTTCGTCTTTCCATTGACCCACATTGTGAAAGTCAAAAATCATTGCCATCAATGCTGCTGAACCATCGGTCATGGCGCAATCGACGACTTGTCCCGAACCGCCGGTTTTGGCGTGGAGCAGAGCCGATACCATGCCGAGTGCCAGCATCATGCCGCCGCCGCCAAAATCTCCAATCATATTTATCGGAGGCGTTGGTTTGTCGCCGGCGCGGCCAAAAGTGTGGAGCGCACCCGAAATGGAGATATAATTGATATCATGTCCGGCCGCCTGTGCCAGTGGACCATATTGTCCCCATCCGGTCATTCGCCCGAAGACCAAATTGGGATTATCGGCCAGCAGAACATCTGGCCCGAGGCCCAAACGTTCCATCACGCCCGGGCGAAATCCTTCAATCAATCCATCAGCATTTCGGACCAGGTCGCGCGCTTTTTGAATGCCTTCTTCGGATTTGAGGTCCACCTCGACAAGTTTTCGTGACCGTGAAAGCGCGAGGCGCGGATCGGGCGCCCGCCCGGGTCGATGGAGAACAGTAACCGTAGCGCCTTGATCGGCCAGCATCATGCCACAAAAAGGGCCTGGCCCAATTCCTGCGAATTCAATGATGTTAATTCCCGCAAGTGGTCCAGCCATAATCAAATCCCGTTTAATCGAATGATTAAACGGTCCTAATCCAAGCGATGTTGTGGAATCAAGTCTATTCAGGACAGCGGATTTGTTAGTTGTCCATATTGATCTCGATTAGCGGTGTTTTGGCCGTTGGTTGAATCCCAGCGTTCGAGTTGTTGGGGTCTTCAGATATCTCGGCATTTCTAGCTTGGATTGGCCCACGGGTTTCCGAGCCAGTTTGGGATCAATGGGGTGATCAAATGCCACGCCAAAGCGACCCTGTGCGACCCATGCAACATAACCTGTGACACTGCCGATATTGCGCAGTTCGAGTTGCACCTTGTCTCCGCGTTTCGCGTTAATCGGTGCTTCCGCCATCAATCCGCCTGCAGAAAGATTGCGAATACGCACCTCTCCGCAATTTTCTCCATCAACAAAACGCAACTCGGCTTTCAAAAAAAGACTGTCGCGATCAAGCTCGCGCTTGGCGTGATCGATGGCTTGGCTGTTCATCCCAAGATTGTCGTCAAACGGTTCTTTCATGTGCTTTCCATGGTCAATATATGTTTGGAACGTTCCATGACCGTGGTTTTGAGCTTAAATGGTGCAAATTCGGTTAATGTTGAGCGCTTTTTGAAGGCAATTTCATCTTTTTGCCAACAACTGACGGCTTGAACACTGCTACATATCCGTGGATGTGCAAGCCATGGTGACCAAAAAGCGCGAAAATGTTAACGGTCGCGGGAAACTTTTTCGCTGCGTTCGTGAGCTTCTTGAGCTTCCACCGTCATCGTTGCAATCGGTCTAGCGATCAATCGATCCAGGGAAATGGGCTCGCCGGTAACCTGACAATAACCATATTCGCCGTCTTCAATCCGCCGCAAAGCGGAGTCAATTTTCGAAGTTAGCTTGCGTTGACGGTCGCGCGTCCTCAGCTCAAGCCCCCAATCAGTTTCACTGGACGCCCGGTCATTGGGATCAGCTTCCTGAATCGGACCGTCCTGAAGATGGGCCAGAGTTTCCTTTGATTCGGCAACAATGCCATTTTTCCACTCTTCCAAAGCATTTTTGAAGTAGGCAAGCTGCCGTTCGTTCATAAATTCTTCATCTTCGCTGGGGCGATAACCCTTTTCCAGAATAATCTCCGCAGCTTGTGCGGATTTTGTTTCGGACGCGTTCTTAACCGAAGAAGCCAACTTACTCTCCAAAACTTGTGCCTGATCAGATTGAGCCAAAATCCGTACAGCGGGGGATCGTCGTTAGGGCGCGCTATAACCAGCGATTCCAGCCGAGACAAGACGCAAAAACCCGCGATTTGGCAATTATCCATTTTTTCGAGAAATTTGATCGAGCAGTTGCCACTCAATCGAGATTTTCGATGGCATTTGCAGTTGCGCCCTCTGCAACTTCAAGACCGGAAATCGCGATATTTGCGCGCGCGACGTAATATTTGCGATCAATATGGTATCAAATCGGGACGTTAACCGCCCTTGGAGAGATATGAGCAGAAACTAAACGCAATTTCAGCCAGCAAATAGGGTTAACGCAATTGTGATTAACGATTTATTCTGCGTTTCTAAGGCATGTCCGGAACACGGAAAGGTTTCCCAGCCCAAAAAGCTGGATTTCCGATCAGTTCCCAAGCGGAAGAGAGAAGAGATATGTCGGTACGGATGGCTTTGGCAAAATTATGTGCTTGCACTTGCGGTGGAGCGCTTATTGGTGGCGGTGCGGTTCACGTTTCGGAAGCGCCTGCTGCGCCTTATGTGAAAAAGGTAAGCAAGAAGCAGCCGGTTCGAGCGCGCGTTGTGAAGCGTGGCGAGCCCGCACGTAAGATCAAAAGAACGCGTCGGACGGTAACGACGAAAACTGTTTCTGCATGTGCTCCGACCGTTGTCACGATTGCACAGGCACCGGCTCCCCAGCCGATTCCTCTTCCACCCCCATATCTTCCGCCTCCTCCTCCGACGATTGATGGCGGCGGATCCGTACCCGTTGTTATCGGCGGCAGTTCGGGCGGCGGCTTCGGTGGCGGCTTCTTCGGCGGCTTCTTCGGCGGTGGCGGCAGCGGCGGTGGCGGTGGCGGCAACGTAATCATCTCGTCTACGAGTAGCGGTGGTTCGACTTCCACATCTTCAGGCGGAAGCTCGACCAGCGGCGGATCAACCAGCACGTCGACCGGAGGTGTCAGCACCTCCACTGGCGGAGTGAGCACTTCGACCGGCGGCGTCAGCACTTCGACCGGCGGCGTCAGCACGTCCACAGGTGGTGTGAGCACGTCGACGGGTGGGGTCAGCACCTCTACTGGCGGCGTCAGCACGTCCACCGGCGGTGTGAGTACCTCCACTGGTGGAAGCAGCTCGTCCTCGTCAAGCTCCTCAAGCAGCTCCAGTTCGTCGAGCAGTTCGTCAAGCTCCTCGGGTTCCACCGGCGGCACGACATCGAGCGGCGATCCGCATCCAGGCGGCAGCACCGGGTCCACCGGTTCTACCGGCAGCACCGGGTCTTCGGGCAGTTCCGGTTCGTCCGGCAGCTCCGGCTCCTCTGGTTCATCAGGCAGCACCGGTTCCACCGGCAGCAGTTCCAGCTCCTCGAGCAGCTCCAGCTCTTCCTCCAGCTCGAGCAGCAGCAGCGGCGGCTCGAATGGCAGTTCCGGTTCTTCCGGGAGCAGCGGATCGTCTGGTTCTTCAGGATCAAGTTCCACGTCCTCGGGCGCAACTGGCGGCTCTTCGAGCTTCGGTGGCAACAGCACATCAACCGGATCCTCCGGCAGCTCATCCTCGAGTTCGTCGAGCAGCTCAAGCAGCTCGAGCACCTCATCCGGTGGTTCGACTGGCGGCACGTCGGGCGGATCGACCGGTGGTACGGACGTCCCGGCCCCGCCAGTAGTCCTGCTCTTCGGTGCAGCGGCGGCGGCGGTCTTTGCCCGGCGGCGGAAAGCCAAAAAGGCGGTTGCAGCTTAAGCTAGACGGCCAACAAGACATGCAAGAAGCGGCTGGAGCAATCCGGCCGCTTTATGTTCTGCAGCGTTTATCCTGTTTCTCTCGAGACAGCCGAAAGATGACTAAATTGACCCCCGGAAACGGCGGAAATGCGTATGTTGGATGGATAGTTTCAAATGTAGGAAATTATATTTCCGGTCCGATTCGCATTCCTCGAGAATAGCGAATGTCTTCAGAGTAGGAAAATGGCGATGGGTTGCTGAAATACAGCGTGATTGATACTTGAATGAAGATCATCGGCTCGGCATAGGCATTTGCCATGCATGATATAAAACAAATACGCGAAAATCCGGAAGCTTTTGACGCTGCGCTCGCGCGCCGCGGCAGCGATCCTGTAGCCATGAAAGTTGTTGCGCTCGACGAAGAAAGTCGTGCGATCATCACCCAGCTGCAGGAAGGTCAGGCACGGCGCAATGAAGCGTCCAAGGCGATTGGCAAAGCCAAAGCCCAGGGGGACGAAGATGCGGCGCAAGCGCTGATGGCGGAAGTTGGTGCACTCAAAACGAAACTGCCGGCCTTGGAAGACAAGGAGCGAGAACTATCCGGCCAGTTGAAAGATATGATGGCCGCGCTCCCGAATCTTCCCGACCCGGATGTTCCGCTGGGCGAAGATGAAGATGATAATGTCGAGCTCGAACGCTGGGGCGAGCAGCGAAAATTTGATTTTGCGCCGCAAGAACATAGCGATATCGGGCCGCTGCTCGGTCTGGAATTTGAAACCGCGGCCAAGATGTCGGGCGCGCGCTTCACTTTTCTGCGCGGGCACATGGCCCGGCTGCAGCGGGCCTTGGGGCAATATATGCTCGACATGCAGACGGCGGAGAATGGCTTTACCGAATGCGCGCCGCCGTTGCTGGTGCGGGACGAGGCGGTTTATGGCACCGGACAGCTGCCGAAATTTGCCGAGGATCTGTTCCAGACGACCGATGGCCGCTGGTTGATTCCCACCGCCGAGGTCAGCCTGACCAACAGCGTCAATGGACAAATCCTGTACGAGGCCCAATTGCCGATCCGATTAACCGCTCTCACGCCCTGTTTCCGCAGCGAAGCGGGATCGGCCGGCAGAGATACCAAGGGCTATATCCGCCAGCATCAGTTTGAAAAAGTTGAAATGGTCGCGATCGTCCATCCTGCCGAGAGCGAAGCCGAGCATCAGCGGATGACCGCTGCGGCAGAGTCGATCCTGAAAGCGCTGGAATTGCCATATCGCAAGATGTTGCTCTGCGCCGGTGATATGGGCGCGACCGCCCGGAAAACCTATGATCTGGAGGTCTGGTTGCCCGGTCAGAATGCCTATCGCGAGATTTCCAGCATCTCCAATTGCGGAGACTATCAGGCGCGCCGGATGAAGGCGCGTTTTCGGCCGAGCCAAGAAAAGACCGGAGGCGAAGGCAAGGGGAAGCAATTTGTCCACACATTGAACGGTTCCGGCCTGGCTGTCGGGCGGACGCTGGTTGCGGTTCTGGAAAATTATCAACAGGAAGACGGCTCGGTCCATATCCCGACTGCGTTATTGCCTTATATGGGCGGGATCGACAGGCTCGAAGCGAAATGATCATCCGCTCCCGTTGAAGGAGTGGTCGTTTGTCAGAAGACATTGTTGATAAGGTGCATTGCAACTGTAATGTATGTCATTATAATTCGCCCGAGGATGACAATGACAACCGCCGCTCAAACTGTTCCCCGAACTCAATCGGATCGTCGAACTAAGACCCGAAAAGCGCTGCTGGATGCAACAATCGAAGTGCTGTTAAACCGAGGTTTTGATGGTTGCTCACTGGCAAATGTAGCCAAATATGCTGGTCTAACAACCGGTTCGGTTCAACACCATTTCAAGACCAAATCACAAATGATGCTCGCGGTTATCGAAGAACGTTTATTTGAAACAAGCGACGATCAAGCCCTGGAACTAAAAGCCAACGAGAATATTGAGGATCGATGCAAGCTTCTGGTGGAAACACAATGGCAATATTATAGCGATCCAAAATATCTAGCTATCTGGTCAATCATACTCGGCGGACGCTCAGATCCCGAGATGATAGGGAAAATTGGTGAATGGCAAAAGAATGCCATCGCAAGGCATGAGCGCGCCATCAAGCAACTGTTCGCCGATCACAAGCTGAGGCCTAGTCAAGTTAAGGCAATGCAATATTTCGTGAATGCTCAGTTGCGCGGGCTCGCTCTTTTGCAAACGGTCGAGCCCGATCAAGCCAATATCAAGTGCCAGTTATCAATGCTTGTAGACATGCTCAAATTACAGGTTTCTGAGGCGTAACTTCATTCTATTTTTCCGGAAAAGGGCGAAACGCAAGCCAGCTACCCAATATCAATGTTGCAACACCATAGATGTTGATCAAAATGGCCGCAAACCAAGGCAATTTGGAGGCATAGTCGGGCAAGTTTGTATTTTCCCAATACGCATTTATATGGAGAAAAACTCCAGAATAGATCAAAAACAGCGTAAGCACCGGGATGATAAATTTTGAAATTCTTTGTGCGCCAATCAGCCCAGCTAAAATTACGACACCGCAAATGGCCATAAATATGGCACCTGCCACAGGGCTGGTGGGCGCCAGTTGAGATTTGCCCTCAGTCAAACGCCAGTAGCTGACGACATTGTAGCTTAGACCCAGGATAACCCAGATAATTTGGAGCTTTTGCATTCGGTGCAGCGTCATATATCATCTCATCGATCTATTTGACGATTTTCCCATCCTTCATAATCAGAGAAAACGCAGTCTCTGGTTTGGACATCAACGTCATATTTTCAAGGGGATTGCCATCGATTAATATAATATCAGCGACGGCGCCTGCTTCTATTACGCCAAGCTTGCCGTATGGATTATTTCGCCCAGACAAAGCGATGAGTGATGCATTCACGCTTGTTGCCTGACGCAATATCTCCAACGGCGTGAATGCCTGCGTACGTAGCAGAAATTCTTGGTTCTGCAGCGGGTGCATGTTCGCAATCAAATCTGTGCCAAAAGCAATTTTAACGCCAGCCTCCTTAAGTAGTTTAAGTGCGTCGGTCATAGCGTCTAGGGCGGTTTTGTTTTTCGCCTTTATATAGGGTGGCATGCCCGGTGCCTTGTCCATTGCCCAATAGGTAATCAGATTGGGTACAACAAATGCGCCCTTTCGCGCTGCAAGTTCCGCCGTTTTCTTGTCGATCATATTACCATGTTCAATGGTTTTGACACCAGCGTTGAGGGCGCGGCTAATGCTTTCAGGCGTATATGCGTGAGCAGCGACATAGGTTCCTCTGTCTGCTGCAGTTTGAACCGCTGCCTGCATCTCTTCAAACGAATATTGAACGCTGTGTAGCGGATCAGTTGGAGAGGAAACACCGCCACCTGCGTGGATTTTGATAAAATAGGCACCGCGGCGTAATTCTTCACGGGCTGCCTTTATGACTTCCGCTTCGCCATCCGCAATGGTGCTACCAAACCCGTGTATCAAGCTATTGGAAGGTTTTTCGTTAATCTTTCTATGATCAGCATGGCCACCAGTTTGCGAGATTGATCTTCCGGTGAAGATTATCCTTGGCCCCTGTACAACACCATCGTCAATTGCCATTGCTAGACCATAGTCGGTGCCCGCAGTATCCCGAACTGTTGTGAATCCACGTTTGAGCATGGCCGAAGCGTTGGCCACCGCTCCTGCGGTTACATAAGACTCATTAGCTTGATCTGCCTTTGAAAAGGGAAATGCCCAAGACACATGAACATGTGCATCGATCAAACCGGGCATCAGAAATCTACCCTTACCATCAATCACCATTTCTCCAAGCAGCGGTTCCAATTGGGTCGATGACACCTGAGCTATTCGGTCATCCTCAATCCTGACAGCACCGGACGATGCAATGACATTCCGACCGTCAAATATTTGGACGTTGTTAATCAGCGTTGAGTTCGGTTTTGCTTCTTGTCCCGCGACAGGTCTCGCTAGCAACAAACAGAAGGCCACGATGGTCCAGGTAATGCGCTTCATGACTTGATTCTCTCAATGGATCGAAGATACATTACAATTATAATAAATTATAATTGTAATGTAAATGCGATTGTCCATTCACACAAGATATCAGCTGAGTTGGCGTGAGGCAGAGGATATCCGTGCCTCGGCTATTTTACCCAAGCGAGGTTGGAGATGGGGCGTGGATTGCCCTTCAGCGAGTTTCGCTAGTCAGACAAGATGAAAAGCTTTACTTGTCTTCTCCCGTAACCGGATAGGAGTAGAAAGAAACCAAATGCGCATATTACTCACCAATGACGATGGCTTCGATGCGCCGGGGATGAAGGTGCTGCTCGATATCGCCCAATATTTCTCCAATGATATCTGGATTGTTGCCCCGTCCGACGAGAATAGCGGTGCCGGTCATTCGCTGACGTTGACGCGGCCGCTGCGGATCCGCAAGCGCGGCGACCAGCAATATTCGGTCGATGGCACGCCCACCGATAGCGTGATGCTGGCGGTCGCCAAGATCATGAAAGACGGGCCGCCGGATCTGATCCTGTCGGGCGTCAACCGGGGTGCCAATCTCGGTGAAGATGTAACCTATTCGGGGACAGTATCGGCGGCGATGGAGGGCGCGCTTGCCGGCATTCCTTCGATCGCGCTGAGCCAGGCCCATTCCCGCGAAGATATTGGCGCAGACGTGCCCTTTGATGCCGCGCTCAAATGGGGTGAAAAAGTGCTTCGTCCGCTGATCAAGCAACGGATGGATCACCGCACATTGGTCAATATCAATTTTCCGGCGCTGGTCGCCACCGAGGTCAAGGGCGTGCGTGTGGTCTCTCAGGGGATCAGAGATTATGGGCGATTGCAGATCGTCAGCAACCGCGATCCGCGCGGCTTTGAATATCATTGGTTCGGCCTCGGTCCGATGGTCGAAACGCCGGCGCATAGTACCGATCTCGAAGCCATTGAAGATGGCTTTGTTTCGGTAACGCCGCTGCATCTCGATTTGACCCATTATGAATCCATGGACATGCTCAAGAATCTCTATGGCTGAACATCGCGCCGCAATTTACATGTGGTTTGCTGTTTTACATTGAGATTGCCCAACAGGGCTGGCAAGTCACTGATTTGCTGCTAGTAAGACGCTTACTTCCGGGAGAATTGTTGGTTAATGGAGTTGTCCATGCGTAATTTTGCAATCCTGACTTTGCTGATGTGCGTAGCGGCCTGCATACCGCCTGGCCGTGGCGACTATGCCTTGCCGCAAAATGAACCGCAGCCGCAACTGGCAACAGATTCGTCCGTACTTGCCAAGCCTGCGGAGCAGGCGCCGGCTGCCACTTGGCAAGCGCGCGGCGTCATTCCCAATGCAGCGACCGTGCAGGGTGGCACCTATGTCGTGCAGCCGGGCGACACGTTGAGAGGCATTGCGAACAAGACCGGTGCTGGCTCGCAGGTCATTGCCGCGACCAATGGTCTGGTCGATCCCTATGTCATCCGGCCGGGTCAGCAGCTGCAGATTACCGGCGGTAGATATCATAAGGTCAATTCGGGCGAGACCGGAATTGCAATTGCCCGGGCCTATGGCACACCGTGGAACGAAATTGTCACCTTGAATGACCTCGAAGAGCCTTATATTCTGCGCCTCAATCAAAAATTGCTGCTTCCGGCGACCACGCCCAGCGACCCGGCCAATATGTCGATCGAACAGCGCGCCGCCGCTTTTAATCTGGATATTGATGATATTGTGACCGGCAGCCAGCCGGCACTGGCGGAAGGCGCTGCCGCGGTTGAGCCATCGGACTGGCGCAAAACCGTCACGCCCAATGCAACCATTGCGACGCCGGGAGGAGGATTTGCCGGCCAATTCATCTGGCCGGTAAATGGCAAGCTGCTCGCCGGATTCGGCGCGATGGGCGATGGCAAGGTCAATGATGGACTGAATATCGCCGTGCCAAGCGGAACGCCGATCCGGGCCTCGGCGGACGGCGTAGTCGCTTATAGTGGCGACGAAATTGGTGTATTTGGCGGCTTGATCCTGATCAAGCACGGATCCGGCTGGGTGACCGCTTATGGCCATGCCGACAAGCTCAACGTGGCGCGCGGACAGAAGGTCGTTGCAGGAGAAATTATCGGTCTGGCTGGCGACAGCGGCTATGTTCAGGAACCCCAGTTGCATTTCGAGATACGCAAGGATCGCAAGCCGGTAAATCCGATCTCTCATTTGCCGAAGCGCAGTTGAACGGGATATGATCGGCGGCAATAAGAGTAAATTCTCTGACTATTTTACGCTGCGGCGGCGATCCAGCCTGCCGATCTGGCTCGACATTGCCTGGCGTGTGGGGTTCGTGCTGGGACTGATCGGCATGGCGGTTGCGGTTCACTGGTTCGACCGCAATGGTTTGCAGGACAGCTATGATGGCGATGTCAGCTTTCTCGACGTCATCTATTTCACGATGATTTCGATTACCACCACTGGCTATGGCGATATCGTCCCGGTGACCGAGCGCGCGCGAATGTTCGATGCGCTGGTGGTGACTCCTATTCGAATCTTTGTCGTGCTAATCTTCGTTGGCACGGCCTATAATTTTGTTTTCAAACGAACTTGGGACAATTGGCGCATGAAACTGATTCAAAGCAATTTGCACGACCATATCGTGATCGCCGGTTTTGGGACCAGCGGCAGTGAAGCGGTTCAGGAACTGCTCGCGCGCGGCACCAATCCGGAAGAAATTGTCGTGATCGATAATTCGGATGAAGCCCTGTCACATGCTGAAAAACTGGGCTGTGCGGTGATCAATGGCGACGCGACGCGTGACAATGCATTGATGAATGTGAAAATTTCGCGCGCACGCTCGATGATCGTATCGGCCGGCCGCGATGATACCAGCATATTGATCGTCCTGACCGCGCGGCATTTGGCCTATCATTTGCCGATTAGCGTCTCGATCAAGGCGGCAGATAATGAGCTGCTCGCCCGCCAGGCCGGCGCGACCACGGTGATCAACCCCGTCAGCTTTGCCGGCTTGCTGCTCGCAGGGAGCTGTGAGGGTGCGAAAATTTCTGACTATCTCAGCGATCTTGCCTCGGCGACGGGCCGGGTCAAACTGGTTCAGCGCGCAGTGGTCGAAGATGAAGTCGGCCTGGCGTTGAACGAAGTCGTGAAAGATGGTCTCGGCGTCCGGATTTATCGATCGGACGAGGTGATCGGATTTTGGGAACCGGAAGCCAAAATGCTGGAAGCGGGGGATATCATTGTCGAGATCATTCCCGGCAATGGCGCCGGCAAGGCGAAAGATACGGAGCAATAGCAACCATAGCCTTTGGTTCATGTTGCAACTGCGAAACAAAACTCTATTCTAGTCGCTCGCATACGGAGCTGCTCAATGGATGAAATTCGTACAATGCCAACAGGGCTGAAGCCACCCGCCCGGTTGACTCAGGCAAGTGAACTGGCTCTGCCACTCGATTTCATTCGCTTCGGATTGCAATGGCCACGGATTTTGACAGCACCAAAGGGCGACAGTCGGCCGATTTTTCTGATCCCCGGCTATGGTGGCAGCGAATTGTCGATGCGCCCGCTCGAAGGCTTTTTGAAACGGATCAACTATGATGTGGCCGACTGGTCGCTGGGGCGCAATCGCGGCTCGGTGGATCGTGATATTGGACGCTTTACCGAAGTCGCGGAAGCGCGTTTTGCCGAAAATGGAGAACAGCCCTTCACGCTGATTGGCTGGTCGCTAGGCGGGATCATTGCGCGAGAACTGGCCCGGCTGTCGCCGCATCTGGTGCGCGAGGTCATCACAATGGGGACGCCGATCATCGGCGGTCCGAAATATACAACTCCGGGCCAGCGCTACGCCAAATCCGCAAATATCGAGCTCGATGCGTTTGAACGGGAAGTGCACGCGCGCAACAGCATCGGCTTCGATCAGCCGCTTACCGTGATCTACTCCAACCGCGACGGCATTGTCGGCCCCGATATCGCCAAGGATATCTACAATCCCCAGGCGCGCAATATTCGCGTCGATGGCGGGCATCTCGGGCTGGGTTTCAATCCCAAGGTCTGGCGGATCATTGCCGATACGCTCTCAAGCTGATCTGGTTGAACCTGAACCTGAACTTGAACTGGCGGGCAGTCCATTCACAAGCCGCTTTGTCGCGAGAGCATGGCACGGCTTTCAGTCCAACTTACTGAGAATCGCCGTCATCATTTCTGCGCGGGAGCCTTCAAACATTTTCAGAAAAGATGGCGGGGTGTTGGTGGCATTGTCATGCTTTGCGCTCCATGCCGTGATTTCCAGCATGATTGGCAAAAGATCCCTGCCCTTGTCCGTGAACGAATAATATAATTTTGAACGATTATCCGGAGCGACTGCTTTTACAATAATTTCGTGCGCTTCGAGCCGCTTCAGGCGATTGGCCAGTATATTGGTCGATATTTTTTCGTCCGACTCAAGAAACTCCCCATAGGTCCGCTTTCCCTTGAACATCAGATCGCGAATGATCAGCAACGTCCATCTGTCACCAAATGTTTCCAGCACAAAATTGATGGGACAGTTTGACCGGCAGGTTTCAGAGCTTCGGGACATATCGCTGAGATAAGAGTGGCACTTGCATTTTGCAATGACATTATATAGCGCGATCATTCCACTTGCAATATGCAAGTACTTTATTGGAATATTCGATGAAATCAAAAAAACTTCTGGCCAGCAGCATGGCGATGGCGCTGCTGTGTTTTCTCAGTTTCATGTACTGGTATGAATGGAGTGCGAGCGCTCTTTCTCCCTCTGAGATTAAGGATTATCTCGCCAAAATAGAAGCGCAATCTCATGAGCCGGGCGGGCGGCATGACCTTTCAGCGTTGCGAACATTCCTGGAAGCAGATGACGGCGAACCGATCTACACCGTCAATATGTACAGTTTTCAAACAGTGGCTGACTATCCTGAGGGCTCCGGTTTTGGCGGTTCGGGACCAGATGCCTATGAACGCTTCAGTTCCGTGATGATCCCGCTCATGATCAGGCGCGGCTCCCATCCGATCTACGGGAGCAATTGGGTGGACCGGGCCAATAGCAAATGGGACCGGATTGTCATCGTTCGCTACCGCAGCCGTCGTGATCTGGTGGATATATTCGCAACCGATGCATTCGCCGATGCCTCCCTGCACAAGTGGGCGAGTTTGCGGGGGCATGACCGAATGCTGGTACAGGCGTTACATATCCCCGATGGTCGATATGCCATTCTATTTCTGGCGCTTATCGCGGGATTTGTGACCTATGGCGTTGGAACGCGCGCGAAACGGCGTCAACATCAGGCGGGAACCGGGTGACAGCAGGCTTGTTTCATTCGGCCGAGTTGCGGCCTCGAGATCTTCGAATGTTTCCCGCTATTCCAGTTTCTCAATGTTGCCGGTTTCGACTAGCCTAACCAGGCGTGGACCGTGCCCATCGCGCTATAGAAAAGCAGCCAGTAGCCAGCGTCGATGAAGAATAATGTCTTGTTCTTCTGCGAGAACAGATAGTTTGTCCCGATCGCTGGTACGATGAAGCCCAGCGCCACGCCAAAGGCCGTCAGCACTTTCGCCGAGAAAGACAGGTCCACGGCATAGGTCGCAAATGTGTGGGCGAGGGTCCAGGATGCGATCAGGCTGAACGCAAAGGCCCCGCCATAGATCAGCCCCATGCTGCCCTGCTTGATCTGTTCCTCGGTCAGGCCGACCGCACCCATCCATTTCTTGCCCATCACCGGACCATACCAGATCCCGCCGACGAGAAAGCCCGCGAGCGCCGCGACGACGACGGCAATCCAGTTGACATCCAAAATATTCATTCCACCCTCCCAGATAGTTGAGGTCGCTTTCCTAGCTCAAAATCGATAGAAAAACCAGTTTGGTTGCGCGGGGGCGTGACTCGCCACCATTTTGCGCCTAAAGGCCGCGCCCTATGGCAACGCAAATTCCTTCTTCACCCAAAGTGGGCATGGTCTCGCTCGGCTGTCCCAAGGCTCTGGTCGACAGCGAGCGCATTTTGACGCAGCTGCGCAGCGACGGCTATGATCTGTCGGCTGACTATGCTGGCGCCGATGTCGTATTGGTCAACACCTGCGGCTTTCTTGACAGCGCCAAGGAGGAGAGCCTCGACGCGATTGGCGAGGCGATGGCCGAAAATGGCCGGGTGATCGTCACGGGCTGCATGGGCAATGAAGCCGATGTGATCATGAAACGTTATCCCGATGTCCTCGCCGTCACCGGCGCCCATCAATATGAGGATGTCGTCACTGCGGTTCACGCCGCCGCGCCCGCCGCGCGCGGTGCGTTCGTCGATCTGGTCCCCGAGGCCGGCCTGAAACTGACGCCGCGCCATTATAGCTATCTCAAGATCAGCGAAGGCTGCAACCACCGCTGTTCCTTCTGCATCATCCCGAGTCTGCGCGGCGATCTGGTCAGCCGCCGCCCCGATGCAATCCTCCGCGAGGCCGAAAAGCTGGTCGAAGCGGGCACCAAGGAATTGCTCGTGATCAGCCAGGACACGTCGGCCTATGGCGTCGATATCCGCCACCAGCCGCGCGCCTGGAACGGTCCGAACGGACAGGGCCGCGAAGTCCGCGCCCATATGACCGATCTCGCTGCCGCGCTTGGCGAATTGAAGACATCCGAGGGGCAGGGCGTGTGGACCCGGCTCCACTATGTCTATCCCTATCCCCATGTCGACAAGGTCATCCCGCTGATGGCCGAGGGCAAGATCACGCCCTATCTCGATATCCCGTTCCAGCATGCCGCGCCCAATGTCCTCAAACGGATGAAGCGCCCGGCCAATGAAGCCAAGGTGCTCCAGCGCGTCAAAAGCTGGCGCGATATCTGCCCCGATCTCACCATCCGCTCGACCTTTGTCGTCGGCTTCCCCGGCGAGACCGAGGATGATTTCAAATATCTGCTCGACTGGCTCGAGGAAGCCCAGCTTGACCGCGTCGGCGCGTTCCGCTTCGAACCGGTCGAAGGCGCCGAGGCCAATCAGCTCGATGGCGCGCTGCCCGAAGAGATCAAGGAAGAGCGTTACCAGCGGATCATGGAAGTCACCGCCCGGATCAGCGCCGCCAAGTTGCAAGCGAAAGTCGGCCGGACCCTGCCGGTGATTATCGACGATATCGGCGAGCCTGACGAAGACGGTGACATCGGCGCGACGGCGCGCTCCGAAGCCGACGCACCGGAGATTGACGGCAATGTCTTCCTCCGCAACGTGTCAGAGAATCTCGCGGTCGGCGATATTATCGACGCGACGATCGAGGATGCCGACGAGCATGATCTGTTCGGGGTTGCTGCGAGCTAATAGCCCGCCATCCTGAACTTGTTTCAGGATGGCGGCCAGCCCCTCTTAACCGCTCAATTAAACTCCAATTGCAAGCCTGTCACTTTACTAGCTCGCGTTTTTCGAAGACCAGCTCTTCCCGGCAGCCTCAACCGCCTTCAAAAGCGCTTTCTTGCTGTCCGTCCGGCGCTTACCCGAATTTTGCGGCAAATCGGTAATTCCAGACCCGGCTTTGCGGCGCGCGACATCCCGCGCGAAGGCTGCGAGTTTCACGGGCTTATCTTCATTCTTCAAGACCTTCGACGCCATATTCGCCTTCCGTTTCCTGTCTGATCCGCTTTTCCATATAGACCTTGTCAGCATCAGGATAAAGCGCGAACAGTTTTCGTGCCTGCTCGCGCATTTCAGGTGCGGTGCCTGATGCAAATTGACCCATGCGGTCAGCGATAATATCCTCGACAGAAATCACCTGCGCATTGCCATCTTCGCCCGTATTGATGAGCTTAAACTTTGCTGCATCGCTATTGCCGTCCAGTACATTTGCGCCGACGATTTCAAAGCCCAACCCAAGCTCTGGATGAATCCACCCGCGCGTTGCCATACCGGGACCGGAAGGACGGACAAATCCATGCTCCTGAAGCAGCATTTCAAACTCTGATTGGCACGGTGTAACAATGTCGAAATCGCCGGTTGTCACCGCGCTGCCTGAATATAGTTCGACCGCAGCCCCCCCCGACCAGAACAGGGGCGTTTAGACCCTTTGCCTTCATCGCTTCGCTCACTTTCGCAAACAATTGCAAAGCAGCTTAATACTCGGGGCGGAAAACGCTCATGTTGCCAGTTGCCTTTAGATTTTGATACGGTCTGTTGACTGCCATGATTTATGGCGCAAAAATCGATGCCATACAAACTCAATCCAACGCCTCTTAACCGCTCAATTAAATCTCCAATTGCAACTCACCTCGGCAAATGGCATAACCTTCGAAAAGCTCGGAGAGACACTATGGCGACTCAAATCGCGGAACCAACCAACAGCATAATTCCATCGGTCGATGTCTTGATTGTCGGCGCAGGGATTTCCGGGATTGGGATGGCGGTGCATCTGCGCGACAAATGTCCGGGCAAGAGCTTTGCGATAGTCGAACGCCGCGACGACATTGGCGGGACCTGGAATCTGTTCCAATATCCCGGTATCCGCAGCGACAGCGACATGCACACATTGGGCTTCACCTTTGAGCCTTGGACCGAGCAGAAATCAATTGCCGACGGCCCGTCGATCGTCAACTATCTCCACCGGATCAAAGACAAGAATGATCTCGAAAAACATATTCATTTTGGCCATAAAGTATTGTCGGCGAGCTGGTCGAGCCCGGATGCGCGCTGGACCGTGACCGCGGAGAAATCCGATGGTTCGCAGGCGATAATGCACGCCAATTTCCTCTATATGGGGGCCGGCTATTATGATTATGACAATCCCTATGACGCGCAGATTGAGGGGATTGCGAATTTTGAGGGCGATGTCGTCCACCCGCAATTCTGGCCCAAGGATTTTGACTATGCGGGCAAGAAGGTCGTGATCATCGGCAGCGGCGCGACGGCGGTCACGATCCTGCCCGTCATGGCCAAGAAAACCGCCCATGTAACGATGCTGCAACGCACGCCGACCTGGTATTTTGCCAAGCCAGCGAAAGATGCCTTCGCCAATTTCATGCGCAAGATCATGCCTGAGACCTGGGCCTATAAGCTGATTCGCTGGAAGAATGTGACGATGCAGGATCTGACCTTTAAAACCGCGCGCGACAATCCCGAAAAGGTGATCAAGAAACTCGAAGCGCCGATGAAGAAAGAGCTTGGCGACAAATATAACAAGGCCGATTATACGCCGCCTTATGGTCCGTGGGAGCAGCGCTTGTGCCTGGTGCCCGATGGCGATATGTTCAAGGCGATTGCCTCGGGTGCAGC
The DNA here is from genome assembly GCA_001650955.1 of Sphingomonadales bacterium EhC05. Taxonomy (GTDB): domain Bacteria; phylum Pseudomonadota; class Alphaproteobacteria; order Sphingomonadales; family Sphingomonadaceae; genus Parasphingorhabdus. Next base: position 192,745 of record LXYP01000020.1, read on the forward strand.
CGATCTCAAGACCGGCCATATCGAGACGGTCACCGCACATGGCATCACGCTGAAATCCGGCGAGACGCTCGACGCCGATGTCATTGTCACCGCGACCGGTCTCAGCATGGCGGTCGCGGGCAAAGTGGCATTTGAGGTCGATGGCAAACCGGTCCACTGGCCCGATCATTATTATTACAAAGGCTGCATGTTCTCCGACATTCCCAATATGGCGATGGTGTTCGGCTATCTCAATGCGAGCTGGACCCTCAAGGCCGATATCGTTTCGGAATATATCTGTCGCATCCTCAATCATATGGATGCAACCGCGACACGGATTGCCAATCCGGTACTCGGTGAAGAGCTTGAGCAGGAAGAATTGTTCGACTTCTCCTCCGGCTATATCAAGCGCGGAATCTCAAGCCTGCCGCGGACCAGCACCGCGATGCCGTGGAAGCTGACCCAGGATTATCTGATCGAGAAGAAGGTTTTGACCAAGGGCCCGATCGATGATGGCGTGATTCAGTTTTACGGACCCAATAGCCAGGCGGCTGCCCATCAAGATGAGGACGCGCTCGAAGCGGCCGAATAGGGAGTGAGGGCGCGAGGCCGCCCGATCTTAACCTCTTGTTGACCTTGTTTACATAGGCTCGCCCGAACAGGGAGCGACCGATGGGCCATATGAATTTGCAATTTCTGGAAGCAGCGCCGGCCTGGGTTGAACAGCGCAAGGTCTACCGCCATCCGGTGGCGCTCAACCGGGCCAAGGTGCGCAAACTTGGCCAGCCTTCCGAACCGGCAACGCTGATCGATCTGTCAATCTCTGGCTGCCGCATCGAAACCGACGCGATATTGATGAAGGGCGACCGGCTGTGGCTGCGCTTTGAAAATGGCGAGGCGCTCGTTGCCAAGGCGATCTGGTGCCGTGATGGCCAGGTCGGCTGCCAGTTTGACGCGACGCTCGATAAAGGCCTGTTCCGCGCGCTGACTCTGATCACCGAATAGACGATCCTCCGATTGTGCCTAAGTCGCGCTTCAACGGCGCTGCTTTCCCATGCTTGCAATTTACATCCATGTTAGTAAGAATGGGATATGGAAAATGAAATTCTCGATGTTCTGATCGTCGGTGCTGGACTGTCCGGTATCGGCGCGGCTGTTCACCTGACCAAGCGCTGCCCCGGCAAGAGCTTCGCAATTGTCGAAGCGCGCGAACGGATGGGCGGGACCTGGGATCTGTTCAAATATCCCGGTATTCGCAGCGACAGCGACATGTATACATTGGGCTTTAATTTCAAACCGTGGACCGCGCGCAAGGCGATTGCCGACGCGCCTTCGATCCTCACCTATTTGCGCGAAACGATCAGTGATTATCATCTCGAAGACAAGATCCGCTTCAGCCAGAAAGTGGTCAACGCGAGCTGGTCGAGCGAAGAAGCCTTATGGACGGTCAGCCTCGCCGATGGCGAGGGGGCGGTGCGCACGATCAAATGCAATTTCCTCCACATGTGTTCCGGCTATTATAATTATGCCGAAGCCCATGACCCGGACTTCCCGGGCAAGGCGGATTTCGCCGGCAAGATTGTCCATCCGCAATTCTGGCCCGATAATCTCGATTATGCGGGCAAGAAAGTCGTTGTCATCGGCAGCGGCGCGACCGCCGTGACCTTGGTGCCGTCGATGGCCAAGACCGCCGCTCATGTCACGATGCTGCAACGCTCGCCGACCTATATTGTCTCGCTTCCAGGCGAGGACAAATGGGCCCTGCGCTTCCGCAAAGTCCTGCCGAGCAAGCTGGCCTATCTGCTGACTCGCTGGAAAAATGTGCTCTGGGGCCTGTTCACCTTCAATCTGGCGCGAAACAAACCAGCGGTCTTCAAGAAGCGCCTGCTCGACATGGTCAAGGAAGAAATGGGGCCAGATGTCGACATGACCGACTTCACCCCGAGCTATAATCCGTGGGATCAACGGCTATGTCTGGTGCCCGACAGCGATATGTTTGAATCGATCAAGTCGGGCAAATCGTCGATCGTGACCGACCATGTCGAGCGCTTCACCAGCGATGGCATTGTGCTGAAATCCGGAAAAAAACTGGAAGCCGATGTCATCGTCACCGCTACTGGTCTGAAAATACTTACCGGCGGCAGCGCGGCTATCGAAGTCGATGGAGAACCCGTGATCTTCGGCGACAAGATCAACTATAAGGGCGTGATGTTCTCGGGCATTCCCAATTTCGGGATGACCATGGGCTATACCAATGCCAGCTGGACACTGAAAGCGGATCTGACCAGCGAATATGTCTGCCGCCTGATCAACCATATGGACAAGAACCGCACTCCCATTGCGACACCAACTCTGCCCGCAGGTGAGTCGATCGGCGCCGAGCCGATGCTTGATTTCTCCTCGGGCTATGTCCAGCGGGCGATCAAGGATCTGCCGAAGCAGGGAGATCGCAAACCATGGCGTCTCAACCAGAATTTCCCGAAAGATATTGTCAATCTGCGCTACAAGACCGTCGATGATGGCGTGATGGTTTTTTCCAAGCCAGGCAGCGTTGCCGGACCGGATGCGGAGCGGACCAAAAAACCGGAACCCGTCGCCGCTTGAATCGGCTCTCGCACTTGATTGAATCTCGGTCTATATGAAGCAAATGACTGATTTTAAATCATTGATCGCGGCCGATAAAGGCCAGAAAGCCCGCACCATCCAGATCTTGGATACGGGCAATTTTGAAGATTGGCTGAAGGGCCAGGGCGAATCGATCCGGGAGATTGTCAAAGCCTATCGCTTTGTTGCCAATCCCGATTCCTATCTGCTGTTGCCGGTGATCGGCAAAGCCAAGGACGGTAAAAGCGAACAAGGCGATTTCACCATTGTCGCGGGTGTTGCCAAGAGCGGTCAGCTTGATTCCTGGTCATTGGCCAAGCTCGGTGGCAGGCTGCCGGAAGGCACATATCGTCTCGACGGCGCGAGTGCCAAAGACGCCCTGTTCGGCTGGCTGATCCCGCAGCATGAATTTGATCGGTACAAGAAACTTCCCGATCGACAGGGACCGAGCGTCCTGCTGGTCACAGATGAAATCAGCCAGGTTGAGGAGGCCGTCCGTCAGGCCGAAGCCACGGCGCTTGTCCGCGATCTGGTGAATACGCCGGCAGCGGATATGGGTCCGGACAAGCTCGAGGATATTGTCGACAAGCTGTCCGCCAAACATGGCGGAGACCTGAAGGTCACCCGCGGTGATACGCTCGAAGAACATTTTCCGATGATCTATGGCGTCGGGAAAGCGGCGATGCGCGCCCATGCCCCACGACTGATCGAGCTGAAATGGGGCAAGGCCGATCATCCGAAGATCGCGATCATCGGCAAAGGTGTCACCTTCGATAGCGGCGGTCTGTCGATGAAATCGCCGGCGGGCATGCTGATCATGAAAAAGGATATGGGTGGCGCTGCCCATGCCATTGCCCTGGCCAAGCTGATCATGGAAGCCAATCTGCCGGTACAATTGCATTTGCTGGTGCCCGCGGTGGAAAATTCCGTCGATGGCCATGCCTTGCGGCCGGGCGATATCTTGAACAGTCGCAAGGGACTGACCGTCGAGATTACCAATACCGACGCAGAAGGCCGGCTGGTGTTGGGAGATGCGCTGACGCTTGCGGGTGAACAGGAGCCCGAGTTGATGATCGATTTCGCGACCTTGACCGGCGCCGCGCGGGTCGCCCTGGGGCCGGATTTGCCCGCGATGTTTTGTGATGACCGCGAGATGGCCAATGGCCTGCTTGCGGCGGGTGATGAGGAAAACGACCCGCTGTGGCAAATGCCGCTCTGGTCTGGCTATGATGCCCGCCTGAAAAGCACGATTGCCGATTGTGTGAACAGTGCGCCAGGGTCTTTTGCAGGCTGTATTACCGCTGCGCTATTTCTCAAGAAATTTGCGCCCAAAAACATGAGCTGGGCCCATTTTGACACCTATGCCTGGCGTGCGGCGAGCAAGCCTGGCCGTCCCAAAGGGGGCGAAGCGCTCGGCTTGCGGGCCAGCTGGCGATATCTCAAGGATCGCTATGGCAGCTGACCTTGACCGGATGCCAGTGATTGGCCGAGATTGACTGCGCTTGATCAATAGGCCGATTGTCGTCTAAAGGCGGCCGATTGTCGTCGCTCTGTAACAATTATATTGCGGTAAGACAGGTCAGCAGGCGTAAACAGGATATTTGAAGTCATGGACATGAAAGCCGCGGATAATATCGGGCGCACGAAATTTGTGTTGCATGGCCCCGAAGACGTTTTTGACCCTCGCGTTACAGCCCATCGCGGTGACCTTGCCGATGTCAGCCTCGCAGGAAAATTATTCGCGCCGCATTATGCAACGCCGATGCCGATGCGTTGCGCCGCGCCCAAGGCGCTGATCCGCAAGCAGGGCGGCAAAAATCATGAAGCGATATCGGAATTGCTGCACGGCGAAGATTTTTCGATGCTGGACGTCGTCGGCGACTGGGCCTGGGGCTATTGCGGCCTGGATGGCTATGTCGGCTATCTGCCGGTCCATGCCTTGCAGCATCAAAAGAAAACCCCGCAGCCGACACATCTGATTTCCGCGCGGGCGGCATTGATATTCGTCGAACCGGATTTCAAGTCAGGCGTGATGAAACGCCTGCCGATGGGCGCCCGGATTGCTTGTGGCGAAGCGAGCGAATGCGACAATTTCCTCAAGACCGGCAAAGGCTTTGTCCATGTCCGCCATGTTCAGAAAATTGGTGCACCGGTCGTTTTCGACGGCAGCAACGGCAGCGCTGCACTGGCCGAACAGATGGTTGGCGCGCCTTATCTTTGGGGCGGACGCAGCGGCGATGGACTGGATTGTTCCGGCCTCGTGCAAATGATCCTGATGCTCACGGGTGTCGATTCGCCGCGTGACACCGACCAGCAAATGGCTGCGCTCGGACAGGATATTGCAGATGGTGAAGATTTGCGGCGTGGTGATCTCGTGTTTTTCCCGAATCATGTCGGCCTGATGATTGACAGCGAGCGGATCGTGCACGCCAATTCCCACTGGATGCAAGTTTCGATCGAGCGCTTGACTGATGTCGTCGCCCGCTTTGCGGCAACAACGGATCAGCCGATTTTGGCGCGCAAAAGACTCTCTTAAGGCGGGCTATGACGCATAAGATTTTCATAGATGGCGCGGTCGGGACCACCGGTCTCGAAATTGGCGAACGGCTCTCTGGTCGGCGTGAGTTTGAGCTCGTCCACTTGCCCGAAGATCAGCGCAAAGACGTCAATGCACGGCGCGAGGCGATTAACGACAGTGATTTTGTCATTCTATGTTTGCCAGACGAAGCCGCGATCGAGGCGGTTTCGCTGATCGAGAATGACCATACCCGGGTGATTGATGCCTCTTCGGCGCACCGGACAGTGGCTGATTGGGTCTATGGCTTTGCTGAATTTCGCACAGGTCAGCGCGAGGCGATTGCCAATGCGCGTTTTGTATCCAATCCCGGCTGTTATCCGACGGGCTTTCTCGGGCTTGTCGCCCCGTTGATCGCTGCCGGTCTGCTGCCTGCAGACTGGCCTTATACAGTCAATGCGGTGTCCGGCTATTCGGGCGGCGGCAAGGCATTGATCGGGCGGTTTGCACAGGATGCAGATATCGGCTTTCGCGACTATGGACTCGATCTGGGCCATAAGCATATGCCCGAGATGAAGCGCCACGCGGGCCTCAAATATGATGTGATCTTCGCGCCGGCGGTAATCCGCGCCTATCGCGGGATGCTGGTTGAGGTGCCGTTGCATCTCAAGGCCATGGGCGTCACCGCGACAGCAGGTCAGTTGCTCGACATTTTGCAGGAACATTATGCGGGATCACCGATCGTCAGTGTCAGCGACGGTGCTGGTTGCACCGAACTCTTGCTCAACGAACATGACCAGCCGACCGATCGGCTGGAACTATTTGTATTTGCCAATGCGAGCGGAGATCAGGTGCGCCTGATTGCACGGCTCGATAATCTCGGCAAAGGTGCCGGGGGCAGTACGGTTCAGGACCTCAACATCATGGCTGGTCTGGACGAGACCGCAGGGCTGCGGCTCTAGTCAGCGCTATTTCGGCGGCTCGACCTTGTCAGGCCTCAGACTGGTTCCCGCTCTATCGCTGCGGAAGGCGCCAAACCAGCTCAACGGATTGATCGATGTTGTACCATCCAGCGAGAAGGTAATGAATTCCGCCCGTCCGCCGATATTCTCCCATGGAATGGAGCCATCAAGGCCCAGGGGGCTGGCGACCCGACTATCGGCCGATTGATCGCGGTTGTCGCCGAGCAGATAGACATGATTCTCTGGAATGATCACTGGAGCGACATCATCACTCATATTCGGCCCGAGATCAATGACATCATAAGTGACTCCATTGGGGAGCGTCTCGCGGACAATCGGAAGACTGCATATTGCATTGCCGCTGGCATCGGTTCCGCGCGCGCCGGCAAATTCAAGCGGGCCGCAAGGCGAGTTGGCATCGACCGGGATAGCGATATCGGGGCGCACTTCCTGTTGGACACCGACGCCGTTCAAAAAAACCTGGCCGCCGCGCAGTTCAATCGTATCGCCGGGCAGGCCGATGACGCGTTTGATATAATCGCTGCTTTGGTCCTTGGGCGTGAGAATGACAATATCACCCCTTTCCGGCAGGCTACCGAACAGGCGTCCTTCCATGCGGGGAAATATGTGGAAAGTCGGCGATACCCAGGACCAGCCATAGGCATATTTGCTGACGATCAGCCGATCACCGACAAGCAGGCCAGGCATCATCGAGACGGACGGGATATAGAAGGGTTTGGCAACGAGGCTGTGAAAGGCCAGCACCGCGAGCAGGAGCAGGAAAATGCTCTTGAACTCGCCGACCCAGTCGGTCTTTTCTTTTTCCGGTTTTTTCGCAGAGCTGCTGTCAGCGGTATTTTCTAAAGCCATATATGTGTCTTTGGTTTCCTGGTCCATGAGAAGCGGCTTTCCTAGAGCGGATGGGCTTCGATGATCACAAATGCCTGTGCCCATGGATGATCGTCGGTGAGTGTGAGATGAACGGTGACTTCATATCCCGCCGGTGTCAGCGCGTCGAGCCGTTTTTTTGCGCCGCCGGAAAGCGCAAGCGTCGGCGCGCCGCTTTTGGCATTGACGACGCCGATATCTTTCATGAAGACGCCGGCCCTGAAACCAGTGCCAACCGCTTTGGAATAAGCTTCCTTGGCGGCGAAACGCTTCGCATAGGTCCCGGCTATAGTGTACGGTCGTCGCCGCGCCTTGGCGCGTTCCAATTCAGTGAACACGCGATTTTCAAACCGCTCGCCAAAGCGGTCGAGCGAATTCTGAATGCGCTCGATATTGCAGAGGTCAGAGCCGAGGCCGATGATCATGAAGATTCCTCCCTACAGCAAAGCTGTGGGGAAGTGGCGCCGAAGGCGACAGAGGGGGCCACGACGTGGTCAGCGAGCCACCCCTCCACCACCCTTTGGGTGGTCCCCCTTCCCATCTGCGATAGGGAGGACAAGAATCGTGCGTCTTTCACCTCGCATCATCCATCAACGCGCGCATTTGCCGGATGCTGCCGTCAAGCCCGCCGAAAATCGCTTCACCGATCAGGAAATGGCCGATATTGAGTTCCGCCAGCTGCGGGATGGCCGCGACCGGCACGACATTGTCAAAGGTCAGGCCATGGCCGGCATGCGGTTCGATTCCGTTTTTCGCCGCCAGCGCGGCTGCGTCAGCGATCCGGCGCAGTTCGGCTTCGCGTTCGGCCCCGGTCAGTTCGGCATAATGGCCGGTGTGGAATTCGACCACGGGCGCGCCGAGGTGGATGGCGGCCTCGATTTGACGAGGGTCGGGTTCGATAAACAGGCTGACCCGGATATTGGCTTCGCGCAGCTGTCCGACGAAATCCGTGAGTCGATTGTGCATGCCCGCAGCGTCGAGTCCGCCTTCGGTCGTCCGTTCCTCGCGGTTCTCCGGCACGATACAGGCGGCATGGGGCTTGTGGCGCAGCGCGATGGCGAGCATCTCGTCGGTCGCGGCCATCTCGAGGTTGAGCGGGATGGTCAGCTTGTCCATCAGCATCGAAAGATCATCATCGCGAATATGCCGCCGGTCTTCACGCAGATGGGCAGTGATCCCATCTGCGCCCGCTTCTGCTGCGATCAGAGCGGCGCGTACGGGTTCAGGATGATCGCCACCGCGGGCGTTGCGGATCGTCGCGACATGGTCGATATTGACGCCCAGCCGTAGAAAGGGAGTATCGCTCATGCTTTGCGACTGCCCGGTTTGGTTGCCGGAATGGCGGCCAGTTCGGGCGGGATTGCATCGGCCAGATAGGAGGGAACAGACATGGCGACCAGCGGGAAAAACGGGATATCAAATTGCGCCGCGCCATTGGACCGATCGACCAGTGCGCCAGCGGCAATGACGTCGCCGCCCGCATTCCGGATCGCCTGAATGGCTTCGCGCGACGACAGGCCAGTGGTGACGATATCTTCCATCATCAATACTTTCTGCCCTGGCTCCAGCCGAAAGCCGCGACGCAGTTCAAACGTGCCGTCGGGGCGTTCGAGAAACAGCGCGTCGAGACCCAGTGCCCGACCCACTTCATGACCGATGATGACGCCACCCATCGCAGGCGAGACAATGATGTCGATTGACCGACGAATATTTTGCGGAATATTGGCAACCAGCGCTTCGGCCATGCGTGCGGCGCGGGCGGGTTGCATTAAAAGTCGGGCACATTGCAAATATTGCATGCTGTGGCGACCCGAGGAAAGAATGAAATGCCCTTCCAAAAGAGCATCACATTGGCGGAATTCGTGCAAAATCTCGTCTTCGGTCAATGGTTCGCCCCTGTCTGATCCGTACTTCTCTGCCCAAATGGGCATGTTGCTCGCGCAATGCTATATAAATTAATCTCAAAAAACTGAAAAAATATTCCCATGGTAGCTTGAGGCTTAGGGCAAGCCTGCCTATAAGCCGCCGCAATCGGTTTGTTTCAATTTGTTTTCGCAGAAAATTATTCGGCGTGCAACATAACAGAAAACCACCGAAATCAGGGGTAAGATAGGGTTGAGCAATATATGACTCATTATGTGAAAGCATGGATTCTGGCACTGGGCCTGATTCTGACGCCGGCAACATTATCGGCGCAAGAGGCACTTCCGGAAGCGCCGTCAATCGAGCCAGCGGCCGCAAGTGCGGTTGAAGCCGCAGATGCGCCAGCCGCAACGGCTGCTGCGCCAAGCGGTCTTGATCCGGAACTTTATACCCCGATGAAGCCAACTCCTGGCATCGGCATGCCAGTCGATGGCGGTGTGGATTTTCAGCAGCAGTTCAGCGAAACTGGCAAGCAGGCGCATTGGATCAACAATGCCATTCTCGTCCCGATGATGTTTGGCGTGAGCCTGATCGTGTTGGGCTTGATGCTTTGGGTCGTGGTGCGCTTCCGTCGCAGCGCCAATCCTGAGCCCTCCAAAACAACGCATAATACATTTATCGAAATCATCTGGACGGTTATTCCCGTGCTCATCCTGGTGGTGATCGCGGTGCCTTCGATCAGCTTGCTGGCCAATCAGTTCGAGCCCGCGCCCGAAGATGCATTGACCGTGAAAATTACCGGATACCAATGGTATTGGGGTTATAACTATCCTGACAATGGTGATTTTGAAATCATCTCCAACATGCTGTCCGAGGAAGATGCCGACGCCCGCGGCGAGCCTTATCAGCTCGCGGCCGACAATCGGATGGTCATTCCGGTCGGCAAGCCGGTCAAGCTTTTGATCACCGCTGCCGACGTCATCCATAGCTTTGCCGTTCCTGCAGCTTGGTTCAAGCTCGACGCTGTTCCTGGTCGGATCAACGAGAAAGTGATGCAGATCGACCGCGAAGGTGTCTATTATGGTCAGTGTTCGGAGCTTTGCGGAGCGCGTCACGGGTTCATGCCCATCACCGTCGAAGTTCTCTCCGAAGAGAAGTTCAACGACTGGGTTCGCGCGAATGGCGGGACCGTGAAGGGCGACGAAGCGGCTGATGAAGCTGAGGCAGAAACTGCTGCCAATGACAATACAACCGATATTGCGTCTGCTGAAGCAGTCGCCGCAACCAACTGAGGGTTACGCACATGACAACAATCACAGCAGACGGTCATTTGGACGATCACGCGCATGACGCGGACCATAAGCCCGCTTTTTTCCAGCGCTGGTTCATGTCGACGAACCATAAGGATATTGGTACGCTTTATCTGATCTTCGCGATTTTCGCAGGGATTATCGGTGGTGCGATTTCTGGTTTGATGCGCCTTGAGCTCGCTGAGCCGGGCATTCAATATCTGCAAGCTTGGGCAAGCATGTCCAACGGCACCGAAGCGTCGATGGATCAGGCCTATCACCTGTGGAACGTTCTCATCACCGCTCACGGCTTGATCATGGTCTTCTTCATGGTGATGCCGGCGATGATTGGCGGTTTTGGCAACTGGTTTGTGCCGCTGATGATCGGTGCGCCGGACATGGCGTTTCCGCGGATGAACAATGTCAGTTTCTGGCTTCTCGTTCCTGCCTTGCTGCTGCTTTTGGGGTCATCGTTCGTGCCTGGCGGTACCGGCAATGGTGCCGGGACTGGTTGGACGGTCTATGCGCCACTCTCAACCAGTGGCTCTGCTGGTCCGGCGGTCGATATGGCAATTCTATCGCTTCACTTGGCGGGTGCATCGTCGATTCTCGGTGCGGTCAATTTCATTACCACCATCTTCAATATGCGCGCGCCGGGCATGACGCTGCACAAAATGCCATTGTTCGTATGGTCCGTTCTGGTCACCGCATTCCTGCTTCTTCTTGCACTTCCTGTGCTCGCTGCAGCGATCACGATGTTGCTGACCGATCGTAATTTCGGCACGGCATTTTTTGATGCCGCTGGTGGCGGTGATCCGGTGCTCTATCAGCATCTGTTCTGGTTCTTTGGTCACCCAGAAGTGTATATCATGATCTTGCCAGGTTTTGGCATGGTCAGCCATATTGTGTCGACCTTCAGCCGCAAGCCGATCTTTGGCTATCTCGGCATGGCTTATGCCATGGTTGCGATCGGTGTGGTCGGCTTCGTTGTCTGGGCGCACCATATGTTCACCACCGGGATGTCGGTCAATGTGAAGATGTACTTCACCGCGGCGACGATGGTGATTGCGGTTCCGACCGGTATCAAGATATTCTCCTGGATTGCGACCATGTGGGGCGGGTCAATGACCTTCAAAACCCCGATGATGTGGGCGCTTGGATTTATCTTCATGTTCACTGTTGGCGGTGTGACCGGTGTTGTGCTGGCCAATGGCGGTATCGATGATAATCTTCACGACACTTATTATGTGGTGGCTCACTTCCACTATGTATTGTCGCTGGGGGCCGTGTTCTCGATCTTTGCCGGCTTCTATTACTGGTTCCCGAAAATGTCGGGGCGGATGTATAGCGAACTTCTCGGGCAGCTCCATTTCTGGATCTTCTTCATCGGCGTGAACATCCTGTTCTTCCCACAGCATTTCCTCGGTCAGCAAGGCATGCCACGTCGCTATCCCGATTATCCGGATGCTTATGCTTATTGGAACGAGATCAGTTCTATCGGCTATGCAGTGATGCTGGTTGGTGTTGTGATATTCTTCGTCAATATCATCTACTCGATGTTCGCCGGACGCAAAGCCGAAGGCAATTATTGGGGTGAAGGTGCGACGACGCTGGAATGGACATTGTCCAGCCCACCACCATTCCACCAGTTTGAAACCCTGCCGCAGATCAAGTGATCTAAGGCCTGATTGGGATATCGCTAAGATTATGACCACGGCGTCAACATCATTGTACGGATTGGCCAGCGCACGCGACTTGTTTGCGCTGACCAAGCCGCGCGTGATGACATTGGTGATCTTCACCGCGCTGTGCGGGATGCTGGCCGCTCCTGGTTCGATCCATCCTGTCATCGGTTTTACGGCAATTCTCGCGATCAGCCTGGGTGCCGGAGCTTCGGCGGCGCTTAATCAATGGTATGAAGCCGATATTGACGCGATCATGAAGCGGACCAGCCAGCGTCCGCTGCCTGCGGGTCGAATGGATGCCGAAACGGCTCTGCATTTTGGCATCGGTCTGTCGGTTTTTTCGGTCGTTCTGATGGGCGTTGCGGTCAATTGGTTCAGCGCAGTTTTTCTGGCCTTCTCGATATTCTTCTACGCCGTAGTCTACACGATCTGGTTGAAACGTAGCACGCCGCAAAATATCGTGATCGGCGGAGCGGCCGGTGCCTTCCCGCCAGCTATCGGCTGGGCAGCGGTTACTGGCGATGTGACGCTGATGCCTGTTTTGCTCTTCGCGATCATCTTTTTCTGGACGCCGCCGCATTTCTGGGCGCTCGCGCTGTTTATGAACAGTGACTATTCCAAGGCTGGAATCCCGATGATGCCGGTCGTTGCGGGCCGTGAATCGACTCGCAAGCAGATTTTTGGCTATAGTTTGATCCTCGCGGCGATCGCTATCGCGCCCTATCCTTTGGGCTTCACGGGCGCGATCTATGGCACCTCGGCGATCTTGCTGAGTGTTGTTTTCTCGGCTCTTTCACTGCAAGTGATGATGAGCCAGACGTCGGAGCCGAAAGACATGGCTGCGGAAAAGCGCCTGTTCAAATTTTCTATCCTCTATCTTTTTGCGCTGTTTGCAGCGCTGGTCGCTGACCGTTTGGTGCTAGCATGAACGAGATTGATACAAGCAAACCGCCGATGAGCGCGGAAGAACAGAAAGCCTTTCAGGCGCGGCAAAAACAGCGGGCCATCATCATGGCTGGCTTGCTGCTGTTCATGGTCGTGCTATTCTATCTGATCACTATCGTGAAGATTGGAGCAGGTTCCTGATGTCTACAGCAGCTTCGACCCTTTCGGACAAGAATCGACGCAGCGCAATGATGGCCGCGCTGATGGGCCTCGGCATGTTGGGCATGGGCTATGCCGCAGTGCCGCTCTACGAAATATTCTGCCGTGTAACCGGCTATGGCGGAACGACGCAGCGAACCGATGCCGCGACTGCCGCTACCGTCCAATCCACCAGTCGAGTGATGTCGATACGTTTCGACTCCAACGTCAATTCGGCTTTGCCATGGACGTTCAAGCCAGAGAATCCGGTCGACCGGGTCAGCGTGGGCGCGAAGGATATGGCGATCTATCTGGCGACCAATGAATCGACGGTGCCGGTTGTCGGTACCGCAACATTCAATGTCACTCCGGTGCAAGCGGGCCAATATTTTCATAAGGTCCAGTGTTTTTGTTTCACCGAGCAACTGCTCAAGCCCGGAGAGACCATGCGCATGCCGGTTCTCTACTATGTCGATCCCGCGATATTGGAAGATCCGGAGACTCGCGATATTGAAGAAATCACATTGAGCTACACATTTTACCGTTCAAAAGACGGGTTGGCGGTGGATGCTGCCGGTGGCAAAATCTAAAGATATTACAAGACAGGGTTAGGGAAACATTATGGCCGGCGCAAAGAACCACGATTATCATATTTTGCCACCAGACATCTGGCCGTTTATCGGTTCTTTTGCTGCGTTCGTTATGGCGATCGGCGGCATTCGCTGGATGCACAGTGACATTTATAGCTTTGGCCCACTGATCTTCGCAATTGGCGTATCCGCTGTTGCTTTGACCTTCTACGCTTGGTGGGCCAATGTGATCAAAGAGGCGCATGCTGGCGATCACACGCCTGTGGTGCAATTGCACCTGCGTTACGGGATGATCCTGTTCATCGCGTCCGAAGTGATGTTCTTCGTCGGCTGGTTCTGGGCATGGTTTGACTATTCCCTGTTCCCGCAGCCGCTCGAACTGGTTGATGGCATCACAACCAATTATATTGGCCAGGAAGGCGCCGCAGCCTTGTTGCAATGGCCGCCCAAAGGCATCGAAGTTCTCAATGCATTTGAACTTCCGCTACTCAATACGATGATTTTGCTATGTTCGGGTACAACCGTGACCTGGGCCCATCACTCGCTGATCAACGGCAATCGCCAGGGCATGATAACGGGCCTTTGGCTGACGATCATCCTTGGAGTCGTGTTCACTGCCATCCAGGCCTATGAATATAGCATCGCGCCATTCCCGTTTGCCGGCATCAACTATAGTGCGGCTTTCTATATGGCGACGGGCTTCCACGGCTTTCACGTTCTCGTCGGTACGATCTTCCTGATCGTCTGTCTGGCGCGCGCCTATAAGGGACATTTCACGCCAAAGCAGCATTTTGGTTTTGAAGCGGCTGCCTGGTATTGGCATTTCGTCGATGTCGTATGGCTGTTCCTCTTCATCGTCGTCTATGTCTGGGGCGGCTGGGGTGCCCCCGTCCACTAGGGTCATATGTTGATTGAAACCGATAATGAAAAAGGGCAGCCGGAACTTCTTCCCGCTGCCCTTTTTGGCTTATGTCCCAATTGCGGGCAGAAGACCCTGTTTGCCGAATATACGAAATTTTCGGACAGTTGCCGTGCGTGCGGGCTGGATTATACAAAATTCAATGTCGGCGATGGACCCGCGGCATTTCTCACTCTGATTGTCGGCGGGGCAATTCTCGCGCTGGCGCTGATTGTCGAACTGAACTTCTATCCACCGATGTGGGTACATGCTCTGCTTTGGTTTCCCCTGACCATTGTTGCGGTCGTCGGTTCTTTACGTGTTTCCAAAGCCGCGCTTTTGATATTAGAACATCGCAACCAGGCCCATGAGGGCAGTATTGATGATGAGGCGCCGAAATGAAGCGAGTTATCCCAATCATCGGAACCTTATTGGTTCTCGCCGCGGTGGCGATCATGGTCGCTCTCGGGATCTGGCAGTTGCAGCGTGCGGAATGGAAAGATGGACTATTGGCGACTTATGCGGCGGCGGCGGACCAGCCAGCGATCGCCTATCCGATGGTCTCAACCGATGATGATCCGCCCTATTTTCGCGGTTCATCGGTCAATTGCCTCGAAGTGGTCAGTTGGCGCTCGACCAGTGGGCGCAATGTCAGCGGCCAGTCCGGATGGGCTCATATTGCGCAATGTAAAACCGGCGGTGGAGAAGGACCCGGCGCCCAGATCGTAGCGGGCTGGTCGACAACCCCGGACAACCCCGAGTGGGCAGGCGGGACAGTGGATGGCATTATTGCGCCGGATACCCAGAATATCATACGCCTCGTTGCAACCGAGCCGGTCGCCGGTCTGCAACAAAGCCAGCCGCCGTCGATTGATGATATTCCGAACAACCATATGGCCTATGCGGTGCAGTGGTTCCTTTTCGCTGGAATCGCGCTGATCATATATTTGCTGGCTTTGCGCGGTCGCAATAAAGCACCACCCAAAGCATAGTGCTTGCTCTCATCACTTGCCGAGGCTAACCCGCTGGCCATTATGGAATATATTTCGACGCGCGGGGGCGGAAAGCCGCTAGATTTTGAACAGGTCACGCTTGCGGGCCTTGCCGGAGACGGCGGGCTCTACGTGCCCCGGCAATGGCCGCGATTCAGCCATGAAGATATCTCACAAATGGCTGGCCTGCCTTATCCGGAGCTGGCCGCGCGGGTGATGCAACCCTTCGTTGGTGACACGCTGACAGAAGCGGAATTGCGCGCACTTTGTGATGAAGCCTATGGGCGATTCGCCCATAAGGCGGTGACGCCGCTGGTGCAGCTCGACGAACGGCAATGGTTGCTTGAACTGTTCCACGGGCCGACTCTCGCCTTCAAGGATGTCGCGCTGCAGCTGCTCGGCCTGATGTTTGAAACGTTCCTCGCGCGCCAGGATAAGCATCTGACGGTTGTCGGAGCAACCTCGGGCGATACCGGATCGGCTGCAATTGATGCATTGGCTGGGCGCGACAAGGTCGACATATTCATGCTTCATCCTGCGGGACGGATTTCCGATGTTCAGCGCCGGCAAATGACCACGGTGCGCGCGCCCAATGTCCATAATATTGCGATTGAAGGCAGTTTTGACGACGCCCAGGCCATGGTCAAGCGGATGTTCTCCGACTCCACAGTCACCGACCGCTTCGCGATTTCTGCTGTGAACTCGATCAACTGGGCCAGGTTGATGGCGCAGATCGTCTATTATTTCTATGCCGCAAGCCAGTTGGGCGCGCCGCAGCGCAAGGTCGCCTTCTCGGTGCCGACCGGGAATTTCGGTGATGTCTTCGCGGGCTATGTGGCAGGGCAGATGGGCTTGCCGATCGAGCGGCTGATTGTCGCAACCAACGTTAACGATATTCTCCATCGCGCGCTTAGTGCGGGGGATTATTCTGCCGGGACAGTGACCCCGACGTCGGCGCCGTCGATGGATATTCAGGTGAGCAGTAATTTTGAACGGCTGCTGTTCGATCTCGAAGGCCGGGATGGAGACAAGACGATGGCGCGGATGATCGCTTTCGAATCATCCCGAAACATGCAGATTGATGATGACATGCGGTTGAAAGCATCCGAGAAATTCACCAGCCTGCGAGTCGATCCTGACGAGATGTCGATCGCCATGCGCTGGGCCCATGAAGAAGCCGGACAGGTGATTGATCCACATACTGCTATTGGCCTGTCTGCAGCCAAGTCGATTGACATGGATCCATCCGTTCCGATTGTGACACTGGCGACCGCGCATCCGGCGAAATTTCGTGATGCGGTGGAGCGTGCAACCGGGGTCCGTCCGATGCTGCCGCGCCGGATCGGCGATCTGTTTGACCGCGAAGAGGCGCTGGACAAGCTGCCGGGAGATTATGACGCCGTGAAAGCCTATGTCATGGGCAAAGCGACACCCGCCCATGGCTGAGGTGGATATCACGCCAGCTGTGATGATCAGCGATTCGCGCGAAGATTATGCCTTGGTCGACAGCGGCGATGGCCGGAAGCTGGAACGCTATGGCAGATTCCTCTTCATTCGACCGGAACCCCAAGCCATGTGGTCACCCAGTCAGCCGGATTGGCAGGCCGACGGGGAGTTTATCCCCGCTTCGGACGAAGATGGCGGTGGCCGCTGGCACCTCAATGCCAATGTTCCGCAGACAGGCTGGCAGCAGAGCTGGGAAGAGGTGCAGTTCACCGCGCAATGCACCCCCTTCCGGCATCTCGCCTATTTTCCCGACATGGATCCCGTCTGGCGCTGGATCAGATCCCGATTGGAGGGATTGGAGGCGCCTGACGCCCTTAATCTGTTCGGCTATACGGGTGTAGGAACTCTGGCTTTGTCGGCTTCTGGCGCGAAACTGGTCCATGTCGATGCGTCGAAAAAGTCGGTCACCGCAGCCCGCGCCAATGCCGCACTTTCGGGCATGTCAGAACGCCCTGTACGCTGGATAATCGATGATGCTGCGAAATTTACCGCGCGCGAAGTGCGCCGGGAACGACGTTATGATGCGATCCTGTTGGATCCGCCCAAATATGGCCGAGGTCCCGACGGCGAGATCTGGCGTTTGGAAGAAGATCTCGCCGGGCTGGTTGAAAATTGCGGAAAGCTGTTGGACGCCGAAAGCCGCTGTCTGTTCCTGACCGTCTATGCGGTGCGGATGTCTGCGCTGGCCCTAGGCTCGCTGCTCCAGGAGAAGCTTTCCCATCTCGGCGGCCAAATTGAAGTTGGCGAATTGGCCGTCCGCGAAGAAGCGCGGGGGCTGTTGCTGCCGACGGCAATTTACGCCCGATGGTCGGCGTGACTTGCCATTGTCCGCAGAAAGTGGTGAGGCTTTTCAAATGACAGATACATTATTGCTTGAAGTGAATGATCTTGAGGTCGACGTCCTCACCGGCATCTATTCCGAGGAGACGCACCTCCCGCAGCCGCTGCGCATCTCGATTGCGGCGGAACTGAAGGTCCAGGAACATTATGACGCCGATACGCCGCTTGATAGATCCAAAAATTACATGGACTTGAAACATGCGGCGACCGAAGCCATCCCGGAGGCGGTTCATTTCAAACTGATCGAAGCTGTTGCGGATCATATTATCGAGACGATATTTTTGCAGGACAGAAATGTGCTGCGGGTCACCGTCAAGATCGTCAAACTGCTCATCTCCGAGAAAGGGGAGCAGATCGGCATTACGCTGAGCCGGAGCCGTAAATGACCGCTTCGCTGGCGCTGGTAACCGGCGGTGTACGGCGCGTGGGTGCTGCGATTGCCGGGAAGTTGGCACAGGCGGGATATGCTCTCGCGCTCCATGGGCATAGCGATGCGGAACCGGATGACGACCTCAAAAGCATATTGTCTGCGCAGAAAACCGATTGGCATGGTTTTGTCGCCGATTTTGACGAATCCAATGCACCCATTGCCCTGCTTGCAGAGGTCCGGGCCCATTTTGGACGGACGCCCGATGTGCTGGTCAATAGTGCATCGATTTTCGGGCAAGATGATGCCTCGAATATTGATGCCAAATCATTGGAGCAACATCTTCGTGTGAACGTGATGGTGCCCGTCTTGCTGGCGACCGAATTGGCAAAACAAACCGCCAGCGGTCAGCGGGCTGCCGTTGTCCAGATACTGGACCAGCGGGTGCGCAATCCCAATCGTGATCAGCTCAGCTACACATTGTCCAAGCAAGCGCTTGCCGAGAGCGTGCGCACGCTCGCCATTGCCTGTGCCGAAAAGCTGCGCGTCAATGGTGTCGCTCCCGGCCTGACTCTGACCGCGGGCGAATATGGCGACAAACAACTGGCCAATATCACGGAGATGATGCCGCTGGATCGCCTGCCAAATCCCGATGATATTGCCGAAGCCGTGCTCTATTTCGCCCAGGCAGACGCGGTGACTGGGCAGACATTATGCGTTGATGGTGGTGCCAATCTCCGGGCCTTTGAAAGGGATTTCGTCCATCTCGGTCACGACTAGCGGATCAATATGCCCTAAAGGACAGGATTGATCCGAACGTCGCCTTTCTTATGTTTATAGCACCCAAGCAACTGGCCGCAGTCGTGGCCGGACGGGTAGCAAATTCTCGAAAGGTTTATCATGCGCATTTCCCCCAGAATAATTTTGACCACCACTGCGGTCGTCGCTCTTGCCGCCTGTTCCACAGAAGCACCTGAAGCCGCCGTTGATGATAGTGCCGTTGAAGACGTCGCCATGGGCGATGAAGCAGCCGGAACCATTGTAGACGTCGCAGTTGGTAATCCTGATTTCTCAACCCTTGTCACTGCTGTCACTGCAGCTGGTCTCGGCGAAACGCTCAGCGGCGATGGACCGTTTACGGTTTTCGCGCCAACCAACGCAGCATTTGAGAAAATTGATCCCGCGACGCTCAGTTCCCTGCTGACCCCAGAAATGAAAGATGATCTCACCGGATTGCTGACATATCATGTTGTCGCTGGCGAACTCAAAGCAGCAGATGTCGTTGCTGCAATCACCGAAGGCGGCGGCACGGCAACATTGACGACTGTTCAGGGCGCGGAATTGAAAGCGACACTGGATGGCGAGTCCGTGATCCTTGAAGATGCTGCTGGTGGCAAGTCGACGGTTATCTTGACCGATGTCGATGCGTCCAATGGCGTTGTTCATGCCATCGATACGGTGATCATGCCTGGTTAAATTTCGTCCCCCGAACTAGGATGAATTGGAAGAGGCTCCGCAAATTTGCGGGGCCTTTTTTTGTTAGGGAGAAATTGCGGGTTTGCTTTCTGCTGGCGACCGGATTAGCTTTTTCGAGTAGCTATGTGCACGTGGGTCGCATGTGCGTATTTCAGATAATAGAAGCGAAAGGAAAATCATGCTAAGCCCCCCGAAAATCTTAATGGTCTGTGCCGCACTGGCCATTGTCCCCGCCTGCTCATCGGAACTGAGTGAAGACGAGCAAGCAATTCTCGACAAGCGTTTGGCAGACGAAGCCGTACCGACCAATCTGACTGCTGTCGTTCAAGCCAATGAGAATCTTTCGACCGCCAGCACTTTGGTCGGCATGTCCGGTATTGCGGCTGAGTTGAAAGATGATGGGCCGTTCACCGCTTTCACGGCGACCAATGATGCGTTTAATAAAATGGATCAGGAATTGCTCAGCGGCCTGATGTCAGCTGAAGACAAGACCGAACTTGCCGCGATGGCAAAATATGGGCTGGCCAACGGCACCATGACTTCTGCGGATATCGTCAAGGCCATTGCCGATGGCGGTGGAAGTACAACCATCACCACCCTGCAAGGTGGAGCCATTACAGCGACCATGGATGGCGACAAGGTCGTACTTGAAGATGGCGCAGGCAATAAAGCAAATATTGTTGAAGCCGATGTTGAATCGAGCAATGGCACCTTGCACATCATCGATACGGTCCTGATGCCCGGATGAATTGAGATAATGTCAGAAAGAAGGGCCTCGCTGCAAAGCGGGGCCTTTTTTATTGGCGCGCCAACGGATAGGATCGGATTGGACGAGTTTCAGAAGGAAAGCAGATGGCGCAATATTGGTTGATGAAATCGGAACCGGATGAATATGGCTGGGATGATCTGGTCGCCGAGAAAGAGGGTATTTGGGACGGTGTCAAAAATGCCCAGGCGTCGAATAATATGAAGGCGATGAAAAAGGGCGATCAGATATTCTTCTATCACTCGCGGCAGGGCCTCGAAGTTGTTGGCATTATGGAGGTCAGCGAAGAACATAGTCCTGACGTCACCACCGATCCCGACCGCTGGGTTGTCGTCAAGGTTAAGCCCGTACGGAAACTTGACAAGGCGGTCCCGCTCAAAGCGATGAAACAGAATCCAAAGCTCAAGGATTTGGCGATCATTCGCCAGACGCGGCTCTCAGTGGCTCCGTTAACGGCAGGCGAGTGGGAAGAGATTCTTGCGATGGCAGGGGAATGATCATAGCCGATCAACCCGTTGATTGGGCGCGTGCCCTCGAATCGATCAAGACCAGCGTCAATCCTCATATCGGATCTGGCAAGGTTGCAGATTATATTCCAGCACTGGCCTGCGTCGATCCCAATAAATTCGGTCTCGCGGTAGCACTGGACAGAGGCGATATGCATTGTCTCGGTGACGCCGATGAGAGCTTTTCGATGCAAAGCATATCCAAGGTGTTCACGCTGGCGCTGACGCTCAAGCAGATCGGCGACGAACTGTGGAAACGCGTCGGCCGAGAACCGTCCGGATCACCATTTAACTCGATTGTCCAGCTTGAGGCGGAGCAGGGCATTCCGCGCAATCCGCTTATCAACGCGGGAGCGATTGTGACAACCGACCATCTGATCTCGGCCTATGGCGGCGGCGAGACCGGCGCGGATCAGGCGATGGCGGACTTGCTGCAACTGTTCCACCGGCTCGCCGATGATGACAATATTTCCATTGATCGCCATGTTGCCAAATCGGAATCCGATGCCGGGTCGCGCAATCGGGCACTGGCCCATTTCATGACCAGCTTTGCCAATATGGCAAATCCGGTGGAAGCGACTCTATCGGCCTATTTTCGGCATTGCTCGCTGGCAATTTCTTGCCGGCAATTGGCCCGCGCGGCGCTCTTTCTGGCATTTGATGGAACCGATCCAGTTACCGGCGAGCAGATCGTCACCAAGAAGCGCTGTCGCCGGATATTGGCGGTGATGATGTCGAGCGGTCATTATGACAATAGCGGTGATTTTGCCTATCGCATCGGCCTGCCCGGCAAAAGCGGAGTCGGCGGCGGTATTTTGGTGGTCGCTCCGGATCACGGAACCATAGCTGTCTGGTCACCCGGGCTCAATCGGGCAGGGACATCGATGGTTGGCAGCATCGCGCTGGAGGAACTGGTGCGACAGACCGGGTGGTCGGTATTTGGGTGAATGGTGCGTTGCAAGACCCGCTAGGGTCGGAATAACGGATAATATTTTGGAAATGATTATTGGTGCAGCATCGATATCGGGTGCGCTTCACTTGCCTGTTATAAATCTTCCTGTTGGTCTGGCTGAGTCAGGATTTCGAGGGCTTCGCTAACCTTGACTGCGGGAAATGCTAAACCCAATTCGTCTAGTTGAAGCAGAATATCGTGTAATGATTCGACGGCTTCAATCAACTCATCCGGTTTGTACATTTCAGACTTCCTTTACGTTGAACCAATCTCGGATGACATCTGGTTCGTGCGAAGACTGAATTTGGTTACACTCAGTTGCGATGCAGCAATCGGTTTCAGGCTATGACGGTCTGCGATAGTGCGTCTCGGATGGAATGCTAACTGCACTTTAGAACAATGATACGCTCTTCGGCGGTGGATCGCTCTAGTCAGACATTGGCAAGACAATGACCCATTCTGCGAAGAACTTTATCTACCGCAGCGGCCCCATATTCCGTCAATTTTAGCGGAACAGCGCCTTCTTTTCCCGTGTTTTTCTCATTCTCAACCAAATCAATGCTGACTAAATAGGCAATATATCTAAGCATGATATTTTTAGGCACGCGATGCGTGGTCGCTAGATCAATTGCTACAATCGTTTTTCCGGTGCCGGTCGAGACCATTAGATCAAGTAAAATATACCAAGAAACATCATCTATATTAGAAAGTTCATTATCTGATTGGTCTGATCTGATAGAGCGGGCCTCCAGTAATAAAGATGCTATTTTATCCGGTTCAATCTCTTTGCGATGATTATTGAGAATAAATCCTGCAGGGGTATCATTTATTGATGAAGCTTCTTGAATTGATGTACTAACACTGTCATCAAAAAACATTGAGACTTTATGATCGACCAATTTGTCACCTCTTTTTTCAGTCCTGCGACCCACCCTAACGATCGGGCGGTTGGTCGTCAACGAAGTCGCGAATCTGCGGCAAGATATTGGAGTCCTGACCGATGTTTTGCATTATCCGATCAAGATGTTATGGGGCAGGATGAGCAAGAAAGATGAGATTATGGACGCTGCGGAGAGGGCTCTCCGAAAAGACGGCTATAGCGATTTTAATCTTCTCAAAATTGCCAATGAAGTCGGCATTCAAAAATCTAGCCTATACCATCATTTTGCATCAAAGTCGGAACTAGTATCCTCGGTTTTCAAGCGATTTTCTAGTCAGATCTTCGCATTTTTGGACCGTACGACGCAAAGCGAAGATCGTGCCGGCGATCGCTTATTGGCCTATATTCTAGAATCCCGGGAGCTGCTCAACAATGGAGATTCGGTTTGTATGTCAGTTGTGCTCAACCTCAATCGGGGGGGTCTGGATTCCGTAATCAAGAATGATCTGGACCTTTTCCATGATACCAATATCGCGTGGCTGAAGGATACATTTGAACTTGGTCTGCGCGATGGCAGCATCGCAAATATTGCGAACCCCGCAACAGAAGCGACTGCTAGCCTTTCCCTGATAGATGGCGCCCTGCTGATGGCTCATGCCCATCAGGATTTGACATTATATGATAATTCTACCGCCTTACTCCGCTCCAGAATCCGTGAAACAGTGCTTAGTTAGACCGGGAATTGGGTACCGACATTGCTGAAAAACACACGCGATGTTCGGGGTGCTGATCCAGGCCAGTGGGCTGGTATCTAGTTGGGCTCTGGCCCTATTCCGCTGACTTTTGAATCCGACTGGCCGGTACGATAAATTCAAGTCGCAGCCCCGATGGTTCGCGTACCATCATATGGGTTGTGGGGCCGGCGCCCAGAAGTTCAGGAGCAAATTCAACGACGACATCGTCATGAGCGACAAATTTGCGATGCAGCATATGCAAGGCCGGCAGATCCCGGACCGTTATCGCCATATGGTGCAAACCGACATTATTCTTGCGGCTAAAGGGGATTGCGGTGGCAGGGTCCGTGACCTGCCATAATGTGACAAACATCTCTCCATTGGTCACGAATTTGGCTGGATAGTCCGGCTGACCACCGGCCGGTTTCCAGCCCAGCATATCAACGAAGAAAGCAGCGGTGGCATCCAGTTTTGTCACTGCAAAACCGATATGATTGAGGCCGAGGGTTGCAGCCTCTTGCTCTTTGGGTTGCTGGTCCTGTGCCGCAGCAGCGGTTGTCGATAGGAGCAATGTCGCGAGCGCTATGCCAATATTTCTGATCATCATTTCTTTTTCCTTAGACCGCTGACAGTTGCTCCGGCTGCGGTTAAAAACTCCACGTCGGTTTTCAAATGCAGCAAGCGCAGGCCGTTCTGTTGCATGGCTTGGTTGAGGGCCGGTGCAAATTCATCTGTATTCTCCACCGTCGCACTCCATCCGCCATAGGCTTCAGCCAGTGCTGCGAAATCGGGATTTTTCAGGGATGTTGCCGACAGTCGCGCCGGATATTCGCGTTCCTGATGGAGGCGGATCGTGCCGAAGCTGCCATTGTCGATCACCAGTACCAGCAGATTGGCGTCATATTGGATTGCGGTGGCAAGTTCCTGGCCATTCATCATGAAATCGCCGTCACCCGCGAGCGCGACGACCATGCGGTCGGGGAAGCGCAGCGCGGCGGCTACGGATGCGGGGATGCCATAGCCCATGGCGCCCGATGTCGGCGCCAGCTGGCTGGGGAAGTCGCCATATTTCCAGTAGCGATGCCACCAGCCGGAGAAATTGCCCGCGCCATTGCAGATGATCGCGTCGGCGGGGAGCTGGTCCTGCATCGCGGCAACGCAGCGCCCGAGGTCGAGCTGGGCGGCGGTCGGCTGCGGCGCTGACCACGCGAGATAGTCGTCATGGGCGTCTTTTCCCGCGTCAAAACTGAGCAGGTCATCCTGCCACAGGGCTGCCTGTTCGGCAAATTCATCCATTTCCGCGCAGATCGGTAGATCGATGCGATAGACATGGTTGAGTTCATCGGGATCGGGATGGACATGGACGAGAATCTGATCGGGATGGTCGGGTGTGATCAAACTATAGCCATCGGTGGTCGCCTCGCCGAGCCGGGCACCTACTGCGAGCACGAGATCGGCATCCTTGATCCGCTGAACCAGCTTGGGATTGGGACCATAGCCGAGATTACCGGCATAGACCGGGCTGCTATTGGGAAAATTATCCTGTCGGCGGAATGCCGCCGCGACCGGCAGGCCGAGCCGTTCGGCATATTGAGCGAAATAATATCTGGCTTTGTCATCCCAACCCGCACCACCGACGATCGCGATGGGATTGGTTGCGTCGCGCAGCATATCGGTGAGCGTCATCATCGCATTGGGGCATAGCGGCTGGGCCGGAGCGATGACCTTGGGCCGGTCGAGCGCGGCGACCTGGTCGCGCAGCATATCCTCGGGGAGCGCTAGTACCACTGGACCAGGGCGCCCGGAACTGGCGGTATCAAAGGCGCGTGCGATATATTCGGGAATCCGCGCCGCATTGTCGATCCGTGCCGCCCATTTGGCGAGCGGCGTGAACATCGCGGTGAAATCGACTTCCTGAAAGCCTTCGCGGTCGCGGTCATCGCGGGCGACATCGCCGATGAACAATATCATCGGGGTGCTGTCCTGCATCGCGGTATGGACGCCAATGCTCGCATTGGTCGCGCCGGGGCCGCGAGTGACAAAGGCAATGCCGGGCGCGCCGGTCATCTTGCCATCGGCTTCGGCCATGAAGGCGGCGCTGCCATCCTGCCGGGTCGCAACCGTCTGGATCGTGCCGCAGTCGTGGAGCGCGTCGAGCACCGAGAGAAAGCTCTCGCCGGGGACGGTGAAGATGCGTTCGGTTCCCTGGATGACCAGCTGGTCGACGAGAATTTGTGCTCCGGTGCGTTTTTGCATGTCCATATCCTTAAGCCTGATGAATAGCCTTGGTCACCATATAGGCTTTCAGCCCGTCGGGACCATCCTCCGAACCATGGCCGCTCTCCTTGACGCCGCCAAAAGGCGCGTCGCCGGGGCTGACGGTGAGATTGTTGATCGCCACCATCCCCGCCTCGACCGTGTCACCGACGATATTCGCCGTGTGCAGATTGGATGTGAAGGCATAGGCCGCGAGCCCGAGAGGAAGCCGGTTGGCTTGCTCGATCGCCTCGTCCAGCCTGCCAAACGGCCGCATCACCGCGACCGGACCGAAGGGCTCATCATTCATGATATTGGCGTCGAGCGGGACATGGGAGAGCACCGTCGGATCAAAGAAAAACCCATCCTTATCCTGACGGTTGCCGCCCAGCTTGACCTCTGCGCCTTTGCTCTTGGCATCGTGGATCATATCGCCGACCGAACTCGGGCGCCGCGGATTGGCCAATGGTCCCATTTCGACGCCATCGCTGAATCCGTCGCCCACTGCAACCTTGGCGGCGCGCTGGGTGAATCCTTCGACAAACCGGTCGTAAATCCCGGACTGGACGTAAAAGCGTGTCGGTGACACGCAAACCTGTCCGGCATTGCGAAATTTTTGCATCGCCGTGAGGTCGAGCGTCTTTTCAAGATCGCAATCATCAAATACCAGCACCGGCGCATGTCCGCCCAATTCCATCGTCGTTCGCTTCATCCCTTCGGCGGCGAGCTTCATCAGATGTTTGCCGACCGGAACCGACCCGGTGAAGCTGACCTTGCGGATCACATCCGATGCAATCAGGTGGCTGGAAACTTGGGCTGGATCACCGAAAACGACTTGGGCGACGCCGGAGGGCAGGCCCGCATCGATCAGGCAGCGGATCATCTCGATCGCGCTCGAGGGCGTTTCTTCCGCCGGTTTCAAAATGATCGAGCAACCCGCCGCAATCGCCGGCGCGAGCTTTCTGATCGGAGTGAATACCGGGAAGTTCCAGGGACTGAACGCTGCGACCGGGCCAACCGGTTGATATTTTACAAAACTATTCTGTCCGGTCGGGCGGACCAGGACGCGCCCGTAGCAGCGCTTGGCTTCTTCGGCCATGATATCGAAATGGGCGGCTGAAGCAGTGACTTCGCCAGCGGCCTGTCCAACCGGTTTGCCTTGCTCTGCGGTAATCAATCGCCCGATATCGGTCGCGCGTTCGCGCATCAGGTCGGCGGCTTTGTGGAGGATCGCTGCGCGGGCTCCGACCGCCGTATCGCGCCACATCGGGAAGGCCCTTGCCGCTGCATCCAAAGCGCGGTCGAGATCGGCCTTGCTGGCTTTCGGCAGATCGGAAATCACTTTTCCGGTCGATGGATTGACAACATGATGGACATCACGATCCTCAATATCGATCCACTCGCCATCGATATGAAGCTGCAATGTTTTGGGATATATATGTGACATAGTTGCTCCTGAAACCTTCTGCCTTCGCACTAGACTTGTCGCTAGATTCCCGCAATGACTGTGACAAAGTTTGAGAGGAAAAATCCATGGACATAGTCACCGAAGGCCTTCGCTTTCCAGAGGGCCCGATCGCAATGCCGGACGGCAGCGTGATCTTGGTCGAAATTGCAGCCCAGCAGCTGACCCGGGTGATGCCCGACGGAACCAAGACGCTTGTCGCCAAGACGGGTGGCGGGCCCAATGGCGCGGCGATGGGTCCCGATGGCAAAATCTATGTCTGCAACAATGGCGGTTTTGAATATCATGATGAAAATGGTTTCCTGACCCCCGCCGGTATCGCAAAAGACTATCAGGGTGGCAGCATCCAGCGGGTCGACCCCGACAGTGGTGAAGTCGAATCCCTCTATAAGGATGGCGACTTTGGCTGTATCTTGCGCGGACCCAATGATATTCAATTTGATGCCCATGGCGGCTTCTGGTTCACCGATCATGGCAAGACCGATTATGAAAAGCGCATCCATGATATCGTCGGGATATTCTATGCCAAGGCCGATGGCAGCCATTTGGAAGAGGTAATCTTCCCTTCCAACAACCCCAATGGCGTCGGAATTTCACCGGACGGCAACACGCTCTATGCGGCGGAAACTTTCACCTGCCGGTTGATGAGATTCAACATTGTTTCGCCAGGCAAAGTTGCACCCGATGCGGGCCCCGGCGGACCAGGCATCCCGGTCTATCGGCCTGAAGGTTATAAATTTTTCGACAGCCTCGCGATGGAGGAATGCGGAAATATCTGCGTCGCGACGATCGGCGAGTGCGGGATCAGCGTGATTTCTCCGGAAGGCGAGCTGGTTGAATTTGTCGCGACCCCGGATATTTTTACCACCAATATCTGCTTCGGCGGAGAGGATATGATGGACGCCTATATCTGTCTGTCAGCATCCGGAAAATTGGTCAAAACCCGCTGGAAACGGCCAGGCCTGAAATTGGAATATTTGAACAAATGAAATTCACGACTGTAATTTTCGACTTTGGCGGGGTCATCACCTCGTCGCCATTTGAAGCGTTCAACCGGCTGGAAGCCGAAAAAGGCGTGCCTCAGGACAGCGTCCGCCGGATCAACAGCGCCAATCCGGATGACAATGCCTGGGCGCGATTCGAACGGGCGGAGCTGGACAGCGCCGGCTTTGATGAAGCCTTTGCGCAGGAGGCGCTGGCCCTCGGCCTCGAGCTGCGCGGCGCGGATGTGCTGGCGGTGCTCGCCGGTGATGTGCGACCTGCGATGGTCGAAACGCTCGACCGACTGAAGGCAGACGGGTTCACCATATCCTGCATCACCAATAATGTGCCCGCCGGCAAAGGTGCGGGCATGGCGATGGACGATGAAAAAGCGGCGGCCGTCAAAGCAATCATGTTGCGCTTCGATCATATCATCGAGAGCAGCAAGGCCGGCGTCCGCAAGCCGGATCCGCGTATTTACCAGATGATGTGCGAAGCGCTCGACGTCGCACCATCCGAATGTATCTATCTCGATGATCTGGGAATTAACTGCAAACCTGCCGCCGCATTGGGCATGTCTGCGATCAAGGTTTCCGGGGAAAAGCAAGCGCTCGGCGATCTTGGCCGTCTGCTGGCGATGGATTTGCCCTGATCAAGCGATAGCGCATATGTCCGCCCAGCTGCCCGTCGGTCAGCCGAATGTTCATGAAGGAGTCGCCGATTTGTCATCATATCGTTATATCGCGTCTCGGGAGCAATGATGCGGGGGATTCGTGCGTAGCAATAAGTCGGACTATATCAGCGATATGCGCGATATGTTGCGCCGGAATGGCTGGTTTCCGGTCTTGTTCATCCTGCTCGCCCTATTGCTGCTGATTCAGACAATTCGACTGGTCTGGCTCGTCGTGACGCCGCTGGGATCCATTGGCGACTATCAGGCCAATGAAGTGCAATTGCTCTCGCCGCAGGCGCGTCTGGCGCTGTTCAGCAGTTTTGATCCTTTCTTCCGATCCGGGGCAGAGCAAACGGCCAATGTCGTGACCTCTTTGCAGCTGACTCTCTATGGGATTCGGCTGAATGAGGGCTCCGGCTTGGGATCGGCCATTTTGGCCGGCGCCGACGGGGTGCAGGAAAATTATGCGGTTGGAGATGAAATTATTGCAGGCGTGACGCTTGATACGGTCAAATTTGACCATGTGATCATCAATCGCAGCGGTGTGCGCGAAAGCCTGTATCTTGACCAGTCGATACCGGCGCAGACGGTCGGCACCGACGATCCTGTTGCGCCGATTTCACTGACCGCAGCAGCCAATGAAATTCCCGGTGTGGCCTCGCTGGCTCCCCGGAGTGAACAGGGCCGGGTTACCGGTATTGTGCTTTCTCCGCTGGGCGATGGTAGCTTGTTCAACAGCGCGGGTTTTCGCAATGGTGATATCATCGTGTCGATCAACGGCAATCCGGTCGGTTCGACGGGCGATATCGAGTCGCTCCGGAGTCAGATCAGGCCCGGCGCGCGCCTGTCGGTCGAAGTCGAACGCGGAGCCGATAGAGTTCCGATCGCTGTCAATCTGGGAGCCCAATGATGCTTATTCTCTTCGCCCGGTTCTGCGCGATCCTCGCTCTTTGTACCGGTCTATTGGCGACCCCGCTGTCTGCCCAGCATACGCTAAACGTTCGCGATGCCGATATTCGGGCCTTTGTTCAGGACGCGGCAAAGGTGACCGGCCGAACCTTCATTATCGACAGTCGGGTGCAGGGCAAGGTGTCCGTGGTAACCGACCGCCCACTCAGTCGCTCTGAATATTTCGAGATATTCCTCTCGACCCTGCGTGCGAATAATCTGGTCGCGATTCCTTCGGCACGCGGCGCCTATCGTATCCAGCCGGCCGATGGCGCGGCTTCGCAGCCCAGCCGGATTGGTTCGCGCGGGGCCGAGGCCAATCAGCTGGTGACCGAAGTGGTGCGGCTGAAATCGATTGTCGCGGCCGAAGCACTGGAAACTCTGCGACCTCTGGTCAGCAAACAGGGCTCCATCACCGCCAACCGCAACGCCAATAGTCTGGTGATCGTCGACTATGCTGACAATATCCGCCGGGTTCGCAGACTCGTCGGCGAAATAGATCGCGACAGCGCGGCCAGCACGATCATCAATCTGAAAAATGCCGGTGCCCGGGAAATCGCAACGTCGCTTCAGGCGCTCGCCGCCCAGGGTGGCGAGGGGGTGCGCGCACCGGTGACCGTGGTTCCGATAGACAGCAGCAACAGCATCGCCCTGCGCGGTGATCCGGGCGCAGTGTCGCGCTTCGCACAAATGGCGCGGGAACTCGACCAGCGCGCGGAGTCGGGAACAGAGATAAGGGTGCACCGGCTCGACTATGCCAATGCCGAACAGCTCTTGCCGGTGATCGAAAATCTACTCGGAAGTCGAGGCACCAGCGGCGGCGCTGCGACGGTTATACCCACGGGCAATAGCGAAGGCGCAGCGGCGCCAGCGGGCAGCGGCAATGGCATTGCCAGCCGCGGCCCGGCGATCGTGACTCGTCTGGAAGGAACCAATGCGATCATTGTTGCCGCCAATCCCGATGTCCAGCGGATGATTGGCGAATTGATCCGCCAGCTCGATACACGCCAGGAACAGGTGGTTGTCGAAGCGATCATCGTTGAAATTTCCGAATCCCTGGCCCGTGAACTGGGTGTGCAATGGCTGGTGGGCGGCGAAGACGTGCCCTTTGCGGTGACCAATTTTTCCAATGCGTCTCCCAATATTGTCGATGTCGCGGGTGGTTTGCTGGCCGACCAGTTTGATACGACGACGACCACCACCACCGACACGGCGACTACTGTTACAACCAACAGTTCGGTTGGGGACTCGCTGCGTCAGAATGCCGCCGATGCCGTGCTCGGCGCGCGTGGCGGCTTTCTCGGTTTCGCAACCAGTCTCGGCAGCAGCACGGTCCTCGGCGCGATCATCAATGCGATCCAGTCGGACACCGACAGCAACGTCCTTTCGACGCCGTCGCTGACCGTGAACAATAATCTCAAGGGCAGTATATTATTCGGGCAGGAAATTCCGGTCTCGACCGGGGAAGCCCTGTCGAACAATTTTGACAATGCGTTCCGGACGATCCAGCGGCAGAATGTCGGGATCGAGCTGGAGGTGACGCCGCAGATCAATGCCGGTGACGAAGTGCGGATGGAGTTGCGCCAGCAGGTCAGTTCAATCGCCGGCCCGGTTTCCGATGATTTCAATGAGCTGATCATCAACAAGCGCGAAATCAACACCACCGTGACCGTCGGTGATGGCGAGATTATCGCCCTCGGTGGTCTGCTCGATGACAATGAACGCCGCACCATTCAGAAAATCCCGTTTCTCGGCGATATCCCGATCATCGGAGAATTGTTCAAGTCGCGCGGACGTTCACGCGTCAAAACCAATTTGATGGTTTTCATTCGCCCGACAATCCTCAAAGATCCCAATGATGCCCGCCGTTTCTCGGCGTCGCGCTATGGCTATATTCGCGAACGTCAGCTCGCCCGGGATCCGGATCTCGAGCCATCGCTTGATGCCTTGGTGCGCGACTATCTCGGAACGGTTCCGCCGGCTGTGCCGTCGCGGCCAGATGACCAGATCATCTCCGCTTCGGGCGCGACGCCGGTGATCCAGGACAGCGAGACAATCGAGCAAATACCGCTGCCGGCGAGCGAGACCAGCGGGAATCCATGATGGAGATCGCCCGGGGAACAGAAGCGGTTGTTTCCGAGGTCGAAGACGGCACCAATTTGCCATTGGCGAGCAAAGACCTGCCTTACAGTTACGCCCGCGATCATGGCGTGCTGTTGCTGTCGCGCGATGGCGATCGGTTGCAGGTGGCGCTGCGCGAAGGGTCTGATCCGCATGATCT
>LXYP01000021.1 GCA_001650955.1 Sphingomonadales bacterium EhC05
ACGCCGCGATCAGGAGCCATCCACACCATCCGCTTTCGGGATATAGCGGATACCAAGAAACTCACGCGATGCGAACTCCGAACGGGCCGATGACGCAATCGTTAGCTCATAGAAGATAGCGATGGTGGGACTATGTTTTCCATTCTCAAGTTCAGATCGACCACTGAGTAGTTCTTGCGTTATCAATCTATTCCCCAATGGTATCACCAGTTTCATCATCCTCTTCTATGAACTTTGCTTCAATCCCCTCGAGAGTTTTTTCCATTTCAGGAGTCCACAAATCCTGATCGGCTAATGCAGCTAATTTTTGATCGAACCGTTCTTCTGCCTTCTGCGAGATACCCATTGCATCGAGCATCTTGAAGATCTGAACTCTCACGCTGGCTGGCCCCGAGATTGCATCATTGACTAGCTGTTGAACGAGCATCTTGCCTTTTGTCATCTCGCATTGCTTTCCGTTCTTTTTTACCATCACGGGCTCGAGTAAAGCACTTGCTATGAGCTCTTGGAAATCATCCGGGATATCCGGCTTGAGTGACTTTTTGGGTCGCCCTTTCGGATTGCCCGATTCCCCTTTTTTGAACTGATGCTGCTGAGGCGGCTTTTTGTAACCGACGTCATAAGGTGTGCTTGGCTGATGATCCTCGATACTCATGATTGCACCTCCTCTCCGAACGGAAGGCCGGTGCTAGCGTGAACAGCTTTCTTACTGGTCATCTCTTGCCACCGAATAATAGCAACATCGACAAACTTGGATTCCAGTTCGATACCATGAGCAATTCTGTTCGTTCTCTCTGCAGCGAGAATTGTAGTGCCGGATCCAATGAATGGATCCAACACACGCGCTTTGGGCTTTGTGACATCCAATATGGCATCCTCCACCAGTTCAACCGGTTTCGGCGTTGCGTGCAGATGGAGTGCATCGTTCGCTGAACTGCCCTTGGAGTTGGCGCCGGGATATTGCCAGACGTTGGTCCTGCTGCGCCCGAACTTGCCCAGTTGGATATTGTTGATCGCTGGCACAGGGTTGGTACAAAAGACTGCAACAAACTCATGGCGAGAACGGTAAAGTGCTCCCATACCGCCATTGCCTTTATCCCAGACGCAGGTGTTGATGTGATGTAGACCGGATTGCTCGGCTGCGCGCTGCAGATTGTGAATCTGACGCCAGTCCATACAGACAAAGAACACCGAGCCTTTGTCGCTCCGGTCAGCACTTAGTGAAAGGGCAGGGGAGAGGAAGCCCCGAAACTCTTCATCAGACATCTCGCCAACGCCCATGGCAAAATCATCATGTTTGACCTTTCCTAGACCGCTGACATTGTTCTTGATTTTGAGATTGTAAGGTGGGTCTGTGAAAATGAGCTGCACGGTGGTGGCGCCCAAGACAGTGGTATATGCCGCTTCGTCCAGCGCATTACCACAAAAGAGCCTGTGTTCGCCAAGATGCCAAAGGTCGCCTGGCTTTGATATCGGATCATCCGGTGTTTCCGGGATATCTTCCTGGTCAAGTTTGCCGGGCAGCAACATCAATGAATCAAGTTCGGCTATCTCAAGCCCAGTTATGGACAAGTCAAAGTCCATCGAATCAAGTTCGATGAGTTCAGCGCCAAGTTCCAGTGGGTCCCACTCTGCTTTCGTCTGGATCGTGTTGAGGGCAATACGAAGCAGCCGAAGTTGTTCGTCGGTCAAATGGCTGATTTTGCAGCAGTTGATATGGGACGCACCCAGCTCTCGCAATGTTTCCAATAGCATTTGTCCATCAATCAGTTTTAGGTTCTCATCGACGAGAATGGGAGCGACTTGTCCGAATTCCAAAACCGATGGCAATAGGCGTTTGACTTGCTGCCGCACGTTTTTACGCAAGTTTTTGTGGGCTGGTTTAAATGATTCAATCGGCAAGCATTCGACCTGCAAATCCGGAACAAGATTATTTTTTCCTGTGAAGGACATGCTAGACTTCTTGTTCGTGCTGACAGCACCTTTAGAACTTGCAGTTGGCGAAACGGAACCAGAAGAACCCTTCTTTGGTTTTTTGGTAATAACGATAGACATAACAAACCCCCAAGAACAGCGCGTGTATGTGCAGCGCTTCAAAATGATAAAAGATTTGGATCCCCAATCAGCGGATCGCTCAATATGGCCTAAGCCATCCGATCGTCCATCACCTGAGGTGCTACTGCGGGTCAGCTATACCGACCACTGAGCTCTATGTGACCGATGGGTCGCAATGCCCACCTGTTGTCCTAACGTCTAATCGTTCGGTTATACCGACCCTCTAGCACTGACACCTATATAACAGGACGTCAGTCCGAAAAGTCCAGAATTTTTTTCTTAAACTAGCAAGTGGTTGATCAGACTCACATAAAATTTGTGTGCCTGTTGCGCAAATTTAGAATTTTCAGGATCAAGAATATGTTCCGCTGCAATCGCTGTTTCCAAAATCCATATTGCCTGTTCTGTGGGAGCTGGTTCCCTGTTTGGTCATTTTGAATTCCCTGTTATGCGACTAGGGTATTTTCGGCTGTATCGCGCAGTAATCTAAAGGTTGTGGAGGGGCAGATGGTGCAAGAACAGCCAATATTAGCGGAAATTCCCTGTAAAATCTCCATTATCAGGGAATTTGTCCCTTGAGACCCGTTCTCGACAGACTGTGTCGCGCACCACTTTTTTTCCAAATTTTGGTGTCTCCAAGTTTCAGCGAAATGCTCCCATTCAATCCCTATATAACCATGACTCAACTGACCGAAACTCTTGCTGCGGATGGCCAGAGATGGTTTGTCCGTGCCAATATGCGGCTGAAATGGCATAGATCTCGATGTGCCTGAAGCTAACATTCAACAAGCCAAAACTATCGACGAAAATTAAGCGAAATTGGGCGGCTCTTTCAGCTGATCAACGAGACATCATCTGTCAGTCGCTTATCGAAATTGGCTAGTGCGGCTACCGCTATGCCATTGCGTTGTCGCTTTCACGATCTATCAAAAAGCGATCGAGAGACGGAAACTGACATCGTGAAAATCTTGGCCGGTTTCTCCGAAGTGGCCATCATAGCCAATGGCAAGACCCAAGCCAGATTTGTTCAAAAGCGAGAAATCGGCTGCCAGATCGACACCATCATTTTGCAGAGGACGTAGTGGATTTGCAAAGCTTATCGCTGGAGCGGAGGTGAAGGCGAGCGGGGCGGTTGTGAAATTGTCGCTCGACAAAACGATCTGATACCCAGCTTTGAGCCTCAGGCCTCCTGACCAATTACCGTTTTCAAATTGATAACCGGTTTTAGCAGCAAGGTTCAGGCGGGTTGATTCTGGATTGAGCGCGGGAAGGATGAGGCCCAATGCGCCTGCACCCGTTTCACGATAGCCGTCAATCTCGAGGTCGCTATGCGCAAGACCGATCTCGGGCCCGAAGGTCCAGTTTTCGAGATTGACAATATTGGTGCTGATTCGTGTAAACAGATGTTGGACCGCGCCGTTGGTGGCGCCCATGGCTGTCGCTCCGAGCACCCGCCGTTCACTGTCGATGTCAAGGTCTGCGATACTATAGCCGGCTGAGATGGCTATGTTGCCGACACGATATTGGCCGTATAAACTGCCCGCGATACTGTCTGTTTCGACCGCCCCGCGATCGCCGTTCAGCTCGTTTTTGATATTTCCGAAAGTCCCGGTCGCACCCAATAAAACGTCTCCGCCAGCGGTTTCATATTCGATGCCGACATTGGCGGACCAGCCATCCTCGTCAAAGCCAACCGTGCCCAAACGGGAATCGCTATTGCCAAAATGATAGGAACTACTGCCGATGATGCGGAAGGTGGCACCGTCGCCACTGGCGAACGCCTGTCCGCCGCTATGTTCGACCTGTTGGGTCATCACAGACGCCAGTGTTGCATTGTTTAACCCGGAACCGGCGCTGCGATTGGCCGCTGGTTGGGACAGGACGGCAAGTTGAACCGGTTTACCTGAAGCGGCTTTTTGGCGGATAGGGCTCTGGAGTCCGTCGGCATGGACATCCAATCTATTCTGCGCGAAGCCTATGCCGAAGCTACCGGCTTGAAAAGCGCTGCTCTGCAATGCGGACAAGCTTGTTCCGCCCAGCGCAGTCAGGTTGGCGAGCTGAGCAGACAGGTCTTCGCTAAATTGCAAATCAATCGCAAGCTGGAACAATTCGGGCGAAGGCACTCCCGATTCCGCAGTCGATAGAAAGTCAATCGCACCGGCAACCGCAAGCTGTGCGGGATCCAAACCGCCGAGAGTGGTCAATTCAGAGCCGTTGAACCCACGTAAAACCCGGAAAATCTCGCCATCGGCATTTTGCATGATATCCGGGACCACGGTGAAGCCCAATGGCAATTCATCCTGCACCACGAAATTGATCTGTTCGACGTCGTCCGGTGAGATGGATTGGGCCGTAAATAATATGATCTCATCGCCGGTTTGCGGCAGAAAAATACCACTGCCATCGCCGAGTTCAAGCAAGTCGACGATGACGGTGGCATTGCTGCCCAGAACCAATGATCCGCCAATATTGATTTGATCATGCTCAAGCCCAGGTGTCAGGCCACCAATTTCCATGAAGATTGCTCCATCAAGAAACATGGCATCGCCTGTAATATTGACGATTCCGGGAGAAAATCCTGGATTGAATATGATATCCTCGGCGGAAGGACCGCCGGCAACGGCCTCTTGAATGAAATCACCGTTGATGGTGCCGATGCCTGAGAAAATGCCGGACTGACGGAAGGTGCCGCCAGCACGAAACTCACCGGCTCCATTTCCCGGCCTACCCAGCTGGAAAGTTCCCAAATTTACAAAATCACCCGTAGACTGAATATCGCTGGCCAATAGCATTGCGCCATTGCCAATGGTCAGGGCGCCAACAACGCCTGTATCGAACTGGGCAAAGCCGTTGATGATCAATGTTTCGGCGGTCAGATCACCTTCCACGGTCAAGATGCCATCTATCGTCGCCAGGTTGAAAATGCTGTCGCCTGCAATCTGAGCCATGCCTAGCGCGCCCAACTCGAATATTCCGCCGATATTGGCGTTTCCAGCAACCACCAATGTCCCGTCCATGCGGGTTAACCCATCCTCTGTTTCAACACCCATTTCCATGTCCATTTGGCTGGTCGTGGTTACCCGTTGCAGTGCATCGACAGGACCCATGGCATCACTTCCGGGGGCGCGTGGATCGGCAGATTCATCGGATATCTGCTGGATATCCACTGTTCCCGGCAGGTCCGCGGCGGCTGGGCCTCCTGGAGCATAATCTGTCAAAAGCGTTTGCCCCAGGCCACCGCGTTCACCCGAGCGGTTTTCATCTTCGGCCTGCGCTTGATTTTCTGCAATCATAACAGGCCGAGTATGCGGAGCATTTTCAACAATCATGGACTCAACAAGATTGGGCCGCAACTGATCCACCGTGATCGAAATTCGGTCTGTTGCGGTTTCTGTGATGCTGGTTTGCCGGGCGGTTTCGACCGGTTGGGGTACCGGAACGGCGGTAGCTGGCAGTGCTATATCCGCCGCGACCGATTTGGCCAGTGGCGCAATCGATTGACGTGTCGCGGAAATGACCGATGAGGCGGCTGCCGCGGGCAGTGCCGCCATATCCGGAGGCATTCCACTGACGGTCAAATTCCCACCAACCATGAAGGTGGATGCTGAACCAATGTTGAAATTGCCAGCTATTGTCGCATTTCCAGAAATCTGAGCGACCGATACCAGATTTGATGGCGCCCCCGCACTTGACCGTTGGTCAATTCCTCCACGCGCGAAAAAGTTGCCGCCCACTTTCAAATTCACATTCACAGATGAAAAGTCGAAAGGGTCTCCAAAAATGGAACGATTCAAGACGATATTACCATTGACGATAAGATCGCCGCCTGCGCTGAGGGAACTCAGCCTCTCGATAGTCAACGAACCATTGATCACGGCGTCATCACGAACCAATGTGGACGAACCTATTCCCTGGCTGGTGGATTGGAGCATATCTTTGCCGATCGTGAGATCATCTCTGATAGTAAAATCAGCGTCAAAAAAGGCGTTGCCTGCGATCTGCAATGCCCCAAAAGCGCCCTGTCGGCCGGCGGTTGACGAAAGATTTCCTCGGATATTGGCAATGCCGGAAATGGATACCATGTCACCAAATGATGCATTTCCCCTGACCAGCATATTGCCCTTCATATCACCATGCGTGGCGCCAATACCCTGCCTTATGATGAAGTTGCTGCCACGGCTCGTTTGAAGATCGCCGGCTATGGTGAGATCGCCCCGTTGCTCCCAATTGCCTCTACGGCCACTTCCATCACCAAGTTGTAGACTGGCCACTTGCGCGCCGCCAAGGATATCGAATTCACCAAATCCCCGGATCACAAAACCATCAATGGCGAGTTCATTTTCAAAGGCATTCGCGTCTATCGATCCTCCTTCGTTGATTAAAACAACCGGAGCATCGGAAATCGTCTCCGCAACCAGGACATCTGTGTTCAAACGCGCGCCCTGCTGGACCGTCAGACTCTTCCGGATCGCCAACCTTCTGTCACTGTCCAACATCCCGCTTAAGGTTATATTGTCGAAGCTGGCTGAAACCTCACCGAGATCTACGACAGCTTCATTGCCAACGACCAATGTCTCGCTGTTTAGAAGCTGAATTGCAGCGGGTGCTGACCGCGATCGTTCATTGAAATTGACACTGCCGTTGGCGTTGATATTGCCGATTTTATATTCGGCAATCGAGGAAAAGCTGTCGCTGAGATTGAAAAGTCCTCCCGCATCGACATTCAGATTATCGATTTTGACATTTCGGCCATTTCCATTGGACTGGAACGTTGCCAATCCTCCGGCCCGCACGGTCAAATTTCCTATCGACGGGCTGAGTATCAAATCATTGGCGGCGGAATCTTCTCCCGGATCGCGCGCCAGCAAAATGCCTTCAACAATCACATTGTCGGCTGTAATCCCTCCGCTAAAGTCAATCCGGCTGGAGTTACCGATCAAAATCCGCTTATAGTCCGCACTGCGGATCGTGGCCTCGGCCTCATTGCCTAATGTGAAGCTGTTGCCGTTCAAATTGCGTGCCGTCAACAAGCCAGAGCCTTCAATTGTGAGCTCATCTATCTGAATATCGACATCCCTGGCGACCAGCAGTCCGGCGCGCTGCAAAACGACAGACGAGAAATTATCAACCCGCTCTTCGATACCGCGACGATCAATGAAGACACTGCCGCCGTCGACTATCAGACTGCCTGACTGGCGTTGCTGAAAGTCATGGTCTGCATCGCTTCTTATTGTAATATTGCCTTTCACGATGGCCGTATCGAATTGATAATCTTGGATTTGCAAGATTCCGAGGGATTCGATATTCAATGCGCCGGTAACGCGGGCTTCATCCAAAGTAACGCTGCCAGTCGCACCAACGGTCAATGAGCTGCTAGATAAGATACTATCATTGGCGCGCAAAATACCATCGACGCGCTGCAAACCGGTGATTGCTGGACCAAGATTGTTGATTTGGCCCGAGCCTTTAAGCTCGACAAAGGCTTTTGGAGCAATCCAGCTGATCATCGGACTGGTGCCGCTCCCGTCCTGCAAGGCCACTTGGCCATTGTCCACGGACCAGAGGCCAGTCAGGCCAACGCCAAGAGCGGCTCCCACAGCAGCCGCGCTTTCAGGAGCGGAAAGCGCATTGCCTTTCAGAACGGTGAGCACAGCTCCGTCGCGGACCGACTGGCGACCAAGCTTATTGTCTAAACTCAGCACATTAAGTTCTGCCAAACTGATGTTTCGGTCGCTTCCGCCAACCGTCAGCAGTCCGAAATTGTCGATCCGCGTATCCACGACCAACGCTCCGGTTAGCTGCAGCCGTGAGCCGTCAGTGTTGGTGATGAGGCCATGATCGATATTGTCGTTGAAAATCGGGCCGGCAAGGTTGAGCAGGCCGCGATTGATCACGGCCGCATTGCTGCTGAAAGTCACGCTATCAAGTCGTGCAGAGCCGTCGTTTACTAAGGTCAGGTCCTTGATGTTGCTATCTTCTATCGACAGAAAGCCGCCGGCAGTCGGATCCACTGGCGCGACGCTGGTGAGGATGGATGGGTTAGCAGAGAGAAAATCCTGGCCCAGTCGATTGGTTAAATTGGCAAATTTGAACTGTGGATTGTTCGGCGAGACCAGCCCGGCGATATCGGTAGAATCCAGTCTCACAACACCATCGCCAATCAAACTGGTCGAGGGGGTATCTGCGTTAAATTCGGGAGCCGTGGCCAAAACCGTAAAGCCGTTATTATCAAGAAGACTTCCAGAAACTGAAAAAAGCCCGGCTTGAGTCACGGTGATATCACCGGCGACCAGCGTGGGTGCTGTAGACTGCAATGTTCCGCCTTTCACCTGGCTATCGATGAGGAACGCGACGCCATCGCCTTCGATCAAATTGTCTCCGCCAAAGAACGAAACATTGGTGAGCAGCGCGGAGATAGCGAAGAGCTCAGGGCCTGCGCCTTCGCCAATATCAACGCCGGTCGCGATCCCGACTCCGCGCCGGAACAAATCATCCTGTCGGCGGTTTTCGGCGGCGCCAAAGCTAGTTTCAATCCGGTTATTGCCAAAAAAAGAAGCATCTCCGAGATTGGCAAAGACCACCGCAAAGTCGCTGTCCGTGACGCGTAACGTGGATTGGTTGATCAACAGGCCGCCGCCGTGAATTTTCGTTCCGTTCAGCGCAAAATCGGCGGCTGATCCCATTTTGACGTTCAGCGTACCAAATGCGCCGATTACAAGATTTGATCCCGCAGCAAAACTGAGCGCAGGGCCGTTGGACCCGGAAGAACCGGGCGTTTGCTTCACCTCGACAAAACTCTCGACGAACAGCTTTCCGCCATCAATGATTTCCAGCTTTGCGCCAGGATTAATTGCGATCCCGGCCCCGCTGTTGATGACAATATCACTGGGACTCTCTGTGTTGAGAAACTGCAGATCGCTGACACTCAATATCCGGTCTGCTATGGTCAGAAAATCCGGAGCCGATTTCACCAGACGAGCAGCATCCGCGCCGGAAAAGATTATCGGTGCAGACACAAAGTTCAGCCCCTCGGAAGTAATCGAGGCACTCGCCCCATCAGCCATGATCGCGCCTGCACCTGTTATCGTCGAGGCCTTGATGGTGAGGTTGCTAGCGTCGTTGAGCGACAGTTCACCTGCTGCCTCAATATCGAGCGTGGCATTTTCGATCATCACTTCTGTATTCGCAAAAAATCGCAGCTCGGTGGCCAACACCACATTTCCGGAAATATTGGCTTGCGGCAGACTGGTTTGAATTGCCGAATCGTCGCCGACATCAATGCTCCCGGTGCCAGCCAGCCGTCCACCATTGATGTCAAGATTATCTGCTACCGTGATGAAGTCGTTGGCTGTGACCGTGCCCAAATCCAGTTGCAGAATCTCACTGTCCAGTCTGCCATTTGCAACAATATTGCCGTTCTCGATAATTAGCTGCTTGATGTCACCGCCACCTGCCAGCGTCAGCGTGCGGCCATCTTGCAAGGTCAGTTTGGCATCGCTTTCCAATCGATCGATGCTGACATCGGCGACCGAGATACGGACATCGACACCCTGGATGAACGCATTTTGCGGTCCGGGATCAGTGCCTGGAGGACCGTCGGCCAGCTGGTCAATATCGTCGCGATCAACCCAATTGCTCGCGTCTTCTCCGCCGGTACGACACACGGTCGAAAATTCGTCATCGCCGCAGTCGCCGCGCCACAGATAGTTGGTGATGTCCGGATTGGCGACATTGCCGTTCAAATTGGTTCGGGCAACGGCAAAGCTGCTGTCAGTGAAGAACAGTTGATAGGCTAATTGCTCATCTGCGTTATAGCCGTCACCAAAGCCGTCAATATCATTGGATCCAAATTGGAAGGTGAAATCTTCGACGGTTCTGGTGACACCATCGACTTCGACATCCTGACCAATATAAGTGACAATGAAGAATGTTCCGTCATTGGATTGGGCAACCAGTGCATCGATCACATTGCCGCCAGCCAATTCCAGTTGGGCGTATAGGGCGACTCGTCCCTCGCTGTTGACCGAGAGCAACTGTGTCCTCCCGTCCGTCAGACTTGTATCGATCGACAGCGATCTTTCGGTAAACCCGGTGGGTTGGCCGGCGATAGTGAATTGCCCGCCTTCAACAGTATCCAGGACCGTTCCCGGAGCAAGCACCGGCACGATCACTTGATTGGCCATTCCTGGATTGTCGATCCGCCAATAGGATATGGGGAGCACGGAATTGGTCGCACTTTCCCGGGCACGGCCGGCGAAAAACACCTCTCCGGTGGACGATAGAACCAAATCATCCACCGACTCAAAACGGACATCGCCGATGCTGGTGCCGCTGGTCGCGTTAATCACCAGCAGCGCGATTTCGCTATTGCTGCCGGGCGTCAGGTCTTCGAGAAAAATCGCCTGCGTGACCAAATCGTCGCCCGGCGTGCCATCAAGCGCTGTCTCGACATTGCTGAGCGTGAAAACGCCCGTATCACCGACAACCGAAAAGGCCCGATCCACGAACTGCGCGCCT
Source organism: Sphingomonadales bacterium EhC05 (assembly GCA_001650955.1). Classification (GTDB taxonomy): domain Bacteria; phylum Pseudomonadota; class Alphaproteobacteria; order Sphingomonadales; family Sphingomonadaceae; genus Parasphingorhabdus. The sequence continues at coordinate 10,573 of LXYP01000021.1, forward strand.
TCACCGAAAGCGGCGATCCCAGGGGTGGAGGTAAAGAATGAATATCCTCCATAAGTGAATCCCCCTATATTTGGACCGACCTGACCAAAAGCACTGCTATTGGCGAGCCCGGTGTCGAAAAAAACGATTTGATCAACAGCGGCGCTATTGGCTGAGCTGATCGCATTATTCAAACTCCCGAATATTCGGTCTTCGCTGGCGAAGCGGAGGCTAGTGCTGCCTTCAAGGCTTGAGATTTCGCGATAAGACTGACCAAAATCAGTGCTTATGGCGACGATGTTAGTTGTATTGAAAACTCCTGGAAATGGGGTCGCCTCATTCGCTATGTCGGAGATGAGCAGGGCGATATTGTCGCCGTTGATCAGCGGGATGGCACCATTGAACAAATTGCCCTGATCAAAAAAATCTCCGCCGTTGATCAGGCCCAACAGATCTGATTGCGGATCATTGTCACCAACATCGTCAAACAATCCCAAAAATAGCTGGCGACCATCAGCTGCCACTTCCCCAAATATGGCATATCCATTGTCGATGTCAGCGACGGAATAATTTGCCAGCACAACGCTGCCGCCAAGGGATGCGTCGATCGGGTTTTCCGCGTTGGGAAAGGTGCGCGTGATCAAATTGGGCGAAGCAGAATCCGCAATGAAGCGATTCGAACCAAAATTGGTGGCGCGAAAAAGCACAGATCCGTCGCTGCCGATCAGCACCGGCGAGATACCCGCCGCAGGCGTGAAGGTGAAATCTCCGACCACATCATCACTATCAATCACGATTTCGGTTGTTGGCGCCTCATCACTGGTCTGGGCATAAGCGGGGCCAGCCGTCAGGCTCACAATCAGGGCCGCTGCAGAGCTTGTCCCATGCCATTTCCGGAACAAGCTCTTTGCATGATGTGGAAAATCGCGGGTAGAAGCAGAAGTCATAGCGCCCTCAAAAATAACTAAAATTATGGTTGCGACCATTTATTACCCATGCTGCTATCGAAGGATGACAGGCGTGTCTTGACAGTTTCTGTCGAATGGCTTTGACAGTTTATACTATTCGCAAAGTCAGTTTGATTTTTTGGCGACCAGAAATTTATCTGCTGCTGCATCCGATCCAGTGCGATCATCGCTCATGATGCGGGGAGAGTTTGCGAGGGCGGAACGCCATGCCAACCGCGATAGGCCCGAGTAAAGGCAGTCTGATCGCTGTAACCAAGCGCAAGTGCAATATCGGCCAGCGACTTGCGATTTGCCTTGAGGTAAAATTCTGCATTTTGCCGTCGCACTTCTTGCAAAATACCCCGGAAAGAAGAGCCTTCGTCTTTTAACCCCCTTGTCATGACCTGCGGAGAATAGCCAAGCGATCGAGCGATATCGACGATGTTGACTGGCATCTGGCCGAGGGAATAAAGAATACATTGATGGACCTGGTTGGTCATCCGATCCAGGTTTTCGAGATTTTTAAGCGCCCGATCGAGCCGGGATTCGAGGGTTTTGAGAAGCTCTGGATTGGCTTGAGGTAGGGCGACATCGGCAAGTCCTGCTTTGAACTCCAAACAGTCAAACGGTTGATCATATTTTATTTCGCAGCCGAAATATTCTGCGCAAGGATCTGGGTCGCATGGCTTAGAATGTCGGAAATAGACGACCAGCGCATCCTCATTATAATGCCACAACAGCCAGCGACCTATCGACACATAACCTGCGTATACGGCCTCGGTGATCGGCCGAAGCCGCTCGGGGTCCTCGATATATGGTGTCCATGTGACGCGTGCAGATTTCCGATCAACATCCAATCCGGTTTGTCCAAATTGTTGAGTCAGTCGTTGATATTTGGCGTTGACCTTCAGCGCGTGACGCAAAGATTCTGCAGATATGAATGCTTGGCCAACGTCCAAGAATGTCGACGGTCTAAAATTTGTTCCGGCCAAAAGGCCAATAGATTTATGTCCTGTCTGTTCTTGAGCGTAAGCAATCATGTCCAAAATGGCGTCACAACTGAAACGGTGCAGCGGGTTCTTGAACGCCATTTCTGGTGCGTCTAATATGTCAAGTAACCGCTCGGCTGGGAGGCCCAAGCCCGTGCAAGTTGTGAAATAGCTTTCCGTATATTGTGCTGATGAACTATTTGACGAATTGCTGTTTGTAGCTTGACTATTAGGCATTTTCTGAGGACATCTCCAGAGATTGACGAAACGAGCTTGTCTGAGAATTGATGGGATAAAATAGAATTGACAGGATGTAAAATGTCAAGTGATAAGCGGTCGTGCATTGGGAGTGCCTGGCAATGACGTTCGATTACATCATCATTGGTGCTGGCAGTGCGGGGTGTGTACTCGCCAATCGGCTCAGTGAAGATGGACGGAACCAAATATTATTGTTGGAGGCGGGGCCGTGGAGCAAAAACCCTTTATTCCACATTCCGCTGCTTGGTCCGGCGATTGGTGTTGGTAACAAACGTTACGACTGGAAATATCGCACAGAACCGGATCCGAGCCGCAATGATATCCAGCAGGATTGGCCGCGCGGCAAAATGCTGGGTGGTACAAGTCAACTTAACGGCATGGTCTATGTTCGCGGAGCGGCAGTTGATTTTGATGGCTGGGCAGCGAATGGCTGTGATGGCTGTGATGGCTGGAGCTGGCGCGATGTGCAGCCCTATTTTCAGAAAGTCGAGCATATCACTCAGGCTGACGCCATACATGGCGAGAGCGGACCGATGCGGTTGCATCGGTTGTCGCGAACCCATCCGTTGAGCGATGCGTTTGTTCGGGCGCATGAGGTAACAGGCTATTCTGAAAATCGGGATTATAATGGCGGGGATCAGGAAGGTGCCGCGATATTGCTCTCCAGCAATGACGGCCGCTGGCGCTCATCTGGTGTTTCCAGCTACATCAAGTCAGCGCGTTCTCGGTCCAATCTGACCATAATAGCAAATGCTCCGGTACAACAGCTCATCTGCGAGCAAGGCAGGGTATCGGCTGTCGAATATCTTTATCAGGGCGCTGTCCATCGCGCTATCAGTCGACAGGAAATCATCCTCAGCGCGGGTGCGATTAACTCGCCTGCGATACTCATGCGATCAGGAATTGGTCCGTCTGACCATCTGGCCGACTTGAACATCGGAATCATCGCTGACCGGCCGCAAATCGGGTTGAATCTGCATGAACATCCCGCGTTGCAAATTCTCGTGCGTTCGAAAACCAAAACCATAAGTTCGCAAAACCACATCTGGAACGTCCCTACTCACCTATGGAACTGGTGGGTTCACCGCGGCGGTTTGCTCAGTGCGGCTTCTTACGAAGCAATCTCATTCATCCGATCAGCGCCGGACGTCCTCAAACCCGATATTCAACTGCATTTTGCACCATATGGATTGAAACGCACCGAGACGGGATTGCGGCCTCATTCAGACGACAGTTTCATGATACAAGTGAATGCAAGCTACCCGAAAAGCCGAGGCCGAATTCGGCTGCGCGACGCTAATGTGGAAAGCCCACCATATATTCATGCACCGATGTTCAGCGCGCATGCGGACCTTGAAACCCTCAAGCGAGGTGTTGGTTTCGCGATGGAACTGCTGAAAACTAAACCGTTTCTTGCACATATGGGTGATTATATTTTGCCGAATGGTGAACCTAAATCGGACACAGAGCTCACGGAAACGATCCTTGAGCATGCGGTTCCTGCATATCACCCAGCCGGTACCTGTCGCATGGGATCTGATGATGATGCTGTCGTTGACATACGACTGAGACTGCGGGGGATCGACGGTCTTCGCGTTGTCGATGCATCTATCATCCCGAAACCGATCAGCGGGAATATTCAGTCGAGCGTTTTCATGATTGCGGAAAAAGCTGCGGGGATGATTCTGGCCGATCGTTTCATATCGCAAGCTGACTAGTCTTTGGAATCTAAGTTTATCTCGCTTGTCGCGCTGTCAGCTCGAGCAAGGGATGTTAATTTTCGGAGAGTTGCTTAGTTACACAATTGTTGACGAACTGTGGTCCAAGGTTACTGAACATCGAACGTCAGGCATATGCAGGATCAAATAGCTTAACCATTATCTTCGATTCTGGCCGCCAAGCCGTCTTCGAAAATCATCGTATTTATGTTCCGAATCTTCTTCGGTGAGGGAAAAACCGCCATTTCGCTCTCCACTCCCAAAGCGGACATCAGTGTTCTGCCTGCTCCATCCCGAAAGCATGCGTAATTGGTGGATATGATCACGAGTCGAGTTCCCGATAGATTGTTGGTTTTGAACCAACGACTGAAGGGATAAGAAGATGGGATATTATGCAGGATTGGATGTGGCGCTGCGTTCTGTTGCGCTGTGCGTGGTTGATGGTGATGGCGAGATTGTGATGGAGCGGGCGCTGGCTTGTGAAGTGAGCGAGATTGCGGAGTGCCTTCACAGCTTTGGCAAACCGATAGAACGGATCGGCTTTGAGGCCGGGACGATGAGCCAGACATTGTTCCATGGATTAAAGGCCGCTGGCTTTGATGTTGTTTGCATGGAAGCGCGCCATGTCAGTGCGGCTTTGTTGGCTATGATGAGGAAGCGCAGGTGATGCGGGGCATCACCGAGAACCGAATGGAAGACGGATCGGAATGATGCACGCGGAATCGCGCAGGTGGTCTGCTCTGGTTGGTATCGGCCTGTGCACATGAAGAGCACTGAGAGCCATCATATCCGCACACTAATGGCGAGCCGTAAAGCACTGCTCAAGCGATGCATTGATCTGGAGAATGAGATACGCGGGCTGCTCAAGGTCTTCGGTGTCCGCTTACCATCTGCTCTAGCCCACAATCGTTTTGCAGAAGTGGTCAGGCCTATCATTGATGAAGATGACGCTCTTGTTTTTGCGCTTGTGCCGATGCTGGATGCGTAGCAAGTATTGTATGCCAGTTATCAGGAGCTTGACCGGCGCGTGAAGTTAGTCGCAGCACAAGACTCGGTCTGCATGCTGCTCATGACAGCTCCTGGCGTTGGTGCGGTGACAGCGCTGCACTTCAAGGCTGCCATTGATGATCCATTACGATTTACATCGTCCCGGCTTGTCGGCGCACATTTTGGTCTGACACCCAGACGGTTCCAGTCCGGTGAAAGCGATAATCAGGGACGGATATCCAAAGCTGGTGACGGAGATGTGCGATCAGCACTCTACTCAGCAGCACACTCCCTACTCACCCGATCACGCGCCATGTCGCCGCTCAAAGCATGGGACTTGCACCTCGTCCGCACAAAGGGACGAAGGCGTGCTACCGTTGCTGTCGCGCGCAAGCTTGCCGTCATCCTCCACCGGATGTGGATCGACCGAACCCGGAACCAATGGAATGATCAGGAGGCAATAGCATGACATCAACCTGATCAAACCATAGGAAGAAGCGTCCTCATCTGGACGTTGACATGGGGATGATGCCGCAAGTGTCCGATGCGCCAAACAAAGCGCGCCCGAAAGCAAGGCGCTCCCTCACCGATCTTATACATGCATGCAGCTTTAACCAAAGACTGCGGAGAGAAGCGTGACCCAGATGAATGACAAAAACCAAGGAACTTGACAGATGCCAAATAGAGAAGCGGGCATTAGAGTTTGTCTTCTAGCTGCCACGTTTCGGGCAAATCAGGAAAATGCCCCCAATGTTGCCATGGTAATCCATTTTCACCGGTAGGACGAGACGCCACGCCCCACCTTGGAGGGTCGGGAAATCCAAACCAGATATTGTCTATCAAGATCAAGTCTTCGCCATCGAGAGATGCAAAATAACTGATATCTTCTGACTGCAGAAAGTTCATCTGATGGCCAAATATCCCGCTCTCGGGAATTTTGTCCCATAAGATTTTTTGCCAAATAATCTGTTTTAGAGCGCGTTCGTGAAACCCTTGTTCCTGTTTGTCAGCGGCCTCAGATCCCATGGTCCACGGAACAGGTTCCCAATCTGGTAAAACAGCATCACGTTTGTAGATATCCATCTCATCAGCTTGTAGCGTTTTTCAAAGTCCGTAACATCCCCAAAAGCCAATATTGGTTTTCCTTTAGGCAATATCGAAAACAACTTTGATCGCACCTGCGGCTCTGTTCGCGGCAGTCGCAAAAGCTTCTGTTACCGCCTCAAGGGGGAAACGGTGTGAAACCATTGCCTCTGAAATATCCGGGCGCTCATGCAATATCTTTCCCGCCTCCTCGAAATTTCGGTTCGGGCTTTTACAATTATAACCCATCGAAGGAATCAACATGGGTTCCTTGCCGCTAAATTCCGGGGCCAGGCCAATGGTTTCCCAACCGACACCCACCAAGCCGATACGGCCCATAGGTTTGGCCATTTGTACAGCCTGTTTCAGGGAGGCAGAACTGCCAACCGCATCCATCACGACATCATAATGACCATCCGGACGATGACCTGCCCCCAATTTTTGGGCGGCAATCTTTTGGTGATCATGCCGTGCAATAATGTCATAGGGCAGGCCACGACCACGCAAGGCCGCCCCAATCGCCAGTCCGATTGGGCCAGCTCCGACAATCAGCACCCTGTCACCTTCTCGCACATGGGCACGATCTAATCCGTGCACTGCCACTGCTAACGGTTCTATCAAACTGGCGATGCGAATATCCAGACCGGTGGGCAACTCAACAAGATTGGCTGCAGGAACCGAGACATATTCTGCCATCCCGCCATCTCCCAAAACACCCATGACGTAGATTCCTGCATCACAATGGATGCGGTGTCCATCGCCGCAAGCAATGCAAAGGCCACAACCTGTAATCGGTTCGATGGCTACCGCCCGGCCATCCTCAGCTATGCCGGAAAACTCGTGGCCGATAATGTGATCGCCAAAGGCACCTTTTGCGATCATGTGGATGTCTGATCCGCAAATCGAAGATGATACAATTTTGACTTTAACGCCACTGCCGCTGGGTTCAGGAACATCAACCAGCACCGGCTTTTTATCGACTATCTTGACCGCTTTCATCATCATGTTTCCGAATTCAATCAGGCCGCTATCTGGGCTCCGTTAAACCAAAAACTACTGTCCTTGTTTGCGATTGCCAGTATCCATTTAGAGCAGAGCCTGCTGTCTTGGTTCAAGCGAGTACCGGCGTAGTCTCCTTAATATCCCTGAAGCGGACACCAGGCGATCCTGGCTTTCCCGAGTTTCCTATCCCACCATTCTTTTCAAGGCACCATCATGCTTGTCGATGAAATGATGCTTCAGCGCCCCCAATATATGGGCGCCCAATATGACATAGAGCAGATAGGGTAATATATATTTATGGAACGTACCCCAAATTATATAAGCATCGCTCTTGCCCCAGAATGGCTCAATTTCCAGTGTGAAGAAATAGGTTGGATAGCCATGAAAACTGGTCATCACGTAGCCCGTCACAGGCACTGCGATCATCATCATGTACAACAAGATATGTACGCGATGTGCCCATCGATGTTCGGCCGGTTTGAGTGAAGCATCTAGCGCTGGACGCTTTGATCGTGTGTTCCAGAACAATCGAATGATCAGCAGTGCAAAAACCAGCACACCCAATGTCTTGTGGACGACATAATAATGATTTCGGAACCAGCTATCCTCTGGGATCATCGACGCGAAAATACCTATCGGAATGAGGGCGATGAACAATATCGCCGTTGTCCAATGTATCATGCGCGACACAAATCCGAAGCGATCAATTTGGTTCTCTATCGGCAACTCCAGCCCTTCGTCACTCTTGGCTTGCCGATAGGCGGCGATCAGCAGCATCAACCCAGCCACTAAAGCAATGGACGCCTGCATCCAAAGCAAGGCTGGCTTGGCCGAATCCATCGGTGTCTGATTTGGTTTCGGATTGTCCAATATGCCGGTACCCAAAATGGTTGCAAACCACAGGACGATTGCCAGACACCCCAATCCTGCGAGCAAAGTGCCAAAGGCTCGAACCTTGGGCGTGCGATAATTCATGAACCATGCCGTTAAAACCGATGAGACAATAATCGCCAATGCGATCCAACTTTCGCCATGTGACACAGCCATTGATTTTTCCTCGAAATTTGGAATTTGTTGAAGTCGCGTTTGCTTGGTTTAAATGGAGAACTCCCGACATGCTAATCGACGAGCGTAACCATTGTTTCGCGCGACTTTCGCACCTTTGCCATCGGCAAAAGCCAGTCACCGGCTGGATCACGATAGCCCAGAGGCAAGAGGACAACTGAGCGCAAGCCGCGTTCTCGTAGCCCCAGTATCTTGTCGACAGCGTCTGGATCAAATCCTTCCATCGGCGTACTGTCGACTTCCTGTTCGGCGGCGGCCACCAGAGCTATCCCTACAGCAATATAGGCTTGGCGGGCTGCATGCGCGTAGTTGATCTCTGTTTCGCGGGGCACGTAACTGGCTTTCAGATTGCCGTAATATTCGTGAATCAACGGGATTTCGCCTCGCGCATCGATATTCAATTTGGTCACTTCGTCGATACGCTCGTCGGTATAATTATCCCATGCGGCGAAAACCAAAAGATGAGAACCATCTGTAACTGGTGACTGATCGCCAGCGGCAGCTTGAACTTCGGCTAGCACGTCTGGATTGGTTGCAAGGATAAGCTCAAATGGCTGGGTACCACTTGATGTCGGTGCCATGCGAACCGCTTCCACGATTGCGTCAACCTTTTCCTGCGGAACGGCCTTTGCCGGATCCATTTTCTTCGTGGCATAGCGCCAATTCAAAAGTTCGATCAGGGTCTTGTCGGTCATTTCTTAACTCCTATTGTCAGTCCATATACTATGCAGTATACATTTGTGACTGACGATATATTGGGAACCGAAATCTTCCGCAAGAGGGCACAAATATGAACCTCGGTTACACGAAAGGAACCACCATGCCGGATTCAGGAGCAGTTTCACAGCAATGCCCCAATTGCAAACGTATCAACGAGGTTTTGACCCGAGTTGGGGACCGTTGGAGCGTTCTCGTCATCATATCGCTTTCCGAATATGGCATCCTGCGCTTCAATGAATTGAAACGGAATCTGGGAATCTCACAGCGGATGCTCAGTCGCACTTTGCGCGAATTGGAGCGTGACGGCCTTGTCAATCGGACCTACTATCCGACAATTCCTCCCAAAGTTGAATATAATCTGACAAAGATGGGAGAGTCCTTCCGTGAACCCGTGAACGCATTGGGACACTGGGCGCTCGAAAATCTTGCTAGTATCGACGAAGCTCGTGAGAATTACGATACCGCAGCAGAAAGCAAAATGGCTACGGCTTCCTAATGTTTGCTTTTGCACCCAAAGCAGACTCTCGCCTGGTGACCGTCATATTCTCAAAGCGCACAATTGGGATCGCACATATTGATCCGATCCACGCTTCCAGTTTCTAGATTTTCCTAGACCGAGCATATAGGCTGCCCGGATCGCTTACAAATCTCGGGTTCCTATCTCCGCGTTGCCGTGGAGGACACAGGACTGAAAAGACGATCAACTTCTCCATGGAACAGAGCTGTATTTTTGCCCGTTTAGCAACTGGCCTATTGCTCCATTGCGGACGAACAGCTGGTAGGAAACCAAACAAGAGATAGTGGCTCCTAAGCAGACAATCAAAAATTTTATTTCTGCAGGGACAAGCCAGTCATGCAGGAGTAAAGCAATCCCCACCACGGGGATCGAGTGGAACAGATAAATCCAATAACTGCTGTCCGAAAAATATCGAACCCATGGGTTGAGAGATTGAAACTTCGCGCTGAACAGCCCGACGAATGACAGCATGTAGAAGCCTATTGAAAATCCTGAGGCTAGTGAAAGAGCTATATGCATAGTCATGTAACTGGGGTTAACCGCATCCCCCTGCATGGCAAAACTGGCCAAAGCTATCGCCAGCAGAATGGTTGCTATGACCATATCCCTCTTCCATCGTCGCGCCAGCTCCTTCAGATCTTGGATACGGTCATAGAGTACCCATCCAAGGAAGAAGCAAAGACCGAAATATAGATAGACTCTCAGATCTGGCATCAAGCTCAGATTTGCACTCACTCGGCCCGCTTGCTCGGTGCTGCCGAGAATCCCCAAACCAAAGCAAACGATCAGAAATGCCGCGCTGGAATAAACTGAGCGGCTCCGAAACAGGTTTGCGATTCGAAGTCGCCGATCCCGCGAAACGCGCTGCCAGGCAGTATATAGCAACCAAAGCGCGGCTAGGTGGAGGATCAGATAATATAGAAACCAGAGATTGTGCGTGTTGTTCCAAGTTTCATGACTGCTTTGGAGAAGGCTCCAATCAAAACCCAAATGCCCCTTCTCCATCACATGACGACCAACCACTCTTAGGGGGGTCATTGTCAGCGCGAGAAGCGGCAAAAACACCAAGAATGGAACGGCAATGCGCTGATATCGATTTTTGAATGTTGCGGCGAGGCTTCTACGTTCGATCAGCAGCGCGGCGAAAAAACCCGACAGCAGAAAAAAGACCGGCATTCGAAAGGTGTTAATGAATATCAGCAACGCATCCATCAAAGGTGACCTGGCATCGTCCCAATAATAATCGACAATCGGCATGGTCAGATATATCTGCGCAGCGTGTAAGATCAGGCCCAAGCTCATCATCAATGCACGAAGAAAATCGAGGCCATGAAGTCGTTCCGCGGTTCGGCCCATGCTTACTCCTCAGGATTTTCCTGCAAGCAACAGAACTATCTTGATTGCCAGCCGAGTGCAAGCTGGGTGCAGCTGCTTGCTAGACCTCAAACCCAAAGCCTGGTTGAGGCCGCCGGGACTCGCCCAGAGGCAGCCGGCTTTGCTCAACATCGTTTGATCTTGCCGGATATTCGTTGAGGATATGACATGTCGTGAGCGTGCATTCGATTTAGACCCGCTAGAATCTGATCTCCGCCTTTGCGCTCTTGACTGACACGAGCCATATGGAGGCGCAATATGATCATCCCAATGTGCTGTGAATATCTATCCGGTTTTCCAATGTCCGATGGACAGGACATTTATCCGCAATTTCCATCAGCTTTTCACGCTGTTTCTCACTGAGATCGCCGCTCAATGAAATCGTACGATCAATCACATCGATGCGATTTTCCTGATTATTGCAGCTGTCACAATCTCCCACATGTTCGCGGGAATGTTCAAGTTCGATTGTTACTTTCTCGAGTGGAATATTTTTTCGGTCGGCGTACATTTTAATTGTCATTGATGTGCATGCACCAAGGCCCGCCAGCAAATAATCATAGGGCCCGGGGCCCAGATCACTCCCGCCGAAAGACAGCGGCTCATCCGCGATCAGTTGATGGCTGCCGCTCCGGATAATCTGTTTAAACTTGCCGTTGGCGGTTTCGACGGTGACAAACCCCATTTCTGGCGCATCGTCGCTCGCTTCAAGCGCGGGAAGATATCGCTGGACCCAAGCTGTGATGATTTGCGCTGCATATTCACCGGAACCCTTGGTTGTCAGCAAATGATCTGCGCCGTCCAACGCGATGAAGCTTTTGGGGTGGTGCGCAGCTTGGAAGATCGCGCTTGCATTGTCCAAAGCAACAATATCATCATCCGGAGCGTGCAAAATCAGCAGAGCTTTGTTCAACCCGGCCAAACGCTGCGCCTGCGGCTGGTCATATGCCTCATCCAGAAATGCCTGATTGACGACAAATGGGCGCCCGCCGATGTGAACTTCTGCCTGCCCATGCGTCTTCACTTTTTCCAAATCATCACCTAGCTGGCCGAGCACATGATCAACGTCAAACGGTGCGCCAATCGTAACGACCGCTTTGATCTCTTCAATTTTTGCAGCAGCCGCGATCGCAGCGGCTCCGCCAAGGCTATGACCAATTAAAATTGCAGGAGCGCCCGGCCCCTCGCGCAAGGCGTTGGCAGCGGCGACCAAATCAGAGACATTGGATATAAATCCGCTGTCGGAAAATGCGCCTTCGCTGTTCCCGAGGCCCGTAAAATCAAATCTCAATGTCGCAATGCCTTGCGCGGCCAATGCGGCAGAAACTCGAACCGCACCGCGACTGTTTTTTGTGCATGTAAAACAATGTGCAAATAGCGCTATCGCGCGCACCGGTCCGGACGCAGGACGCTCCAGTCGTCCGTCCAATATCTGTCCGGCACTGCCGGTGAATTGAAATTTTTCGCTGGTAATTTTCATGGTCGCTCCATCCTGCGTTGCTGCTCTCAAGGCATTATTCGAGCCAGAATGAAAGAGAGTTACACCATGACAGTTATTCAACAAATCCCGATTTGAAGAGATTGTGCGACTGGTCCCTTTTGATCCGTTCTCGAATTATAAATGGTTTTCCCAATATCCGTCTGCGCACAAAGAGCAGACACGAGGGGCAGGACCGCTCTATTCTAGACGCCGACACTGGCCTTTTGGATGTCCCCCAGTTCTTTCGTCGGCATGATCGCGCAATCGAGCCACTATTGCTCAAAAGCCAAGCCGGTATTTGGTGTTGGATATCCCATCAGCATAGATTTGCTGATCGGGTTTCTACCTGAATATCAGGGTGTTTACGTATGTTTTCTTGATGCTGTGTCTCATAATTTGACGCCTGTTGGAGGCTTTATGCAGACGAACGAAACATCCCATTGTGATCAGAGCGACAATCCGGCGGAATGCTGCCTGCGCTTTAAACCGAAGGGTTGGGACGATCAATGGCTTCACGTTGCAAACAGGTTCTTTGTACCGGAAAAATCCAGAAGTCTGATGCACATATCGATCAATATGGGGCCGGTGTTTGACCGGGCGTTCGGCGTGATAATGCAATCCCAAGCCCATGATGATGAACACGCGATGTTATTGAGCCGGGACTTGCCCGCTTGGTTTGTCGAACATCTTCTTGCCGTTACCAAGCATGTTCCCGGCCCAAAAAAGGTTCAGTTGAAATGCAAGTTTGCGGCAAAAACTATGCCGTCATGGTCGCCGAGGTTGAACCATGAGATGCCGGCTTTTCCGAAGGCACTAGTCTAAAAAGGAAAACGGAGTGGCTGACGACTATCTTCCAGGACGCAGCTGGCGGATCGGCAGGTTGTTCGGCCGTCGTCCGCTGTCAGTCGAGGCTCCTGATCTGTCTTTGACACCTGCTTGGACAACAACTTCTAAAGACGTGGCTGCGAACGAACTCGGCAGCAATCTGCGCTTCGGATTGACGAGCCAAGAAGCCGGAATGAGGTTAGCAGATGATGGTCCGAATATTATCTCGGTTCAGCGAAAACAGGGCATCGCAAGCCTGATCATCGGTCAGTTCAAAGATGCGATGATCATTGTTCTGATGGTAGCTGCGGTAGTCGCCGCGATTGCCGGACAACCTCGTGATGCGGCCATGATTGCCGCCATTCTTATCATCAATGCCGCGATTGGTGTCTTTCATGAACTGCGGGCGCGGCAGGCGATTGACGCATTGAAACAGCTGATGCCGAATCGTGTCACCGTCATCCGAGATGGCAAGTCGAACCAGGTCAATGCAAGCGAATTGGTTGTCGGTGATTTGGTGCAAATAGATGCCGGTGGGCAAGTGCCTGCAGATATGCGTCTGACCGATGTTACGGACCTTGAAATCGACGAGGCAGCGCTGACAGGAGAGTCGTTAAGTTCCGAGAAGAATTCTGCGGCGCTAAGTCATGGCGGTTTGCCCCTTGGGGATCAAAAAAACATGGCGTTTGGCGGAACTGCAGTCGGCCGTGGCAAGGCGCGCGGTCTGATCATTGCCACAGGTGGAAGAACTGAGATCGGTAAGATTGCAGCTCTGATGCAGAGTGGAAAGACCGTGCTGACGCCTCTTCAAAAGCGGCTCGCACGGCTAAGCCGGAAACTGGCTGTCGCAGCAGTTTTTGTGTGCATCATCATTTTTGCGGTGGGTTTGCTTCGGGGCCATCCGCCCTTGCTCATGTTCATGACCGCGGCCAGCGTTGCGGTCGCTGCAATGCCCGAAGCGCTGCCAGCGGTTGTGACCGTGCTGCTGGCAGTCGGGGCCCGGAAGATGGCGCGTCACAACGCGCTGATCAGGCACTTGCCTGCCGTCGAGACACTGGGTTCGGTAACTTATATTTGCACTGATAAAACCGGCACGTTGACGCAAAATAAAATGCATGTTGTCGATATGGTGACGGATAGCAGAGACGAGCTTCTCACCGCCATGGCTTTGTGCAGCGAAGTCGAAGGTGCGCGCGACGACGAGAACAGCATCATCCTTCAGGGAGAGCCGACCGAGCTGGCACTCGCAGAATATGCGTTGGAAAATGGCTATGAAAGGCAACAACTGGAACTAAGTCAGGCCAGAGTTGCCACATTTGCTTTCAGCTCGGCGCGTAAACGCATGACTACTGTGCACATAAATAACGGTGCCTATGTCGCCTACACCAAAGGCGCGCCGGAAATTATTCTAGCCGCTTCGGCAAAATGGCAAGAAAAAGCCGATGCGTTGGCAAATCAAGCAATGCGTGTGCTTGCCTTTGCGCGACGTTCATCGCAAGAATTGCCTGCTTCCGACGAAACTGACGGCAATATCGAGATCATTGGTCTAGTCGGTTTGCAGGATCCGCCGCGGCCTGAATCCGCTGCGGCAATAGCTGCCTGTAAGGCCGCTGGCATTGAGACCGTGATGATAACCGGTGATCATCCACAAACGGCAAGAGCGATTGCAATGCAAATTGGTCTTGCTGACAGCGATGATCAAGTCCTGAGCGGTGCCGAACTTGCGCGGTTGACAGACGAAAATTTTGACCAGCATGTTCTTGGTATAAAAATCTACGCACGTGTCGATCCAGCCCAAAAGATCCGCATTGTGGAGGCTTTGCAAGATAGAAACCAGTTTGTGGCAATGACCGGAGATGGTGTCAATGATGCCCCCGCATTGTCGCGCGCCAATATCGGTGTCGCCATGGGCAAGGTCGGTACTGACGTAGCCCGCGATGCATCCGATCTGATTTTGCTAGATGACAATTTTGCGTCGATCGTATGGGCAGTGCGTGAAGGCCGGCGGGTCTATGACAATATCCGCAAATTCATCCGCTATGTTCTTGCATGCAATTTGGCGGAAATACTGACTATTTTTTTCGCGCCGCTGTTGGGCTTGCCGCTTCCGCTATTGCCGCTTCAAATATTGTGGATCAACCTCGTCACCGATGGATTGCCCGGTATTGCGCTGACCGCTGAGAGAGCTGAGCCGTATGTAATGAATCGATCACCTGTCCCGCCAGAGCAAGGGATTTTTGATCGTGATTTGTGGATCCATATCCTATTTTATGGCGGTTTCATGGCCGCTGTAACTCTCGCAATGCAATATTGGTCATTGATCGATGGTAAAGACAATTGGCAAACCATGGTGTTCACTGTCCTGACATTTCTGCAATTGGGCCAGGCAATCGCTGTGAGGTCGGAGAAACGATCGATCTTTCGATCAAATCCTTTTCGAAATCGATTCTTGATAGCAACCATTCTGGCCAGTGCGGCTCTTCATCTGGTCATTATCTACACGCCAACCGGTCAGCAACTCTTTCGCGTCTCGTCGCTTAGTGCCAACGAATTAGCCATTTGTTTTCTGGTTTCCCTTTCCGGATTGGTCATATCCGAAATCTGGAAACTGATACGCTACCGTGGCTCCCTTGGTCGTGAGGGAGATATATTGACCGAGCAGTTGAAATGACGACCTTGATCTTTTGTTGGGTCTTGTTCGGTTTGTGCGCGATATTGATACTGGCGGCTGGTCCGCGACTAACCCGAAATGCCGAAATCATCGCTGCCAAAAAAGGTCTGTCGGATGAATGGGTCGGATTGATTCTACTCGCCTCGATTACCTCTTTGCCAGAGCTTGCCGCGGGCGTGTCTTCGGTCACCTTGGCAAATGCACCTGATATCGCTGTCGGCGCTGTGTTTGGCAGCTGTGTGTTCAATCTTGTCATGCTGGTTGTGCTCGATTTCGCTGTTCGCGGGGAATCCGTCTATCGTCAGGCGAGACAAGCGCATATATTGTCCGCTGGTTTCGGGATCATGCTAGTCGGTTTTGCCGGGTTGACCATGATGGTCGGCGGTTTCGGGATTAATCCGTCTATTGGCCATCTGGGCGTCGGTTCCTTTGTGATCATCGGCCTTTACATCATCGCGACCCGAGCGATTTACAATTACGAAGCCAAGCTTAGAGAGAGCGCGGCGCTGGAAGCTGCAAAAGAATTGCCTGAGCAATCCCTAAGCCAAGCACAGAAGACGGTTGCCTATGCAGCTATCGCCATTTTGATCGGCGGATCGCTGCTTCCGGTCGTTGGTGCCGAAATTGCGGATCGGATGGCCATCGGCCGCGGTTTCATGGGGACCATCTTTGTCGCTGCAGCGACTTCCTTGCCCGAACTGACCGTATCTCTGGCGGCGTTGCGGCAAGGATCAGTAAATATGGCGATCGCCAATTTACTGGGCAGTAATTTGTTTAACATTCTCATTCTGGCGGTCGAGGACGGACTATATCTAAAGGCACCACTGCTGGAGTCCGCGTCACCGATTCATGTCGCAACGGCGATGGCGGCGATGGTGATGACTGGTGTGGTGATTGCCGGCTTGCTCTATCGACCCAAGACGCGTTTGTTCCGAACCGTCGGATGGACCAGCATCGCGCTGTTCACCGTGTATCTTGTTAATGCCTATATTGTCTATTTGAGTGCAAGCTAAGTGATAAACTTATCGAATAAGTTCAGACGTCAAAATCGGGAACCAGCACGGCAGCCCCGTTGACATGTCCATCTCGGAGCTTTTTCAGCGCCTTATTGGCTTGGGAAAGAGGATATATATCGACCGTCGGAATGATCCCCGACCGGTCGGCTGCGGCCAGAAATTCCGTCCCGTCGGTTCGGGTCAGATTGGCAACTGAAACAATGCTCCGTTCACCCCAAAGATCTGCATAGGGGAAACCAGGAATATCACTCATGTGAATGCCAGAACAGACAATCCTGCCACCTTTACGAACAGCTTTGAGGGCAGCGGGAACCAGCGCGCCTACCGGCGCAAATATGATTGCGGCATCCAGCTCATCAGGAGCTATTTGATCGGAACCACCCGCCCAGACACAACCCATTTCCATTGCAAATGCCTGTCCCTCGGTGTCGCTAGGCTGTGTAAATGCATAGATTTCTCGTCCCTGCCAG
The DNA here is from genome assembly GCA_001650955.1 of Sphingomonadales bacterium EhC05. Classification (GTDB taxonomy): domain Bacteria; phylum Pseudomonadota; class Alphaproteobacteria; order Sphingomonadales; family Sphingomonadaceae; genus Parasphingorhabdus. The sequence goes on from LXYP01000021.1 coordinate 27,674, forward strand.
GCGGCAATCTGTGCCAGTATATGAGCCGACGCTCCAAAACCATAGAAGCCGATTCTCTGTGCTGCTTCGGTCATCCGCATGGCCCGCCAGCCGATCAGGCCAGCACAAAGCAACGGCGCGGCCTCGGCGTCTGAAAACCGCTCCGGTATGGCAAAGCAATATTGGGCGTTGGCAATAATATGGCTCGCATAACCGCCGTCACGTGTGCAGCCTGTAAACTCAGGTTGGTCACATAAATTCTCGCGACTATCTCGACAATAGCGGCAACGCCCGCAGCTGTGACCTAGCCAAGGAATGCCAACCCGCTCACCAACGGTGAAGCCTGTTACGTCATTGCCGATTGCTAGAATACGCCCAACCACTTCATGACCGGGCACGATGGGATAGGCTGTTGATGGAATTTCTCCGTCAAGAATATGCAAATCAGTTCTGCAAACACCACAAGCGAGCGTCTCGGCCAGTATCTCATCCGAATGAAGTTCAGAAATCGACCGAGTGATTTTCCGAAGCGGCTTTCCGGATCTTTCCAGTTGCATAGCATGAAAGCGTTTTGGAATTTCCGACATGATTAGCAACCTCAGAGTTTCGATGTTCAAGCTGCAATTGAAATAGATCGAAATGATCAACTCTCACACTCGTAAATATCCATATAGAAACGGAATATGTCGTGATCCGCCTCTGCTAAAGGTGGCCATTGATCTGGAGATATCCGTCACCAGCAATAGCCGCAAAAGCAGAAGTTGATCTGCTTGGTCCTTGTCGATGTGGTTCATCTGCACAGTGACGGCTTTGTTGAAACGTCTGCTTCCGATTCTCTCGATTCATAGTTTAGGCACATCCTAGGTCTTTGGCCGGTTATCCATCCTCGCTGCTGTCTGCCATTTCCTTTTCCCAGGATTCTTTCGCAGCGGCCGCGGCCGCTTTGCTCGCATCTGCAGCAGCTGCTGCTGCCTTGATAGCGGCTTTCTGCGCATCAAGAGCGGCGGCCTTGGCGGCAGCCAGATCGGATTGTACACCCGCTTCCACGGATGCGATCGTTTTTTGTGCCGCGTTGCGCGTTGCGATCACTGCGCTTTCCGCAAGCTTTTCAGCCTTGAGAGCATTTTCATCTATCGCCTCCCCAAGTACCGCATTGGCAATCTTGATATCTGTTTGTGCTTTGATAGCCGCAGCTTCAGCGTTGGACGCCATTTGCGCTGCGGCTTCCTTGTCTTTTTGAACCTCAGAACAGACGGCCAACTTGCTAGCAACAACCGCCATTTTTGCGTCTTGCAGTGCCTCGGCGGTTGCTTTTTGAGCATCCTGTCCTGCACTATTGAGGCTCTCCCGCGCCTCAATTGCGGCCTCGGTTTCGGTTAGGCCTTTCTCAGATTCTTCAGAGCAACCATAGCCAGAGATAGAGACAATAAGCAGGGCGCTAAGGGCGGGCATGTTAATTTTCATCTCACGGACTCCATGCTGGTGTCGTTAAATTGGAGGAACAAATGGCTTCATCAAATCACCATAGGTTCAACACACAGCAATCCGGTCGCATTGTAACTACGTATTCTCCACGATGCTGACTTAGAACTGGCATTGCGGTCAGCCTTTTTAAGGGCTTTTACTGATTGCTGAAGGGCCATGGTTGAAGGATCCTGTGTTTTCTTCGGAGAGATGGCTGGGATCAGAAATGCTGAATTCTTATGCCACCGGCCAGCTTTCGAACGCCACGCAGAACGGTTGCAGGTCAGTTGATAGTCGGACGGAAAGCTTAGAAAGAAAGATCTACAATGGTCGATACACAAGGTCGTGCAGTCAGAGAAGCAGTCGGAATCTTCCATTCGGAAGAGAATTTGCAAGCTGCGATTGATGATTTGCTTACTAACGGTTTTGACCGGGCCGATCTGAGTTTGCTAGCTTCAGATGAAGCTGTGCGGGGAAAGCTTGGTCACGGCTTTACCTCGGTGACAGAATTGGAAGATAATACCGCGGTTCCAACCACGGCTTACATTGCAACCGAATCACTGGGCGATGCACAAGGCAGCGTGATCGGCGGGCTAATCTATGTCGGCGCTCTGGCTGCTTTAATCCCGGTCGTTGCGTCAGGGGGTGCAATCAGTGCCGCTGTCCTGGCAACAACGATTGCCGGTGGAACTGGCGGCGTGATCGGAAAAGCTATTGCCCGTGTCCTTGGCCAGCGTCACGCCGACCATATTGAATCACAGTTACGCAAAGGCGGCCTGCTGCTCTGGGTTCGCACATGGGACGAATCTGACGAGAACAGAGCAATCAGAATATTGACCAGATATTCCGGCGATGACGTTCATGTTCACGGCCTACCAGACGAACAGCAGGCGCTAGAAGCACATTATGCGACGAATGCCGTTGGTGATGCACAGTTGCTCTACCGCGGTGAAATCTATGTTCGGTCCAACGACCGCGAATATTATGCCTTCGGTAAAGTCTTCCCGAGCGAAGATGAGATCAAGGCTTATATTGACCGGCGTATCTATCTCGATTTGATGCACACCCAGTTCAACGATCATCATATTGATCCGGAACGTGCATTGGCCGATCCATCGGGTATATTTGAGACGCCTGGCAAGCTCATGGCGACAACAATGCCGGACAATATCAAGATTGAGCTTCTCAAGCGTTGGGCCTTTGACGAGAGAGAACTCGAAATGGCATCGGATGAAGGCATACCGGAGCCGCGATCTGGTGATCGGCTGCAAGAAATCAATTTCGCAATATCTGAAATTGAAACAGGTCAATGACCAGCGGGCGCTATTTGTAGCTGAAAATCTTCCGAAGCTTTTCTATCGTTACCTGCAGATCTGTTTCCGCGCGGCCAATGTCCAAGCGAGCCGTGATCATTTGCGCTAAGGCGGACGAATGACGCCTGCCCGCGATGGAAGCCGATAGATTGGGAACTCATTAAGGCCCGACGTTAAGCTGGCCGCTGTGCTGCCGTTAACAATCAAGATGTTAGAGTCCGATCTTATTTTCCGAGGAACCATGATCTTGATCCTCGGTTTGTTCTCAAGCGTTTTTGCAGCAATCTATCACTATGATCGGAAGCAGCGGTTTTCAGGATGGCTCGCAATCGCTTATGCAAGCGGTCTTGCTGCATTTCTGGTCGATGTAAATCGTTCCCTATTTGATACCGCCCTTGTAGATATGATCGCAAAAGCCTTTTTTTGGGGTTTCAGCATTGCCTTGGTCGCGGGAGTTTTTTCGCGTCACGAAGCCAAGGTTTCTTCTGCATTGATATGGGTTGTGGTTGGACTTGGCTCAATAGCCTTATTTTGGTTTGGTTGGATTGAGCCGAACATAGTTTGGCGGTCGATTTCATCATCTATTACCGCAGGAGTGATCTTAACTATCGCGCTGCCTTTGCTATGGCAAAAGCGCAAAGGCGTTTTGCATCACACATTTTTTGTCCTTTTCGCATTGCTATGCGCCACTTACTTTCTACGACCGCTCATCGTTTACGGGCTATTGGGCGCAATCCACACTCCGGAGAGCTACGGAAGTTCAATTTATGCAGCACTCTTATATGGATCGAGTGTGCTCTGTGGGCTGACATGTGGTGTGACGATGATAATTATGGCCGGTTCCGACATCATCAGGAAACACCAGCTCGCATCTACAATTGATCCGTTGACGGGTATCATGAATCGTCGCGGTTTGGAGAAGTTCGTCTCAACCAAGATCGACACGAGCGATACAACCAACAATACAACCAACACTAGTATCATCATGGTTGACCTGGATCGGTTCAAGGGGATCAATGATGACTTCGGTCATGATGTTGGCGATCAGGTTTTAAAGCGCACTGCGTCGATTATCAGCACGATCACCAGCCAATTAGGAATTGTCGCAAGAATTGGTGGGGAAGAATTTGCGATTGTATTAAACGTGAGCGACGAGGCCGATTCGATCGTTGTGGCTCAACATCTGAGACTATCATTGGCAGCTATTGAATATGCGGAAATTGGTTGTAACCGCAAGGTTACCGGAAGTTTCGGCGTAGCCATGATCGGCAACGGCGAGAGCTTTCGTGCGGCGACGCACCGCGCTGATCTGGCTCTTTATCAGGCAAAGGCCGCAGGTAGAAACTGCGTGCGGGAAGCGCAGCCCTCCACCACCAATGGCCTCATTAAGCCTATCACCCATGCTGCAGACTTGACTGCGGGGAATGTGCGCGAGCTCTCGGATAACTGCATCCCATTTCCAAAGCGAAACGCAGGATAGTTTCATTGTCAAAAGTCACCTGGCTTGCTGGAGCTCACGGCAATCTGGGCAGGATGTCCGTTCATCTTTTGATCATTCAGGTCAGCGGCATTCGCCTGTCCCAAGGCAAATGATCATTATTCACGCCAAGGCCGGTGGATTGCGAACAAATATTTTGTGAGCTTCGCATCTGGGTGTCTGCGCGCTCTATCGCGCCGCAATTTCGCCGCCCAACCTCAACGATCAGCTGCGAAATCAAACAAGACCTTGAACTCTCGCAGATATCGAGCCGGAGATTCTGATAAAATGGCTTTGGTGTAGACGGATCCACAAACTGCTGTGCAAAAGTGTGAGATGCTGGCCGCGACAGGTAATCTTCAGCCTTTGCGGTTTTTGTGGCAGATTGCAGGATAGTTTGAAATGCAGTCATAAATTGGCCGCTGGGCCAATAGTTGACCTATCGATTCATAGTCCCGCGAAGCCAGATGCTATGGACAGGCCACTTTATGAGCTATCCAGGAACGCCTTTGATGATGAAATATCTGCCGGACGGTTCAGTGCCTGTGCTGTAGCAGTCAGTTGTTTCCATCCGTCCCAATTGAACCAGTGCTATTCGGTCAATTCACTACCCTGACCCAATTCCGGTCATTGCCAAGATTGATTGGATTCAGTTTGCAGTTCCAAATTCTTGCAACTTGGAAACAAGATGTTCGAGGACGGCAGGATGCAATGGGTTGGTAAACTCGCATCCATAGTCCTGATAGTCGACCCATTTGATATGCGCACCTAGGGTTTGCAAACCAGGTAGGGTGATGAATACCAACTTGTTTTCGTCCAGATTAGTATAACTATCTAGTTTGAAGCCAGAGATTGAAATATCTGACAAAGTCGCGCGGAACAGCTTTACGTTGGATTGTCTCAAAAATATCTCAGCCCTCACGGCAGTGCGGCTATTGGCTCGGCGACTGGAGATGGAGTTGGCTGAGCGGGATCTTTGTCGCTTAGGATCTAACATCGAATTGATCGCAAATTGTCCATATTAATAATTACGGCAGAAAACCGAAATTGTTAATGTGACGCGCGCCGAAATCAATCGGTGGCCAGTTTAATTTCCTCGGCGGAGAAAATTCGATTTCAATTCAACAAATAACTAAGACGGTTCGGCTCTGAGCTGAATGTTGGCCCTTGAAGATGTCGACTATCCAATCTCTCGAAGGCCCGGAACAGTTTGCAATCTCTCAACTGAAGGAACAAAAAGTCGAGCAGGATTGGCAATTGCAGAACTGAGACGCCTGCTGGAGAGCGTAAATGCAGGAGAACTGCGGCCGGCAGTAATCAAAACTGATGAGGCAGTCGAATTGTTCAACGATGAATATAGGTGCACATCGAGATGCCCGTTACCAAACTCCTGGAGCAATCGGTAATTCGCTTGCGACAAATATCGTGCTTCAAATCTGAAGCGCGTTGTGTATGCAATTATCCAACCATGCCTTGATTCCTTCTTTGGTCGCGTCTGCAACCAAAAAAGGCCTGACTGCCATTGTCTGTGGGTTTCGATTAGCGTGTATTTTTTCTTGATCGAGAAGATAATTTATATATCTGTTACAAAGCGCTTCCGATATCGTTACCCGGGCAGCCAATGCCGGTACCGAAGTCGATCTGTTGAAATATTCTGAAGCAAAGAGATCGAGCATGATATCCCAAGAAGCTTCGCCAAAATCAACGTGATTGACATAGTCAGATCGCAGACGGTTCTGGGCGTTGATATGCTCGGCCAGTCGGGAATGGAGACCATCAAGTTGGCCGGATTTTTCAGTATCACACTGTATTATTCGATCGCTGTTTTCATTCATTTATTGCCTCAATTTTTTGATTCGAGAGAAAGGGCAGGTAAAATAGTGTAACATCCATTCGTGATTCGGTCTTGTAACGGAATTACGTCGCAAGAGTAAAACTTATATGGGCAACTATCTTGGCTAACAAATTCGAAACTACCCTTAGCTCGCCGTTTACTTCAATCAATACGCAAAACTAAAGACTTGAAGACCAAGGCTTCTGTAGCGTGTTTCCGGGACATTGCGATCGGGACAAATTGGCTAGACTTGTATGAGGCGGGGAGATTTTTCGAGTGACTTTTGAACATAATCTATTGCAATTGGGTAGAATTTCATCGCCGGCTCGTCTTTGGTCGTTTGCGATCAATGTCGGCACAGTTGCTGGATTTCAATCGGCAATTTATGCATGTCCACCTCCCCATAAGAAACCGACTGATCCGGATACGATAGTCAGATATCGCGGCATGAGTGACGCAGAGTTCCAGAAATTTGCTGTCGATGGATTGATCGGACAAGGGCATTTAACGAATGCGAATAGTTTGATAAATGCGAAGCCGTTTCGGTGGACGGATTTGGCTGAGCTGACATCTGACAAGTCTGAATTTTTGAACTTGAAGGCCGAAGCAAATTCTGTCGGAATTGATGATGGATGGATTTTTCCACTTTTTGGCCCTCGAGGAAGAGACGGGCTGGCGTCATTTGGCAAACCCAATCATCCTGACCTTATGACAAATGAAGTTGGCGAAAAACTGCAGATTTTTGCGCAAATGTCGCATATTCGACTCTGTCAACTCACGCCCGATTTGTTTGAAATTGAAAAGCCGCTCTCAAAACGAGAAATGCAAATTGTTGCATGGGTGGCCGTGGGAAAGTCCAACTCGGAAATCAGTTCCATCTTAGGAATTTCAGAAAATTCAATCGATACTTACATGCGCCGAGCATTTTTGAAGCTGGATGTGCATGATCGCACGTCAGCAGCAGTCAAAGCTATCAGCATGGATATTGTTCGGACTTGACGCGCAGGATTTTCATATCCAAACAAGCCAGCCCAAATTTGGCGCGAACTAGAATGGAGACGGCCCAGTAAGGACCAGCAAACAAAAAGCCGTCCCCATTTCAAGTCGGTGCTAAACTCAATGCCGCATCGTGGGTTGATTGGCGCAGAATTTTGCAAGCTCGGCAGTTTAAACTGCCTAAAATTATATACGGATTATCGAAGGCAGGATTAACTCTCCCGGCCAATATTATTTGACAAACCGCAGTTCAAATGAGCGGCCATATCGAAATCCCGCGGTGTCGATATGGCTTCCGGTTCGAAAAAGCCTCCTGGGAAGAAAAATCACCCTTCGATATCTTCATTTTCCACGTTGTCGGCGGAAAGAGTTGTTCGCCATATTTGATATCCACAGGTTAGATCATATGTGACGATCAAAGCGACCATCGTCAGTTGACGATAGTCCGGGTTAGCGATGAAAAAGTGGTTTTGTATATTCTCTGGGTATTTCTAATCGAAATGATTGTTACTCAGACAGCCAAGGCATGATGTTTATGCGCAACATATGGTTCTATCACTGCGCGTCAAACCCAAATGACAGTTATTTTATAGTCCGCTTACCCATCAGATTAGTCTTGTTGGTTTGGGGGATTTTCTTTTGTGGCTTCGGCGAGATGATCGATTGCCTCGGCGATTTTAACGGCTGGCAAGGCAAGGTTTAGCGCGTCAAGCTCGATCAGGAGAAGCTCCAGCGATGAAACTATCTTTGCGATACGCTGTTCGGCATCGGAATGCTCATTCTTGGGGTATTGCATGGCGCTAATCCTCGACGAAACAGGTTCACCAATCTGCTGTTCTCGATGACTTGAATGCAGATTGTGTTGTTGATGAACGGTCTAACAGTATCAAAATTAACCTCTTATGTAGCATCTCGAAGCCTATCTAATTGGAAAATAGTCAAATTTGATAAAAGAATGAAATTTACTTGATCATTTGCCTAGGACCTTGCCTAATTGTATATTAGCGATAAATTGATGGGGCGTTAATAGTGGAACAAATTGCGTTAGAATTGTCACGCGTGGCAAACTTGACCGATAAGCAGCGTGAATGCTTGCACCTTGTTGTCCTTAGAAAATCCTCGAAGGAAATTGCTCGTATTTTGAACATCTCCAAACCGGCGGTCGACCAACGCCTGGTTAGCGCGCGACGTGTGTTGGGTGCAGCGACCCGGGACGAAGCTGCTTTGATGTTCGCCAGGGCTGCGGGCACCTATGATCGGATACTATACGACCCGGTATGTGTTCCATTCGACGATGGTTTCGGCCCACAAGAACCTCAGGACGAACGGTCTGAGTCGTTCATGCTGGAAGAAGTTTCCACTCCCTATGACTTCAATTCTGCGCATGAAAGCGATCTTTGGCCAAAAATCCTGAAGGAACCGGGAGGCGAACTTGGAACCGTTCAAAGAATAGCCATCATTGTCGGTTTGACCGTTGGAATTTTGGCAATTGTGTTGATCGGTTTATCCGTCTCCCAGTCTCTTTCGAGTTTGCTGGCTGCATAAACCGCCAACAGGCACCGTTAAAATTTGTTCATCAAATTCGCGTTTCGCGGAAAGGATAAGATATGTCTTTTGAAATCGAAAAAGTCACTGATCAGTTGAGCTACGAAGTGCCTCAGACTGAAGCCGCCATTGACCAAGCACTTGTTTCCGTATCAAATCTAATGTCGACACTTGTTCAGGCTCGGTTGAATACCGGGGTACCGGCTATGACGGGGCAGGTTGCAATCCGACGTCTGGCCTCAGCCCAGAAGGCGTTGGTGGATGCGAGCAGTGATGTGTTGCGTGTACATGGTGAGTTGAAGAAAATCGGGACCGAACACTGCATTGGCGACCTGCATGAATGTCCTCCCGCTCAAGCTTCTGCCAAAGACGCGGCTATTCTCTCGATTGTGGTCTAATATGGTCCAATACTTGACTCAATTGGTGCATCGTGTTCCTCTTCAAAAATGCGGATTGCGCTATATTTATCCCTCCTCGTTGCAGCTATTCTATATGCATTGTTCCGAGGAGGGACTCCGGAAAGGATTCACGCTGGGATCCTTGTCGGCGCATCGATATCGGACACGGTCGTGCATATGTTCACGCCTGCCGAATATATGGTCATGGACCCGGGCCATGCAATTATTGACTCGGCTGCTTGGGTGGGGTTCTTCGCAGTCGCTCTCCGTGCGAACAGGTTTTGGCCATTATGGGTAGTTTCGCTACAAACTATTGCGGTCGTGGGTCATATCGCGAAACTGCTGGATGTATCGATAGCTCCTTTGGCCTACGCGATTATGCAGGCCGCTTCTTCTTACCCCCTGCTGATCGCTCTGATGATAGGGACTTATTGCCACCAGAAGAGGTTGAAAGCGAACGGGATCGATCCGCCCTGGCGCAGCTTCTAGCGTCGGTCGCTCCGGAACAGGCTCATAGTCTCGCTGTATTGTTGCTCAACGAATTTGGCTCGATTGGCCGTATGCTGTGCGTATCAGAAGAGGCGTTACGACGAGTAGCAGGAGCGAATGAGGCTGTTGTCAAACTGTTGACGGCAACTGAAAAAGTGCTTTTGGCCCAGCTGCGGAATCAAATGCCGCAGAAGTTGATATCAACGACCGATCAGAAACTGATCAAATATCTGCAGGGGAGCATGGGACCGAGATCGACCGAGATGATGCGTGTTTTGTTTCTAGACAACGCAAAATATTTGATCAGTGATCAAGAATTCGGAACCGGTTCGCCAAAACGCTTGTTTGTGCAGCCGCGGTCTATTCTGAAGCGGGCGCTCGAGCTGGATGCAAGCGGGATAATCTTGGTGCATAATCATCCCGGCGGTGACACGATTCCCAGCAAATCTGATGTGAAATTTACAATGTCAATCAAGATGCTTTGTAATGAACTGGACATCAGTTTGCACGATCACATCATTATTTCCAGTAACCATTGGTCGAGCTTCAGAAAGATCAAGCTCCTATGATTTCCGAAGATTCGCTCAGTGTTGTTGATTGTGCGAAGCGATTGCTTCGCATGATGAGGAGGCGCGAATCCTATCTACCCAATGGTCAGATTTTTGGAGATCCGGCTTTGGCACTACTTCTTGAAGTATATGTTGCCTCCGAGGAAAACGGGTGTGTCGCGATGTCCACTCTTTGTGAGGGTCTGAAAAAGCCCGTGGCCATAACATCTCGGTGGATTGCGATATTGCAGGATGAAGGTCTGGTCGTTAAGTGTAATACTTATCTTGAACAGTCCGGTGACTGCGTTGAGATAACGGATAAAGCGCGCACTATTTGCCAAGAATATTTGACAGTATCCAATGTTGAACTGGCAGATTATGGTATACACTAATTGCTAATTTAGCTGTGGTCGGGAGAGATTAGTGGAGTTTGTGTATCGTGAAGTGCAAGCAGTCTTAACGCACAAACACAATATTGCAGGTGCAAATCTGACTGCGTTTCGAGGCAGAATCCAGCATATGCAGCGCCTTGGCTTCCCATCTGGCGTTAACACGGGCAAGGGCAATCCGGTTCGCTACACATGGCGTGAGCTATTGCTTTTGGGCCTTGCTTTTGAATATGTCGAAATAGGCGCTACGCCTGATCGAAGCGTCGCAGAAATCAGCAAATTCGAAGATACGCTGCTCGCTGGCATTTGCGAGATGATATTGGCGAAGCCGCAATTGGATGATGTGGGTTCTGCCAAATGTTTTCTTTTGGCTGACCTATCCGCACTGCTGACACTCAAGGTCGAGGAACGATGGCATCAACAGTGTAGCATTTTGACGATCGAAGACATCAATCGGATGTTGTCCGCTCAAGGCGATGATGCGTATCGGTCACCATATACAATAGTTGATCTGCGACAGTTTCTGGGCGGCTTGACGTCCAGCGTTATTGACGTTTGTGGATTGGATAACCGGATTGTTGCGAGCGATATCAAAGCATGGGCGTTTCGCGAAGCTTCTGTTGGGGCTGAACTAATTTAAGCGCAATATTTGGTCCTCCCTGTCGCATTTGTGCACCAGCAGGTTAAATCTGCTCCGTTTTGACCGTTACCGATTCTGAGCCTCTGATTATGTTTCAGCGGCCGAGGAGTTGGCGGCTATCTTGCAGATATCGATCTTTCGAGCGTTTCATCGAAAACTGCCGTCCCGTTTGGTCGCCGGATTGCTGCTGTTCAATCCTCTGGTTGTTCATGCCATGAGTGCGGAAACAGCAGACGATCAGGCGGCATCAGTACGTGCGAAGACCACCGCGATAATCCAAAATGGGTTTGAACTGACACAGGACGGATCTTTTAAATCCAAGCTCAAAAATGATCATGACCTGATGCAAGTCAGTATTCAAAATTGTGATAGAGAGTCGCTGGAGATCGACGAAAAATGTGTGCTAACGATATATGAGTTGCAATAGATGTCTAGAATTGTTGCACTGGATTATGAAATGGATGGATCGAAAATCATCAGTAAAATTCTGTCTATAATTTAGGGCTGGCGGTATCTGCCTGTTTCAACGCGGCGATCGCCTCTTCGACTTTTATCGCAGGAATAGCGAGACCGATATCATCGAGAATAGTCAAAATATCTTCAAGTTTTTTGATCAAACTTTCAACTTCAATATCGCTATTTTCCATTTTTATCGACATAAATTTCCTCAAGCGAATAGTCTGGGAAAATCGCCTATGGGGCGTATCAGAATGAATCCGAAAATTTATAATTTACCCAATAGCGATGTGACGCATTAGTTGCAGAAGCTATCACTTTCAATAAAAATTGCTGGTTTCTGAGATGATCTGATATTTAGATACCTAAATTGACAAATTGGGTCATGAAATCGAACCAATTCACGTGTCGGTAGAAGCGAGATGAGGAGAGCATTTCCGTTCAAATTGGAAGTCATCTTCATCCGAGTGAACATTTCGCTTTAAGATTTTTCCCTTTCCGCCGTTAACCATATGGCAAAAGGAAAAAACATGACTGATTTTGATTATGACTTCGTAGTGATTGGCGGAGGACCTGCCGGTCGACGAGCTGCAATCCAAGCGTCAAAGCTCGGCAAATCCGTTGCGATTGTCGATGATCAAAGAATGATTGGAGGTGTGTCCGTTCATACGGGAACCCTGCCATCGAAAACGATCAGAGAATCAGTCTTGTCTCTCACCGGTTGGCGCGATCAATATTTCAAGTCCGGGCGCTCGCGGAGCAGTTCGGATATGACCAAGACTTCTATCAATTCTCGCTTGGCGACCACATTGGGCGATGAGGTGGAAGTTATCGACAGTCAGCTATCGCGCAACAACATCGCCATGCTCAAGGGGAAAGCGAAATTTTCCGGGCTGAACAAGCTGGCCGTATCACAATGCGTGCAAGGAAAAACGACAAGCTATTCGGTGACCGCTGAAAAATTCTTGATCGCGGTCGGAACAAAGCCCTATCGTCCCAAAAGCATCCCATTCAATGGCACCACGGTTGTCGATAGCGACAGCATCGCAGCCAATTTGCCGATACCAAAAAGTATCATCGTGGTCGGCGGTGGCGTAATCGGTCTGGAATATGCGACGATATTCTCCACTCTCGAAATTCCCGTGACGGTGATCGAAGCGCGAGAGAAAATTCTCGAATTCATCGATCACGATATTGTGGCCAATTTTACTCATCAACTCTTCGAACGTGGGATCAGTCTTCGTCTCGGTAAAAAGATCGAAAAAATCTCGCTGGATGATGAGGGCAGTCCGACCGTTATCCTGGATGATGGCCGGCAGCTGAAGTCCGAAATGCTTCTGTTCACGGCAGGGCGTGTAGGGTCAGTGGGCAAGCTCGGTTTGGAGAAAGTGGGTATTGAACCAGATAGCCGCGGACGGATATCGGTGGATAAGGATACGCTGCAAACGTCCCAGCCACATATTTACGCGGCCGGCGACATTATCGGTTTTCCAGCATTGGCGTCGACCTCAATGGAGCAGGGCAGGCAAGCTGCATGCGACGCTTTTGGTGTGCCGATTAGAAATACAGCGAATAGTTTTCCGCTGGGAATCTATTCGATCCCTGAAATTGCCAGCATCGGCATGTCGGAGGAAGATGCCAGAGATAATGGCTTCCAGGTCGAAATCGGAGTTGCGCGTTTTCAGGAAACATCGCGTGGTCATATTCTTGGCAGTTGCAAGGGTATGCTCAAATGCATTTTCGACCTCAATGATCGAAAACTACTCGGCGTGCATATCGTTGGAGAAGGCGCCACAGAATTAATCCATATCGGGCAAGCGGTGATCAACCTAAATGGCGGAATCGATTATCTATCCGACAATGTTTTCAACTTTCCGACGCTTGCCGAAGCCTACAAAGTTGCTGCGTTGGATGCCTATAACAGAATGCCAAGATCTAGGATGAGTGCTTAACATGAAAATTGATATCAAGAACATCTTGACCTCCTACTTTAATGAAGAAGGCGAGAAAATGGCGTGCCCAGTGTGCACGGATGAAGATAGTGAATATTCCCAGCTGTTGGAGATCGCTAATTTTCTTGAACAGCATAAGCTTTCACTGAGACCCGAAAACCTAGAGCTTGCCTGGCAATATATTTGCTCGTCAAACATGGAGCTGAAAGCTGAACTGGATAGAGTTGCAGCCCTTTTTCAGCTCAATGATCAATCTGCACTCGAAATTTACCGGAAACATTTCAAGTCCGATATCGGTGAGCAGATCGATAGAATTATTCGACAAGCGGTCGAGCAAATTCACAACACCTCGGAAATCATCAACGATGGCAATGAGAATGCGATAGAACATGAAAGCGCATTGATCAAACAGGCGGACAATATCCGAGGCGGAAAAGGCAGCGTCGATATCGCAATTCAAAAATTGCTCGATCTTTCCCGTTTGATGGTTGAATCAACTCGTGAAAATCGGGAACAGATATTGCAGACGAATATGAAGCTTGCCGAATTGCAATCTGAACTTGAAGTTGCAAGAAATGAAGCTGATTGTGATAAGTTGACGCGGCTTCCAAACCGCCGAAAATTTGATCGAATTCTAGATATCGTAATCAAGAAATTCGAAAATGAACAGCAGCCGTTCGTTTTGGCATTTGTCGATGTCGACCATTTCAAGCGCGTCAATGACACATTCGGTCATGAATGCGGCGACCGCGTTCTGCGCTTGGTTGCAGATGAATTGATGCTGCTTTCCAACAGTCGATGCCATACATCGCGCTATGGCGGCGAAGAATTTGCTATTATTTTTGAGGATGACAATCTCGACAGCGTAATGAAAAAAGTCGATAAATGCCGTGAAGCATTTGCCAAAAGATCGCTTGTCGACGTTGAATCAGGAAAAGCCGTTGGTCATGTCACATTCTCCGCTGGCATCGCGCAGTGCTTGCCAGGGGACACAAAGCAAGCAATTCTTCGGAAAGCAGATTTGGCGCTATATGAAGCGAAATCCGGCGGCAGAAACATGGTGCTCAAATATTCTAACGGCCATTAAAGGCACAGGCCTTTTCAAAGCTGTTATATGTAGTCCTGTACTCGCTATAGATTACTGACATCTTGTCGTAGTCTGGCAGGCACACACTGGAATCGCTATACTCCCAGATGCAGTAACGATATTTCTCGACTGCTGAGACCAATTTATTCTTTTGGTCACGCTCTAGTTGCGTCTGCTCACCACATTCCAAGATAACAGAGATCACATCTGTGCTCGCTTCTCCGTCCGTCGAGGAAACGAGTAATAATGACGCGACAGACAATAGCATTGTTCGCATAATCGTACCTCTCATGAATTGGGTAGGACGAATTTTTCCGTCCTACCCAAGCTTGAAGAGCGCATACCAGGTGCACTGCGTTCACCAAGATCCAAGCCTGCGGGGGCTAGCGGATCTTGCTAGAAAGTTTTTTCGCTTTCTATTCAGGCTATATCCGAATCGGGGCGATTTAGAGCAACTCATATCCCCCTCATTCTGAGAGGATATGAGGATATTATATCCATAATGAATGTTATTATCAGCGCGGTTGGCGAGCTGCTATGATGTTCAGTCGCGTTTCAAAGTGATCGAAATGCGTCTGTTCCGATCATCTGCACGATCTTCAGGGTTGTAAGGCTCCGTGTCGGCAACCCCTTCTATTCGATGCATGCGGCTAGGCCGGACGCTTTGAGACACGAGTTCCTTGCGCGTCGCTTCCGCTCTGGCAGAAGATAGAAGCCAATTATTCATGCTTTTTCCGCTTGCGTAGGGCAAACTATCTGTATGACCTCTGATGACTATCTGATTGTCGACCGTCGCCACGATTTTGGCAACTTCTCCAATCAGAACTCTTGCTTTGTCATTAAGCCTGTCTGTGGCCAGTGCAAACATGCTGAAGTTCGCTTCATCGATAAGATCAATGCGGAGGCCTTCCTCAGTATCGGTAAAGCGAATGTTTTTCAGCAGAGCCAGTTTCTTCGGATCCTTGGCAAGTTGCTCGCGTATTTTTTTCTCAAATTCCTTCGCATCAAGATCTTTTTTGCTGCGATGATTTTTACCCTTGTCGTCTTGGGTGCCAGTCGCGTCGCGCGGGATCGTGATGGACCGCGTGCCGGTTTGTGCAGCTTTGTGCGGATAATTGTCCTTGGCGGTTATCGAATCTCCGCCAAACATGCCATCGGCACCGGCACTATTCTCGCGCATTTGAACAAGGGTTGGTGCAAAATAGTCGGCCAGTGCTTTGCGCTGTTTTTCATTGGTCGCTCCAAGCAACCACATAAGAAGAAAGAAAGCCATCATCGCGGTCACGAAGTCGGCATATGCAACTTTCCAGGCACCGCCGTGATGGCCACCATGTTCTTCCACGATAATTTTTTTGACAATGATTGGTGGTTGATTTGAACCAGCAGGGAGTTTCTTTGCCATTGATCAACGCGCCCTTATTGCATCAAAAACATCGGAGAAACTGGGTTGGTTAGCATGTTGCAAGCTGGTGCGCGCGGCTTCGATGATCAAGGGTTGCGGATGACCATGTAGGCTAGCGATGATGATCTGCTTCGCGACTTGATAGATGCTGGCATCGCTCTCAATGACTGAGCGAACACGGTTGGCCATCGGGCCAACTAGGCCATATGCCAACAAAACACCAAGGAATGTTCCGACCAGTGCGGAACCGATCATCCCACCCAGAATAGTTGGCGGTTTGTCGATTGAACCCATGACCTTGATGATGCCCAATACGGCAGCAACAATGCCCAAGGCGGGCAGGGCATCGGCCAGGCCTTGGAGGTTTTCGGCCGGCGCAATAGCTTCGTGATGGTGAGTTTTGATTGCTTGATCCATAACATCTTCAACGGCATGGGGATCGAGCGTGCCGGACGAAACCACGACAAGCCTGAGACTGTCAGCGATGAGGTGGATGAGCGTATCATCCTTTAGTAGCTTGGGATATTCGCTGAATATCGGCGACGCTTTGGGGTCTTCGATATGTGGCTCCAGAGCCACCGGGCCTTCGCTTTTGAGAACTTTTGTAAGTTTCGAAACCAACAATATGCAGTCCATGAAGTCCTGTTTAACATATGTTGGGCCTTTAAAGACTTTGCCGAAGCCGCCCATCAGCGCTTTGAGTTGTGCGCTGCTATTGCCGATGATGAGTGCACCAACAGCCGACCCGCCGATAATGCCCATCTCGACTGGCAATGCGGCTAGCACAACGCCCAAGTCGCCACCAGAAACCATAAAAACGCCAAAAACCATGACGAGCAAGACGACAATACCAATTGCGGCAAACATAAATTAATTCCCCATCCAAGGATCAGGTGCGTGATATTTGTGTCCCTCTCTGCAAATAAGGGACACAACCATTGATAGGGTGAACGGAAAAAACGGCTCTTGGTTAAGGGCGCAATAACAATGAATCATATGGGTTTATCCGATCAATTGGATAAGCGATGTACCGGCAGATTGTGCATAGAGCCGCTGAGCCGCCTCGAGATTAACCAGAAGGGATTGGAAACGCGAAATTGCCTCGGGTACGTTGGTGTTTTCCAACTCAGTTCGTCGTTCGGTTGATGTGAGCTGGGATTGTTCCAGTCGTTGTTGTTGCTGGTCAAGGCGATTGATCATGAGGCCTTGGTCGGCGAGCAGGTTTGAAAAATGATTGGTCAGTGAATCGACGTGTTCAAGCTGCAACGCACGCTCCGCAACTGTGCCGGTCTGTACCGCAACGATCATATCATTCATGATCGTATCGAGGTCGCTAGTAACACCGCCGATATCTATCGATTGGGTTACAGTCTGGAGGTTCGGAGATGGAGTTACCAAGACATTGGTCTCAATCCGCATTTCGATGGGATCACCGTTGTGGAACAGTTTCCCGCCGTAGCTGTCTTGAGCCTGAGTGAATTGATTAAACTGATCGCGCAGACTTTCCAGCTCGATAGCAATGACGTTGCGGTCTGGTGTGGACAGCGTTTCGTTATTGGCCAAGATCAGCAGCTCTTTGGTACGGGCGACACCATTGGATATGGTGTCAATCGATGACTCCGCTTGCTGAGCCATGATACGCGCGCGCCCAATATTGTTGAGCCAGGAGGTCTCAATCGCAGCCTGCCTGCCGAGGCTAGAGATTTCAAGCCAACTTGACGGCGCTTCGGAGGGTTGATTGAAGCTTTTGTTGCTCGCGACAGATTCCTGCGCCCTGCCAATCAGTGCCGACAGTTCCGCCTGCTTCTGGATGCTATCATTGGGTCTGTTTCTATTGATCGAATCCATGGTTTTTCCTTCGCCTGCGATCGATTATACGATTGCGAGTATCGATTGGATCGTTTCCCGAGCGACCTGAATGATCCGCGCCGATGCTTCGTAGGATTGTTGCAGTCGGATGAGGTCCGCTGCCTCGCGATCGAGATCTACGTTCGAAATATTGTCACGGGCTTCGCGAGTGGCGCGATCAAATGCGGCGGCGGCATCGCTCTCACTGCGAGCGGACAGCAGGTTCTGGGCCTGCCCGAGCACGATGGTCTCGTAATTTTGTTCGGAACCTCCGGCTGTGCGGAGATCGACGAACGCAAGAATGTTCCCGTTTGCCGAGCCGGCCGGGGATGCCAGAGCGAGATCATTGGCCGACAGGCCAGTCATCGAGATGCTCCCGGCCGTCCCGCTGTGGGTTACGAGTGGGGCGCCGGGCGCGCCTGCATCGGTGCGTCCATTGGCTTGCCAACCATTGATCTCATTTGCAAATTGCACGGCTAGGCTATCGATATCATTGGCAATGGTGACGAGGCTAGATTGTGCACGATGAAGCCCACCCAATGATCCATCGCTTGGTGGAGCCTGCACTGTTCCGCCAATTTCGATATCAAAACTGTTGTTTGGGTTCGCAATAAAACTAACCGAACTAACAGCATTGAACGTGACCAGATCGGTCCCATTGCGCGAGATATCGGCAGTACCGTTGTTACCAAAATTGATCTGAACATCGAGTTGTTCGGTAATGACGGTTAAGGCGGCATCGCGGCGATCGAGCAAAACTGTATGTTGTCCTGTACCAGGTGTGGTGGGCCTTAGTTTGTCATTGACTGTCGCCAGCTCGTTCAGCGCTGCATTTAGCTTAGTCGTTTCCTGGGACGCGGCACCGTTGATCAGGCCTATCGTGGTTGATAAGTTCGACGCAGTCTGATTGAAGCGCTGCACGGAAGCTTCAACGTCACCTACAAACTGATTGCGCAATGCCGGCTCGAAGGGAATGGCAGCAAGTTCTTCGGCCGTACCAAAGAGCTGGGTGAGCTGCTCACCGACGCCGGCATTATTGTTCGAAAGCGCAATCTCACCCTGGTTAAGCCATTGCACCATCACCTCTCCGCGAACCCGGTTCGCGCCGGTCTGCCGTGTAGCTGCTTCCAAAAACTGATCGCTTGAACGTGTTATCCCGTTAACAGCAACGCTGCCAGTGCCGGTATAATTTCCGTATAATGGATTCGTCAGGCCAGATATTGTCGTGTCGCCGATGTTAAGCGACCGTCGGACATAATCGGGGTTTTGTGCATTGGCGACATTTGACCCGACGACTTCTAATGCTCGGCTATTGGCTTGCAAGGCGGCTCGGCCAATGTTGAGGAGGTCAGACATCCTTATTCTCCAAATGACGAGTGAGTAGTTGCGCAATTCCAAACACACCTTTTTGGGCCATAGTTTCGGCAACCTTGGCATCTTGCATATCGCGGAATTGTTCCATTCCTTGACCTTCAAACAGACCCTCTCCCAGCGAAGAAGTGCGCATCGTGGACAACATCTGCCGAACGAATATTGCCTCAAAGTCAGCTGCCATCGACTGGACTTCGGCCTGCCGCTTGTCGGCGGCAGGATTGGCGTTGGCCGCTGGGGCGTTTGCCGTGCTTGGAATGGGTAAAATCGAGGTCATATGATTATCAACTCCGCGGTCAAGGCACCTGCTTGTTTCAAGCCTTCCAATATTGCCGTTAGATCTGACGGTGCAACGCCTAGCGAGTTAATCGTTTCGACGATTTCCGCCAGGGATGCGCGACGTCCAATCTCAAAAGCGGAACTTTTTCCTTCATCGATGATGATATTGCTGTCTTGTTCGGTGGCTGTCTGGCCGCGACTGAACGGAGCTGGTTGAACTACTCGCGGGGCTTCCTCGACCCGTACCGTTAATTTACCGTGACTGACGGCAGCGGGGCCCAGGCGCACGGCGCCGTTTATAACAACCGTCCCGGTTCTCGCGTTAATGATGATCCGGGCTGCGGCATTGGCGGGTTGGACGATCAGGTTTTCAATCTTGCCCATCAACATCACCCGTTCCTGCGCGCCTAGTGGGGCGGCAATCCGGATGGTTACTGCATCGGTCGCAATCGCTTGTTGTGAACCCATCGCGCTGTTGATGGCATCTGCAACGAGTAGCGACGTCGACAGGTCCGCATCTGTCAGATTGAAGGCCAAATAGGGCTGGCTTTCAAATCCGGTTGCAACGGTGCGTTCGATTGATGCTCCTCCGGCGATACGACCAACCGAAGGAATGTTAATCGTGGTCTGAGAACCGTCCGCAGCTGAGACGCCCAAACCGCCGACCGCGAGATTTCCCTGTGCCATCGCATATATTTCTTGATCAGCGCCAAAAAGCGGCATTAGGATCAACGTCCCACCGCGCAGCGATTTTGCCTTGCCGATCGCCGACACAGTTACGTCGAGGCGCTGGCCAGGTTTGGCGAAGGCCGGCATTTCTGCCGTGACGAGCACCGCTGCCGCATTTTTCGATGCGGGATTGACGCCAGGGGGCAGGGCGAGACCAAAACGGTTTGTCACACCTTTCAGTCCGATGGTTGCATATTCGAGACTGTCGTCACCGGTTCCAGCAAGACCAACGACAACGCCGTAGCCAACCAATTGGTTGGTTCGTAAACCGGCAAAATTCCCAAGGTCCTTGATCCGTTCAGCCTGCGCCGACTGGGTCGCAATCACAGTCGCAAAGGCGAGCATGATTAGGAATGTCAGCAATCTGGATAGCTGGGCTATGTTGGATGGTCTTGTCATAATATCTCTTATGCTCGAGGGCTAAAATGGTGATATGAAAGAGAAAAATTTCTGCAGCCAACCTTGTTTACTGGCTGTTGCAATCTCCCCGGTACCGCCATAGACGATTCTCGCATTCGCAACTTTCGTGGACGGGACGGTATTGTCGGACGATACGTCAATGGCACGGATCAGACCGCTAAATTGCGTATGTTCATCTCCGCGGTTGAGCGAAGTCAGCTTTTGACCGCGGACCAACATCGTGCCGTTCGAATAGCTTTCAACCACAGTGACACTGATCTGACCTTGGAGGCTGTTCGATTGATCCGCTTTGCCACTACCGGAGAAATTCTGTGAACCGCTTGTCGCTGCATCGGTCGGTGAAAATAGCGAGAATAGACCGGTTGTCGGCGGCGATAGCGAGAAGCCGCCACTGCGGTCTTTGGTTGCGCTATTGGATTTGGAAGCGCGCGTTTGTTCAACCAGTAGAATGCTGATTATGTCACCCTTGTTACTTGCCCTCATGCCGTTGGTCAGGGCCGAATAGCCTGAAGTGGTTTGAAAAATTGCACCATTGGCAACAGTCCGCTCCGGGGGAGGGCTGGCGATCACCGGTGCAAATTCGGCCTGCGAGAATTGGGTGCCAGACCCCATGCAATTGACCAGCAGCAAAGGCGCTAGGCTAATCAGTAGATATCGTTTGGGCGGTGCTTCATATGACATGATGGATGGGCCTCTCATTGGGCTAGAATTAAATCTGCTGATTGACGAATTGCAGCATTTCGTCGGTTGCGGAGATCATTTTGGAATTGACCTCATAAGCGCGCTGCGTCTCGATCATATTGACCAGTTCTTCGACAATATTGACGTTGGATCCTTCCAGCGCACCCTGACGAATATTGCCAAGGCCTTCTTGACCGCCTTGGCCAACTTGTGGCGCTCCACTGGCCGCGGTTTCGGTCAGGACGTTGTTACCGGCAGATAAAAGTCCTGCCGGATTGGTGAAATTGGAAAGCTCGATCTGTCCCAATTCGCTGGGTTCGGACTGTCCCGGCAAAGTTGCCGAAACCGTTCCATTATTGCCTATTGTGATTGAGGTTGCACCTTGTGGTACCTGGATCGCAGGTATCAGAGGCAAGCCATCGCTGGTGACCATATTACCTTCGGCGGTCAGACTGAAATTACCTGCCCGGGTATAGCCGGTTGTTCCATCCGCCATCTCAACCTGGAAATATCCAGCGCCTTCAATGGCGAGATCCATTGCGTTGTTGGTGTTCTGCAGAGTGCCTTGGGTTGCAATCTTGCTGATACCGGAAAGCTTGACTCCGGTTCCCAGTTGGATACCGCTGGCGAAGCGATTTTGCGCGTCCGAAGGCGCACCAGGCGTCACGATATTCTGATAGGCGAGGGTTTCAAAATCCGCTCGATCCCTTTTGAAACCGGTCGTGTTCACGTTCGCGAGGTTATTCGCGATGACGCGCATTTTGGTGTTTTGCGCATCCAGTCCGGTCCGCGCGACTTGTAGAGCTGCATTACTCATCTTTTCATCTCCTTCGAGCGTTTAGCTCTGCGGCAGGGTCATTACACCCGCGCCGCTATCATCAAGTTCCTCGGTCATTCTGAGCAACCGCGCTTGCGTTTCCCACGCCCGGCTGGTTTCAATCATATCGACCAGAGCGCTGGTCATATTGACGTTCGAGCCTTCCAGCGCGCCAGAAATGACCTTGGCATTATCGTCGACGGGTAGGGTTCCGTCATCGGCGACATGGAAGAGAGTATCCGTCCCTTTGGTAATTTCGGTTCCGGTCGTGCTGACCAGTTTCAGCTTAGCAATCGGTTCAAGCTGAGTGGGATCACCACCGGGGGGCAGAACCGATATCGTACCATCCGCGCCAATAGTTACGCGCTCGGATGGCGGCAAAGTAACCGGACCTCCTTCGCCCAGGACTGGAAAGCCATCACCGGTGAGCAATAGGCCCGACGGATCGATTTTGAGGTCTCCACGCCTTGTATAAGCTTCTTTGCCATCGGCGGCTTGGACCGCCAGCATTGCATCGCCTTCAAGAGCAATGTCGAGAGGGCGATCGGTTTTCGTGATCGCCCCCGCGTTCAAGTCGGCCTGCATATTCCGTTCGACAGCCATTGCACGGCTATCGTGTCCAGGACCATTCAGATACTGGGCCTTCGACGAAACCATTTCGGCTTTGAATCCGACGGTATTCGAGTTCGCCATATTATTGGCGATCGCCGTTTGCCGGTTCATCAACGATTTCATCGCGTTGATACTGGTATATGCAAGCTTATCCATTTTTCATTCCTTCAACTGGTTAAAAGTTAGACCTGAAGGTTGATGATTGTTTGGGTAAGAGTGTTCGATGTCTCGATCGCCTGTGCATTGGCCTGGAAATTACGCTGCGCGGCAATCAACGAGACCAGCTCTTCAGTGATATCGACATTGGCGAGTTCCAGGGCACCAGAACGAACCTGACCAAGCGGACCATTGGACGCCTGATTCACCTGCGCCTGACCGGAATCTCCGGTTGCTTGCCAATGGCCGTCGCCAACTGGACGCAAGCCTTCGGTTGCAGTGAAACTGGCCATCGCGATTGCACCAATATTCTGCTGGTTACCATTGGTGAATGTTGCCGACACGACCCCTTCATCATTGATCGAAATATTTGCCAGCAAAGCATTGGGATCAGCAGGATCTGCGTCGGGCAATATGAAATCAAACATGTCGGCGGCATCGGTTGAAGTCGCCACTCCATTGGCATCAACCGGCAGTAGCTGTGCCTTCGAACCGATCGTGTCGACAACTTCGCCGCTGTTGTTGACCGAAAAGGCCCCGTTGCGGGTAAATGTCAGATCGCCACGCGGAGGTTGACCGCGGACCGAGAAAAATCCGTCACCGGCAATTGCAAGATCGAGAGTCTTGTCCGTCGCTTGCAATGTGCCTTGCGTAAACTGCTGGGCCACTCCGTTCAGGCGAACGCCCTGACCCGCGACGGTCTTGGTCGTTTGGGTCGGTGCGGCGGCAAACAAGTCACCGAACAGAGCCCGGCTTTTCTTAAATCCGGTCGAGTTGGTGTTCGCAACGTTATTGGAAATAACATTCAGGTCAGTCTGAGCGGCTTTCAGGCCACTAAGTGATGTATAGAATGACATATTATCGTCTCCTGTTTTAGATTGGACGTCGGATGGCCCAAATTATCCGACCTTCAGTGCCTCGGCTGGGAATACGTTGCCGATGGGGGTTACGAGAATGGGAGGGCCATTGTTTTCAGATGCTGTGACAGATGCCACCGGAACCCATGTCGCTAAGTTGGAAACCGAACCGCCGTTGATACGGACACGCAGTCGCCCTTGATCAAGAGGCGCCCCGAGCTCGTCTTTGCTGTCAAAATTAAACTCTACCGGGCCGGCTTCCTGGCGGCCAAGTTCTGCGAACATAACGATTTCGCCAGCATCATTTAGCAGATCGATCGAAAGATTGTCGGTTGCCTGGTCAAGTTCGAACTCGCCGGCATATTGGCCATTTTTGTCCGCGACCGCAAAATTTCCGGGAACCAGAATAGAATGTCCGATCCACTCTTTTGCTTCTGACAGTCGGTTATCGCCCAAAATAGAAGCGATGTCCGTCAATGATTGACTCATCTCGGCAATACCAGCAACGCTGGAAAACTGCGCCAGCTGAGCAACCATGGCCTGGTTGTCGAGCGGGTCAAACGGGTCCTGAAACTTCAATTGTGTCGTCATCAAGCGTAGAAAAGAACTCTGATCCAAACTATTGTCACCAGTGGAGTTCTCAGGTTGCGCCTGGGTCAGTCCCGCGAGATAGTTGGTCGGTTGCGGAGTAACTTCTGAGGCAATATTCATTACTGGTTCCTTATTGTTGCTAAAATTAATGACTTTGCAGTTTGCAAAACCTGGACGTTATTTTGATAATTTCTGGCGGTTTCGAGCATGTCGATTAGCTCGGCCGTCTCATCGACGGCAGCCTCCCAAACAAAGCCTTCTTTATCGGCGATGGGGTTGGATGGATCATAGCGTTTTTGAGGTTCGGCATCCGTTTTGACGACGCGCTCGACGTCGACCGTTGCCAAATTACCATCGACGACGGATCGAAACACCGGCTTCATGGAGCGAAAGGCTTCGTCCTTGCTGGAATAGTCGGTCCGAGCATTGGCTAGGTTGGACGCTGTGGCGTTCAGCCGGACCATCTGGGCAGACATGGCCCGACCCGCTACATCAAAGACATTCATACTGCCCATGCTTATTCTCCTTTCAAGGCGCGCCGGATTGAAGACACTTGCCCCTGAAGAAAGGAGAGTGTCGTGCGATATTGAATCGCATTTTCTGCAAAAAGTGTCTGCTCGACCGATAGTTCGACCGTATTGCCATCCAACGATGGTTGCAGTGGAACCCGATAACCGGTGTGATCAGTCATTGCTTGATCGAGAGAGCTACCGTTTTGTGCCTGCTTCATGGCCAGATCAAAATCGAGATCTTTAGCCTTATAACCCGGCGTCGATGCATTTGCGATATTGGATGCCAGCATATTAAGACGCTGAGAGCGGAGCTGTAACGCTTCGCCATTCAATGCAAATATCTGATCCAAACTTGGCATCGTTTCTAATCCCGTATTAACTATCCGGTTCGTTGACCGTTCTTATTTCAAGAGAAGCACCGCGATTGGTGAACTCGAACAGGACTAAGCAAAGGGCGTGCCATTTTTTCGATGCGCTGAATAAATGCCGGTTTTTCGGCGTTTACACACAGTTCCTTTGTGCCGTCCGTTTTGGGTTTTGCCAGGGCGGCAAAATTTTGCCGCTTACCGGCAAAAATTGGCCACTTCTTACAGGATCGGGATCGATGGACATTATACTGACCAACATTTGGCGATTTTTTGACCCCCTATTATTTGGCGCAGTCCTGGGCAGTGTCCTGATCATGGCGTGGGTGCAAAACGGTCGCGCGTCATTGGTGCGGGCGTTCGCAGCACTTGCCAACAGCAGTCGGGATCCGTTCGGTGACAGCGGAGAAAATGCGACCTATATGTGTCGTCGTATTGATTTCACGATGCGGGAAGCGGGGCTTTCCGGACTGGAACAGGTGCGCAGCATGGACAAATTCGTCGTAAATGTTTTGGGCCGTCTCGTTCACGCGAAGGATTCAAAGAGTTTCGAAGAATGGGTGCGGCTCGAGGAGCATTCCGCCAAAACCAAGCTGGACGGGACTGCGACCTATTGGCATTCGGCGGCAGAGATAGCGCCGGCTATCGGTCTTATTGGGACGATAATCGGGCTTATCCAGCTTTTTGCAACCGGAATTGATCCGTTGAAGATGGGTCCGGCTATGAGCTTCACTTTGCTCACCAGCCTATATGGTCTTTTCGTGTCCCATATTATCGCATTTCCGATTTACGTCCGTCTTCATGCCCGCGCGGAAGTTCTCAATTCCTATAGATCTAAGGTTATCGAGCATGCGATCAGTATCGCCAAACGGGAACTCAATCCTGTAGGTCCGGTGCATTTCTCACCGGCCAAAGCTCCACAGAAAGCAGCCTGATCCATGAACTCAGGCCGCACCACATTATCATTTCTAGATCTGGCGCTGATGTTGCTCAGCGCCTTTGCCTATACGCATTTTGTGAATATTGCCGATACCGAAACCCAAAAGAAAATGGCCGGTGAAGCGGCACAAGCGCCAGTCACATTGGGGTCCTACGGCTATCAGGCAACCGATTTTTTCGGTGATAGTAACGCCATGCTGACAGACTATGCCAAGAAAGAAATTGCTGAGATCCTTACTGTTCAGCAGAAGCAGCTATTGAAAATCAGTGTTGCTTCCGCGCCGGAAGGTCAAAGCGGCTCGCGCCTCCGCCAATGGGAGACCGTTGCGGCCCGGTCGGCTGCTATTGCAGATGCGTTTGAAAAGGCGGGCCAGAACGGCACGATGATCGTTATGCAAATGCCGGACAAACTGGTTTCCAAACCGGACAGCAAACAGAAGATAATGCTCAGATTTTTCCCGCCGGAAAAAGGCATAATCGATGAATAGTGGGATTTTTTATCAAACTGGCATGATACCTGCTTAGATCCTGTGATTACAGCATAGGAACAGATCACATGCCCCACCGTCATTTTGCTTTGCCCATTTTCTCGCTACTTTTGATGGGAGCGACATCATCTTTTGAAGATACAACTCTTCTTGACCGGCAAGTTGCGTCGCATTTGAACGCCGGGATCGGAGAGGCTGGGGGCGCTCTGGCGCCCATCGATGATCGCTTGAAGTTAAAGCGATGCCCTGCGTCGGTTGAACTTTCCGGTACGAAAAGAAACGCGATTTTGCTCAGTTGCCCAGGTCTGGGCTGGCGGATATTTGTTCCGGTCAGCCGCAACGGACGGCAAGATAGCGGTCGTGATGACCGTGCTGGAGCGATTTTGATCCAGCGGAACCAACCGGTCACTCTCATTGTCCGGCGGTCAAATTTTAGCATCCGCTACGGAGTGATTGCGCAAAAAAGCGGTAGAATGGGAGAGTATATCCCGGTTCGATCCGATCGCAAATCCAAGGAATTAATGGCTCGCGTCTCCGGTTCAGGCGAGG
Organism: Sphingomonadales bacterium EhC05; assembly: GCA_001650955.1. Classification (GTDB taxonomy): domain Bacteria; phylum Pseudomonadota; class Alphaproteobacteria; order Sphingomonadales; family Sphingomonadaceae; genus Parasphingorhabdus. The sequence goes on from LXYP01000021.1 coordinate 54,857, forward strand.
TCGAACTGGCTCGCTGAAAAAAAATTCCGGTAATAGCTTAATTTTTTCCCAACGAACCGTAAATCATTATGAAAGAATTCATATGCGCATCAAGATAGACTAATCGAAACACGATTTGCTATTTCGGCGCAGTAAGGAAGCAATGATATGAAACCTGTTGATAGCTATTCAGCCATTAATGCACGGATGGATCGCCCGGCCCTAAATGGCGCTGCAGCAAAACCAGTTGATGGAGCCGCCGGTTCCGACAAAGCAAAAGCGCCGACCGCGGTATCGACGACTGCGTCGCAGATGGCGGTCGATAAACCGCCGTTTGATGAACAGAAAGTGTCGGATATCAAACAAAAAATCGCTGCCGGTAGCTACCATGTAGATACAGATGCACTGGCCTCGAAAATGCTCGATGCTGGAGTTCTAGGTGTGGAATCGAAAAAATGAACGAGATAGTCGAAACATTTCGCAGTTCGCAAAACAGCCTGTTGTTGGCTTTGGATGGTCATGACAGCGATGCGATCTTTCAAGCGAGCAAAGAGCTCAGCGGGGCTGCGGTGAAACTCAGGACTCTAGAAGCAAGCGATGTCGACAGCAGTTTGCGACCGCTAATGTCTGAAGTCGACGAGTTGATGCAGGCATCAATTTACCGTCTCCGCTTTTTGCGGGATCATAGCTCGACCCGTCTCCAGCTTTTGTCGGGATGGCGCGCAAATCAGGCAGATACTTATTCCAACCCCGGACGTGGCCGTTAGGATCTGCCGATCCGGACAATAATTCGTTACAAGACCAACAAATTCTGATTATTGGCATGATCATTGCTTCTCTCCTTAACAGGAGATTTTACGCAAAATATGTCAAACCTATCCATCACTCAACGCTATGAACAGGGCAGCTTGCCCAATGTTATCGCGCGGGCAGCCGAGCGGAATGGCGTAGATTTCAATTATCTGATGGGGCAAGCGCAGCTTGAAAGCGGGATGCGCCCGGACGCCAAGGCAAGCACCTCCTCCGCCACCGGCCTGTATCAGTTTCTCGAACAGACATGGCTTGGCTTGGTCAAGGACAAGGGCGACGAATATGGGCTCGGTTGGGCCAAAGATGCGATTTCTCAAAATGGCAAAGGCCGGTTCGTTGTTGCCGACAGCGCCCAGAAATCCGACATTCTTGCGCTCCGCAACGATCCTCAGATAGCCGCTAGCCTGGCCGGTGAGTTTGCGCGTGACAATAGTTCCTATCTGCAGCAGCGTATCGGCCGGGAGCCGGAATCGGTCGATCTATATCTCGCACATTTTCTCGGACCTGCCGGATCGGCAAAGTTTCTCAGCCGCATGGATGCCAGCCCGCATGCACCGGCAGCGCCAGCCTTTGGTGCAGCCGCCGCTGCGAACCCTTCGATATTTTACGACAAGGCTGGGAGCCCGCGCAGCTATCAAGATATCCGCACCGGCTTTGCCCGCAAGCTCGACAATGCTGCGATGCAGGCGGCAAGCGGCAATTTTCTTCCTGTCAACGGAAAAACTTTGCCGCCATCGGAAAAGTCTCTGCCGATGGTCCAGCCGTCAGATTACCTCCGTATCGCGAAAAACCACATTAATGATCAGAACCATTCGGACAAGTCGAAACCGTTCAATGAACCGGCTCGCGCTGCATATCTGATGCTCGCCTCTCTTGGGATATAAATGAAAATGAACCTAGAAATTCTCTCGCTAGACAAAGTTGCCGGCCGGCTGAAATCAGGATTGCTCCCGATGGCAACGCTGTTACTGGTCATTTTTATGGTTCTGCCGCTTCCGACAATATTGTTGGATGTCGGTTTCATCACCAATATCATGATCTCACTGGCGATCCTGATGGTTGCACTCAATGCAAACAAGCCGCTTGATTTTTCAAGCTTCCCTACGGTTCTGCTTTTTGCCACTCTTCTGCGTTTGGGACTGAATATTGCTTCAACCCGGGTTGTGTTGGTCGAGGGCCATGAAGGCGGTGCATCCGCAGGTCAGATTATCGAAGCCTTTGGCGGGTTGTTGCTTGGTGGCAATTATGTCGTCGGTATATTTGTGTTCTGTATTGTGATGATCATCAATTTGATCGTGATAACCAAAGGCGCCGGCCGGGTATCAGAAGTGTCTGCACGTTTCACCTTGGATGCCTTGCCCGGCAAACAGATGGCGATTGATGCTGACCTTAATGCGGGCCTTATTGCTCCCGAAGACGCGAAGGCGCGGAGGTCGGAAGTTGCCACTGAGGCTGATTTCTATGGTTCGATGGATGGCGCATCCAAATTTGTAAAAGGTGATGCGGTAGCCGGAATATTGATTCTGGCGGTGAATATCATCGGCGGCATCATTCTTGGAATCACAACCCACGGACTTTCGGTTGCCGAGGCCGCGAGCACCTATACAATGCTGGCCATTGGCGATGCTTTAGTTGCGCAAGTTCCGGCTTTGATCCTTTCAATTGCCGCTGCAGCGATCGTGACGCGGGTTGCGTCTACCCAAAACCTGGCAGATCAGATCACCGGACAATTTGGTTCGGGGGCAGCCTGGGTTCCGGTGGCCATCATTCTCACAATCCTTGGGATCCTGCCGGGCATGCCGCATGTCGTTGTTTTGTCGGCGGCGGCTGTTGCGGGCGGCATCGCCTTCTATCTGATCCGCAAGCCGGAAAAGGTCGAAATCGCGCCTCCTCCAGTCGAAGAAAAACAACCCGAGCAAATTGATTGGGAAGATGTCTCTGAGAAGGCACGGCTTGGCATTGATATCGGATATGGGCTTGTTCCGATGGTTGAGGACCGCAAGGGCGCGCCGTTGATGAAGCGGATCACTGGAATCCGGCGTCAGATTTCCAAGGAGTTGGGGTTTGTCGTTCCGCTCGTACGGATCAAAGATGATTTGTCTCTGGAACCCAATAGCTACCGCATCATGTTGGGCGGCATGGTTTTGGGCGAAGACACCGTTTGGCCCAATGATTTTCTAGCGCTTGATGACGGGCATGTGGATTCAGCTATCGAGGGCCGACCATGCAAAGACCCGACCTTTGGCATGGACGCGCTTTGGATTGGCGCGGAAGAAAAATCACGAGCAATTGCCGAGGGATATACAGTTGTAGATGCACCCACGGTTGTGGCGACACATTTGAATGACGTGGTGCGACGCAATGCAGCTCAACTATTCGGGATGGACGAAGCGCAGAAGCTGCTCGACTTTCTCAAGGAATCTTCTCCGAATCTTGTCGAAAGCCTGACGCCACAACCTTTGTCGCTCTATGCTGTGACCGCGATCTGCCGTGACCTTCTCGCCGAAAAAGTGCCCGTAAAGGACTTTCAGCAGATTTGCCTGGCGATGCTGGAAGCATCAAGCCTGCACAGTGAAACTCCGCATATTGTAGACGCGATCCGGCAGAAGATCGGAAATCTGATTGTCCAGACCATGGTCCCGATCAATCTACCGTTGCCGGTCGTGACATTGGATGCTGACCTCGAAAGCTTGTTGGTCAAAGCCCTGAAAGTAGGTGACGAGGCGAGCTATCCGATCGAACCGCAGCTGGCTCAGAAAATAATCGAGGCCGTGGATGAAGCCGCCATGTCGTTGCCGATGGAGGCCCGCAACGTCGCTCTTATTACGTCGCCGGTCGTCCGCCGACCGCTGGGAGCTTTACTTAAACAGCGCTTTCCTGATCTGACGGTGCTTTCCTATCAGGAATTGCCTGACGACAAGTCGATCGAAGTGTTGACCAAGATCGGAGTGCCGCAATCGCGACCCGAAATGTCTCTTGTCGATGCAAGTCAAAACTAATTACCAATCGGAAACCGAATATGTTGCAAGCAAAAAACCGAGCATCTCAAGCCTATGGCGCAATGAGATCGAATGAGAATAGACTGATCGAAGAGAACCAGTCGCTGGTCACGAAAATTGCGTGGCAGGTCAAATCATTCGCGCCCGACCAGATGGAGATTGAAGATCTTATCCAGGTCGGGCTGGTCGCTATGGTTGAGTCCGCAAAAAAATATGTGGATCAGGGACATAGTTTTAGTACCTATCTATATGTTCGCGTCCGCGGAGCGATGATCGATCATCTGAGAGCAACCTGCAATTTGCGCAGAACATCGGTTGACTGGCATAAAAAGGTTCGTCGCTATCGCGACAAGCTTTCACAGGAACTAGGGCGCCAGCCAAATGATACTGAGCTGGCTCTGGCGATGGATATGAATCAGGCTGAATTCATAAAAAACACCGATCGGGCGATTGATATTCATTTGGACTCGCTTGATGAAGTCTATTGCGATTCCAGTAGCTGGTTTACCGATCAAGAAGATGATCAACATCAGACACTGGAAAAATCGCAGATGGCGGAACTGCTCTCTGAAAAATTGAAGCAGCTCAATGAGCGTGAACAGCTTGTGCTGAACTGCTATTTCATTGAGGAAATGCAGCTTGATGAAATTGGCGCTGTTCTTGATGTCTCTTCGGTGCGCGTTTGCCAGATCAAAAAAAGGGCGTTGGAGAAGCTACAAGCGGTGATGACTCTGAATTAGAATCCAATTTCTGAGAGAGGCCGCATATCGGAATTCTCATCGAACAAAAAAGCCTCTTCCTTACTAGGGAAGAGGCTTTTCATTTTGGTGGAGCTAGATATTATCGGATCAGGCTCAATACAGACTGCTGAGACTGGTTTGCCTGAGACAACATCGCTGTTGAAGCCTGGCTCAGAATCTGGTTTTTGGCGAGCTGGGTCGTTTCTGCCGAGAAGTCGACGTCCACAATCCGCGAACGTGATTCTGTGATGTTGGCAACACGATCAGTCAAGTTGGAAACCGTGGTCTGCAAACGGTTCTGGGCAGCACCCAAAGTTGCCTGAGCGGTGGTTACCGTATCCAGAGCGGTGTCGAGCAAGCCCAACGCCGCAGTTGCATCAGCTTCAGTCGCAACGGTCAGAGCTGCAACACCAAGAGCGGCCGCATCAACGTCGGTCAGAGTAACAGCAACGGTCTCACTGGCGTTTGAACCGGTTTGAATATTGATGCTGGCATTGGTTCCATCGAGCAACGCAACATCGTTGAAGTCGGTCCGTGTTGCGACATCGCCGATCTGGGAGATCAATGCGGTAACTTCCGTTTGCAGGTTGGTCCGGTCACCAGCTGCAAGTGTGCCGTTGGCAGACTGAACAGCAAGTTCACGCATACGTTGCAGCATGCTGGTGATTTCGTTCATGCCGCCTTCTGCGGTCTGGGCCATCGAGATGCCGTCATTGGCGTTACGAACAGCCATGTTCAAGCCACGAACTTCTGAAGTCATCCGCGTGGCAATTGAGTTGCCTGCTGCGTCATCAGAAGCAGAGTTGATACGTTGGCCGGTTGAAAGGCGCTCGATAGATTTTGCAAGACCCATTTCAGCTTGGTTTGAAGCGTAGCTGGTACGCAGGGCCGTGACGTTGGTTCCTATTACGGTCATGGTTTCATCCTTTTCACAGTTAATACAATCGATTCATCTAGCGGGTCACCTCGTCAGATGAAGCGGCCTCGAAGTAGTTAACGGCGGTCCAGAATTTAAATTAAGCAAAAATTTGTCGGGTTTCCGACAGGGCGTCATCAAAAGTGTCCGCTTTCCGACAGAGGTGACGAAATCCCGACAGTCTATATTGGAAAAATCGGCAGTTTTTTGCCGTTCGAGAAACTGGCACGGCCATTGCAAAGTAGTCGACGAGTAAATGGACATTGGATCCGGTGCTTGATGTACAACGTAAGGGAATGACCATGATCAACGATAAACTGAACCCTAGCCTGGTCTCTAGGTTTCCAGAACTTGTCGACATGCTAGCGGGTGAAGAACCTATTCACTCGAACCACCAAAACTCATCTTCTGCTGCGCAGCAATCCCAAAAAACGCGCGCCGCTTCCGGAGCTGAGTATCGTGGGGCAAAAGATCCCGTCGTAGTCTATCGCGATGGTCCTTTCAGTTTCGTTCCGGCTACCCTCAGCCAACCACTGCGCATCGAATTCGGCGCTGCGGATAGAGAATTCGGCCTATCCTGTATCGTTGAATCGATGCGCGGTGGCAAGGGACCAGCCTATGCCGACCCCAAATCGGTAGCTCTTTACAAATATGCCGCCCGCGTGGCGCGCAGCAATGCAAATGTCATGATCACTGGCGAGACCGGTACTGGCAAGGAAGGCATGGCCAGATATATTCACGAGCATAGCAAGCGCGCCAACAAGCCACTCGTAACCGTAAATTGCGCTGCAATTACCGACACGATGATCGAGGCAATCCTCTTTGGACATAAAAAGGGATCTTTTACCGGCGCGCACAATAGCGCGGTTGGACTGTTCAAGGAAGCTGATGGCGGCACTATATTTCTCGACGAGATCACCGAGATGCCGCTTGAAAGCCAATCCAAGCTGCTTCGAGTTCTACAAGAGGGCGAAATTCTTCCAGTGGGTGCATCGCGTCACGAGAAAGTTGATGTTCGCGTCGTTTGCGCGGCCAACAGAGATTTTACGCGAGAGGTAAGAGAAGGACGGTTCCGCGAAGATCTATATTGGCGCCTTAACGTCATGCAGGTTGACCTTGAGCCGCTCGCCAACCGTCCCGCTGATATTGTCGCCATTTCTGCATTCATGATGATCAACTTCCAAAAGGACAGCGACAAATTTATCTCGCTTTCTCGCAATGCGGTCTCGCGACTGAAAGAACAGAGCTGGCCTGGCAATGTCCGGGAGCTTTCCAATGTACTACAGCGCGCCCTGGTCATGTGCGACAGTGATCGGATCGAAGCCGATGATTTGGTTTTCGCCGGCGCCGGATTGGCATTGACACCAAAGAAGGACGAGGTGCCCGCACGCGGAACCTCACGTTTCATTCGCGGCCGTGACTTGCATTCGATTTCGAAGAATGTCGAATATGAAGCCATCAGTCAAACATTGGAAAAGACCAATGGCAACCGTCGTGCGGCTGCCAAAGAGCTTGGTATTTCTGAACGAACACTACGTTATCGGATGGCCGATATGCGGGCGCTTGCGGCGTAAGGAGGGGATAGAAAATGTCTTCAGTCAATATGAATAGCCTGATGGCTGCCCGAAATGCTATCCTTGATCGCAACTCTGCACTGCAGGATATTGTCAAGAATGGAGGCCTCGCCGGACCTGGTCAGAGCTCCGCGCCCAAAGAAACATCCGGTACTGAGGGTTTTTCGGCGCAACTCAATGGCGCGCTTCAAGAAGTCAACCAACTTCAAAGGGCCGCCAAAGCAGAGACGACTGCTTATCAGATGGGAGAAACTAACGATGTTGCAGCAGTGATGTTGGCGAAGCATAAAGCGTCACTGGGTTTTGAATCGACGCTCCAAGTTCGTAACAAGCTATTGTCCGCGTATCGAGACATAATGAATATGTCGGTATAGTAGATGGCTGAGCAATCATCTTTTGAACAGGCGTTGACGCCCACCGAGTCAGCAACAACGCAACCACGGACCGATGCGTTTGCAGGTTCTGGTGGTGTATTGGGTCCGCTGCAAAGCTTGATGAGACAACCTGCAATTGCAAGGGCATTGCCGCTTATCATATTATCGGCCGTGGTTTTATCGGCGGTTATCGTTTGGCTGGTTCTTCGCGAACCACCGCAGCGGGATCTATTCCGCGGCCTGCCGGATAGTGACAAATCAGCTGTAACCCAGGCGCTGCAGAGTGCCAATATTGCTTATCGAGTTGACGATAGCACGGGTACATTGACCGTTAGCGAAGAGGATTATCACTCAACAAAAATCGCATTGGCAGGACAAGGGCTGCCGCGATCCGCGCCAAGCGGCGATAGCATCATGTCGACAATGCCGATGGGTGCAAGTCGAGCCGTCGAATCCGAAAAACTGCGTAGCGCCCGTGAGATGGATCTCGCCCGTTCGATCGAAGCGATTGATAGCGTGGTGTCTGCGCGTGTGCATCTGGCTGTTGAACCACCCAGCATATTTTTGCGCGACCGGAATGAACCTTCTGCTTCAGTGGTATTATATCTCGCGAGTTCAGCCAGATTGAGTGAGAAAGAGACTCAGGCAATACTCAATCTCGTGGCCAGTTCGGTGCCGGGCCTTGCGGCAGGCAACGTATCCGTCATCGATCAAAATGGCAGGCTATTATCCCGCAGCGAAGATGATGCCTCTCCAGGAAGTGATGCTCATCTGAAGGTAAAAGCGGCGATTGAAGACCGTTATCGCCAGTCATTAATGAGCTTGCTGACTCCGCTCGTTGGCGCTGGAAATTTTGTTGCCGAAGTCACTGCAGAAGTGAATTTCGATGAAAAGCAGGCGACCAAAGAGACCTATCCAGCAGATGGCTCCGTATTACGCTTTGAACAGGGAAAAAAATCTGATGAGCTTATCGGAGACCGCATTGGCGGCATTCCCGGTGCGCTTGCCAACCGTCCTCCTGAAGGTCCTGAGTTTCAGGACGAACCAGAAGACGCTGCGGCGCAAGAGGCAGCCGCCACTGAACCCCGCAGAACCAGCGAGGAATATCGCCGGAGATTTGAGCTCGCCCGAGAGATAGCGGTGGTCAGCCAAGCTCCGGGTCAGGTCTCACGCCTGTCCGTTGCGGTGGCAATTGATGACAGCGCATTGAAGAATAAGAAATCGCCGAAGGAAATTCAGGAGATTGAAAAACTGGTCAAGGGCACCGTTGGTTTTAGCGCTGAAAGAGGTGATCAGATCGCGGTAACAGCACGTCGGTTCAAGGCCGTCGAGGATGAGACTGTTGAGGAAATCTGGTATGAGGCATCCTGGTTTGGCATGTTGGCCCGGAATCTATCTGCGATCATTGTGGCTTTGCTGCTCATATTCGGAATTGGCCGCCCGGTTCTCAAAAGATGGCAGAATTCGGCAAAGCCGGTGTCGGCAAACCCAATTCAACTGAACGGGCCCGACTCTAACTCTCCGGCTGCAAATTTCTCTCAAGCAAATGTCCAGGACGGAGGTTCGGTAGAACATCAGACCGCTGGTGCTCTTACTCCGCCGGTCACCGTCGACATGATCACTTCGGCAAAAAGTTATCAAGAACGTGCACTCTTAACGCAAAACTTCGTCAAACAAAATCCCGATCACGCGGCTTTGGTGGTGAAGGAATTGCTCAAAGAATCTGATGAACTGGAGGAAGCAGATGGCTGATACCGAAGAAAAAGAAGTCGCCGATACTGAAGAGCAAGGCAAGCAGTTGGAACTGATAACCGGACGTCAGACGGCGGCCATATTGATGCTGCTGTTCAATGATGAGGAAGCTGCCAAGATATTGGAACGGCTTGAACCTTCTGAAGTCGAGGCACTTGGTGGAGCGATGTTCAGCGTTGCCGAAGTCGATGCTTCACAGATTGACGGTTCTTTGGACCGGTTTCTCGCGTTGACGATGAATCAAACCATGTTGTCTTACAAGTCCGATGAGAAAGTCAGTCGGGTGTTCCGCCGTGCATTGGGAACATCGCGCGCAGAAACTATGATGAATCGCTTCGCGCCAAAACGGCCCAGCAACATTGCAGAGATGCTGAAATGGCTGCCCGCGAAAGATATTGTTAATCTGGTATTGAATGAACCGCCGCAAATATCCGCGGTATTGATGTCGTTTCTGACACCTGAGGCCGCAGCCGAGCTGTTGCAACTGCTGCCACCGGAAAAGCAGTCAGATTTGATCTATCGGTTGGCGACACTTGGTCCGGTTAGCGCAACAGCGCTTGCCCATATCCAGGGACTTTTAGAAAATACCACTCCATCTGAAGAAGAAGCTGCGCCACCGATGCAGGTTGGAGGTGTGCTGGATAGTGCCGCGATCATCAATAATCTCTCCAAGGATTCAGGGCGCACCATATTGAAGAATCTGATGAAGCGTGACCGGACAACCGCGAAGTTGATCGAGGATGAAATGTTCGTCTTCGCCGATTTGATGAATTTGTCGAAGAAAGACATTGGTTCGGTTGTCCGCAAAGTCGATTCCAGTATTCTCGTACCGGCACTCCGAGGGGCTTCGAAGGAACTCAAAGACAAGATATTTGGCGCGATGTCGAAACGAGCCGCCGAGACCATCCAGGATGAAATGGAAGAGGCACCGCCGCAACCAATGGAAGCTGTCATTGGGGCGCAGAAAGCTGTGATCGCCATCGCCAAAGTCATGCTCGACAACGGAGAAATTAACATGGCAGGCGCTGGAGCGGACTATGTCTGATCTCCATCTGACACCGGTTGCCAGTGATGATGACGTCGTGCCATTGTGGCGAACAACTCCCGAGCAGAGGCAATTTTCTTCCTGGACAGGCGGGCTGGATGCCCATGGCAGTGACGGCGGCGGGGCAAGCTCTGCCGGTTTCTCCGTCAAACGACCATCAGACAATGTGGTGCCTTCAGCCGATCAGAATGCTGATATTTTTGACGTCGCCTATAAAAAGGGTTGGGAAGACGGCCAATCTGCATTGGCTGAAGAGCATTTGGAAGCGAAGCAAGTGGGAGACAATTTGGCGCTTGCGATCCAACAATTGAACAGCCTGTCTTCTTCTGGAAGCTTTGAATTCATTCTTTCAGCAGTAGAATCTCTATTTCGCCGTTGCGCGGAGCTGGCCATACCGGATTCGGATCTGCTGCAAGCCTGGGCAATGCAACTCGCCGAGTTGGTCGATCAAGACCAAAAAGGCGTTACCCTTATCCTTCATCCCGATGATGTTGGTCTTATCGATGCCAATATCTGCAAATTGCGCCTGCGCGGCGATGAATCGCTGTTGAGGGGAAATTTGAAGTTAAGTCATTCCGGCGGCTGGGTCGAAAAAGGTTCATCCGTCGTTCTGGAAGAATTGCGAGCTCTAATCGACGAGTTTCACGACCACACGGCGGAGGCAGGTCATGACTAATGCTGCAAACGACAAATTTGAATCGACTGGCGCTTCTTCGGATGTCCAAAGCGTGCTGGCACGTCTGGATGATATTGGAAATGAGCCTCGGTTCGTTGGTAAATTGTCGGCCCATGACAATGGTATGCTGGAAGTCACTGGATTTGAATATCCGCTTGGTTATTCGGGCCGTGTAACAGCAACCGATGGCCGGGAAATCAGTGCCGAAGTGGTCGGTTTCAAGGGTTCGCGCGCATTGATGATACCGATGGTTCAGGATGCGCCGTTGCGGAGCGGCAGCCGTGTATTACCATATGTAAAGTCCAATCAGGCCGCCGTCGGCGAAGCGCTATTCGGCCGGGTGATCGGTCCGATGGGGGAGCCGATTGATGGCAGAGGTCCGATATTGACGACCGAGAATGTTCCTTTGGCGGGGCAGGAGGGCAATGTCCTCCGGCGCGCGAGTGTGACTCAGCCCATCGACATCGGAATCCGCGCGCTAAACGGCTTGCTGACGATTGGTCAGGGACAGCGCGTGATTATCGTCGCGGGTTCTGGTGTCGGAAAGTCGATGTTGATCAATCAGATATTGGACGGTGTCGTTGCCGATGTCGTTGTCGTTGGCTTGATCGGAGAGCGCGGGCGCGAGGTGAATGATTTTGTCAATCGTCGTCGCACAAAGAGTGATGCCGTGCCGACCGTCACGGTAGCGGTTCCAGCGGATCATTCCCCATCTTCGCGATTGAAAGCTGCGCACCGGGCAACCGCGATTGCCGAACATTTCCGATCAAAGGGGCTGTCGGTTGTTCTGGTGATTGACAGTCTAACCCGGGTCGCTCACGCCCAGCGGGAAATCGGTTTGGCTGCGGGCGAACCGCCAACCATGAAAGGCTATCCTCCCTCGGCGCTTTCGATGATTCCGCGGATGATCGAACGAGCTGGCAATGATAGCGATTCCGGCGGATCAATAACCGCCATTTATACAGTTCTGGCGGATGGCGATGATCTCGACGACCCGGTGGTTGATAGCGCTCGCGCCATTGCTGACGGGCATATCATATTGTCCAGATCTTTGGCCGAGCAGGGGGTCTTCCCTGCGATTGATGTGGGCAAGTCGATCAGCCGTGTCGCTGTCGATATTATTGAACCAGAACATCAAGAAGCACAGCTTCATTTCCGCCGCCTTTGGTCCATTTATGAAGAGAATCGCGACCTGGTTTTGATGGGTGCTTACCAAGCGGGCAATGACCCCAATATTGATGAAGCGATGGCAAGCTGGCCATTGCTAGTTGAATATATCAAGCAGAAGCCACGCGAACTTGTTGATCTCGACACAAGCGTGAACCAGCTGTCCGGTTTGTTTGCGTCATGAAAAGACGCGTTCGGGGACTGCAGCGTATTCTCAAAGTCCGTGATGCGCAGAAACGCTTAAAGAGCAGCGCCTTGATGAGGGCAGGCAATCATTGCTCTTCTCTGGAGAGCAACGCCCAAAGGATCAAAAGCCTTTATGCCGAAACGCGGCAGAATGACGTAGCCGAAAATGCGGATCTTTTTGCGGCGAAATTGGAACTGTCGGACCGGTTGTTGGAAGCATCCCGGGTGCTAGATGTGTCGATTCAGACTGCGCGGCAAGATTTTTCCGCGGCAGAGCGGCAAAGTTTTGCCGCTCGGAGGGTTCACGACGGCACCGAAAAGCTGTTGAAATCAAAGGTCTCTACACTCCGAAAAGCAGAGGTTTTTCAGACGGATGTTAGTAATAACATACTGTATAATATAGGTAATGTTAGGAAGAAGGAACGTAGAAATGATTGGTAAGATCATGTCCAAAGCCTCGGAATCCATAATTGGCATGCTTTCTGCAAAGCCAATAACCATGGACAACAACGCTTCAAAATTTGACTTCGGAACGCTTTTGAGTTCCCCCGAAGAACAGCCTCAATCCGAGGCGGGGATTCTGGAACTGGACGTCTCCAAGGTTGAAAATATTGCAGCTGGCGAATTGGGCTCTGCTGCCGTTGAGCATGAAAAAAAGGCCATCATTCTGCCCATGTTCAATCATAATATTCGGAACGCAATATACGGTCGCGAGCCTTCCCTGAACGGGCCACTCGATGCAACTGAGATCGCGCCTGCATCAGAAACACCCCAAGTTGAATTGACTGGTGATCATGACAGCAAGTTGACCAAAGCAGGTCTCGGAAATTCAGATCATATTCCAGCTTCAGGCAGCTTTCATCCGCCGGCAAGCGGTTCGGTGAAGAACCCACAAAATCGAGTGATCGAAGATTCGATTGGTTTGTCGGAACAACCGGAGAATAGTGTTGCTGCGGTCAAGCGGGATGTATTGCTCAATTCGGGATCGTCACAATCGGCAGCAAGATTTGCGGTTTCCAGTGATGCCAGAGCACCTCAATCTTTGAATGAAAATCCGAACCATCTATTGGCTCCGGAAATATCAGCCGACAGCACAAGCAAAAATGCCGAACAGATTGATCTGGCTCTTGTTCAGCGCACACCAAATAATGTTGAAGTCCGGCCAGCTGTCGATCGGCTGCCAATTCAGGCGCCAATAGCTCATTCGAACCAGGAAGAAAGAACCGCTCCAGTCGAGCCGCAGATATTTCGCTCCCCGGCGGTAACATCCGAGCTGAAAAAAGTGGTTCAGGATGCCCGTTTTGTTGAAGCTGGCAAGCAGCAGTCACAGAAATCGGCTGAGGTTCGCATTCAACCGCCAGTAGGCGCAGATGGAATTGTCTCGACCAACAATGATGGTCTTCAGAAGCTTCAGAATTCGGACATCCAGGATCAGCGGTCAGCCCATTCGAGCGAGGTCAGGTTTCAACCACTCGTAAGACAAGAAATACCTGGTGCCCGGATTTTTCCATCCAGTGAAAAGGGCCTTCAGAAGCTACACAGTCTTCAGCCCCAGCAGCTTGCAAATGCTGATGAAGCAACGGCTTCAATTGCCGAGAAATCGATACCAAAGGAGCATGAAATTCCCGCCTTGCGGTCAAAAGACCAGCCAAATGCTTCGGACACGGACAAGCGGGCTAGTCAGACAACCAAATTGGAGATTGCTCCAGTTGTTTTCCCATCGGTTCTGCCAACCAGATCCGAACCGGTGGCGCAAAAGATCAATATTCTGCCTGAAACCAAACAGAATGGATCTCGCGATCCGCTTGGCAATATCCTGAAAGCAAAATCGGTCGATCAAGCAACAATAGGGGTAGAAAAGCGGGCGGCGGAAAGTCAGCCTGTTGATAAATCTTTCCAGCAACAGGTCGCTTTGTCGCCGCTCGATCAGCGCAATATCCGAACTTTGCAACGTGAGCCCATTGCGGATCTCGCAGAGCAACAGATCGTGACGCATTCCTTGGCCAATTTGGCGGTTCGCGAGACGATCCAGAAGCCCGTCCCTTTTGATGTGACCGGGTCGCAAGTCGGTGAACGACTTGGGGCTGAAGTTACCGAAGTTCTAGCGACTGGCGGAACAAAAAAGTTTGAATTGAACCCGCGTAATCTTGGCCGGATGGAAATAACCTTCGTTGCACGAGGTTCGTCAGAGATTGTTGAAATCCAAACCGAAAATGAAGCGGCACGCGATGTGATCCTTCAGCATAGCCCGGCGCTTCAGGACATGTTGAAAGCCCAGGGACGCGGTGATCTGGCACTTCGTGTCGATGTGAAAACCGACATGTTCTCCTCATCGAATCCGGATGATGCAAATCTCGAACAGCAGGAAAACTCGGATGCACGGGAACAGCAGTCCAACTCATCTCGTGGTCGTCGCGACGCTTCGTCTTTCGATGGCACGACCGATAGTGATCCCGGTTTCGACAACAACCGATACGCATGAGCACCAAGTTAGAAACCAAGAATTGAAAAGACCTAGAGGTAAAAATGTCAAATAGTGAAACAGCCGATGATAAGCCTACAAAGAAGAAAAAGGGAAAGCTCAAGGGACTGTTGGTTGGCGTTGCTTTGATCGTATTGCTGGGCGGCGGCGGAGCTGCCGGAGGATTTTATGTTGCTGGTATGGTTGGCACCGAAAAACAGGAACCAGAAGATCCCGACAAACCCAAAATTATCTTGAAGGACGGGACCGCGGTTAGCGAGAAAGACGCCGAACATGCTGCGCCGAAACAATCCGATAGCAATTTCAAGGTGACTTATCATCAGATCGAGCAGCCGTTCACATCAAATCTTTCAAATTCGGACAGTTTCGCACAATTGTCACTCGCGGTTTCGACCTATTATGATGAACGCGTGTTCGAGAATGTGACCGATCACGAGATTGCCATTCGTTCGGCCGTCTTGATGGAATTGGGACAACAAGATCCGTTCGAACTGGACGCGCCTGAGGGCAAGATCAAGCTCAAGAAAAAGCTGCGCGACGTTATCAATCAGACCCTGCAAGAGAAAACCGGATTTGGCGGCGTCGAGGACGTCTATTTTACCAGCCTGGTTGTTCAATAGCGTCTTTGGAAAGCAGCAAGAAAATGTCAAAATCCCCATCATCATCAAACGGTTCCGGTCCTGCCGAAGCGGAGAAAGTGCATGCCCCGGCGCAGCATAGCCTGCTAAAAAAGGGCGGCCCGGATGATCTCTTGTTGATGGCTTACAAGAAGGTCGAGAAAAAATTGGCGAGTTCGTTGAAAGCACAGCTTTCCGATACGATCGGTTGTGAGGTGATATTGGAAGTTGGCGATAGCGAAAAGCTATTGTTCGATGATTGGCTATCTGATCAGGAAGCGGCTTCGGTCTATCTGGAATTCCGGCTGGGTGTTTTGGAAACCCCCTTATGGGTTCGCATCTCTCGAACATTTGTAACGGCCGCAATGGATTGCTTTTTTGGTGGTGAATTTGACGGCCAGATCGAAGCGGACGGCGAATTGAAAAAATCTGAAATCGCGATGATTGATCGACTGGCCGCAGCCATGGAGAATGGACTAACAGAGGCATGGTCGGCACTTGGCGAAATGACGATCCGTTACAGCGGTCATTTTGCCGACAAAGATGACGTCGAATTTAATTTGGCGGACGGCAGTGTCTTGATCGCCGCCACATCCGCCGAATTGTCCGGTCACAAGATCGCAGCGATTGATATTGTGCAAACGCTCGATGGTTTGATCGCCATCGAACCGCAACTTAATCGATCGGAACACCGGGCGACAAATGAGATTGATCCCGTCTGGAGAGATGCTCTTACAAATTCGGCCGAACAAATTTACCTGCCAGTCCGGTCCGTCCTTGGTCGCCCGACCATGCAGTTATCCGAGCTTTCCCGTCTTGCCGTCGGCGATATTTTGCCTGTCGCAGGAACCGATAATGTTCCGCTTATCATTGGGGATCGGGTTTTTGCTCACGGTATTGTCGGCGAACAAAATGGCGGCGTCGCCTTCAAAATTAAACATTTTTCATAGGACCAGAAAATGAACGACATGACTCACGATAGCGAAATGTTGGGTGCTGCGAAGTCGGCCGATGTTGCAACTTCGCAAGACCACTATAGTTTCCTTGCCGATATCAAGGTTAGACTTTCGGTCGAAGTTGGCAATGTATCGATGACGATATCCGAGATCATGGCTCTTAGAGAAGGATCTGTGGTCGAATTGGACCGGCAGGTCGATCAGCTGATCGACATTAACGTGAACGGCACATTGGTTGCCCGCGGCGAGGTGGTCCCGGTCAAGAATAAATTCGGAGTACGTATCGCCGAGGTGGTGTCGAACGGTATGGCTCATGCGCGTGTCGAAAGGCGCAATTGATGACCTTCTATATCATTAAACTTATCATCATGCTGCCGCTTTGCGGGGTGCTGATTTATGGTTCACTTTGGCTGTATCGTAAATATCAACCCAAGATGATGATGCGGCAAAATGCAAATATGCTGAACATAGTCGAGACACTCCCCTTGGGCGTTCAGAGCAAATTGGCGGTGGTTGATTTTGAGGGGCGCAAGATACTTGTCGCCATCACGCGCGGCAGCATAACCCAGATTGATGTTCATCATGCAGATTAGCTCCAAAATAGTCTCAGCCGCGGTTGTGTTTATCCTATCGCTGCTTTTGGTCGATCCGGCTTTCGCGCAAAATGCTGCCCCTGGGGCGTCAGTGGCGCTCGAACGTGCTCTGGAGGATGTATCCGGCGACGGGCAGCCGCTGAGCACGACATTGCAGATATTGATCGTAATGGGTCTGATGACGGTGTTGCCATCGATCATCCTGATGATGACGAGCTTCACCCGGATCATCATCGTACTGTCGATATTGCGCTATGCGCTGGGCTTGCAGCAAACGCCGCCCAATCAGGTGCTGCTTGGCCTGGCATTATTCCTGTCGATGTTCGTGATGGCGCCGCAAATCGAGACGATAAACCAGCAAGCAATCGCACCTTATTCCGCCGACGAAATCACGTTGACCGAAGCGATTGAAAAATCCGGCACAGTCATGCACAGTTTTATGGCAAAACAGACCCGGCAAAGTGATCTGAAACTATTCATGGAACTTGCGGACAAAGACGGTTTCGCGTCTCCGGAAGAGATTCCCTTTTCCATCATGCTACCGGCATTTGTCACCAGCGAACTCAAGACGGCATTTCAAATCGGATTTCTCATATTCCTGCCGTTTCTGATTATCGATTTGGTTGTCGCAGCAGTGCTGATGGCGCTGGGTATGATGATGCTATCTCCAGTCATTATATCGATGCCATTCAAATTACTGCTGTTCGTGATGATTGATGGATGGGCTTTGACGATGGGTTCTCTTGCCGGTTCCTTTGCGACGTAGACCATGACCGATAACCCAGATTTCTTCGTCGGTATTGCCCAGCAAGCCCTCTGGATCACGGCGCTGGCCGCCGCCCCGCTGCTCATACCCGCGCTGCTAGTAGGACTTTTGCTCGGCATGGTGCAGGCTGCAACATCGATCAATGAACAAACATTGAGCTTTGTTCCGAAGCTGATCGTTGTCGCGGTACTTGTCGCCGTTTTTGGTGGTTCAATCATGCTGCTAATTGCCGATTTCAGTCGGGAAGTTTACGCCCGTATTCCGGAGCTTCTACTGTGATTGCGCCGGGTTTTGCAGAAGTAGAGAGCCAGCTCTGGATTTGGATGATGGCGATGATCCGCCCAGGTGCAGCTATGTTTGTTGCACCGATTTTCGGAGCAAAAAACGTACCGATTCAAATCCGTATCATATTGGCCTTCATGATCGGCATGGTCGCGACCACCAATGCCAGCTTTGACCTGCCAACCGAGACCGCGATCACCATCGGCAACAGCTTGTTCGTTTTGGGCGAAGTGCTGACCGGTTTGGCGATCGGTTTCTCCCTTCAGCTTGGTTATTCCAGCGTCCTGATCGCCGGAGAAACCATCAGTAACGCTATGGGTTTGGGCTTTGCAAGCATGTCTGATCCGCAAACCGGACAATCGACGCCGGTCATCGGACAATTTTTGACGATTTTCGCAACATTGCTGCTGATAGCCGCTGACGGCCATTTGATGCTGATCTCGACGATTGTCCAAAGCTATTCCGCGCTTCCGCCGGGTTTTGCGATGATCGGCCCAGAACTTCTGTGGGGCATGGTGCAATTTGGCGGGACCTTGTTCTCGATGGGATTGCTTATTGCCCTGCCGGTCGGCGGCGCACTTATTCTCATTCAGTTGATGATGGGTTTTCTGGCCCGCACAGCACCGGCACTCAACCTGTTCGCAGTCGGCATACCAGTGACGATCATTGCTGGTTTGGTCGCATTGGCAATTACTGCCCCGATCATGGCAGATACGGTCATGCGGTCATTGGGCATGGGGCTTGATCAAGCGGCTCTGGTCGCGGGAGGCGGATAATGGCGGAGCAATCCCCGGGCGGCGGCGAAAAGACCGAAGCACCAACCCCCAAGAAACTGCAGGACAGCTCGAAAAAAGGCGACGTGCTGCAATCTCGCGATCTGGGCGGGGCTATGATTGTCCTGGTTGGTACCGTCGTGTTTATAATGTTTGGCGGCATGCTTTATCAAGCTCTCGCCGATATGGTCGCCAGCGCGCTAAGTTTTCAGCGTCAGGATATCGAGGCGTTCGATATCGGCAATCGCAGCACGATTTTGGTGACTGGCATAATACCTGAATTCATGATTTTGTTTGCAGTGTTGATGGTTGCCGCGGTTGCGACACCTGCAATGCTCGGCTCATTCGGTTTCCGCTGGTCGGCGATGAAGCCAAAGCCGTCGAAGCTGGATCCGATAAAGGGTCTTGGCCGTATCTTTGGCCCCAATGGCCTTATGGAACTCGGCAAGTCGCTGATGAAAGTGGTTTTGATCGGCACAGTCGGCGGGACAATATTATATGTGCATCTGGAAGAAATTGCGCAGTTCGGTGCGCAAGATCTCGGTACTGCAGTTGCCAGTTTTGCATCATTATTTCTGAAGCTCCTCATTGGTATTACGGTCAGCATGGTTCTGATCGCCATGATCGATGTCCCGATCCAGCTATTTCAGCGCGGCAAGCGTTTGAAAATGACCAAGCAGGAAATCAAGGATGAATATAAGGAGAGCGAAGGGTCTCCGGACACCCGGGCGATCCAGCGTCAGCGGCGCAGCGAGATGCTCAACGATTCCACACGCAAGGCTGTCTCAGAAGCCACAGTTGTCCTGGTGAACCCAACCCATTTCGCAGTTGCTCTGCGTTATGACCGGGAAAAGGATATGGCTCCGGTCGTGCTGGGCAAGGGATGTGATGCTATCGCCCTGGCTATGCGTGAAATGGCCGGCGAAGTCGGCACGCCAGTTATGGAATATCCGGAACTCACAAGATCGATATATTATACTTCGGAGGTCGGTGAGGTGATTGATGACCGCCTATATTCCGCCGTGGCCGCCTTGTTGAGCTTCCTCATCCAGCTTGATGCAAAGATCGTCAGTCCGATCAACAAACCCAAAATATCTCTGCCGGATGACATCAAATATAGTGTCGACGGCGCACGTTTGGCCTGATTGAAGAATGTTGAAAGCCATTAATTTGCACCGCTGTGCGCCGTAAAAATACCCAAAGGAAGCTTAATATGTTCGGAAATATCGCAAATAATCTCGGGATTGGCTCCGGAATCAACTCTGCTCAGCTGGTTAACGATCTTCTGTCTGCCTCCCAGGGTGTCAAACTTGGTCAGCTCAATCAGCGAGATCAGCTAAACTCTTCACGCATCTCGGCGATGGCAGCCACCCAGTCGGCGCTGACCACTTTCGCTGCGGCCGTGAAAGAGACGCTGAATGGGCAGGGCTTTGTCGGAGACTTGGTGTCTGGCCGTCAGGATCTGGCGACAGCGACAGTATTGGAAGGCGGTCGGCCGGAAGGCTTGCCTGCGTCGGTTGAGGTTATCCAAATCGCGGTGGCTCAACGCGAAATATCGGATGTCTTTGGCAGCGCATCCGATGCGGTGGGCGAGCGAACGCTGACGATAGATAACAACGGTGGTAGTTTCGACGTCGTTATCGATAGCTCCAATGACAGCCTGACCGGGATGCGAGATGCGATAAACGCCAGCAACAGCGGCGTTACCGCAATGATTCTGACCGACAATGGCGGCGCCCGGCTGGTGATGGAGGCTCAAGAAGGGGAGGAGAATGCCTTCACGATAACCCAAAGCGGTCCGTCGGCGGCGATGAATCTCACCAATATTGCCCCCGCTACTGACAGTATCATCGAAGTTGACGGTATCCAGCTGATCAATAGCAGCAATACCGTTACGGGTGCTGTGCCGGGTGTACAAATTTCGCTCTTGGCAGCAGAAACGGGCACCAGTTTCACGATTTCAGGCGATTCAGAACCACTGGATGTACGCGGATTGGTGACCGAGTTTGTGACAGCCTATAATGAGTTGCGCAGTTCGTTGAATGCCGCAACGGCTCCCGGTGCGTCGGGGAGCAGCGGTGGGCCGCTGGCAGGTGATCGCGGCGCCCGTGAAGTCATGCGTAAACTCAGCCAGTTAACCTCAACCCCGCTCACCGACATAGGTGAGTTTAAGACTCTGGCTGGCATTGGTATTCGAACAGAAAATGATGGCACTTTAAGTATCGATGATACCCGATTGGATGCGGCCATCGCATTGGACAGCGGTGCGATTAAACTGATGCTCGAACCCGCTGTCGTGACCGAAACGGAAATCGGCCTGTCAGGCGCGCTGGATGCGATTTCGGAATCCTTGCAAGATGAAAGCGGCGCGCTGACCGTTGCCCAGGAACGGCTCGAGGCAATCCGGGAATCCTTCGCCGAAGCGCGTGAACAGATAAATACAGATGGCGACCGTCTCCGCGAACAGCTGGAGCGCCAGTTCGCAGGACTTGAACGACAACTTTCGATTCTACGTTCGACACAATCTTATGTCGAGCAGCAATTCGCTTCATTCAACGACAATAACTGAACTCGGAAAGCATGAGAGCATGACATTTCAATCTCGAATTCAACGAGCATCTAGCTACCAATCTGTTGCCAAGGAAAGCCGTGTTTTGGCGGCCAATCCTTACGAACTCGTCGCCGTGCTTTTCGAAGAGTTGCGCGACACGCTTAACCTGATGATCGAGAGCGCGCGGCGCAACGATGATGCGCGCATGTTTCAGTATCGCGCGAAATCATTGGCCATCCTCAGTGGACTGGATGAATCGCTGAACTTTGAAGTGGCTGGCGAATTGGCGCAGACACTTCACATAATATATACCGAAGCGGCAAAGCGCATCCAGTCAGAAACCCGGGAATCCCTAATCGAGCGCGTTGAGTCTGCGCGGGAGATGATCCATGAAATTGAAAAGGCTTGGGCCGCAATAGCAATCCCCAACTAAGGCTGTTCGCCAAGGCTAAACAGCCATCGACATGTTGTTATTGTTAGAAATATGCCAGTCGATATCATGTTTGCGCATCTTGTCGATCAAGGTTGTCCGTTTGATATTGATCGAGCGGGCTGCCCGAGAAACGACGCCATGTGATTTATCCAGTGCATTCATAATGATACGGCGTTCTTCATTTTGAAGATGCGCATTCAGGTCTATGACATTGGTTTCCTGACTCTCGAAGCTAGGAGTAGGAAGAGCGTTGAAAGCTGGCGACGTCTGATTGTCCTGTGACTTGGTGGCGACGTTGTGAATAGATCGCGTGATATCGGATTGGACGAGCATGGCAATATCACCGGCCAAAACCTGTTTTCCAGAAAAGAAAACTGCAGCGCGTTCGACAACGTTGCGCAATTCGCGAACATTTCCCGGCCAGCTATAGCTTTGCATTGCACCCAATGCTTCGGCGGTGAAAATGGGTAAGGGATTGCGATTGTCTTGATTTTTGAGAAAATGTGCAACCAATTGCGGAATATCTTCAAGATGTTCGTGCAGCGCCGGGACTTCGATCGGCACGACACAAAGACGATAGAAGAGGTCTTCGCGGAATGATTTGTTCTGGATGGCTTCGCCGAGATTTTTATGAGTCGCCGCGATAACTCTTACATTGATGGGGAGGTTTTGACTGCCGCCAACGCGATTGACAACGCGCGTTTTAAGGACACGCAAGAGTTTGACCTGCATATTGATGGGCATGTCGCCGATTTCATCAAGGAATATCGTCCCTCTATTGGCTTGTTCAAACAAACCAACATGTTGATTCACAGCACCGGTAAAGCTGCCTTTCTCGTGACCAAAAAGTTCTGATTCAATCAGTTGTTCTGGCAATGCGCCGCAATTGACGGTGATGTTTGGCGCGGTTCCGCGTTCCGAAATCGTGTGAATGGCTTCGGCAACAACTTCCTTACCACTTCCCGAGGGGCCGGTAATCATGATCGAACTGTTGCAGCGGCCAGCAAATTTGACGAGCATGCGAAGCTGTTGCATTTTTGGACTGTCGCCAATCAGCTTTTCGTCCAGCAGCGTCTCAAAATTTACATCGGTCATTTGACTACCCAGATAACAAATCCACAATCCTCCGGATTTTCCGGAGGAGGGTGGTTCGAAGATCCCGCAATCTTCGAACCGTCACCTGGTAACGTCAGAAATGGACAATGATGGTTAAATTTAAGTTAATGATATTTCGTATTCGTCACAATATCGCTGTCGATCATGTGAAAATATTTGGTGACCTAGAAAGGAGTGTTCACCAGAATTTGGGTGATATTCTCCATGCCATCTGCCGAAATAGATATGAAAACCATACGATTATCCGCGGGATTCAGGTTTTTTTGAAGCAATTTCTGTTCGGTCATGACGTTGATATATCTCATGGCTGTCGACATTGGAATGCCGGAACTGTGCGCAATAGAGGAAACTGTGACCGGTTGCTCGTTCAAATTGCAAATGTAAATGTCGAGGCACATATTCCAGCAGCCGTCGCTAAATAATCCATTGCCTGGATCCATCATCTGGCCTTTGGCGCGGCTCCATTGCAGGTGTTTCTTTGCGCGGTCGATCAATTCGACAGTGCTTAATTCTGTCGCAGATATTGAATGTGAATCGGGATTCTCTTTGACTGCGACCTGCTGTTCGAGAGCTTCGATCTTTTGCATCGCCACTTTGAGAACTGACTTGATCTCAGCGACATCAATCGGAACTTTACTCATTTTCGGCAAGCTGCATTTCATGAACCTATTGGAGAAAATTCAGTTGGTTGCGTCTATACTCGAATTCACTAAACCGTAGCCGTTAATATAGTTGAGGAGGAAAGAGATGTTGTCAACATCCTCGCTTGCCTTTTTACTTATAGATGCGCGTTGTCGGTGGGGTGGATCCCATTGCCTGAACTTTTCCAATAGTTTGGATTCCGCTAAAAATTACAATTTTCCGAAATTTATCCAAGCCTGATGCGCCCTTGCTTTTTTCGACGTAGAGAATAGCTGCGAAAGCGAATGTTGTGGTCCACCGCGCCGGCATAAAACAGAAACTTATGTTTTTAAACAATAAGATTAATGTTCGTAGTTAGGATTTGAAATCACGATGGTCGTTGTCAGAGAAAAGCCGTTTCAGAATTTTGAGGCACGTTCGTCTTATCGTGAAAATTCCGCCGCAGAATTGGTATGTCTAAAGACAAAACCCTGAAACTCATCATTGCTACCAATAGCTGACGTCCTTATCTCATATCGGGAGTTATGGTTCGATCAATCTAGTAGTAAAAATGCCCCGACTACTAGCTAAGTACAAGTTTATTTTCAAGCTAAATGGCTGATAAAATAGTGTAAATTTGAGTTATCGATGTTCTTGCCGGAACTCGGATCGCTTAGATAATAAAGTTATTGTTTACCATGAATCCTGGCCGGAATAATTTCTATAATGTCGCGTCGATTGTGTTTTTCAAACGAATTTCCACAGATTCCATACTATCTGATATTGGGCGACCAGTGCGCTATTCACACGAACAATAACTCTATTGTCACCGAGCTTGAGAATGTCAGTTAGTCTGTATTTTGTCGCGCGGGAATAAGCGCATAAATCGAATGTCCCGACCCAGATTCCAGGCAGCAGCAATCTGATCAGGTTATCGAGAGGCTTGACAAACTGTCATGTAACTTACGGAATAGAGACCGATATCGATGGCATTTTCTGACCGCCAATCCGGAACGCGATTGGCGAGGGAGGCGTGTCCAATAGAATTGATCCCCGGATCATCGCAGATTAGCTGATCGCCTTCTTTTGCGACGCGATCGGTATTGTGAAAATCCACTGAGACGCAAAAGCTTAAAGGAGATCAGATATTCGCTGAAGGTCGTCCTCGCGGGCTAATTGCCAATCGCTTGTTGATAAAGCTTGCTGTCGGACGCGTAGTAATTGCAGTGAAAGCCTGGCGGCACGCGAAAGGGAATACGCACGGTCGCGATGGGGCCAGCCGCAATGTCCTTCGCCGCAAAGATCGCCAGTTCGCTGGTCACGCTATTGGCGCGGTGGACCATTGTCATAGCATAGCCATCCGCTTCATCAGTCGACCCTGTTCGGGGTGCAAATATCAACTCTCCGACAGCAGCACCGTCACCAAAATGATAGATATCCTCCTCGCCGGTCACGGTATCAAAATGGATCACACCATCCATGCCGTCTACCCGACCATCGATAGAATGGAGATTGACATTTGAGTAGCCATGCCGCGTTTTTCGCGTCATCAGACGATCGTCAGGGCGTGGGAATTGAATGTCCCGTCCGTTCAGCATCTCTTCCTTCACATCATCGGTCTTGCCGCTTAGATCAATCGTCCAGCGTCTAAGGCTCAATTTGCTTTCTGCATGGCTCAGTTTATTCCCCTCTTCATCAGGATAAAGGCCGGTTCCAGCTGCGGTTGCAACATCTGCGATCAACTGGTCGCCTTCTTCCCAGACATTGAGTTCGTGATACATGTGACGCGGATCCATTTCCAACCAGCGCACCTGATCTGCGGTTCCATTTCGAGGCATTAACGCCAGTTTACTGGGGCGATTGTTCACCCAGGCTACCATCGGGCCGCCTTTTGCAGCGCGCGCGGGGCTTAAGTCGATCGGCATCACCGGAAAGACCACCCAATTTTCACTCACGAGATGTGTGTGCATCAGCGTTGAATGCGGCATATCGACAAATTCTGTTTTGGTGGGCTTGCCATCCCGGTTGATAACGTCATAGCGCAGACGCGGCTGACCTTCCGGGCCATATAGCATCCCTCCCATGTTGATCATTTCTCCTGAAAATTGATCAACTTTGGGATGCGCGCTGAAAGTTGTCGTGATGGTGCCGTCATAATGTTCTTCGCCGAGGGTTTCCAAACTGGTTGGGTTCATTTCAACCGCTGGTGCCCCCTCCATTAACGCAAGCAATTTGCCGCCATGAAGTATGACATTGGTGTTGCCGGTGTTGTAGGGTTTCCCCTGCGCCAACGGATCGGCGGTCATCGGATTGCCCAAAAGGCCGAACAGGCGCCGGCCATGTTCCAGTTCCATTTCGAGTTTTTCTGTTCGCACCCAGCGATTACGCAGCGAAATACGTCCATTGACGATATGGAAGGCATAGACCATCCCATCACCGTCGAACCAGTGATAGTCGCCCTCTCGTGGCGGATAAGCTGGTTCAGCGCCATTGCGATAAAAGATACCTTCCAAGTCATCTGGGATTTCTCCCTCAACGATCAGATCCGGAGCATCCACCTCCATGCGGTTCGGTGTATGATGACCTGTCAAAAATGGGTGATCAAAAAATGCTTCAGCCATAAAAATCTCTCCAGATTAAAGTCGAGTTTCGATCGTCTGGCTCATATCTAGTGGATTTGGATCACCACCGTATACTCGCAAATAAAACAGTGAAATTCTTTATCTGTGAGTAATATTTCAAGGTTCCAGACGGAAGAAACGATCGAGCAAGCAGTTTTCCGTTTTGGGCCTTTAGGCAGAATGCCATTCCTTTTTCACTAAGCTATTTTGCGCATCTTTGGATGCGGACGAATATCAGCTCTTGCCGGCTTGGCGCGATTTTCAGGCTGTCGAATGTGTCGATCGGCCCAATAATCATGGTCCCGGCAAACGAATCCTTCAAATTGAGGCAGTAAAACGCAAATGAATGATGAGACTAGCTAAATAACTAGGCTTGCCTTCCAAAAACCCAATTGCATTCTTCAGTCATGTAAATTTCTATTAGGCTCTATTGACAATATCTAATTTGCGCCTAATTATTTCTTAATCAAAACAACATTTGGGATCGAGGCAGGTCTCTGACGTCGTTCTGAAGCTTTGGTTGTCTGCACTAGGGTCGCAGTTGATCAACAGGGGGATCATCTTGATCGTTGGAAATGTTTTTTAGGCGGCGGCAACGCCGTGCTATCCCATTCGCGCAAAATATCACATCCACATCATTCGGGGCTGCTTTGCTTGGTTTGATTTGTTTGCTGTCGGGGCCTGTAAATGCGCAGACACCGGGCAATATCGCTGCCCCCACTCGAGACGAACTCCGGCCGCCATCACGCTCTGCGCCGCGACAGGAACGCAGCGTCGAGATCGAAGGCGGCGTTGAGCGCACTTCTTGTCCGCTGGCCGCGCCGCAATATCGCGATGTGCGGATACAAATCGATCAAGTTGAATTCAACAATTTGCAGGCGATTGGCCAAGCCGAGCTGCGCGAGACCTATGCGCAATATCTTGGGTCTTCCCAGCCGGTCGCGATCATCTGTGAAATCCGTGATACCGCAGCAACCTTGCTGCGTAATCGCGGCTATCTTGCGGCGATCCAGGTGCCGACCCAGCGCATCGAAAATGGCACGATCAAACTCGAAGTTTTATATGCCAAAGTAACTGCCATCCGGGTACGTGGCGATACGGGGCGTTCGGAAAAGCTCATTCAATCCTATTTGGAAAAGCTGACCAATGTCGAGCTTTTCAATCGTTTTGACGCGGAACGCTATCTGTTGCTGTCCCGAGATATGCCGGGATATGATATTCGCATGACATTGACGCCGGCCGGCACCGGGCCTGGCGAGCTGATTGGCGAAGTAACGGTTTCCCGAACACCATATCGGGTCGATCTTAACGTCCAGAACTTGGCGGCGAGCGATACTGGAAGGTGGGGTGGTCAGATTGGCGGCGAAATATATGGACTGACTGGCCTAGGTGACCGAACCTATGCCTCATTCTATACTTCGGCAGAATTTCGCGAGCAGCAAATTCTGCAACTCGGTCATGACTTTCGAATTGGCAGTGAGGGCTTAAAAATTGCTGGTCAGTTCACTTATGCTTGGACCGAACCCGACACAGGTGCCGCTGCTGGCGCCGCGCGAATCAAGGCGGAAACTCTTTTCGCATCGATTGAGGCCAGCTATCCGATTCTGCGCCGTCAGTCCGCTTCGGTACATATTGCGACCGGTCTGGAGTTTATCGATCAAGATATTCGATTTATCGGGCCGCTCACAAAAGACCGGTTGCGCGTCGGCTATGTAAGACTGGATGGTCAAGCGATAGATTTTCGCGGCGGCCAAGCTCCCAAGTGGCGCGCTCGAGGCTCAGTTGAATTCCGACAGGGGTTGGACATTTTGGGCGCAAGCAAACCCTGTGATTTAATCTGTCTGTTCACCCGGACGCCACCGAGCCGTTTCGATGGCGATCCGACGTCCAGCGTGCTGCGGTTCGAGGGTGAAGGGGAACTTGCGCTATCGGATGATTTGTCCTTTTACGTCCGTCCCATGGCCCAAATGGCGTTTGACCGGGTGTTTAGCTTTGAAGAATTTTCCGGCGGCAATTATACGATCGGACGCGGTTATGATCCCGGTGTGATTACCGGAGAAGACGGCGCCGCGATCCAGTTCGAGCTGCGCGGCGCACGGTACAAGCTGTTTGAAAAGAGTGACATCGCTGTGCAGCCATTTGTCTTCCTCGATGCGGCATGGGCCTGGGACGACTCCCGCAATGGGGCCAATGATCCACATCGTCTGGTTTCTGTGGGCGGAGGTGTGCGAGCCAATCTGTCAGATCGATTCCGTCTCGACTTGACCGTAGCCGTGCCAACCCGCCGTGCCGGTCTGCAGCCTCGGAAGGGCAATGCTCGCTTCCTGCTGTCCTTGACCACCAAGCTGCTGCCATGGCGGTAAGTTTGACGAAATGAAAATAGTCGGCTCGCAACCGATAAACACGCTTACGGAGAATGTTTACCATGTCCTTTAGCCACAAAGCCACTCGCCGGATTCTAAGCTCCACCGCTGCAGCTGCAATCATATGCGCCTCCAGTGGTGCTTATGCTCAAAATTCATATGATGCGGGTGATCCAACCGTTGTATCGGGCACAGTGACATTTGATCGTTTGGGTACGCCCAATACGGAGATATATACGATCGACAGCAACACGGCTGTGCTTGATTTTATCCCGAATGACATCGGCCCTGGCGGACCGATTAACTTCCAGCTTGCCGGAACAGTTGCGCAATATCTCGGTGGCTTGGGGATTACCGACTTTACCGTACTCAACCGGATTTTTGCAGCCGATCCGAGCCGCGCCATCCAGTTTGACGGCACGGTCATTAGCCGTCTCCAATCTTCCCCCACGACGCCGGGCGGTTCGGTCTGGTTCTACAGCCCGGGCGGGATTATTGTCGGTTCGACGGCGGTATTTGATGTTGGCAATCTGTTGCTTGCAGCCGGTGACCCAACTGGTGGTAGCGGAGTTATCACTGACCCCAATCAGTTTACGATCAACAGCGTAGCCGATAGCAATGCTGCCATCACCGTGCAGGCCGGTGCCCAGATCACCGCTTCCAATCCAGGCAGCTATGTCGCGCTGGTCGCCCCGGCGATCATCCAGTCCGGCACCGTCAGCACGAATGGCAGCGCTGCCTATGTCGCGGCGGAACAGACGACATTAACTTTCAATTCCGGCCTGTTTAACATCACGACGACAGTTGGATCCAACGCCAATAGCAATACACCGCTGGTGCATGATGGCACGACACGGTTTATCGACGATGCCGGTCCGCGGCGGGCTTATTTGGTGTCGGTGGCAAAGAATGACGCGATAACAATGCTGATAGAAGGCTCCGGTCAGTTGGGCTTCGACACTGCGACCGGTGTGAATATCGACAATGGCGTCGTTGTGCTGTCCGGCGGATATGACGTCACCGATACTAGCTTTACCGATTTGGCAGGCACAGCCGGCACTTTTCGACATGACATCCAGATCACCAATCCGACCAACAATGCAGATTTCTTCGGACAGGTAAATCCATTTGCGCCAAGTGAAATCCGGATCAATTCGCTGGGTCAGGCACAGAGTTTCGCTGGCGATGTGTCGATGAACGCCGGTTCTCTGGCGTCGATTACCAATACAGCTGGCGGTTCGGTCGACATCTTCGGCGATCTTGATCTGTCGACGTTGGTTTACGGCGCAAGAGAAACGGATTTCATTGGTGGAAACATCCTGCTTGATGCGAGTCTCGGTGATATTTCGATAGGCGGCAACACTTTTCTTTCCTCCTTTACCGATGCAGATTTTCTCGGCGGCCTTGATCCGGCGGGTACTGTCCAGGGCGGCACAATTGCGGTTATTGCCGACAACGGAAATGCTATCTCCATGCTGGGTGATCTTGATGTTCTGGTTGAGGCAAACGGCGCCGATCAGCTGCTCATCAGTCAAACCAGTGCCGGCAATGCCGTTGGCGGGAATGTAGTTTTTGCGAGCTCTGGTGCGGCCACAATATCGGTCGGCGGAATTGCGAATATCGCGAACACCGCAACCGGTGGTCGAGTTCAAATTGGCGATGCGACGGCAGGCAATGCGACTGGCGGGTTGGTGAATATTCTAGCGGTGGACGGTGATATTGCATTTGGCAGTGATCTGACGGTTTCGGCGACGGGAACCGGCGGACAGGTTAATGCGAGCGGCACGACTTCGGCTGGTGATGGTACGGGTGGGCAGGTCAGCATTACTATCGGCACCGGCGATTTTTCCGTGACAGGTAGTTTAAACGCTAACGTTTCGGGCTCTGGTGGCAGCACGCAATTCGCAACTGATCGCAGCGGTGGAGATGGGACTGGTGGCAGCATTGATGTAAATCTATTGTTGGGAACAGCAAGCTTCTCTGTAGGCGGAAATGCTGATTTTAATTCAAATGGCACGGGTACGAATGGGGTTGCGAACGGCGATGGTGGCGATGGAATCGGCGGAACCGTATCGATAATAGCTCCGGTTGGAACAATTGTTGTCGGCGGTGATCTCGACTTAATTGCGTTTGGTCAAGCTGCTTCTGGCGCAGATAATCAAGCGGTTTTGGCCCAAGGCGGCAATACACTTCTCCAAGCTGTTGGCGGAACAATCAACGTCGGCGGAAATTTAGGACTGGATAGCAGCGCCTTTACCCTATCTCCGAACGCCTTCCACGACGGGGCGTCGGCAACGGGCGGCCAAGCCAGAATTGAATCATCGTCTGGAAGCGCACTTACTGTTGGCGGTGATGTTCGGATTTCTGCAATTGCAGATGCTGGTAACGCCAATGGCGGCATCAATAACCGAGGTGGTGATGCCATTGGCGGTGATGCTTCGATCATGGTCGATACAGGTGGTGTAATTTCTATCAACCAGTCTGTGGTGTTTTCGACAGATGCAAATGCTGGCGATGCTACAATCGCAAATGGGATTGGTGGCGCGGCAACCGCTGGCACGAGCAGTCTCAGTCAGGATGGCGGTGGGCAGATCAGCATTGGCCAGCAATTGAATATGAGTGCTGATGGTCAGGGCGGCCGCAACAGTGGTGGGGGCCTGGGGATTGGCGGTACGGGCACTGGAGGTACCGTCAATTTGGTGGCAACTGACGGTTTGATTTCAACCGGCATAGGGGTGTCTCTGTCCTTGGATGGCACCGGTGGGAGTGTTCAGGGCGGAACTAGGGCAGGTGCGGGTTTCGGAGGTAATGCGCTTGTCTCTGCGGACACTGGCATGATTGATGTGACTGGCAATTTTTTGATTAATGCACGCGGATTCGGTGGTATCGGCGATCTTGGAATCAACGGAGGCGATGGAACGGGTGGTGGTGCTGCATTCGCTGTCAATGCAGCTGGTGGATTAATTTCCATTGGGGGAGTTACGAGTTTAACTGTCCAAGGCATTGCCACATCGGGAATAGGCATTGGAGTAGGCAGTGGAACGGGAACGGGCGGCAATGCCAATCTCACTGCGACAGGTGGCTCCATCATTACCGGAGGTAGGATCGATCTAATAGCCACTGGTAGCATGGGTCATGGCGCGGTTGGTAGTCAGACTTTGGCCCGTGGAGGGATTGCAAATGTATTAGTCAACGGCGGTGCAATTTCTATCGGTGGCGAGCTCACTGTTGATGCGCGAGCAACTCGCAGCAATCCATTTACCGCTGATTATAATGGCGGTTCAGCGCAAGGCGGCGATTCCTTGATAAGTGTCATTGGCGGTATCCTCGATGTCAACGGTGATCTAACTCAGCTAGTGGGTGGTAGAGGCGACGATGCAACGGTAGCAGGCGGCACAGCTGGCAACGGGATTGCTGGAACATTGGGATTTGAAGCCCGTGGTGGCGCTGCAGTCAGCGTAGGTGGCTTGTTGAGATTGGACTCAAACGGAATCGGCGGAAACGCAGCTCAACTGGCCGGAGCGACTGGTGCTGGGACAGGAGGCACTGTAACTCTCTTGGTAGATGGAAGCATGCTTGATGTCGGTCAGCTGCAGATGCAAGCTTTCGGGTTGGCTGGAAACGTGAGCTCAACTGGGAATGTAACTGGCTCAAGCGGTTTGGGCGGGGACATTTCTTTAACGACTCTAAACAACGGCCAACTTGATGTAGCGGCCGCTGCCAATTTCGATGCTTCAGGAACCGGCAGTATGGGAGGAGGGAGCGGAAATGGCGGGTCCGGAACGGGCGGAACCGTTCAAGTGCTGGCTCAAGGCGGTGATATTGTATTCAACGGCCTGACATTTTTGCGCGCATTAGGAACTGCCGGTGCAGGCGCAGACAATAGCGGTGTTTTTGCTCGTGGGGGTACACTCGACTTCCAAGCTGACGGCGGAAATATTGGCGTAACCGGTCAATTGGCGCTCACGGCTGATGCCTTTGTGACCGCACCTAATGCTGGTCAGGATGGCGCTGATGGATTTGGTGGGTCGAGCATCGTTTCGGCTATCAATGGCGGGAATATCGCGATTGATGGGACCGCGATTATTACAGCAGCGGGCAACGGCAGTGATGCCAATGGAGGCATTACCGGGCTGGCCGGAAATGGCTTTGGCGGTAATAGCCAGATTGTCGCGACGGGCAATGGCGTGATCGGCATTACCGGAGGAGCAACTGTTAACAGCCAGGCCATCGGCGGCAATGGACTGGTCGCGGGCACCGATGGTGGCGACGGCACCGGCGGCACGGCTTCCATTTCGCAAGGGACCGGCGGTTTCGTTCAAATTGACGGAAGCGCAGATGTTTTTGCTGATGGAACAGGCGGTATCAATCGAGGCGGCGGTGATGGCATCGGCGGTACGGGGCAGGGCGGCGATGCCCGTCTTGTTTCCAATGATGGCAATGTCATAGTCGGTCAGGCACGCGTTGGTGCCGGAGGCATTGGCGGCGCAACCGATGGCGGGATAGCCGGCGGAAATGGCATTGGCGGTTTGGCCAATATCGGCGCTGATACCGGCCTGACGCGGGTGATTGGTGATACGTTCATAACCTCATCCGGCATTGGTGGCGGCGCGCTTACTGCCGGCGCGAACGGCGGCAATGGCATTGGCGGACAGGCGCTTGTCGGTTCCATCGGAGCCGGCGCGATTGAATTGCTTGGTGCCAGTGTCAACCTGAATGCCAGTGCAACGGGCGGAAATAGCGTTGGAGGAACAGGCGGTTCGGGGACAGGCGGGACAGTACAGATATTCGCCAGCGCCGGACGCGTGGACAGCGTTGGTTTCAATCTGTTGGATGCTGCGGGTAATGGCGGCGCTGGTCAAAATGGCGGAGTTGGGACAGGTGGCTTTGCAAGCATGTTTGCCGCTACCAATGGTGCGATCAATGCAGGCAGTGGTAATTTTTCCGCGCGTGGCAGGGGTGGTGCGGGTAGTGATGCTGGCAATTCTGGCGGCTTTGGTCAAGGCGGAACGATGGAGCTATTGGCGAATGGCACGATTGCTTTCTCTGCGAACTTTCTTGGCGTTACCAGCGGAAATGGCGGCTCAGGCGCCAATGACGCCGATGGTGGCGACGGATCAAGCGGAAATGGCAGATTTATAGCTGATGGCGGTACGATAAGATTTGATTCGTCCACTCGGATAAGTGGCAGCACAAGCGGCGGAAACATAATATCCGGCACTGGCTCTGGCGGCGATGCACAGGGCGGTCTTTCCCAAATGATCGCGCGTAATGGCGGTTCCCTTCAAATGTTAGGCTTAGGCTCCAATGTATCCAGCATGGGTACCAGTGCATTTGGCGGCAACGGTCTATTTGGCAGCGCCTCTGCAGGCAATGCGATCGGCGGCACGTCAACCCTGTTGGCTGAAAGTGGCGGCACGGTAAATATTGCAGGCGGCTTTTTGGCCACAGCTTCCGGATTTGGCGGAAACGACTTTTTCGATCCGAGCAGTCAATATGCCGATTTAGGCGGCAATGGCTCTGGCGGTGCGGTAAATATCATTGCCAATGGCGGGAATATTATCGGCACGTCTGATGTCGCTATTCTTACCAATGGTTCGGGAGGTCTTGGTGTAGTCGACGGCGGTGATGGTGTTGGCGGATCGATTAATGTTCAGGCCGCTGATGGGGTGATCGACTTTTCTTCTGGTACGGATAGCATGCTGCTGAGCGTGACCGGAACTGGGGGCAATGCGGTGACGCAAACCGATGGTGCAGGCAATATCCTGCGCGGTGGCGGCAACGGCGGCGATGGTGTCGGCGGGAACTTATTCCTGCTGGCAGGAAATGCGGGCCCCTCAAACGGTCAAACTGGCATCTTAAGAGTTGGTGATATCACGGTATCTGAAAACCTGATTCCGTCATTAGGGCTTTCCGCGATAGGCGGCACCGGCGCTGATGGAGCAGCCGGACAAGATGGTGGCGATGGTGGCGATGCCACTGCTGGTATCATTTTCATTGGCTCCAACAATGAAAATGGTGTTTTTGAAGCCCGCAACGTCAATATGGGAAGTATTGCGCAGGCAGGTGCAGGCGGGTTTGGCGGATTGGCTGATGGCGGCGGTATATTTGGCAACGGCGGTGACGGCGGTGATGCCTTTGCGCGTTCAATGGGCCTCGGCGCATTTACCGATATTGGAGCGTCCACAACCGGCTCTGCCCAGTTTGGCGATGTGATCATGAATATCGCAGCCATTGGAGGTAAAGGTGGTGATGCGCAGGGTGGCAATGCAATTGGCGGCATCGGAGGAGATGCGCGCGAAGGGGCGCCAGGGAATTTCGGATCATTGGCCGCCGCATTCATTATCGCGCGCGCTATGCCGGTCACGCTTGGCAATGCGACACTGACTGCAAGTGCTACTGGCGGCGATGGCGGACTGGATGCAGCTGGCGCGCGCAGCGCAGGCGGCATCGCAGAAGGTTTCGCCACCAGTTTCAGCGCAGCGTTTGGAGCTACTGACAATCTAGGCCGCGGATCGCTGACGGGTAATGACTATATTGGCCGGGCGATCAGCATGGGCGGGTTGGGCGCGGGCGACATAAGAGCGAATAGCTTCATGGGCGCATCTGGTTTGACTGTTGTGGTTGGCGATGTTCAGCTGAACAGCGCGATTTTGGAAGCGGGCGGTATTCAGCAGCGCACAGATATTGATCCCAACGAGTTCGCGCCTTACGCCTTCGTGGCTGGGATTGATGGCATTGTCACCATTGCTGGTGATCTGACTATTATCAGCGACAATGAGTTTAACTTGCTGCCAATCGGAACTGGTGAAATTAACATCGGCAACGACCTTTTTGTGACTGCGGGGCTCGGGAATAATACCAATGTCTCGCCATTCGGCCCGGCCGTTGATGAGCTCAATGTAGACGGCAATATTTTCCTCACTTTGGGGGGCGATTTTATCTTCACCGGCGACATTGATGTGGCGGGCGATTTCAATGTCACCACCGGCGGTCTTATCCAAACCGCTAATATTACTTCAGCCTCTGGTATCACTCTGCTGAGTGGAAGCACGATCTCAACAGGTAATTTGAGCGCCAGTGGCGATATCTCCCTCACCGGGATGGCCGATGAAATACTCGGGCTGCCTGCCAGCATCGCTACAGGCAATATCATCAGTCTGAATGGCTCAATCAATGTTGTGACCAATATCGGCGACATCACGCTGGGCAATCTGAATTCCATGGGCGCGATAACAGTTGATGCAGGTCATGGCAGCACGAGCGCCAATGCAGGTGGCGATATTGTGATCGGCACGATCCAGGGTTCTGATCTTGGCATTTTGGGCACGGATAATCTTACCGTCGGCGACACCAATATCACCAATGCGCTCAGGCTCAACTTCGTTGGCGCAATTAATGCCGCGAATATTACTTCTGGCACAGATATCAACTTAACCAGCGGCAGTTCGATCCAAACGCTTGGTCTGAATGCCGGCGGTCAATTGAATCTCAATGCGGTGGATCAAATCACCGTGGCAGGCGATATTTCGACCGGCGATGTCCTGAATATTTCAACTCTTGGACCGATATCGACCCAGGACATCAACGCCGGTGGCTTTGTCCGCATATTGAGCGGTGACAGTCAATATATGAACGGAAGCACTGTCACGACAGGTGCGATCATGACTACGGACGGGCTGAATATCAGGGCAACGGGCGATATTTCCGTAGGATCGATAAATGGCCAACTTGGTCTTAATCTATTTGGCCGGAGCAATATCACCACCGGCGATATCATGGTGGGTAACACAGCAAATATTGGAACGGAAGGCGACCTTAATCTCGGATCAGTTGCCAGCACCAACGGGCCTGTGACCATCAATGCAACCGGAATGCTTACAGCCGGTGCGCTGTCATCTGGCGATACAATGCAGATCAATGGCCAGCTTGGTGTGAATTTGCAAGACAGCGTAACAGCAGTTCAATCCGTTAGCGTTATAACCGGCGGTACGGCATCGTTTGACGGACTTGTCGATGCACCGAACATCAGTGTGACTTCCGCCGATATTGCGATCGGCACACTTGGCGGTCTTGGGGGCTCAGATACCAATGACCTAGAGATAAACGCGGCAGCTCCCAGCCAACCGATCATCTTTGGCGGCGACGGGTCTGGCGGCGGTTACAATCTGAATGCGACTGAAGCGACAAAACTTCGTTCGCGGACCATCCGCTTCAATGCGATCGATCCAAATGGAGCCGGAACAGCAGGCATCACCATTGATGATTTTACGCTTGAGGGATCGCTTGCTGGTACCAGTGCCAATTTGATTGCATCTCAACTCGACTTTAACGCACCCGGCACGATCCGGGTTATCGGTGCAGGGCTTTTGAATAACGCCGGAACGAATGACCGGATCGCGCTATTCGCTGGTCAGCGCATCGAAGTGGTCACCGATCTGGGTGGCAGTTTGAGAATGCGGAACGCGATGGGCGACCCCGGCGGGAACTTGTTATTGAGTGCGACCAATATCGCTGTAGGCACAGACAGCCTTCTATCGCAATTGGCAGCGAACCCGCGCTTTACCGGACGTGACGACATCGTCAATGCGCCGGACGGCAGCAATACCGAAGCTGGCTTCATCGAAGCCAATTTCTTGGATTTGGTTGGCGGCGATACGATTGTCATCCAAAATAGCAATAGCGCTGCCTTGCGTGGTGGATTTACCACAGGAACCGCGGGCGTTTTAATCGGTAGCTTTGGAGGCTCATCAACCGCGAGTCTGGTCGATGTTGTTATCAACGGCCGGATTGCCGACGGCGCTGGCGGATTCTTGACAAACGAAGCCACGCTCCAGGGGGTCATGATCGAGCCTGGCAATACACTCGCCGATTTCAGCACCGAATCGAGCATCAATAGCTGCTTGCTCAGCGGTGGAACCTGCACCGCATTTGATGTTACACCCGATACGCCTGATACGCCGGATCAACCCGAAGAGGGCGAAGAACCCGATACGATCGCTTCCGATGTCCGGGAAATCATTCATGATTATGAACCGGACGATACGGACGATGCAGATGAAGAGCAGGAAGATGATGAACGCGCAGCGGAACTTCCCCGTCAAGCCGCTGGCAAGCGAAGCCCGATTGCACCGCGAGTGCCGGTGGTCAGCACAAATAGCTTGAATCGCTCACCAGTCATTACTGACCCGATCACTGGTAGCGGCAATCCGAACTTCATTGACAGTGAACTTGCGCCGAGCTCGCCACTTTCAAGCGGCACTACAAATGAAGGAGGCCAGTGATGAAGGTTGATGTGAACAAATTGCGTAAATATTCCTTCGGCACAGCGTTGGCATTTGTCGCGGCGACATTCCTGCAACCGGGCGTCAGCCATGCGCAGAATGACTCGCTTTCACTGGAAAGTAGCTTTCGGATCGGCAATGCTGGGGTCATCTGCTCGGCAGAATATAGCGCGACCGACGACCGGCTGGTTTCGATGTTTGATCGCGCTTATCAGATTGTGTGCCGGGATGCAGCCAGCGCAGTCGGGACCATGCTTGTTCTTCGCAATGATGAAGACACCCCACTTGCAGATTTTGTGAAAACGCAAATAAACGAGCTTCAATGTAACGAGCCGCAAGATGTGAAGATCGAAAATCTCGGAAATATTGCAGCGCAGGAGTGTCTGGATACAAGCCTGTCGGTCGATCGGAAAATCTACGCCGTGCAGCAAGGTGGAAAAATTCTGATGGTCGAAGGGCTCAAGGGCTATGATTCTGCACTCAGGCTCGGTCTATTGTCTGTGTTCAACGACCGTCCAACCGAAGGCAGTGTCGATGTGGCGACAACCTCGCTCAGCGATCCGGCTGCATTTGCCCGGATAAGGGCAGGCGAACTGGGAGAAGGAGCGGCACGTAAACAGGCCTATGAGCTCAACAACAGCGGCAATTTTTCCGAATCGTCTGAATTTTTCGAAACATTGCTCAGCAGAGGCGAAACGAACGCAGTTCGAAGCGCAGAATTTCTCGCCAATCAGGGATTGCAGCAGTCAAATCTTGGAAGTTTTCCTGGCGCTGAGGAATTGTTCGATGAGGCCGAAAAATCGGTAGAGCCTGATGACGGCGTCACCCAGCGGCTCATACGTAATTTTCGAGCAATTCATTACATAAATCAAAAGCAACCGGACCAAGCATTGTCCACTCTTGCCAAACCCGTTGCTGTTTTGACGGAGGGTAGCGTCGACGGCGATGTTGGCAATGGCGTGATCGCGGAGCGATTGTCGCGCCAAATCAACGGAGCCAACGAGAAACTGAAAATACTTGGAGCTGTTGGTACAGGATTGAGTGATGAAGAAATTGCCATCATTTTGGACGGCCAAGCTAGCCAGATTCGTGGATCCGCGTTGCGGCTTCAGGGCAAATATGAAGAAGCCGCTCCCGCCCTATTGTCGGCGATTGAGATGCTTGGTTCGGTACGTGAAGGTCGCGTGAACTCTATCGCATGGCTGATGATGGAAGCGCGCTATGAACTTGGTTTGATTGCGGAAATTCAAGGGGATCAGGTTCAAGCATCCCGTGCATTTGAGGAAGCTCAATTATTTGCGGAGCAGACTTACCCACAGAGCCCGTCGCTATTGACGGCCAAGGCAAGGCTTGCAGCCTATTTTTCGCGGCAAAACAGGACAGATGAAGCGCTGGCTCTGTTCGAAGAAATTGTTCAGGAAAGTGAAGAGATACCAAGCGCCGCCGCGTCGATGAAGGATTTGCTGGCCCCCTATTTTCAGCTACTTGGTAATCGTCTCGCCGCTGAGAAAAGCGCCGGACCCAAGCTATATAATGCAGCGCAACTGTTGCAGCGCCCCGGAGTGGCCCAAACGCAGGCCGTTCTTGCGCGCGAGCTTTCTGAAGGTGATGATGAAGCTGCGGCTCTCTTCCGGCTGACTGTCTCCCGGACCCGCGCTATCGCGCGAACGGCAGCCGACATCGCGCGACTGTCCGCCTTGCCGGAATTGAGCGAAGTTGGGCAAACCACTTTGGCGGAGGCTCAGG
Organism: Sphingomonadales bacterium EhC05; assembly: GCA_001650955.1. GTDB lineage: Bacteria > Pseudomonadota > Alphaproteobacteria > Sphingomonadales > Sphingomonadaceae > Parasphingorhabdus. The sequence continues at coordinate 94,279 of LXYP01000021.1, forward strand.
ATAGTCTCAAAAATTTGCAACAGGAACAAACCGCATTGCAATCTCGATTGGGTGATTTTGCACAATATCGCGTGTTAACTTCTAGCCGTCTAGAGCTCGAAGACATGCAAAAATTGCTCCGTCCCGGTGAAGGCTATTACAAGATTAGCATGGTCGAGGAACAGGCCTATGCGCAGCTTATCCTGCCCGATGATCTTCGATCGGTGCGTTTGTCAGCGAGTGTTTCAGAACTATCCGCGATGGTTGCTGATTTGCGTGATTCGATCGTGGTCTATGAAAATGGAGCGCCGGTGACTTATCCCTTCGATGTCGCCAAGGCACGCGAGCTTTATCTGGTTCTTTTCGGCGAACTGGAAGACGAGATCAGCAAGATTGATCATTTGATTTACGAGCCCGACGGGGCGTTGCTCCAGCTTCCACCGACATTGTTGATTACCGAACAAAAGCCGGTTGATGACTATCTCGAAAGAATCTTGGACATCGATGCCGACGCGTTTGATTTTACCGGTATCGATTGGCTTGGACGGGACAAATTGGTTTCAATCGCCGTGTCCCAGCGTGCCTTTGCCGATATCCGCAATATCGCGCCAGCCCGTGCCAAGAAACAATATCTTGGACTTGGCCAGAACGCCCAACCCATGCCGGCGATGATGTCCGCGAGCCAATCGACCGCCTCCGGGCAAGATCGATGTGCTTGGCCGATCAGTACATGGCGCAACCCGATTGCGTCAGACGAGCTTTATCTGGCGCAGGAGCGTTTGGGAGTCCAAGGCAGTGATGTCATAGTCGAGGAAGGTTTCAGCGATTCTGCTTTGCTTCAGCGCGATGATCTCAGCGATTATCAGATCGTCCATTTTGCAACTCACGGCCTTGTCACGGCCCCCCGGCCACAATGCCCGTCAAGACCCGCGCTGCTGACCTCTTTTGGCGATAGCGGTTCGGATGGCCTGTTGAGCTTCAAGGAAATATTTGACCTGCGTTTGGATGCCGACCTGGTGATTTTATCGGCTTGTGACACTGCTGGACTGGCAACGGTTGCGGCTTCTCGTGAAGCCGGAATTTCAAGCGGCGGAAACTATGCCTTGGACGGTTTGGTGCGGGCCTTTGTCGGTGCAGGTGCTCGTTCGGTTCTTGCCAGCCATTGGCCAGTTCCCGACGATTTCGATGCGACTAAGACCTTGATTTCCGGTATATTCTCGGTCGGTGAATCGCTGCCTGTTGGCAAGTCCTTGTCACAGACCCAACATAAGATGATGGATGATCCGTTGACGTCGCATCCGTTTTACTGGGCAGCATTCATTCTAGTCGGCGATGGTTCGAAAGTGGTCATCGAGTAAGTCGATGTCGAGAGACCCAGGGGCTTAACATTGCGCGCGGAGAATTCGTCCGCGAGCTGAGCCGTCCGGCCCATTTCTGTCGTACAAACGGGCGTAAAATCGGCCGGATGACTGAAGAAAAACACCCAACTATCCTCGGCCCATTTGTGAAGGTTGATCTCACCTATAGTGCTATCAGTCGTGAAATTTGGGGCGGTATCACCAATATGTAATGACATTTTCGAGGTCCTTGCTCGGGTTATCGATTAGAGCGATTCCTAAAACCACTGCAAAATAAATAGCTGCCGGCAAGAGTCATGCAAATCAGGGACAATACTTAGCAATCACCGCATGGGGAGGCGCTTTGGACAGATGTGATCCTTTCGAGGAGAGGCAGCCAAAAACTGATGTCCGCTGCAAGCGCCCATCAGAGAAGCGGCCTTTTGCAGCTCCGCACTCGCGATGCTCCTTCGGACTAGGGTGCAACAGTCGGCAAATTGATCCTGTTTGGAATGCAGATTGCTCGACCTATCTTCAATCAGCGATCCAGCTGCCATGAAAGCCGGCAGGAACTCGTGCCGGTAAATGGATGACCGCGATCGGATCATTTTCGATATTTTTGGCATCCAGGATGATCAGATCGCTTTTGTCGGTGGCGGGGTCATGAACATAGCTCATCAAATAGCCGTCATCTTCAGATGTGCTGCCCGCGGCAGGTACGAAAACCGCCTCGCTTCCGGTCCGGCCATTTTTCAGATGATGCGATGTCTTGCTTCCTGTTGGCATGTCATATTTATGAAAAGCCACAACTGTCGGCGTCTCCTGACCGAATTCCGCGGTATAGCCGTAGCGATAGGGTTGCCCGACCTTGCTGTCTGGAACTCTTGGAAAATCCACTCCCAGATCATCTATCTGCCGTTCGCTGACCGCACCGGTTTTCAGGTTCATTCTCCATTGGTAGAGCATCGGCAAGGGCGGTTTGACCATGTCCTCGGTCATATATCCAACCAGACGGCAGCCATCGAGGACAACTTCATCACCATCTTCATATGCATTCATCGTGTGGTAAATATAGCAGGGGTCGATCTCGAACCAGACAACATCTTTGCTGGTCCCTTTGCGCGGCATGATACCAAGGCGCGCGCCATATTCCTCATCAAATCTGATGCCAAGGCCGCCTTCCATTCTCAGCTTCATGTCAAACACAATCGGCAGGTCCATGAATATCACATAATTTTCCGTGATATTGAAATCATGCGCCATGGTGCCGCCTTTGACATCAATGATCTCGGTCTGAATAAGCTCTCCGGAGGCGGATGCCCGGTGATAGGTCAAAAATGGCGGCATGAAGCTATATCCGAAGAACAGCATTTCTCCGGTTACCGGGCATATTTTTGGATGGGCCGTCATATTGGCCTTTAATTTGCCATCGAACGTATAGGGACCATGCGTATCGAGATCCTTCGACACCTCAATCGGCAAACTCAGTTCGGCAAGAGCCAGAATTTTTCCCGCATGTCCGACGATATGCGTATTGGCGATCGAGTTTTCGAGCTTCATCCGAGATTCCTGACTCGGCGTCTCCTCTTCGAGCAGCTGAGTTTGGACATAGCGATTGCGATACCATGTCGCTTTTCCACCATCGAGTTCAACACCATGAATCATCCCGCATGCGAGAAACCAGTCTTCACTTTTTCCCGAGGGAGGATTGGCGCCATTGCGAAAATATCGGCCCTTTAGTTCGGTTGGGATGGTTCCGGTTACTGATAAATTATGTTCCGTGGTTTCCGAAAAGACCGGAGCAAAATTATCGCTGAGCCAGAATGGTTTCGGGTTTGCTGCAGTGTCGGAAGTCGTCATCAATCTTTCCCTTAATTTTCAATAGCTCATCGCAAGTTGATGTGGGGCGGCATTAAAACTCGATGCCGAGTTCCAGTCCATAACGTGTGGTTGGCGCCCCGACACCAAAGTAGAAGACGTCGACGTCCAGCGTGCTCGCAAGACGTCCATTGCGGCCATCAGTTGCATCGATCACATAGGCTGTGAGACTCCAGTTTAATCCTGTCGGATTGTCGCTTTGCAGGCCAATTGTATAATCGAGGCTCGCGACGGACGCGATGATATCGCGGCCCAAACCGGATGTATCGCGCGTCAGATTTGAAGCGGACGAATCCATGAAGCTAAAGTCGGTGGTCGCAATAAAATTGATATTATTAGACACCGGTGCCGTGTAAGTCGCGCCTAATGCGAAAGTCCAGTCAGGAGCTCTCCGCAGTTGTCTTTGATCCGACACATCAATACCGGGACTCGTTGGGTTGGCGAGATCAGGGATTAAAAATTCCCCATATTCAGCATTGAGATATCCAACAGATCCTCTCAGGGTGAATTCATCCGTAACATTGGCCTGGGTTTCAAGTTCGATGCCCCAGATATTGGCACTGGCGGCATTCTGAACAATGGTTTCCGGCAGGCCGTCTGCCGACGCGCGAGACACTTCTTCCTGCTTGTTCCGATAATTGGTATAGAATATAGTCGGGTTAAAGCGCACGCTTCGATCAAAAAACTCCATTCGCAATCCGGCTTCGAAACTATCTACTGTTTCCGGATCATATGGTCCGACGGTTGCAACGCTCGCTGCGCGACCATTGAATCCGCCACTTCTGAAACCTCTCGACCAGCCCCCAAAAGCCATCACGTCATCGGTGAATTGATATTGCAGGATGACTCGACCCGTCACAGCATCAAAATCGGCCGTTTGAGACGATGCGGTACCTGCCGCAGCACCCGCCAGGAATGCGATGTCAAAATCTTTCTCTTCGTAGCTGTAACGAATGCCAGCCGAAACGGTCAACGCATCTGTCAATTTATACGAACCGTCGGCAAATGCGGCATAAGCTGTCGTTTTCTGACTCGCGGTAAAATTATTTGATGGCCCACCGAAGACGAATACTGTCCCGAAGTTCTGACCAAATGGACCAGGGCCACCCATCAGACTATATTCGCTGTCCATATAGAATAGACCAGCAACAAAATCCAAGGACGATCCGACCGTCCCCGCCAACCGCAGTTCCTGACTAAACTGTTGCTGATCAACGAAGCGCGTTGCAAAAAAGATCGGGACATCGACGGGAGCAGCGGCAAGCCTCACCAAAGGCGAGCCGAAATTATCTGTGCGCAACAGTTCATCAGATTCTCGATATCCAGTGATTGATGTCAAGGTCAGATCGTCGTTCAAATTCCAGTCGAAACTGCCGGTAACAGAATAGCCATCTGTCTCGCTTGCGGTTGGGATCGCTTGAATATGGGTGGTGAAGTCGGAGTTTTCAGCAACGGTAAATGACTGATCGATGCACGTAGCGCCGGAAGAGCTATCGGCAACTGGCCCCCCGAATGCGGCGGGGATCAGACTTAAGGTGCAGAAAAGTGCATCTGGCGTGGAAAGATTATAGTTCGGACCTTGAGCAGAATTATCGTCAAAAAAGTCAACCGAAAGCAGAGCGCTAAACTCCTCACTTGGTTCAAAAGAGAGCGCGCCGCCAAAGGAAATACTGTCCTTCTGCCGGTCTTTTTCACCCGTCACAAGATTGGTTGAAAATGTATCCGTCATTGTTTTGAAGAAGTAACCCTTGAGCGCAAAGGCTCCGATCCGACCGGTATTGGCAACCGCCAGATATTCTTCTCGTCCATTGTTACCGAGGCGAATAGTTGCGCGGGCTCCGATATCCTCGGTTGGTCGCGTTCGGCGCAAATTGATCACACCGCCAACCGTATTGCGGCCATAAAGCGTTCCTTGAGGGCCACGCAATATCTCAACTGATTCCAAGTCAAAAACGTCGACAGAGGCGCCGCCACTTGTTCCAAGAAAAACGCCATCGATTGAAAAACCGATCGCCGGTTCAAAACTTTTTTCGACGTCAGCAAATCCAACGCCGCGAATCGTCGCATTCAACTGTTTTGCCCCGAAAGCGTTATCGGCGAGATCAACATTGGGTGCAAAGCGCTCGAGATCAGCAACGGTTTGCGCAAAAGAATTGTTAAGCGCCGCTTTGTCAATTGCGGTTACCGCGAGAGGTACTTCTTGAAGTGACTCTTCTCGTTTACGCGCACTGACAATGATTATATTGGAGCCAGACTCCTCGGCCTGAGCATTTTCTCCAGCATTGAGTTGTTGGGCGTAAAGCGGAGCGCCGAAAGTCATGCCGGCAAGTGCGGTCGCGCACATCAGTCCCGATTTAATAGCATAGACAGGCGCATTGCACAGATTTGTCATATCGATATCCTCCCCAAAATTGCTTCTTCGCATTTGAGATCTGCTCCATTTTTGGTTGGCAGATTGTCCGCAGGGATACGCCCAAAGACTATCGAAGAGCCTCTGATCCTAAAGGCCGGGCAGTTCAAACGACACTATTATAATTAATATGATCGTTTGAAAATGGGCAAAGGCATGGCAAATCGGGTTGATTGAGCAGTCGATGGATCGAATTTTTCGGTTCATCGGGAAATTTGGTTGCTGTAATTATCCGCAGGGGATGGATTGGATATTATGTCGTTTATGCCTTGTCGTTCGATGGTTTGGACGCATCGGAATTGACGAGCAATGCTCCTATTACCGCTTCGATCTGTTTTTCCACTTCTGCATCCGCAAAGACGTCGACTCCAAAACTATGCTCAATCTGTGGTGCCATCAGAAAGATCGTCTGTGCGGCAGCTATGGTGATGTAGAATAAGTGCAATGACGATATATTCGCGGGGTAGACACCATTATCCTGCGCCATTGATATCCAGGCCAATGACCGTTCGGTAAATTGCCGCATGTGGTTCTTACTGAGCCATTCCAGCCGTTCACCCTTCTGGATCATTTCAAAAAGGGTGATCCGGTGAAGTTCGGGATGCTGGGCGGAAAACAGAATATATTGCCGCGTCGAATCAATCACGCGCTCACGGGCCGTCATTTTGGACCATTCTGCTTCATTTTTGAGAATGGCTTTACTGAGTTTGCGATATAAATGACCGACAACCGCACGCCAGAGTTCTTCCTTGGAAGAATAGTGATATTTTATTGCAGCGATATTGGTTCCGGCGGCCTCGGCAATTTGGCGAACAGAACCACCGATATAGCCGTGATCACCAAATACCTTTACTCCAGCCTGCAGCAGCTTGGACTTTGTATTTAGTTCGAGAGCGCTATCCATAATCTTTTGCTAGACTCCCCATTCGGCCATTGCACATCATCAATGCCATGCCGTTTCAAAAACACCGATATAGAGGTGCAGGTAGATTAATTGGATAGGAATAAAAAGACAATTTCCGCAAATGTGGAGCCGATTTGCCGAGCAACAAGGCCGATTAGGAACAATGTCAGTGGCGACCTGGGGGCGGGCCAATGGAAATTTTCATGGCTTTGGGAATGCAAAAATATCGGCTTTCCAGTCCGCCGCAGGGACGAGCATTGTACCTATTCCCGACTGAAATCCGGTATGGTGGACAAGATAGTGTGTCACGGGCAATTTTTCCGGCCATGTCAGAATGACCCACAGTTTGATCTCCGATTTGAGTTTCGAAAGCTTATGCGTCGCATCGCTGACGACCGGCGAAAGCAATAGAAAGCGTCAGGTCAAGTGAACTGTAAGACACTACCAAAATATCACTGGCTTCGCTATCAGGCCCGGCATGTTTGATGCTGATATTGTAATCACCTGGGTCGATGGGGCAGACCCTGTATTGAAGGCGGAGCGGGACCGTTATCTTGGCGGAGCGCTGGCGCCGCTGCATGGCAATGGGATCAACCCGCATCGCTGGCTATGCAGCGATGAGCTGAACTATTGCCTTCGGTCGATTGCCAATAATGCCCCGGATGTGCGGCGGATATGGATCGTGACCGATGGCCAGATCCCGATATTTTCTGGTCTGCCGCCAGCCTTTAGCGCGAAGATCAGCATCGTCGATCATCGAGAGATTTTTGCTGGCTATGAAACGATGCTGCCAACTTTCAATTCGCTCTCGATTGAAACTTTCTTATGGCGGATCCCGGGTCTGTCTGAACATTTCATCTATTTTAATGACGACGTGTTCTTGACTTCACCGGTCGAACTAGCGGATTTCTTCACCGCGACGGGTCCAGTCATGCGTGGAAAATGGGTTGATTTTTCGCATCTGCCCGAATGCGGCGAAAGTCGTGACGAGGCGGCTTTGCTCAACCATTATAACCAGATAGAGGCAGCCAGTCTTGCCGGCTATGGTGCTGATCATATGTTCGCGAGCGCGCATGTTGTTCACCCAATGCAACGCTCGATCATGGCGGAACTATTTGCCAGCCATCATGATCAGTTCGTCCGCAACAGCTCCTTCCGATTTCGCGGCACCGCCCAGTTCTTGCCGCAAAGCCTGCACAACCATCATTGTATCAGGAGCGGATTGGGTCGCATTCACGAATCACGCGATCATATCCACGTCGATGCTGACGAGTCGGGTCAGTGGACGGCACAGCAGATCAATGGATTTTTGAACAGCACTGACCGGGCCAATATGAAATTTCTTTGCATCAATGATCTGCCGGCCTTCGAGCGCCGTTTCCCCGATACGCACCGATGGATTGAAACCGCGATCGGGAATTAGAACCAGCGAATGCCGGGCGAGTATCACGCTAGTGCAAATCGCTCCAGCCGCCTCATCCCGAAAGCGGCCGTCCTGGAAAATCCCAACCGGCTTTAGTGATCCAGAACGATCCTATAGCGCACATCTCCGCTCTCCAGATGAGTCATTGCATCGTTAATCTTTGCGAACGGAAAATGTTCGGTTACTGGCTTGATGTCATGGCGGGCGCAGAATTCAAGCATATCGGCAATTCTTTGCGGGCTGCCAACCAGTGAGGAAGATAGAGACAATTGCGAAAACATCAGTGGCATCAGTTGCAATTCTGCCGGGACCGCCTGGACGCCGAGGAAATGCAGCCTGCCTTTGGGGTTGAGGGTTCCGATGATGACATTCCAGTCGAGAGCGACATCAACCGTGCTCAGAATCACGTCAAAACTGCCCGCAGCTTCAGCCAGTGCCTCCGGGCTGCGCGAGTTGATCACCTCATGGGCTCCGAAAGCCATGGCTTCATCATTTTTGGAGGCACTGGAAGTCAGGGCAGTGACATGACATCCCCAGGCCTTGGCCAATTGCAGCGCCAGATGGCCGAGCCCGCCAATGCCGAGTACGGCAATGCGCGCGGTCGGTTTGATGTCATATTCGACAAATGGATTGAAAACCGTAATGCCGGCGCAAAATAATGGTCCGGCATCTTTCGGATCAAGACCGTCAGGCAGTTTCACGACGCTGACGCCCGATGCGCGAACAATGTCGGCAAAAGCACCATGACGGCCGGGCGAGACCGTCGATTGCACGGTTTCGCAGAGATTATGATCACCATCAAGGCACTGCCGGCACGTCATGCAATAATGCGAATGGCCGCCGAGCCCGACGCGGTCGCCAATTTGGACGTGAGTCACTTCAGCGCCCTTGTCGATGACCGTGCCGATTGCTTCATGTCCGCCAACAAAGGGAAATTCGGTCATGCCCCACGCATTGTTGCGCAAACTGAGGTCGGTATGACAAACACCGCAATGCTCGACTTTGATATCAATATCATTGGATGCAAGTGGCCCCAGTTCATATTCAAAAGGTTCCAACACGTTTCCGGCATTTTGGGCAGCAAAAGCTTTTACAGTTCGCATGGCAAAATCTCTCCTCTTCTTGCTCGAACAATGATATTAATCATCCGACATTTTCAACCTGTTTGGGGCATAATATACACTAACATATCAAGTAGGAACTCTGGCTAGCCACTATGTTAGTTGCATTGCCGATGTTCCTCCAACAAGTTCCAAGAATATTGAATATGGGGCGTATATATCTATGAAAATTGGAAGTTTTTTTCCAAATAGATTCCAATCCACATTCTACGCAATGGCGGCGGATGACTGCTCTCTTCATTTTGATTTGGACAGGTTGACCGAAAAACAGGCAGCAGACCATGTCGCGAATCTCGAGCTTACCGCGCTGTTGCAAGTCGCGACCATCGCGATCAGCAAACCGGCCGATTATGTTGGCCTATATGCCGAGTTTCAGCAGCAACCCTGGGCAGCTATTTTGTTGCGGTACAACGACTTTTTCGCAAAATGCGGGATTGATCCAATCCCGCCGGAACATTTTGTCTTTGGTCCCAAAATGACATTTTATCAGCATGTCTCGTCGAGGCTGCCCGATACCGAACTGCTCAGTCTCTACATGGTGAGTGGGTCCAACAGCATCCTCCATCAAAACCCTGACGCATTGGCGATCAGCCAGAATGTGAATTCGAAATTTCATTTTGCTGCCCACGCGCCGGATTTCGGGATTAGCACCCCGGAAACCTATGTGACGGTCAAATCCGAGCTCGGCAGCAAAGAGGTCGCCGATTTCTTGGTTCGATATGCGGATGATGCAGGCGCGGTGATACTCAAAATTCCCGGTCTTGCCGGCGCGCGCAATGTCACGCCGGTGGTCTCAGTCCAGGCGATCCGGGACTATGTCGCAGAATATGAGGATGATTTGCCAATCTTGCTGCAACAAAAGCTCGACTTGGCCCATTATACTGAAATGACCGTCGATCTATTTGTCTCCGACGATGACATTCATATTTCGAATATCAGGGAAATCCTGTTCGCCGACGGCTTGTGGGTTGGAAATTTCGTAACCGATCGACATGCACTGGATGCGGAGCAGCAAGAGCAATTGATCAAGGTTGGAGAATATGCCCGCGCCCATGGCCATAGCAGCAAAGAGGGCACGAATTGCGGGATCGACTATTTTATTGGCCCCGAAGGCGACATCATTGTCACCGAAATCAACGCGCGGTGGACGGGCGGCCTGTTTCCGAGTCAAATTCTCGCGCGCGTGAACCGGGACAGGGAAGATGCAGTCATGTGCTTTGATGTTGTGCCGGTCGACGCGATTGCTGAATTTCTAGATTTTGTCGAAGCCCATCTCCCGGGATCGAAAGGGGCCGACTTCTCGACCCTGAGCTTTGGCTTCAGCCCTTTCGTTCAGAATCTTGATGGCGTTTCGTACATCTATGTGTGGCAATTGATCATCGGCGATTTTGAGACGTTTCGGCAAAGGAAAAACGCCCAGTTCGGAGAACGGGTGCTGCCGACAACCAATAGGATTGCATTGCCGCGTGTCGCCCGGGAATGACGGGGAACTGCTGCCATTAATGTCAGTATTTTGAATCCGCGAGACCTTTAGTCTTTCTCTTGAAAAAATGGAGAATAGGGACATGTCCGGCAGCGTCTTTGACTATATCATTGTTGGCGCGGGATCGGCAGGCTGCGTGCTTGCAAATCGCCTTTCGAAAGACCCCGAAAACCAAGTGCTCCTGCTCGAGGCGGGCAGCGATGACAATTATTGGTCGATTGCCGTGCCGGGCGCTTATGCTTTTTCCCTGGAAAACAGCAGTCTGCTCTGGCCCTATCAGACCGAAGAAATCGAAAATAGCGGTGGACGAAGCTTTAGCTATCCGCGCGGCAAAGTCATTGGCGGCAGCGGCGCTCTTAACGGAATGCTCTATGTCCGCGGTCAGGCGCGGGACTATGATGATTGGGCAGCGGCGGGCAACAAGGGCTGGAGCTGGTCGGAGATACTGCCCTATTTCATGCGATCAGAGAATAATGCCCGTGGCCCCGACCAATGGCACGGAACAACCGGTCCGCTGCATGTTGAGCATCTCGCGGATATGGAGGACAAAAATCCGCTCAGCGAAGCCTTTCTCGAAGCCGGACAGCAGGCGGGCATGCCCTTGGCCGAAGATGTTAATCGCGGGGCGCAGGAAGGTATTTCCTATTTTCAGATCAACACAGAGAAGGGCAAACGCAGCAATACGGCGCGGGCCTTTCTGAAACCGGCCAAGGCCCGACCAAATCTCACGGTCGTCACCGATGCATCGGTGACGAAAGTCATTCTGGAAAACAAGCGCGCCACCGGCGTCAGATATGTCCAGCACGGCATGCACAATCAAGCGCATAGCCGCAACGCGGTTATCCTGTCCGCCGGCGCGATTGCCAGCCCCCAGCTGCTCGAGCATTCGGGCATAGGCAATCCCGAAATATTGACAGAAAATGGTGTGGAACCGTTGCACAATCTGCCCGGAGTCGGTGAAAATCTGCAGGAACATTATATGGTGCCCTTTCTGTTCCGGGCGAGCCAGCCGGTTTCGATGAACGAGCAGGGCAGGGGCTTTCCGCTGATCAAGCAGCTTGCCAAATATGCTCTGCGCCGCAAAGGCATGCTATCCAACAGCGGATTCCACATCCAGGGCTATTTCAAATCCCGCGAAGAACTGGACCGTTGCGATATCCAAATCCACTTCTTCCCCTTTTCTGCTGAAACCGATCCCGTGAAGGCGAAGAAGAATAAGATGGAGGATCAGCCTGGTTTCACCTTCATCATCACCCAGATGCGGCCCGAAAGCCGCGGCAATACGCATATTCAGAGCCCGGACAGCAATGCGCCGCCGGCGATCAACCCGGCTTTTTTGAGCGCGGCGGAAGATCGGAGAGTCTATGTGGATGCCGTCAAATTCGGCCGAAAGATCATGTCCCAGCCTGCAATTATGCCCTTTGTCGCAGCCGAACTGGCCCCTGGGCCCGGTGTGAACAGCGATGAAGAGATATCCCAATTCGTCAGCCTGGCTGGAAATTCGATGTATCACGGCTGCGGCACCTGCAAAATGGGCTCCGATGACATGGCGGTGGTGGACAGCCAATTGCGCGTGCACGGACTGGAGGGACTTTATGTCGCGGACGCCTCGATCATGCCGCGCATTTCATCAGGCAATACCAACGCGCCCACGATCATGATTGCGGAAAAAGCGGCGGAGATGATTTTGGGGCACCATCGCCGCTAATCCGGGACTATGTCTGGGTGAGTTGCTGGAAAACCGATAGACGGTCCGCGACTTGCCAGTGGCCGGCCAATCGATCTTCGTGGAACTGGTAGATGGTCAGCCCGGACATGGTGATTTTCCGGCCGGTTGCAGGAATGCCGGGAATGTCGCCCAAATGTGTTCCCGACCAGGTCCAGGCAGCCGCGATTTGATCTGCTTCCTCGATCATCGTTTGGACATGGAATACCTGGTCCGGTGCCATCGCTCTCGAGCGGACCAGGCGGTCTTTAAACCCTTCGATCGAAAGTGTCTGGCCATCCCAGTGATCACCGGGATCGCTGTGGATCGTATAGGCCTCTGCCAAATAGTGATCGACCGCTTCGGTCTTTCCATCCGTCCAAACGTCTTTGAGAAAGCTGGCAAGAACCCGCTTGTGCGATGGTCTGTCGATTGCCATCATCACAGCTCCAGGATCATATGCGGCTCACCATTTGAGGTTTTCGCAGGCGACACGCCATTTTGATCGACCGCACAATTCAGCCGTCTGCGAAAGTTCGAGAAGGACTCGAATGTCACCACGTCAATCGCCTGGGCGAGCTGGATCGAGACATGATAGAGCTGTCCGACCTGCATCGTCCGGATCCCGACGACCTCTCCCTCGAACCGCTGCCCCAAATATCGGCCTTGGACGATATCACCCAGGCTCAAGGCTTCGAAGGCCGGGCGGTTGGAGGCGGAGGCGTGTAGCGTGTTCCAGTCTTTGAAACCGCGCTGATGCGCGACCATCTCCAGCGACTTGCTGTGAGAGATCGGGGCGGCGCCATCGGATATTTCGGAGCGAAGCCTGCGGGCCTGCTGTTTCAGTTCCTTGAGGGAACCTGGATTTTGTCTAGGGAAATTCATATCAAATCTCATTCATTTCAAAATATGCTCTGCTATAATGGTGCTTGCATTGCCATCTTTGAGCATGTTCTGGACATGACGAGATGTTCTTCTTCCGGGAGCTTCACCAAGACTATTGTCTGCAAGCGGCTGGTGCCCCGAACCAGATCGCCGGATATGGCGAAATTTTTTTCAAGTCAACCAGTTTGAGTCACGCTCCTGTGGCTAATATATTTGCTGCTGTTGGGATCGAGCGGTTGCATTGCTAGGACCTGCTTGCGGCAGGAAAGCGGTCCACGAAACCAGCCGATAACGGGCATTGAATTAAAGTTGCAAACTGCTACTGATAGTCAGGCCCAAAAACAAGTTCGAGGACATCAGCATGACCGACGCGACCACGGCAATGAATCCAGACGATCTCAATCCTGATCCCTATGCGATTCCGCTCGACCAGATTCGCATGAATCAGAGCCGCTTGTTTCAGAATAATATGCATGGTGAATATTTTCGGCGTCTGCGAAAAGAAGACCCGGTTCATTATTGTGCAGACAGCGACGTCGGACCCTTTTGGTCGATCACAAAATTTGATGACATCGTAAAAATTGATAGCAATCACAAACAATTCTCTTCTGAACCAGCCATTTCTATCGGCAATCCGTCGGCGGACTTTACCACGCCGATGTTCATTGCCATGGACCCGCCGAAACATGACGTGCAGCGCAAGGCTGCCAATCCTGGCGTCGCCCCTGCTCGCCTCGCCGATCTGGAAGGGCTTATTCGCGAACGGGCTGGAAAGATTTTGGATGGGCTGCCGATTGGTGAGGAATTTAACTGGGTTGATCGTGTGTCCATCGAGCTGACCACGCAGATGCTCGCGACATTATTTGACTTTCCGTTTGAGGATCGACACCTGCTCACCCAATGGTCGGACGTCACCACGAATGTCGATATGTTCGTTTCCGAAGAGAAAATTCAGGAGCGGCGTGCAAGCCTTCGCGAGTGTCTCGCCTATTTTACCCGACTTTGGCATGAGCGCGCAAATGAACCGCCAAAGTTCGATTTCATTTCCTTGTTGGCGCATAATCCCGATACCAAGGATATGATCAACAATCCGATGGAGTTGCTCGGAAATCTGATCCTGCTCATCGTTGGCGGCAATGACACAACCCGCAACAGCATCAGCGCCGGGATAGTCGGGCTCAATCAAAATCCCAAAGAATATGACAAGCTCATGGCGGATCCGACATTGATCCCCAACATGGTGTCAGAAATCATTCGCTGGCAAACCCCGCTGGCTTACATGCGCCGGACGGCCAAGGAAGATGTCGAATTTCAAGGCAAGCAGATCAAAAAAGGCGACAAGGTCGTCATGTGGTATGTTTCGGGCAACCGCGATGAAACCAAGATCGAGAATGCGGATGAGCTGCTGATCGATCGCGCCCGCGCGCGTCAGCATATGTCCTTTGGCTTTGGCATTCATCGCTGCATGGGCAACCGCGTTGGCGAAATGCAGGTGCGCATCGTCTGGGAAGAAATATTGAAGCGATTTGAGCGCGTTGAAATGGTCAGTGAACCGGTCCGCGTGAACAGCAGCTTCGTCATGGGCTATTCAGAAGTCATGGTCCGTATCATACCAAAGGATAAAAAATAAATGCCACGAATTACCTTTATCGAACATGACGAGACCATCCATGAAATCACGGCCGAGGATGGCGCAACGGTGATGGAAGTTGCCCTCGACAATTCTATCCCCGGGATTGATGCGGACTGCGGCGGCCAATGTGCTTGCGCAACCTGTCATGTCTTTATCAATGATGATTGGGCTTCAAAAATACCAGCTCGCGAAGAAGCCGAAGAAACCATGCTCGAGCTTGCAGAAGGCGTCACCGAATTTTCACGCCTCGCCTGTCAGATCGAGATCAACGACGCTTTGGATGGATTGCAAGTGCGTTTGCCAGCAGCGCAGCATTGAACAAATGGATCGTCGATCAGTGTTGTTCCGTCTGAAGGCGTGACCGGTCACCGATAGTCAGGAAGGCTCCAACAACAGCCTGAAAGCTTCCTGATCCGCGATCAGATCAGAAATCGTAAATCCATCGAGATGGCGCAAAAATGCTTCAACGGCGCCGTTCAATGCATGGCGCAGGCCGCAGGCAGACGTCACGACACATCTATTTGTTTCGGCGTCCAGACATTCTACAAAGCTCCCCATATCTTCCATTATCCGAACAATCGATCCCACGTTCATTGTCTCAGCGGGCTTGGCCAGCTTTAACCCGCCGCTGCGACCACGCAGGCTGTCGACAAAACCTTCCGCTGCCAAGCGCTGGGCGACTTTCATCAAATGGTTCTTGGAAATCCCATATTGCCGGGCAATTTCGGCGATCGAATGATGGCCGTCATTCACCGCCAAAAACATCAATGTCCTCAGCGCATAATCGGTTTGTACAGATAATCTCATAAAAGATGGATATCAGATATTGCATTTGATTGCCAAGAGGTATAAACAATGCATATTAAATACATCTTATCGGAGTCGAGACTATGACCGAAGCCAGCTATGCCGAACGGGCCAGGGCCAGAAAGACCGCTGAAGCAAACGCGCTGGGGATAAATGACGCATTAATTTCAGATTTGGTCGAGGGTTTCTATGGTGCGGTAAGGCGCGATGAGCTGCTTGGCCCGATATTTGAGAAACATGTTGTCGACTGGACGCCACATCTGTCCCGGATGAAGGATTTCTGGGCTTCGGTAACGCTCGAATCGGGACGTTTTCGCGGCAATCCAATGCTCAAACATATGGCCGTTGGCGGCCTTGATGACATGCATTTCGATCGCTGGCTCATCCTCTGGAACCAAACGCTTGATCGCATCGCACCCAATGACCTTGCGGGGCAGAAGTTTCGCGAGGCTGCTGACCGGATCGCTGCGAGCCTGCTGACCGGGATCAAGGTCCAGCGCGACGGATTAAATGGAATTTCTAACATGAAGGAGAATCAGTGATGTTGATGGATTTTCAAATCGAAGGCGGACAGGCTGTGACCGCAGAGCTTGTCGCAGAAATGCAAGATGCTGTAGAAGAGCCCCGAGCGCTATCGCATGAAAGTCGGACCTTTGAGCTGCCGAGTTCGGTCTGGATAGCGATGTTTGCATCCTATGCTGTTTTCTTCGCGGCACTGATCGTTGCGACAGGCCATGGAACGGCCGCCATATTCGCGCTGGTGATCAGCATTGCTTACACCATCATGTATTTTGGAACAGCAGCCGTCCTGAACAACGTCAGCGCAGCGGAGCGAAAATCATTGCCACCATTTGAAACCACTCACGGGATTGAAACGCAGACGGGGTGGATTAACCATGCCGCCGCCAATGCCCAAATTTTGACAGTGCCGATATTGCTTGCATTTTTTGCGTGCAGCTTTGCTGTAATTAGCGCTCTGGTTTGAAGAAAGGCTCTCTTATGACGATCGCTCCATATGGTTCTACACCAGTTTTCGACGAACATAGTCTGCCAGATTCTCTGCGTAAAAAACACAATACCCGGGATGGCACTTGGGGCTTGCTGCGTGTCCTGGAAGGGGAGGTCAGGCTGGTGTATCTCGATCCGCCATCCGAACGGGTCGTGACCATTGATGATCCCGCGCCGATCCTTCCGCAATCACCGCATTTCGTCAAACTTGTCGGACCCATGAAGATGCAAGTTGAATTTTATCGCGCGCATCCGCTGGACACCCCTGACCCAGAAGGCTGACATCGCAATATTCTGTTCAGCCTGTCGAATTCGGAGGTTCCATCTACATAAGCGGCAGCAGATTCTAGAATTTATCAACAGGCATTTGGTACAATGCGGCTTGGGATCATCGCGATGGTCGGGAGGTGGATGTTTTCGCATATCGCTTCGGCTGGTTGTTCAGATCAAGCTGAGTGGACATGCCCCAGCTGATTTTCTGACTTGGACAGACAGGCGACTCAACTATAGGGGAGTTCGGCTGCCTATTTTGGAGATTGCTGACATGACGACACGATCGCGACCGCCATTTATCGACAATGCTGAACGGGAACAGCGATTGGCAAATCTGCGCCGAGCCATGCTGGGAACCGGCGAGGATGCCGTCATCATGACGCCGGGCAGCAACATGCGCTATTTTTTCGGTGAGGCCTTCTACGAAAGCGAACGATTCATTGGCGCATTGGTCACGGCTCACAGCGTGACATTTATCTGCCCAAAATTTGAAGATACGGCGATCATTGCCAAATTGCCAATGACCTTGGAGATGGCATTTTGGGAAGAGCATGAAAGCCCCTTTCTGCTCATCGCCTCCTTGTTGGCAAAACAGGGATGCCAGTCATGTGTACTGGATCCCAATTGTTCTTATGGGCATGCTGCACGATTGTTCGATTCGCTGACAGGGTTGGAAAACCCGATCCGCTATGGCTCTGCGGCGGCGATCATCACAACGCTAAGGGCAACCAAATCGTCAAATGAAATCGATTTGCTGATGGCGGCAAAACAACTCACGCTTGATGTCCATCAGGCGGTTTTCCATTGGATCAGGCCGGGAATGAAAGCCAGTGAAGTGATCGCTGAGATTGATCGTCTACATCGCGCGGGTGGAGCCGACAACGGCAATAGCTTTTGTGCGGTGCAATTTGGGGAGGCGACATCGCATCCGCACGGCGTTCCGGGCGACCCAGCGTTGCAGGCTGGCGAGCTGATCCTCATCGACACAGGCTGTACGATTGACGGCTATAATTCGGACATTACCCGCACCTATGCATTGTCCAGGATGGATGATGAGGTTGAGCATTTGTGGCAGGTGGAAAAGGCAGCACAGCAAGCGGCGTTTGACCGCGCGGCAATCGGCATATCATGCGAAAATGTTGACCAAGCGGCACGCGATGTATTGGTCAGCCATGGACTAGGTCCGGACTATGACTTGCCGGGACTTCCCCACCGCACCGGCCACGGCATTGGTCTGGATATTCATGAAGGCCCGTATCTCGTCAAAGGCGATGAGACGCCGCTAGCGCTGGGCATGTGTTTTTCCAACGAACCGATGATCGTTGTACCAGGCAGATTTGGTATTCGATTGGAAGACCATTTTTACATGACGGCAACAGGCCCGAAATGGTTCACGTCTCCCCAACATGAGCTTTATCAGCCATTTGCATAGGTCAGACGACCCGCTGCCAAATCGAGCATGGCCTGGGGCAGGGCAATGCGCTGGCCGGATCGAAGAATGTGGTTCAACGTGGCGTTGCGGGTCAATTCGTTAGTTGAATCGACCCTCCAGATCAGATAGCCGATGCTTTACCAATATCGCCGGTCAGGCTGACATCTGATGCATCGCCAGCTCAACCGGTTCACGGTTGTTTATTTTATACAATGTCAATTGGGGCCGCATTTACACGGTTGAAGATTCAACATGCAGGACGAGGAAACATAGCTTCATGAGCCAGATATCTGACGAAGATCGTCAAGCACTTAGAGATGGTTTTGCGCGATATCTTGAAGCGGAAGCTGATGAAAAAAAGCTGCGTTCGGCTATCGCCAATGATCGAGGATATGACGAGGCCATCTGGCAACAAATGGCCGAGATGGGCTTGCTCGGTATCGCGATCGCGGAAGATAGCGGAGGTGTGGGCGGCGGCGCAATAGATGTTGCGCTGGTCATGGAGGAGATTGGCAAGAAGCTATTGCCGGTTCCGTTCCTGTCCACTTGTGTCGTTGCGGCGGACATGATTTCCCGATTTGGTTCCGAGGCGATCCAGCAGGATTTGTTGCCTAAAATTGCGGCAGGGGAACTGGTCATCTCGACCGGCGGGAGCGGCGATTTTGTACCGCTTTCCGATCATGACCTTAGCCTGTCCGCCAAATCGTCCGCTGCGGACTGGACATTGAACGGCCAAGTCTCCTTTGTGTCGCACGCTGGCAATGCGGACTATCATTTGCTCGGCTTGCAAGAAGATGGCGTTGATTCTGCCTATCTCGTCAAAGCCTCGGATGCCGTTTCGAAAGATCGCCTGATTACCAATGATCCTGCGCAGCGTCTCTTCAAGCTCCACCTGTCCGATGCCAGAGCGATCAAATTGGAGGTTCTCGATGCCGATGGGATTGGTCAGGTGCGGATGCGCGCTATCGCAGCTTTGGCCGCCGAACAGGCCGGCGCAATGCGTGCCATTTTCGAGATCACGATGGACTATCTGCGGACCCGTTATCAGTTCGGGCGTCCGATTGGTTCCTTTCAGGCCATCAAGCATATGGCAGCCGAGCTTCTGGTCGAAGTTGAATCAGCAACCTCTGCGGCTCTTGCTGCTGCCAAAGCGCTGGATGCGAACTCACCTGATGCCGCGAAATTTGTCTCGCTGGCCGCCTTTACGTGCAAGGATGCTTTCCGAACTGTCTCGGCGCAGGCGATCCAGATGCACGGTGGTATCGCCTATACGCAGGAGCATATTGCGCATCTTTATTGGCGGCGTGCCCGCGCCGGACTGCCGCTTTTTGGCAGTTCGGACGCGCATCGCGAGCAATATCTGAAAAGTCGGGAGGCGGCATGATGACCATATTGGATAGAAATGCATCGGCTGAAGAAATTCGAAATGTCGTAGAAGCCTGGCTGGACGCGCATTGGGATGCGGAAAAGCGCTGCGCAAAAGGGGCAGGCCGCTATGATGAAAAATCATGGCTGACCCAAGTTTTCGAAGCCGGTTTTTGTGTGCCGTCCTGGCCGATCGAATATTACGGGCTTGGTCTGTCCCAAAAACAGTCCGCGATAATCGAAAAGGCCTTCTCAAGACGCAATGCGGAAGGTTCCGCGCGCGATCGCTTCCATCTGGGTGCTATCACTATATTCAAAGTCGGTAGCGAGCCATTGAAACGGACAATGCTTCCGATCATGTTGACCGGCCCGATATGTTGTCTGCTCTATTCGGAACCCAATGCCGGGTCCGACCTGGCCGGGGTGCGGACCAAGGCGGTTCCCGATGGCGATGATTTTATCATTACGGGGCAGAAGATCTGGACGTCCAACGCGCAGGAAGCCGAATATGGCATGTTGCTGACGCGCACCGACTGGGACGTTCCCAAGCATCGCGGCATTACGTTTTTTCTGTTCCCGATGAAACAGGATGGGGTTGAAGTGAAGCCGATCAATCAGATCACCGGCGAGTCCGAGTTTAACGAGGTGTTCATCACCGGGGCCAGAGTATCTGCGACCAATATCATCGGCAGTCTCAACCAAGGCTGGACGTCCTTTCAGACCGCTATTGCCTATGAACGGCTGATCATGGGGCAGGGTGTGACCGAACGGCGCGGCAAATCCAAGCCGGACAGCGAACCGCAATTGATCAGATTGGCGCGCAGGCAGGGGAAATATGATGATCCCGTCATTCGCCAGAAAATTGCGCAAGCGCTCGCCCATCGCGAGCTTAACGGTCTGAACATGGAGCGTGCGAAACAGGAGATAATGACCAATGGCTCATCCTCCCTGATGTCACTGGGCAAATTGGCCATGTCGCGGATTCAGCATGGGGAGGCGGCAATTGCGACCGATTTGCTCGGGCAGGAAGCCTTGCTTGACGGTGACGACAGTGCCGATGCCGCCAATGTGAATTTTGACGCCGCCAAAGCCTATATGAACAGTATCGGGGGCGGAACCGATCAGATCCAGAAAAATATCATTGCCGAGCGGGTTTTGAACTTGCCCAAAGAACCAGATATGGATCGCAATGTTGCATTCCGGGACATCAAGTCGAGTTCTCTATAGTTGGAGGATGCTGCAACTAGTCTGTGAGCGCGACCAAAATCGCGTCTATCACGGGGCCGATTGTTGCCTCCGCAGCGCTTAAATCGGCGGGCTTTTGCAGCGCGGCTTCTCCAACATAGGCATTGATCAAGCGCGCGGCGAGGGCTGATTTTGCGACAATGATCTCGCCGTTGGCATTGGCTTGCGACAGCAGGTCTTCGAACAGCTTCAGGCTCAAGCTATTTTCGATCTCGAAGACGCGTTTGATGCCAAGCGCACTGGGGCCAATTTCGAACAATATGCGGCGAACCGCGGGCTCGCGAACTTCACGCAGCCAGGCTGCGGACGTTGCTTTCAGTCGTTCAATCGCGCTGATGCTCGCAGCTACGCTCCGCACGGCGCGATCGATCGCGCCATGCGATTCGATCTTGTAAATCGCTTCAGCAAGCTCGGTTTTGCTGCGGAAATGATGATAAAATGCGCCTTTGCTGAGTCCCGTCCGGACAAGCACAGCTTCGGTGGTGGTGGCATCAAAGCCTTGTTTCAACGCGATATCTTTGAACGTTTCGAGCAATATTGCCCGCGTGGCTTCTGATCTTTCCCTCTGCGTTCCCATATGACGGGCTTTACACCATTAGATTGTATCTGTAAACAAACCGTCGGTCGGTTTATAAAGAAAGGATAGGCAGAATGGATTTTGAAACTGGATCTTTGGATAAGATGTTGGCCGCTTGGAACTCGAGCGATGCCGCAACAATTGAACAGCTCGCGACGGACGCGCTGGAGCATAATGTTCATTTTGCTGACCCGACACATAATATCATCGGACGCGAAGCCTTTGTTGCGATGGTCCACCGCACCCACAAGCGCGTCCCTGGCGCAGTCTACTCGCACGCCAGCCGGATTGATGTGCAGAATAATTTTTGCCGCTATCACTGGGAAATCCATGTCGAGAACAAGCTGCTGCTGGAAGGTTTTGATGTGACAGAAATCAATGATGCCGGAAAAGTGGTGAAAGTCCTCGGCTTTTTCGGAAAGCTGGAAAAGGACGAGGATTGCAAGGCCTGAGATTCCGCTCCGCATCCAGTTGCGATAGTCCAGGAAGGTAAAGGTTGGATCCCATTTTCGAGAGAGGCTGCGTAAAATTGTTGCGACGGATCGGCTATCGGTGCGCGCAGCGGATTGGGCGGCAAAAACGCTTGTCTTGCGCTATTTCAGTCTAAAACCAGAAACGCAGGCCAATCACATAGTTGGTGACGCTGGGATCTTCTCCGGCGCGGCGCGCGAAGTCGCGGCTGCCGCCGAGTTTCCATTCTTGCTCAATCCCAATATAGGGGGCGAATTCCGGGACGATCTCATAGCGCAGGCGCAGGCCGAGTTCGAGATTGTCGATCCCGCCACCAATCGCGAGTTCGGGCATATCCTGCGCCGACAGATTAATCTCTGCCCGGGGTTGCAAAATCCACTGCTGGGTCAGGCGCTGGTCATATTCCGCCTCGACCCGCGCGGTAAGATCGCCCTGATCGGACAGGAAAGCCGCGGCATCAATCTCGAACATATAGGGCGCCAGACCCTGTATGCCGATGACCGCATGGGTCCGGGTGGGTCCGGTCAGATCCTGCCTGATGCCGGCCTGCAGATCAAAAAATGGAGCGATGGCGCGGCTGTAAAGCGCCTGAATTTCGGCGTCTTCGACCGGCTCGCCAAAATTGCCTTCGCCTTCGCTCTTGAACCAGAATTTGTTGATGTCCCCGCCATAATAGCCCTGCAGGTCCCAGAGATAGCCGTCGTCTCTCTCGCGCACCCGATATTCGAGGCGATCCCCCTGAAACCAGAAGGTCTGCATATTGCCATGTTCGGCATAAAGCGCTTCACGCGAAGGCCGCATCGCTTCTGCACCCCAGATCGCATCGGCGGCGCGGGCCGGGCCGGTTTGCGTGTTGACGGGGGGCGATGCAGGCGCCGGCATCTGATCCGCGCCATCGTTCATCTTGGAGTGGTTCATCGCGTCATGGTTCATCGTACCGTGATCCATCTGGCTGTGATCGACCTCGGGCTCGGTCTCCGACGTGGCAGGCATCTGGTGCCCACTGTGGTCCTGCGCGAGCAATGGGGTTGTGGCGGTTGCCGCGACCAATGTTGCTGCAAATATCCGGCGCATCATGCGTTCTCGGGGAAAGCGACGCTGACCGTCTGCATCATCCCGGCATGCATATGATAGAGCAGGTGGCAGTGAAAGGCCCAGTCGCCGGGTTCATTCGTCGTCACTTCAAAAGTCGCGCTGCTCCCAGGCTGGACGATTAAAGTATGTTTCTTGGGCTGGTGATGACCCTGGCCGTTGACGATTTCGAAGAACATCCCGTGGAGATGGATCGGGTGGGCCATCATCGTGTCATTGACCAGTTTCACCCGCACGCGTTCGTCATAGGCGAAGCGGATCGGATCATCGCCGACCGCACTGAATGTCTTGCCATCGAGCGACCACATATAGCGTTCCATATTGCCGGTCAGATGCAATTCCATTTCGCGGTCGGGCGGCCGTTTACCGTGGTCCATCGCGATCGACCGGAGCATCTGATAGTTGAGCACGCGGTGCGGCACATTGTCGAGGCCGAGACCCGGATAGCCGGTGCGGTCCTGCGGATCCATCGCGACCATATCAACGCCCGGACCCACTGCGACGCTGGCCGGCAACAGGCTGGTATCGCGCATCGCCATGCGCATGCCGGCCCTATCATGTCCGCTATGATCGGTCACCGCCGCTGGCTCGGGTGCGCTATGTCCCATCGCGGCATGATCCATCTTGCCATGGTCCATCGTCGAATGATCGGGAGCAGTGGCTGGCTTCGCGCTGCCGTGATCCATTTTTGAATGATCCATAGCGCCACCGCCGTGACCATCATGGCCGCCTTCAACCATGCCGCCATGCCCCATATCAACCATGCTCAGCAAAGGCGGATCGCGCAGGGCGGGAAACTCGGCCTTGCGTCCCGGCTGCGAGGTCAGCGAGGCTTGCGCCATGCCGCTGCGATCCATCGATTCCGCTGCGAGCGCAAAGCTGCCCTCGACGGTCGGCGTGACAATCACATCATAGGTTTCGGCGACGCCAATTTGCAGTTCGTCGACGTCGACCGGCTGGACGTTGATGCCGTCTGCCTGCACCACCGTCATCGGCAAGCCGGGCAAGCGGATATTGAAAAAGGTCATCGCGCTGCCATTTATGATCCGCAGCCGGACGCGTTCGCCCGGCCGATAAGCCAGTTCGAGGCCATCCTCAGGCCCGTGGCCGTTGACAAGATAGGTATAGGTTGGCGCGGAAACATCGGCGATATCGGTCGGCATCATCCGCATCTGCCCCCACATTCGCCGCTCTTCGCCGCTGAAATCATAATCATCAAACGCGGCGGTCTTCTGCCGACTGAAATAGCCTTCGGAGACTTTGAGCTTCTTCATGATCTGGTGGGGATGCATTGGCGTGAATTCGCTGAGCAATATGACATGTTCGCGGTCATATTGCACCGGATCGGGACCCGCGGGATCGATGATCAACGGCCCATAATGGCCCATCTGTTCCTGCAGGCCGCTATGGCTGTGCCACCAATAGGTGCCCGATTGCCGGGGGCTATAGGGCACATCAAAGCGCGCGCCGGGCTTGATCCCGGGAAAGCTGATCCCCGGCACGCCGTCAAACTGGAATGGCAGCAGCAGGCCGTGCCAGTGTACCGAACTGTCAACGCCGAGCATATTGTGCACCGAGAGAGTGACGTCCTCGCCTTCTTTCAACCGGATCAGCGGGCCCGGCACCGTGCCGTTGACTGCAATTGCATGGCCCGTTCGACCACCGGTGGAAAAACCACCCTGGCCAATGTGCAGATCTATTTTGGAACCGGAAAGCTGATGAATGCCTTTACCGATTGTGCCGCCCATATTGCTCCCCTGATGCCGCCCGATATCTCCGATCGCCCAGGCGGGCATGGGCAGGGCAGCAGCGCTGCTGAGCGCGGCGAGTGAGCCAATCATCTTACGGCGGGAGACTTGCATATTCGGCTTTCCTTTGGCATAGCATATACCCCTGTAGGGTATCTATACAAGAGAGAAGATATGGTCAAAAGTGCAATGGAAGCAAAAATCAACCGGTTGCGACGGATCGAAGGACAGGTCCGCGGTGTCGCTCAGATGGTCGCCGACGACCGCTATTGCATGGACATATTGCATCAGGTGCAGGCGGTAAAAGCCGCTCTGGCCAAGGTGGAAAATCAAATTCTGAAAGATCATGCCGCCTGTTGCGTCAGCGAGGCGATTGCTTCAGGTGATCCGGCGGAGCAGAAAGAGAAGTTCGACGAGCTGGTCGACCTGTTTGAAAAGATAAAGCGCTGAAAAGGAACGAAGCATGATCGGGAAAATCGCAGGAACATTGAAAGAGAAATCTCTGGCCGGCATGCTGCTCATCTCGCTGGCGGGCTGTTCGATGGCGGCTCAGGCGGCGACATATACGATGTATCGGGATGCCGGATGCGGATGCTGCCTGAAATGGGCAGATCATGCAGAGCAAGGCCTCAACGCCATCGTGAAAGCGGAAAATGTGCCGGACATCAATATGGTCAAAGACCTGCACGGCGTGCCTGTTGCGTTGCGCGCCTGCCATACGATGATCGTCGAGGGCTATGTCATCGAGGGACATGTGCCGGCCGAGGCGATCCTGAAATTGCTCAAGGAGAAACCGGAAGACGTGCTCGGCCTGGCCGTGCCCGGGATGCCGATGGGATCGCCCGGTATGGAGCATCCCACGATGAAGCAGCCCTATCAGGTCATTGCTTTCGGTCCCAAGGGGCAGAGAATATTTGCCAGCTACAACTAGCCGCCAGATATTTTGGACAAACTGATTCTGGCCCTCGCATTTACCGATCTGCTGTCGGTTTTGCAGTGATCGATCATGACCGGCGCGACATGGTGTCGCCTTGCATCAGCGGCCAACGTAATGTGCGGTGGGACCAGCTCTCGCTGAAGCTCGAAAATTTCAAACCCCGTTTTCGAAACAAAGCAAAATCGAGATCGATTTTGGCTTAAAAAGCTTTGGCTTCTGCCGTTAATCTTAGTTCATATCGGTCAGCTCAGGAATCTGCTTTTTGCTTCATAGAATAGAAACCAGCCAGCTTGAGTTGGGAATGTTCATCGATGACATCGAAGCGTCTTGGCTGGAGAGCCCGTTCTGGCGTTCACGGCTTGTTTTGACGCGGGATGAGCAGATCGAAGCGCTGGTTGCAAAAGATATCCAGTGGGTGACCATTGATGACAATAAGGGCAAAGGCCTGCCCAGTTCACGCGAACCCCGCGCGAATGCGGCAAAATCTCAGAACAGCGAGAAGCGAGGCCATATTGCTCAACCGGCCAGAGCTGTAAAACGTCGGGCACCGAGCCATTCGCAACCCTATATTCCGCCGCCGGGAGAACAGCGTTTCACGCGACTTACTCCGCGTGAACGGGCGGCTGAGGTGCGCAAGGCCAAAGGCGCAATCAAGCGTTCTCGAACTGCGGTCATGAACCTTTTTCAAGATGCCCGTCTCGGCAATGCGGTCAAGTCAAAAAAAATGGCAACTCTGATTGAGCAGATTGCCAATTCGGTCGCCATCGATCCGACAATCATACTCAATATCGCTAGGCTGAAAACCAAGGATGAATATACCTATCTACATTCGGTCGCCGTATCGGCCTTGATGATAAATCTGGCCCGCAAGCTGCGCTTTCCGGAAGCCCAGATTCCCGATATCGGTATGGCTGGGCTGTTGCACGATGTTGGCAAGATATCGATTCCCGATAGCATCCTGCTAAAACCCGGGAAACTTGATGAGCAGGAATGGACGACAGTTCGTCTTCATCCGCAAAAAGGCCATGAGATATTATTGGCATCCGATGGTGTCTGCGACATGGCTTTGGAGGTCTGTCTCAGACATCATGAGAAGATGGACGGAACCGGATATCCCGGGCGCCTTGACGGCGATGACCTCAGTCTGATTACAAGAATGGCATCGATTTGCGATGTCTATGACGCGATAACCTCCCAGCGGCCCTATAATAAACCCCAATCTGCATCGCAGGCGCTGAAAACAATGCAATCCTGTTCCGGCCATTTTGATCAGCTCATCCTTCGTGATTTTGCGGAAAGCCTTGGCATCGTTCCAATTGGAACGCTCGTGCGGATGGATAGAGCAGAGCTCGCAGTCGTGATCGGCGAGTCGCCTTCGGATTATGCCGCACCTATTGTCCGCACCTTCCGCGCTCTGGATAGTGATCTTCCGATTGTCCCTCAGGATATTGACACCGGGCGCAAAAGGTCGAGGAAAGTGATTTCGATCGAGGATCCCGACGACTGGGACTTTGCCGACTGGTCGACCGTCTCGGCTGACTTGCTGGCGGAAGAGGACCTGACATAGCGATAGGTTCAACATAGAGTTTCGCTGGCCATCCCGAAGTCAATCGTCGTGCCGTCCGGTGCACTGCCGCATTTGGGTGAGAAAGATCTGGCAGGATTGATCACTGATTTACAGCTTTCCTACAACCATCTGAATTTTGTATCCTGATTCTCGCTCTTTGACAGATTGAATCAGATATTGCCCTGTCGGAGGCCGGCTCCGCTCGGGTTGTCGCGCACCGGCATTGATGCGACCAGATTTTGCGTATCCTCCTTCACTTCTTGGGCTTCCTGCGCGCAAAAAGTGCGGACTTAGGGGTGCGGAAACGAACTTTTTCGAAAGAGAAAGGGATTTTGTCTTTAACAGTGTCAGCTTTGTCAGGAACGCTGGACCGAAAAGGCCTCTTTGGCCCTAACTTTGACTAACTTTGGGATCGAGCTGCACCATTTGAGTAGCGTTTGACTGAACTCGACGAAGCATCATTCTAAGCTGGTCAAAGGATCTTTTTGTCAACAGAGGCACTTCGACAGGCTCAGCCAAACGATATTTCTGCTATTTGGCTGGAAACCACTGTCCTTCGAATATCACGCCTTGCACTTCAACTTCCTGCAATTTTGCCGCACCGGCGGCATAGGGGTCGCGATCGAGGACCGTGAAGTCGGCTTTCTTGCCAGTCGCGATACTGCCGACCATTGCATCCAGGCCGATCACTTGCGCGGCTTCAATGGTGATCGCCCGCAGCGCTTTGTCGAGCGAGAGCCGTTCCCGGGGCGCCTTGGCATTACCGTCTAAGGTGATCCGGTTGCTGGCCACCCAGGCGAGGTAGAGCGGGTCAATCGGGGCCATGTTGAAGTCGCTGTGCAGGCCCAGCGGGACGCCCTTGCGCTCGAGCGAACCGAGCCGGTTCATCTGCGCGGCGCGGTCGGGGCCCATGCCGGTCCGGGCATAGGCATCGCCGAGGATACGGATATAATTGGGCTGGGCGGAGACATAGAGACCGAGTTCGCCAATCCGCCGGTTTTGCGCTTCGGTCGAATAGCCGAGATGCTCCATGACAATATCCTGGCCGTTGCGGGGTGCGAGCTGTTCGGAAATGCCGAGCACGACATCGAGACCCTTGTCGCCGTTGACATGGGTGTGCAGGCTCCATCCTGCCTCCCAGAAACGTTCGGTCTGCTTGAGCAGCTCGTCCGGTTCGGTCAGCCATTTGCCTTCGTGCCCGTCGCTATAGCCGGGCGGGTTCATCTGCATATATTGGGCGAAGAAAGCACCGTCGGCGAACAGTTTGACGCGGTTGGAGAAGAAGAATTTGGGGCTTTCATATTTGGCTTTCATATTCTCCAGCCAGACATTGGGATCGCCGGTGACCAGCGGCGCAACCGGAATCGCAAGGATACGCGAAGGCGTGGTGGGCTGGTCGTAAAGGCTTTTGAACAGCGCCGACTCCGCTTCCGGTCCGCCAAAGCCGCCAAAGGCGAGATCGGCGCTGGTGGTGACCCCATTGTCGAGCATCATCTGCCGCATATCCGCCAGACCCTGGCCGATCTTGGCGGGCGAGAAGAGATAGGGGCGGAGCTTTTCAATGCCCTTGAACAGGGCGGTTTCGTGGATGATGCCGCTGGTGAAATCGGCATGGCTGGGGTCAATGCCGGGCTTGCTGAATTCGGCAGTAAAGGCTTCGGCCGTGCCGATATCGAGGAGATCCAGGGCCGCGCTGTTGACGATTATCTCGTGGAAGCTGCGCTGCCAGATGACGACGGCGCGGTCCGGAGCGATGCGGTCGAGTTCGACGCGGTCCATATCACCGTGGAACAGCTTGTGATGCCCCCAGGTGATGAACAGCTTGTCTGTGCTGTCGCCGAGGACTTTGCGTAGCCGGGCTTCATAATTGGCCTTGCCGGTGACGGCCGGATAGCTTTGGCCGGGCAAGTCCCAGCTTTCGGGACTGATGAACGGGATCGGCAGCATCATGATCGTCTGCATCGGATGGATATGCGGCTCGATAAAGCCGGGCATCATAATATTGTTGGCAAACTGGCGGTTAACGGTGACTTTGCGATCCCGGGTCCAGGCGTCGAGATCCTCGAGGGACTGGGCGAGACCGAGGATGATGCCGTCCGAGGTTGCGACATATTTGGCTTCGGGAAAGCCCGGTTCCATGGTGATGATCTTCGCTGCCTCGTAGACTGTCACTTGCGCATAGGGCAATGTCGCCGGTGCATCTTCGGCCTGCGCCTGGCTTGCAAAAATGAATGACAGCGCTGCCACGCAATATTGGACGATCTTCAGCATATCTCTCTCCCGTTGGGAAAGTAGCTATGCGCTTTGAGCCGCTTTCGCAACCATCTGCTTGCTGGCCTTGAGATGTTCACGCCAAGCGATGAACAGGCCGGAACCAATGATGATCGGGGCGCCAATCCAGATTGACAGGCCGGGATATTGACCAAAGACCGCAATCCCAAAGAAAGTGGCCCAGATCAGCGCGGTATAGTCCATCGGGACGATGGTCGAGACTGGCGCAAGGCGTAGCGACTGGGTGATGGCGAGTTGGCCGAGCGCGCCAAATATCCCGATGCCGAACAAATAACCCCAGGTTTTCGCATCATGCCCACCACCATAGAAATAGGCGCAGACCGCGAGCGCGGGCAGCGTGTAGACGGAAAACCAGAAGATCGTGACGATGCTCGTTTCGGTGCGGCCAAGCATCCGGATCACCAGCGTGACCGAAGCGGTGACCAATGCGCCGATCAAAGCAATTGCGGCACCAAAGGCTGGGATTAGACTGCCGCCGGGCTGGACGACAATCAACACGCCGATAAAGCCAAGCAGGATCGCCGACCAGCGCTGAATGCCAACCCGTTCCCGCAGGATCAGGGCTGCAAAAACCGTCGCAAATATCGGCACGGTAAAACTGATCGTCGTCGCGTCGGCGAGCGGCAGCAAGGTCATCGCCCAGAAATTGAGACCCATGGCGAATATCCCAAGCACCGACCGCAAGATGTGCAATTTATGTTTGTCAGACTGGATCGCGGGCCAACCCGCCGCGCTGCGCCAGATCAGGAAACAGATCAGCGGCATGGCAGTCAGTTGACGGTAAAACAGGCTCTCGGTGACGTGCACCCCCTGTTCGCCCGCGAGCTTGACAAAGGTGAACATGACCCCGAGCGACAGCATTGCCGCCAGTCGGGTCACGATACCCGAGAGCGGCTGGTTTTGCGCAATCTGCTCGGCATCCTTCCGGGCTGCTGCTAATGTCTGCGGTTTCGCGATGATGGTTTTCCTGTCTCGCAGCCGGAATAAGCAGCGTGACAATCCAGTCAATTGAATTTCGCGCAGCCATGCTTGCATTTGATAGGGGCTTGCCCGTTGCAAGGGCTTCTGCGGTGATTTATAGAGATTGGGAATTTCTCGCGATCGATAGCGAGTCCCAGAAATTTGCCTTTTATGAGAATATTGTCAGGAGCCGAACCCATGTTGGACACAACCACCAATCCGAATGACCCCCTTGTCGAAGAAGTTGCTGAATTGGTTGCGCGCTCGCGCGCGGCGCAGGCGCAGATCGAGAATTACACGCAGGAACAGGTTGATGAGTTGATCCGTGCGATGGTCTGGGCTGTGGCCGAGGAATCAGTGGCAGAGAAAATTGCGCAACATACGTTGGAAGAAACCCAGCTCGGCAATTATGACGGCAAATATCTGAAGATTTTCCGGAAAACCCGAGCGACATTATTTGATATCATCAATGACAAGTCGGTCGGCGTTCTGGAGGAAGATCACGAGCGCAATATTGTGAAAATTGCCAAGCCTGTCGGCGTTATCGGCGCTTTGTCACCGTCTACCAATCCAGAAGCGACGCCGGTTATCAAGGCGATTTCAGCAGTGAAGGGGCGCAACTCGATCATCGTTGCACCGCATCCACGCGCCAAATTGACCAATAAGATGATCTGTGATCTCATGCGTGACGCAATCGTAAAAATGGGCGCGCCTGCTGATCTGGTACTGAGCATCGACGTGCCTTCGGTTGAAAAAACCAATGAATTGATGCGCCAATGTGATCGCGTTCTCGCGACCGGTGGCGGTGCAATGGTAACGGCGGCTTATTCCAGCGGGACGCCTGCTCTGGGCGTTGGTGTTGGTAATGCAGTGATCACGGTGGATGAAACCGCTGACCTGGAAGATGCCGCTGAAAAAATCCGGATCTCCAAAACGCTTGATCTTGCCGCAAGCTGTTCTTCGGATAACAGCGTTATCCTGGTCGATGCAATCTATGACGATATGCTCGAAAAGCTGAAGCATCAGGGCGGCTATTTGGTCAATGCAGAAGAGAAACAGAAATTGCAGGACGCGCTGTGGCCTGATGGTCGTTTCAACACCGCGATCGTCGCCCAACCCGCTGAGAAAATCGCTGGAATGGCTGGATTTAATCTGCCCGAAGGGCGCACATTCTTCATGGTTCCAGAGACTGGATATGGCGCCGAATTTCCATTTTCGGGAGAGAAACTGACCGTCATCATGGCGCTATATCGAGTGAAAGATCTCGATGAGGCAATTGCGCTGACCAACAATATTCAGGCCTATCAGGGACAGGGCCACAGCTGCGGTATCTACTCGCAGTCCGATGAGAATATAATGAAGCTTGCCAATGCGACCCATACGTCGCGCGTGATGGTCAATCAGCCGCAATCCGCTTCAAATAGCGGCAATCTCTGGAACGGCATGCGCCAGACCTTCTCTCTCGGTTGCGGAAGCTGGGGCGGAAACGGGACCAATAACAATATCACTTGGCGTGACCTGATAAATGAAACCTGGGTGTCGAAGCCGCTGGCAGTGAACAAGGAACTGCCGAGCGACGAGGAACTGTTTGGCGATGTCATGGAGAAGATGGCTTCCGCTGCCTAACTGCTTAACATCGGTCGTTCATCTTCACGATTGACCGAGTGTCAAATCAGGACATCGCCGCCAAAGAGATAGCGGACTTGTCGCTTCGCTGAGAGAATGGCGCGTTTGCTATTCTATCATCGAGACAGAGTCTATGGTTGCCGGAAATTTGCTGAAGCAGGATGAAACTGCGTGATCATGCTCTCTCCGCGGGGCCTGCTTCCGGCTGCCTTGTTGGCGCTGGCGCTGTTTGGGTTTTTAAGCCTCATACCGAGACCGTCGGACAATGCGTTCCTGCCGGTTCCTGTTGCGACAACCGACAAACGCATCGCCTTCAGCTTTGACGATACACCGCGCGGTCAGGGCGCATTTCTGGAGAAAGCGGAACGGCCCCAAATGCTTCTCGAAGCATTGGCAACAGGTGGGATCAAGCAAGCGGTGTTCTTCATCAATCCCGGACGGATCACCGATCAGGATGATGATGCTGCAACGGTCGCCAGCTATGCCGGGGCAGGGCATCTGCTCGCCAATCATACCGCCGATCACAGCAAGCTCTCAACTACGTCAGTCGAGATGTTTCTGGCCGATGTCGACCGGGCTGAGGCCTGGTTGAAAGGCAAGCCCAATTACCGCCCCTGGTTCCGCTTCCCCTATCTCGATGAGGGGCAGAAAGATAAAAAGAAACGCGATGCGGTGCGGACGGGCCTCAAAAAACGCGGGCTCATGAATGGCTATGTCACGGTTGATGCGTCGGATTGGCATATGGAAGAACTGGCGCTGGCAGCAGCGCGTGATGGCAAATTGATGGACTGGAACGCGATGGGCGAATTGTTCGTGGAATCCTATCTGCAATCCGCCAATTTCTCTGATGATCTCGCCAGGCGGACTTTGGGTCGCGCGCCGGTACAGATGATATTGCTGCATGACACGGATCTGGCGGCGATGTTCGTCGATGATCTGGCCGCGGCGCTGAAACAGGATGGCTGGACGATTGTGTCCGCTGATGAGGCTTATCGCGATCCCATCGCCAATATGGAACCGGACGTTGATTTTGCTGACGGAACCCGTACGCAAATGCTTGCGGCCGAACGCGGCATTGGCAATCGCTGGTATATGCGCAACGATCAAAAAGTAGCAAAAAAGCTATTTGCCGAGAGAGTTTTGCGGGACTAGACAGCGGAGCATGAAAGCTAAGATTCTCCTGTCTCATTTCGCCCTCGCTAGCTGCTTGCTCGGGGTAACGCCAGCCCACGCGCAAAGCCCGGATGCGATCGCGCAAGAGGTGCTGAGCGAGCATCCGATTATCGACGGTCATAATGACGCGCCGGAGCAAATACGCGGTCGTTTCGATAGTGATTTTGGAAAATTCGACTTTTCTGACACTCTGGATACCTTAGGTAATGCAGCCAAACCGATGCATACCGATATCGCACGACTGCGCGCTGGCGGAATCGGCGGTCAATTCTGGTCGGTCTGGATCGACCCCGAATTGCCGCGGGCGGAAGCGGTCGAGCGGGTTGTTCAGCAGATCGATGTCGTGCATCGGATGGTTGCGCTATATCCCGACGATCTCCAAATTGCCTTGACGGCCGCAGATATTGACCAGGCCCAAAGCGAGGGAAAAATAGCTTCGCTGATCGGCATGGAGGGCGGCCATTCAATCGGAAACTCGCTGGCCTTACTGCGGCAAACCTATGCCCTGGGTGCCCGTTATATGACGCTGACCCACTGGAAGACCTTGAATTGGGCAGATTCAGCAACTGACGCACCGCAGAGCGACGGCCTCTCGGAATTTGGTGTCGCAGTCGTCCAGGAAATGAACCGCCTGGGCATGTTGATTGATCTCAGTCATGTCTCCCCGGCGACGATGAATGATGCGCTGGATGTCACGCGGGCGCCGGTTATCTTCAGTCACAGTTCCGCCAGCGGCGTGACTGATCATCCGCGCAATGTGCCTGACTCTGTTCTTAATCGGTTGCCCGCGACTGATGGCGTTGTGATGGTGACATTTGTGCCGTCCTATCTCAAGGCAGAACGGCGCGATTGGGAAGCTGCTGAAAAGGCTGAAGAAGCGAGAGCCGCTGCGCTATTCCCAGGCGAAGAAGAGCGCCGCAAGACCCATATGAAAGACTGGCGTGAGGCAAATGAAATGCCGATGGTCAGCGCTTCGGATGTTGCCGACCATATTGATCATATTCGTGATGTCGCCGGTATCGATCATATTGGCATTGGCGGGGACTATGACGGAATCCGTTTCCTCCCCGAGGATATGCAGGATGTCACCACCTATCCAGTGCTGTTCGCCGAGCTTGTCCGCCGGGGATATAGCAAAGCGGATCTCGCAAAAATTTCGCGCGGCAATATCTTGCGAGTGATGCGCAGCGCCGAAACAATATCTGCAAATTTGAAAGCGGCCGATTAATGTTATGACCCAATTTTCCCTGACCGAAGACCAGCTTGCCATTCAGGAAATGGCACAGAAATTCACAGCGGATGCGATAACGCCCCATGCTTCCGAATGGGATGAGAAGCATATTTTCCCGCGTGAGACGATCAAACAGGCCGCAGAACTTGGCTTTGGCGGTATCTATGTGTCGGAAGAATCCGGCGGCATCGGCCTTGGTCGACTCGAAAGCGCCGTCATCATGGAAGCCATGGCTTATGGCTGTCCATCGACCAGCGCCTTCATCTCGATTCACAATATGGCGGCCTGGATGATTGACACATTCGGATCGCAAGC
This sequence comes from Sphingomonadales bacterium EhC05, assembly GCA_001650955.1. Classification (GTDB taxonomy): domain Bacteria; phylum Pseudomonadota; class Alphaproteobacteria; order Sphingomonadales; family Sphingomonadaceae; genus Parasphingorhabdus. The sequence continues at coordinate 129,156 of LXYP01000021.1, forward strand.
GGTGAAAGACAAATATCTGCCGGACCTGATTCCGATGGACAAGATATCCAGCTATTGCCTGACCGAGGCGGGAGCCGGATCGGATGCTGCGTCGCTGAAGACCAAAGCGGTGCGAGATGGTGATCATTATGTGGTCAATGGATCGAAGCAATTTATCTCCGGTGGCGGGGAGAATGAAATCTATGTCACCATGACCCGCACGTCGGATGACGGAGCCAAAGGTGTCACCTGCCTGGTGATCGAGAAAGATATGGATGGCGTATCTTTCGGCGCGCAGGAGAAGAAACTGGGTTGGCATTCGCAGCCCACCTCGCAGGTCAATTTTGACAATGTACGTGTTCCGGTTGAAAATCGTGTCGGGGACGAAGGCGAAGGCTTCAGGATTGCTATGGCAGGTCTGGATGGCGGACGGTTGAACATTGGTGCCTGTTCGCTCGGTGGTGCGCAGCGCTGCCTCGATGAAGCGGTCAACTATACCAAAGAACGTAAACAGTTCGGCAAAGCGATCAGCGATTTCCAGAACACCCAGTTCATGCTTGCCGATATGGCAACTGATCTCGAAGCCTCCCGGGCGCTGCTCTATCTCGCTGCTGCCAAAGTCACCGAAGGCGCTCCGGACAAGACCAAATTCGCCGCGATGGCCAAACGACTGGCCACCGATAACGGCTCGAAAATCGTCAACGACGCGCTGCAATTATTTGGCGGCTATGGCTATTTACAAGATTATCCGATCGAGCGTTTTTGGCGGGATCTGCGGGTTCATTCAATTCTCGAAGGCACCAATCAGGTCATGCGCATGATCGTTTCGCGCGAAATGCTTCGGCAATAAGGTATATTATGACAGACGATATCATCATCCAAAAATCCGGCCGGATTGGCCATATCAGCTTGAATCGCCCCAAGGTGATCCATTCGCTCAATCTCGACATGTGTCTGGCGATGACCGAAGCCTTGCTCGCCTGGCGCGATGACGATGAAGTTGAGGCGATCATTCTCGATCATAGCGAGGGCCGCGGCTTTTGCGCGGGCGGCGATATCGCCATGCTCCGGGATTCCGGTCTCACCGATGGCAAACAGGGTCGCGAATTTTTCTACAAGGAATATCAGCTCAATCATCTGATGTTTGAATATCCCAAACCGATTATTGCCTTCATGGACGGGATCACCATGGGCGGCGGCGTCGGTATCTCACAGCCTGCGAAATATCGGGTGGCGACCGAAAATACCCGTTTCGCCATGCCCGAGACCGGCATTGGCCTGTTCCCGGATGTGGGCGGCGGTTGGTATCTGTCGCGATTGAACGGGCGGCTGGGGCAGTTTCTGGCGCTGACTGGCGCGCGGCTCAATGGGGCCGAATGCAAGGAAGTGGGTATTGCGACCCATTATCTGTCCGCCGAGGCTTTGGTGGAAGCCAAGCAGCGGATCATGGAAAAACCGGACCGGATCGAAGGCATATTGGGTCAACTCTCGGACAATGTGCCCGAAGCGCGGATCACCAATAATCTCGACAAGATCGACAAGTTTTTCGCCTCTGACCGCTATGAAGATATTTTGGCGGCACTGGAAGCCGATGACAGCGACTGGGCCGCGAAGGAACGTGATACGCTAGGCACGAAAAGCCCACAGACCTGCAAGGTTGCGCTGCGCCAGCTCAAGGAAGGCGCGGCAATGGAAAGTTTCGCGGACGAGATGCGCAACGAATATCGCATTGGCTATCATGTGCTGGTGATGCATGATTTCCTCGAAGGTGTCCGCGCGTTGATCGTCGACAAGGACAATGATCCGAAATGGAACCCGCCGACCCCCGAAGATGTCAGCGCTGAATGGATCGACAATATTTTCGCGCCGTTACCGGCAGATGAAGAATGGAAACCACTATGACTTATGAAACAATTCTCACCGAACAGCGTGGATCCGTTACGCTGATCACGCTCAACCGGCCCAAATCGCTCAACGCATTGAACAGCCAGGTGCTTGATGAGTTAATTGACGCTTTTGCGGCTTTTCAGGCGGATGAGACGCAAAATTGCGCGGTTTTGACCGGGTCCGGCGACAAGGCCTTTGCTGCGGGTGCGGACATCAAGGAAATGTATGAGAAATCGGCTGCCGATTTCTATCTCGAGGATTTTTTCGCCAAATGGACCAGCCATATTGTAAAAGCCACGCGCAAGCCCTGGATCGCGGCGGTCAATGGCTTCGCACTTGGCGGTGGTTGCGAATTGGCGATGATGGCGGATATCATCATTGTCAGCGACAAAGCGAAATTCGGCCAGCCGGAGATTAAACTCGGCGTGGCGCCTGGCATGGGTGGATCACAGCGGCTTACTCGCGCCGTCGGCAAATCCAAATCGATGGATATGTGTCTGACCGGGCGAATGATGGATGCCGAGGAAGCAGAGCGTTCTGGGCTAGTTGCTCGCGTGGTGCCACATGATGAGTTACTCGACGAGGCACTCAAATCAGCTGCCATCATCGCTTCGATGCCGCCAATGGCGATTCAGGTGAACAAGGAAATGGTCAATTCGGCGTTCGAGAATAATCTCGACCAGGGCCTGGTGCATGAACGGCGTCTGTTCCAGATACTGACGGCCACGGAAGACAAAAAAGAAGGCATGGCCGCGTTTATCGAGAAACGCGAAGGCCAATGGATGGGACGTTAATTATAGCCAATGCATGGGTTAGAGATCTATATTCTATTTGGAGTTTTAGGCTTGATAGCCTCTGGATTTGTGATTCAGATGCTGCTTCGTAGCCGCGTTTATCACTCGGCCTCGTTGGTCTCTTTCTCAATATTCCTGTTCGTTCTATCGTTGAATGATGGGGAAATGTTGGATGTCATTGAAGGTATGCCAGCCACTATATTAGTTGGGCTGTTGGCTTTTGCGTTGGGGTCTGTTGGTGCCGGACTAGCGAATCTCCTTATTATAAAGACAAAAAGAATGGACATAATGGAATGAAAATCGGATTTATCGGCCTCGGCAATATGGGCGGCGGCATGGCTGCCAATCTCGCGAAAGCTGGGCATGAGGTACATGCATTTGACCTGTCCGGCGAAGCGCTGGCGCGAGCAGGCGAGGCGGGCTGTCATCCGGTGAGCGACGCGGCGGAGGCAGTCAAAAATATGGAAGCGGTTGTTACCATGCTTCCTGCGGGCACCCATGTGCGCAAAGTCTATGAATATGAAGTCATCATCAACGCCAACCCCGGCACGCTGGTGATCGATTGCTCGACGATCGATGTCGACAGCGCACGTGATGTCGCGACCATGGCGGAGGCCAAAGGCCTGGTTCCTGTCGATGCGCCGGTATCCGGCGGGATTGCGGCGGCCAATGGTGGCACGCTGACCTTCATGGTTGGAGGAAGTGACGACGGCTTCAAACGTGCTGAACAGATTCTCTCGGACATGGGCAAGGCCGTCATCCACGCGGGTGGCAATGGGGCCGGGCAAGCAGCGAAAATCTGCAACAATATGTTGCTCGGGGCGTCGATGATCGCGACTTGTGAGACCTTCAAAATGGCTGAGAAGCTGGGTCTCGATCTCCAGAATTTCTACGATATTTCATCCAAGGCTTCGGGTCAAAACTGGTCAATGACCAGCTATTGCCCGGTGCCGGGTGTCGGTCCGCAAAGCCCGGCCGATAATGGCTATGAAGGCGGATTTGCCGCCGCCTTGATGCTCAAGGATTTGCGACTGGCGATGGAAGCGGCGAAAAGCGCGGGTGCGGACGTGCCGATGGGCGCGGAAGCAGCGAAGCTTTACGAGCAATATGCCGAAGGGCAGGAACAGGGCGGCAAGGATTTTTCCGGTATTATCAACATGCTAGATAAAGGTTAGGACGTTTAATGCCTCCGCTATGGATGATCGCCTGCGGCGTGTCGGCTGTCCTCGCCCTGATCTCTGAAATTGCCAATCGCAGACGCAATCAACGCAAAGATATCGACCGGGTCGGCTTCATGCCGTGGACGACGATTACCGCAATGTCGCTGTTAACCTGCGGTATATCGATTGCATTTGGATTCGGATTTATCTCAGCCGAATAGACGTTCGCTTACAGGCAAGCCTCGAGCAGGGGCTGGTCAAAACCATATTGCCGTGCTTTTTCCAGCGTATAGGGGCGCAGACCGGATGACACATAGTCACCGATGATCTTGCCGTCGGCATCCTCGCTGAGATATTGATATTTGAACAGTTCCTGGGTCACGATGACATCGCCTTCCATCCCGATAACTTCGGTGATGTTGGTGGTCCGGCGTGAACCATCGCGGAGACGTTTGACCTGCACAATCAGATCAACCGATTCTGCAATCTGGCGTGAAATCGCTTCCTTCGGGATTTTAATATCACCCATCAGAATCATATTTTCCATACGGCCGAGACACTCGCGCGGGCTGTTGGCGTGAAGCGTACACATCGAGCCATCATGGCCGGTGTTCATTGCAGCGAGCAGATCGAAGCATTCCGCGCCACGAATCTCACCCAGGATGATCCGGTCAGGCCGCATACGCAGAGCGTTTTTCACGAGGTCACCAATGGTAATTGCGCCTTCGCCTTCGAGGTTTGGTGGGCGAGTTTCGAGTGGAAGCCAGTGCGGTTGCTGCAAGCGAAGCTCGGCGGCATCCTCAATCGTCAGCACACGCTCGCCGGGATCGATCATCTTGGACATCGCATTGAGCATGGTTGTTTTACCAGAACCCGTACCGCCCGAGATAACGACGTTGAAACGGCAGGCACCGGCAATTTTGAGCGCGGTACACATATTGTCCGACATCGAACCAAAATTCTTCATCATATCGAGTGTGATTGGTTTCTCGGAGAATTTCCGAATCGAGATCGCGGTGCCCTTGAGGCTCAGCGGCGGAACGATGACGTTGACACGAGAGCCATCGGCAAGCCGGGCATCGGCTAGCGGCGTGGTCTGGTCGACGCGCCGTCCAACCATGTTTACGATGCGCTGGGCGATCTGGAACAGATGCTCTTCATCGCGGAACTTGATCTGCGCTATTTCAAGCTTACCCTTGATTTCGATATATGTCTGTTCAGGGCCGTTGACCATGATGTCGGAAATATCCGGATTTTGCAGAAGTTCCTCGAGCGGTCCGAAACCGAGCAGTTCATCAACCAGAACTTTTTCGAGCGCAAATTGCTCGCGACGGTTAAGCGTCAGTTTCAGTTCGGTCAGCACTTCCATGATGATCGGACGGAATTCTTCGGTCAATTCTTCTTTGTCAAGTGATGCGGCGGCTTCTGGATCGACGCGTTCCAGCAAGCGCGGCAGGACCTGCTCTTTGATTTTGTGCACCGAAGCGCCGAAGCCTTCGTCCTTATCGCCGTCGTCATGAATCGCGTTGGAACGGTCGGCGAGACGCGACATGACGTCTCCCTGTTCGGGAGCGCTGCTCGCGCCATTTTCTTCGCCTGGCAGCGTAGCCCCGTCAATCGGAGGAAACTGGCTTCCGCCTGCCTCATCTTCGGATGGGCCGTTTGCGCTTGGGCCCGATTTCTTGCTGCTGCCATTCATCGGTTTGGCAACACCAAAAGATGGCTTGCCGCCGCCTAGTCCATTTTTCTTCCCAAAAGCGCTCATCGTGTCCCGTCCGATTTGATTAGAGAGGTTTGATCAATGCCTTCTTCCTCGAAATTGGTTAATAAACCGAAAATACTCTCTGACATTGCAGAATTATTAAGCATGACTGACTTTGCGCTTGCGCCAGATATTTTGCCGACTAAGCCGATGGAATAGTTGTTTGGGAAGATGATTTGCCGAACCATGGATCACAAAAATTGGGCAAATCGGCAGGTGGCATCACGCTTGCTCTTGTCGCTTTCTCCGGCTTTCCTCTGGGAGATGCAGTTATCAAGTCGATGGCGGGCGACTGGCCAGCGCCTGCGGTTGCAGCTCTGCGTTTTTCTATTGGCGCCTTTGCCCTCGCGATTCTTCTCTTCTGGAAGGAAGGGCGGCAGGGATTTCACGTGGGCAGGCCAATGCTTCATGTCGCGCGTGGTTTCGCGCTATTTGTCGGCACAATCACTTTCTTTTCCGCAATTTATATTATGCCGCTGGCAGATGCGGTAGCGATATCCTTTATCAACCCAATTTTGACCGCCTTGTTTTCCGGTTGGTTTCTCAAAGAGAAAATGCGGACGACGACTTGGGTGGCAACGCTGGTTGCTTTTGGAGGCGTGCTCATCATGTTGCGTCCCAATGTTGCTGCATTTGGCTGGGTTGCAGTTTTGCCTCTCTTCTCTGCTGTGGCAATGTCGGCATTGTTAATTCTCAATCGGATGGTTTCAACGCAACGCTCCATTTTTGCGGCGCAATTCTATATTGCCTTCTGGGCGGCGATGTTTCTAATCATTGCGACGGTTGCGGGCCATTGGTTTGTGCCGGTCATGACCATTGCAAGCGCACCTGACTGGGATGTGATCCTGCGCTGTATGCTGGTTGCTCTGACCGCCACCGGTTGCCATTTTCTACTCTATATGGCGACCATGCGGACGACCGCAGCGGCGATCGCGCCCATCGTCTATATTCAGCTGCTGATCGCAACCGCAATAAGCGTATTTGTCTTTGGGGATCCGATCGACCGAACAGCGATGGTCGGCGGGGCCTTGATCATTGCAAGTGGGTTGCTGCTGTGGCGCAGCGAGCGCAAGGCAGCAACAGTGCTCGAGGCTTAGGAAACAGCTTCCGCCAATATGGTCAGGCCGTTTTCATTCACTTCCGCAAAACCGCCCTGAACCGAGATGGTCTCAGGTGATCCGCCTTCGCTGGCGTAGATGACCAGATCAGCATCGCGGATCGTCGACATCACCGGGGCATGATTAGCCAATACACCAAAGTCGCCTTCGGTTCCGGGAACAACCACCATGAACACATCATCCGAGCGGACGAGCTTCTCAGGGGTTACGAGTTCGAAATGCAGGTTTGCCATCGTGATTAGTCCTGTATCGCCGCATCAAATAGTGATGCCGCCTTTTCAAATTTGTCCCGGCATCCGGTATTGCAAAAACCAACAACCGCACCTTTGTAGAGCGTCAACGAGTCTGCCGATACCGGATCACCGGACCACGGACAGACTTTGTTGACACAATCTTCAAGGCGCAAATCCGCCATGATTAGGCCGCTTCAGCCGCCAGTTGCTTGCCTTTTTCAATCGCTTCTTCGATCCCGCCAACCATGTAGAAAGCATTTTCGGGAAGGTGATCATATTCGCCGTCGACCACAGCCTTGAACGATTTGATCGTATCTTCGAGATCAACGAACTTGCCTTTGATGCCGGTGAAGACTTCCGCAACGTGGAATGGCTGCGACAGGAATTTCTGAATTTTCCGGGCGCGCTGAACGACCAGCTTATCTTCTTCAGAAAGCTCGTCCATGCCAAGAATGGCGATAATGTCCTGCAAAGACTTATATTTTTGCAGAGTTTCCTGAACGGCACGGGCGGTATCATAATGTTCCTGACCGACAACGCGTGGTTCGAGAACACGGGATGTTGAATCGAGCGGATCAACAGCAGGGTAGATGCCCAGCTCCGAAATCGCGCGGTTCAAAACCGTTGTGGCGTCCAAGTGGGCAAAAGATGTTGCCGGTGCAGGGTCGGTCAAGTCATCGGCAGGAACGTAAATCGCCTGAACCGATGTAATCGAGCCCTTGTTGGTGGAGGTAATACGCTCTTGCAGCGCGCCCATGTCGGTCGACAGGGTTGGCTGATAGCCCACAGCCGACGGAATACGGCCAAGAAGTGCGGACACTTCTGAACCAGCCTGGGTGAAGCGGAAAATATTGTCGATGAAGAACAAAACATCCTGTCCTTCGACATCACGGAAATATTCCGCCTGGGTCAGACCGGAAAGGGCCACACGCGCACGCGCTCCTGGAGGTTCGTTCATCTGACCGAAGACCAGCGCCACTTTCGAGCCTTCCGACTTTGGATTGCCGTCGGCATCCTTGGCGATAACGCCCGCATCGAGAAATTCGTGGTAGAGATCGTTACCTTCGCGGGTACGCTCTCCAACGCCAGCAAAGACGGAAGTTCCGCCGTGGCCTTTGGCAATATTGTTGATCAGTTCCTGAATAAGCACGGTCTTGCCAACGCCAGCGCCGCCGAACAGTCCAATTTTACCGCCCTTTGCATAAGGTGCGAGCAGATCAACCACTTTAATACCGGTCACCAGAATTTCATTCTCGGTGGACTGGTCCACAAAAGCCGGGGCTTCTGCGTGAATTGGCGAAGTTACTTTGTTGCCAATTGGCCCACGTTCGTCGATTGGCTCACCAATCACGTTCATGATCCGGCCGAGCGTTTCAGGGCCAACAGGCATCTGAATCTGCGAACCGGTGTCGCTTACTTCCTGACCACGGGTCAAACCTTCGGTCGCATCCATGGCGATGGTCCGAACCGTGTTTTCGCCGAGATGCTGTGCAACCTCGAGCACCAGCCGGTTACCGTTATTGTCGGTTTCCAAAGCGGACAGAATTGCCGGGATTTCCGTGTCAAAGGACACATCGACGACAGCGCCGATGACCTGTGAGATGCGGCCTACATTTTTGGTCTTTGCCATTTTGCTTCTTCCTTGCGTACTTGCTTTAGAGCGCTTCTGCGCCAGCGATAATTTCAATCAATTCAGTGGTAATCGCGGCCTGACGGCTGCGATTGTAAACGATGGTGAGACTGTCGATCAGATCGCCGGCATTGCGGGTCGCATTGTCCATCGCGGTCATCGATGCGCCTTGTTCTGATGCCATATTCTCGAGCAACGCACCAAATAGCTGCGTGGTCAGATTGCGTGGCAGCAGTTCGGCGAGAATTTCTTCTTCGTCCGGCTCATAGTCAACCGCGCCGCCAGCTTCCGCAACTGCGCCGTCTTGAACCGCAATCGGGATAATCTGCTGAACCGTCGGCTCCTGAACCAGCGCCGATTTGAACTTGCCGTAAAACAGATGCGCAACGTCAAATTTGCTTTCTTCAACCAGCGCGGTGAGGTCCGCTGCAATCGCCTTGGCTTCTTCAAAACCAGGCGTTTTGGCGGCTGAAGTATCGAAATGTTTCAATATCTGGTTGGGATATTGACGCTTGATGATCGGCAAGCCTTTGCGACCAACCATATAGAATAATACGGTCTTGCCTTCCGCCAGAAGGGCTTCGGCTTTGACCTTGGCTTCCTTGACGATATTCGCGTTAAACGCGCCGCAAAGGCCGCGATCGGATGTCGCAACAACCAGCAAATGCGTGTCGTTCTTGCCTGTGCCAGCCAGCAATTTCGATGAATTTTCATCTATGGTGACTTTGGAGGCGAGGTTGCCCATCACCTTTTCCATCTGCTCGGCATAAGGACGCGCGGCTTCGGCAGCCATCTGCGCGCGGCGCAGTTTCGCTGCGGCCACCATTTGCTTGGCCTTGGTGATCTTCTGGGTCGATTTAACCGACCCGATCCGATCTTTCAGTTCCTTAAGATTAGCCATATTCTCTCTTTCCCGCTGGGGTTAGTCAGGCTTAGCTAAAGGTTTTGCCAAATGCCGCGAGCGCCGCTTCAAGCGAAGCTTTGGTATCATCCGCCAAGTCACCGCTGTCGCGGATCGTTTTCAAAACATCAGCATGCTCATTACGCATATGAGAAAGCATGGCTTCTTCATAACGCACAACGTCATTCACGCCGACAGCATCCAGATGGCCGTTGGTACCGGCATAAATGGAAGCAGTCTGCTCTTCAAAAGGAAGCGGCGAGAATTGTGCTTGCTTCAGCAATTGCGTCAAACGCTCACCGCGAGACAGCAATTTCTGTGTCGAGGCATCCAAATCGGAACCAAATTGCGCGAACGCTGCCATTTCACGATATTGCGCGAGATCGAGTTTAATCGAACCGGACACTTTCTTCATCGCTTTGGTCTGCGCTGCACTACCCACACGAGACACCGAGAGACCCACGTTAATCGCAGGACGAATGCCTTGGTTGAACAGGTCGGTTTCGAGGAAGATCTGACCATCGGTGATCGAAATCACGTTGGTTGGAATATAGGCCGAAACGTCACCCGCCTGGGTTTCAATGATCGGCAATGCGGTAAGCGATCCCGAGCCATTGTCTTCGTTCATTTTCGCGGCACGCTCGAGCAAGCGACTGTGAAGATAGAAAACATCACCAGGATAGGCTTCACGTCCTGGAGGACGACGCAGCAGCAGGGACATTTGGCGATAGGCCACAGCCTGTTTGGAGAGATCGTCATAAACAATACAGGCGTGCATGCCGTTGTCGCGGAAATATTCGCCCATCGTTACACCGGTATAGGGTGCAAGATATTGCAAAGGAGCCGGCTCCGAAGCGGTCGCGGCGACGACGATGCTATATTCCATCGCACCATTTTCTTCGAGGCTCTTGACGATCTGTGCAACGGTCGAACGTTTCTGACCGATGGCAACATAGATGCAGTAGAGCTTCTTATTCTCGTCATCGCCAGCGTTGACTGTCTTCTGGTTGATGAACGTATCAATCGCAACCGCGGTTTTACCGGTTTGACGGTCACCAATGATCAATTCGCGCTGACCGCGTCCAACAGGCACCAGAGCGTCGAGCGCTTTCAGGCCGGTTTGTACAGGCTCGTGCACGGATTTCCGTGGGATAATGCCCGGCGCCTTGACTTCAACACGGCTCCGCTTCTTGGTTTTGATCGGGCCCTTGCCATCAATTGGATTGCCCAAGCCGTCTACGACGCGGCCCAGCAATTCCGGTCCGATGGGAACATCCACAATCGTACCGGTCCGTTTGACAACATCGCCTTCTTTAATTTCAGCGTCAGAGCCGAAGATCACGACACCGACATTATCGGCCTCGAGGTTCAGCGCCATGCCCTGAATGCCGTTCGAAAATTCAACCATCTCGCCGGCTTGCACCTGATCGAGACCGTGAATACGGGCGATACCATCACCAACGGCGAGCACGGTTCCGACTTCGGAGACCTGAGCTTCATTGCCAAAATTGGCGATCTGGTCCTTGATGACCTTTGAAATTTCTGCTGCGCGAATATCCATTATATATCCTTAGTCCTTTTGGCCTTTAGCCCTTCATGGCTTGGGAAAGCGTGTTCAAACGAGTTTTGATGGAGTTGTCGATCATCTGGCTGCCAATCTTGACGACCAGGCCGCCGAGAATGGAAGGATCAACGGCGGTAGAAACACTTACGTCGCTTCCTACGCGTTTTTTGAGCTGCGCCTTGAGCGCATCAATCTGTTTGTCATCGAGCGGATGAGCCGAGGTCACCTCTGCGGTCACTTCACCGCGATGGCTCGAGGCCAGAGTGGTAAAGGCGCGAATGACAGCCGGGATTTGATCCAGACGCCGGTTCGCAGCGAGCACGCCGAGAAGATTCAGGGTCAAATCATCGAGCTTCAGGGATTTCGCTGTCGCTGCAATCGCCTTGCCCGCGTTCGCGCGGGACAGGACCGGGCTGCTGATCAGCGCTCTGAGATCGTCCGATTCGTCGAGCGCGGCGGTCAATGTACCGAGGCTGGTCTGCACCATATCGATGCTGTTATTTTCTTCTGCAAGCGCGAACAAAGCCGTGGCGTAACGCCCCGCTAAACTCGCCCTGATGCCGCTGGAATGATCCACGCGTTTGCTACTCCCTGACCCAGATTATGGTCTGAAAACCGTTCATGAAATGGTCCGCTATCTGGCCGAAAAACTTACTAATTCGCCCACGGATGCGCGGCGTCTAGCAACCATTTTGCTGCGATGCAAGATGGCTTGGGGAATCATTTTGCTAATTCCCAAAAATGGCAGATTTTGGCGACAGTTGCGCCGCCATGCTTCGCTTGGACCGCGCCTGCGAAAGCCTTGTCCCCGCGACTCTTCCCGCCACTCCCGATCTGCGGCTTTTTCGGCCACGTCCCGATATCGAACGGCAAGAAATATGCTTTGATCGCAAGATACGGGAGGCGGACCTGTGCGAAAGGGGCCAAAAGGGCTAAACAAAGCAAAACGGATGTAGAGGCCGATATGGTTGATGACACAATAGCATGGCAGGCAATGGCAAATCGCGATCGATCCTTTGATGGCAAATTTGTCACCGGCGTGCTGAGCACTGGAATATATTGCCGTCCATCCTGCGCGGCGCGGCATCCCAAGCGCGAGAATGTCCGGTTCTTCGCCAGGCCGGAGCAGGCTGAGGCGATCGGTTTGCGGGCCTGCCTGAGATGCTCGCCCAAAGATGTCGGGCGCGACGAAGCGGCGGTCAAGACCGCGATTGACGCGATTCGGATGGCCGAAAAAGCACCTACGCTCGGCGAGCTGGGCGAATTGACAAGCTATTCGCCGACCCATTTGCAGCGGATATTCAAGCGCGAAACCGGCCTGTCCCCGGCCGCATATGCCCGCGCCCTGCGGATGGAGCGCGCGAAAGATGCTTTGGACGCAGGAGCATCGGTCACCGAAGCCATTTACGATGCGGGCTATGGATCTGCATCGCGCTTTTACGAGGAACAGAAAATGGGCCAGAAAATGGGAATGAAACCGAGCGCCTGGAAAAATGGCGGAGCGGGCGTCACGGTGCGGTGGGCCAATGTTGCAACGTCGCTGGGGATGATGATGGTCGCCGCGACGGACAAGGGCATTTGCTGTCTGTCGTTCAACGAGGGCGAAGAGGAACTCCGTCAGCGATTTCCGAAAGCGGATTTGTTAGCGGGCGGTGATGCGTTCGCGAAACTGCTCACGCAAGTGGTTGCGCAGGTCGAAACACCGGGCCGTCCGCATAATATCCCGCTCGATGTGCAGGGCACTGCCTTTCAGGAAGCGGTGTGGCAGGAGCTGCGCAAAATTCCCGAAGGCGAAACCCGCAGCTATGCAGATATCGCCGCCGCTATCGGCAAGCCCAAAGCAGTGCGTGCCGTCGGGAGCGCCAATGGCGCGAATAATGTCGCGGTCCTCATCCCTTGTCATCGTGTGGTTCGCAGTGACGGGACGATGGGCGGCTATGCTTATGGCTTGGAAATCAAACAAAGCCTGTTGGAAAAGGAAATGAAATGAACGAGAAAATACAGAATTTTGGTGAACTTCACGTTCCAGGCAAGCCGCTGATATTGGTCAACATCTGGGATGCGGGCAGCGCCATCGCGGTCGCGGCTACCGGTGCAAAGGCTTTGGCAACAGGAAGCTATGGCGTCGCGGGTGCGCAGGGAATCGCGGACGGCGAAGCATTTTCTCTGGATGATGCAATTGCCAATCTTGAGCATATTGTCGCGGTGTCCAAGCTGCCGGTCAGTATCGATCTGGAAGCCGGATATGGCGATGATGCGGACGCAGTTCGGCGATCGGTGCAACGTGCTTATAATGCGGGCGCAAGCGGTATCAACATGGAAGATCGCATGCCGGGTGAAGACAGGTTGCTTGCACCGAAAATTGCCGCCGAACGTCTGGCAGCGGCGGCTTCATCAGGGCTTTGGGTCAATGCGCGATGCGACGTCTTTCGTGGTCAGTCGGCGGAAGATGATGGCGAGAGCTTGACCAGACAGGTGCTCGACCGGGCGCAAATATATGCCGATGCCGGCGCCGGGAGCCTGTTCGTCCCGTTCCTCGCGGATGCCCGTTGGATTGGCGCAATTTGTGACGCATCCCCGTTGCCGGTCAATATACTCTTCTCCCCCGACGGTCCGAGCCAGGCGGAATTGGCCGATCTGGGCGTGGCGCGGATCAGTCACGGACATCAGCCCTGGCTTGCGGCGATGAACTGGCTGACCGGGCAGGCGGAAAAGATTTTGGGGGGCGATGCGCCCGACTATTGAGCTTCATTCCGAAATTGATGAGCAAAATCCTTAGTGCCTGCAACCCGCTGAGACGATGCGGCAGAATATGGCGCATCTATCTGCAGGCTGGCGTGCGCTCTGGGCCCAGCGGCGGAGATGGGAGTTGATGCCTATTCATAACGGAGGTTGGTTGATATTGGATATTTCGCGCAATCAAGAAAGCATCTCGAAATGAAAATCTATCGCGGTTCTTGCCATTGCAGGAGAGTGAAATTTGAAATCCGCTCGAATAATATTTTCGAGGATATATATCGCTGTGATTGCTCGCTTTGTCTGAAAAAGGCTATCGTGATGAAAGCCGAGCATAAAAGCCATTTCAACCTGTTAGAGGGGGTAGAGCAATTATCGTCCTACAAGTGGAACAAGATGATTGCGGAGCATTTCTTCTGTCAGAATTGCGGCGTATATACTCATCACAAACGGCGACGCGATCCCCAACAAATATGTATCAACTTTGCCTGCTTGGATGATGTGGCAATGCCTGATGACGCGAATATCGGCTTGGCCGATGGAGCCAATCACGACTGAAGTTCTGGAAATGTACAGTGCCAGCTATGGGTATCGAGGCGGACATTGGACTTAGGCTTGTCGATGATCGAGGCTCCTGATGACCGCTGCCGGATTTTGTAACCAAATTTCTTGGGCCGCCATGGCCGCTGAAATGTCCATAAAAGTTAACGCGCTTGACGCAGTCCATCAAAAAAACCGCTTTTCGCGCAAGCATTTATTGAGCCATTTTGAATCCAATTCTGCTCGACGGACGCAACAGGAAATTGATAGCTTGTCGGTCTAAGTATCAGGAGTAATTCTTATGGACGCAGCGATCTTGAAGAATCTTAAACTGCCATTCCGCAAAGATGATAAGCCGAGTGGTTCTGACAAAGCCAAACCGCGCCGTGCGGCAATGGCGGTCGAGGACGCGCAGGGGCGCCAATCAACGGAATCGCCAGACAGTTGGGCATCTGGCGCCTATGTCAGTTCCAAGGGCTTTTTTTTCCAATAGTCTGGCGCCCGCGATGGAGCAGAGAGGATATTTGCGATTGCGCAATCTTTGCTTGTTGTGGTGCGTTCGCATTGATGAGATCAAGTTCAGCAATTGAAAGATCCGAAAAATAATATTGGAGGTTCGAAGCTATTCTGCCGAGACATTTTCAAGCGCTGCCCTGAACAGAAGAGAAGGCAAAAATGCCTTTCTATATTCATCTTTGGACATCAATCGATCATTGTTCTGATCAGCTCTGGCGAACTCAAATGCCAGCGATTGTTGATATTCTTCTTGAGAGATAGCACCGTCAGCATCAATGTCTCTCAAGGCGAACAAGATCTTTTTGACCGTGCCATATTCCCAGGTTTACCAGCGCCGACAACCCTCGCAAATTGCCCTAATGCACGCCGCATCGCTGACGGAGGGAAGGGCGGCGATGCTTATGGATTGGAAATGATAATGTGCCTGTGGGAAAATCAACAGATTTGATTGGCTCAGCGAGTGCCACCCGATCTCGGGAATGTTACTGGCCTGAAATGCGGCGTTTGGTTCCACCGATGGGTAACTATCAGGTATAGGGTGACGGCGAACATAGAACGACCCAATCCCTAAATCGTCATTTCATGCCCATCCGATCATTCAGAATTTTTCGTTCTGCAGGGGAGGTCGCGTCAATCAGTTGAATAATAAATTCACCTTCCGTCACTCTTTGTGTCTCGAGCAATTCCGTCCAGAAATATTCCACTTCAGCATCCGGTGCCCGACCATGGATATGGACGTAGACCGCCGATACGAAGTGATTTAAGTTCATTCGCGTGACCAACGAGGGATAGAGGGCTCGTGCATCTGACCCCTCTTTTATCAAGTCTGCAAGTGCTGTGATGCCAAGACCTTGATTGAGTAGAGCGAGATAATGTTGGTCTTCATCGGACGTCGGCAATCGATCCAGCAAAGCGATATGGATTTCAGCGATTCGCGCTTGGTTTCGGTTCGGCTGCGATTGCGCCGCTGCGATCGAAGGCACCGCCGCCAACGAGAGGGACAATGAAGCAGCTGCAATAATTCGAATGATCATGTTTACCAAAAGAGCTGCTCCTCACGATTATTAGAAACCATAGCTTCTCAGCGGCAAAGAAGTGCGATTATCTGAGCAGTTAATGGACCATAATGCAAGCCGCCTCGGCGATATTGATGGAGATCCTAAGTAAATCGGATTGAAGTGCGGCAAATCATCACAAATGGTGGTGATTGCTTCCGAGCGGGGATTTTTTTTCGATTTCCCGAATATTCGCAGCAACAGCTCAAGGCCTGCCATGGGCGCAGGCGAAGGTAGTGGAAAAACCAAAAGCCGAGCCAACAATCTTGCGAGTCCTCCTATTCAGCGATTTCAGTGGGACAAGTTTCACCCGATAATGTTTCAGCCTAGGAATTGTTGTCTTGTCGGATAGGATCGAATGAGGTCGGGTGGGTCCTGCAATGTGGCCTTTGTCACCTTAGGCCTAGTCCCGGGTCTTCTCACATTCATATACCAGACTCTCATTGGCCTGTCGCGGCAGTTCCGCTCTGATCGCTTTGACCATATCCGCGATATCGGCCAGCGCAGCACTATCGGTCGTGCAGGCGCGATTGCCATATTGGGCGCGGATCGCGCGGGCTTTGGTCATTGCATCGAGCCCCATCAGAAAGCGTTCCTCGGTAAATTCGCTGCGGTCGGGGCTGAAGCTGCTGATCGTCACAGTCTGCTCCTGATTGGGGACAAAAATCCGTGACCATTTGGCGCCATCGCGGCCATATTGGGTGCGGCCATTGATGCAGCCACCTTCGCCCCACTCGAGCGACAGTTCATCGACCTGAGAGACGGTGATGCGGCTGCGTTCGGGCGCCAGTCGACACTGATAGTTGCCAGCCGTCGCGATCGCCTGCACGCCATCATCCTCGTCAGAATCAGAGTCCAGCGTCGCTGCAACGCGATCCTCTATTTCAGTGAAAGACGGCCGGGTCAGGAAGATAATCACGGCGCCGAGCACCAGCGCGCCTGCAAGGCCCGCCGCGCCAATCGCCGGATTGCGCTTGGCTTGCATGAACAGATAGGCGGATCCGCCCAATGCGGTGACCGCCAGGAACAGCAGCAAGGCCGCCATCGCCATCTGATTTTCGCGTTCGACGATGATATCCTGTGATATGGTCGTGCGTAATTCTGCTTCTACGCGCTGCCGCTCTGCGGTTTCGATTTGCTGGGCTGCCGCGACTTTCGCCCGGGCAATGACCTCGCGCTGCTGTTCCTGCAGGCTGATTTCCGCTGCCGACCGACATGGCGTCGCGGTCGCGGCGACCTGGACTCCCGCCTTGCGCAAAAAGGATAATATTTCACGCGCCGACACGGCAAAACCAAATTCCGCATCATTGCCATCACTGATCGAGCCGAAACTATTTGCCCCCAGGACGCGGCCGCAATTGTCGATGAGTGGCCCACCGCTATTGCCACTGGCGATCGGGGCCGTGTGCAGCAGCGTATCAAATTGCTTGGTGGTTCTGCCGCCCGAGACGGTGCCGCGGGTTTTGACCGGGGACATCGGATTGATCAGGTCATCCAGATCCAGCCCCTGGGCGCGGTCGACCGATCCGGGATAGCCAATTGCGACGACGTCCGCGCCATCGCCGACCGGTCCGCCGAATATCGCCATGGGAGGCAGGCGCCCGCCATCCTCAACCTGGATCAGCGCGAGATCATTATTGGGTGAATAAGCGATGATCCGACCGCCATAGCTAATCCCGCCTTGGGAGGGGATGATGCCGATGACAACCGACGATTCCTGCCGCGCGATCTCGACGACATGGGCGTTGGTCACGATTTTATCCGGTGCGACGGCAAAGCCGCTGCCATGGCCGACAAAGGCAACTTTATTGCCATCTTTTGCGGCCAGCACGACGCGGACGACCGACCGGCTGGCCGCGCTGATATCGGCAGGGTCGGCCTCGGCCGGTCCGGTCACCAAGCTGACCGCAAAAATAGTGATAATCGCCAGGAAGCGTTTCATACCGGAGCTTTCAATTCTGCGCAGGCCCCATGTCATGTGGAGCCTCATGTGGATGTAGCGCTACATAACCCAAAGCTCCGCATCAAGTGCAGAGCTTATAGGATCAAACAAAACTATAGGGATCGACATCAACGCCGACGCGAACGGCGCGCGGCCATTCCAGCTTCTCCAGCCAGTCGCGCAGGATATCCTGCAAATCGACCGACCGCAGCGAATGGACGAGCAGCCGGTGCCGGTGCCGCCCGCGCAGCATCGCCAGCGGAGCAGGGGCCGGTCCAAAGACCGAAAAGCCATCGACTTTCGGAGCGGTCTGACCGATCAGTCGCGCGGTTTCCATCGCCTCGCTATTATCTTCGGATGATATGATAATCGCTGCCCAGCGCGCAAAGGGCGGGGCCTGGGCCGCACGCCGCGCTTCAATTTCTGCGGCATAAAAGCCGTCGCGGTCATTTTCGATCAGCGCCTGGATGACCCGCGCTTTGGGCTGGCGGGTCTGGACATAGACATGGCCGGGTTTTGCAGCACGCCCGGCGCGTCCAGCAACTTGTGCGATTTGCTGGAAACTGCGTTCGGCGGCGCGCAGGTCTCCGCCTTCGAGACCGATATCGGCGTCGACCACACCGACGAGGGTCAGATTGGGAAAATGATAGCCTTTGGTGACCAGCTGCGTGCCCACCACGATATCAATCGCACCCGCTTCCATCTGGGTGACAAAATCGGCGGCGCGTTGCGGCGACCATATCGTGTCTGACGTTACAATCGCGGTGCGCGCGGCGGGAAACAGCATCTTCACCTCGTCGCAGATTCGCTCGACCCCGGGACCGCAGGCGACAAGCGAGTCCTCATCCCCACATTCCGGGCATTTTTCCGGAACCGGAATGACATGTCCGCAATGGTGGCAGGCGAGCCGCTGGGTCAGGCGATGTTCGACCATCCAGGCGGTGCAATTGGGGCAGTTGATCCGGTCACCGCAGGTTCGGCACAGGGTCAGCGGCGCAAAACCGCGGCGATTAAGGAAGAGCAGCGACTGCTCGCCCTTGCCGAGATTGTCTTCCAGCGCGTTGATCAGTGACGGCGCCAGCCAGGACCCGCGCGCCGGTATATCCTGAGTCAGGTCAAGCGCCTCGATCGTCGGCATCGTCGCACCGCCGAAGCGGGCGGGCAGTTCGAGCAACTGATAATTGCCCTGTTCCACCTGATGCCGGCTTTCAATCGCGGGGGTGGCGGATGCCAGCACCACCGGGATCTGCTCATGCAGCCCGCGCATCACCGCGACATCGCGGGCGTGATAGCGGACACCATCTTCCTGCTTGAAACTGCTTTCATGGGCTTCATCGACAATGATCAGCCCCAAATTGGCATAAGGCAGGAACAAGGCTGAGCGCGCCCCGACAACGACCTTGGCGCTGCCATCGGCCAGCGCGCGCCAGTTTTTCTTGCGGTCCGACTGTTTCATCCCGCTGTGCCAGGCCACCGGTTCCGCGCCGAACCGGGCATGAAAGCGATTGAGAAATGGTTCTGTCAGCGCAATTTCGGGCAGCAGCACAAGCACTTGCCGGTCTTGTCTGAGAGCTTCGGCGACCGCCTCGAAATAGACTTCGGTCTTGCCCGACCCGGTCACGCCGTCGAGCAGATAGGGCTGGAATTTGCGGTCTTGCACCGCCTTGATCAAGGTCGCGCTGACGCGCTTCTGATCGTCGCTCAGGTCAACAATGTCATGATCGGGTGCGGGCAAGGCGAGATCGGCGAACGGCGCGATCTCGATCCGGTCAAACATGCCGAGCTTCTCGAGGCCCCGGATGACCGCGACCGAGACATCGGCTTTAAAAGACAGTTCGCTGATCGTTCCTTGCACATCGATCAGTTTGTCCAGCGCCTGTTCGCGCTGCGGTGTCATCCGATCGGGTAGCGTACCGTTGAGGCGATATTCGATCATCGGCCGGGTGTCCGCAAATGCAGCACCGCTCGACAGGACCATTCGCAACACCGAAGCCGGTGAAGCAAAATAATAGCTGGCGGTCCATTCGATCAACCGGCGCAACGGCGCGCGCAAAGGCGGTACTTCGCGGACTTCAAGCAATGGCCGCAGCTTCTTGAAATCAATTTCTTCCGACGGAAAACTCTCCGGCTCCCAGACAACGCCGGGGACTTTGCGGGGCCCGAGCGGGACCATGACAACGGAGCCGAAAGGGGCATCCATAGCTTCCGGCACCCGGTAATCGAGTGGGCCCAAGGCGGCATTGAGAAGAAGGACGCGGACGCGATTCATAATCATGCTATAGGCACCAAATCATCATTCGTCATTCTTGCTTTGGCGAAAATTGGAGAGCGAAAATGATCTATCATCGCAGATCGCTTCTGGGCTTTGGCGCCGCCGCGGGATTGCTTGCGCTTCCGGGCTGTTCAAGCCTGCCGGCGCTCAGTCTCACCGAAGCCGTCAAGCGGCTGCTCAGCCTGTCGTCACAAAATGCTTTCGCCGAATTGCTCCAGCCCAATGGATTTTTCGATAATCAGGTGGCCCGTATTGCGGTACCGGATTCGCTCGGCGGATCGCGGGTGACCAGCATCGCGACGGCTTTGCTGCGATCCAGGTCGATTCAGGACCGTTTGCTCAAACAGGTCAATCGCGCGGCGGAAAAGGGGGCAGAGCTCGCCGCCCCGATCGTCGCGGAAACGATCCGCAATATGAGCATTGCCGACGCGGCAGCGATTATCAACGGCGGGCCGCGCGCAGCGACCAAATTGTTACAAGGTCAATTGGGCGACTCATTGGTCGAGCGGATGTTGCCCGGCATTGGCAATGGATTGAGACTGTTTGACAATGACATTATCAATCTTGTGTTGTCGCAAGCCACCAATATCGATTTTGCCAGCGTCAGTCGCGATGTCACGAGCAAGGTCAGCGACGCGATCTATCGATCGATCGGGGCGCAGGAAGAATCCATCCGCGCCAATCCGCAGGCCACCAATGACCCGTTGCTGATTGCGATCCTCGGTGTTGGCCAGGCTTTTTGACGGGCAGCTTGGCATATTCCGTTCTCAACTGATCTGACCCGGGAATTTTCCCCCAATCTATCCACAGCTTTTTGCCGGTTAAGACCGGGCGGCAGTTTCCCGGCTTGCGGAAAGCGGATAGGCGATAGGCGATAACCTTATATCTGGAGCCAATCCGATGAAATTTTTCGTTGATACTGCCGACACCGCGGAAATCGCCGACCTTGCTGCGACCGGCATGGTCGATGGCGTCACCACCAATCCTTCGCTGATCAAGAAATCCGGGCGGGATATCATGGAAGTGACCAAGGAAATCTGTGGTCTGACCGATGGGCCTGTTTCTGCGGAGGTTGTGGCGCTGGATCATGCGACGATGATGCAGGAAGCGGAAGTCCTGCGGAAAATCGCGGATAATGTGTGCATCAAAGTGCCGCTCACCATCGATGGTCTCAAGACCTGCAAGGCGCTGACCAACGAGGGGACGATGGTCAATGTGACCTTATGTTTCTCTGCCAATCAGGCCTTGCTCGCGGCCAAGGCCGGAGCCAGTTTCATCTCCCCCTTTGTCGGACGGCATGATGACAATGGTTTTGATGGCATGCGGCTGATCGACGATATCCGCTTGATCTATGACAATTATGCTTATGATACAGAAATCCTCGTCGCATCGATCCGGCATCCGGTTCATGTACTCGAATCTGCACGGATCGGTGCCGATGTCGCAACCATGCCGCCGAACGTCATTCGCGGTCTGTTCAAACATGTGCTCACCGACAAGGGCATTGAAGGCTTTTTGAAAGACTGGGCTGATACCGGTCAGAATATCGGTTGAACGATATGGCACGATCTCAATGGTGCCATCCACAACTTGCGTCGCACCGTATCGCGCGTCATTCTGAAACTTCCGTTCGTCCTGAACTCAGTTCAGGATCCCTGAAGTAAAGCCCGGCTTGGGATATCCTGAAACAAGTTCAGGATGACGGACCTATCAAAAGCCCTTGGGTGCGGCGTCGATTACGGCAAAGCTGCCGTTGCGGATTTCCTGCACTTCCAGCGCGCGTTCCGAAATGCCGTCGCGGCGGAAACGGAATACCCCGTCCAGACCAATGAAGCCGCCGCTGTCGGTGAGCTGATTGATCGGGAAGGGGGTACCGACTTCCCATCTCCGCGCGACTTTGACCGTCAACAGCACAGAATCATAGCCGAGGCTGGACAGGCGGAAAGGCGCACGGCCATAGCGGGCACGATATTTGTCCGCATATTGACTATATAGGCCATCGGAAACACTGGCAAACCAGGCGCCGCGCATCGCGCGTGAACCGGCGAGATTGCTGCTTGTGTTCCACAAGTCCGTGCCGAGAATTTTCGCGGTCCCGCTTGTATTTTGACGAATGAAGGGCGCTGCTTTCGCGGCCATTTCACCATTGTCCGCCAGCAGGACAGCGTCAAATTCGCCATTGTCGCCGAGTTTTTTGGTCGCCGCTTCGACCGATCTGGAATCGCGATTGAAGGTTTGAATCGAGGTGACCGTACCGCCGACATCCTTGACCTTGCGGAGCAGGGTCGATGAGGCGCGCTGGCCATATACGCCATTGGGAACAAGTGCGGCAAAGCGGCTCATGCCCTGGGATGTGGCATATTCTACCACCCGGTCAATCGACTGGGACGGGATATGGCCGAGAATGTAAACATTGCGGCCAGCCGCGCCAGTATCGTTTGAAAAGCTCAGGATCGGAACGCCGGCAGGGCGCGCGACGCGTGCGGTGGCAACGACATTATCGCTCAGCAGCGGTCCGAGGATCAGCTTATTACCGTCCGCGATGGCTTTGCGGGCCGCGGCCGATGCGCCGAGCGCTGTGTCATAGCTGGTCATCCGGATATTCGCGGCCTGCGTGTCGAGCAGCGCCATCGTCGTGGCATTGGCGAGAGACTGACCGACGCCCGCATTCTTGCCGCTCAACGGTACCAATAGCGCAATGCGATGATGTTTCTGGTCATCCGGCAGCGCGCTGGTCACGGGTGGCGGCGTCGGTGTCGGTCTTGGCGGCGGCTCAGCGCCCCGCGGGATCACTGTCGCGCAACCAGCGAGTAAAATGACGGATGCCAATCCCATCCAGCGCAACGAACGCCGCTTGGTTTCAACTTGTCTGTCTGGTGATTTATCTGCCATGATACTCATATGCCTGCTCCTGCCCCGGTCGCTTCTATATCGTTGCCGCACCAATCGGCAACCGTGGAGATGAGATTGTAAGGCGAGCGATGATCGCAGGTCAGCAATGACTATTGTTAGATTTGATCTAAGAAATACTATTCAAAATACTGAATAATAATATTAAAAACTATAACTTAGCGAATGAGACGGGCAATGATCGCCTGATGACGGACGGAATTTTGATGATTGAGAGATGTAAAATTGTCTCACCGCCAAGGTCGCGAGCGATATCATGAATCGCGCCGAGGCCGAGCGACAGGGGCGGAGAGCGGAAAAGACCGCTGCCCGCTGGCTGCGGCTGCACGGCTGGCGGATATTGGCGAAGCGGGTGCGGACGCCGCGCGGCGAAGTGGATCTGATCGCGCGACGAGGCAGGCTGGTCGCCTTTGTCGAGGTCAAGGCGCGGACCAGGCTGGCGGATCTTGCCACGTCGATCGACCAGCGCCGCTTGCAACGGGTCGCGAACGCTGCCGAGATACTCTACCCGGAATATTGCAAATATGGCGAGGATATGCGGATCGACGTCATTCTGGTGGCGCCGCGCCGCTTGCCGATTCATCTGGTGAACGTCTGGCATGGATTTTAAGACGTACGGCAATCGGCTGCGTTCCGAAGTCGCCTGACTTCGCGAGTATAAGGAAGCGTGCGTAATTTTCCTTTATCCCGGCAAAGCAAAAGGTCCTTCGACAAGCTCCGGATCAATGGCTAGAAATAGCATTCTTCCGCTCATCTCGAGCGCAGTTGCAGGAAATAGTCCTTGCTATCAATGTGTCTCGACTAGGCGCGATGCGAACGGTAAGTGAGAGCGAAAAATCTAAGGAATATTCATGACCCTGAAAATAGCCGTACAAATGGACGCCATGGAAAGCGTCAACATCGCCGGCGACAGCAGTTTCGCGTTGATGATTGCGGCTCAGAACCGCGGGCATCAGCTGTTCCATTATGATGTCCGGGGCCTGACCCTGCATGCCAATGGCCGCCTGACCACGCCGGCCCATCCGGTGACCGTACGGCCGGTGCAAGGCGATCATTTCACTTTCGGCGACCCGGTCAAGCTCGACCTTGGCAGCGATGTCGATGTCGTGCTGATGCGGCAGGACCCGCCGTTTCATGTCGGCTATATCACCGCGACTCACCTGCTCGAGCGGATCGAAGGCGAGACTCTGGTGGTCAACAACCCGGTTTCCGTCCGCAACGCCCCTGAGAAAGTCTATGTGCTCGACTATGCGCAATTTATGCCGCCGACCCTGATCACCCGCGACCTCGACGAAGTGCGTGCCTTTCAGGCCGAACATGGCAGTATCGTGGTCAAGCCGCTGCACGGAAATGGCGGCAAGGCGATCTTCCTGGTGCCAGAAGATGGCAGCAATTTGAGTGCCTTGTTCGAGGTATTTAACCAGACTTGGCCAGAGCCGCATATGGTCCAGCCGTTTCTCCCCGAAGTTCATGAGGGCGACAAGCGCATCGTCCTGATCGACGGCGAAGTGGCCGGCGCGATCAACCGCAAGCCTGGCGAAGGCGAATTTCGCAGCAACCTCGCGCAAGGCGGCTATGCCGAACCGGCGGAGCTGACCGAGCGCGAAAAGGAAATCTGCGCGGCGATGGGTCCGGACCTCAAACGGCTCGGGCTGATCTTTGTCGGGATCGACGTGATTGGCGGCAAATGGCTGACCGAAATCAACGTGACCTCACCGACCGGGATTGTCGCGATTGGCAATTATGATGGCACCGATCTGGCGGGGATGATTCTGGATGCGATTGAGGCGAGGGTGGAGTGAGAATTTGAAGTCTGTTTCGTTGCAAAAGCCGGTGCTAGAGAAAATCCGCGGCAATGGCATGATCTAAGAGCTGCCGCTGCGCAGTCGCCGCACGACTAAATCCCAGGGTATCAGCAAGATGATGGGCACCACCAAAGCGCAGGCAAAAAATGTTTCCGCAAGCGATGGATCGAGCGGACCATTGAACCACGCCGGCAGGCCGACAAGGCCCAGCCAAAGCAGCTTCCATGTCACTTCGAAGAGCAGGAGCGGCAGCATGAGGATGGGGCGGAACAGTCCGATGATACTCAATAGACATAATGCGCTGAGCATGCATATCACGACTCCATGCATGATCTCCCAATCCGGACCAAGCTCAGCCAGCAGCGGCAGCTGAACCAAAGCCAGCCCGAATACCAGCGGGGCATAGGCCAGTCGAAGAAGATTTAGTCGCAAGCGACTGAGTTCAAATCGTTGCGAAATTGACTTTCCGGTCATCGGCCTCGCATTCACTCCGCCTCTTCCGGCTCATAACGGAGCAGATCGCCGGGTTCGCATTTCAGTTCCCGGCAGATCGCCTCGAGCGTCGTAAAGCGCATGGCCTTGGCCTTGCCGGTTTTGAGGATCGATAGATTTGCCAATGTGATATCCACGCGCTCGGCCAGTTCGGTCAATGTCATGCGATTATCATGCAGCAGATCGTCAAGTTTAACCTGAATGGGCATTATATTGTCCCGTCCAGTTCTTCACGCATTTCTGCGCCGCGATCAAACACCCGGGCGAGAATGATCAGAAGCAGGACCAGTAAAACGCCGGAGAGCGATATGTCCGCTTCAATCGGAAAATCGAAATCTACCCCCGGTTTTGTTTCACCGAGCATGGTGATCAGGCCAATGGCCAGAAGACTGGCCAAAAATGTGACCAGCTGAATTGCAAATACCGCGATGCCGATGCCGCGTAGCCGGGTGCCGTTGATGCGTGTAAATGGATTGCCTTCGCTCACCGAATTGACCAGCCTGCGCAATCGATCAATCGCAAAAAGGGTGAGCAAAAGGCTCACCACAGCCAGCAGCATTATCAGGGCGATCATCCCGAACACTTCCGGAGCAGGCGGATTGACAAATGTCTCTGCCATTTTCTCTGTCAATATCTGATATGTAAACGGGATAGCCAGCAATCCAACGGCGATGGCAGCAATTGCAACCACCAATGCCCATTTGCCAAAAATCAATATTCCGCGTGCAGATTTGAGCACAACGTCATTTGATCCGACATCCTCTTTGTCTTTCGATTCCATAGTCGAGTCTCCATAACTTATCGTTTATCAATATCACAATATCGAATAACATCAAGATATTTATTGTTTAACGATAAATATAGTCTTCCAACCAATCACAGCATCTGCATTGCGCGCGTAGCGCCGCCATTCAGCGTGGTGCGCACTTCATTGTTGTTGCTTCTCGGAGTGGCGGCTAGGCCCGCGGATGGGCATTCTGGTAGACATCGAGCAAATGTGCGGCATCGACCGCAGTATAGACTTGCGTGCTGCTCAGGCTCGTATGACCCAGTAATTCCTGCAGGCTCCGCAAATCGGCGCCGCCGGCCAGGAGATGGGTTGCGAAACTGTGCCGCAGAGCATGGGGCGTGGTCTGGTCGGAAATGCCAAGCTTGGTCCGGGCCTGCTGAACCACGCGGCGGATCAGGTTCGGGGAGAGCGGCCCGCCGCGTTTGCCACGGAAAATCGGCTGATCTGGCTCCATCACATGGGGACAGAGGTCGATATAATGGTCGATCGCCGCGCGCACCTGGGGAAGCAGCGGCACAACCCGCGTCTTGTTGCGCTTGCCGGTGACCCGCAATATATCGGACAGGGGCAGGGCATCGGCAGTCAGGTCGAGCGCTTCGCTAATCCGCAGGCCGGAACCATAGAGCAGCAGCAATACCGCCCAGTCGCGCGCGCCGACCCAGTCGCTGCCAGCGCTGTCCTGCGCGTCCCCGGCCAGCGCGATGATGTCATCGGGAGAGGCCGGGCGCGGGACGCCGCGCTTGACCTTGGGGCCCCTGATTTTGGGGATTTGCGCTTCATCGCCGCCGACATGTTTGAGAAATGCCCGGAGCGCCGACAATTCCCGCGCGGCGCTGTTGTTGGTCAAGCCATCGGCCCGGCGATAGGCGAGATAGGAGCGGATATCGGCCTGTTGCAACGCCTGAATCTCCGCTGCACCCACGCCGCGGCCGATATGTTCCATCAGAAAGGCGCAAAACCGCTCGGCCGTCGTGACATAGGCCCGCACGGTGTGATCCGAACGCCGCCGGCCATCACGGAGATGGGCGGAGAAATTGCTGATCAAGGCATGGACTGTATCGGTCATAATCTCCGTTGGTGCTGCACGTGCGGCCCTTCGACTGGCTCAGGGCGAATGGTGAGCGTTTAGCAGACGGGGAATCAATCTCCAACTTTCCTCTCCTTCGGGGAGAGGATGATGTGGCTAGGCTGCCTGTTTCACAAAACCAGTTGCTACAACCGATATTCACCCGACAGGATCTGCGCATGTTCCGCTGCGGTCAGCGCTTCATATCCCTGCGCGCCCGGCTTTCCGAACCAGATCGGATCGCTGACTTTTGCGACATCAAAGCCTTCCTCGACCAGTTCGACCTTGCGATATTTGAAGGTGCCGGTGGTCTGTGCCTCTGGCTCAATCCGAATGAACAGAGGAACCGCATAATGCGGCATTTCCTTGGCCAGAAAGGCTTGCAGGCCAGATATGTCGAAATTTTCGGCGACGGTCAGAGACGCCATGCCCGCACGGCCATCGGTGCCCGGGACCTCGACGCCATAGACGTTGGCGGTCTTGATTCCCGGATATTGCGACAGCACTTCGGACACTTCATTGGTCGCGACATTCTCGCCTTTCCAGCGAAATGTGTCGCCGATCCGGTCCTTGAAATAGATATAGCCGGAGCGGTCTCGGCTCATCAGGTCGCCCGAGCGGAACCAGGCATCGCCCTTTTCAAAAACATTGCGCAGGATTTTCTTCTCGGTCGCTTCCTTATCCTGATAGCCGGAGAAATCGGAGGGGCCATTGTCATCAATCCGCCCGATCAGTTCACCCGACTCGTTCCAGTCCGCCTTCATGCAAAAATCGTCATCGCCGCGGATCGGCTGTTCTTCGGCGATATCGAATTTCACGATCCGGACATCGCCAAATTGCTTTTCGAGATATTTGGGGATGCGCCCGACAGCGCCGATTTTGCCGTCGAAGTTCATCAGGAAGATATTGCCTTCGGTTGAGCCATAGATTTCGAGCAGCTTGGGCACTTCAAAGCGATCGACAAATTGCTGCCAGATATCGGAGCGCAGGCCATTGCCGATGCCAACCCGCACTTTATGGGCATTTTGCTTGGGATGTTCTGGCTGATTGAGCAGATAACGGCACAGTTCGCCAATATAGACGATCACCGTCGCGCCATTGTCAGTGACATCATCCCAATATTTGGACGCCGAAAATTTGCGCCGCAAAATGACCGACGCGCCGCTGAGCAGGGCGCCGCCCTGGCCGATAAACCCGCCGGTGACATGATAGAGCGGCAGCGTAACATAGATGCGATCTTCCGGCGTCAGCGGACAGGTCGAGATTGCGATGCGGAAGCTGCGACGGGCGCGGGCATGCGAGATGCGCGCCGCTTTAGGCAGGCCGGTGGTGCCGGAAGTATAGACATAGAGGAACAGATCCTTGCCGGTGAGATGGGCGCGGTGGCTCTTGTCCGGGCGATCATCGGGTAATTTTTCGAGGGCCTTGTTGAGATTGTGACCGACTTCGCCATCCCAGTCCCACAGGGCAGGTGCGCCTTCAAGCTGTCCTGCAATGTTCGAAACGCGCGGCGCCAGATCGGCGCTGGTGATCACCGCCTTGGTCGAGACAATGTTCAGGCAATGGGCAAGGCCCGCGCCTTCGAGATTGCTGTTGATCAGCGCCGTGACGATGCCGACTTTCGACAGGCCAAACCAGGTGGCGACAAAATCGGGTGCATTTTCCATGAACAGGGCGACGGCGTCGCCAGCGCGATAGCCTTCGGCGAGTGCCCAATGGGCGATCCGGTTGGCGCGGGCTTCAAATTCGGCATAAGTGACCATATCACCTTCAAAATGAAAGGCGACATTGTCCGGAAAGCGATCGACTGTCGCTTCGATATCGTCGGTGATCAGGATCGGTGCGGTCGGATCAATATCCTTGACCAGCGCCATCACGCTTTTTAACGAACGCGTGAAATGAAACTCACGTTTGATGACGCTGAACAGGCCCATATATATTCTCCTAAGATGTGACCGGAGTTTGGCAGCTAATCCCATAGATATCAACGCCCCTTGCGCGATAGAAAATATGATGTGATTTCAGATGTCAGCAATGATCTTGGGCAAGAGCGCATCGAGTAGCGGCATCCCTTTGGCCGAAATTGTCAAACGCTGGTCCGTCATCGTCAACAGGCCCAGTTTGGCGAGTTGATCGACCGCCGGGGCGTCGAGCATGTGCGCAATCGTCAGGCCGGTTTTCGCCTCCAACGCCTCCAATGGCACGCCTTCCGCGAGCCGCAATCCCATCATCAACGCTTCCATCGCGCGGGTTTCCGGGGCCAGTGGCTGTTCGACTTTCAGGCCATTGCCATTGCGGGCAACCGCCGAGAGGAAGTTTTCCGGCTTCTTGTGCCGTTCCGTCGCGCTTTCCAGTCGTCGGCCGTGGGCGCCGGGACCGATGCCGACATAGTCCTGATAGCGCCAATAGGTCAGATTATGGCGGCTTTCCTGACCCAATGGCGCGTGATTGCTGATCTCATAAGCGGGCAGCCCAGCTGCGGTTGTCAGGTTGCGGGTGAGATCAAACAGATCGGCCATATGGTCGTCATCGGCGGGGATGAGCTCGCCGGTCCGCACCAGAGTTTCAAAGCGGGTGCCGGGCTCGATCGTCAGCTGATAGAGCGAGAGATGATCGGTGCCGAAGGACAGCGCGCGCTGCAGTTCGGCGCTCCAGCTCTCCAGCGATTGGCTGGGCCGCGCGTAGATCAGGTCAAAGCTGACCCGGTCAAAGGCTTGCTGGGCGGTGTCCAGCGCCGCCAGTCCTTCCTCGACATCATGCGCCCGGCCGAGAAATTCGAGCGTCTGATCGTCGAGAGACTGCAATCCCAGGGACACCCGATTGATCCCCGCTTGGGCCAGGTCCTCGAAATTCGCGGCTTCGACCGAGGATGGATTGGCTTCGAGGGTGATTTCGATACCATCTGCAAAACCCCAATGGCGCTCGGCCGCCACGATCAATTTGGCAACCAGGGCAGGCGGCATCAGCGAAGGCGTTCCGCCCCCGAAGAAGATGCTCGAAAGCTTGCGTCCGGGCACCTGTGCGGCCTCATAGGCCATGTCGGTCAGCAAGGCCGCTTCCCAGACTGCGACATCGACTTGCGCCCGGACATGGCTGTTGAAATCGCAATAGGGACATTTGGAGACGCAGAACGGCCAATGGACATAGAGCGCCAGCGGCCCCATATCGTCCGTATCGAGTTTCGCTATTGAAGAGGCCAATTCATGCATATCGTCCGCGCCCTTAGCCCTATCTTCCTGCTTGCGCCACTATTTGCGGCATGCTCGCCCGTGGCGCCGCAATCCAATGCCCCTGAACGGATCACCGAAGTGCGCACCAGCATGACACCCGAAGCGCGCGGAGAGAGTCGTTTACAGATTGCAATGATGCGAGCACATAATGAAGCACGGACCAAGGTTGGCGCGCCAGATCTGGTGTGGAATGCCGAGCTTGCCAAAGATGCTGCCGTTTATGCTGATGTGATGGTCCGGTCAGGCAAGTTCGCGCATGATCCGCAGGTGGGGCGCAATCCGAGGCAGGGCGAAAATCTGTGGATGGGAACGCGTGAAGCTTATTCCTATGGCGATATGGCAGGCGCCTGGGTCGATGAGGATCGCTATTACAAGCGCGGGCTGTTCCCGAATAATAGCACGACCGGCCGATGGGGGGATGTCGGCCATTATACCCAGATCATCTGGCCCACAACACAGCGCGTCGGTTGTGCGCTGGCGAGCAGCCGTAACGATGATTATCTCGTCTGTCGCTATAGTCCGGCAGGCAATATCGTCGGACGCGATCCTCTGAAAGGTTAGATCACCAGCGCCAATCCATTTGTCATGCGCCTGTCGCAGGACAGCTTTTCGCCTAGAGATGCACTTCGACAAGCTCGGCGCGAACAGCAATCCCTAAAAACAGGCGGTCACCAGTTTCTGAAATGCATCCGCCCGGTGGCTCATGGCATGTTTCTGTGCGGGATCGAGTTCGGCAAAAGTCTGGTCAAAACCAATGGGCTGGAACACCGGATCATAGCCGAAACCCAGAGTGCCGCGCGGCGGCCAGATCAGATTGCCTGACACGCGACCTTCAAAGACTTCTGAATGTCCATCGGGCCAGGCGAGCGCGAGCGTGCAGATGAAATAGCCGCTGCGATTGACGTCGGGCCCCTGTTCGGCAAGCTTCCCTTCAACCTTGCCCATCGCCATGTACCAGTCGCGGCCCTTGTCGCCTTCGAACCATTGGCGTTCAGCCCAGTCGGCGGTGTAGACTCCGGGACGGTTGTCCAGTGCTGTGACGCACAGCCCGCTGTCATCCGCCAGAGCGACACAATTGGCTCCTGCGGCGCTGGCGCGCGCCTTGAGCAGGGCGTTTTCGGCGAAGGTCGTTCCGGTTTCCTCCGGTTCGGGCAGGTTCAAATCGCCGGCGGATATCGGTTCAATGCCGAAAGGCTCAAGCAAGGCGCGGATTTCGCGGACCTTGCCTTGGTTATGGCTCGCGATGACGAGCTTGCCGGGGGAGAGTTTGCGATGGGTGGTCATATCTGTTCAATTTCCGTTCGTGCTGAGCCTGTCGAAGCATCTCTAGACGAGACATGCCCTTCGACAGGCTCAGGGTGAACGGTTTCTCTTATATTGATCTTAGCGAACCGCCTTGTCCTGCGCTTCGAAAATCTGGTCGCAGCCAATTTTCGCGAGCCGCATCAAACGCATCAGGCCTTCGTCGTCAAAGGTCTGGCCTTCCGCGGTTGCCTGCGCTTCGGCGATATTGCCATCGCCGGTCAGTACGAAATTCGCATCGGCGCCGGCATTGCTATCCTCGTCATAGTCGAGGTCGAGCACCGGTGTGCCTTCGAATATGCCGCAGCTGATCGCAGCGATTTTCTGTTCGATCGGATCTTCGCTGATCAGCTTCATGTCGAGCAGCCCGTTGACCGCGAGGCGCAGCGCAACCCAGGCGCCGCTGATCGAGGCGGTACGGGTACCACCGTCGGCCTGGATGACATCGCAATCGACGGTGATCTGGCGCTCGCCGAGTTTCTTCATGTCGACCACGGCGCGCAAGCTGCGTCCGATCAGCCGCTGAATTTCCTGCGTCCGGCCGGATTGCTTTCCGCGTGCCGCTTCGCGTGAGTTACGGGTATTGGTGGCGCGGGGCAGCATCGAATATTCGCCGGTGACCCAGCCTTCACCCTTGCCGCGGAGCCATGGCGGAATGCGCTCTTCGATACTCGCGGTGCAAATCACCTTGGTATCGCCAAAGCTGATCAGGCATGATCCTTCAGCATGTTTGGTAAAAGCTGTTTCGATAGATATAGCGCGCATTTCGTCTGGCGCGCGTCCTGATGGGCGCATGTTTCGTTCCTTTTTGAGTTGGCGGGTCCTTAACCGCTCCGACCGAGAGAGGCAACAACGGTGACCCTCTATCCCGCAGGCTGAGGCTTCTCGTTAAATTGCGCGCTGGAAACCGCGTTGCAATTCTCCTATCTAGCATTGATGACAGCCACAGCTATCACCGAAATGAACGACCGTACCCGCGATATTTTCCGCGTCGTCGTGGAATCCTATCTTGATAGCGGCGCGCCGGTCGGCTCGCGGACCATATCCAAAGCGCCCGGCCTCGAACTCTCCCCTGCCTCGATCCGCAATGTCATGCAGGATCTGGAGGAGCTGGGCCTGCTCGCCGCGCCGCATACCAGCGCTGGGCGGATGCCGACCGAATTGGGCTTGCGGCTATTTGTCGACGGCATGATGCAGGCCGCGGAGCCTTCACAGCAGGAACGCGAGGCGATTGAAAGCCAGATTGTCGATCAGGGCCCGGTCGAGGATGCCCTGCGCGCCACGACCTCGGTTCTCTCTGGCCTGTTCTCTTGCGCCGGGCTGGTGCTGGTTCCAAAACGTGAGCCGCTGCTGAAACAGTTTAACTTTGTGAAGCTGTCCGAAGGGCAGGGGCTTGCAATTCTCGTGTCGCAGGATGGCACCGTCGAAAATCGTGTGCTCGACTTGCCAATTGGTATATCGGAAAGCGCCCTGATTGAGGCCGGCAACTATCTCACCGCGCGCTACGGCGGACAATCGCTGTCGCAAGCGCTGGTCCAGCTGGACCGGGAGATTAGTGCAGGCGAACTTGCGATCGACAAGGCGTCAGAAAATCTGGTCAAGGCAGGTCTCGTCACCTGGAGCCGGGATCCGGCAGACCGGCCGGTGCTGATTGTGCGGGGACAGGCCAATCTGCTCGAGGACAGCAATATCAACGATCTCGACCGCGTCCGCGGGTTGCTCGACGAACTGGAAGGCAAGCAGGAGATTGCCCGCCTGCTCGACAACGCCCGCGACGCCGAGGCGGCGAAAATATTTATCGGTGCGGAGAATAAATTATTCTCCCTTTCCGGCTCATCTGTGATAGCGGCGCCCTATCGCGATGGAGAGGGACAAGTCGTTGGCGTAGTCGGCGTAATTGGCCCCACCCGCTTGAACTATGCCCGGATCGTACCCATGGTAGACTTCACGGCGCAATCGCTATCTAGATTATTGAAATGAGTGACGAAACATGAGTGACACGAAACCTAAAGCCCAAGACCAAGCGACCACCGATGTTGCCGCAGAAGCGGAACTGGAAGGCGTGCCGGAAAGCATGAAGGAAGGCGGCGAAGGCGAAGCGTCCCAGCCCGAGAATTCCGACAATCGCATCGAAGCATTGGAAACCGAACTGGCCGATGCCAAGCAGGCCGTGCTTTATGCGCAGGCGGAAACCCAGAATGTCCGCCGCCGTCTCGAAAAAGACGCGCAGGACGCCCGCGCTTATGCAGCGACAGGCTTTGCCCGCGATATGCTCTCGGTGATGGACAATATGCAACGCGCGCTCGAAGCCATTCCCTCGGAAGTGAAAGACGAGGAAAAATGGAAGGGTCTGATTGGCGGCATCGAAGCCACCGGTCGCGAACTGCAATCGGTGTTCGAGAAAAACGGTATCAAGCGCGTTGCAGCTGTCGGCTTGCCGCTAGATCCCAATCAGCATCAGGCGATGGTTGAAATTCCAACCGACGAACATGAACCCGGGACGATTGTGCAGGAAATGCAGGCGGGCTATGTGATCAAGGACCGTTTGCTGCGCCCTGCATTTGTCGGTGTGGCGAAGAAGGCCGAGTAATAGGATAAGCTTCTCGAACATCTGGTCGGACCAGCTGAAGGTTCTATCGCTTGGAAAGCCGAGCAAATATGTCGCTCTTCACTGGCAGAAATATCTGATCTACGGGCTGCTGGTAACATGGCTGGCGGGAATCGGCCGCTATTGGGATTCGCCAGAAGCAACATGGTGGCAATATGCTGGTCTTGGATCGCTGGACCTACCGAAATGTGTTGGTTTTCGTCACACTCACGTCTTTGCCGGCTTTGCTTTATGCGATTCCGGTCGAGCAGTTTATGAGCATGTCGGCCGCTCAGAACAGCAATTTGGCGTTTCTCGCGATCGTGGCTGTCTGGCGTGTTGCAATGTTGGTCGGCTTTCTGTTTCGAGTAGCGAAATTACATTGGTTCGCGGTAATGATCGGTACTCTTGGGCCGCTTGCGATGATTATTCTATCGGTCATTTCTTTCAACGGCGGCAAATATTTGGTGATGATTATGGCCGGCCTTGGCCGTGAGCCACGTGCCGAAGACCTAGCCAATCAGGCCGTTTTGATGCTGGGGCTAATTTCGCTCTATGCGGCGCCGTTTCTGTTCGCCGGTTATCTTGGCCTGATTATTCATCGCTACGTAAAAAGGTCCGCTGCCAAGGTCGAGCAAAAATAGATTTGTCTCTAAGCTCAGAAAATGGAATTTCCCATGCCGCCGTCAACAACCAGACTCTGTCCGGTCGCATAGCCAGCCATGTCGCTGCAGAACATCGCGACGAACATGCCCATATCCTCGGCATCGCCAAAGCGCCCGACCGGGATGCGCACCTGTTTGACGAATTTCGCGACTTCTTCGTCATAGCTGGTGCCATTGGCTTCGGCCTGACTGTCGAACATGCCTCTGATCCCATCGGTGTGATGCATGCCCGGCAGGATATTGTTGATCGTCACGCCATGTTGCGCGACCTGTTTGGCAACCGCTACGGTGTAGTTGACCAGCGCCGCGCGCGGCGGACCGGATAATACCCGCATCGCGGCCGGATATTTGGCCGCACCGGTCGCGATATTGACGATCCGGCCCCATTTGCGATCGACCATGCCGTCAATCACCGATTTGATAAACTCCACCGGGCTCAGCAGGGTCAGCGAGAGAGCCTCTTCCCATTCTGCCCGGCCAACCGTTCGAAAATCTCCCGAAAAAGGCGGTGGCGAGCAGGTTGCGACCAGGATGTCCGGGCCAGGGCAGATAGACAGGATTTTCTCCCGGCCTTCATCGCTGCTGTGATCGGCGATGATCGGGGTGATATTGGCACCGGTCTGAAGGACCAAATCTTCACAGGTTTGATGCAATCGTTCTTCGCCGCGAGCGGTGATGAATAGTTCGGTTTTTTCCCGCGCCAATGCCAAGGCTGCTCCTCGACCCAGTCCAGCGCTACCGCCATTCACCAGCGCAATTTTTCCCGAGATTCCCAGATCCATATCGACCCCTGTCTTGAATGATTGAACAAGTTCAATAGCGCACACGAAGCGCCGCGCCGACTAGCCATTATATGGAATGTGACGGGGTTCGTTATCCCGCCATCGACATATACATCGCGGCGGCCAGTCCAAATCCCCGTGGATCGCCCAATAGTCCGGATTCCATCTTGTTCATGACATAGGAGAAGCAGAGTCTGGCATCCTGGTCGACAATTACCGACGACCCGCCATAGCCGCCCCAGAAACATGTGTTCGGATTGGGGCTGATGGGTGTGAACGCGCCGTTCAGGCCATAGCCCATGCCGAATGTCAGCGGCACGCCAAGAACCAGATCAACGCCTTCACTCTGTTTCTCGAAAACCCTTCTGGTCCCTGCTTCGGACATGATAGTCTTCCCAAAGGCCTGACCGCCATTGGCCATGGCGGTTTGCGCGCGGACGATGCTGCGAGCATTGCCCTGACCATTGGCGGCCGGAATTTCCGCGGCACGCCACGCGCGCTTGCGGGGTTCGGTGGCGTCAACGCCGGGGTTGGCGAAGGTGCGGCCGGCAATGGAGTCAGGATCTGGCGCCGGTCCGGACGGTGGCGGGACCAGATTGCCAATGCGCGCATCCAAAGCCTCTTCCGCGCCAATGTGAAAATCAGCGCCGGTCGGCTCTGCAATTTCCTGGCGGAAAAAATTACCGATGGATTGGCCGGTCACGCGGCGGACGATTTCGCCGATCAGATGGCCTTGGGTCAGGGCGTGATAGCCCGATTGGGTTCCCGGTTCCCACCAGGGCGCCTGCCTTGCCAGAGCAGAGGTCATCCATTCCCAGTCATAAAGCTTATTGCCTTCGACTTTTTCGTCCATGCCGGACAGGCCGGCGCTATGACTAAGGAAAGTCCGGACTTCGATCGTCTCTTTGCCATTCGCGGCGAATTCCGGCCAATATTTGGCCGCAGGGGCATGCAGGTCTACCTCACCGCGATCCGCGAGCAACAGCAGCGACATCGCCGCCATGGTTTTGGTGCTTGACCAGACATTGACCAGAGTATCTTCCTGCCACGGGTCGGTCCGTTCTTCATCGACATGTCCGCCCCACAGATCGACCACAAATTCGCCATTCAATGTGATCGCAACCGATGCGCCCAAGTCGCCATGTTCGCTAAAGTTGGTTTCGAAAGCCGTTTTGACTGCTGCAAAGCGGGGGTCGCATAATCCGTGAATTGGGGTTGCCATTGGTCACTCCATATTAGGTTTAATCAGGCGATTAACATCTTGTGGCTCATAGTCCAATATCTTTAGCATGTGGTTTTCTCGCTATTTGTTGCAAAGATCAGCGTCTTTTTTTGACGATTTTTCAGTCATTTGGACTTTTTGAACGAAGTCTCCCTTGTAAAGATCTTATTAAGATATATCTTAGGATCATCTTAGATATAAAGAAAGATGACAGAATGAGACATGGAATGAAATTTGGACCCGGAGGTTCTCGCCGATCCGGGCGCGGTCGTGGACGCAGCGGGATGACCGGCGAGAAATTTGCCAGAGCCTTTGCGCAAGCCGCTTTTGAAGGCGGGAAAGCCAAGAGACGCGCGCGAATGTTCCGGCGTGGTGAACTCAAAATGGTGCTGTTGCACTTGATCGCGGAAGAGCCGCGGCATGGTTATGATCTGATCCGCCAGATCGAAGAATTGACCGGCGGCCATTATGCCCCGAGTCCGGGGATCGTCTATCCGACCTTGACCCTGATGGCGGAAATGGACCTGATCGATGAAGCGATCGATGATGACGGCAAGAAAATCTATTCGATCACCCAAGCAGGCTCCGCCAAACTGGCCGAAGAAGACGCTCATATTGCCGAAATTCTCGAACGGCTGGAAGGCGTGTCGAAAATGGGGGAGGCCAGCGATGGTGCCTCCGTCCGCCGTGCTGTTCACAATTTGAAGAGCGCCATCCGGATCCGGCTGGCCGATGAAGAAAAGGGATCGGACAAAATATTGGACGTCACCGCGATCATCGACGAAGCGGCAAGCAAGATTGAGCGGCTAAAATAGCCGAAGCCTAGCTGGCTTCAAACACCAGCTTGATATCCGGATCCGTCATCACCTCCTGCGCCTGTCGAAAGGGCACGCGCGTGGTGATGACATCCTGATGCTGGATGTGACCGTCACAGGCGCATTGCAGGACTTTTTCGATCTCCGCCCGGGCGTGAACCCGGCTGATTTCGTATGTAATGCCTTTCATATACATGGACGCGAGCGGGATATTGTCGATCGTCCGTCCGGGTGCCGATATTCCTGTGCAATGTCCGCAGGCCGCGGTCGACCGCAGAGCGTAGATGAGTCCATCAGGAATATTGGAAGCATCCACAACAATTGGGAATTGTCCATCCAGCGGCATGCCGAGCGCATAGCTACGCTCCAATATTTCCGCGCCGAGGGATTTTGCCAGCGCTAGCCTAGCATGATCGAAGTCGCTGTAAACGACGCGCCCCGCTCCAAGAGCCACAGCTGCCTGCACAGCAAACAAGCCGACGCTTTGTGCCAGTCCTCCGACAATCAGAACATCTTCGCCCGGACGTCGCAAAAGAGGTTCTGCGACCGTGCGATAACCGTCACTCGCATTGTCGGAAATCGCGGCGGCGACTGGCAGCGATAGCTGACTGGGTATTTTAACGAGCATCGCATTGGCGAACGGGACGAGGATATAGTCGCTCAATCCGCCGCCCCATTCAACACCGGAGCTTTGTGCGAGTCCATATGCGGAAAATGCGGGCACGCTGGTGCAGCCATTGGTCAATCCTGATCGGCAGTTTTTGCAAGTGCCGCAATTGATCTGAAATGGCACAATGACCCTGTCGCCTGGAGCAACGTCGGTGACCTGATCCCCGACCATGATCACTTCACCGGCGATTTCATGACCGAAAGCGAAGGGCTGGTCTTTCATCGGAATGGTTCCGTTGGCGATATATAGATCGAGATCACAACGGGTGACTGCCAACGGCTTGACAATGGCTTGTCCGTCATTTTCGATTTTGGGTGAGGCAATTTCGCGCCATTCCAATATTTCAGGCCGAATGAAAGTGAGTTGCTGCATGCTGTTGTCGATCATCAATAGACTCCTGATTTTAGTTCATTAGTGAAGTATA
Source organism: Sphingomonadales bacterium EhC05 (assembly GCA_001650955.1). Taxonomy (GTDB): domain Bacteria; phylum Pseudomonadota; class Alphaproteobacteria; order Sphingomonadales; family Sphingomonadaceae; genus Parasphingorhabdus. The sequence continues at coordinate 168,005 of LXYP01000021.1, forward strand.
TTCCAGAAGACATGATGATGCAAGAAGGATAACAGGTGGCGCATGTCGGCATCCAAACTCAGATTATACTGGCGTCTGCAACTGGCGGCGCATTTCCTGCAAAAACAGGCGGATCGCGATCTGCTGAAGGATGGCGAAATAACAACCGCGCAATTGGGCGTGTTGTCGGCGATCAGCAATGGCGAGCATGTCACGCAGAAAGATATTGCGACGATCTTGGGGCTCAATCAATCGGCGATCACCGCGATGGTCAGGCGGCTGATGAATCTGGGCTATGTCGAGCGGCAGGACAGCCTGACAGATGGCCGGTCCAAGATATTGACGCTGACAGGGGACGGTCGCGATGTTGTGAAAAACACCCATTCGCCCTTTGGCAAAATCAACAAGCGCATCGAGACCATTTTGAGTGATGAGGAAATCAACAATCTTGCCGATTATCTGGACCGGCTGACCCAGTCGTTCCGCTGAAGCAAGCGTCTGTCCAGGCTATAACTCCAAGACCATCTGGACATTGCAGCGGGCATAGGGCGTGGGCCATAACTCGTCCGCAGCCAGATGCCGGAAACCGCTTTTCTCATATAGGTGGATAGCGGCTTTGAGGTCGCCATTGGTCTCCAGCCAGATGGCATCGGCACCGATCGCGCGCGCCTCTGCAACGAGCGAGTCGAGAACGGCTCTGCCAATGCCTTGGCCACGCACATCCTTTTGCGCTGCCATTTTGACAATTTCCAGCCATTTGCGGCCATCGCCCGGCTCGTGATGGGGCGGCAAAATTGCGCCGGTTCCAACAACGATATCGTCGAGAGTGGCGACCATGATCTGCCCACCTTTTCCAAGGATTGACGCCTCCAATCCTTCCAATTGCTCACGGTCGCTCTGCTCCAGCGCGAAATATTCTTCGATCCAGTCGCGGTTGAGGTCGATGAAAGCCTGACGGTCTGCGGGGCGGTAGCGGCGGGTCGTGAAAGCCATTAGAAAATCCCGAATAATATCACGGCCATGATCGTCCCGATAACCGGGATTACCACGGTCAACGCGCCGACGGCGCCATAGGCATCCTTGTGCGTTTCCCCGCAGACCGCACGGATTGTGGTCACCACATAGCCATTGTGAGGCAGGCTATCGAGGGCGCCGGAAGAGATGGCGACAACGCGGTGGAGTTCGTCAGGTTGTGCGCCAACGTCGATATAATGGGGGGCGATTAGGGGCAGGGCAATGGACTGTCCTCCAGACGCTGAACCGGTCAGGCCTGCGATCACTGTCACGGCAATGGCCGCTCCAATCAACGGGCTGCCCGGAATATTCTGCACCATGACAAGGGCTTCCTGGAACGCCGGCGAGAGTTTTGCCACGGCGCCAAAGCCAACGACCGCGCAGGTATTGGTAATGGCGACTACGGCTGATGTTGCACCTCTTGAGAAGGCCTCAGGCATAGCTTTCAGCTTCTGATAGCCGACCATCAGAGCGACGATCGCACCGGAACCGAGCGCGGCAACCAATGCCCATTTGTCGAGCGAGTTTTGCGGCAATATCGCCGAGAGCGGCCCCATGTCCTGAGGATATTGAAAGATCAGGAATATCCCTAGCACCGCAGCCAGTGGCAGCAGACACAGGATCGGTGCGGGTAGATTGCTGAAGTCGGTATTGTCGTCATCGGTTTCCCGGCCAACGAAAGTCTCTCCTCGCGCTACGGCACGCTTGACCATCCAGTTGAGCCAGAAATGGCCCGATATCGCCATGAAAAGGGCGATCACGATGCTCACTTCCCAGCCAGCATAGGCCGTGGTGCCAAGAAATTCCATCGGAATGAGATTCTGAATTTCCGGCGATCCAGCGCTGGTCATCGTGAAAGTAACCGAGCCAAAGGCCAGAGCTGCCGGTATGAAACGCCTCGGCAGATTCGCTTCCCGAAACAAATGTACCGCGAGCGAATAGACAGAGAAAGCAACGATGAAAACGCTGACGCCGCCATATGTCAAAATGGCGCAGGCGGCGACCACCGCGAGCACAGCATGTTTGATGCCGATTTTTCCGATGACCCAATGCGCCACACTGGCTGCAGCGCCGCTGGCACCCATGATCTCGCCAAATATGGCACCCAATAGAAACATGAAGAACCAGCTTTTGAAGAAGCTAACAAAACCATCCATATAGGCTGTGGCAAAGTCGGGTGCACCTTCTACAGCCAGCGGTGGGAGCCAAGCAATGCCGCTGGTAACAGCGACAATCGCCGCGGCGACAGGGCCAGCGATCAGGATATTTACCCCGCGGACGGTCATCCAAATGAGCAGCGCCAGACCGCCGACTAAACCGATTGCTGATAGCATGTGCATTCCCCGAAACTTGAACGCCGCCTCATGGCAGAGGCCAAGCCGGGGGTGCAACTGCTAAATATATAGCTATCAGATTATCTGCGCGCGGTTCTCGTCGCGGTGCTTTTTGAGATATTTCATAAATGGAGTGCCGCCAGTGCCGACTTCCGTATCATTGCCATCTCCAGTTTTCGCCTGTTTGTTGATGTAACTCGCCGCATATTCCAGATGGCGGGTACGGAAACGGGCAACCTGTTCAACATTCGCATTAAACGCATCACGCAGGGCGCTGTCGCCGCTGGCAACCGCAAAGTCACGCAGCTTGCTCTGTTCACGCATATCTTCGATATATTTGCGATGCGGCAATGGTCGATAAGCGTGGAGCTCATCAAGATAGGCGCGAAGCGGATCATTTTCATGACTCACCTGAAACAAGGCATCCATGCTTGGAACGATAGAGCTTTGTGATCCGGTCTGACCGCGGAACGATTGTCCCTTACCTTCATATTTATCGACGCCTTCATAGATCAATCCATTTGGCAACGCTGGGTTGTTGGCCCAGCCATGAATATAGGGGCGTACCCGTTGATAATAGATATAAGGATCACAGCGGAGCGGCATGTCATCGAAAATCGCGTTCACTTTGTCCCAGTGGCCGTGCATTTCGGTGAGCAGTCTTGTCGCTAGATCGGCTTGTTCACTGGAAGCTGCGGCTACGAGGTTGCAGGCCAGATCAAGTATAGGGCCAGCTGCTGCTTCAATCGCGACGTGGATTAGAACGAACCAGTTTTCATCGGCTCCGCCGAGAAAATTCTGGACCATATAGACATTGTCTAGCGCAATCGGGGCATCCCGATCGAACCGAGCCCAATTGTCGAGTACATAGCAACTATAGGGAAGCAACGGTGCCTGATCTAGTCGCTCAGCAAGCGCCACCATCGGACGGGCAAGATTGGCTGGTAGTTGAGTTGGCGCATCCTTCTCGCCCCAGACGAAAGCCTGGACCATGAAAGAATAATGCACCATCGCGACACGGACTTGCTCATCCGGCGCATTTGCTGCCCAGTCCGTCAAATCAAGTTCGGGTAATTGCTTGAGCCAATGTCGGACTCGACCAGTCGTCATCATACCTGATAGATTTTCTGCAGCCGCGATTGCGGGCGAGAAGATATCCGGCAGGTCGATATCGACAATTTCAAAAGATGAGAGAAATCCGCGCGATGCGGACATGCTATAATCTGACAATTTCATAGGGTCACCGTTTAAGTCAGGCGCGGGTTGGGCCGCCTGAACAGCGCCTATCTAAGTATCAAATGAAACCATGTTTGGCAAATCTCATGATTTCGAACGTGGTTTTGCTGGTCACTCATTCTGCCCTCCGCTAACGAGCGCCGATGTCTAGTACGGCTCTTGATCGGCAATCGCAAAATCCATGGCAGCGTGAACTGCGTGTCCCGATGGCGCTTGCCTGGCCGTTAATCCTCTCCAACCTGACCATGGCACTGATCGGTGCGACCGATGTGCTGATGCTCGGTTGGCTGGGCGCGCGCGAGTTGGCAGCAGCCACACTTGGCTTTAATCTGGCGATGAGCGGTGCGATATTCTGTATGGGTCTTGTCACCGCGTCAGCGCCGATGATGGCTACTGAGATTGGCCGAATGCCTCATAGTGTCCGCGACGTCCGCCGCACGTTTCGGCAAGCGATGTGGGCTGCGGCGACTGTAGTTCTGCCATTCTGGCTGATTCTATGGAATACCGAGACGGTGCTTCTGACTTTCGGGCAAGAAGAAGACCTAGCTGAAATGGCGGGTACTTACATCGGTGCCTATATGTGGTCGATCTTGCCCTTCCTGTTTTTCATCATTCTGCGCAATTTTATTTCGGCGCTGGAGCAACCTGTGTGGGCCCTGATCATTAGCATTGCCGGTGTTTTGGCCAACGCTTTGTTCAACTATGCGCTGATCTTCGGGAAGTTTGGCGTGCCGGAATTTGGCGTCGTCGGTGCGGGTATTGGCAGCGTGATGACAAACCTGTTGATGTTCGGCGGAATGGCGTTGGTCGTTATCTATCACAAACGCTTTCGCCGTTATCGTTTGTTTGGCCGTTTCTGGCGCAGCGACTGGCAGCGTTACAAAAGGCTTTGGAAACTCGGGCTGCCGATCGCGATCACCATGGGGCTGGAAGGTTCGGTTTTTGGAATTGCTGCTCTGCTTATGGGGCTTATCAACGCCGAGTCGGTCGCGGCCCATGCCATCGCATTGCAATTGGCATCTCTCACATTCATGGTTCCTATGGGTCTAGCGCAAGCAGCAACCGTTCGTGTGGGTATTCAATATGGGCGACTCAACCATGCAGGCATATTGCGTGCAGGCTGGGTCAGTTTTGGTTTGGGAACATCGTTTATGGCAGCAATGGCTCTGGTGTTCGTTTTGGCACCGGAATTTTTAATCTCCATGTTCATTGATGCAAATGCTCCGGGCAATGCTGAAGTGGCCGCACTCGCGGTTAGCTTTCTGGCTATTGCCGCGATTTTTCAAATCGTCGATGGGGCACAGGTAATTGGCGCAGGTATGTTGCGTGGATTGCACGATACTACTGTTCCGATGATATTTGCGCTAATGGGCTATTGGTTTATCGGAATTGGTGTCGGCGCAGGGCTCGCCTTTTGGCAGGGCTGGGAAGGTATTGGAGTATGGACGGGCCTTGCCAGCGGGCTTGGGATCGTGGCGGTTTTGATGCTTTCCCGCTGGATCATGCGAGAGCGCATAGGGCTGCTACCAAACTTAAATAGATAAAATCTATTAAAAATATAATTATAATTCGATTGGGTAAATGATCTCCAATGCAGTATCTCTTTTTGCAAGGAGATTGAAATGAAAAATTATCTTGAAGATTTGAAGTTGCGCCACAGACGGCTGAACCGGATGATCGATAATTGTAAGGCGATCGGCCGACAGCAGGAAATGAAAAACCTGAAGCGAATCCGCTTGCAAATCAAAGATAAAATCGCTGCTGCTCAGCGTCAAATGACACCCGCGAACGCTTAGTTCTCTGGTCACTATCGGTCGATAAATGCAGTTTTCCAAGTCCCTCCCTCTTCAAGGAAGTGCGTATATCGGCCGATTTTCAGTTGTGACCCAGCGAGCCTGTTAGCCCGTGACCAGAGCTTTTTTGATTTCAAACGGCAGCAATCCGTCATATTGCTTAAGAATATATCTGTTCTTGAGTTTAAGACCTTGCTTGAGCAAATAGATATGGCTGACAATTTCAGCCTGTTGTTCAATTCCATAACTGGCAAAGTTCTTGCCTGGCACCAGTTTATAGTCATATCGGCAGAAGGGATGTCGCGCCAAAGGTAAGAAGATTCCTGATTGATGCTGCCAAACATGTACCATTTCATGAACAAAATGACCGCGCATAATTGCGCTTGATCCACAGAAACTGTCACAAAATAAACCGCTATCCGGATGAAACCAAAGATTTCCATCAGGGGCCATGGTGATGTTTCGAGGCTGAAATGGCCACCATTTTTGATTGAAAACTTGAACTTGACTATAGTTGATTGCGTCGCCGAATAAGGAGCGACATATATCTATCTCCCGATCGGTCAGCTTACGGCCGTTCATTTGGTTGAATATCGCGCGGGCAATCTACTCAGCGGCCCCCATTTTTTTTATGACGGCGTCGATCTTGATGCGGTCATCGTTGGAGTAGATGAGAGTCATGGTCAACAGGCCGCGTTTCTTTGCACCTTCGCCAATACCCCAAATCATCAAATGTTTGCCGCCGGGTTGAAGCTTCACTGTTTTGCCCGAGGGTACAGAAATGCTTTTGAGTTTGTTCATCATCGACATGCCATTTTCTTCGACTGTCTCGTGCATTTCCATCCGCAGAACATCATCTGACGTGACTCCGACTAGTTCGACATCTACCGGGCCGCCGGTCAGGTTCATATAGCCGGCAGAGGGGTTACCTTCGACGGGAGAGAGATTTACGACAGCGTTTTTGGCATTAAGAATGTCACCCTGACCGCAGGCTGTGAGGATTAGAGCTGCGAGGGCAGCAATAACGAAGGATGGTAGTTTCATTCTGACTCTCCGAAAAGGCTGATATCCAGCTGAAATATAGGGTCGCTCGCCAGATTTTTCAAATGTAGGCGGTCCCAGTCCTTGTGCCAAGAAAAATGGCACCTATATCCGATCACGAAGCCGTAACGGTGCCAATTGAAAAGGGCCGGGCGGTAATTTTGCTAGTTTTAGAGAATTGATTGAGGGATTTATGGCTAAAGTAATCGGAATTGACCTGGGCACCACCAACAGCTGTGTTGCCGTGATGGATGGCGGTAAGCCAAAGGTAATCGAAAATTCGGAGGGTGCGCGCACGACTCCTTCGGTAGTGGCATTCACCAAAGATGGTGAGCGTCTCATCGGTCAGCCGGCCAAACGCCAGGCCGTGACCAACCCGGAAAGTACGATCTTTGCCGTCAAGCGGCTCATTGGCCGCCGGTTCGATGACCCAATGACGAAAAAAGATATGGAACTTGTTCCGTACTCTATCGTCAAGGGCTCCAATGGCGATGCGTGGGTTAAAGCGGGCGGCGAAGATTATAGCCCATCCCAAATCTCTGCTTATACATTACAGAAAATGAAAGAGACGGCAGAAGCCTATCTTGGTGAAACCGTTACTCAGGCGGTGATCACCACTCCCGCCTATTTTAACGATGCCCAGCGTCAGGCGACCAAGGATGCAGGTAAAATTGCCGGTTTGGAAGTTTTGCGGATCATCAATGAACCTACCGCAGCCGCATTGGCTTATGGTCTAGACAAGAATGACGGTAAAACTATCGCTGTCTATGATCTTGGTGGCGGTACGTTCGATATCTCGATCCTTGAAATCGGTGACGGTGTTTTCGAAGTGAAATCCACCAATGGCGATACTTTCCTTGGCGGAGAAGATTTCGACGCCAAGATTGTTGAATTTCTTGCCGAAGATTTCAAGAAAGCCGAAAGCATTGATCTGACCAAGGACAAGCTTGCGTTGCAGCGGCTCAAAGAAGCTGCAGAGAAAGCTAAGATTGAGCTTTCCAGCGCCCAAACCACTGAGGTCAACCTGCCGTTCATTACCGCGGACCAAAATGGTCCTAAGCATTTGGTAAAAGCGATCAGCCGGAGCGATTTGGAAAAACTGGTTGGTGAACTGGTCAAGCGCACTTTGGAACCTTGTAAAAAAGCGCTCAAAGATGCTGGTGTGACGGCCTCTGAAATTGATGATGTTGTTATGGTTGGCGGTATGACCCGTATGCCCCTGGTCCGCGAAACCGTTGAGAAGTTTTTCGGTCGTGAACCGCATGTCGGCGTGAATCCTGACGAAGTGGTCGCCATGGGTGCTGCCATCCAGGCCGGCGTTCTTCAGGGCGACGTTAAAGACGTTCTGCTGCTCGACGTGACTCCTTTGTCGCTGGGGATCGAAACCCTGGGCGGCGTGTTCACGCGCATGATTGATCGCAATACCACCATCCCGACGAAAAAGAGCCAAGTCTACTCGACCGCTGATGATAATCAGGGCGCGGTGACGATCCGGGTCTTCCAGGGCGAACGCGAGATGGCAGCGGACAACAAAATGCTCGGCAATTTTGATCTGGTCGGCATCCCTCCAGCTCCTCGCGGCGTGCCACAAATTGACGTGACGTTTGATATCGATGCCAATGGTATCGTTAACGTCTCTGCCAAGGATAAAGGCACCGGTAAGGAACAGCAGATCAAGATTCAGGCTTCTGGTGGTTTGACGGACAATGATATCGATCAAATGGTTCAAGATGCGGAAAAATTTGCTGAAGAGGACAAGCAGCGCCGCGCTGAGGCAGAAGCTAAGAACAATGCCGAAAGCTTGGTCCACACGACTGAGAAGCAGCTTTCCGAACACGGCGACAAGATCGACTCTGATCTGAAGGGTCAAATCGAAGAAGCGGTCAAGAAAACCAAGGAAGCCATTGACGGTGGCGACGTTGAGGCAATGAAAACCGAATCCGAAGCATTGGCGCAGGTCTCGATGCAAATGGGCCAGAAAATCTATGAAGCAGAACAAGCTTCTGGTGGCGATGATGCGGCGCAAGCCGATGCGGCAGCAAAAGCGGCTGACGATGATGTTGTCGACGCTGAATTTTCCGAAGTCGATGACTCGGATGATGACAAGAAAGAAGACACCAAGGCGGCTGAGTAAACAATGAAAGTCGTCATTCCAGCGAAAGCTGGGATTTCCTTCGTGAAATTACGATCGAACGATCGAGGGACCCAATCGATCTGGGGTGACGACTTTTTTGCTTTTCAATCGACCGCTTCGTGGGAAGTAGAATAATGGCCACTGACATCGACTATTACGAACAGTTGCAAGTCTCTCGCGACTGCGACGGGGCAACGCTCAAGTCGTCTTATCGCAAACTTGCGATGCAATGGCATCCCGATAAAAATCCCGGTGATGCGGCTGCTGAATCCAAATTCAAATCGATCAGCGAGGCATATGATGTCCTGAAAGATCCCCAAAAGCGCGCAGCTTATGATCGCTTTGGTCATGAGGCTTTCACTAATGGCGGCGGCAATAATGCTGGCGGCGGTCAGGGTGGTTTTGGCGGCGCGGCATTTAACGATATTGGCGATATTTTCGAAACTATTTTCGGTGGCGGCGGTGGCGGTGGCTTTGGTGGTCAGCAGCAGCATCGCGGTCCGGCGCGCGGCGCCGACTTGCGTTATGATATGGAAATCTCGCTTGAGGATGCCTTCCACGGAAAAGAAACCGAAATTGAAGTTGATGTCTCAGTGGGTTGCGACGAATGCGATGGTTCCGGCTCTGAACCTGGCACGGGTGTCAAACGCTGCAGTACTTGTCAAGGCCACGGTAAAGTTCGCGCACAGCAGGGTTTTTTTGTTGTGGAGCGGACCTGCACTAGCTGTCAGGGGCGCGGTGAAATCATCGAAAGCCCTTGCCATGTTTGTTATGGTGAAGGCCGTGTAGATCGGCCGCAAACACTCGAAGTTGAAATTCCTGCGGGAGTCGATACTGGTACTCGTATTCGCCTGACCGGAAAGGGCGAAGCTGGCGCGCGCGGAGCGCCGTCTGGCGATCTCTATATTTTCATTCACCTCGAACGACATAATATTTTCGAACGTGAAGGTACGACTTTATTCACTCGGGCACCAATTAGCTTTACGCTGGCGGCGCTCGGCGGGGAGATTATGATTCCAGGTCTCGACGGTGAAAAGCATGAAATTCGAATTCCTGCGGGCATTCAGTCCGGTAAACAGATACGCCAGCGTGGTGCTGGCATGCCGGTCCTGCGCGGGAGAGGGAATGGCGATATGGTCATTCAAATCGACGTCGAGACGCCGACCAAATTGACCAAGCAACAGCGCCTTATATTGCGCGAGTTTCAGGATACAGAGACCGGAGCCGAAACACCCAATTCGACAGGATTTTTCGGGAAATTGAAAGATGCCTGGGAAGATTTGACCGAATAAGTTTCGCGCTTTCCTCTAGATCGTGGTCGCTTGAAATATTGAAACAGATTCATGTTTCTGGCGTCAATATAAAAAACAGCTTCAATGTTCGGGATGCCGACGATGACACTGTCCCCGTTTCAGTCTAAGATTGACGCTATGCCCGTTCCAACTCTCCATATTCATGGCACGATAATTTCGACCTACACCCGTATTGTACAGACCGTCGCCGAAGAAGCTGGCGTCGGCTGGACGATCACCGCTACTCCGGCGCAATCCGAAGAGAACCGGCGGCGTCATCCGTTTGGCAAAGTGCCAACGGTTGAGATCGATGGACTGAGTCTCTATGAGAGCGTCGCTATTACGCAATATATTGATAATGTTCATAATGGCGGTTCACTTCAGCCTGATGATCCAAAGATCCGTGCGGAGATGGACCGCTGGATTGCAATTGCCAATAATTATCTCTTCCCGACTTTCGAACATGGCCTGTTGATGCCGCGTCTCGCTCACGAGTATCTCAAGACGCCGCTCCGCTCGGATATAATAGAGGCGGCTCTGCCTGATATTGCTCGCTATCTTGGTATTGTCTGTGCACGGATAGAAATGTCACCGCATTTTGCGGGACCGGATTTCACGCTTGCCGACATATTTCTTTATTGCATGTTGCGGCCCGTGCAAATGACGTCGGAGGGTAGAAATTTGATCGATCAATTGCTCCCTTTGCGACATTGGTTGAACCGCACTGGCAAACGCGATAGCCTATTGTCATCACGATGGCCTCGAGAAATCGAGAATGCGGCCGAACCAAAATAATTGTCCTCCACGGCATGGGCGATGAAAGGATTTCAACATGGACTGCGTGCCATTCCCTAAATTGTCCTTTTTGCTAAGAATTGGGCCAAGAGCTGACCTTTTTTTCCGCTGTGAGCTAGACTTTTCGTTCTTTAGTACTTTGAGGATCATGAAGTTCATCGGGTCATTGGCCTCACATTTGAACGATGATGTCAGTATTTCCCCGCGAGGGCTGTTCATCATCATGTTCTTCAGGAAAGCAGTCTGATGCTTCCGTCATTACTGGTTCTCGACGATTTCATCGCGGATCCGCGAGCGGCGCGCTCTGCTGCGCTTGCGCTCGACTATGATCCTGACAATAAACATGGCAATTACCCTGGGCATATCTCGACCAAGCCGCTTGATATTCAGGGACTGGGTGAGCGCATCTGCGATATCATCAACGTACCGGTCAAGGCCGCGCCCAATACCAGCCACCTGCATTGTCGGGTTACGCTGAAAGGCGACAAGGGTCGCAGCGGGGTGCATATTGATCCTGCTTTCTACTCCGGTATTCTCTATCTCTCGCTGCCTGAACATTGCAAAGGCGGAACCGAATTTTTCCGTCACAAACGCACGGGATTGGAGCGTGTGCCGACCGACCCGCTGATGATCAATAAATCTGGCTATGGTGATATCAATGCGTTGATCGAGGATGTGGTGAATAAGGATACCAACCACCCGGCACGATGGTCCAAGGTGATGACGGTGCCGATGCGGTTTAATCGCCTGATCCTGTTCAGCCCATGGATGTTTCACAACAGCGGCCCAGCTTTTGGGACGACACCGGAGAACGGGCGGCTGGTCAATTTGATGTTCTTTGCCAAAGCCTCATGATCGGTTAGAAGCAGTTTTTATCCCAAGGAGAATTTCCTCATGCGCACTTTCATCTCGACATCTTTAGGCGCAGTATTGCTGGCAAGTAGTGCGCTCACCTTGTCAGCCTGCAGCCAGAGCAATGCGCAGGAAACCGACCGTTTCGCTGCTGTTGAAATCAAGGCTCAACCGCTAGGCGAAGGCATTGCGGTGCTCTTTGGCGCGGGAGGAAATATTGGTGTTTCTTATGGGCCGGATGGAACCGTTTTGATTGATGATCAATTCGCGCCGTTGACGCCCAAAATTCAGGCTGCCATCGCGGATCTAGGTGCGGAACCGGTCAAATATCTGATCAATACTCACTGGCACGGCGACCATACAGGCGGGAATGAGAATTTCGGCAAGGCTGGTGCGTTGATCATGGCGCATGATCATGTTCGCGAACGGATGCTGGGTATCCAGTCATCGGGACGCGGCAATGATCCGGCATCGCCGGCCGAGGCGTTGCCCACTGTCACTTATCATGATGGCCTGAAATTGCACCTCAATGGCGATGAAGTGCATGTCAAACATATGAAACATGCGCATACGGACGGAGATAGCATCGTCTTTTGGAAGAAAGCCAACGTGTTACATATGGGAGATCTTTACTTCAACAAGGTGACCCTGCCTTTTATCGACCTGAATAGCGGCGGTAATGCGCGCGGCGTTTTGGCGGCCGCCGAAACCGCATTGACCATGGTTGATGATGAGACGAAAATCATCCCTGGTCATGGACCCATGGCAACCAAGGCCGATCTCATGGCCTATCGTGATATGATGAAGACGGTCATTGGCCTTGTCGAAACGGCGCAGTCAGACGGGAAAACGCTCGAAGAGGTGCAGGCGATGAAACCGGCAGCGAAATGGGATGTTAATCCTGATGGTTTTATCAAGGGTGATGCCTTTGTCGAAGCCGTGTATAAGAGTCTGAAAGTCGCTCCGCACAAGGAAGATCATCCACATTAGCGGCGGTGCTAGTCGACTTTCGCGCGCTCAATCTCTTTACGCAAAGAAGCGATCAGCGGTAAAATTCGGGTCAGCCGTTCTTCTTCTTCGTCGACAATCTTGCGGAAGATGATCTTCTTGAAACCGAGCGTGGTTTCCGGGTCCGGACGCTTGGGTTCGGGCAGGGTAGAGAGCATGATATCAATCATCCGCTCGGCACCATGAAGCCGGCCCCAGAGATAATCATTCTCGCGATAGCTTCTGCTAAAAAAAGCGCCAAAGTTATTGAATTCAATTCCCTTTAACGTCGCTGCCACACCACCCTTGCGGATGGTTTTGGCATCTTCGGGAGATATCCGATCGACCTTAATCGGATCAAATTCATCCAGTCCTTCGCCTTGCAAAAGAGGCAGGGTGGCAATGTCATAAAAGGGAAAGCCAAGGAAGGCCAGGAGCATGGAGCGTTTCTCAACCTTCGGCAGGCTGGCCAGAGCTTCGGCCAATTTTGAATCAACAATCGAGTCGGCTGAAGCAAGATCACGCGCCTGCGCGAGCTGGTCGAGCATGGCACCGGGCTGGGTTTCGGCATGTTCGGCTAGCGTCAGGAAATCATCGCCGAGATACTCGATCGTCTCTCGTTCGATGTAAAGCGACAGGCAATCATATATCACGTCGTGCATCGCTTCGATCGCTTCGTAATCTGCGGGCGCCGCGCTATCAAGGTCTTCGGCCAGACGCCGGGCCAGGAACCTCAGGCGCCTGATGCGATAGCCCAGATCATGCGCACGGAAAAATTCGATCGCCAATTTGGTCGGTCCACCATTTTTGCCGCCCATTTTGTCAAGACCCCGATGCCTAATCTCGGCCCAAAGCGCATTGCGGAGTTCGGGTTGATTATGCGCAATGACATCGCCTTTGACCCGCCGCACGGTTGTCGCGATATCCTCGATCACGGTTGCCAGTTTCAAATGTCCATAGGCACTATATGAAAAACCGGCGAGCTTTGCCGCTTTATCGCGCGATTTGCGACGCCACGTTTGAACCCTGATCGCGGTCGGACGATCAAGAAACAGCGTCCGTCCGAACAGGCTTTCGACGTTGCGCTCCACTTCACCACGCAAATTATCGGTAATCAGTCGCATCTGCGTGATGCGATTGGAACGCCCCGCGATGGTGTTGAGATTGTCGCGGATTGGCTGTTCACGAGGAATATTGGATATCGCACCAAATATCGTCGAGAAAAAGCCGGGGAGCGCATCTTCTTTGGACTCTTGCGCTGCCTGCAGACGTTCGAGCGCCTTGTCATTTTTGGCGACGTCCAGATCGGGCCGTGGATCGATATAGACAAAGCGCCGGTCAACCTCGCGCTTGGCTGGTCGGTTTTTCAAAGCTTCAATAGCTTGCGCGAAGGGGGCATTGGCGAGAACCGAACCGTCGATCAAAACCGTATCTTCGGCGCTTCCTGCACGAAATTGATTGGGTAGAATGCGCTTCAAAAACGTCTTGCGGTTGGACCAGACATATTGGCGTTCTTCCAACAGGCCATCCAGCTCTTGCACGGTGAACGGCGGAAATGCCCCGGGAAAGCTCGCGGTCGCACGGGCGGCGAACGTCAGTTCCGCCGGATCGGCAATTTCGGCTCCCTTTTTGCCACGGGTAGAAAATCCAATCGTGATACGATGTTCCATTTCCATCGCTTCTGCTGGACTGTGGAGTTGGAGCTTCTCGGGGTGACCGACGAAATCTGTCACGGTGACATATAGATCCAGCGGCTGTTCAGTTGGAAGCAATCGAGGCCCTCTTTCGGTCGCCCGGACCGCCGCGAGCGCATCCCAGATCAGACCACTGAAGACTTTCCCGCCAAACGGCGGCGCAAACCAGCGCGCCCGGACGAATCTGGACAGCTTCATCTTGACCTCGTCGCGCGCCTCTTTGGAGACGGTCTGCTCGACGGCACCTCCTTTTCGCCCCAGCGCCATCCAAGCTATGGGTTCCGCCCAGAATTTCGAAAAGCGGGACAGCGGTCGCGCATCGGGATCAAGCAGCTTATCGACATCGGCTGTTTCGAGCCAGAGATCGGTTAGCGGATCCAGAGACTGGCCCGAGAGAATGGCTTGCGAGAGGAAAATGCCGTTAATCCCGCCTGCGCTGGCGCCGGCAATGATATCCGGCAGAACCCGCAGTTTAATACCAGTCTCGAGCTCCATCCAGCGAAGAATGTCAAAGTAAATACCGCGGCTGCATTGATCGATTTTTTCACCATCATGAAAATCGCGGCTGGCTTGCGCCAGCTTCCAAATTTCCTTGGTGATCCCGTGCATATATATGGCTAGGCTGACACCGCCATAGCAGATCAGGGCCAGTCGAAGTTCTTTCTGCCGCATGGATGGAAGATTACAGGATGACGAAGGACGTGCAAGCGGCAATCGCTTTTTCGCCCTTAACTTTCATCGCCCATTTTAAGCGCCGCAATAAATGCTTCCTGAGGGATGCTGACATTGCCATATTCCCGCATCTTCGCCTTGCCCTTCTTCTGCTTCTCCAGCAGCTTCTTTTTCCGGCTGATATCGCCACCATAGCATTTGGCGGTCACGTCCTTGCGCATTGCCGAGATCGTCTCGCGAGCGATCACTTTTCCGCCGATGGCAGCCTGCACTGGAATCTTGAACAGATGGCGCGGAATCAGCTCTTTCAGCCGTTCACACATATGCCGGCCGCGCACTTCAGCGGCGTCGCGGTGAACGATCATGCTCAGCGCATCAACCGGATCGCCATTGACCATGATGTTCATCTTGACCAGCTGTCCGTTGCGCAAGCCGATCTGATGATAATCAAAGCTGGCATAGCCGCGCGAGATGCTTTTCAGACGATCGTAAAAGTCGAACACCACTTCGTTGAGCGGCAGCTCATAAACCACTTGGGCACGATCCCCGACATAGGTCAGATTCTTCTGTATCCCGCGGCGGTCCTGGCAAAGTTTCAATATCCCGCCGAGATATTCATCCGGGCAGTAGATCGTCGCTTCGATCCACGGCTCTTCAATCTCGGCAATTTTCACCACATCCGGCATATCGGCGGGATTGTGAAGAAATTGCTCGCTGCCATCGTTCATGATGATTTTATAGACCACCGACGGCGCGGTGGTGATCAAGTCGAGATCATATTCGCGGGTCAGCCGCTCCTGAATGATCTCGAGATGCAAAAGCCCGAGGAAACCACAGCGGAAACCCTGACCGAGGGCGGCGCTGGATTCCATCTCGAACGTGAAGCTCGCATCATTGAGGCGCAGCTTGCTGATACTCTCGCGCAGCTTCTCGAAATCGGCGGCATCAACCGGGAACAGGCCGCAAAAGACGACGGACTGGACTTCCTTAAAGCCGGGCAGGGGCTCGGGCGCCGAGTCTTTCACCGTGGTAATCGTATCACCGACGGCGGTCTGGCTGACTTCCTTGATCTGCGCGGTGATAAATCCGATCTCACCCGCCGCAAGTTCGGGCAGTTGCTCGATTTTGGGCCGCATACAGCCGACGCGGTCGACGAGATGCTCGGTGCCCTGGGCCATGAATTTGATCTTGAGACCTTTTTTGAGCACGCCGTCAATGACCCGAACCAGAATGACCACGCCGAGATAGGGGTCATACCAGCTGTCGACCAGCATCGCCTTGAGCGGCTTGTTGCGATCGCCACCGGGAGGCGGGATTTTGGCGACAATCTGTTCGAGAATATCTTCAATTCCGATACCCGATTTCGCACTCGCGAGCACCGCTTCGGAGGCGTCGAGGCCAATGATTTCTTCAATCTCGTGGCGGACCCGCTCCGGTTCGGCGGCGGGCAGGTCGACCTTGTTGAGCACTGGAATAATCTCATGATCATGTTCGATCGACTGATAGACATTGGCCAATGTCTGGGCTTCGACACCCTGCGCCGCATCGACCACCAGCAGCGCGCCTTCGCAGGCCGCGAGACTGCGCGACACTTCATAGGCAAAGTCGACATGACCCGGCGTATCCATCAGGCTGAGCTCATAATTCTCGCCATTTTTGGCGGTATAATGCAAGCGCACGGTCTGCGCCTTGATCGTGATCCCGCGCTCTTTCTCAATATCCATATTGTCGAGCACCTGCTCGCTCATTTCGCGCTGCGTCAGTCCACCCGTTTGCTGGATCAAACGGTCGGCCAAGGTCGATTTGCCATGGTCAATATGGGCAATGATCGAGAAATTGCGGATATGGTCCTGGTAATAGCTTGGGTCAGTCATAAAATTTCACAATGGCGTTCGTCCTGAACCTGTCGAAGGATGAACGAGGGAAGGGTCTGTGTTCGTGTTTTGACAAGCTCAACACGAACGGGCGGAGCCATGCCGTTAGCAGGGGTTGGCAGCGATGTCAGCCCAGAAAAGCCTCTTCGCCGGGAAGCTGGAAGCTGACTAAATTGACTCTCAGAACGGGCTTCACGGAGGTGAATCGCGGATCTTGTTCAGCTTTGTGAACGCAAAGATGAACAAGAAGGTGTGAGGCAGGCCAGCAGGCCCGGCAGTCTGTTGATTGGCCTGCATGTTCGATACAGATTCAATTTTCAAAGAACCAGACAGGATCATGTCATGGCGCGGGTCGTGTAGGAAAGCCTTTATTTTCCTCTGTCCGGTCAGCCCTGCTGCCGCCCAAGTCATCCTTCGCATTGCGTGACCATGGGGAAATCGCCCGCTGCAGGCGTGACGGGGTATCTGACCCCTCCACCATGTTTCGCATGGTCCCCCTCCCCGTCGCTGCGCAGCAGGGAGGAAAGAAATCTCCACCATGGTTTGGCATTCTCTTTGATCGGGTCGTTGTCTGCCGGTCAATGGTGCTGTCCACCATCTCCCGAGGTTCGTGCCCCAAATATCCTCCCTGCCGCGCAGCGATGGGGAGATGGCGGGCGGAGGGGTGGCGTCTTCCAGCTACTCGAGAGGGGGAACTGTCATGCCATTGGCCGTCCGATTCCGCCCATTTGGTCGTCGCTTTGCGTCCAACTCCGCAGCCCGCTTCCATCGAGGGGCAGGGTCGCGGACAATGGTTAGCCAGTTTTTCAATTGGCTACCGTCATAAATCGGCAGTCGATAGGGCGGGCCATATGACGGTTTCATCATTGCATTTCCAAAGTTATCAGCTGGCAGTTGGTCCGTTGAAAACTCGACGGACATGGCCGTTCGCTGCGTTGCGGGGTGACATATTGATCGATCGCTGGGCCATATGAGGGATGTTGGTTTTGAAATCCCACAGCTTGTCTGACGACTGCTTGTGCCACTGCGCGAACTTCTTGGGATTGGTGCTCATTGGTCCGCTCAGGAGTTTCTGCTGGAGCGGAGGTGAATGCGACGATGACAGCGGCCAAAATTGCGCCGGCGAAAATGGAACTCCAGGTAAGAATAGTAGCCAATAGCAGTTCGCGATCTCGATCGTCCTTTTGCATTATGTCTCTCTGTTGTCATTTTGACCGGACGCAGCTTTGCCCCCTGAAATGACTCGCGTTCATAGAATTTTGGCTTCTGATGAATTGGGTCATCATTCACGGGCATAATATGACAAATTAAGGGCTTCGAGCCGGTCATCTCATCAGGAATTGATGACCGGCTCGGCCTTAATGCGTCAGACGAGAGTCAATCGTGCTGCTCGTCTCATTCGATCGGTCTGAAAGTTCATTTGAAGCAGCGGAATTGACCAGAAGACCGAATTGCTTCGCAACCGTCTGTTCGAAATGATTTGGATTTGCATCCTGTGGGACCAGAAGTTCAAACCCGCGATTCAAACAAATTCTTGAACGATGTGATCGATCGAACAATGGCATAATGCGGGCAAAACAGGACTTGATGGAGTAAATACCCGTCTCAGTTACCGTAACCCGGTCAAAAGGTTAATTTTGTTCTTTGCAATCGTCAGGAAATCGGTTGGCCGTCATCGAAAATTCAGCAGATTTGTTAACCAGGATTAATCGATATTAATCCCTATTCAGGGTAACATATTACGGTAACATCTCTTCCTCGAGGAGTAGAAAAGACTAGTTTTCCGGATGTTTTATGAAATAATGACAAGAGGGGAGGTGAAATATGATTCGGTTATTTTACATTGCCTCAAATTTTGATGTAACATTGCCGACATGAGACCGGATGACCTAGATAATCTGAATGAGAACGAGAAAGAATCCCTTCGTCTCGTGATACGCGGATTTGATGCCAAGGCTTCGGCAAGTGAACTGGATGTCACGCCCAATATCATCAACGAGCGACTGCGTTCGGCCCGCAAGAAATTGGCGGTGACGAGCAGCAAGCAGGCCGCTCGTCTGCTGGCTGAGCATGAAGGCTCGGCTCCCAATTTCCTTGTATCCAAGAAAATTGGGATTGTTTCCAAACCTGTATCCAACGCAATCCATCCCTTGCCTGATCAGAACAGAGTTAGGGAAATGCAGCAGAGCTATCAGCCTGAGCTGCCTGCCTCGAGCCCTTTTCTATCAGTGCCCTTTCGCAAGCAGGGAGAGCGAGGAAATGATCTAAGCAAGTCAGGAACACTTCGGGCCATAGCGGACCTGTCGGTCAAACTGGCATTCGCTTTTGCATTTGTTTGCCTGGCCGCTGTTCTTGTCAGCACATTGATCAGCCGAACTTAAATCCCTGCACAATTTGATGGAAAACAGGCTTCCGATGGGAAGCAACAGGAGACTCATATGTTGAATCAACGCATCGAAGCTGCTCGGCCAATTGCCGAAAAAATCAATGAAGTTGAAAAGTCTTTGAATCTGGCAATTTTGCAAATAGGGGAATTGATGAGCGGTATCGCATCCGCGCGTCTCGCCCCGGGAACGAAATTTTCACTTTCGGCCGGAGTTGAGGCATCCGACAGATTGATTGAAGCCGCGGCGGCGACAGCCCAGAGCTATCGGGAAATCGTTGCAGCACATCAACATTTGGTGGAAGATAAGGACGAGGCCGGCTTACGTACGGTGAATTGGGGTCCGGTGGGATGTCCAGAAAATGGGGAATTGCAAACGCATGATTCAACGGCCCACCTTCAAGCCGTCTCGAATAGCTGATCAACATATTGTCGGTCGGCTTTTACACCCGCGGGTCGACCGGCAGTGACAATCGCCATGCTATTTGGCGCTTTGCTGCTGCTTGCGCTTGGGTATTCCGTCTGGAAGGGTGGAGCACCCGAGCGCATCGGAGCGATGATATTATTGGCCGGATATCTGCTGTCAATCTCCATGGTATCCACCACAGTAACCAGATTCATGCACGTCGAAATGGGGATTATGATTGTAGATGCAGCGATGCTGCTATGCTTGTTATTCCTGGCTCTCTACGCTGATAGATATTGGACTTTATGGTTATGCGCGATGCAAGTGATACAGGTGCTGACACATCTTCCGATCCTGCTCATTCCAGAGCTATTACCGCGCGCTTACGCTATTCTGATTGGAATATGGTCGCTGCCGATGATCCTGATATTGGTGGCGGGTACCTGGCGCCATCGCCAGCGTGTGAGGCGCTTCGGGACCGACAAATCCTGGAGCAGCTCCTGAGCGCAGCACAAATTGCGGACCCGTCGCGGCGGGCCGACGAATTGGTTCATCAATATGGTTCACTTTCGGCCGTACTGGCCGGGAATCGCGAGGCAGACCGGGATGATCCGGTGTCGTTTCTCCTCGCTGCCGTTTACCAGACGCTGCTGGAAGCCATACGGCCAAAGCCCTGTGATCGAATCTGTCTGTCCAGCGCGCGCAATGTGATCGAGTATCTCTTCTTGGGGATGGCAAATTTGCCCGTCGAAGAAGTGCGCGTGCTCTTTTTGAACAGCCGCAACAAATTGATCAAAGATGAAGCTGTCGCGCGCGGATCCATATCCGAAGCGCCGATCTACTCGCGCGAAATTCTCAGGCGGGCCTTGGAACTTGGTTCGACCGCGGTTATTCTGGCCCATAATCATCCGTCTGGTGATCCAGAGCCCAGCGATTCAGATATTCATTGTACCAAGCGGCTGATGATGGCGGGGCATGAATTGGGTATTTCGGTCCATGATCATATCATTCTAGGCAGTGCCGGATGGGTCAGCATGAAAAACTGTCACCATATTTGAGACAATGGGTTCGGCAAAGATGGAAATGGGACTGTTGATTACCCTGTTTGACAAAAGGGGCGTAGATTGTGGCATTGGTTAGCGGCGACGATTATGAACGTCGACTAAGGCAAGAGCTGGAAACAGTTCTTCAGTCGCCAGATTTTCTGCGATCGCCGGTCATGTCAAAATTGCTGACCTATCTGGTCGATGAAGCGATTGCCAATCCCGATAACCCGCCGAAAGCCTATCAAGTGGCCACAGATGGCCTCGGGCGGGCAGAAGATTTTGATGTCCAGGCCGACAGCTATCCGCGCGTTCAGGTCGGCCGGTTGAGAAAATTGCTGGCATCCCATTATGCCCGTCAGGATTTCGCGTCCGCGATTTCGATACCGATGGGCGTCTATGCGATTGACTTTGAACCTGTCGATCGCGGTGCGGATGAAAGAACAGCATCAGCAGCGACCGCAGAAACAGGCCAGCCGGCAGCAACGGCAAAAATGGCGGCAACCGCCAATGGCATTCCGACACCAGTCGCTGACACGATGGCGTCGGATAAAAAGTCAAATTTTCGCAATCCCTATTTCCTGATCACGATATTGCTCGGCCTGAGCATGATCGCCTTGATTGGGATGCTGATCTCCGAGCATATGTCGGGTTCCGACGCGGTGCAGGCGGACCCGAAACGGCCGCCAAAATTATATATATTGACCCCGAAAGTCACCAGCCCTTTGGCTGAAGACCGGGTGGTCTCTGACCTGAATATCTTCCTCGGCGATGCATTTTCGAGATCCTCGCACATCAGATTGGCGGCTGGAGCCGCTCCAGAACATGGCGTGTCGAAAAAAGAGAATGCCTATAGTTTGCATGTTGATGTCTTTCAGCAAGGAACTGAAAATGCTGCTAAATTCTCAGTCGTGTCGCTGGCCCGGGGCGAGAGAATATGGACCACTGTGATCCCCTTTGCCGGCTCCGTTTCCGATTATCCCGCGCTGCTCGGGCCGGTCGTTGGCCGAATAGCGGGCGTCTATGGCGCGATCGCCAACGATCAGCGCCGCTATCTCGATGCCGATCAGCTGCGTGGTTACGCCTGTGTGCTGCGGTTTGACAGCTATCGAACCAATCGCGACGCGGCGCTGCTGCCGGTTGTCGACAAATGTATTTTGGATTCCTTGCAGGAAGACCCGCAAAATGGCGCAATTCTCGCGGCGGCATCCTTCATGTCATTTTTACGGGAGCAGGCAACGGGGCGAAAGCCCGATCCCGAGACTGGCGCCTATTATGCGACAAGAGCGCTGTTGACTGCTCCGGACGATGCAACCGCAAATTTTGCCGTCGCCCGCGCTGCCTTTTTCAGCGGCAGTTGCGTGCGCGGCAAGGAATTTGCGCAACGCGCCGTGGCGATCAACCCCTATGATGCCGATTTTCAGGCCCAGACCGGCGCCTATCTCTTTGCCTGCGACGACCCGGGGGCGACCAAATATCTGCGGCAGGCAATCGCCCTCGATCCACGCGGTTCGATCATTGCCGAGACCGCGATGGTCTTCACCCTCGTGGCCGAAGGCAAGGACCGCGAGGCCTTGCTGTTCGCCGAAAAAATCGTGCCGTCGAGCACCGGGGTCGGCCCTTATTATGATCTGGCGATGGCGATGGTCTATGCGAAAAATGGCGAAATCGACAAGTCGCGGGAATCCTGGCGGAGGCTGAAAAAATCCTATGGCAATGGCGAAGACGAGAAAGTCGAGGAATTGCTGAGCCGGGTCATCGTCAACGACGCCCTCGTCCAGCGCGCGACCTCCCTCCTGCGATCGGCGGGCGTGGTCACGGATTAGTCCGAGCTTTTGATCGTCCTGATGTTGGAGACAGCAGCCTGGTGCAGGTTTCCCGCGAGCGGATCAGCGGTAGATGGGCAGCAATAGAGGAATTTTGTCGTGTCAAAAGAGTGAGACTATTTGGCGAGGCGGTTTAGGGGAAGCCATCCTCCCCGTGCGCAGCATGGGGAGGGGGACCATCCGCAGGATGGTGGGGGGGCCTAGTCGGGCAAATGCCCTCGGCAGCTTGCCAAGAACAATCCCACCTCTTCGACGCTGCGCTCGCAATGAAGTTATGCCCCCCCAAACACCCTCTCCCAATTT
>LXYP01000022.1 GCA_001650955.1 Sphingomonadales bacterium EhC05
AGGAGCCATCCACACCATCCGCTTTGGGCGCAAAAGCGGACACTCCCGGTTCTACGTTGATTGAAAGTATTTGCCTAAGCCTTCTGTTTTCTGGATGATTGAATATCAAAAAACTGAAGTTAGTGTGATCTCATGAAAATCATAACCGTGGTACTTACTTTAATATTGGCGTTGAGTGCTTGCACCGATACCGGAAACTCCAATCCATATGCAGGTTTAGCGGTCAAAAACCATTTGGAAATGCTCGCGAACAAGAAGTCAGGCTTAGACTTTGTTCGCTCTCCCAAGGTTGTGTTTAACGGCAATCATATTGGCTTTGATGTTATTGTGGACGAAAAAGGTGATGTTACTCATGTTTCATCTAACCGAGATTCAGCCAATGACCCCGATTTTATCCGCACCGATCAATTTCGCTCGCAAGCCGAAGCAGAAGCTCGAAAATGGACGTTTCAACCATTTTTGAAGAACGGGAAGGCTATAAAAGTCAGAATCAAAATATCCATCGATATATACCCGCCTGAAATCCTGCCAGTTAACAAGATTCCGTTCCCTGATGTAGTGAGCGACGAGTTCCAAATCACATTAGAGCGTTCTTCTTGTTACGGAATGTGTCCCGACTATACCGTGACTATATCCGGAAATGGAGAAGTTACATATGAAGGTCGATATTATACATTGGTAGAAGGCGAACACGCCTACGAAATCTCTAAAACCGCAGTTATGGATTTACTCGACGATTTTCGAAAATCTGACTTTTGGTCATTCAGAGAAAAATATGAAGCCGCCGTCAACCATAGTCCAACTTATACTTTAACTTTCAATGCCGGAAAACAGCAGAAGAAAATTGAAAATTATTCAGGACTTGAAATGGGCATGCCCACCGCTATCCACGATTTGGAAAACACAATTGATAAGATCACCGATACCGAACGATGGGTGACGGGCAATTCGCGAACCGTAACGTCTTTGCGAAAAACTGGATTTAATTTTCAGTCCAAAGAGGCTCAAAACATGCTGATCAAGGCAATTCACGGGGCACCTGAAAGCGTCGCCATTGACCTGCTGAACCAAGGGATATCTTTGGGAGGAAAACTAAAAAATGTAAGTGACCGCCAAGATTATCCCGAGGATATAAGTTTTCATGCAGCGGCTCTATCCGGCGCAATCGAAATGGGGTGGTTGGAATTATTCAAACGTCTTGATGATGAGACTATATTGGATAGCGTGTCTCAAAACCAGAAAGACAAAATGCTAGCGGATGCTGCCAGTGCCAATAGCCCGTTTTTGGTTTCCGCTCTTTTAAAAAGGGGAGCGAGCGTAAAGCTAGAAAAATCGTCTCCGCTGATTAAAACTTTGAACTATGCATATTACCCGCGTGCAAAAGATACAGATAAGGTTGCAGTCGTAAAAATGCTAATTCAGGCAGGCGTAAATATTGAAGCCAAGGACGGCATCGGTTGGACTGCATTACAGCATGCAAATGACGCTGAACCAGAAATCGTTTCAATACTTCTGGCTGCTGGGGCGGATGTCGATGCTGGCAGCGAGGATAGCTCTGGCGGGCAGGTTTACTCCTCGTCGCTGCTATTTCTAACTGAAAATGAGGATATAGCCTTACTTGCTATCAAGGCAGGTGCGAATACCTCATTGAAAACTATAAGAGGAAAGAGCTTTGAACAACATGCGAAAGAGGAATCTTGGAGTAGAGTGCTCGAACTTATCGGGAAATAGATAAGCATTCAATGTTTCGATCTTATGTCCGCTTTCGGGGTTTAGCAGCCGCGCCGCTAGTACCCGCTTTAGGCGCATCTGTGGACCGCGCATCAGCAATTATTTTTGAAGGAATATGAAAAAGACCGGCTTCTTATCGACTGAACATTCGTCATATATCTTTCTGCTTCAAAAAGGGCGCACCATTGCTGGTGCGCCCTGAGAGAAATATGTCAACTAGATACCGGGCTGGCTATTTTATACAATATTTCCCCGCCGTTTTGAGGCCAGAAGAACAGCTACCACTGCGCAGTTCAGCGTAAGAACTATTGCTGGTCCCGACGCAATAGTTGCCAGAAGATTTGAATGTCGATGGGCATGAACCAACTTTTGTGATGGCAGGTTTACCACCCGTCGATACACATTTGGATCCGCTGGATTTAAAACCTGACGGGCAGCTGCCATCCTTTGGCACGCTGGTGCTGCTGGATTGGGCAAAAGAAACAGATGGTGTGGTGGCGATTGCCATTGCGCCTGCAATAGCGATAATATGAACATTCATTTGGATACTCCCTGCTCGTTTGATTAAATGTCGAATCTAGTCATATGGGCTTTTGCTCATCATCTCGAAGGCGACGAGACTCTTGCCGGAATTTTTGTCGTAAAACTGACAATATAGACGTTTCGATTGACCACGTTTGGAAAGGTCATTTGCACGTGCCAGAAAACTAGCGCCATATTTGCTACGTTTTTTAAGGTCTGCGGAATGTGCGCTGGCGCGATCAGAATTCTTCCCGTTCGCACAATCACTCAATCCTTCGCTGTTGCCGCAAGCCAGTTTCATATGAGAATCGCCCAGATAGCTGTCGCTGCTGCCATTGGTGCCGTGTATTGGAACCGTGCCACCCCCAGGGTTATCGGAATTTACACATTGCAATGTATAGTTGCTGCCATTTCTTGTTTTGCGGTAACTTGACTCATCTACCTCAAAATAGAGAATCTCATCTTTTTGGAGACCTGAATTCAAAATACAGGCATCAGCCTTGGCTGGGCGTCGATTGATGAATCCAGTGCGTTTTTCCTTACTAAAACCCTGTTGGAAACTATAGCTTCCGAGCTTTCCGATAGTGATGTTTGACAGCGGCAAGCCGGCGCATTTTGTGTAATTGGTCAGGCTGGCTGATGGCTTCCCCAATGGTCCACCGTTTCCACTGCCGCCAGTCGTGGATCCCCCAGAAACTCTTACAGGCGTTTGACCGTCGACGGCGTTGTCCAAGGCACGCTTTGCTTCTCGAGCGGCGTCTCTTTCTGCTTTTTTCTTTTGCTTTTTGGCTTCATTCTTAATGGAATTACCCAAACCACTAAATTGTGCATCAGCTCCGGCGGTTCCGCCTAAACCGATGGCGGCCACTGCGAAGGCGCCGATAATCTTCATATTCATAAAATTGCTCCGTTTGATTTTCTGCGGAGGAAATATCAAATGAACGTGGCGGGGGAATACACCATATGGGGTATTGGTATGTCTCAATGTTGAGCATCGCTTGCGAAAGAGAATGATGCGCCACAAATACGGCTTGAGTTTATCCAGCCTCTTTCTATTGAGGTTTGATGCAGGGAAACTCATTCGATCACCTTGTTGGCGATGCTTATGCGGTGGTTGCTAAACCGGAACGCCTCTTAAAGTTGCTCAACGATTTACAAAGCCCAACCGCGACCGATGAAGCAGTTCTTCAGCCGCATTTTGCCAATGTGATTCAGTTGTTGAACGAGATTGACCCAAGTGTTGGGAGTGACTTTGCAACTTATCAATTGGTGGCCGAAGAAAATCCATCTTCAAAAGCAGATCTTGCCATTACGGACAGGTTGCAGATCATAGACTTCAACGCGAATATCTTCGACGATATCAAAATGGAATTGATGCAGCCACTTCCGGATTGGATGCTTGGCTTCGATCACGCCGCGATCACGCAATTGACAAATCTCATGAAAGGCTCAGATGGAGCCAAATCGGCAATTTTCCGGTTGCATAAGAGTCCTGATGATGAAGCGGGTATGTTATTTGCAGTTGGGGTGTCCGGCAAAGACAAGATTATTGCCGAATTTCATGCGATGCGCCTGCGATGGAACGATCGAAGCGGAGCTGCCTTTGCCGCTACACTTGAATTGACCCAAACTGAACAAAAACTGGCAGAGCATATTGTCAACGGCCTTACCGTTCGTGAATTTGCTGATCAGAGGAAAAGGTCGCTTGCGACCGCGCGAACCCAATTAAAGGCCTTATTGAGAAAACTCGCTATCGGATCGCAAACCGATTTAATATCTCTCTATGCTGGGTTCCACAGTGCATATTTGACTTCACAATTTGTCGAAAACGTTGCTGATTCAACAATCCAATCAAGACGGTTGCCCCTGCCAGATGGAAGTGATCTTCCCTATGAAATATATGGCGCGCCAGAGGGCGCGCCGGTATTATATCTTCATGCGACAGTTGACGGTGCATATTTATCGCAGCGACAATTGGACGCTGTCAATGGACAGGGCTTGCGCGTCATAGCACCCTGGTTACCGTTTTACGCCGGTAGCAGTATGAACAACCATGGGCTTGATGCGGTTGACGAGTTTGTTGATCGCCTTATCTTTTTGCTCGATTCCCTTAAGATAAAAAGCTGCGTTGTGGTAACTGCAAGAGTCTCGGCCCCCTATGGGCTTGCTGCCGTTCAAAGAGATCCAGAGCGGTTTTGCGGCCTGGTAATGGCGGGCGGGGTCTTGCCAGCAGATGACGCCAATGATTTTTCTCATTTGGCGCTTGGATATCGAGCGCCGTTACGCTTGGCCAAAATTGCACCTTCATTTGTGCGCCTCTATTTTGCAGCGACGGCTGCGATGGTGCGCCGCGGACAAGGGGCGGCCTTTTTTGAAAGTATCTATGGCGATAGTGCAGCAGATATTGAGGCACTGCACCGGCTGGATGTTGTGCAATTGATGAAACGGTCGATGCAGCGCACTTTTGAAGACGGCTATGAGGCAACGGCTCAGCAGGCGGTGCTGACCGCCAGCGATTGGTCACGATATTGCCATGATATAGATGCGCCAGTCAAAATGATTTGCGGAAAGGAGGACGGCCTAGCGCCGCCCAAAATGGCAGAGAAGTTTTGCAGACTCTATGGATTTACATTGCTCGGCCCGCTGGAAAATGTGGGCAGTCTCGCAATTCATCAGGTTCCGGAAATGGTCTTTGGTGAAGCTCGCAAAATTGCCAAAAGCTAGACATAGGTACAATGCTGTGCCCACTTTGGGTGCAAAAGAGGAATCTAGCTTGTCTGTGGCTCCTAACATCTGGGAGATGAAAATTGGTCTACTGCTGTTTTATTGTATAAACCTGCTCTTCGGCCAACCGACCCTTAACCTGAATTCGATCGACTTTTTGAAATGAAAGGGACTTCACAGCGCCGGCAGTATGTTCACCGACCAGAATATCGACATCATAGTCTTTGCATTTTCCTTCGAGACGCGACGCCAGATTAACGGCATCACCCAGGACCGAATAGTCGAAACGACGGTCCGACCCCATATTGCCGACAACGCAGCTTCCGGTATTGATCCCAATTCCCATCTTGATCGGTGGAATCTGGATGTCGCTATGCAATTCCTGGATATCGCGATTGATTTTGTCCATCGCCGCCAGCATTTTTTGGGCCGCCTGGATAGCGTGCAAGGCATGGTCCGGATCATCGAGCGGCGCATTCCAGAAGGCCATGATGCAATCGCCCATATATTTGTCAATCGTACCGCCATGTTCCATGATAATATCCGATAGCGGGGTGAGGATGGTATTGATCATCCGCGTCAGGCCGATTGGATCATCCTTCATCGCTTCTGAAATGGACGTGAAGCCACGAATATCGGAAAATAATATCGTCAGTTCCCGGCGTTCGCCGCCCAGGTTGAGGAGGCTCGGATCGGCAGCAATTTTCTCCACCATTTCAGGGGAAAGATATTGACCAAAAGCCATTTGAACTTGTCTCCGCTGACGCTGCTCAGCCGCAAAATCACGGACCGCGATCGAGATGGCACCGCATATCATCATCAACGCTAGCCCATTGGGAGCTATCCAGAAGCGACCAAATCGCAAGACCAGCCAAGAGCCGATCACGCTTCCTGCCACCGCTCCCATCAATATTACGATTTTCTTCCAAGGTGCTTTCGGGCGCGATATGGATAAGGCAACGACGGCGCCCACCAGAAGCATGACCCATTTCAGCCAGGCTGGCGCCGGAGTGATGGATAGATTGTTCCGCAAATTGTCAAAGATCGTTGCCTGTACTTCTACACCTGGCGTCAATTGTTTGGTCTGCAATGTAAATGGCGTTTCAAAGGCATCCGGCGTTGCAACACCGACATCGGCTGTCGCTTGCAGAGCAAAACCGACCATAACGATCTGACCTTTGAAATAGTCCGGAGGAAGAAAATTATCCGGATCGAGTGCCTGATAATAGGATACTGTTGGATAGCTCCCGGCTCCGCCAAAATATTGCAGGAGCTTCCCGCCATTGTTGGCCAGCTTTGCTCCGCCGCCGGTCTCTTTCAACAGCATCGCCATAAAACCATCTTCATATCGGGGAATGGTGCGCAGTACGCCGTCACCATCCATCGAAAGACTGGCAATTCCTGTTTTTGCTCCGGCATCAAGCAAGTCCAGCATCGGCTCGGTGCGAATCAACGTGGAGCCATAGGGTCGCTCCACCAGACTTTCATCGGCAGCAAGGATGATATCCGGCCCCATCTCATTGATCAGAGACTGGTCTTCGTCAGCCACGGTTGGTTCCGCAAAGATCACATCAAATGCGATTGCCGCTGCCCCCGCTTTGCGCAACTGGGTAATCAATTCTGCATGTTTTGAGCGAGGC
This sequence comes from Sphingomonadales bacterium EhC05, assembly GCA_001650955.1. Classification (GTDB taxonomy): domain Bacteria; phylum Pseudomonadota; class Alphaproteobacteria; order Sphingomonadales; family Sphingomonadaceae; genus Parasphingorhabdus. Next base: position 6,618 of record LXYP01000022.1, read on the forward strand.
CACGGCCATTGTTGACCAACGGCGGTCATGCTGGGCTCGTCAATCGCGACAATGATAATACCGGGCGTCTCAGGCCGTTCCGGCTGATATACAGACAGAATATCAAATGCCCGGCCCTCGAGATCGCGCCACCAGCTTGTCGTACCGAGACCGGCAATGAAAAGCGCAATGGCAGCCAGTACCAGCGGGATGGACAAGCTGCGGTTGAAAAATTGTTTGTCCATTAGAAGCGGAACCCGACACCGGCCAGAACGGTAAAGCGTGGCGCGGCGACGGCAGTTGTGCTGTCATATTGCGCATCAAAGAGGTTGAGCAAAGCCAGATCAAAGATGACGCGCCGATCCAAAGCTTGCCAGTTGATACGCAGATCAAATATCAGTGCGTCATCCACAGCCGTCCCGATATCGCCCGTCTGATCCCCGATATAGCTGCCTGCCAAACTCAGTCTTAGCCGGGTGGGCGCGGGCAATGACCATATGACCGACCCGCGCGCAAAATGGCCTGGCACGAAAGGGAGCTGGTCGCCCTGTTCAAACCGGCACAAATTGGAAAATGGCCCGTCATCGGTAGAGCACCCAAATGCAGGGCCGATAGCCTGGTTGGCATTTGCTCCGGTAATGAACGTCCCGGCGATATTGCTATTGGTATAGGCATAGGAAGCGCGCAGTCCGATATTGTGACCCAGCCAGTAATTGGCTTCGATATTCACCCGATCAATCGTCACAGGATTGCCGAAAACATCAATTGGCAAATCGGGAATGAAATAGCGCACGGACTCATGTTCCTGAGTTTGAAATTCAACGCTGGTGAAAAAGCGATTTGACCATTCGGCATCCCACCGGACAATCGTGCTATCGCTGCGACTGAGGCGAAAATTGGGAGCCGTATTAGGCTGTAACCCAACTACGGCAACCGGCCGGAAACTGAAATCAAACAGACCGTTATTTTCACGGAGATTTGCAACCCGGAGCCATTGTCCCTCTACCGGCTCATAGGATATCCCGATCCGCCAGTTCAGTCGACTGAACTGGTCGGGTCCGGGTATGTTTGGATTTCCTGCCTGTGAGGATGCCAACTCTCCGCTGACATATTCCAATTGTCCCTGAAGAACCAGATTTTCGGAGGCTTGATAGCGCAGGTCGGCATGGGCACGATATTCGGATATCGTGGTAACAAACGGGTTTCCGTTTGAAATCGCGGCAATTGCTGGATCTCCAAAATCAAACCGGCTGCTGCTTGCCCGGATACTGGCATCACTATATTCCGCCCCCAGCCGAAAATCCAGGGAACCAAAACCCTTTGCGTAGTTCACACTTAGATAATGGAATTTGCTGTTCGTGCTGGAAAGCGTATCAGGGGTCTGATTGGCCGAGGAGACATCGAGCGATGAGATGGACCGATCTTCTCCACCCAGTCCGCCTGCAACGGTCAATATGTCACGATAGCCAAATTCATGGCTCCAGAGCCCGAAAAGAAATCGGTTTTCCCTTTCAACCCGCTCGCGCAACTCAAACCGGTCATCAATCTGCGTCAAGATATTGGTTTCGGAATCAGCGCTTTGATCGCTATATTCTCCGGTAATGACAATATTGTCCGAAGATGTCAGTTCGGCTCCGGCGAAACCCTGAATTTGCCAATCATCGCTTCCTTGCCGGCGCGAAAAAGGATCAAGGTCGGGGCGCCGACGGCGATCTCCGCTATCGGAATATCGCGCATCTATATTGACTGCGATCGGAATGGGTTGATCGACTATTGCATCCACACCGCCGAGAATTTGCCGGACATTGCGCAGGTCTTCGTTGAAATAGAATCCGCCAATGCCGGCTTCAAAGAAATTGCCATTGTCAAAACGCAGCCGCCGATCTGAGCTTGCGACGCTGAGCGGCTCCAACGCCAAACCCTGGAGAAAACTGGATACTGTATCAAAATTCTGACTCTGCTGCGCGTTGAAGCTGCCGTCGAAATTGCGGATCAGAAACGGCCCCGGTGTCTGGTTAAGCGCCTGATCAAAATAGCTCGAAGGCGTGAAACTGTCAAAGACGCGGTCGGCATAATATCGCCCCCATCCTTCCAGATCAAGGAAGCGAAACGCCTGCGAAACCAGACTGCCGGTTTCCCGATTTTCGGATAGATTGAAATATTCGCCGCCGCGCGCACGATAGGATTGCAGGGATTTTCGCGCATTCACGATCGCATCGTCGGCGGCAAAGCGATGCAGCGCGATGGCTGTTCGCGCCAGCGGGATCGCTGGGCTATTTGGATCAAGACGTTCTGCGACATCAAGCTGCTGAAACGCAAGGTCCCCCTCCCCCAGATCATATTGGATCTGGGCCAATGTCAAAAATCCCAGCCCAAAATCGGGATTGATGGCCGAGGCAGTCAATGATGTATCGAGCGCGATTTTCAATTTGTCCTTGCGCGCCCAGTAGGCAGACAGCGATTTATAGATGAGCGGATTTACGCCGTCCCGTTCCAACGCTTGATCAATCACCATTTTGGCCGCGTCCAGCTTGTTTTCCGCCAATAATAATTGTGCTTGTAGTGCAAGCAATTCGCTATCCATTGGCCTTTGCACCAATGCTGGCGTCAAAATTGCGGCGGCCTCGCTTGTGCCGCCAATCGCCATCCAGTTTTTTATTGCCGATTTCCGGGCCAGGATATTGTCGGGATGGTTCGCAACGACAAGCTTCACCAGATCTCTTGCGGCTTTCGGTTGGCCACCATATTCACGCAACCAGTCCGACTTGGCAACAATCAGCCTGTCGCTGTCGGGGAATATGTCCAGAGCGGATGACAGGGTTTTCATCGCCTTGCCGGGCTCCCCGAGCAGGACTTCTACTCTGGCCTTGGCAACGTGAATTTCGGGTGTCTGACGAAATGCCCGCAAAGCCTCATCTGCAAATTCGAGACCTTTACGCAAATCACCATCATAAGCCGCCATGAGAATCAGAGCGAGATAACCTTCACTGCTATTTTTCAGACGAGGTTGCTCCGGAATCTCACCAGATTTGACGGCGGCAACATAGAGGCCATATGCGCCCATGGCCTGTTCGGATAAATCCGTCGAATTTGCCAGCGATGTGAAGTCTCTTTTGGCGGCTTGCCAATCTTCGATAGCCAAATTCTGGCGCGCCTGCTGCACGACGGGATTGTCCGTTCCCATCAGATCAAGCCCGTCAGCCAGATCGACGAAATAGAGCATTTGTTCGCGTCCGACCGGATTGACCAAATTGACTCGAACCGGAGCAATGCCGCGCTCCGCCCGCGCCGCCTGGCCAGTTCCAACGAGCAGGCGTCCCAATTCGTTGGTCAGTTCAACCGACCCGGAAAACACCTGCAATTGCGCGCTATCCTCATCGGCCTGAATGGCCCATTCGGTGCCTCTGATAGCCGCTGTTGCCGACGGTGTTTCGACCGACAAATTGCTTTGTCCGCGGGGACTGCGTCCCCAAATCTTGCCGCGTCTCAATCGCAGCTGTGAGGGAGTTCCGTTGCGGACTTCCCTGACGACGAGCGTGGAATTGCGACCCAGGCGAACCTGGGTACGATCTGCGAACACAATAGCCAGTGTACCAGACCGGTTGGTGCGCAGGACGTCGCCGGCTTTCAATTTCTGACGCACAACCGCCCGGCGCCAGGTTTTGCGAGGCACGAGATTGGCCTGTTCACCACCTTTGGTGGATACTATCGTACCCGAAATACGCCCCGCACGATCAACGGGCTGCGCCATCACGGCATCGACAAAAGCGAGATGCGAGCAGCAGACACTCAAAAGACATGTCCAGAAAAGACGCATTGGCGAACAACTCCAACAAAACCGATCGATAACGGATTGGGAAGCAATGCATCGCAAAAATGAAATTGCAATGACTTTGATCACAATCAGATCAATGCTGCACCCAAATGCCCAAATGGCTATGCGTGATGGTCAGGCTGCCAGTGTTCGCTAAGCGCACAAAAGTGGACATCGATGTTAGAGAAAATGCAAAATCGTGACGAAGCTTTCTTAGAAGTTTAACTTTTCAGGATATTCTATCGGCAAATACATGAGGGTGGATATTAAAGCCGAGAACTATATATATTGTTCAATGCGAAGATGTCATGAGATTGTTGATTTGATTGCTGATGGCAGCGATGCAGGTTTAGATCATTTGGAATTCGTGAAACCGGAGGATTTTCGATGTGACTACGTCTTCCTTGATCAACTCGACGCTAGTGATGAGAACTATGACAAAGCGATAGTGGCTCAACTCCGATTCATCACAAGGCTTACAATATCCGACAGGGACTAAGCTTTCTCGGCGAATAGCTCTCTCAATCCAAAGACGGCGTTGCAAAAGTATCTACGTTCTCAGGAATTGTCACGAGTTGTCGATGCTCAAGTCTATCTAGACCACTATCAAGAGATAAACTCCCAATCGTTATTGCATCTAACAAGTCTCGAAATTTCGGAAATAATCGAGGAAACCTCTCTTTCTTTCAGGTCGATTACGAATTGCTTCCTATTGACGAAGATCGGAACTCTTCCGCAACAACCAGACATAGTAAAATATTTGCTGATTGAATCAATTGTTCGGCGCGGCGACTATGTCTATTTTGACTATGCCAAACTTGTCGAGACGTTTGTGGACCAAAATTCAGTACTCATAAAATTTTGGGGATGGGGAGGAATGGACATAGATCTGCTCCTGTTCAGCAAGTCTCAATCTCCACTCTCACTAAACGTTCAGCAAGGTTGCGAAAATTGGCGCAGCGATGACCGCATCCAGTCCAGCTAGTGCGTAACTACGCCAATATTTGCTTTCGGGATGAAGCGAACGCAAGTTCGTTTTTTGTTGTCATCACAAATTTGCTTTTGCCGAGGCCGTCAAATAAGCCGTTCATGGACTGAAAAAAGGCTCAAAATGAAAAGCAACCATAGCGACAAAAGGGTCTCCAGAATTGCTAACAATACGCGCCAAACGTTCATTTTATTCGCCATTGCCGGATTATTTTTTTGCGGGATCTCGATCCGTGACAATGATTGGGATAAGTTTGTATTGACGCTTGTTGTCCTTGGAGGAGGTGGACTGGCTTATCTGTTCTGCAGATTCATTTTCAGAATCGTGGACAAGATCGATTCCTAACGTGTTCCAGTGACCGCTTGCGGGATGACGTGACCATAGAACATTTGTCTCAATCCCCTTATATTCAGCGATCTGCTCGATTACTCTATCAGCAGCCGTCATCAGAACGCTTTCCACTGTCACATTGTCAAATTCCTCAGTCCTGGCGATACGGCGCCAGCGATCAGGAAATCCGTCCAAATATTGTCCTGAACGGAGCAGAAGCAAGACAGGTTAATGTTATAATTTCAGTCATACTGTCCAAATTGCATCACAGATTTTACGATAGTCGATACATTAAAATTGAGCGTGATATCGAAGTAAAATAAGCACTTCGAACAATCGTTATTGACCAAATCAACCGATCAGCAAGCGTCCCAATTCATGACCTTCAATGGCCAATATGAATTCTCCAAAGCGCGGCTTCACAATGACGCAATCCTTTTTGGCGTGGAACGCCCACTCGAACATTGATCCATGCTGGATGCTGAAGACTGGCTAGAGCGAATATCCATAGCGTTGCACCCAGGGTTTCAGAATTGGCAAAACCGGTTCGAGATTTTCACGATAGCGGGTCCAGCGACCGCTGGCCCGTTTGTAGATTGGTTCGGTGACTTGCGAATAGCTTGCGGTGGTGATCAGCCCTCGCGCTTTGGCCGTGCGCTGGTGATCAAGGATTTGATCATACCATTTGAGTTCGAGAAAATCGAGCAATGGCCGCACCTCGCTTTCGACGTCCTCCACCAGCTTTTCATATCTGATGAGATGGATATTGGCCGGGAAAAGTTCGCACGAATGCTGCCAATGTTGAAATGAGAGATCATAGAATTGCGCCGCATCCTCGAGCCGAAGAAAGTTTGACATCGCCGAGTTCAGGCGGAAATTGCTCATGAAACAACTCAGCAAAACATCGCATGGGTGACGCATGGCCAGGATGAAACGCGCATTGGGGAAAAGCAGTTGAATGAGCGGCAGTTTATGTAAAAAAAGTGGCGACTTGTCGATCAGCAGATTCGATATTGGCACGTCTTCAATCTTTTGCACTTCCGCAAAATAATCTCTGCGTGCCTGGGCAATATCCTCTTGACCAAGGGCAGGAAGCGCGGCCAGTCCGCCAATCGCATTATCGACAATGTTCAATGGCGGCTGCTCTTCAAGCACAGTGACCTTCGGATGGCCCATTAGCAAAGTGTCCAGCAAAGTGGTTCCTGATCGTGGAAATCCGACGAGAAATACCGGGTCTGGTTGGTCGGTTACAGCTTTTCTGGACGACCATGTCGAGATCCATTCGGGCGTCAGCAGGTCGATTTCCGTGCGCAGCTCATCGCGAAACTCTTGGGCTCGCCGGAGCGGTTCCGTCGGGTTGTCCTGATGCAGGCGCGCGGCCTCCTCAAAGGCAGCGAAAGCCGCGTCTGATCGGCCGAGACGATCCAGCAGCGTCGCCCGGATATGTGCGGTGCGCTCCGCTTCTATCTCGGCCGGTACTGTGGACAGGCTTTCGAGGCCTTCCGCAAATTGCCCGGCCCGCCGATATTCCAGCGCGCGAAGAAAGCCGAGCGCGCCATCCTCAAGACCATTGGCTTCGGCTAGTGCGATCAGCGGCGCGAACTCATCTTCGCGATTGCTATGCTCATATTGAATGGCGAGACCGAGATAGGCGTCGAGCTCCTTTGGATCGAGTTTGATCACCTGCTTATAAGCCCGCTCGGCCGCTTCCGTATGCCGCAACACACCATATTCGATTGCCAGCTTCAACTGGATATCGGCAGAAGCCGGGTCGCGGTCAGCTGCCTTTATCAGCGCCGCAACGGCCTCTTCCTGCCTGAACTGCATTTTGTAAAATATGTAGAGTTGATAAGGTAGACGGGAGTCGTCCGGAAATTCGTCAATCGCTTTAACCAGCTCGGCTTCAGCCTCTTCTGGCAGATCGAGCGCCTCTAAGGCAGAAACCAGATTGAGCCTGGCTGGCGCTGCCTTGGCGTCAATTTCAATCGCTCGCCGCAATGCGGTCACGGCGCCTTCATGATTGCCCAGACCAGCGCGGGCGTTGCCAAGATTGTTCCAGGATTCGAAATCATCGGGCTGCTTGTCGATGACGAACTCATAAGCCTCAGCCGCAGCGGCAAAATCTTCCAGTTTCTGTGCAAGAAACCCGCGGAAGCGGGCAACTCTCAGGCTGACATCTCTCTGCATCAGCTGTGCAGTGGCGACCGCCAGAGCTTCCCTCTCGCGTTCCTGATCCATCAGGATCGAGATCAAATTGCAAGCGATCGTGATATCTTGCGGTCGACGCGCGTGTCCTTGTGCAAGATGCTGCGTGGCCACTGGCAAATCGCCTGAACGGGCACAGACCATGCCGAGAAAACCGTGAAGAGCAGTTGCATCGCCCAGCCCCGCTTCGAGTGCGCCTTCCGCGATCGTCCTCGCCTGCACGAATCTGCCCGCCCGCGCTGCCTGCACAGCCTGGTTCAGCAGATCATTGCCGTCGCTTGAATCGGAGGACTGTCCGGTCATATCTTACTGGCCTCATCATCGGTCGGCGGAACAGTGCCAGCCGCAAAAAATGGAGAGCTCCCGTCGAGAAGCCCTCCAATATCATAAATCAACTCGGCTTTAGAAGTCGAGGGTAACGCCTGCGAATAGGTAGCGCCCCAGAGAATCATATGTCGCAGGATAGGTGTTCCCGTTACAAGGGCCAGTCGGACACAGGTTCGGGGTTCCACCACCACCCGAAGTGACCAGTGGCGGTTCCTTGTCAAACAGGTTGTTTACACCAAGGCGGAAATTGAAGGTCTCTTCCACAGTGAACGACAGTACCGCGTCGATATAGCTTATAGCCGAAATCCGGGTACCAGGCCCGGCATGGTCTGTCAGACCACCAGGATTTAGGGCCGCAAAAGAGGAAACCGTTTCAGCCGTCACCTTGCCAACATATCGCCATTGAGCCGAGATACCGATACCGGAATCCATGTTCAGCGAGACACGGGCCTTGTGACGCCAGCGTGGCAATGGAGCGCCTGCATTTGACGTGCCACCGACACTGCAGGTAGGTCCGTAGAGTCCTACACAGTCGAAGGCGACACGGCTGCCGTCGGCGTTGGTCAGGCCATTCTCGATCTCGTAAGAGTCGAGATAGGTGCCATTCATCGAAAAGGAGATTTGACCAAAGCTTACGGGTACCGAATAGTTGCCCGCTATTTCTATACCCGAAGTTTGCAGACTGCCGACATTGTTCGGAAGGTCAGTGGTAAACCCGCCCGGCGTCAGCCAGAGCGAACCTGCCGCATCGCGATTGACGAGCGCGCATGATGCAGGCGTGAACGTCGCCGAAGCATTGGTCACGCAATTGTTGAGGACCGCATCGACACCGAAGGTGCGGATCGCATCATTCACTTTGATATTGAAATAGTCGACAGTCACTGACAGCCCCGGAACGAAGCTCGGCTGAAGAACCACGCCCGCCGTCCAGGTTTTGGCTGTTTCAGGTTGCAAGTCGGCATTGCCGCCAAGCAGGCCGTTATATTGTCCAGCCGGGTTGGGCGTGACACCCTGGCCTAAAACCAGGCCCTGAGCGAGACAGCCAAAGTCGGTGGCTGTGATGGTAATCCCGGCGCACGGATCATTTGAACCGCTTAGACCGACAGCTGGTGTCCGGAACAGCTCCTGAATATTCGGTGCCCGGACGGCCTGATTATAGACCGCGCGAAAGCGAATGTCCGGAATCGGAGCCAGTTCGGCACCGATCTTGAACGTGTCTGTATTATATGTCCGATCAGCGCTGGTTTCATAATGGGACCGACGATAGCCAGCATTGATCTCGAACAGGTCGACGAAACCATTTTCGATAATCGGTATCTGCGTCTCGGCGAAAAACTCCAGAACGTCGAAATTGCCCGAAATCGGCAGCGTGGCACCGCCCTGACCGCTCAAATCGCCGGTCGCGAACGCAGTGTCGACCTCAAGTTCAAGCGTCTCCTTCCGCCACTCGCCACCGACATTGATCCGCACCCCATTTTCAGCCCATGGGAAAACAATGCCATAGTTGGTGAGATCACCGGTGAACGAAATATTGGCAACCTGCTCGGTCGTTTCACCATTTTGGAAGCCGGACACATTCAGATAATTTGCAGCCGCCTGACTTGCTCCGCCTTCACCAGCGAACAGGTCGTAAGGGACACAGTTCGTATCACCGGCGGTGATGAGCGAACGGCAAACAACCTGTCCGAATGTTGCACTTCCGGGACGATTGTCGGTCACGGCATCGAGCGCACGGGTCAACCGAGCTATGGAAAATTCATTGTCATAAACTTGCGAATATTCCACTTTGCCATATTGGTAATAGGCGTCGTAGCTCCATACGTCGGAAATGTCGCCATTCGCACCGAGGACACCGCGGAAGGTCGTGTGGCCGAGATTTGAACGACGCGGACCACCTTCGATGTTGCGACGCAGGGTCAGCGCATAGCCCTGATTATAGGTTCCTCCCTGACCGTCCTGAAAGTCGATCGGCGGAGCGGTGGGATCGGGATTGAACGGTGCAGTGGTTGCGGCCGGGAAAGTCCCGACAAAACCGCTGATGAGATTATCCGCATCGCAGATGACCGCAGATTGCGCCGCAGACATCAGCGGATTGTCGCAATTTAAAGTCAAGGTATTGCCAAAATTACCCGACGGAGCGATTTGCGCGACCGTCTGATTATCCATGAACTGGAATTCCATATAGGGTCGGAAGGAATCACTCACTTCATATTTGACAAAGGCGCCCGCGGTAAAACGCTCATCGGGTCGCTGGAAATGGTTGAACGGTGCGAAGTTGAAGACGCCAGCACCAGGCACCAGACCGCGATTTGGCGCGAAAGTATAGAAGGTCGATGTCCCGGTCGTAACAGCTGTATCGAACACCAGGATATTGCCGTTCGGGGTTGTCGCCGAACCGCCGCAACGGTTGGCGCCACTGCCAACATTTTGCAGAACGCAGGCGCTAAAGTCACGTTCGGCCTGAGTCACTGCCTTGATTTTGCGATAACCGCCATAGACCATGAAATGACCGCGATCGTCATCAAATTTGGAACCAAAGGCGACTGTGGCGTCAATTGATCCCCCGTCCACGGTATTGCCGTCGGGGAAAGGAAAACCCCGGGCATTCAGGAACGGCCGGATGAATTGGTTGTTATTGTCATGTTGATAGACGCCATATTGGGCATCAATCCGGAAGCCTTCAAATTCATCATCGATGATGAAGTTGACGACACCGGCCACCGCGTCAGCACCGTAAACCGAAGAGGCACCGCCGGTTAAGACTTCGACCCGTTTCAGCATGGCTGAGGGAATGATATTAATATCCGCAGCCGAACCGCTTGTCGGTGATGGATCCCCGGGAACAATGCGGCGGCCGTTGATCAGCGCGAGTGTGCGGGTAGAACCAAGGCCGCGAAGATCGACCGTTGCGGTACCGTCCGCACCATTGGCGAGCCCGGATGCTTGACTGGCCGCAACACCGGGCAGCGTATTGAGGATATCCTCGATGCGGGTTGTGCCCTGCAGCTTGATGTCTTCGTTACCCACAACGGTGACCGGCGATGGCGATTCAACGCCTGGCCGCGCAATACGCGAGCCGGTAACGATGATCAGGGCTTCACTATTATCGGCAGCAGTATCGGCGCTCACAACATCCTGATTGTCAGAATTGATGTCTTGTGCGCCGGCTGGCGAAGCAATCAGCGCGAGGCTGAGGGCAATGGGAGCAACGGTGGTTTGTAAATTAGTAAAGCGTGCATTCTTCATGGGTCAAGCCTTTCAATATCGACCTCGACGCATGATTAGCTACTCATGCGCCAAGGTCTGTTATGAAAGCTGCCCTTACAGCTTTGTTGGTGATTTTTATTAGACACACAATTTCGTCCGCGCAAGAAATCCTGATAGATTGAAACTAAGTATTTTTGCATTTGTAACTTTTTTGCAACAGTCCAGATTGCCGAGATCATTGCTCCGCCACAATCTGTTTCGGACTGGATAATGCCTGCTGGCTTAGGTGAACAGGGCTTCAGCGCAGCATAGAAAACAGCTTGCCATCCGCCCGAATAGTAACAAAAGTTACAATCAGTTACATTTGTCGAAGAAAATTTGTCGTTAGTCGAAGCTGTGCGGAGTTGGTCGACAAATGCCTAATCTTTTGTCGAATTTCTGCTGATTTTCCGGGCTTTTCTACATATTGAAAAATGACTGATCGAGATATTGGAGAGACAGAATGGCGAAATCACAATTCACCCGAACCGTCTTTACCGCAGCTTTTGCAACATTGGTGGCGACCGGATTATCCGCAACAGCCAATGCGCAAGCGCGCGAGGTGCGGACCGCATTTGTTGAATATGGTGATCTCAATTTGCTGAGCGACGCTGGCAAGGCAACTCTTGAAGGTCGTATCAAAGGCGCGATACGCAAAGTCTGCGGATCATATAATACGCGTGATGTCAGAGATATGATGGATCACAGCAAATGCCGGAAGCAAGCCAGCAGATCGGCGAAACAGGCGACCGTAACCATCTTGACAGCGGCAGCGGAAGGCAAGCTCAAGGACACCGCCATGGTCGTCCGCAAGTAATTCACGAATACGAGAGCCGCCAACCCCAATCGAAGCGGCTCCATTTGGCCAAATAAACTTCAACAACGCCCCGGTGCCCTTACACCGGGGCTTATTTTTTGCCTGGCGGACGGGCTTCCGACCATTCTCGTCAGATCATGAACGTCCCCATGCCCATATCGGGCGACAATATTGGAATCGGATCACCTGCGGACGAGATCGGTTAGTTGCGCTCGACCTAGCGACAAAACCCCTAGACCGCGCGGTTAACTGCAAATTAGGTTCAAGGCGCTATCCGCGAGAGGTTATTATTTTAATCTTTCGTGGCGGAGCAATACATCTGTGACTATTTGGTCTCAAATTACAGATAGAATTGAGAAATTTGGTTCGCACTCGGTCGCAATCCTCTTCGCCTTTCTGGCCACCATAGCCTTGACGATGGCTGGTATTGTTCCGGCGATCGAGCAGACCAACCGGGATTTACGCAGTTTCGTTTTCGAACGCGACGCGTCGGGGCAGGTTGCCGTGGTTGAAATCGATTCTCAATCTCTCAAAGCGATGGGAAGCTGGCCTTGGTCCAGAGAGGCCCATGCAGATCTTATCACAAAACTATCGGAAAATGGTGCCGGTCAGATTGCTTTCGACGTTGATTTTTCATCGGCCGCTGAAAAGGCAAGTGATGTCATTTTGGCGGACGCCATATCCAATGCCGAGGCACAGGTCATTCTGGCGACATTTCTGCAGCAAATATCAAATGACGGCGGCGGATATTCGGAAAATCTTCCGCCTGAAATTTTTCAGACCTATGGCTTGCTTGGCTCGGTGAATGTCCATCCCGACGCGTTGGGGCAAGTCAGCCAATATAATTACGGGACCCGAATTACAGACCAGATACGCCCCACTCTCGCTGCTTTGCTGACCCGCAGTTCTGGTCAAGTCGGCAAGAGTTTTCTTATCGATCAAAGCATCAACCTGACCAGCATTCCAAGCTTTAGTGCTATTGATATCCTCAATGGCGATGTCGACCCAATTCAGATCAGGGGCCGCAATCTGATAATCGGTCCCACTGCGGCCGAATTGGGTGATCGCTACGCAACTCCAAAAAATGGTATCATTCCCCGCGTCTATATCCATGCACTTGCCGCCGAAACGCTCAGTGCAGGCCGTGATATCCCGACAATCGATGGTAAGGCGCTGCTGCTGGTCACCTTGGCGCTGGCGATCCTTTGGTGGAATATCGTGACCAGCTCGAAAGACAATCAGAACCGTTTGGTTTTGCCGCTGCTGGCGATGCTCCTGATTGTCAGCAGTTGGGGCTTCTTTGTCTATTCCTTGATGGAGATCGAAATTGCCTCCTCGATCATTTTCATCGTCTGTCTATTCCTCACAGATCTTGTCATCGAAACATCTCGAACAACCAAAAGAGAGCGCACGATTGACCAGCTGACCGGCCTGCCCAATGCGACGGCGATGATGGATGTCGCCGCAAAGAATATGACGGCGGAAATTGTCGTTGCCGAAATCGCAAATTTTGCTGAAATTGAATCGATATTGGCAACCGAGGAACAGGCAGAGATCCTGCAATCAATGTCAAAACGCCTGGCGTTGCTGGCTTCTGATGAACAAATCTATCGGACTGGGCGGAATCAACTCTCCTGGTTTGTCGCGGACGGCTATGCCAACCGTCTGGAAGAATATTTTGATACTGCGGCCACATTTGCCCTGTCGCCGACGCAAATCGGCAGCAAGAAAATGCGGCTCAAGCTCAGCCTTGGCTATCATGAAGGCCCGACGAGCAACTGGTTTCAACTGCTTTCAGACGCGGCAATGGCCGCGCATAAAGCGGCAGAAATGAACTATCGATGGCTGAAATATTCCAACGATATCAACCAGATTATCGATGAAAAGCTCGCCATTTTGAGCGAGATTGATCAAGCGATTGAAAATGGTCAGATCTGGGTTGCCTATCAGCCAAAACTGGACCTGAGCTGCGGGGAGGTGAATGCTGCGGAAGCCCTCGTCCGCTGGGATCACCCGCAACGCGGGAAAATTCCGCCAGATCGTTTCATACCGATTCTGGAGACCGAAGGCGATATTGCAAATCTAACCCTCCACGTCTTGAAGATCACACTGACAAATGTTCAACAATGGTCCAAATCCGGCCTGAATATCAGCTGCTCCGTCAACGTGTCGGCAGCATTGCTTGGCGATCCAAAATTCGTCTCGTCGGCCATTGCCCATGTCCAGCAAAGCCGGATCGATCCAAATCAGATCGTCTTTGAAATCACCGAAACGGCGGCACTGGGTGATTTGGACAAAGCAAAGGCCGTGTTGGAAGGGATCCGCAAGATCGGGATAAAGCTATCGATCGACGATTATGGGACCGGACAAGCCAATCTCGCCTATATGCAGGGCTTCCCGGCCGATGAGATCAAGATTGATCAGAGTTTTATCAAATCGATGGCGCGGAGCGATGTCGATCGGGTCATGGTCAGTTCGACCATTGAGATGGCCCATAAAATGAATTTCAAAGTCGTTGCGGAAGGCGTCGAAGATGCGGATTGCCTGGCTCTATTGCGCCAATTTGGCTGCGACACCGCACAAGGCTGGCATATCGGGCGACCGGTTGACGCGATCATCTTTGAGGAACGATGGGAAACGCAGGCTCAGACGATGACCGCCTGACAATATCCGGCGAAAATCGATTGGTGTACTTGGTCAATCCCGATCGAAATACCCCGCGCCCTCGCCGATCAAAAATCACCCACATCACATTGCAGGCAGGTTATGCCATTGCGACGCCACATGTCGACAACCTGCTGACGGTCGTCGACAACAAATTCAATGACTTTGCCGGCAGTCAGCAGGCTCTCTAATATCTCTTGCTTGATAATATGGTCGGCGCGATAGTCATTGTCCTGCCGCATCAATATTTGGCCAAATGGAATTTCATTCCACGCGAGCCATTGTTCGGTCAGCGATCTCGAACGTTCATTGCGGCCGGTCACCAATATCAGCTCGAAGGAATCCGCTGCCCAAAGAGATTTATACAGCGCAACGACAGGCGCATTGGGGGTGTCACCGCCGATCTCGGCATTGAAGGCCTTCCAGTCCGGCTTGTCCTTGTGGAGATGTTTTAGCCGGTGCTCAATATTCGCAAGCGTTCCGTCAATATCGAACAAAATGGTTTTCATCGGCGCGATGTCTCCGCGTTGATTTCTGCCCAGCTCAGGCCAAAGCGGGCAAGATATTTTTTCAGACGGTCGGCATCATTCGCGCTTTTACGCCGCTGTCGGGATGAGGCAAACAAGCTACGGCCAGCCTCCGACATCGATTTGCTATTCCGGCTCACTCTGATCACTTCGGCGAGCTGGACCCGGTCAAATGGATCAAGTGCATCCAGCGCTCGACCGCCAAGCAGGTCCTCCAGACTGTCAGACATTTCAATTTTGCTGCCTTGCCAGAGGCGCTCCAGTTTGATGATTTCGAGATCAACCGTCCTGCGCCCGATTCTGCCTTCGGGAGAGAGCGTTGCCATGCGGGTTACGCTGGCGGCCAGATCGCGAAAATTGCCAGACCAGAGCGCACCTGGAGATGTGGCAAATTTCAGATAGCTGTCGCGAGCTTCCTTATTGAACGTCACGCGATTTCCCTCTTGCTCAGCGTAGCGATCAAGTTCGTAATCCAGATTAGGTTCAATATCTTCCCTGCGATCCGCGAGGCCAGGCAAAATAAAGGTCCAGAGGTTCAAGCGCGCCAGCAGATCATCGCGAAATGTGCCATTGGCGACGGCAACGGACAGATCCCGGTTGGTCCCTGCAAGCAATTGGAAATCCGACCCGACTTCTTGGTCCGCGCCGACCGGCAAAAACCGCTTTTCTTCGATGGCCCGCAAAATCATTGCCTGTTCGTCCGCGCCCAGCTCGCCGATTTCATCGAGGAAAACCATACCCTTGTCCGCCGTCCGTAGCAGCCCCGCTCTTTCGGTTGCGGCGCCCGTAAACGCGCCTTTGGTGTGGCCAAAAAGAGCAGACATCGCGCTGTCTCCGCGCAATGTCGCGCAGTTGACTTCAACAAAGCTGCCCGACACCTGATGCTTCAACTTTTTGAGTTCATAGATGCGCCGTGCCAGCTGACTCTTACCAGCCCCCGTCGGTCCGGTCAGCAATATTGGCGCTTTGGAACGTCCCGCAACTTTCTCAATCTCGTCAATCAGGGAGTTGAAAGCGATGTTCTTCGTTTCAATACCAGATTTGAGAAATGAAGAATCCTTCGCCGTCTGGATGGAAAAGCGCGAGGCGATGCTGTCATAGCGAGAAAGATCGAGATCGATCATGCTCAGGCGACCAATGAAATTACCCTTGACGCTGCCACCCGGCTGGCTTTGCAGCAAGCGGCCGGGCAGAAAACGCGCCTCGGTCAGCAGGAACAGGCAAATTTGCGCGACATGCGTCCCGGTCGTAATATGGATCAGATAGTCTTCTTTGTCCGGATCAAACGGATAGTCCCGCGCAAAATCAAGCAGCTTTCCGTAAACCTCTTCAAATTCCCAAGGGTCGTCAAATCCCAATAGCCGCTGGTCCACCGCGGTTTCTGGCGATACGGATTCAATGTCTTCTGCGATTTGACCGGCGAGCCTACTATGTTGTTTCCCGTGCAGCAAAACAAAGCGATCAATGCGCAGATCTTCCTGCATGGCAATCGCTACCGACGGCCGCCACTTGTTCCAGCGGGACGGTCCAAATTTTGCGGCATCGAGGGTTGAGCCCAAAAATCCTATGACAACGAGAGGCTTCATATTTTATCTTATAAGATAAAATATTATCTATTCATATAGATATTATACATTTTCTCCGAAAGAGCGAATATACGAGAAATGGCGTAAAATTAAAAATTTATCTATATATTCAGATACCTATGAAAATATCGCATGGAAAATCCAGCAATTGGCATGGTGACTGCAATGCTATGGGCATCCGATTGATTGCGCAAACATGGTCAAGCGGATGAGGCGGAAACCGGAGCGGCTGGAATGGGCCAGCCGCTCCTGAGGTTTCCAAAAGCAGGATGTAGTTCAATTGGTAGAGCATGTGCTTTGGAAGCATGATGTTGTTGGTTCAAGTCCAGCCGTCCTGTCCAGATTTAAAAGAAAGGAAGATGCACATGGCTAACAAAAGTCTTTTTGCTTCCGTTTTCGGAATGTCTTCACCAGGCACAGACGCGACTAACCGTGAAGGCGCGGTCGCCTATGCTTATGGACCCCAGCATCAACTGGCGCAGCTTGCTGCCACCGGTACGCTCAACGATGGTTTCTATGGTTCAGCCGCGACGCAGCTTTCTGACGTCATTGCTGTTGCTCAAAAAGTGGATCCGCTATTTGTGGCGAAGGCCGCGCTTTATGCCCGCAAACGCGGCGCGATGAAGGATATGCCGGCGCTTCTGACCGCCTATTTGACGGTAGCAGATCCCGACCTTGCCGTAGCGGTGTTTAACCGCACCATCGACAATGGCCGAATGCTCCGCAACTTTGTGCAGATCATGCGCTCTGGTGCGGTTGGCCGTAAATCTTTGGGCTCACGTCCAAAACGACTGGTTAAACAATGGCTGGAAAATGCAACGATTGAACAGCTGATCCGGGCGTCAACCGGCAATGACCCTTCTTTGGCGGATATCGTCAAGATGGTGCATCCGAAACCCGCTTCATCTGAACGTCAGGCATTTTATGCCTGGTTGATTGGACGCCCTTATGATGTCGAGGCATTGCCGACGCAGCTAAAGGAATTCGAATTGTGGAAACGCGATATCGGTCGGCAATTGCCTGATGTTCCTTTCCAATGGCTTACGTCGTTTGATTTGACAGCTAAGCGATGGATCCTGTTGGCCGAGCGCATGGGCTGGCAGGCATTGCGGATGAACCTCAACACGCTGGCCCGCAATGGCGCCTTTGGTGTGAAGGGTGCAACCGATATGGTCGCGGCACGTTTGGAAGATGCAGATGCTATCAAGCGCGCGCGTATCATGCCCTATCAACTCCTGATGGCGTTGAATGCGGCTAGTGATGCGGTCCCGCTAAAAGTACAGGCTGCATTGGAAGTCGCGCTGGAAAAATCACTGGCTAACGTGCCGGTGATCGCAGGTAATGTGGTTGTCGCTCCCGATGTCTCGTGGTCGATGCAATCGCCGGTTACCGGCCACCGGGATGGCGCAACGACCGCAATAAAATGCGTCGATGTGGCCGCTCTGGTCGGAGCAGCCGTGTTGCGCCGAAATCCGTCGGCTACATTGATGCCTTTCGAAGAACGAGTGGTGTCGGTTGATCTGGATCCGTTTGCACGGGTCGCGGTCAATGCCAAGCGACTGAGCGAACTCGGCGGTGGTGGAACCAATGTTTCGGCACCCCTGAAGTTGCTCAACCGTCGCAAGGCGGATGTCGATCTGATGATCATCGTCTCTGACAATGAAAGCTGGATTGATGATAATCGCTACGGAGCGACGGAAACCATGAGGCAATGGCAGAAGCTGAAAAGCCGAAACCCCAAAGCCAAATTGGTCTGCATCGACTTGCAGCCTTATGGAACGACCCAGGCAAAGGAACGCAAAGACATTTTGAATGTCGGCGGGTTTTCTGACGCGGTTTTTGATACGATCGCGCGCTTTGCGAGTGATGTGGGGAAACGCGACTGGGTTGAAGAAATCGAAGAACAGGAGGTTTGATTATTGGATCGTGACGAATGCTGGTGGAACTACATCCTCCACAAATAGTCCAAAAGAGTAATGCGCCCGGACAAGTTTCGGGAGATGCGGTTCGAATCCGCCAACGGAAATGTAGCATAAGGACGCCTGTTTCACCGAAACTTGTCGTCACGATCCAAGAATTATTATGCGGCGAATGCCGAAGGGATTACATCGACTGTAAATCGCCAGGTCGCGGGTTCGAATCCCGTCAGGTCCATCACTGGGGGCCTGTAGCTCAGCAGGTAGAGCAGGAAACAATCTCTTCAAATCCTTGTCGCCGTGACTTCAGCTTTGAGATTTGGAACTCGAAATTATTTGAAAATGCTGGCGAATGCCGGCGGGACTACATGGTATCAAAGGAGGTTCGAATCCTCCCCGGCGATCGGCGCTGATCCAGCAATGGATCGGACTGATCATCGAGAATGTCTCGCCAAAACTTGTCGCCACAACGCTATCAAGCGTAGGAAAATGAAAAAGGAGACCTGTGATGGTCGAGACAAAATATGAATATGTGGACGTTGAAGGCGGCCATCCGATCAAAATGTGGACACGCGGTGTCCCGGTTGATGATGGCGCCCGGGCTCAGCTTTCCAAAGCGGCGCAGATGCCGTTTATCTTCAAGCATATGGCAGCAATGCCTGACGTGCATATTGGCATTGGTGCGACCATTGGTTCGGTCATTCCGACCAAGGGCGCGGTTATTCCGGCTGCCGTGGGCGTTGATATTGGCTGCGGCATGATGGCCGCCCAGACCTCGCTGATGGCGAGTGACCTTCCGGACAATCTGGAAGCCATTCGGACTGCCATCGAAGCCGCCGTGCCGCATGGACGGTCGGTTGGTCGTGGCCGGCGGGATAAAGGCTCATGGGGTGATCCCACAAATGAGATCACCGACGCCTGGGCACCGCTATCTGCGCGCTTCAACCGGATCACGGACAAATATCCGCGGTTCAAGAACACCAACAATATCGCGCATCTCGGGACGCTCGGTACAGGCAACCATTTCATTGAACTATGCCTTGATACCGAAGACCGGGTGTGGGTGATGCTGCACAGTGGTTCACGGGGTATCGGCAACGCGATTGGTTCGCAATTTATCGAACTGGCCAAGAAGGATATGCGCAAATGGCATATCAATCTGCCAGATCAGAATCTCGCCTATTTCCCGGAAGGGACCGATCATTTTGACGATTATGTCGAAGCGGTCGGCTGGGCGCAGGACTTTGCAGCGGCAAACCGTCAGATGATGATGAAAAATGTCATCAAGGCGCTGCGCAGTCAGATTGCAAAACCGTTTGATGCGGAGATGGAGGCGATTAACTGCCACCATAATTACGTCAATCGGGAGCGGCATTTTGGTGAAGATATTCTCGTCACCCGGAAAGGCGCCGTGCGTGCCTCCAAGGGCATGATGGGGATTATCCCGGGATCAATGGGCGCGAAATCGTTCATTGTTCGGGGTCTTGGAAACCGGGAAAGCTTCGAAAGCTGCAGCCATGGTGCTGGCCGGGTCATGTCGCGGACAGAGGCCAAGAAAGCCGTGACACTGGAAGAGCATATCGAAGATACCAAAGGTGTAGAATGCCGGAAGGATATCGGTGTACTCGACGAAACGCCAAAGGCTTACAAGCCAATCGAAGCGGTCATGGCCGCACAGGATGATCTTGTCGAGATTGTCCATACACTGAAACAGGTTGTGTGTGTGAAGGGCTAGCCTTCACACACCGGCTTTTGGGAATTACTTATGTCGCATGTCAGAATCGACGCCATTCCGGCGAGCGTTCAAAAAGAAATTGAAAGCCGTCTCGCCGAAATCGAAACCGAAGAAAATATCCATATTTTAATGGCGGTAGAATCCGGCTCACGGGCGTGGGGATTTCCCTCGCCCGATAGCGATTATGACGTGCGGTTTATCTATGTCCGGACACGCGACTGGTATTTGAGTCTGCGTCCCGGACGGGACGTGATCGAACAGCCGATTGTCGACGAGATTGACCTCAACGGCTGGGACATTCGCAAGGCTCTTGGCCTTTTGCTGAAATCCAATGCCGTGATTAGCGAATGGATGGAGTCCCCGATCCGATATCGACAGGATCACGCAATTGTTGCTGCTTTGAGAAACCTCGCTGACGATCTACTCGATAGCCGCGCTTTGGCACATCATTATGCCAATCTGGGGCGGAGCAATGCGGCTCGCTGGATCGAAGTGGCAGGCGATGTTCCGGTGAAGAAATATTTCTATTCCTTGCGGCCGGCACTCGCGATCCGGTTCTTGCGCAACCACCCCGACAAGAGGCCCCCAATGAATCTGCAAGCGCTGATTGACGCCAGCGATCTGCCCAAGAGTCTGGTTGCTGATATTAACCAACTGGTGGAAGCCAAGAAGATGACGAATGAAAAAAGCAATGGCGCACGCAAACCCGATGTTGATGCACTCATCAACGATGAATTGGCGCGCGCATCCGAAGTCTCCGGCCGATTGGGCGAAGACGACAGTTTTAACGCGCGTGCCGAAGAGATATTTTTAGAATTGGTAAACTCATGATCATTATCGATGGCTCCGAAGGTGAAGGCGGCGGACAGGTTCTGAGAAGCTCTGCGTCGCTTTCGCTTGTCACCGGGCAGCCCTTTCAGATTACAAATATTCGCGGCAAGCGCGCGAAGACCGGCATGATGCGGCAGCATGTGACGGCTATCGAAGCTGTTTGTGCGATCAGCGATTCCAGCTGTGACGGTCTCGCCGTGGGTGCTTCGGAAATCACTTTCCGGCCGGGCAAGGCCAAGGCGGGAAATTACAAATTCGCGGTTGGCACAGCTGGTAGCACAAATCTTGTGCTGCAAACGATTCTCCCTCCGCTTCTGTTCACCGATGGTCCTTCACATATCACGCTGGAAGGCGGCACGCATAATATGCTCGCCCCACCGTTTGATTTTATCGCGCGGTCATTCCTCCCGATCATCAATAAAATGGGACCAAAAGTCTCCGCGCGACTGGTGCGTCACGGATTCTATCCACGGGGGGGTGGCAAGATTGAGATTGAGATCGAACCTGCACCGCTCAAACGGGTGGAGTGCATTGATCGGGGCAAACTGTGCTCGGTCAATGGAACGGCCTTGTTCACAGGACTGCCTCATGACGTGGCAGAACGCGAAGTAAAAACGGCCCAGAAAATTCTCGACTGGAAGGAACATGCCATCGGCGTACGTCAGCTTCCCGAAGACCAGGGCCCGGGCAATATTCTGCTGCTGGAGGCGGAATATGAACAAGTCACCGAGGTGGTGAGCGGCTTTGGTAAGCTGGGCCTGAAGGCTGAACGCTTGGCCAAGACAGCTGCCAATCGGATGAAGGGTTTCATGGACAGCAAAGCCTTCGCAGGCCCCTATCTTGCGGATCAATTGCTGCTGCCATTTGCTTTGGCGGGAGGCGGATCATTCACCACGGTGAAGCCAAGCCAACATGCGCGAACCGGAGCAGATATTATCGAACAATTTACCGGCCGGAAATTCGCATTTGATCAGCAGGACAACGGCGTATTTCTTGTGAATCTCTCGCCATAACTGGTTACGTCTGAAATTATTTCTTGCTTTTTGAACAATATTCGCTAGCAAGCCGCCTCGCTCGCATCCGATATGCGGGCGCAATTTGGAGACATGCATTGCTGGAAAAATTCGCTAATTGGGGCTCACGGCCCAGCGATTTCCGGTCTCTGCCCTAGCATATCCCATATGCTGCGGCCGGGCCTGAAATCCGACGCCGCACCCCCTGAAAACTAGATAGTTTGACCGGACTCACTCCGTGCGCATTCGTGCGCGCGCGTCTGTGTCCGCTGGAAATTGGGATATTATGAACGAGTTTCAAATCGTCCGCAGCATGCTGCTGCATATGGGCACAAACGCGTCGGCAGAATCGCCGATCGCAAAAGCACTACAGGAATGGGCACTCAACAATATGGGCTGGCTCGACCTTGATGTGCGTAAAAAGAAAATGAAGGAGTGGACTTGCTTGTTGGAAGCAATCCAGCACTGGCGCCTGCCAGAAGCACCCGCGCCCTATGTCATGCAATTGACCGATGGTCTGGCCGACATTCTCGGGCTTGAGGAGCGCGATCATGCGCTGCTGGCGCTGCTCATTGCCTGCGACCGGCTTCCCCGGGTCAACGCGCTGGCCGCTATCGCATCCAGCAGCGGGCTCGACCTGCCGGTCTTGCTCGGAGAATTGTCTGGTGCCGAGAGCCATGATGCGATCCGTTTTGTCCGTCGGAGTCCGGTTCTGCGACTGGGTCTCGTCGGCTTTCAAACCAACCGATATGGCGAAACCCAGATCGAGGTGCAATGGGCGCTCGAGAAACTGCTCGATCGTGCACCTGCCCTTGGCGGAGATCTTGTCGATGCGCTGGTCGGGGTCCGGCAGTCGACAAGATTGGCTCTATCGGATTTCGAGCATGTTGCGGACGCGGCTTTTCTGCGCGATCTGATCGTCGGAGCGACAAAGCAGCGGGCGCAAGGCATCAACATTTTGATCCACGGTCCGCCCGGAACCGGAAAAACAGAATTGGCCCGTGTTCTCGCGTCGGCTGCGCAGGTCCGTTTGCATGGAGTCGGCGAAGTCGATGAAGATGGCGAAGAACCCGACCGCTACGAGCGGGTCAGCGCGCTGGTGTTGGCACAGCGGGTGTTGGACGGCAAAGGCGAGGCGATATTGCTGTTTGACGAGATGGAAGATTTTATCGGCAATAGCCGGCCGGGAAACGGCAATTGGATGGCACAGCGCGATGGCAGCAAAGTGTTCGTCAATCGATTGCTGGAAACCAATGCCGTACCGATACTCTGGACGACCAATACGATCGGCAATGTCGACGATGCGATCATCCGGCGGATGAGCTATGTCCTCAAATTGGACTATCCTTCCCGAAAAACCAGCGCCCGCATCTACAAGCGTATCGCGCAGGACGAACAGATGGACATGTCTTCTGAGGTGCAGAAGCTGGTCGACGTAGCATCTGAAACCGCGACGGTTTTGCGGATGTCCACTCGGGCGACGCGCTTGGCCGGCGCGCCGTCCCAAAGCGCCCAATCCGCCGCTTCGCTGGTCAAGGCGTTGCGCGGCGGCGCGCTGCCGATCATGCATAATTCTCGGATTGACATGGACCTCTATCAATCAGAACCACCGCTCGCACCACTGATCGAGCAGATAGCTGACGGCAGAAGTCTGGATATATCCTTGTTGCTCTCCGGTCCGCCGGGTACCGGGAAGACCGCGCTTGCCCATCATTTCGCCCAAAGACTGGATCGGCCGCTTCTGGAAAAACGGGCATCGGACTTGCTCTCCAAATGGGTTGGAGAGACCGAAGCCAATATTGCCGACGCATTTATCGATGCACGCGAAAATCAGGGGATATTGTTCTTTGACGAAGCGGACTCCCTGATGTTCGATCGGACGTCAGCCAACGCCAATTGGGAGATTGGTCAGGTAAACGAATTGCTCTCCTGGCTCGACCGGCATGATTTTCCAGTCCTGGCGGCAACCAACCATGCCGCTCGGCTGGATCCGGCGACATTGCGGCGGTTTGATTTCAAAGTAGAGCTCAAGCCCTTGGGTCGAATACTGGCAGCCAAGGCCTTTCAGAAATTCTTCGATCGCGACCCGCCATCGGGGCTTGCGGATCTGAATAATCTCACGCCTGGCGATTTTGCCGTCGTCAAACGGCAATTGCGCCATCAGCCAGAGCAACATGGCGATATGATCCTCGCAGCATTGCGCCGCGAATCCGAGTTGAAGCCGGACCATGGTCAAAGGATGGGATTCTAATGACCAATGAGAAAGTTCATATCATTGACTCCGCCAGGAGCTGGATCGATCAGCACGCGATCGACCAGCTGCACAAAACTGCAGAGTTGGAAGGCATTGCACGCGCCGTTGGCCTTCCCGACCTCCATGCCGGGCGCGGGATACCAATTGGCGCCGCCTTTTGGTCGCCCAGTCATGTCTATCCGCATCTGGTCGGCAACGACATCGGTTGCGGAATGGCCCTGTGGCAAACCGATTTGCTCAACCGGAAGTTCAAGCTGGACAAGGCCGTGAAGAAGCTGAGCGATCTGGAAAAGCCGTGGACCGGCGATCATCGGACCAGACTTGCCAGCATTGATCTGCCTGCCGAATGGGATGGAGACACGCTGGGAACAATTGGCGGCGGCAATCATTTCGCCGAATTTCAGCGCGTTGAGCGCGTCATCAACCCCACCGTCTTTCGTGACCACGGCTTTGACGAGGAGCGGATATTGCTGCTCGTCCACAGCGGATCGCGGGGTATCGGTCAGGCGATATTGCAGGCCCATCTCGGGCGGTTCAACAGCAAGGGCGTGGACGTGACCAGCGCGGCATTCTCGGACTATCGCGACAAACATGATCAAGCGATGCGCTGGGCGAAGTTGAACCGCGACATCATCGCCGAACGGTTTCTCGCTAGACTCGGGGCGCAAGCCGATCGCAAACTCGATATTTTCCACAACAGTGTGACCGCACATCAGCAAGGATGGCTCCATCGCAAGGGCGCCGCGCCCGCCGACAGGGGCTTGGTCGTGATCCCCGGATCGCGGGGAGCCATGACCTATCTGGTATCTCCCATAGCCGAATTTGCCGACACAGCGCTCCATTCCCTTGCCCATGGCGCTGGTCGCAAATGGACTCGCGGCGATGCCAAATCCAAACTCGGAAAACATTTCAACCTGTCTGACCTCGAGCGCACCGACCTGGGCGGACGCGTGATTTGCGAAGACAAAAAGCTGATCTTCGAAGAAGCGCCGCAGGCCTATAAGAATATCGAGACAGTGATTGATGATCTGGTGCAGGCCGGACTGATCGCGGTCATTGCGGTTTTACGCCCTATCATCACCTATAAAATGAGGCGCCAGTGACCCATATCATCCTGCAGATCACGGCCGGACAGGGACCGCCAGAATGTCAGTGGGTCGTATCCCGGCTCGCGGCCGTGTTTCGCGAGGAAGCGCTGGCTCTGGGCTTGACCTGCACGCTCGTCGTTGACGCGACGGAGACATCCACATCCTTGCTGCTGTCCGTGAGCGGAAAAGGCTGCGAAATCTTCGCGGCCAACAGAAGCGGCAGCATCCGCTGGATAGGAAAAAGCCCCTTTCGTCCCAAACATCGGCGCAAAAACTGGTATGTCGGCGTCAGACCCGTGCCGGGCGCTCAAGACATTGCCGAAATTGATGATCAAGATATCAAATATCAGATGATCCGGGCCTCTGGTCCGGGCGGCCAACATGTGAACAAGAGCGATAGCGCGGTGCGGGCCACCCATATGCCAACCGGCATCGCTACTCTATCTCGCGACCAGCGGTCACAATTTGCGAATAAGAAAATCGCCCGGTTGAAACTGGCGTTGATTTTCGAGGAACGGAAACAGTCCGCGCAGGACCAATCCAGACTGGAACTCTGGCAGCGGGGTCGCAAGCTCGAGCGGGGCAATGAAGTCCGCTGTTATGAAGGCATCAGCTTCCGGCTCAGACGGTTGTAAGGTACCGAGCATTTTGCGCCTTCAATTTTGAGCTGCCCTGGCCACATCCATCCGCTCCCTAAGCGGCAGAATGCAGGCGATTGCGGACGTATAAATTCGACCATGGCACCGCGCGGAGCCGTTGCGGTATCGATCAAATCTGACCGGGGCGCAAATAGGCTGAGTAGATCGGTTGACAAGCTTGGCCCGACTCGCTTAATGGCGCGATCGCATATCGTGCCCAGATGGCGGAATTGGTAGACGCGCTAGCTTCAGGTGCTAGTATTCGCAAGGATGTGGAGGTTCGAGTCCTCTTCTGGGCACCAGATATACGTTCGCAAGTGTTCGTGAAAGCTTGAAAAACCCTCGTAAAACTGCTAAAAATACTTCTCAAATGACCGTTGGCGTCCGCCCGTGTTCGTGTGCAATCACGAACTTTTGGGGGCCACGTTGGGGGCCATTGGTATTTGGACCAATAGGAGTGGCCCCCAGATGGCATTAACTGATACGGCAATTAAAGCGGCTAAACATGGCCCGAAACCCATCAAGCTTTTTGATGAAAGAGGGCTGTTCCTTCTGCTTCAGCCTAGCGGCGGAAAGCTTTGGCGACTCAAATATCGGATATTGGGTAAGGAAAAGAAGCTTTCGTTGGGCGTCTATCCAGATGTTACATTGAAAGAGGCCCGGAAAAGGCGCGACGAAGCAAGGACGTTGCTGGCAAACGGAGCGGACCCTGCAAGCGTCAAACTTGAACAGACCAAAGCAAACAGACGAAATGCAGCGAACACGTTCAAGGCAATTGCCGACGAATTTATCGACAAATCGGCAAAAGAAGGTCGCGCGGCTGTTACCATCAAGAAGACTCGCTGGTTGTTGTCGCTGCTTGAAAGCGATCTTGGGAATCGACCGATAACGGAAATCACACCAGCCGACTTGCTCGAAACTCTGCAAAAGGTTGAAACCAAGGGACATTTGGAAACAGCACGCCGGATGAGATCATTCGCGGGCAGGGTTTTCCGATATGCGGTGGCGACATCACGCGCGACCGCCGATCCGTCCAATCTGCTGAGAGGCGCGTTGGTGGCCCCCAAAGTGACGCACCACAGCGCAATATTGGAGCCAAAGGCCGTCGGTGAATTGATGCGTGCGATCAATGGCTATCAAGGCCAGCCGCTGACGTGCATCGCGCTAAAACTTACCCCCCATGTGTTTGTGCGTCCGGGTGAATTGCGTCGCGCCGAATGGCAAGAATTTGATCTGGAAAAGGCAATCTGGACGATACCAGCCGAAAAAATGAAAATGCGCGACCCGCATGTTGTTCCGCTTTCATTGCAGGCATTGGAATTGCTGGAATCAGCGAAAGTCATTAGCGAGGGGCAACAATATGTGTTCTCGTCGCTCTATCCGGGCAATCGTCCGATGTCCGAAAATACAATAAATGCTTCGCTCCGGCGGCTGGGATATTCCGGCAAAGAAATGACTGCACATGGCTTTCGCTCCATGGCGAGCACTTTGTTAAACGAAAGCGGGAAATGGAGTGCCGACGCTATCGAGCGTGCCTTGGCCCATAAGGATGGAAATGCAACGCGCGGCGCATACCATCGCGGCCAGCATTGGGATGAGCGTGTTCAAATGGCGCAATGGTGGAGCGATTATTTGCACACTTTGCAGACTGGTGCTGAGATTGTTCCGTTTGCAAGAAAAGTAAACCAGCAGCCATAGGGGCTTGTCTAGGCCTTCGTCTGCACCGCATAAGGCCGAATGGCAATTGAATGGATCAAAGCACCGCTTGCACTAAAATATGTTGCGTTAGGCGATTATGATTATCCGTCTCGCATCAGAATATGTGAAAGGGCCCACAGCGGCCTAATTCAAGCAAGGGCCGAAAAGGTAGTCTGGGGCCAAAGTGAAGAAAATCTCAGAATATTGCCAAAGAGGTTTTGGTGGGCGGAAGGCCAAGACGCGCTTATTCAAAATTGGGAAGCTGGCGATTTTTCGACCTGGATTGATGAGAAGGTCGAGGTAAAAGCGTTCGGCGTGAGTTTCGACTTCGTGGCTATAGCTGATCTTGTCACGGCTGATAAACAGGCCACGGCGATGCGAGCGATTAGTGTTATGGCCGAGCCGGACTGGATCTCAGCTAAAAACCTCCATACACTAGTGCGTTCTAAGGTTAATCCTGCAAAAGCGGGTTCGGCCATTCTAGAAGCATGCAGGTTAGGCCAGATTGCAGGCCGAGCAATGAGGGCAAGTGGCTCTGTGAGTATCCGACAATCACAAAATAACGCACCTTTGGATTGGGTTGCAATTGAGTGGGATATACCGCTTTGGTTTTGGCGGGATTTTACAGATGCCCAAAAATCACATCAAGATTGGCAACTCGGAAAGCTCAAAGGCGAGGGGCGACGTTTTACCAACCGCGAAATGATCGAGTTACAAGGCATTCATTTTCATAAGTCTGGACTAGTCAATCTAGGAATTGAGGATGTCAGCAGTGCGGTCGAGGTCGAATCGGTGCGAGGAAGAAAGCCGACCTATGATTGGCAAAAATCTTCGTCCGCTATCTGGGGGAAAATTGTCAGAGGTGAGTTAATCCCTGAGAATCAAGCCCAGATTGAAAGAGCGCTTCAAGCTAATTTGACACGAGGCGACAAAGAACCCTCTGAAAGCACAGTCCGGCCCTATGCTAAGCTGATCTGGGACGAATATAACAAGGCCTGAAATTCAAAGCTTGTAATTACAGGCCCTATTTCGGCCTTATCGTCCGACTTTTCGTTCAAGTTTTGCGATTCAAACTCCACGTTCGCTGGGATACGCCAGTGCACCTAAGGAGTTTTGAAGCATGGAACCTGTTACTATTTCGATTGCTGCCGCAGCCAAGGCTTTGGGGTTGGGGCGCACAACAATATACGCGCTGATAGCCGAAGGGCGGCTGGATTCGATGAAGGTTGGTAGCCGCCACCTTATCAAAACCGAATCTATCCGTCGGCTCATTGAGAGCGCGGAATAGGCGCGGGCCATGTCGGCGAAGCGGATCAACCCGCGCCTTGCCAAGTTGCATCGCTCTTATTCTGTTGAAGAGGTGACGCGAACGCTTGGCGTGCACAAAGGCACAGTCCGGAACTGGATCAAGGCGGGATTGCCGACCGTTGAAGGAGCGCGGCCTGTTTTGATATTGGGCATTGAATTGCGTGGCTGGCTGGAAAAGCGGCGAAAAGCAGCAAAGCGCCCATGCCCGCCCGGAACGATCTATTGCTTCAAATGCCGTGAACCACGTCCGCCAGCATTGGGCATGGTGGAATATGTTCCGATGAACGCCAAATCCGGCAACCTGAAGGCCATGTGCGCTGATTGCGAAACCTTTATGCACCGTCGCACGCGGCTAGGCTCTATCGACGCCGTGATGCCAAATTTGGACGTTCAAATAAGGGAAGCATCGCCAAGCCTAATAGAGCGGACGAAACCTTCCCTAAATTGTGACAAACTGACGGAGCAATAAACCATGGCAAAGCACAACGCAGCAAACACCCGGATCAAGCGGGAATATTTTCAATATTTGAAAGAAGCAATGCGTCGGAACGAAAGCTCCATTGACGCGGTTGCGAAGGCGCTGGCGCGCTTTGAAGAAGCGAACGGGCACAAAGACTTTCGCAAATTTCACAAGCAACAGGCGATGGCGTTTAAAAAGAAGCTAGACACCCAAAATTCTGTTCAAACAGGTAAGCCGTTAAGCCGCGCTACCGTTCATTCCACGCTTTCCGCACTCAAAGCCTTTTTTATCTGGCTTGCTGGCCAGCCGGGTTACAAATCCAAGTTGGCATATGACGATGCTCAATATTTCAATCTCTCGGACAAAGATGTCCGCATTGCCAAGGCGAGCCGCGAAAAGCCGGTGCCGACATTGGAGCAAATCCATTATGTGCTGGCGTCCATGCCAGGCGGTAGCGACATTGAGCTACGCAACCGCGCCCTGATAGCATTTGCGATTCTCACCGGTGCACGTGACGGCGCGATGGCTTCACTCAAGTTGAAGCATATTGATTTGGCTGAAGGCGTTGTCCACCAAGACGCCCGCGACGTTCGGACAAAGGCGTCCAAGTCATTCTCCACGTGGTTTTTCCCTGTTGATGGCAAAGCCTTGGAAATCGTCACTCAATGGTGTCAGCATTTGCGGTTGAATATGCTTTGGAACGAAGATGACTCGCTATTTCCGAAAACCCAAATTGGATTGGGACCGGAAGGCGGCTTTGTGCCTGTTGGGTTGGCTCGCGAAGGATGGAAAAGTGCAGGACCGATCCGCGACATCTTCAAAGCAGCATTTGAATCGGCTGGTTTGCCCTATTTCAATCCGCACAGTTTTCGCAATACGCTAGTCCAGCTTGGTGAGCGCCGTTGCACTACTGCGGAAGAATTTAAATCATGGTCTCAGAATCTTGGTCATGAACGCGTGTTAACAACTTTGACCAGCTATGGCAGCGTGCCGCCGCATAGACAGGCCGAATTAATCCGTTCAATGCAATCAACAGGGGCCTCAACAGCAAAAAGCGAAATGCAAAGGTTGGCCCGACTGGTGCTCGAAAATCCGGACTAGATCAGAAAAGAAGATGCAGTCCAAAGTCTTGGCCTTATAGTCACGGTGAATCAGATACTCACATAGGGCTATAAGATGCAATTGACGGAACAAGAACAACAGGATGTCATCCGGTATATTGAAGCTGGAAAGCCGTTGCCCGATAAATATCGTTTCCTGCTATTTGATGACAAGCGCGAAGTGGAACTGGTTTGGAACGGTAAGACAAATGAAGTTTGCAATGTCGTATTGCCTTTTCAAACAATTGAACAGGTCGATGAGCCGCGTGCCGAGAAGCAGGGAAATGAGGTCCTGCAAGGTTCGCTTTTTGAAACCGACCATCGCGGACGTCAGCTAAAAGGCTGGACCAACAAGCTGATTTGGGGTGATAATAAGTTGATTTTGTCATCGCTCAAAAATGGCCCGATGCGCGAGGAAATAGAACGCCAAGGCGGGATCAAACTTATTTACATCGATCCGCCCTTTGATGTCGGTGCGGATTTTTCCATGGATATTGAGGTGGGGGATGAAACCTTCACCAAGGATGCGAATATCCTAGAGGAAATCGCATACCGAGATACATGGGGTCGCGGCACGGATTCCTTTATTTCTATGATTTACGAACGCTTAATTTTACTGCGGGATTTGCTAGCTGATGACGGGACGATTTTTGTCCATTGCGATTGGAGAGTGAATGCATTCTTGCGCGTCGTTTTGGACGAGGTTTTCGGGAAACAAAATTTCATAAATGATGTCACTTGGAAGCGAGCAAATACCGTAAAGGGAAACACTGGCCAAGGTGCAAAATTCTTCGATACCAACACCGATACGATTTTGATTTACGCTCGTTCGGAAAAATTTCAGTTTCACCCTCAATTCGGCCCCTATTCTCAAGATTATATAGATGGATTCTACAAATACATAGAGGAAGGAACCGGGAGGCAATATCAACTGATAAGCATGACCGCTCCTGGCGACGCTTCAAAAGGTAATCCGAGATATGAAGTTCTGGGTGTATCCAGATACTGGCGATATTCGGAGCAAAAAATGAAGGAGTTGATTGAAAAGGGACTTGTCGTTCAAACCAAAGAAGGAAACGTTCCACGAAAAAAATTGTACTTAGACCAAGGCGAGGGTGTGCCAGTCCAATCCCTATGGGATGACATTGGGGGACTAAGTTCTCAGTCTTCAGAAAGAGTCGGTTATCCAACGCAAAAACCAGAAACGTTGCTAGAACGCATTATTAAAACATCATCGAAACAGGGTGACCTTGTTGCAGATTTTTTTGCAGGTTCTGGCACAATGGCTGCCGTTGCGGAAAAGCTTGGACGGAAATGGATTGCCAGTGACCTTGGAAAATTCGCAATTCACACAACGCGAAAACGCATGATCGGTGTCCAGCGCGAATTACAAGAGTCAGGCAAAGATTATCGTGCTTTCGAAATCCTCAATCTTGGCAAATATGAACGCCAGCATTTTGTTGGAGTGAACCCCAATTTACGGGAAGAAGAACAGCAGAAGCAGTTACAGGAGCGCGAGAAAGCTTTCCTTGCCCTTATTATGCGTGCCTATCAAGCCGAAGCCATTGATGGCTTTGCAGTCTTTCACGGCAAAAAATCGGGGCGGCTGGTTGCGATAGGCCCGGTCAATCTTCCAATTACGCGCCTGTTTGTTGAAGAAATTATCTTGGAATGCCGTAAAATGCATATCACCAAAGTAGATATTTTAGGCTTCGAGTTTGAAATGGGGCTTTTCCCCAACGTGCTCGAAGAGGCACGGTCCAAAGGTATCGACATTGCACCCAAATATATTCCCGCCGATGTGTTCGACAAACGTGCAGTGGAACGCAATCAGGTTGTGTTTCATGACGTAGCCTTCATCGAGGTCAAGCCACATATTAAAGGTAATAGTGTTGCCGTTGAATTGACCGATTTTTCGGTATTCTATTCACAAGACAGCATCAAAAATGCTGAGGCGACTGTCAAAAACAAGGGCAGTAAAATCGTTGTTGAAAAAGGCCAGATTGTTAAAGTCAGTAAAGACAAGGATGGGATCGTCACCCGCGAAGAACTTACCAAAAAATGGACCGATTGGATTGATTATTGGTCGGTCGATTTCGACTATGAAAGTAAACGCGAGTTGATCCGCATACAGCGCCTTTTGCCGGGGCAGGACTCTTTGACCGGTTTAGAACCTGATCAGCAGGAACTAGGTGAATATGAAGAGCAATGGACGGGCGATTATATTTTCGAGAATGAATGGCAAAGTTTTCGTACCAAAAAGGACAGGTCGCTCGATCTGACCAGCATCGCGAAGGAATGCGAGCCGGGGCAACGCAAGATAGCTGTCAAAGTGGTCGATATTTTTGGAAACGACACCATGACGATCCTTGGAATTTCGCTATGAAGGCGGGGCCTATCGAAATCGGTCGACTTCTCCAATCACGCCAAAGGTTCTGCGTCCCAATTTACCAGCGGCACTATGTCTGGACTAAACAAAAACAATGGGAGCCGTTTTGGAATGACGTCCGCACAAAGGCAATTGAATGCTTAGCTGGTCGCGAGCGCCGCTTCTCCCATTTCATGGGTGCTGTCGTATTGGAAGCGAGGGGAGGCTATTCTAGCCGCAACGTCACATCATTTCAGGTAGTAGATGGACAGCAACGTCTGACGACTTTCCAGATATTTTTGGCTGCGGCACGAGACTATGCTCAAATTTGCGGTTTTGACAAAACGGTTCAACAGATCAATGACTATTTGGTAAATGATAAACCTCATTTGATGGAAGAGCCTGAAGTTGAAATCTATAAGGTTTGGCCAACTCAATATGACCGGAAGCTTTTCACCGATATTATAAACGGAGACCGCGCTTCCCTTCGCACGAAATATCGTTCTCATTTTTACGTGAATCGCGACAAAATATATGAATATAGTTCAGTTCCACCCCTACTAGGTGCCTACGGATACTTTTTTGATCGCATCAAATACGCGGTCGAAAGCGATGATTTGGAGGATGAATTTGCGCCGGAACGAGAGTCTGAAATCTCTGATGAGTCGACCCCGACTCCATCGGTTTCGACTCCGGACGAAGTGAAGCTCGATACGCTGTGGCAGGCGCTGGTCGAAGAGTTCAAAATTGTTGAAATTGTGTTGGAGGATGGCGATGATGCACAAGTAATATTTGAAACTTTAAACGAACGCGGCGAACCGTTGTTAGCTGCTGATCTTGTCCGAAATAATATTTTTTATCGAGCGGATGCGGCGGGCGAGAATGCAGAAAAGCTCTTTGCCAAACATTGGAAATCTTTCGAAGATCCGTTTTGGAATGTTAAGGAAAAGCAGGGTCGGTATAAAAAGGATCGGATCGAGTTCTTTCTATCAAACTTTATTGCCGCCAAAATCGCCGGTGAAGTGAATCTCACAAAGCTTTTCAGTGAGTATAAAGCGTTTTTGAAACCATCGAAAAAATCGGCGTCACCCCGATACCTGAGCGTCGCACATGAATTGCAAGAATTAGAGAAATACGGTGCGATATATAAAGAACTAATCGACCGACGATCAAAATCCAGTTTGGCTAAGTTCTCTCGTCGTTTGATGCCGTGGGATGTCACGACGGTTTATCCGCTCACATTGCGCATTTGGGCTTCGGACATGTCCGGCGCACAAAAGAAAGCGTGTTTTGATATGCTTCTTTCCTTTATTGTGAGACGGAGTATTTGCGGTCTAACCACCAAAAACTACAACAAATTCTTCTTAATGGTGGTTGCGTCGCTGGACGCTTCTGAGTGGAATCCAACGCGGCTAGCCCAGTTTCTACTTTCACAGACTTCCGAAACGGGCCGCTTCCCGCGCGACGAAGAATTTGCATCTAAATGGACTCATACCCCAACCTACACCCGAATCCAGCCGAGCAAAGTGCGAGCGGTTCTGGAAGAAATTGAACTCAGGAAACGAACAAAATTTCACGAGACCTCTGAACTGTCTATGGGCTTGACTGTTGAGCACATACTTCCACGGACATGGCAAGACAATTGGCCGTTATCCAGCAATACCACTCCAACGTCAGAACAAGTCTTGGCCGCACTTTACACAACGAACGAAGATGAATCCGTAGTTGGCGAGTTAGTTCGGCGGAATAGGCTTATGGAGAATATTGGAAACTTAACACTTCTAACTTCACCATTGAATAGTTCAGTAAGTAACGGCCCCTTTTCTAAAAAAAGAAAAGCTTTAGAGACGCATTCGCTTTTAGTGCTCAATCGGGAGGTTACATCAAATCATTCGTGGAATGAGGATGCAATAATCAAACGCAGTAAGAATCTGTTCAAGACAGCAAAATTAATCTGGAAGTTTCCTGATGAGCATCCAAACGAAAAGGAAGCGAATATCTAATGGCACTCCATCCCGACTTTCCTGATAGCCCGCATGCCATTCTTGATCCGTCAATCCGATGGTTCCCAGCCGATGAAGCGTTGCGCGAAACCAGCATGGACAAGCTTATGCCGCCATTGGTCGCGGAACTGCGCAAAAAGGTCAAAGCCTTCCGCGATGGCGGCTATGCAGGAGCGAGTGATACCAGCCAAAGCCTGCTGACTTGGTGGTTTAAAACCCAGCATCTGATGCCAAAATCAAACGGTCCGATGGAAGAGTTTGAGTATTATTTTGCACAGCGCGAAGCCTTGGAAACCATTATATATTTATATGAGGTGGTTGGCGTTAAGGACAAGCACGACTTAATGCGTTTTGATAGCAGCGGCGCTGTTTCGTCGGGCATGTTTGACGAAAGCTGGCGGCGTTTTGTTACCAAGATGGCGACCGGTAGCGGCAAGACCAAGGTGATGAGCCTCGCGTTGGCTTGGAGCTATTTTCACAAGCTATATGAGCCAGATTCGGAGCTATCCCGTAACTTCCTAGTGATCGCTCCAAACATCATCGTATTGGACCGGATATACAAGGATTTTGAAGGGTTGCGTATTTTCTTCGAAGACCCGGTGTTACCTGACAACGGCTTCGAGGGGCGCAACTGGCGCGACGATTTTCAGCTTACATTGCACAAGCAAGATGAGGTCCGGGTCACCCAGCCGGTCGGCAATATTTTCCTGACCAATATTCATCGCGTCTATTCCGGAGATGATGTGCCGCCATCGCCGGATGATGAAGATACAATGGACTATTTCTTCGGCAAACGTCCGACCGGTGCTACAACGGATAGCAGTGTCGATTTGGGCATGATCGTGCGCGATATTGACGAACTCATGGTTCTGAATGATGAGGCCCACCATATCCACGACAAGAGTCTTGCATGGTTCAAATCGATTGAAGACATTCACAATAAGCTTTTACAAAAGGGCGGCGCTCTTTCCTGCCAGATAGACGTTACCGCAACGCCAAAGCACAATAACGGTGCAATTTTCGTCCAGACGGTTTCCGACTATCCGCTTGTCGAAGCGATTTATCAGAACGTCGTGAAACATCCCGTTCTGCCCGATGCCGCCAGCCGAGCAAAACTCCAGGAACGGCAAAGCGCAAAATATACGGAAAAATATGCTGACTATCTCGATCTAGGCGTAATCGAATGGCGTAAGGCGTATGAAGAACACCAAAAGATGGGCAAAAAATCCATCCTCTTTGTGATGACTGACGACACCCGAAACTGCGATGATGTTGCGGCGTATCTTGAAGGAACATATCCCGATCTGAAAGATGCGGTGCTGACTATTCACACTAAATCGAACGGTGAAATTTCAGAGGCGGCAAGTGGTAAAGCAAAGGAAGAATTGGAGAAGCTAAGAGAGCTTTCGAATAATATCGATGATGCTTCCAGCCCATACAAAGCGATAGTTTCGGTCTTGATGTTGAAGGAAGGCTGGGACGTTCGCAACGTTACAACCATAGTCGGTTTGCGCGCGTATTCCGCCAAGAGCAATATTTTGCCAGAGCAGACGCTAGGCCGGGGGTTACGCAAGATGTATCCGGGTGGAATCGAAGAATATGTAAGCGTTGTGGGAACGGATGCGTTCATGGAGTTTGTCGAGTCAATTCAGCGCGAAGGAGTTGAACTTGAACATAGCGAAATGGGCAAAGGGGCAAAGCCCAAGACGCCTATTGTTATTGAGATTGACACCGAGAATGACACCAAAGACCTAGATGAACTTGATATTGAAATTCCGTTGCTGTCTCCCCGATTGCACCGGGAATATAAAAACCTAGCTGATCTAGATATTGAGACACTCAGGTTTCAATCCGCAATTTATCAGATGTTCAGTGAGGAAGAGCAGCGGGAGATTGTTTTCAAGGATATTACCACCGGAGAGATTTCGCATACCACAATTCTAGATACCGCCGGGATTGCAGATTATCGGAGCGTTATTGGCTATTTTGTCCAGACGATCATGAAAGACCTGCGGCTGGTAAGTGGATACGATACACTTTACGGCAAGGTGAAGTCTTTCGTTCAAAATCAGCTTTTTGGAAAAGCTGTCGATCTGGAGCATCCCAACACCATCCGAAACCTATCGGAAATGCCAGCGACCAAAACGTTAATCAACACTTTCAAAAAGGCCGTCAACGAACTGACTGTTCGCGACAAGGGGGATGCTGAAATTCGCGACACTATCAAACTTCGCAATACGCGGCCTTTTGTCGTCAAAGACCAAGGCTATCTGGTGCCAAAGAAGTCTGTCTTTAATCGGGTGATTGGCGATAGTGGTCTGGAACTGAAATTTGCCAGTTTTCTGGAGGGCTGTTCGGATGTGACTTCGTTTGCGAAGAATTATTTGGCGGTAAATTTCAAGCTCGACTATTCCAACTCGGAAGGCGGAATTTCCAATTATTATCCAGACTTCATGGTGAAAGGCACCGATGGCACAATAACGATCGTTGAAACCAAAGGGCAGGAAGATGTCGATGTGCCGCTAAAAATGGAGCGTTTGAAGCAATGGTGCGAAGACGTGAATGCAGTGCAGACCGATGCCGAGTTTGATTTTGTATATGTTGATGAGGACAGCTACAAAAAATATGCGCCGAAATCGTTTCATGAATTGAAGTCGGCATTCACCGGATTTAAGAGTTAGAAAGAGAGTTTGGGGGCCATATTGGGGGCCACTTCAAAATTGCAATGAGTATTATTGCATAATATCAATGACATGAATGTCAATTTTGAGTCCTCTTCTGGCACCATATGAAAGATAAAAACAAGAACATGAAGCTCTTTTTCGTCACTGGCCGAGAATGTGAAGCGATCTACAGATTAAAAGTCAGTTCTTGAAGTTAACTAAAAATTCTTCTAACTGTCACTATATGACAGTATTGAGAATTTTATGGATAAGCTGACTAAGCAGGTATTGGATGCAGGATATGCTGACCGTGTTTTAACGGAACGGCAATTGGCGCGTATTTTAGGTGGCAGTGATGATCGTCGCTATGGCTTGGTAAAACGCGCTATGCAAGCTGGCTCACTTGTGCAGATCAAGCGTGGACACTATGTCTTGGCGGATCGCTATCGGACCCATCCCCCACACCCATTCCGATTGGCGCAAGCTGTTGTTGTTGGAAGCTATGTTTCCATGGAGACAGCCTTGGCGTTTCACGGCTGGATTCCAGAAGCTGTTTTCACAACGGTTAGCGTAACGCCTGGGCGAAAATCGAAAGAGCTCGACCACTCCGCCTTTGGCCGGTTCTCCTTTTATCCGCTGGCGCTTCACAAATCTGCTTTTCTTGTTGGAGTTGAACGACGCAGCATCAGCAATCAGACGGTGTTGGTTGCAAGACCGTTGCGCGCCTTGCTGGACCTAGCGGCCTATAAAAAGCTGAAATGGGACGGAATTGGTTGGGTCATGAACGGTATGCGAATTGATCAGGATCATCTAGTGCAAACGCCCAAAAGGGAATTTGTTGCATTGCGGAAAGTCTATAAACACAAAGCCGTTCTGGAGTTTCTCGAACAACTTGAAAAAGAAGTCGCTTTGCTAAAAACATACCGGAAGGCGGTGACCAAGGAAGACCTTTTGCAATGAATGATATTATTCAAGCACGCTTGGCAACTTACAAACCCTCCAACAACATCGAAGAGGAGAATGCCACCAAAGAAATTGTTCAGGAAATCGCTCTCTATGCACTTTGGAGGGCCAAGTTTTTTGATGTCGCGGTATTTCAGGGCGGAACAAGCCTTCGTATCCTCCACAAGCTACCGCGCTTTTCAGAAGATCTGGATTTCATGCTGGTTGAACCAGATCCCAATTTTGATTGGTCGCCTTATCTGAAAATCCTGACGGCCACATTTGAAGAATATGGTTTGAAGCCGGAGACCGTCTCCAAAGAGCAAATGGATCGGCGCATTCGCCAGGCTGTCATCAAGGACAATTCCATTGCCAATCAGCTTGATCTGACATTTCCCAACAATGATCCGCGCCGCAAACTCAAAATCAAGCTGGAGATTGATGTCGAGCCGCCCGCACATTCGAATGATGCATATACATTTCTGGATTTCCCGGTCGATTATGAAGTGCGTCATCAGGATATGGCATCCAACTTTGCACTCAAGATCCATGCGCTCTTGTGCCGGGAATATCTGAAGGGCCGGGACTGGTTCGACTTTTCCTGGTATGTCGCGCAAGGCGCATTCCCGAACCTGTCGCATTTGGAGGCTGCGCTTCGCCAATTTGGCCCTTGGTCAAAAGACGATGATCTCAAGATTGGTCTAGCATGGCTTGAAGCGGCTATGACCGAGAAGATCAGATCTATAAATTGGGACGACGCCAAGGACGATGTCAGGCGTTTCCTGCGTCCAGCGGAGGAGGAATCATTGACTCTTTGGGGCGAGA
Organism: Sphingomonadales bacterium EhC05; assembly: GCA_001650955.1. Taxonomy (GTDB): domain Bacteria; phylum Pseudomonadota; class Alphaproteobacteria; order Sphingomonadales; family Sphingomonadaceae; genus Parasphingorhabdus. Next base: position 45,943 of record LXYP01000022.1, read on the forward strand.
AATTCTTCATTTCGAAGCTAACCAAACTTATTGCCAACGCATCGGAAGCTTAAGTACGCACAAAAACGGATGCGGTGCTGGATTTATCCATCAGGCCAAAAGGGCCTGATGGTTCGAGTCCCGATTTCCTATCAATGACGAATGACGGTATATTTGTCGGTATATAATCGCCCAAAAAGAGGTGTTTATCTCGATATTACAATGCACTAGTTACAAGTCACGGTCCCTCTTCTGGCACCAGCAATATGTTTCTCATTATCTCTTGATGACTAGATTTCGTACAGTTACTAATGCTGTTCTGTCCCTCGCTAGTTCAGTGCGTCTCTACTAATGCCCCCGTAATCCGGTTCTTTTGAGGGCATCATTGAGGCTATAGGCCTTTTAGAAAAATGGAGACGCCCCCAGATGTTATTGAAAGACACTGCAATCCGGGCTCCTAAGCCAAAAGCTAAGTCCTTCAAAAGGGCCGATGAAAAGAGGCTGTATATTGAGATCTTTCCGATTGGCACAAAGCTCTGGAGGTTCAAGTTTCGCTTTGGAGGGAAAGAGAAACGGATGGCGTTTGCGGCTTATCCAGAGATCAGCCTTGCGAAAACTAGAAGCAAGCGGGATGATACTGCGACAGTCCGCTGGTCAGTACTAAACTTACTGCCTCTTGCTTAAAACCTTCTGTACACTTCTTCATCTCTTCGATCTCCTTGTATGAGTGATATACTCTCAAGTGACCGGCGCTAAACCGTTGCAAGTCCGGTCAGGAACTGCTCTTTTTGGGCCGCCATCAAATAACCTGCTAACATTTTTCAATTACTTCGATAGTTATCTTTCACCAATTTTCAAAAATGTATAAAATCAAGACACAATTACAAACGGCAAACAGATACAGCGCCAACAGCCCACAGACTTGCGCGCGAGTCATTTGACGTCGCGAACGCTGCCTAAAGCAAATCTATTGAAAGGGAACCGCAGCCCCCAAGGCTGTGGCGCCTGATCACCTACATATTCGGATAATTGGGACCGCCGCCGCCTTCCGGAACCACCCAGGTGATATTCTGGAACGGATCTTTGATGTCACAGGTCTTGCAGTGGACGCAATTTTGCGCGTTGATCTGAAATTTCGGATTCCCTGCTTCATCCTCAATATATTCATAGACTCCCGCCGGGCAGAAATGCTGCGAGGGACCGTCATAGATCGGCAGCTCCTGTTCGACCGGAATAGACGGGTCTGTGAGTTGTAGATGAACCGGCTGGTCTTCTTCATGATTGGTGTTCGACAAAAAGACTGACGACGGCAAATCAAAGCTGATCTTGCCATCGGGCTTGGGATATTCAATCGGGTGATAATGTTGCGTCCGCCTCAAGGACTGATAGTCAGGATGGTGCTTCATGGTGAATGGTACGGGAATCCGGAAATATTCCATCCACATCATCATGCCGGCAAAAATGCTGCCCAGGAAATCACCAAATTTTTCGACCGCTGGCAGGACATTTCTGACCTGACGCAATTCCTTGTAAACCCAGCTATCCTCATAGGCGGCCTGATATTCATTCAAAACATCAGCTTCGCGGCCCGCTTTCAGCGCCGCAGCAGCCGCTTCAGCCGCCATCATGCCGGTCTTCATCGCCGTATGGGTTCCCTTGATCCGCGGAACATTCACAAAACCGGCGGAACAGCCGATCAATGCGCCGCCGGGGAAAGCGAGATTGGGAACCGACTGCCAGCCGCCATCATTAATCGCGCGGGCGCCATAAGCGACACGTTTCCCGCCTTCGAGAAGCGTGCTAATTTCCGGATGATGTTTCCAGCGCTGCATTTCCTTGAACGGTGACAAAGACGGATTGTCGTAATTCAGCCAGGTAACGAAGCCCAGCGCAATCTGGTTATTTTCCTGATGATAGAGAAAACCGCCGCCGTTGCTGCCCTCGGCCAGCGGCCAGCCCTGGGTGTGCAGAACCGTACCCAAAGCATGTTTCTTGGGATCGACATCCCAGATTTCCTTGATCCCCAGACCATATATCTGCGGTTGGGAATCAGCGTCGAGTGAGAAGGTTTTCTTGAGCTGCTTGGTCAGATGACCGCGCGCGCCTTCGGCAAACATGACATATTTGCCATGCAGTTCCAAACCTTCTTCATAGCTGTCTTTATGGGTGCCATCCCGCGCGATACCCATGGCACCGGTCGCGACGCCCTTGACCGAACCATCCTTCCGATAAAGGATCTCCGCTGCGGCAAATCCCGGGAAAATCTCAACGCCCAAATCCTCAGCGCGGCTGCCTAGCCAGCGTGTCAGATTGCCGAGGCTGCCAGTGTAGGTGCCCTTATTGTGGAGGAACGGCGGCAACATCAGATGCGGCAGCGCAAATTTGCGCTTCTTGGTCAAAACCCAGTGAAGATTCTTGGTGACCTTGCCTGGAATCAGAGGGCAATCGCTCTCTCTCCAGTCCGGATATAGCTCGTCCAGCGCCTTCGGATCGATAACCGCGCCGGACAGAATATGCGCCCCGATCTCGGATCCCTTTTCCAACACACAAACCGAGATATTCTCATCAATTTGTTTCAACCGGATCGCCGCCGACAGACCGGCAGGGCCGCCCCCAACAATGACAATATCATATTCAACAGATTCACGGTTTGACATATGCGCAGTGACCACCTTCATTTGATAGACCGTTGTAAATTCGGGGCCGTACCATTCCCCGTAACGCTCTGTTCACAGTTCATTCTTGCCCCGGCTTTGCCTGCATATATGGGGTAGCGTCAAGAATAAAGCTGTCACTTGTGATCGTCCGACTGCCCGGCAACGGTGGTTATCAGCTATTCGCTGGAGCCTGCTGCGCATGCTTCCGCTACGGCGTGCTGGTACGCAGCCGCTCGCCCCCGACCGATTGCAGACCGGTGTCGCGAGGCTGGAAAATTCTGCAAAATCTGTGAACGCCTGCGCCAATGCTTGAAACGGGGCTTTCCCAGGTAATCGCGGAGCGATAACCTCAGGGACTCCCTGCCGAAAGCCTCCGAACTGTTGTCGAGGCTGGTCGGCGTATCGATTTAAAAGCTCTCGGTGCCCAGACGATCCGATATCGGGACCCCAATCTGCCTCCACCCAGCCATTCGCGCGGTTCAACCTCGTGATATCCGCATTTTGACTGGCTTGGATCAACCTCACGCTCCCCGGTTGAAAACTGTTTTCGAACATCATAACGGAGGAGAGAATATAAGGGGAACCAGTGGATTGTTGGTTCTTCATGTACCCCTGAAGGGCAATGGTGGACAGGATAGGATTCGAACCTATGTACGCTTACGCGGGCAGATTTACAGTCTGCTGCCTTTAACCACTCGGCCACCTGTCCATCTGGGTACCCAAGGCCGCCTTTGGCGACAAGAGCGGCTCAATGACGAAAGCTTCGCAAACTGTCAATGCCTGCCCTTCCATAAATCAGAGAAAAAAAGAAGCTGCCTCACAGGCGCTTACCAGCTAGGGGGTAAATATGGCTCGTAAAAACAGATCGATTAAGAAAACCGGCAGTGGTCTCAAATTCTGGGGCCGCCATGCGGTGGAAGCAGCACTGGACAATCCCCAGCGCCTGATCAAAAAAATTTCCGGGACCCGCGAGGCTCTGGAGTCGCTGGATATCCCGGCAGAAATCTCGGTGGTGTTCAGCGATGTCGCTGATCTCGGCCGCACAATTCCGCGCGATGCACCCCATCAAGGGCTGGTCGCAGACGTCGACCCCCTGCCTGATGTTTGGCTCGGTGATATATTGGATCAACAATCGAGTCGGCCTTTGCTACTGCTTGATCAAGTGACCGATCCGCATAATGTCGGCGCGATCCTGCGCTCTGCGGCGGCCTTTGATGCCGCAGCGATTATAACCCAAGACCGGCATGCACCTCCAGAATCGGGTGTATTGGCGAAATCCGCTTCGGGTGCGCTGGAAATTGTACCTTGGGTGCGCGTCGTCAACCTGTCACGCGCGCTCGACGAAATCGCCGATGCGGGCTACTGGCGGATCGGGCTGGACGGAGAAGCAATGGACACGCTGGAAGAAGCCATGGGGTCTAGCAAACTGGCCTTGGTGATGGGCGCGGAAGGTGAAGGATTACGCCAGAATGTCGCAGCCCATTGCGATACACTCGTACGCCTGCCGATGAGCCCGCGGATGGAAAGCCTCAATGTTTCCAACGCGGCCGCGATTGCTTTATATGCCGAATATACAAGAACAAAAGGGGATTAGTCGTGGAAAAATATAGTAAGTGGGCCCTGGCCCTGATCGCGCCGTTGCTGCTCACAGGCTGCTTGCTCATCCCTGGAAAGTTTGAATCACAGTTGAGGTTGATGAACGACGGTACCTATAATTTCGCCTATGTCGGGCAGATGCAGCTGTCCGAGGGTGATGGGCCACAATCCTCCCCCGGCATGGATCAAAGGCCGTACGATCCCAGTCAGGCCTTGTGTTTTAACCAGATCAATAAAGCCAGCGGCAAGGTAACGCCTTACCCACTAGATCTCTATAGCAGTCCGGTGAACGGCGATAGTGACCCCGATTCCTATGAGGAACGGGAGTGCAGTGCCGACGATCACGCCAAATTGGAACAAATGCATGACGACGAGATGGCGCTCGTTGCGGAGGAAATGCACGGAAGCAAGAAGGCTGAAGAAGACAAGAGAAATACAGCGATGAGTTCGATCTTTGGCGGCGCGGTACCTGGCGATGACGAAGGTTTGAAAAAATTTGCAGAGAAGCTCGCCAAATATGATGGCTGGAACAAGGTCGAGTATATGGGCGATAATCTGTTCGAAGTTGAATATGCCGTCACCGGTAATTTCGATCAGATGTTTGCTTTTCCGACGATACCTGGCGCGACGATGCAATTTCCCTTTGTTCAGATCATCCGACGCAGCGGCGGCGAACTAGAAGTGTCGACACCAGCCATGGGCGGCCCGGGAGGATTGGCTGGCGCAATGGGTCCAATGCCAATGGGCGGCAATCCGGATGATTCGAAGACACAGCCGATTGACGGGATTTTCACCATTTTAACCGACGGCCAAGTGTTGACCAACAACACAGAAGACGGCCTGACAGTGACCGGTTCCACGAAGAACATGCGCTGGCAGGTTGATGGCACCAGCGGCCCGGACGGCAGCCCGCGCGCGATCATCAAATTGGCTAACTAGGCTCAGGAACAGACCTAGGACCAGAAACAGACAAAAAAATGGGGGCTGCCTAAAAGCGCCCCCATTTGTTTACCCGTCGGAAAGCTTAGTCTTCTGCGGCGACCCGAACTTTCAATCCATCCAGGTCGTCATTCAATTCAATCTGGCAGCTAAGGCGCGAGAACTCATCCCGATGATCGCTGCTTTCCAGCAGATCATCTTCGTCTTCGCTCATTTCCGGAAGCTTGGCTTTCCAGTCTGCATCGATATGCACATGGCAGGTCGCGCAAGAGCAGCAACCGCCGCACAGAGCCAAGAGTTCGTCAAAGCCATTGTCACGGATGGCTTCCATCACGCTAATTCCGCTATCCACGGAAACCCCTTTTTCTTCACCGTCGCGGCCAGTTACATGAATTGTTGGCATAGATACCCCTTGCGCTGCTGTTAATTCGAAATCCCGCACGCTATGTCTGTCTGATCACAAAATATCAAGACCCGAAAAGAGTGGAGGTCGACCATGGGCCTATCAAAAGAGACGATCGAGGCAGGCGTCGACGCTATTGCCGCATTAGAGCCCAAATTGGCACAGGCAGTGGCGGCTTCAGGCTATCCCGAACCGCGTATCCGGCCAGAAGGCTATGAAACATTGCTGCGGACAATTGTCGGGCAGCAAGTTAGCGTGGCGTCAGCGGCGGCGGTCTGGAACAAGCTGGAAGCAAGACTGGGTCCAGGCTGTCCCGCCGAATTAGTGATCGCAGCCGATTTTGACGAGCTACGCGCCTGCGGTCTGTCGCGGCAAAAGCAAGGCTACGCCCGCAGCCTGGCCGAACTTATCATCTCGGGCGGGCTTGACCTGAACAACTTGCCCACAGCAGATGAGGAAGCGATAGCGCTGTTAACCCAGGTCAAGGGCATCGGCCGCTGGTCCGCGGAAATCTACTTGCTCTTCGCTCAAGGTCGTCCGGATATCTGGCCCGCAGGCGACCTCGCAATCCAGGTGGGGGTTGGCAATTTTCTGGGTCTACCCGAAAGACCTTCAGAAAAGGACATTCGCAAAATCGCCGAAAAATGGTCTCCGCATCGCGGCGCCGTCGCGATCTTCACCTGGCATCATTATCATGTGATGGTGATGTAGACTTTAGAGGTCCAGCGGATGATTCCACCATGCAGAATCGGAAAACGCCCGCATATCGAGTTCGAAAGTCCAAGCGGAACGATGCTGGTGTGCAATATGGAAATAGGTGTCAGCGATAGCGGATGGCTCCATGATTTCATCCTTGCCACGAGCCTTGGTCTCGAGCAGCTTTTCAAAACGTTCTTTGCCGAGCAATTTGCCCAACGTATCTGGCGCATTGACCGCGCTGTCGATCAAGATATGCGCGACATGGATATTCTGCGGTGCAAATTCGGCGTTGAGTGTTTGGCACAACATCCGCCGTCCGCCCATCGCTGCAGCGTGGCTATGCTGTCCGGCGTTGCCGCGCATAGCAGATGTTGCAGAGGTCACCAGCAAGGTTCCCCCGCCGCGTTCCACCATCACCGGGAACAGCTTCTGGGCCACACGGAAGACGCCAAGATTGCCGATCCGCCAGCCGAGCTCAAATGTCTTCAAAGATGTGTCAGCAAGTGCCCGGTTTCCAATCTGGGCACCAAGATTATACACCACCGTTTGAATCGGGCCGATGTCCGCTTCGATGTGATCGATCAGATTCTCGATCGCGTCGTCCGCTGCCGCATTCAGGATATGACCGGAGGCAGACCCTCCTGCTTGTTCGATCTCGGCCACCATCCGGTCAAGTCCATCCTGATCACTTCGGCGACATAAGGCGACATGATAGCCGTCCTGCGCAAAACGTTTACCGACATGGCCGCCGATACCAGCACCCGCTCCAATGATCATGCATATTTTGGTCATAATGAGCCCTTCATTGACTATTTGAGAAATGGATTGAGCTTCATGACTTCTTCCATGAAGGAGCGCGGCTTTTTCCAGTTGGCGGTTTTCAAATTGGTCTTGAGGTCGAGCGCCTTGATCACGTCATTGATGAAATGCACGCAATTGCGCTTGTTGAGACTATAGCTTTTCTGAGGGATTTCCCGCCACTTTTTTACAACCAGCAGCAGTTCACGATATTTTTTGTCATCGAGCGTGACGGTGAAATGCGGATTGCTGCTCGCAATATATTCCGCCGAGGGCGCTTTCACATGGCCTTTGACCGAACCGAATAATATCCCCGGCGAAACATTGATTGCTGTGAAACCAAAACCGGTATCGACCTTTTGCCCGTCGGCCGTCTCACCTTTTGCGATGAAGAAAGCATGCGGAAAATTCTTGCCGAAATCATGGGAGTAGAAAGTCACCGACACTTCCGCTTGCGCCGGGCTAGCCAAGGCGGAAATACTCAAGAGCAGACTCAAGCCAAACAGTTTGAGCAATTTTACGATGTTAAAGTTCACGGCTTTTCCCTTAGCTTACTATCCAGCCAGAGCGCAGCCTGCCTGGGTGATTTTTTGTCTTGGTCGCGATCCACCATATAATTGGCTTCGCGCATTGTTTCCACTGTGATCGCACCGATAAGCGGTTTTACCGCAGAGACAAACTGTTCATCCGCATCACGTCTGGATGATATCATAAGCATGGCTTCATAGGACGGCACCGCGCCCTTGCCATCTGCCAGCACAATGAAGCCATTGGCGGCAATTCGTCCGTCGGAGGAAAAGGCAGAGATAACATCCACATCCCCGCTCGCTAAAGCGGGGTACATGAAGGTAGGATTAAACGAGCGCGCCTCTTTGAACCGCAAAGGATAGGCGGCCTTTACCATTTTCCATTCGGGCCGCTCGAGAAACTCGAGGTCGGTCCCGAACGCGAATTGCGAAGAAACCCTCGCCAGATCGTCCAATGACTGGAGACCTTTCGACGCGGCATCTTCGGGACGGACAGCGAACGCATAAGTATTCTCAAAACCCAATGCGCCGACCATAGCGACCCCATATCTGTCCTTTGCCCATGACCGGATATCTTCCAGCATTTGATCCGTGGGAATCGCGTCCTCGCGTTTCATCTGATTGGTCCAGATCGTCCCGGAATAATCGATCGAAACATCGATATCTCCCGCCGCGACGGCCTGAAAAAGAACCGCAGAGCCGAGACCATCGCGATATTCGACGGCGTAGCCAGCTTTCTGGAGCCGCGAGCCAACCAGCCGCGCCAGAATATATTGCTCGGAAAAGCCTTTTGCGCCGATGACCACAATATCTTCGCGAGACTGAAAAGTTGGCAGCAAGGCAATGATCAGCCCGATTGCCAATAATCCGGTGGCCACCCATCCACGGAACTTATGACGCGCCGCCATCGCTTTCTCAATAATGCCCAGCAAGAGATCGACAATGATCGCAAGACCTGCGGAGGCGAAGCAGCCGGCGAGCACCAAAGTCCAATTCTGTGTCTGCAAACCAGCAAAAATCATATCGCCAAGACTGGCCTGTCCGACGGTAGTTGAAAGTGTCGCTGCCCCAATCGTCCAGACAGCAGCAGTCCGGATTCCCGCCATGATCGTTGGCGCTGCAAGCGGCGCTTCGACCAGCCTCAGCTTCTGCATTGATGTCATGCCAAGTCCATCAGCCGCTTGCTTGATAGCTGGATCGACGCCGGTCAGCCCGGTCACGGCATTGCGGAGTATCGGTAGCAACGCATAGAGCGTCAGCGCGAGCAATGCAGGGAGAAACCCGAGCGCGGAAATTCCGCCCCCGACCAGCGCCGAAATGCCGAGCAGCACCGGATAGAAGAGAGCAAGCAGCGCCAGCGCCGGTATCGTCTGAATAAGGCTGGAGAAACCCAGGATAACCGATGAAAATTTTGGTGCGCGGGCGGCGCAGATTGCCAGAGGGAGACATATTGCGAGCGCGAGCAATAGAGCTGAAAAGCTTAGCTGGACATGAGCAGCCAGCAATTCCGGCACCCGAGCGAAAGCCTGTTGCCATGCCTCGCTCATGTTGACTTGCTCAATTCTATGAGATGCGCGGCTTGCGCGCGCGGGATGGCAACCAGCGCCTCGGCCTCGTCACCCGCCTTTCCAGATAGCAATTCAGCCGGCGTCGCATCAGCCCGTATCTGTCCGGCTTCCATCACCAATATTCGATCCGCGAGATAGAGCGCCTCCGCCATATCATGAGTCACGATGATCGTGGTCAGGCCGAGTCTTTGATGGAGCTTTTTATATTGTTCGGTGAGATTATCCCGAGTGACCGGGTCCAGTGCACCAAAAGGCTCGTCCATCAGCATAAGTCCAGGCTTGGTGGCAAGTGCCCTCGCGAAGCCAACCCGCTGCTGCTGACCACCGCTGAGTTGGTCGGGCATCCGGGTCGCCATCTCCTGCGGCAATTCCACCAGATCGAGCAATTCTGCCACACGCTCTTTCCGCCCCTCGGTATCACCCGCGAGTTCCAGCCCGATCGCGATATTGCGGGCAATGGTCATATGCGGGAACAGGCCGATATTCTGAAAGACATATCCGATCCGACGACGCAATATATGAGGGTCAATCGAATCCACCAGTTCATCGCCGATCCGAATCGTTCCGCTGGTTGGGTCGACCAGGCGGTTGATCATCTTGAGCAATGTTGATTTGCCCGAGCCCGATAAGCCGACCAGTGCGACCAGACTTCCGGCCGCGATATCCAGGGACAAATCATCAACTGCGCGAACCGCGCCATATTGGCGAATGATATTTTGCAGGCTGATGGAAGGTTCGGATACAGGCATTGCCGGACATAGTGGCGCGCTTTGATCGGCATGTCCAATCCCACTTGACGTCGAGCCTAAAAACCGCTCGTATGAACATTAATGTAAATAAGAGAAGCAGGAGCGGAAACATGGCATATCAGAGCGGCCAGAAGACAATATTTATCACGGGTGCAGCATCGGGCCTTGGCCGTGAAGTGAGCCGTTATTTCGCTGCCAAGGGCTGGTTTATCGGAATTGCCGATATCAATGACGCAGGCATGGCAGAAACCGCCGGGATGCTGCCGGAGGGGCAAAGCTCCACGCATCAGCTGGACGTGACCGATCGAGGACAATGGAAACAGGCCGTTGCGGATTTTGGCGCGGTCACCGGCGGGATGATGCATGTATTGTTCAACAATGCCGGTATCGGCGAAGGCGGTCCGATCCAGGAGATGACCGATGAAGAGATTGACCTGATGATCGCGATCAACCTGACTGGAGTGATCAGCGGCACGCGGGCCTGTTTTGAGATGCTGAAAAATACGCCGGATAGTTGCATTCTCTACACCGCATCGGCTGCCGGAATTTACGGTGTCGCCGACCTCAGCGTCTACAGCGCGACCAAATTTGCCGTGCGCGGTCTCGCCGAGTCACATGATCTGGAGTTCAACAAATATGGCATCAAGTCGCGTTCGCTGATGCCGGGCTTCATTGACACCAATATCATTTCCGACGTCGCCGAAGGATCGAATCAGAGCGGCAAGGAACTGCTCGAGGAAAGCGGCGTTCTGGTCAGTCCGGTTTCGATCATTGGTCCCGAAGCCTGGGCCGCGGTCCATGGCAAAAAGGTGCACACACCGGTAAACAAAATGGCCAAGCAATTGGCTTTTGCCGCGCGCTGGATGCCCGGCCGATTGCGCAAAGAATCTCTGAAAATAGCAGATTTGGGCAATATCCTGTCACCCACCGAACAGCCGAAGTAGTGCAAAGGCGGGTCTAGACAAAGCTCTCGATAATCTGTGCCAAATCGATATCGCGCTGCGACAGGCCGCCGCTGTCACCCGCGTCATGGGTCGTGAGGGTGATATCGACCCTGCTATAGACATTGAACCATTCCGGATGATGATCGGCTTTTTCGGCATGCAAAGCGACGCGAGTCATGAAGGCGAAGGCTTCGGTAAAATCGGCGAATTTGAACGACCGGCTGATCGCGTCCCGTTTGCCGTCATATTCCCAGTCGGAAAGGCCAGCCAAGGCCGCTTTTCGCTGTTCATCTGTCAATTGCGCGACCATATTTTCTGCTCCTTGCTTGGCTTTCCCGTCAAATCATGCCTTAAGCCTGTAGCATGAATCGGGGACAGTCAACCAGCGCCAATGATCGGCTTGTAACCGAGGCGCTGAGCTGTGTCCGGAGTGAGCGGATGCTGTTTCGCAATCTCAGCTTTGACCTTGTCTCGGGACAGGCCGGTCTGATCACCGGACCCAATGGTGTCGGCAAATCAAGCCTGCTGCGGCTGCTCGCCGGATTGCTCGAACCCTTTGCCGGATCGTTCCAGGCGCCCGATGCCAGATCCCTGTGCGATGACAGGCTGGCGCTGGATGAGCATTTGCCACTGGCGCAAGCCCTGCAATTCTGGGCCGGACTTGATGACCGGGCCCCCAGCCAGCTTGCCACGGCATTGGCAGCAGCGGGACTCGATCATCTCGCCGAAGTGCCAATACGCTATTTCTCGACCGGTCAACGGCAACGCGCCCGGCTCGCCCGCACCTATCTCAGCGGCGCGAAACTGTGGCTGCTCGACGAACCGGCCAACGGGCTCGACAGCGGCTCGGTCGCGCAATTGGGCGTGGCGCTCCAGCGCCATCTCGACGAGGGCGGCATCATCCTTGCCGCCAGTCATATTCCCCTGCCGATTGCCTTTGACCTGTCGCTTGCATTATCCCCATTGGAGGCGTTGGAGGCGATTTGATGATCAGACAATTGGCCTCGATCATCTGGCGCGACGTGCGGCAAAGCTACGCCAGCGGCGGCACCTGGCTGCCTGTAATATTCTATCTCTCAGCCGCAACATTATTTCCTTTCGCGGTCGGCCCGGATCGCCAGCTGCTGTTGGAAACCGGGGGCGGCATCCTCTGGATCGCGGCGCTGCTCGCGACTTTGCTGCCGCTCGACCGGTTGATCCAGCCGGATCTCGACAATGGAATATATGACCAGCTGATCGTCCGCGGACTGGCCGATGAACTGATCGCCTTCGCCCGCCTGATCTCCCACTGGCTGGCTTTTGGACCACCCCTATTATGCGCTGCATTTCTCGCCAGCGGCCTGATGGGGCTGGACGGTCCCCCATTGGTGACGCTGCTTGCCAGTCTCGCCATTGCAACCCCTGCCCTCGCCGGCCTCGCCGTGATGATCGCGGCGCTGACCGCCGGACTGAAGGGCGCCGGCGCGCTCGGCGGTTTACTGCTGGTGCCGCTCGCGATCCCGATGCTGATTTTCGGGGCCGGCAGCCTGTCCGATCCGAGCGGCAGTGCGCTGCTCTTTCTGGCGGCGATATCATTGCTGCTGGTCGCAATCACGCCGTTCGCCGCAGGTGCGGCCTTAAGGGCATTGCGCGAATGATATAAATCCAGGGTGCGACCCTAGATGATATATTCGATGCTCTGCATCTCGCCAGTCGCGGCCCGCTTCTTGTCACGTTGCGTGACGATCGTATCATTGAGCGTCTTGATCATGTCGCTGCCCGCCGTGATGCAGAGGCCGGGTATGAGAGCATGGACAACCGCGCCCAGGCCACCCCAGATCATCTTCAGCCCAAAACTGCCGGCAAAGACCAAATGCTCGACATAGGTTTCATCAACCGTCCGCGGGTGATCAACGAAAAGGCGCTTGAACATAAGGGAAACTCCGGAATTTGAGATGACTAACGGGGATTGAGACGCGTCTAGATACCACCTTCGGTGACATCATATCCAGCCTTTTCGAGCGCTGCCTTTAAAGCAACACGGCAATTTTCGAGCTCGTCGACATCGGTCGAGCGAACCACAAAATTCGCCCCTACCGTGCCTTTGCGGAAGAAAGGATAGCTGCCGATCACACAGCCCTCATAGGCTTTTTCGGTTTCCCGCAATTCCTTCGCGATTTCACTTTCGGGTGCCCAGGCACCCAAAGTCGCGGACAATAATGGCGCGCCGCCTTCCAATGTCCCGGTCAGTGCATCCAGCATCCCTGCGGTAATATGCGGAACGCCGGCCATCAGGAAGAGATTCTCAATCTTGATACCCGGTGCGCCAGACATGCGGTTCTCGATCAGTTCGGCGCCCTCGGGAACCCGCGCCATCCGCAAACGACCTTCATTGATACCGCCCTTGTCGACATAATATTTTTCGAGGATCGCCCGTGCCGCAGGATGGATCACGACATCGACGCCCAGGGCCTGCGATATCGCATCAACGGTAATATCATCATGGGTCGGACCAATGCCGCCGGTGGTGAACAGATAGTCATTGCGCGCGCGCAAGATATTCACTGCCTCTGCAATATGGTCCATATCATCGGCGACCACACGGACTTCTGCGAGCCGGATGCCCTGGATATTGAGCCAGCTCGCGACCTGCGCAATATTCTTATCCTGCGTTCGTCCGGAGAGAATTTCATCACCAATGACGATCAGCGCGGCGGTATAGATTTTTTCATTTCCCATGACCGAAGCCTATAGAGGGATAAGCCGCTCTGTGGAAATATGTTATTTGGTGCGATCGCCAGAAGATTTCCCGCCGGGAATTTTTCGATAGTCCGAAGTCGGCGGTCGCGCGATTTTTTCAACCGGCACGTGCAGCCAGGATGGGCTGCTGCCGAGCCGGGCATGGAACCGGACGTTGAAGGTGAAGGGATCGGGCTCATCCGAGAACAGATCTACGCCATAGACCGGTCGCACATCCTCTGCCGCATAGCCCATCAGACCGAGCAGCGTCGGAAAAATCCGATAGTGGGAGCGCTGGTTCTGGCCGGTCTGTGCGGCCGCAGCCCAGCGGGCGCTCTCGGCACCATCAGCGCTGCCGCCCAGCACCACCAAGGGAACCACGCCCTCCTCGATCGCGGGATTGGGAGTGCAATGGGTCGCCTGTCCCTGCTCTCCCCGCTCGTGAAACGTCTGGCCGTGATCCGCGGTGTAGATCAGCGTCGCATCGGTCAGATCCGCGTCCGCGATCAGACGGTCGAAAAAGCCGCCAACTTGCCAGGTCAAAGTGTTGCGATAGCTGTTGCGGTATAATTCCCAACTGCTGTCGCCGCCGTCAATATCATCATCGGACGCCATATCGGTGACATCGGGATATTGTCCGCGCTTGAGCATCGGTCGATAGGTCGCATGGCTGGCCGGGAATTTGTCGTTGACCGGAAAATGGGCGCCGACTTTGTTGACCAGAATGAACTGCGGAATATCATCGTTGAGATAATCGGACAACCGGTCTGCCACAGCATGGTCGCGCTGCTGCACCGGCACGTCGGCAAATTGGTCCCATTGGTCGATCAATTTGCGCTCCTGCGCGTTCATCTGATTCTGAAACCGGCCACCGGTGCGCTGTCCATCAATATAGATGGTTCCGAGCCCAGCCTGTTTCGCATAGGCCCAGATCGATGGCTTGGACCGGATGGTGTCGCGATAATTGTCTCTGGTCCCGCCGAATCTCAGGGTGACATTGGAACCGACGCTGCAATGGTTGATCGATGTCGCCAGTCCGAAATTATGAATCGACACGCCGGGCTTTGGATCCAGCAAGCCGGAATATACACCATCGATGCTGTTGATATCGAGATAGGCCCCGGCAATGCTCTCGTCGATGATCAGCACGATATCGGAGGTCAATTTATCTGGCGCGCGTGCTATCGCCACTTCTTCGCGAGGAGCCCGGTCTGCGGTGACATATTCATATCCGAACAGCGACAGATAGCTCATGCTGCTGTGACTGGTCGGTAATCCGCTGGCCCCTTCCCCGCCCCGGAAAAACAGGACGGTCGTCAACAACAGCAATATCGGCAATGCGGTCCAACTCGCGGCCCGCGTTGCCACTGACGCTGCGCCGACCGGTTTCAGACCGATTGCGAAGAAGAGGATGATCGCCTTGGCTGCGGCCCAGATCAGAACCGGTCCCTGTTGCGCAATCGCATTGCCCAGATCACCGGTGCTTTGCGTCATGGTGACAAAACCATCATAGTCCATGAAGTCTCCGACCGCCCATTGATAGCCGTCCACCAGCATTGATCCTGCTGCCATCAGTGCCGCAATCGGCCAGCGCAGCCAGGACTGACGGAGCAGAGCAAAACCGGTCAGGCTGATCGCGCAAAACAGGAATAGCCCCGCAAAAGCGGTTAAAGCGACCGGCTGTATGTCAGGCACAGCCAACATCGTCACACGCCGCCAGACTTCTCCGCCGCCGAGCAGCAGAGCCAGTCCGATCAACAGATATTTCAACTGGGGCCGCATGAACATCCCGAAAAACCAATGATGGAAGGGACTGCTCGCTTAGCGTGACAAGGTTAACATTCCCCGAAAAAGTAACATTTTGGGGTATCGCCAAACCCCAATCCAATGCCTATATAGGAATGATGACAGACTATATGACCATTGACGAGACCAGCCCGCAATCCCGTACCGGCGCGATCAAGCTGCACGGCCCAGAAGGCTTTGAAGGCATGCGCAAGGCTGGCCGGCTCGCCGCCGAAATATTGGATTCGCTGGTGCCCCACGTCGTCCCCGGTGTCACCACCGGCGCGCTCGACGATATGGTCCGCGTTCAGGCCTTTGCCGCAGGCGCGGTTCCGGCGACTTTGGGCTATCGCGGCTTCACCCATAGCTGCTGCACCTCGATCAACCATGTCGTCTGCCACGGCATTCCCGGCGACAAGAAGCTCAACGAAGGCGACATCGTCAATATCGATGTCACCGTGATCGTCGACGGCTGGCACGGCGATACCAGCCGGATGTTCCTCGTCGGCAAGACCCCGATCAAGGCCAGCAAGCTGGTGCAAGTCACTTACGAATGCCTGATGCTCGGCATCGCACAGGCCAAGCCCGGCAACCGCATGGGTGACGTCTCCCACGCGATCCAGTCCCACGCCGAAGCCAACCGCTATTCGGTCGTTCGCGATTTCTGTGGCCATGGTCTGGGACAGATGTTCCACGACGCCCCCGAAGTCGTCCACGCCGGCCGCCCTGGCACCGGCCCCGAGCTACGCCCCGGCATGTTCTTCACCATCGAACCGATGATCAATATCGGCAAATATACATGCAAGATGCTGGAAGACGGCTGGACCGCGGTGACCCGTGATCGCTCGTTGTCGGCGCAATTCGAACATAGTATCGGGATTACCGAGGACGGCTGCGAGATATTTACGAAGAGCCCGGCGGGATTGGATGCGCCGCCTTATCATACGGCGGTATAGTTTCTGAGTCTGCGCATATCCCTGTCTTGATTTCCATCGACCGGTATCAGCAGACAGTCATCGGCGGTGGTCAAGATGTCCGCTTTCGGGACGGAGGAAATGTTTGAAAAATGTAACAATTGGCATCGTATTTTTGGCAATCCTGACACTCGCGAGTTGCGGCCAGCCAGTCAATGATCGAGAGAAATTGAAATCGTTGACAGGGATCGAGCTATGTCCAGAAGCAACTGTCACCGAAACCAAAAATACCGACGATGAATCCTATTTTCGATTTGATGTCGTCTATGAGTTCGAGGTGGCTGCCGATCAGCAATGCCTTGCGGAATTTACCGTTAGTATTGATGAATCGCACCAATGCGAAAAATTCCCAAACCAGTTGGCTTGTCGTGTAGAAGACGGCGATACTTTGATTTTGAATCAAGGCGAAAACAATCTATCAATCACCTACGCAACCTAGTGTCCGCCTTTCGGGATGTTTCAGCCGAAGAAAAACATCGGAATTGGGTCAATTAAATCCCCCCAGACAGTTTACCTCTCTTCTGACCACTCCAAAGCCCGAACCTTCCATAGCTCTCAACAGCAAAACTCGGAATTATTCGTCACCACGCCCCTGTTCCACGCCACCAAGCTTTCTCTGGCAATGCTGGCCCCGCGCGCCTAGGCAAGCAGCACAATTCCCACCAACACAGGCATCAAATATGGCCCGCAAACATTCGAAACATGGTGGCTATCAGGACCTGCCTCAGGCAGAGGAAGCTCCGGCGGAGGCGCCAGCTTGCTGGCTGTGTGCGCGGCCGACTGGCACCACCATCGTCTGGCATCATCCGGTGCCGAAAAGCCGGGGCGGGCGCGATGTGGTGCCGATGCATCCGATTTGCCAGCGGACTGTGATCACCCATTTTACCAATAGCGAATTGCAGCGCCACGCGATGGACGTCGAGGCACTTCTGGCCGATCCTACGATCCGCAAATTTGTCGACTGGGTGGCCAAGAAAGACCCCGAATTCAACGCCTCGACGCCCAAGAAGAAGCGCTGATCGCTCTGCAAAATTGTGGCGACTGGACCGGCAGGAAACATGGAGCGACAGAATTCATGTCGCCAGCATCACCCCCCAACCATCATGCGACTAGCACCGCTCAGCTATAATCCTTGACCAGTCGCCCTCTGTTTAGCTAGTCAGTTAAATTGCACGGGTGGTGAACCGTCCGGCAGTTTTTTGGGAGACGGACGATGCGCAGACTTGGATTGATATTGGGCGGTCTATTGGCCCCATTATTATTGGTCGCGTGCGAAAGCCAAACCAGCGAGACAGATTCGACGATTGCGGATGCCGGCAGCGGAGCCGAGTGGAACAATATCGGCTTTGATGCCAAAGAGCAGCGCCACAGCCCGCTCGATCAGATCAATGACAGCAATGTCGGTGAACTGGGCATCGCCTGGTTCAAGGACTTGCCCGATGCGCGCGGTCAGGAAGCGACTCCGATTGTCGTCGATGGCAAGCTCTATATCACCACCGCCTGGTCCAAAGTTTTTGCCTATGATGCCAAATCGGGCGAAGAGCTCTGGTCCTATGATCCGGAAGTTCCCGGCGAAAAAGCCGTCGATGCCTGTTGTGACGTCGTCAATCGCGGCGTCGCGATCTCGCGCGGAAAGCTCTTCTTCGGCACGATTGATGGCCGGCTGATCGCGCTCGATGCCAATACCGGTGCGCGCCTTTGGGAAACCCAGACCACTGATAACAGCAAACCCTATACGATCACCGGCGCACCGCGGGTGGTCAAGAATATGGTGATCATCGGCAATGGCGGCGCAGAATTTGGCGTGCGCGGCTATCTCTCGGCCTATGATGTCAGCGATGGCTCGATGAAATGGCGCTTCTACACCGTCCCCAATCCCGAAGGAAAACCGGACGGCGCGGCGAGCGATGAGATTTTTGCCAAAGCGGCGAACAAGACCTGGGGCGACGGCGAATGGCGCGAGTCCGGCGGCGGTGGCACCGTCTGGGACAGCATCGTCTATGACGAAGATCTCGACCAGCTCTATTTCGGAGTCGGCAATGGCAATCCCTGGAACCACGGCCTGCGCTCCGGCGGCGAAGGCGACAATCTGTTCCTCTCCTCGATCGTTGCGGTCAATCCCGATACCGGGGCCTATCTCTGGCATTATCAGGAAACTCCGGCCGAGACCTGGGACTATACGGCCACCCAGCATATCATTCAGGCCGAAATGGAAATTGATGGCCAGATTCGCAAAGTCATCTACCACGCGCCGAAAAATGGTTTCTTCTTCGTCATCGATCGTCTCGACGGCACATTGATCAGTGCGGAACCCTTTGTCGATGGGATCAACTGGGCCGAAGGCTATGATCTTGAAACCGGACGCCCGATCGAAAAACCGGAAGCCCGTTTTTACAAAACCGGTAAACCGTTTATCGCCATTCCCGGCGCTCTGGGCGCCCATAATTGGCACCCGATGAGCTATAATCCGAAAACCGGTCTCGTCTATATTCCGGCCCAGCAAATTCCGCAGGGCTATGAAGTGCCGGTCACTGAGATTGACAAAAAGCGCGAACGACTTGGCTTTAACGTCGGCATTGGCTGGGCAATTGGCCAGCTTCCCGATGACCCCGATGTCTATCGCGCGGCGATTGCAGCGACCACCGGCAAGCTCGTCGCATTCAATCCCAAAACCGGCAAGGTCGAATGGTCGGCGGATCATCCGGCCGCCTGGAATGGCGGCACCATGACGACCGCCGGCAATCTGGTCTTTCAGGGCACCAGTGCGGGCCAGTTCAAGGCCTTTGCTGCGGATAATGGGAAAGAACTGCTCAGCCTCGACATGCAGACCGGCGTTGTCAGCGCGCCGTCAACCTATCTGATCGATGGCGAACAATATGTCGCCTTCCTGACCAGCAAAGGCGGAGCATTCCCGCTGGTCGCGGGCGTGGCCGGCGGGGTGACCCGTCAGCTGCCCAATATTCCGCGATTGGTTGTTCTGAAAATTGGTGGCAAAGCCAAATTCCCGGCGCTGCCGGCAAAAACCGAAGTTGTCTGGAACCCGCCCGTCCTCTCCGGCACACCGGAACAGGTTGCAGCGGGCAAAGGCCTCTACGGACGCAATTGCCTTGTCTGTCATGGCGACAGCGCGGTCGGCAACGGCTTCACGCCAGACCTGCGGGTGTCCGGCATATTGCCTGATACCGCCGGCTGGGCGTCGATCGTCACCGGCGGTGCGCTCAAACAGCACGGCATGGTCGGCTTTGGCTCGCAGCTGGATACGGACCAGGTCGAAAATATTCGGCATTATGTTGTCGAGCGGTCCAATTGGACGAAGGCAAATCTCCCCGAAATCACAGCCCCGACCGCGCGCTAGATTCACGGATTATCCTGCCTAAATTATGGTCAATTCGCTCTCGAAATGCCCGTTTTTTAGGCAGGATTGTCAGCCTCTGATTTAGGCGGTAGCAAAACAATCAGACATTCCGGTGATTCTGTTCGCGAATCGATTCTGGCATGGTAATTGTATATTAACGGGCAATTGTGCCCGGCTTTGGCGCTGCGATCTATCCGTGACCAGCCGCCATCGTGGAGAGGTACACAGGGACGTAGATAATGAAAAAAATTGAAGCAATCATCAAACCGTTCAAACTTGATGAAGTGAAGGAAGCGCTGCACGAAGTCGGCGTATCCGGCATTACGGTGACCGAAGCCAAGGGTTTCGGCCGGCAGAAAGGCCATACCGAATTATATCGCGGCGCTGAATATGTTGTCGATTTTCTCCCGAAAGTGAAGCTGGAAGTGGTCGTCGACGACAATCTCGCCGACCGGACAGTTGAAGCAATTTCTGCAGCCGCACAAACCGGTCGCATCGGCGATGGCAAGATTTTCGTGATTCCCGTCGAAGCGGCGATCCGTATCCGCACCGGTGAACGCGACAGCGAAGCAATTTAACGCCGCGTCAACACAGACCAGGCGATCGACTTTTCTTTCAACAATAACCCAAAAAATAAAGGGACTTAAACATGGGCAATACAGCTGCAGACATTATGAAAATGATCAAGGAGCATGAAGTGGATTGGGTCGACGTGCGCTTTACCGATCCGCGCGGCAAATGGCAGCATCTATCCATGTGTGCAGAAGTTATCGACGAAGATGTGCTCGAAGAAGGCTTCATGTTTGATGGGTCTTCGATCGAAGGCTGGAAAGTGATTAACGAGTCCGACATGATCCTGCGTCCCGACCTTGACGCTGTCTATATGGACCCGTTTTCTGCCACTCCGATGATGATTCTGGTCTGCAATATTGTCGAGCCCAGCGATGGTTCGCTTTATGGCCGTGACCCCCGCTCCACCGCGGTTCGCGCAGAAGCATTTCTCAAGACAACCGGTGTCGGCGACACAATCTATGTTGGTCCGGAACCAGAATTTTTCATGTTTGACGATGTCAAATTTGAAGACGGCTATGATCGCAGCGGCTTCAAAATTGACGATATCGAACTGCCGACCAACACCGGCCGTGACTATGAAGTCGGCAATATGGGCCATCGCCCGCGCGCCAAAGGCGGCTATTTCCCAGTCGCTCCGGTTGACAGCTGCATGGACATTCGCGGCGAAATGGTTGCAACAATGCTGGAAATGGGTCTGCCCATGGACAAGCATCACCATGAAGTTGCCGCTTCCCAGCACGAACTCGGCATTACGTTCGGTACACTCACCGAAACCGCCGACCGCGTGCAAGTCTATAAATATGTCGTCCAGCAAGTGGCCCATGCTTATGGCAAGACCGCGACCTTCATGCCCAAGCCGATCAAGGATGACAACGGATCGGGCATGCACACCCACATGTCGATCTGGAAAGACGGCAAGCCGCTGTTCGCCGGCAATGAATATGCCGGTCTCTCGGAAACCTGCCTCTATTATATCGGCGGTGTGATCAAACATGCAAAGGCCTGCAACGCCTTCACCAACCCAACCACCAACAGCTACAAGCGTCTGGTTCCCGGTTTTGAAGCACCCGTCTTGCTCGCTTATTCGGCGCGCAACCGGTCCGCTTCCTGCCGGATTCCATATGGCGCCGGTGACAAGGCCAAGCGCGTCGAATTCCGCTTCCCTGACCCGCTTGCCAACCCCTATCTGTCATCAGCCGCCTTGCTGATGGCCGGCCTCGACGGGATTGAGAATAAAATCCACCCCGGCGAAGCAATGGACAAGAATCTCTATGATCTGCCACCGGCAGAGCTGGCCGAAGTTCCGACGGTCTGCGGTTCGCTGCGCGAGGCGCTCGAAGCGCTCGAAGCAGACCATGAATTCCTGCTCAAGGGTGACGTCTTTTCGAAAGACCAGATCGACGCTTATGCCGAACTCAAATGGGAAGAAGTCAGCCGCTTCGAATCGACACCGAGCCCGGTCGAATTTGACATGTATTATTCCAGCTGATCGACGCTGAAAAAAATTCAGGGCTGGCGGGAATCATTCCGCCAGCCCTTTTTTTTTGGTCTGCGTGACAATTTCGATCCGGCGAATCCATCCTATCCGTTTCATATAGCCTTGGTAAATTATCGCTCTGTTACTTTCGAGGGAAACCGGCATGGAGACACTTTCCATCGTTCGCCAGCAATTGGCTGTTTTCTTCGCGCTGATCCTGCTTTCTGGCTGCGCGATCCAGCTTGTACCCGATTATGATCAGGCACTGCTTGATGGTCTCAACGATGCCAATACCGAAGCACTGACGCTATTCGCGCAGGTCGAAAGCGGGTCTCCTGCAGACGAATTTCCGAGCTATGCACGTGATTATGCCAGGGTAATCGGAAAATTTGGTGCGTTGCGACAACGCGCGCAGTCGCGCTATGTCCCGCCGCTGGCGAGTCGCCTGGCAGAAAAAAAGATCATCCGAGATTTTTGCGCCTCGGAAAGCAATCCCACTGGCTGTCTGAATGCGTCTCCTGAAAGTATCGGAGAGATATTGTCCGGTCTGCGGACGATGCGCGATCTGCATCGCCAGCGAGGCCTGGAAAACGGAGCCGTCGTGGCTTTTCGCAATCGCTACGATATTCAGATCGATCAAGCGCTCACCGTTGAAAATGCACTCAAAAGATAGGAGGCGGTCATGGATGCAGCTGACATATTGAATGACATGCTGGGGGCGTTGCAAGGCGAATTGTCGGATGGCTATTCCGAGATTTCCGAATTTGCGGAGCGGCAAGGCCGAATGCTAGCGAAACAGGCCGAGCATCTGGCAAAGGAACGCGCCGACGGATTTCTCACCGACGATGACGAGCTGTTCGCATTTTTCCTCGAGGGGATGCAACGCGATACCGAAAATATGGCGCGTTCCATTGCCATGCTGACGGTTCTGACCATTGAGAAGGCCTGGAATGCGGTGGCAAATGCGCTGTGGGGCGGTTTGCGGACCATATTGGCGGGCGCGGGCGTACCAGGTTCCTTATTGCCGGAAACACCCCCACTCATCACCTGATGACCATTGGGACATTCGATCCCCGAATCGTCTCTCACCATCCTGACATTCGCGATGCCTCTGGCCGTTTGCGATCGTCGACCCCGACCGCAACGTTCAAGCAGCCACCGCCGGCCAGTATCCTCCCGCTTTTGCCTACCCCAAGCAAAGTCGGTCGCATGCTCAATCTCTTAGTTCCAGTCCGCAACATGCTGGTATGAAGCCATAGAGATCGCCGGTCGCCGGTGAAATATTCGAGCCAGATGATCCGGTCTATTTTATCACATGCCATGCCCCCAATCCTTTGCATTCTTAAGATTTTTGGCTCGACGGACCATCTTGCCAAATGCCTTGTCTTTGGTCCTGCGCTCGGCAAGGCTTGCCGAATTATAAGCTTCTTCTGCCTTCAGCTTGCGCCATCGGCCAAGCCGCGCCTTGTCGATTTCACCATTTTCGATCGCCATCAAAATGGCACATCCCGGTTCGGTAATATGCTGGCAATCACCGAACCGGCATTGCGTCGAGAGATCGTGAATATCCTCAAAAAGCTCGCCAATGCCGGATGCAGCTTCGGTCAGCTGCAATTCCCGCATCCCGGGCGTATCCAATATCAAGCAGCCGCCAGGAACTCGGTGCAACTGCCGCCTTGTTGTCGTGTGTCGGCCCTTGGCGTCATCGTCACGGATGGCCCGGGTTTCAATGGACGAGGTGCCGAGCAAAGCGTTGGTCAGGGTCGATTTACCGACTCCAGATGAGCCGAGAAAAATAACTGTTTGGCCCGGCTTGCACCAGTCCGCCAGCTTTATCCTGGGTTCATCGCCTCGTGCATCCAGGGTCACAACCAGTACTTTTTCCGAAATTGCGCTGGCGGCATCGACGTAATTTTCTGTGGCAGAGGCCAGATCCGCCTTTGTCAAAATAATGACCGGTGTGATATCCGCTTCAAATGCCAAGGCGATATAACGCTCCAGCCGAGCGATATTGAAATCCTGATTGCAGGACGACACGATAAACGCCGTGTCAATATTGGCCGCGATCAGCTGCACCTGTCGATCCGTCCCTGGAGCACGGCGTTTCAAAAGGCTCTTGCGATCCAAGATAGGGCTCGATTGTGGATGTCGGCGATCCAGCAACAGCCAATCACCAACCGTGGCATCTGCTACGGGCGGAATTGTCTCATCGATATCATTGCCGATGATATGAAATGCCGAATAGTGCACTTCAACAATGCGGACGGGCGGTGTTTCGACCAGCTCCTCGATACTCATCTGCTGCGCAAAATAGGTCTGCCAGCCAAGCGTTTCCAGTGTTGATGGTTTTCGTTCTCCCCCTTTGTTTTTCATATGGGGCGAGAGAAATTTGGAATAATCCCGTGTCATGGGGCTTACCTTTCATGTCTTGGCCAAGCGCAAAGCTCTGGCCCAAAGTGTCAGTATATTCTGAAGTTGCAAATCAACAGCCCGCCAAATAGGATTTGGCAGGGCATCTCATTTGTTGATTTTACATCGGGAGGACTGTTGCCTCCCCACTTTACCGGGACATGAATTCTCCATTGCAATAATCCATAAATAGACCGGTTACGCGGGATTTTCAAGTGATCCCGGTTTGAACCAGCGGGCAATATCGACCGGCCAATGTCGGAGATGGGCTCATCGATGGATCAGAATCAAACAGTCAGAAACGGCTGCCGGTCAATAGTCGCGGCTGATCCGCACGTTGGCGCTCTGCCGCCCGAGGGTCGAAACGCTCGACAATATCGACAGCCAGCGGGTAATCTGGAATTCAAGGCTTGTCGCGCTATAGCCTTTTCCATCGGTGATCAGTTCGACATAGACTCGGCGGGTGATATATTTGCCCGCGGCGATTGAGGTGCCCGACCCCGTATCCGTGTCCGAGGGCAATATTCTGAGCCGGTCAAGCCCGACCGCCTTGCGCAGCTGGTTGATCGGGTCGAGCCCGCCGCCGCCGTTGAGCGAAGCCACAGCTGCCGCCAGCTGGACCGCCTCCGGCGCCGAAAGGTCGGCGATTGATGCGCCAAATAATATCCGGGACAATAGCTCGTCCTCGGGCAAGGCGGGCACGCTGTTAAACGCAATTTCTGGGCTGTTGCCGGTTCCGGTTACGTTGATTGTCGCATTCAGACCGGTCAAATTGGCCTCCGCGACAATATCCAATATCGGGTCCACCGGTTGATTGCCGACAAATCTGATCCGCCCCCGCTCGAGACGGAAACGCCGCCCGGCAAATGTATAGCTGCCGCGAACCATATCGGCATTGCCGACCATCGTAAAATTATCAACCGGACCGTCGATTTTCAAATTGGCGCGCCACTCGCTATCCAGTCCCAGTCCTTCCACGCGCAGCCGACTGGGGACATTGGCTTTCAGGGCAAAGCGCCACGGCCGGCCGCGAATTTCGCGTGGTCGCTCATCCGCCCGGCGATTGATCTCGCGAGTCTTGATCTGCGGCAATATGGCGGTCTCCGTCGCCTTGCCAAAACTGAAGAAGCTGCGATTCAGCGTCACATCTCCGGAAATCAGACCGCCTTGGGGAGAACTGCGAATCTTAATCGGTCCGGTCACCGTCGCGGCAAAATCGTCGCGCGCAATCAGTTGGGCCTGCTGCGCATTGATATCCATCACGATGCCAATGCCCTCCTCGGCCTCGACCGCGAAGTTGAAGCTGCCGCTGCCGGTCAGCGTCCCGCCACCTTTGGTCACGCCCGTCACATTGGGCAGCACCAGCCGCGACCCATCGAAACGTCCACTCGCCTTGATATTGGAAATCACTGTACCGGTCAGCGGACTTTCCAGCCGCGCCTGATCCGTTTTCAGCTGCCCCTGGATTTGGGGATTGCCAAGCGAACCACCAATATCAGCGCTCACCGCAACCGGCCCGGTGAGATCGAAAGTCTCGACTCCGGTCAGCCGCCACAGGCTTTCGGCGCCGCCATTGAATCGAGCCTGTGCAAATAAAGGCTTGCGGATCAGCTCATCCTGCCAGCGGCCATCGCCAAGCCCGGTCACGCGCCCCTGAAACCGCCCGATGGTCTTGCCGGCGGTCGATTTGATAATCCCGCGCGCAGCTGCATTGCGCTGTGATATCGCTATATTGAGCCCAAGGTCGACCGGTGTGGAGGTCAGGATCAGACCCGAGCGGGTGAGCCCTTTCACCGTCAGTTTCGCGTCGCCGGTCGGCAGCCCCGACCCGGTCTGCGACAATTGCACCGTCCCGCTGGCCGTGCCGCCAAGGCCGAGATCGGCAAAGGCAACATCGATCAACGACAAGGGCATTTTGGCCATGGATAGATTGAGTGCGGAATTTCCGCTGCCCCATTTGCCCGACAGTTTCGCGGTTCCACTGCCATAGGCAATCGTCGTCGCAGCCGCCGCCCAACCGTCGCTGACCCGGCGCAGCTCCAGTGGCCGCGATAGCCGGAGAATCCGGTCTTCAAATTCGCCATTGCCGGTAAACCGGTAGAGATCGGGTGTGATGTCTGCCCGGGCCTGAAAATCAAAGCTGCTGCCGCGCGTCCCGGCGATCGAGAAAGTGGCCGTTCCAGTGCCGTTGGTCAGCTTGGCATTGCCCGCCGCCCGTCCAATCATGATCTCGCCGCGACTGATTCCCTGCGCCCTCACTGTTGCATCGATATTGGATTGCCCGTCGATCAAGACAATATCGGCATCCACTTTACCGGTGCGGATGAAGATCGGCCGATTGCCATCGAAGCGCGCGTTTTCCGCGTTCAGATTGGCGCGGATCAGCTGGCGCACACCATTTGGGCGAAACAGCAGATCGCCCGTGACCCCGCCGCCACTGATAGC
Organism: Sphingomonadales bacterium EhC05; assembly: GCA_001650955.1. GTDB lineage: Bacteria > Pseudomonadota > Alphaproteobacteria > Sphingomonadales > Sphingomonadaceae > Parasphingorhabdus. The sequence continues at coordinate 72,538 of LXYP01000022.1, forward strand.
GAGCGTCCCGGCAAGACCATCGCTCGTCGGGCGAATGATCCCTGACGCAATCGTATCGGAGACCCGCAACCGGTCGATCCGAACTTCCGCGTCCTGGCCGGCCAGCGTCATGATCGTCCCGTCTCCGATAAAGGGCCCCAGCGTCGAGCCGCCTGATGTGACAAAGGCAAAGCCGTTTTCAACCGGGCTTAAATCGAGATTCACCGCCGACAAACCGGCCGCCGGAAGCGGGCTCTCGAGGAGCAATGCAACCTGGGGCCGGTCCAATGGGCCGTCGAGTTTCAGATCAAATTTGCCATAGTCGACCTGATCGCCGCTGCCGGCCAAGGCAAAAGCGGTCGCATTGACCTGCTGGCCGCTGCCCTTGAGACTCAATTTTGGCGCGGTCACGTTCAGATCTGAAAATTGCAGCAACCCGTCTGAACCTAGGCGCAGTCCGGTTTCAACGATCGGCAAACCACCAGCTAGCTCGCGCAAAAAGCCAATATCGAAACGGCGCAATTTTGCGGTCACATCGCCATCCATCCCCAAGCCTGCCGGTCCGGGAGCAAATTTCAGCGACGCGATGATGTCGGTCACCCCGACTCCCTGCACCGCAAATGCCGGCGCGGTCGCATCCAGATTGATCGCATAATCGCCGGTGGCGGGGCGCAGTTCGATGTCGGCAGCTCCCTTTGCCGCGGTCGTTGCAACCCGCGCGCCATCTGCAAAGAGCAGACCGTCTTCGAAACGGAAAAAGGCTTCACCGGTAAAGCCGGCTAGCAATTGTTTGAGCAGTTCTCCATTGCCGATCATCGAGCTGGCGGCAAGTTCCACAGGAATGTCCCAGCCGCGCGCATCGCGCTGCCCTTCGCCTTCCCCGCGCACGCCGGTCAGCAAAGTCTTGCCAAATGCCAGCTGTGGAGCTGTCAGGAGATATTGATAGCGCAGTTCGGAAAATTTGCCGTTGAGCAGAGCGCGCAACTCCAGATTCTGCGCTTTCATGTTGGCAGCCACGGCCGACGGATTGATCAACCGGGTTTCGATCCGCATTGCATCCAAGCCATTGTCTGCCAGATTGATCCCGCCAACGGCAGAAAGACTCAGCGCAGCAGACCGCAGTTCCAGGTCGAGCTGAGCCAGCCGCTCCTCAATTTGCGCCGTACCGGCGACAGTCAGCTGCGGTGCCGCCAGTTTTTGTGCCACGCCTTGTGGCAAAATCTCTGCGGCAAGCGATCCATCATAGCCGAATAGCCCATCGCGGGCGTTGAGCATGACATTTGCAAGCTCCTGGTCGCCATTGTTCGCCGTCAATTCGCCATCCCACGCCCGCCAGTCGCCATCGCCGGTCAGACCAATTGTCAAATCCCGTTCGATGGCAAAGACACCTGCGATAAGACCATTGGCCGGTGCAATGATCTCGGCATCAACATCAAGTTTCTGCCGCTCAGGCTCCGCGTTCAGCGCCAGCATCAACTTGTCCCCGCTGCGGGTTGTCGCCGCATCGAGATTCAGCATGGCCCGCCCGGCCCGAATGTCGGCAGCCCCGCTTATATCGGCATATTGCTCTTCACCGGTAACCGCAGATGCCAGAAACAGGCGGTCGGCGCGAAACGATCCGATATAGATATCAAAATCCGGAAGCAGCGGGCCATCATCTGGCGTTGCGATCAAATGGGGCAAGCGTTCGAGCCGCGCGGTATCGATAACCGCCTTCGAAATGTTCAGTTCGTTAAAAATCCAAGCCAGAGGGTTCCACGTCAACGCGACCGTTTCCGCTTGAAAAAATCGTCCCTCGGGATCGTGCAATTCCAATCCGACTATTTGAGCGTCATTGTAGATCGAACCTTCAATCTTTGCGATCTTGATACGCAGGCCATTTTCCGGTTCCAGAGCCTCGACCTGGCCAATGATGAACCCATGGCCGGAATCGCTATTCAACCACAAGGATCCGCCGACTAACCCAGCGATAGCGAGAATCAGCAAAGCCAATAATGTTAGGCCCGGCCAGCGCCAGGTCATCGGATTGAAGCTGGATTTCTTTTCTTTCCGGGCCATTTAGAACGCCTGCCCCAGCGACACATAGACCGCGATCGGGGAATCCCCAGGCTGCGGGTTGATCGGTGTCCCGACATCGATGCGAATGGGCCCAAAGTCGCTATAATAGCGCAGCCCGAGACCAGCGCCATAGCGCAGACCCGACAATTCGGGTGTGCTGCTGGTATAGACATTGCCGGCATCCAAAAAAGGTACAATACCCAGATTACCGCCGAGAAAGCCGGTACGGATTCTGGCTTCCAGAGAAAATTCGACCAGCGATCGCCCTCCAGTCGGGTCATTATTCACGTCGCGCGGACCAATATTCTGAAAACCATAGCCCCGCACCGAACCACCGCCGCCAGAATAGAGTCTGCGCGAGGGCCCAATCCGGTTGTTGCCGGCACCGACAATTGAACCGATCCGCGTCCGGCCGGCAAGAACTATCTTGTCGGAGACCGGAAGATAGGCGCTGCCATCCAGCTGGCTGCGGATGTAGAAAAAACTGCCATCCTGCAAAGATGCTTCTGGCGCTATGCGGGCGCTAAGCCGAAAGCCCGATGTGGGATCAAGCAGATCATCGCTCGCATCATAGGTCACCAGACCCGGAATCGCGCCGATGAAAAATGTTTCGCGACTGGTTGTGCTGAGAGGTCCGACCACATCCTGTTCCTGCGATGCCAGCAGTTCGACGCCGACCGACCAGCTCCAGCGCTTTTGGTAGATGAGATTGCTCTGTCGCTCGATATTGGCAGCGACCGAAAAGGTCCGCGCGCTAAACGCATCGCGGTCAACATTGCTCAGCGCGACGCGGCCATTGAGAATATTATCCCGGCGACGATAATTGTTCCGGCGAAATGCAATACTGCCCGACTGTTCCTCTGTCGCAACCACACCGGTCAGTCGCAGCAAGCCCTCGGGTGGAAAGAAATTCCGATGTTCCCAACTGACTTCGGCGCGAGCCCCCTCACCGGTGCCATAGCCAAGCTGTCCCGATATTGTCCGGAGGGGCGCTGGCGTCAGATCGACGGCCAGATCGACGCGATCCGGGTCTTGCGATTCAACCGGTTCGACCGTGATGGTCGAAATCAGGCCGGTACCGATCAGCGCTCTGCGCAGGTCCTCGACATCCGACTCATTGTAGAGCTCGCCCGGATCAAACCGGGCGATCATTTGAACATGATCGGCGGCGAATAGATCGCTATCCGCCATGATGATCGAGCCAAAATTATAGCGCGCCCCCGGCGTCACGATGATTTCGAGATCGCCGTCGCGTTCGGCATGGTCAATTTCCAATTCCGGTTCACCGGTTTCGGCGAAGGCATAGCCATTTTCCGCCATCGCCTCATCCAGCCGATCGCTGGCTTCGATAATCGCATCGCTGTTAATGATCTGACCGCTTTCCAGGGCGAAACTTTCCCGAAACCGCACCGAGTCCTGCTCGCCTGCCTGCTCGAGTCCCGGCAAGGCCACAGCGCTCAGCTGATATTGCGGGCCGGGCACAATATTGATGACAACTGTGACATCATTCTTGTCGACGGATTCCAAAGAGGTCACCACCACAGCGTCATAATAGCCCTCGATCCGCAAAAGATTTTCGACCATTTCGCCATCACTATCCGCACGCCGTTTGAGCTGTCCGAAATTTGCTTCGGAACCGATAAATTGTTTCAACGTGGAAAGGGTTCTAAAGCGAATATCAAAAGCCGGGCTCAAACCTTCGGGCAATCCCACAAAAGCAATTTCATATTTGGTTTCGGCCAGAGCATCTTCCGGCTGCAATCTGTTCAACGAGTCAGCACCGCCCGACAGCGCGTCTTGATCTGCATCCGCTTCAACAATGCTGTCCGTCATTTGGTTGTCACGGGCGGTATCTTCACGTTCAGCCGCTTCGGTTTGATCATTTTCGAATATGATCTCATCAGGCGAGCCATCGAGATCGGGCCAGTCGACACCAAAATCCGGCAACTCCGTCAGCGGTTGATCCGGATCCAGCGACTGACCAATTATTGCATCATCATTTTCCGAAAGGGTTGGCGCAGCCGGAGTCTGGGCGTTCGTCAAAGACGAACCTACAACCATGCTCGAGAATAGCGATAATATCCAAAAGCAGCAACGATACGCAGTCAGGCCCATGGGCTGGTCTCTAGCTTGTCCCTTTGTATGACGCTATCAAATTAGAGAAATTCGAAGCAAATAGTTCAGTTCAAACGAAAAACATATGAACTTGCCTGAAACACTAGGAAAACCGGTGAAATTAACTCTTCATTAACCAAGATATAGCATATTTTGCACATGGGCGCTGATATGGCCCATGGACAGAATGGGAACTATGAAAATGACACCGAAACGGACAATCTTGGTTCAGGCTGCGGTCGTTGCCACACTACTATTTCCCGCGATTGGAGCCGCAGGCGCCGCACCGGCAGCTGCCCAGACGCGCCCGGGCGCCGATCCACGTGAAAATGTCAAAATCGAGAGCACCATCAAGGTGGAACGGGTAGAGCAGAATGATTCCGGTGCGGCCATGACCAAGCTGGTCAACCCCAATGACGTCAAAGTCGTACCAGGTGACCGGCTGGTGTTCATCAATGCCTATCGCAATACAGGCCGTCTTCCGGTCACTGGCTTTGTCGTCAACAACCCTATTCCTGAAGCTGTAATGGTCTCTGATGTGGCTGATTCTTGGGCGTTGGTTTCAGTCGATGGAGGCAAAAATTTCGGACAATTGGTGACCTTGCAAGTTGCCGAGCCGGTGTCTGTTCCCGAAACTGCAGATGAAGCTGACGCCTTGGCCGTGCCCGCAGAGACAATGCGGCCCGCTCAGGCATCTGACATCACCCATATTCGCTGGGTTTTCAAGCAAGCTATTGCACCTGGCGCATCAGGCGAATTGAAATTCCGGGGCATTGTTCGCTAGAATTGACTCCATGAACCCGCGATCAGCCTGTCGCGCGAGGACATGACCAGACGACGTCGCGGACACCGATCAGCCGCGCTAGTCGTTCGATTTCAGCATCCAGTTTTTGCCAGCGTTTGGGCGTCCAGTTGACCTTGCCTTCCTGCCAGAAATTTATCACCTTCATCTGCCTTTGTGATCGGTCAGCCTTGATCTCGATACGCCCGACAAAACGATCACCTTCGAGCAGAGGGTAGACATAATAGCCCCACTTTCGCTTGGCTGCGGGAACGAATATCTCAATCCGATAATCGAAACCAAAGAGCCGCGCGAACCGGTTGCGGTCGCGGATCAGCGGATCAAAGGGATTGATGATCCGCAGCCGCGAAGTTGGCGCGCATGGACTGACCAGTCGCTGTTCGATGTCCGGCGGAGCAATCGCCGTGAACCAGCTGCCGTCGGCGGCCTGCACCTCTACCGAAATCCAGCTTTGCCCGTTGGCCTGTGACCAGTTTTTGACCTCCGAAGCACTCATCGCACCCCAAAAGCGCTGGATTTCCCCCAGAGACGCAAATATGAGCCGACCCAGTGCTTCGCGGCACAGCCAATCCATTTGAGCATGATCGCTATGCGCAACCTCCCGGTGCACAGAGGGAATCACCCGCTCGGCAAGGTCGTAATATTTGTTGAAATTCTCGCGATGCGATGTCGCCAGTTCGCCGGCATACCAAAGTTGATCCAATATGCGCTTGTGGGGCGGCCGATCCCACATCTGTTTCCTGCCGGTGATTTTCGTTTCAAAAGCGTGGGTTGAGAGCGGCCCTTCTGCGGCTATTCGCGCCTTGATCTCGGCGCCGTCAATGGTCTGTAACGCCTTGCGATGAGAAGCTGAGCGAGCAACCCGTTCGCCCAGCCGACGGAATTGCCGCTGCCACATCGGATAGAATGCCATTGGCAAAACCGAGGCATCATGGGTGAAATGTTCAAATATCGCCCGCTCGTCACCAAGCAGTTGATCGAACATCGGTTCCCGATAATTCTGGTTGCGGCTCCACAGAATATGGTGATGGGCGCGCGTGACATTCTGAATCGTATCGAGCTGGACATAGCCCAGGTCGCCGATGATTCGAGCGAGATCAAGCGCCCCGGTTGGTGCCTTGGTCAGGCCTTGCGCATTCAACCAGAGATGGCGCGCCTGGCGATTGTTGATCCTCAGTCGCATCCGACCTCACACCGCTGTGGTTTCAACATGGGCGATATTCTTATCCTTTCGCGTAGTCAAAATACATCCCGCGACAATCAGAACCGTTCCGGATATCGTCGCCAGCGTGATCGGTTCCTGAAAGAACCACCAGCCGAATATCGCCGCCCAGATGAACGCGCTATATTCGAGATTGATCAAATTTTTTGCCTCGGCCCGGGCATAACCCCAAGCAATCAGAACGGCCGAAATGATGGATAGGATAGCGCCCGCACCGATCAGTGGCAGATATTCCGGATCGGGAACCACGGCAAAAAATGGCGCGACGAGCAGAAAAGACGTGCCGACAATCAAATTTTGCGAGAAACTGATCTCAATCGGATTGGCGAGCAAAGCTTGCCGCCGCTGGATCACCAAATTGCCTGCGTAAAGCACAGCCGATGCCAATATCGCGCCGATTCCGAGCAGTGAATCCTGACTATATTCACCCGTTGCGCGCGCCCAGGCGATGACCAATACGCCGCTGAATCCCAATATGGAGGCAAAAATGGCATTGCGATGAATTGTTTCTCCCAAAAATACCGCCGCGAGGTACAGCGCGATAATCGGTGCAATGAAAGACAGCGCAATGGCCTCAGCCAGCGGCACCCGCGCCAGCCCCCAGAAAAACAGATAGGACATGAAGACCACGATGATTCCGCGTTGCAAATGTACTTTGCGCGCATCCCGACCTGGCATTTTTGGCCGACGCGCGAAAAAGATCACCGAGACAATGGCAAGCGAAGCCAGCACCCGCCAGAGAATGGCATTATAGGCGCCGAGATCCATCGCCAGGCTCTTCATCACCACATCCATCATCGAGAAGGTCAGCAAGCCCATCAGCACTGATCCTGCGGGAAGCACGACTATCGGGTTGTCTGAAGATGGCGATGATGCTGACATGCCGCCGCTATCGGACGAAGATCGATACTTGTCCAGCCGTCACAGCCCCATCTGCCGGACCGCCAGGTCGCGCATGATTTCTTCCGAACCACCGCCAATCGCCATGACTTTAACTTCGCGGTAGAAGCGTTCAACGGGATTGCCGCGCATATAGCCAGCCCCGCCCCAAATCTGCATCGCTTCGCTGGCGCAATATTCGAGATCCTTGGTGGCGCTGAACTTGGCTTTGCAAATCTGGTCGACCGGCATTTCCCCTTGCTCGCCCAACCAGCACATCTGGTTGAGCCAGCCGTCGAGACGATCCACCCGGGCAGACATTTCGGCGATTTTGTGGCGGATCACCTGATGCTTGATCATCGGCTTGCCAAAAGTCTCGCGCTGCTGGGCATAGCCGATTGACTGTTCGAGCAGGACGCGCATCATGCCGAGGCACTGGGCGACCATGCCAAGCCGTTCATAGTTGAAATTATGCATGATCTGGATGAAGCCGCGATCCTGTTCCCCGAGCATATTTTCTGCTGGTACCCGAACCTCGTCAAAATAGAGCGTCGCCTGATCTGAGGCCCACCAACCCATTTTCTTGTCGAGTGCCGTACGCGAAAACCCTTCGGCGTCCGCCTCGACAAGGAACAGCGATATGCCATGCAGGCCTTCGCCGCCGGTCCGCGCGCCGACGACATAATAGTCCGATGTCATCCCCCCGGTGATGAAGGTCTTCGAGCCGTTGATCACCCAATGATTGCCATCTTGCACCGCTGTGGTCTTCATATTCGCCACATCGGAACCACCGCCCGGCTCGGTAATGCCAAGGCTCGACCCGGCATGGCCGAGTACGATATCCTTCAGGATACGGTCTTTGATATCTTCCGACGCAAGCTTGTGAATCGGACCAATGGAAATACTCCGACCGCCCAATGCCGCCAAGGTCCCGCCATTGTGGGCCCGCGCGGCTTCCTCGCCCCAGGCCGCGCGCATGAATATATCGTCGATGCCAAGACCGCCATATTTCTCGTCGACGCCAAAACCCCAAACACCGAGCGCTCCAACTTTCTGGTGGAGCTCCCAGGGGATTTCGCCAGCTTCATCCCAAACATCCGCATGCGGTTGCAATTCGGTCTCAGCAAAGCGGCGGCAGGTTGCGCGAAATTCGCGGCGCTCGTCGGTGTCAAATGGTCGAAGCATCTCTCTCTCCCAAGATTTAATCAGCCGATTAAATCTTTATCGCTTCCAGCGCCGAACGCAAGGGGGCGGAGAGAGAGACCGGCCGGCGCGTATCACGATCGACGTAGACATGGGTGAAGCTGCCTGATGCTGCGGCAATAGCATCATCACGGCGAAACAGGCCGACGCCATAAGTGACACTGCTATTCCCGAGCCGGTCCACTCTAATGCGCGCCATGACTTCGTCCGGGAACGCGATGGGTGCGAAATAGTCGCAGCTCGTATTGACCACCAGTCCGATGGTTTCACCGCCGGTGATATCCAGCGCGCCCTGCTCGACCAAATAGCGATTCACCGCTGTGTCGAACCAGAAATAATAGATCGCATTGTTGACGTGCCCATAGGGATCATTGTCATTCCAGCGGGTCGTGATGGACGAACCTGCGCGATAGTCGGAGCGCAGCGGGGGTTCTATCCTTCCCGGTTTACCAGGCGGCATCGTAGATTCTTTGTGCGTCGGCTAGCGCCACTTCTTTGGGATTATTGACCAGCAGCCGGGTTTGCAACATCGCCGCTTCGGCAAGCTCGCTCGTCGCCTCCTTCGCGATACCGATGTCCCGCAACTTGCGCGGTGCCTTGACCTTGACCGCGAGCGTTTCGAGATGATCGATCAAATTTTGCGCCCGCGCCTCGGCGCTATTTTCGGCGCCACGCGGAATAGCGAGGGCATCGGCCAGCTCCGCATAGAGCGGCGCAGCCGCTTCAAGATTAAACTGCATCACATAGGGCATGACCAGAGCATTGGAGAGTCCGTGCGGGATATGATAGATACCGCCCAGAGGATATGCGAGCGCGTGAATGGCGCCGACAGGGCTATTGGCAAAAGCCTGACCTGCAAGCATCGACCCGCGCAGCATCGCTTCGCGTGCGATCATGTCAGAGCCATCGGAACAAGCGGTTTCGATATGGGCGGTAAGCAGCTTGAGCGCTTCGATCGCGAGCATGTCCGAAACCGGGTTCTTCCCATTATGACTGGTATAAGCCTCAATCGCATGGACCATCGCGTCTATTCCGGTGGCAGCCGTCACATCGGCAGGAAGGCCGCGCGTCAAGGCCGGGTCAAGCAAAGCGACGTCAGCAAAGAGATGTGGCGACACAATACCGGCCTTGGTGGTCTCTCCCGTGGTGAGAATCGAGATGGCGGTAACCTCTGATCCGGTACCTGACGTCGTCGGAATCAATATGGTTGGCAGGCCTTTGCGCGCCAGAGCACCGACGCCATAGATTTCCTGCAGCGGCTGGGCATCGTCGACCGCGAGAGCCGCGACGACCTTGGCCGTATCGAGTGAACTACCACCGCCAAGACCTATCACGATATCCACATCTGCGGATTTCGCGGCGTCAATCGCCTGCAACACGGTTTTTTCGGGCGGATCGGCGGTCACTGCATCAAATATGGTCACGGCGAGTCCGGCGACCTTCAGCGTTTCCTCAATCGGTGCGATGAGACCGGCATCGACAATTCCCTTGTCGGTGACGATCATCGGCCTGGAGGCCCGTAAAGCGGCAATCTGCCCAGGAAGTTCGGCAAGACAACCTACACCAAAGTGAAGCACGGGGACGGTCTGGAAGAGAAAATTTTTCATGCGCCAGTCTTTTGCATCAATGGTTCTCCCGCGCAATGAAAAGGGGCCGGAAAATCCGGCCCCTGATCAGCTAGTGGCAAAAAGCCACCAAATTTCTGTAATCCTAGAACTTGCCGCGCAGGGTCAGTCCGTACATGCGTGGTTCCTGCACAAATGCCGACCGTGAACCGGTACGAAGCACAGTGTTGAAGGTAACACCGCGGGTATTTTCGTTGGTCAGATTGGTCACCCAGGCTTCGATACCCCATGCATCGTCAATTTCGCCGATACCGGCGCGCATGTTGATCTTGATGTTGCCGTCCTGCACATCAAACGGCACCAGAGGAGCCGCATCTACGGCCGCCTGAACGCTTCCAGCTGCAGCAATTTGTGCTGCTGAAGGAACCGCAGTCGCCTGCGTAGAAGTCCGGCGATCGCTTTCCATGCGGATCTGACCATTGACGAAGAACTTCATGCTGCTGCCGATGTCCCGGTCATAAGTCGCACCCAAAATGCCCACCCAAGACGGAGCGTTGGTCAGCGAGTTGCCACAGAGGCTCAGCACGTTAGCCGAGGTCTGCGTACCTGCACAATTTTCAGGATATCTGGCATCCGTGTAGGTCAAGCCGCCATTGATCGTCAGGTTGTCACTTGGACGAGCGACCATTTCCATTTCGACACCGGTAGATTTTGCTACTGGAACGTTGAACGTGGTAAACTGGGCACCGGTGAACTCCAGAACCTGAAAGTTCGAGAATTCTTCGTGGAACCCGGCGAGGTTCAATGTCACCGCATTATCCAGGAACTTGGCTTTCAAACCAACTTCATAGGCATCAACTTCTTCCGAGAGGAAGCGTGGATCAGCGCCGCCGGTAGCTGCTGTCGAGTCCAGATTGAAACCGCCAGATTTATACCCGTGCGTGAAGCTGGCATAAACCGTGATCGGAGAAGCAAATTCATAGGTTACCTTACCTGTGTAAATCAGCTCTTCATCGCTGAAGTTGCTGTTAAACGTACGCGGAAGCGGAAGAAATGCCGCCTGAGGCAAATCCGCCGGAGCCGTGAATGCAAAGCAACCTGTGCCAAACAAACCCGTTCCCAAAGCCGTACCGAGAGGTGGGGCCGGAGGAGCGCCGGCAGCAGGAGCACCCAATAGGTTGCTAATGATTGCAGGGCAGAGCGCATTTGTGACTGATGGCTGCGTAAAGCCGCCATCCTTGCTCTCATCCGAATAACGCAAACCAAGTGTCAGCTTCAGGCCTTCTGCGACTTCCAATGTGTTGTGCGTGAACACCGACCAGCTTTTGCTGCTTTGGGTATAGGCATTGGTTGCCCGCACCGTTGCTGGACTAACGCCGCCAGAGAACAACTGCAGCGGAGCGGGGCCAGCGGCACCGCCGAACAACGCACCAACGAGTCCGTCGTAATCCTGACCGAGGCCAAAGTTCACAGTCTGGCTAATATCTTCATCCGAATAATATCCACCAATGAGCCAGTCGAGAGCGCCATCAAATGCATCGCCTTGCAAACGCAATTCGTGCGTCATCGTATCAATGGCCGTGCCGCCGCCAGGCAGAACGTCAAAAATGTCAAGACCGGAGAAATCCGAATCATAGGCTTCTTCAGCACGAAATTCGCGATAGGAACCAATGTAGATCAGATCCGCACTGTCACTGACCGGAATCTCCACTTCAGCGGTGATCCCCCACTGATCATTGCTGTTCATCGACTGAAAGCTTTGTGTTGCAATACGATTGTCAACCGCGCGCTGCATGGTTGTCGTATCAAACGGGTTTACCGCAACGATTGGTGCAGCCATGCCGCCACGGGCACCGAGACCCACAGCTCCAAAAAAGCCGGCTGATTCGACAGGAGAGCGCAAGACTTCTACCGCCGCACAGCAGCTTGCCGTGCTCTTGGAATAGTCTGCGATCAGGCGACCGCTGATGCCACCTTCGGTTTCAAAGCCGAGCTGGCCACGGACCAGATATTGATCGGTGTTGTTGGATTCGCCGTTACTCACTCCGGCGCCGTCTATGGTAGAGACATAGCCATCGCGTTTGCGATAAGCGCCGGTCAAACGGAATGCGAGCGCGTCTTCGATGATCGGCGCGTTGATCGCACCCTGCACGCTCATATGATCAAAATTGCCATAGTGTCGCGTTCACGAAGCCACCGAATTCGTTCAGGTCAGGACGCTTGTTGGTGATGTTTAGTGCACCAGCCGACGTGTTACGGCCAAACAATGTACCCTGAGGACCACGAAGAACTTCAACGCGTTCGACGTCAACAAATTCACCCAATGCAACGCCGGGACGCGACTGATAAGCACCATCGACGAAAATACCAACGGCTGATTCAAAGCCAATATTGTTCGAAGTGGTACCGACACCGCGAATACGTAAAACCACCGTTCCCGATGCGGTCTGCGCATTGGAAGTGGAGAAGCTTGCCGAAACGCTGCCGATATTCTGAACGTTTACAACGCCCTGCTGTTCGAGCTGGACCGGACTAACAGCGGTCACGGCGATTGGAATATCTTGGACATCTTGCGCCCGGCGGGTCGCCGTCACGATGATGACATTGTCATCGAAGCCGTCATCTGCACCCTGCTCTTGTGCAAAAGCGGGGGTGGTCATGGCAGTCGAGCAAAGTGCCGCCATGAGGAATTTATTGATCGTTTTCATGTATATTCTCCCGTTGAACTCACCATCGTGTTTGCCTTTTCCTGGGGGGGGTGGCGTTGTTATTACGATGGCTACAACAGAGCTAGTCGTGTAATTATGGCGTTAAATCAAGCGGAGAGGCGCAGAGCTTAGCCGATTGCAACGGCGATGTTGCAAAAATGTGACTATCTTCATTCACTTAGAACTGGGGAAATCGGGCATCAACGTCGAGATGATATGCAAAAATGACACATGGGATCACAAGATTTTCCGCAGTTGCCCGTCCGATATCTGAACAAATCCGAGAGACCGGCAAATTCTTCCCCCAATATGATCATGATGGTGAATCATCAATATGGATATGTCCGTTTGCCTGCCGCTGCCGTCCCAGCATACCCAGAACTCCATTCTAGGAGAAAACAGCGGATTGTTGAGCATTCAAATGATTTCAACATTCCAGCGATAGCGTGCAAAAATCCACTGCGCTGACTGGCGACTATCTCGATTTTGCGACCACGGGAATCTTTCCTCTAGTCTCTCAAAAGCAGGGCCGCTAAAGAGCCCATAGCATTTAACAAGGACAATCCATGCCCCAACTCATCCTTCTTCGCCACGGTCAGTCACAATGGAATTTGGAAAATCGCTTCACCGGCTGGTGGGACGTCGATGTAACCGAAAAAGGTATCGAGGAAGCAAAAGCTGCTGGAAGGCTGATGAGGGAGAAAGGCATTTCGCCCGAACTTTGCTTCACCAGTTTACAAAGCCGAGCGATAAAGACGCTCAATCTTGCGCTGGAAGAAATGGATCGCCTGTGGCTGCCAGTGGAGAAAAACTATCGCCTCAACGAGCGTCATTACGGCGGATTAACCGGCCTCAATAAACAAGAAACCAGAGACAAGCATGGCGATGAACAGGTCCATATCTGGCGTCGCAGCTTTGACACGCCACCACCGCCAATGACGGCAGATAGCGAATATCAAATGTCAAACGACCCCCGGTATAAAGGTATTGAAGTCCCCGCCACCGAAAGCCTGAAGGACACGATTACGCGCGTGCTTCCTTATTGGAAAAGCAGAATTGCTCCAGAATTGCAAAACGGCAAAAAAGTGTTGATTTCGGCGCATGGCAATAGTTTGCGGGCGTTGGTCAAACATTTGTCCAATATCGCAGATGATGAAATCACCAGCCTGGAGATTCCAACCGGTCAGCCAATCATCTATGAACTTGATGATGAGTTGAAAGAGATTGAACGCTATTATCTTTCGGAACGTTAGATGATTGGGGAGCTAATCAAAACTCCCTTGTGATCGGTACATCGCTGCATCGGCGCGCGACATCAAGCCGTCAACGCTATCCTTGGGGCCGATGAAACAATATCCGATGGATGCCCGAAACGGCAAAGTGACATCTTGATATTTGCAATCCGTACTCTTTATTCGGTCAATCAGAAATGCAATTTTGCGCTCGACTTGATCCGCGTCGAGATTGTCTAACAACAAGGCAAATATATTGCTGCCAATCCGGGCCGCGACATCGGATGATTCAACAGAGGCGTTGAGCAGTTGGCTCAGGCGGATCACCATCAAGTCACCGGCAGCATGCCCATATGCATCATTGACGGACTCGAGATTGTCGATATCAACAAACAACAGGGCACTGATATCGCCATATCTTTGACAATGCACAATCCGGTTGTCCAATCGCTCCGTAAACAGTCGCCGATTTGGCAATCCCGTTAAATCATCATGATAATCATCTTTCTGCATAGAATCGAACTGTTCTTTCAAAGGCAAAATCTCTTGTTCTAGGGTATCGAATTTTTGAATCTATAGGAAGCACGTCGTTAAAATTTTTCGACCAATTCACAATTATTTTCCTAATTTAATCACCATAATTCGATATGATCAAATAAAAAAATCACATATATTGTATAAAAATGTCTTTAGGGAGTTTAACTAGCAGCGCAAGACTTTAGTAAGCCTGCAACCTTCCATATTTAACTAAGTGTCCTTGCCTCCCATATCCGCGATTGCGTAGCGCTCGCATCATCGCTAAACGATGTTGCTTCCGCAGAATAATCAGGGATCAAAAATGGTCGGAGCAACTCCATCAGTTGGAATCATCATGGGCAGCCAATCAGACTGGCCCACGATGCGACTTGGCGCGGATCTGCTCGAAACGCTTGGCGTTGCGCATGAAGTCAACATCATATCAGCCCATCGAACGCCAGATCGCCTCTATGAATATGCAAAATCGGCGGCGGAACGACGCCTGAAGGTGATTATCGCTGGCGCTGGCGGGGCCGCCCATTTGCCCGGTATGGTCGCATCAATGACCCGCGTTCCGGTGCTCGGCGTGCCGATCCAGTCCAAAGCACTGAGCGGAATCGACAGTCTTTTATCGATTGCCCAAATGCCCGCCGGCGTGCCTGTCGGTACTTTGGCCATCGGGGAAGCCGGATCCAAAAATGCGGCGCTACTTGCTGCAGCGATTTTGGCCAATGAAGACACGGCCCTTGCTGCGCGTCTCGATGCCTGGCGCGCGGCGCAATCAGATGCTGTTGCTGAGAAACCGGAATAGCCGATCAAAATGCGGACGCTTCCTCCTGGATCAACTATCGGCATTTTGGGCGGCGGACAGCTCGGCCGGATGCTCAGCATGGCGGCTGCACAGCTTGGCTATCGTTGCCATATCTATGCCCCTGACGAGCGCAGCGTAGCTGCCGAAGTTGCGGCAGAATTCAGCTGCCATCAGGATGATGATATCCCCGCCCTGACGAAATTCGCCAAGGCCTGTGATGCGATCACGTTCGAGTTTGAAAATGTTCCCGTAGGCCCGCTGCACGAAATTGAAGAATGCGCATCTCTATATCCACCGATTGCCGCTCTCGACATCGCGCAGAACCGAGTTGCCGAAAAGAAGTTCGCCCGGGATCATGGCGGCACCACCGCGCCATTTGCCGAAGTATATGATCGCGCTGATCTGGACCAAGCGATCGCAGATATCGGCGCTCCGGCAATCCTCAAGACCATTCGGATGGGCTATGATGGCAAGGGGCAATCACGAATCCGGCCTGGCGACGAGCTCTGCGGCCACTGGGATGCGGTTGCGCACCAGCCTTGTGTCGCTGAAGCCTTTATCACTTTCAGCCATGAATTTTCGGTGATTCTTGTTCGTGGCCAGGATGGCGAAATCCGCTTTTGGGATACGCCGCATAATATTCATGAAGACGGGATATTGGCGCATTCATTGATCCCTGCGCCACAAGAAATTGCCGATCAGCAGGACGAGGCACGGGCACTTGCGGCCAAAATGGCAGAAGCTATGGCTTATGTCGGCGTTTTGACATGCGAATTTTTTGCCACCAAAAATGGACCCGTGTTCAACGAAATGGCCCCGCGGGTACATAATAGCGGACACTGGACCATTGAGGGCGCTGTCACCAGCCAGTTTGAAAATCACATCCGTGCAATTTGCGGATTGCCATTGGGTGACACCGGACTGGCCGCACGACAAGTCGAGATGCATAATCTGATCGGAGCCGAAGCCGATGATTGGGAAGCGCTTCTGGGTGAGTGTAGCAACCACCTCCACCTCTACGGCAAAGGCGAGAGCAGACCGGGCCGCAAAATGGGCCATGTCACCAAATTGCATTTCTAATTTGCAGTCTGCTGGAACTGCGCTAGGCGTCCGGCATGAATCATCCTGAAATAATTCTCTTCATCGCCCGCGCTGACAATGGTGTGATCGGTGACGGAGACACGATACCCTGGCGACTCCCCGAAGATCAGCGGCGTTTCAAAACGATGACCATGGGCAAGCCGATGATCATGGGCCGCAAGACATTTGAAAGCCTGCCGGGCATTCTTCCGGGGCGGAAACATATCGTGCTGACCCGGGATCAAGAATGGGACGGCGATGGCGCGGATGTTGTATATAGCCCGCAAGCGGCGCTCAAAAAAGCCAATGCGCCGCATATTGCGGTCATCGGCGGAGCAGAAATCTATCGCCTCTTTCTCGACAAGGCGGACCGCATTGAACTTACGGAAGTTCATATCACGCCGACAGGCGATACCAAGATCGCACCATTCGACTCGAATATCTGGGAAGAAACCGCGCGCGAGGAACATCCGGCCCAAGATGCCAAACCGGGCTACAGCTTTGTGACCTTGAAAAGGAAGGCATCATGAAAAAGATTCTCTTGTCACTGCTCACCCTCTTGATCATCGCAGTGGTTGCATTTCTGATTATCGGACCGAGCTATTTTGAAAAGCAAACCAATCAGATTGATGGTGAGCCGCTGCCGGAAATCACTGCAGAAGCACAAACGCTCCACGACAGCTTGTTCATTGTCGACCTCCATGGCGACACGTTGCTGTGGAAGCGGAAGATTACCGATAGCGTCGACTACGGCCATATCGATCTGAAACGGATGCAGGCGGGCAATGTCGGCCTGCAGATTTTCTCGAGCGTCACCAAGACCCCACGCGGCCAGAATTACGATAGCAATAGCGCGGAAACCGACAATATTACCATGCTCACCGTCGCCCAGCTGCAACCCATACGAACATGGTTTTCGTTGCTCGAACGCCAGCTATATCATGCCGAAAAACTGGATCGCGCAGTGGTTGATTCTGCCGGTGCGCTGGCATCGATTAGCAATGTGGCAGATGTCGATAGTCTGGTTGAAACGCGCACCGGTGACAAAGCGCCTGCGGGCGTGCTCTTTTCCGCGGAAGGCTTGCAAACATTGGAAGGCAAGCGCGAGAATCTCCCGAAACTCTATGACGCCGGGATGCGCATGGCGGGGTTGGTCCATTTTTTTGATAATGAACTTGCCGGGTCGATGCATGGGGAAGAAAAAGGCGGTCTCACCGATTTTGGGCGCCAGATCATGGGCGACATGGAAGAAATGGGGATGATCGTCGACATTGCCCATTCGAGCCATGACACAGTTGCAGAGATTCTGAGCATAGCGCGGCGTCCGGTGGTTTCGAGCCATGGTGGCGTGCAAGCGGTGTGCGGCGTCAATCGCAATCTGACCGACGAGGAAATCCGCGGTGTGGCGGCAACCGGTGGGATCATCGGCCTGGGCTATTGGGATGGCGCGATGTGCGATACCGATCCGAAAACCGTCGCCAAAGCGGCCAAATATATTCGGGATCTGGTCGGGATTGAACATATCGCTCTCGGCGGCGATTTTGATGGTGCGGTCACCACCCGCTTTGACACCAGCGGCATTGTCCATGTCACGCAGGCGCTGATGCAGGCGGGTTTCAGCGAGGATGAAATTCGGGCTGTGATGGGATTGAACGCCTTGCGCGTGATCCGGCGAGGATTGATTCCGATGAAGGACCTGCCGAAGACCAACCCAAAACAAGCGGTTGAATCGGCAGGCGAATCGAGCCAATAGCCTCGACATGCAAAGACTGAGCGACAAAGAGAGAATCGATGGCGAGCTGCGCGGAGCGATCATCGCTCTCGGCAATTTCGATGGCTTTCACTTCGGACATCAGACCGTCGCTGGCAAAGCACTGAGCTGGGCCCATCAAGAGGGTCGTCCTGCGATCATTGCCACGTTCGATCCGCATCCGGTGCGCTTTTTCAAGCCCGATGTACCGCCATTTCGCCTGACAACCCTCGACCAGCGCCAGCGCTTGTTTGGCGACGCCGGAGCCAGTGCGATGCTGGTTTTCGAATTTGACGCCGAACTGGCGACAACATCGGCGGAGGATTTCATCACCCGCCTGCTGATCGATCGTTTTGGCGCAAAAGGTGTCGTCACCGGCGCCGATTTCACCTTCGGCAAAGGCGCAAAGGGCGATATCGATCTGTTACAGAATTTTGGTGCTGACGCGGGCCTGTCCGCCGAAAGCGTCGGCGCCATTGCCGATAGCGACAATATCATCTCGTCGAGCCGTATCCGCGACGCCTTGAAAGACGGTCGCTGCGAGGAAGCCAACCGGCTGCTCACCCGGCCGTTCACGATTCAGGGCGAAGTCATCCATGGCGACAAAAATGGCCGGAAACTCGGTTACCCAACCGCCAATATCGACATGGGCGATTATCTCCGTCCGAAATATGGCATCTATGCCGTCAAGGGCCGCCTGTCCGACGGTCGCGTGCTCCATGGCGCTGCCAATCTCGGTATCCGTCCGACCTTCGATCCGCCGAAGGAATTGCTCGAGCCCTATTTCTTCGACTTTGCTGAAGATCTTTATGGCCAGATGATTGAAGTGGAACTGCATCACTTCTTGCGCGGCGAACAGAAGTTCGACGATTTCGATGCACTGAAGGTTCAGATGGAACGCGACTGCGAGAAAGCAAAAGACCTGCTCGGATGAAGAAAAAATTGCTGTGGAGCCTCGGCGGACTGTGGATGATTTTCATCTCCGTCCTGCTGCTCAACAGCCCGCGCTGGGCACCTGATCCCGAAGGCAGGCTCCAAATGATCGCCCATCGCGGCGTCCATCATCTCTATGATCCGACGGGCGTTGGCCGCGATGACTGCACTGCGGTTCGGATGCTGCCGGGACAGGAGAAGCTGGAGATATTCGAAAATACCATTCACTCGATCCGCGCAGCGGTCACCGCCAAGGCGGATATGGTCGAGGTCGACGTCGCGCCGACCAAAGATGGCCAGATGGTGCTGTTTCACGACTGGACCGTCGATTGCCGCACCGACGGCACCGGCAACACGCGAGACCTGACACTGGCGGAGTTGCAGGCGCTGGACATCGGTCATGGCTATTCGTCAGATGGCGGTCAAACATTCCCGCTCCGCGGCAAAGGCATTGGCAAAATACCAACGGTCGAAGCTGCGCTGGCGGCGGAGAGCTACAAGCCATTTCTGTTCAATTTCAAAAATAATGATCCGGATGAAGCCGATCAACTTTACGCGATCCTCAAAGCCGCAGGTCGCGACCCGCTGACCGAAGGCGACGGATTTTATGGCGCAGAAGCGCCGGTGAAGCGAATGAAACAATTGGTTCCTGGCATTTGGGGCTGGTCGAAACCCGGAGTCAAAGCCTGCACCCAAGATTATGCCTGGATGGGCTGGATGGGCATCACCCCGGAAAGCTGCAAGAATGGCACATTGGTCGTCCCGCTTGACTATCAATGGGCGATTGCCGGCTGGCCCGCCCGCACGGTCGCCCGCATGGAAGCCGTCGGCGCGAGAATCCTGATCACCGGTCCGATGAACAATCGCGAATCCACCCGCGGGCTGACCCATGGCGATCAACTGACCGCCATCCCCAAAGGCTTTAATGGCTATGTCATGGTCGAGGATATTTTGCAGGTCGGGCCCGCGCTGATTCGTTAAGTCGATTTGCCGTTCGTGATGAGCGTGGCGAACCATCTCGCAGGATGATGGAGGTCCTTCGACAAGCTTAGGACGAACGGTTTTATCGCAACCTGGTTATCTGGGCGTTTGCCGGTTCGTGACGCGCTTGCCGAACCACCTCTCAAGCGCGTCACTATCGATCGACAAGCTCGGGAAGAAAGGTTCAGACACTGGATCAAAACCATGCTTGCACCCGCTCGCAACCTCGCCTAATCCCCGCCCTTATGACCGATCCCAAAGCAGATTATAAAGACACGGTTTTCCTGCCGAAAACCGATTTCCCGATGAAGGCTGGCCTTGCGAACAAGGAACCGGCGATCTTGGAGCGCTGGCAGAAGATCGGGCTCTACGAGAGACTGCGCGAAGCGCGTGCGGGTCGCGAGAAATTCATTTTCCACGATGGCCCGCCTTATGCCAATGGCAATATCCATATCGGCCATAGCCTCAACAAGACGCTCAAGGATCTGGTCGTCCGCTCGCAAAATATGCTGGGCAAGGACGCGCCCTTTGTGCCGGGCTGGGATTGCCATGGCCTGCCCATCGAGTGGAAGATCGAAGAACAATATCGCAAGAAGAAACTCAATAAGGACGAAGTCCCGGCCAGCGAGTTTCGCGCCGAATGCCGCGAATATGCCGACAAATGGGTCAATGTCCAACGCGAGGAATTCAAGCGGCTCGGCGTCTTGGCGCAATGGGACAAGCCCTATCTGACGATGGACTATGACGCCGAAGCGGCGATTGTCACCGAACTTTTGAAATTTGCCGAAGCCGGCCAGCTCTATCGTGGCGCCAAGCCGGTGATGTGGTCACCGGTCGAGAAGACCGCGCTGGCCGAGGCCGAGGTGGAATATGAAGATATCACCTCGACGCAGATTGATGTGGCGTTCGAGATTGTTGAAGCGCCGAATGCGCCCGAGCTGATTGGCGCACATGCGGTGATTTGGACGACGACGCCTTGGACGATTCCGGTCAATCAGGCGCTCGCTTATGGGGCGGATGTTGAATATTATCTCGTACAACCTTCCAACAATGAAACCGAAACAGGGGCCGCCAAATCTCCAGCTTATCTTTTCGCACGTCAATTGTTGGATCAAGTCACAAGCCGGTTTGACGACTCAGTAAATAAGTTCGAAGAAATTGACGGTTCGAGTGAACTTGAACAGGTCTGGGATATTGTTGGAAAAGTTAAAGGCTCCCAACTCGCCGGAGCCACCGCCAAACACCCAATGGCCGGCAAATTCCCGGACAGCGAATTCTACACCAAACCGCGCCCATTTCTCGACGGCTCCCACTTCGTTACCACCGACGCTGGTACCGGCCTGGTCCATATGTCGCCCGATCACGGCGAGGATGATTTCGATCTCTGCAAGGCCAATGGCATCAACCCTGTGTTCGCGGTCGATGCCGACGGCGTCTATCGCGACGATTGGGACTGGCTACCACGCGGCGATGAACGCGCTGGCGGAGTGATCAACAAAAAATTCGTCAGCAGCAAAGGGCCGATTTGCGAAGACCTACGCGAAGCGGGCGCCCTGCTCTCGGCCAGCGATGATTTCCAGCATAGCTATCCGCACAGCTGGCGCTCGAAAGCGAAGATCATCTATCGCTGCACGCCGCAATGGTTCGTGCCGATGGACAGCGACCTCACCCATTTGCCCGCCAAAACCCCGCAGGAAAAAGGCTGGGAAAGCGAAGGCGGCGCGGTTGACCTGTCTGACGAAACCCTGTGCGCCTCGCCGAGCCTGCGCGAAGTCGCGCTCGATGAAATCCGCAACAAGGTCCGCTTCGTGCCCGAACGCGGGCGGCGCCGCCTCGAATCGATGGTCGAAGGCCGCCCCGACTGGGTGCTTAGCCGTCAGCGCGCCTGGGGCGTGCCGATTGCACTCTTTGTTGATCGCAAGACCGGTGAATATCTCAATGATCCTCTGGTCAACGAACGGATTATCGCCGCATTCAAGGCATCCGGTGCCGATGCCTGGTTCAACGCCGATCATCAGGATTTTCTCGGTAATAAATATGTCCTCGATGACTATGAAGTGATCACGGACATTTTGGATGTCTGGTTCGACAGCGGCTGCACCCATGCGTTCGTGCTGGAAAGCGGCAAATGGCCGGATCACCTTCGATCAGATGGCCAGCCACCAGCGGACCTCTATCTCGAAGGCAGCGACCAGCATCGCGGCTGGTTCCAGTCGAGCCTGCTCGAAAGCTGCGGCACCCGCGGTCACGCGCCTTACAAGGCGGTTTTGACTCATGGCATGACGCTCGACAAGACCGGCAAGAAAATGTCGAAATCGCTCGGCAACACGCTCGACCCGCAGAAAATCATCAACGTCAACGGCGCGGATATCCTGCGCCTGTGGGCCGCCAGCGTCGACTTTACCGAGGATCATCGGATTGGTGACGAAATCCTCAAAGGCGTCACCGACAGTTACCGCAAGCTGCGCAACACTTTCCGCTATATGATCGGCGGATTGGGCGACTTCACCGATGCCGAGCGGGTCGCCGTCGCCGATATGCCGGAGCTGGAACGCTATATTCTGCATCGTCTGGCCGAGGTCGATGCCGAGCTGAAGCAGAACGTCAATGATTTCGCCTTCGGTCCCTATATGCGGACATTGAATGCCTTCGCGCAGGAAGATCTGAGCGCCTTCTTCTTCGATATCCGCAAGGATTGCCTCTATTGCGATGCACCGGATGATCCCAAACGGATGGCTTACCGGACGGTGATGGACATTTTATTCCACGCCCTCACCCGCTATATCGCGCCGGTGCTGGTGTTTACCGCCGAGGAAATCTGGCAGAGCCGCTTCCCGGACGAAAATGACTCGATCCATTTGAAAGAATGGCCGGACGTTGATGCGCGATGGACGGATAGTGGGCTCGCCGATAAATGGACCCATATCAGGTCTGCTCGAACCAGCGTGACCGAAGCGATCGAACCTTTGCGCCGTGAGAAAACCATCCGCTCCAGTCTCGAAGCGGAAGTGAGCTACCCGATGGCGGGCCTGCCAATTGATGCCGACGAATTTGCCGAACTGGCGATTGTTGCCAAAATCACCGATGGCAGTGACATTAGCGTCACCAAGACCGACAACCACAAATGCGGCCGCTGCTGGCGTCTCCTCCCCGAAGTGGAAGAAGACGGCGCGTTATGCGGGCGCTGCGAAAAGGTGGTCGCATGACCGACCAAATCAAAAAATACCGTCGCATCGGGATGATCGTGGCATTCCTGATCTTTGCTCTCGATCAGGCCACGAAATTTGTCGTGATCGAGATTTTGCATTTACCGGCCAAAGGTCAGATCGAGCTGATCCCGTTTTTCAACCTGACCTGGGCGAAAAATTATGGAGTCTCGATGGGTTTTCTAACCGCATCAACTGATTTTCAGCGATGGGCCCTGGTGACGCTGACCGGACTGATCGGCATTGCGGTCTGGGTCTGGATGTACAAGGAAAAGGCGAAATGGGACATTATCGCGCTGGCGATGGTGCTTGGCGGGGCGATGGGCAATATCGTCGATCGCGCGCGACTGGGCTATGTCGCGGATTTCGCTGATCTGCACGTCGGCGATTTCCGTCCGTTCCTGATTTTCAACGTCGCCGATGCCTGTATCAGCATTGGGGTTGTGATCCTGTTGGGGCGGGCCCTGCTCATTCGTGAGAAGAAAGACGATAAACCCGATCAGCCAGGCTGATATTCAGGTTCGCGACAGTTGAATTGTGACAGAAGCCCGCTATTAGGCTTTGTAAGAGTTTTTGCCGGAAAAGATTAGGGACCCCATCATGCGTAAATCAACCATCGCAATCAGCCTTGTTTCCCTGGCCAGCCTGACCGCGTGCGGGTCCAGCGGCCTGTTTGACCGCGACCGGCCAGATGAATTTGCCGTATCACGCCAGCCTCCGCTGGTGATCCCGCCCGATTTCACCCTGACCCCACCCCGGCCGGGCCAGCCGCGTCCCCAAACCGGTGGCACGCAACAGCAAACGCTGGAAGCCCTGTTCGGTGGTAGCCAGGCTCGCAGCGTAACCGAATCAGCGATTGTCGGCGAAGCAGGTAGCGCTGATGCCGGTATTCGCTCCTCGGTCGGTGATCCGAATACATTCACCGTCGACAAAGGCAGCGTGACCCGCGACATTATTGCGGCGCCCGAAGGTGATGGCCAAAACGCACAAGCCGCCACGCCCCAGTAATTTTGATAGCACGCTAACCGTTATCGATCGGATGCGATCAACCGCTTTCGCCAGACATCGGCGATATATTTTGGGCGATATATTTGGATTGTGAAAAGCTAACATCCGCATCGTTATCCGAAGCGGATGTTAGCCAAATTGGACCCAGTGACAGTCTAGTGCCGGAAATGCCGCATACCGGTGAACAGCATCGTGAGGCCCGCTTCATCCGCCGCCGCAATCACTTCATCATCGCGAATCGACCCGCCGGGCTGAATCACCGCGGTTGCGCCTGCCTCGACCGCTGTCAGTAGACCGTCCGCGAACGGGAAAAAGGCGTCAGAGGCGACCGCAGACCCAATCGTCCGTGCTTCGCTCCATCCGGCTTTTTCCGCAGCATCCTTGGCTTTCCATGCTGCGATGCGGGCGGATTCAAGACGGTTCATCTGGCCTGCGCCAACACCGGCGGTCGCGCCGTCCTTGGCATAGACAATCGCGTTGGATTTGACATGTTTCGCAACCGTCCAGGCGAAACGACAATCGACCATCTCCTGTGCAGTCGGCTGGCGCCTGGTCACGCATTTCAGATCAGCGTCGGATAGCTGACCATTGTCACGGGACTGGAGCAGGAAGCCACCAGCGATGGATTTGAAGCCCATGCCGCCTCGCTCCGGATCGGGAAGTTCACCAGTAAGCAGCAAACGCAGGTTTTTCTTCTTGGCAAATATCGCCTTGGCTTCATCATTGGCCGCAGGTGCACAGACGACTTCGGTAAAGATGCCGGTCATCGCTTCCGCCGCCGGACCATCGAGCGGACGGTTGACTGCGATAATTCCGCCAAAGGCCGAGACGCTATCGCAGGCGAGCGCTGCCTTATAGGCATCTAGAATATTGTCCGCGCTGGCGACGCCGCAAGGATTGGCATGTTTGACGATCACCACGGTCGGCGGGCCATCGCGAAATTCGCTGACCAGTTCGAGTGCAGCGTCAGCATCATTATAATTATTATAGCTCAGCGCCTTGCCTTGCAATTGCTCGGCCTGGGCAATGCCGCTCGCAGACGGGCCATTGGGCAGATAGAGCGCGGCTGATTGATGCGGGTTCTCGCCATAGCGCAATTCGACCGGCTGACTCATCGTCAGCGGTAAAGTATCGGGGAACATCTTGCCCTGATCGGCAAAGCCGAACCATTGCGCGATCATGCTGTCATAGCTGGCGGTCGCAGCAAAGGCCTTGGCCGCCATATTCTTGCGGAAAGCGAGCGAGGTGCCGCCGTCATTTTCTGTGAGCTCGACGAGTAATTTCGCATAGTCGGATGGGTCGGTGACGATGGTGACAAAATCATGGTTTTTCGCGGCGCTGCGCACCATCGACGGACCGCCGATATCGATATTCTCGATGATTTCGTCCCGTTCCGCGCCTTTTGCAACGGTCTGCGCAAACGGGTAGAGATTGACGATCACCAGATCGATCCCGGATATGTCATGCTCTTCCATCGAAGCGACATGGCCCGGATCATCGCGCCGCGCGAGCAGGCCGCCGTGAACTTTCGGGTGCAGGGTTTTCACCCGGCCATCCATCATCTCGGGGAAACTGGTGACATCGCTGATATCGGCGACTTCCAGGCCTGCATCGCGGAGCGCCTTGGCGGTACCGCCCGTCGAGATCAGCGCGACACCCATGGTCGCCAGTTCTTTGCCGAGGTCAGCCAGTCCAGCCTTGTCCGAAACCGACAGCAACGCGCGTTTGATCTTGATATTTTCCGTCATAATCTTCTCGTTATCCCATATGTTTGAGCAGCCAGCCGGTGGCGCCACCGCCTCTGCCCACTGATCCTGATATCACCATCTGAGTCACTTCATGGGGAATTCCCATACCATCAATCCAGACGCTTTCTTCCAATGTAATTTCGCTGCTCGTCGAGCGGAACTGCCAGAGATTTCCATCTTTCAGGCGGAGCAGAACCCCTTTGCCGTCAGAGATCAGATCGCTCTCGATTTCCGGCCCGAGGTGGAAACGCAGCGCAAATGCCACGTCCTGCTTCTTCCGGCGGAGCTTGCGTCCGTCGGGAATCAGCATATCCTCGCCACGCAGCTCCAGCCCATCAGATCGCAGCAGCAGCAGGCGCTTGTGCAACAAGCCAAAACGGCGAACATAGCCGTCATGATTGGCCTCCAGCCTGGTGGCATTTTCGACATCGCGGCGAAACAGTTCGACCGCTCCGACACCGCGCCCGAGCTTGCCATCAGGCAGAATCGAAGTGCTATTGCTGTCGGCGATACACAATGTGCTGTGCGCTGCCGTCGTCCTAAGACCACGCGCCAAAGCCGCCGGAATGGTCGCACCGACCAGCCCGGCACCGCCGCAATTGCCAATAATCCGGCAATCGCCGTTGGAAAATTCAAAAGCCAGAGTCGATGCGCAACCGGCGACAGAAAGACGCGCGATCGGTGGCGGGGCTGCATCCAGAATCAGCACCGAACGGCCCGAAGACACGCGCTGATAGCCCCAGTCCCTTGTCTGACGCAGCGGACGTGCCCGTACGCCGCTGGCCTCTACGACCTGCGCAACCTGCTCGGCAGCGGTCGCACCACCGCCTTGCCAGCTGCCCATCGTACCATCGAAATGGGTGAGCGCAGTTAGCGGCGGAACAGCCTTGTTCAGCGCCTGCTCAAGAAATCCGGGGGCATCCAGTTTGCGGGCGAGATAGACCTGCTTGAGCATCGACAGCAGGATCACCGCGTCCATCTGGTTCAGCGGTGAACGCGAAACCGAACCGCCATCGGCAAAGAAAAACTCACCCATCGCCTTTTCCAGACCCGCTTCACCGACGATCTGGCGCACGCGGCCTTCGGGGAGCAGAAGCGACGCAGCGACGACCCCGCTCCACGCCACCAGACGTCCGAGACTGGACGTCGCCTTGTCCGCCGTTCTGTCGAGATGGCGGGCCGTCCGCGCAATATTGTTGAGCAGCTTCGACCGATATATCAGATCATTGGAAGACAGGATCAGCGGCGCATGGCTGGCCCAGATCAGCAACCGCCAGCCGCAATTATCTGGGCGCCAGGCAGGCTGACGAATTTTCGTGCCATTGGCGTCGAGCCATTGCTCCATCAGCTTCTCTGCCACTGGCATCGCCTGGTCTCGCGACGCCGCCGTATCGAGATCGCGCAGCCATAGAAAACGGTGCACATAATCTTCAAACTGCGGTGGCAGTTTGAGATCGGCAAAGTCGATATTCTTGTGGTTCTTCTTGAGGCCGCGAAACAGGAAATGGCCCGCGCGCACCGCCGTGCCTTGCACCCGGTCGCCCTCCACCGGATCGATGGGCACGGCCAGCAGACGCAGCGGCAATTTCCCCGAGAGACGTAGCCGATGCATCGGCATCCGCCACGTCATCCGGTAGTAGAGCATCGCCGCCTGTTCCGCGAGCGACTGGCCGCGGTCGCTATCAGTGCGCAGCGTCAGGCTGCGGCCGTCGGGAACCGCATCATTCTCGTCATGCGTGGCCAAATCGTCTGGGTCGCTATCGCCTAGATCAAGCCGGTCTGAACTGTCGGCGTTCATTCACCCCTCAAGCCGCTAATATTGGCTGCATAGTGATCAGGCCCGCCTTTGAATGTCGCAGTACCTGCGACCAATGTGTCCGCACCGGCGGCGATCGCCTGCGGAGCTGTTTTCAGATCAATCCCGCCATCGACTTCAAGCCGGATATCCTTCCCCGTCGCGTCGATCCGCACGCGAATGGCTTCGATCTTGCGCAGCTGCGTGTCGATAAAACTCTGCCCGCCAAATCCGGGATTGACGCTCATCACGAGAATCAGGTCCAGATCTTCGATCAGATAATCGAGCGTGTCGAGCGGTGTCGCCGGATTGAGCACGAGCCCGGCTTGCTTGCCAAGCGCCTTGATCGTTTGCACCGTGCGATGGGGGTGCGCTCCAGCCTCCGGGTGAAAGGAGATGATATCTGCACCGGCTTCTGCGAAATCTTCGAGAAATTGATCAACCGGCGAGATCATCAGATGGACATCAAACGGTTTGTTGCTGTGCGGGCGCAGCGCTTTGACCACTGCCGGGCCGATCGTGATATTGGGGACAAAATGGCCATCCATCACATCGATATGGATCCAGTCGCAGCCTGCCGCGTCAATGGCCTGGACTTCCTCTCCCAGCCGCGCAAAATCTGCAGATAATATGGATGGGGCGATACGGATATTATGGGACATGGCACTTCCTTCAACAGGCTCTGCCTTTAGAAACATCGACGACGCCAATCAAGCCACGATTCCGAGTGATCTACACTCCCTTGTGGACAGTTTGGGGACAGGTTCACAATATGTGGTTATCCAGCAGCGGCTTTAGCTTTTCCGTTGCAAACGGGCGATGAAAAAGCCGTCGACATGGCCCTTGTCCGCCAGCACTGTCGGCAAGGTCCGGACACAGCCTGCTTCGGTCGGGACAATCGCCGCGGGCAGTTCATCTGCGGTCACCGGGTCAATCTGGAAATTGGGGTGGCGTTCGAGGAATCCATCAATCTGGTCCTCGCCTTCTTCCGGTTCGAGCGAACAGACCGCATAGACAATCATGCCATCGGGCTTGACCCAATTAACCAGCCGGTCGAGCAGCGCGCTTTGCACCTGGGCACGATCGGCAATGTCAGACGCGCCAATACAATGCAGCACATCGGGATGGCGACGGTAGATGCCAGTGGCACTGCACGGCGCGTCGAGCAGGATCGCATCCGCCGGACTGTCCGGCTGCCATTGCATCAGATCGGCAATCACCACTTCGGCGTCCAATTTGGTCCGGCCGAGATTGGCGCTAAACCGCTCCATCCGTTTTTCATTATTGTCGACCGAGACCAGCTTCCAGCCGTTACTGGCGAGCTGCATCGTCTTGCCGCCGGGAGCCGCGCAAAGATCGAGCACCGTCTTGCCATCACCCGCGCCGAGCAGGCGCGCCGGAATCGAGGCGGCGAGATCCTGCACCCAGAAGGCGCCTTCGTCAAAGCCGGGCAGCTCGGTTACTGGAGGCGTTGGAGGCATGCGAAGATGTTTTTCAGCGAGCGGCTCGCCCGCCAAATCTCCAACATTGTTGGATTTGAAACTGAGGTCGAGCGGCGCGTGCTGGGACCAGGCCTGACTGGCTGCCGCAGCCACCTGCTCGCCCCAATTATGGACCCAGCGATCATGGGTTTCTCCCGGAATTTCAGGATATTCCGGCAGTTTCAACGCGCCTGATTCAATCCCCCGCATCACCGTCGAAAACACGCCATGAACCAGCCGCCGCGGCCCGCCATGGACGAGCGGCAGGGCGGTGGAAATCGCGGCATGTTGCGGCGTGTCCAGAATCAGCACCTGGACCAGAGCAATCCGCAAAGCCATCCGCGGCTTGGCATCATCGGCCAGCCGATTGCGGGTCGCACTGTCGATCATCCCATCGAGCCCGCTCATCCAGCGCAGGACATTGGCGGCGATATTATGAGCCAGCGATTTATCCGACGGATTGACAAGCTTTGCGGTCGCCCCAGGCATTGCCTGATCGAGCGTTTCCTTGCGACGACAGACGGAGTCGAGCAGCCGAAAAGCCGACTGACGGGCCGCGAGGCCGGGAATTTTATTATTCGGTTGGTTCATATTTTCGTTCCGCAATGGCTGGCCCGACAACGCCCGGACAGGTGCAAACCAAATGGTTCGCGCTGACGCACCGCATAGACGCTCTCGCGTTTCGATCAAGCCTTTGGATGGGGTATCGCACTGCGGTGCAAATGCCGACGACAGCCAATCATCTTTCTGCGAGCTGAATTTCCGTTTCGACATTCCAGAGAAGAGAAGCTGGCTTTAGATATTGTGGTTACTGCGGCCTGCTCATAATATCTGACCTCAAATGGAACGAAACTCAGAAAGTATTCTTGCCGAGTTACGAAATTTGGCGACCAAAAACGCCAAGGAAGTTGCTAAACGAAGGTTAGTACCGGTTGAATTTGTGATGGGCACATCGACTGGCGCTACTCGCAAATTAGCGAAATCCATTGGCCCGGATGAAATTTTGGCCGAGGCTCTTTGGACATCGCCATATTACGAAGCCAGAATATTGGCGATTTTGATCTTTCCCCTCTCACAGATTTCGACATCTCAATTGGAGCGCTGGCTGGATGGTATCAATGATTGGAGTATCTGCGACCTATTTGTAAAAACCTTAGCTCTAAGATCACCGCATATTTCTATGCACTTTCAACATTGGACGAAAAGCGACAATCTTTATCGGAAGAGAGCAGGTTTGGCCTTGATCGCAAACCATTGCATGCGATCTCATAAGCTCAGCGACGATTTGATTGCCAAAATAGAAATTGTGCTACGATATTCAGCCAGGGACAATCGCAAGCATGTCAGACAAGCGTGCTGCTGGGCCCTGCGGGAGTTTGGCAAAATCGACGATGCAATGCGGGAGAAAGCCATTGAATTGGCGACCGATTTACTAGAAAATAACGATTGCGATTCAAAATGGGTTGCAAGATGCGCGATCAAAGAACTCGAAACGCTGATTAAAACACCCGAACGACGTCGGCTAATCTCAAGAAAGTCAAAAACAGCCAGATTAGGATAATAGCTCAGCATTACTTTTGTAATCGCACCATTGGAATCACTGAAAGCATCAAATTATCTTGGATCATGGCCTGTCGCTTTTGCATATCGAGCTTGATCAATATCCTGAGACACGTGCCTATGTCATTGCCACCCCAGAAAGGCGATGAGCAACAGATTGGCGCACCCAAGTGCGGTGATCGGAATCTTGATCTCCCTGATCGAAAGAGACGATCATTGTGATCGGCATAATTATCCAAATCGCCCTGATTGGCTGTTGAATAATAATGCGCCGCAACATATCTCAAGCATCTCAAATAGAATGATAATTGCACGCCGATGTTGGCGTGCAACAAAATTCAAATCGAAAATAAAGGGACTATCAATGGCTACCATTAACAGTAAAATATTGCCTTTCTCAACTGAAGCTTTTTACCGCGGTGAATTCGTCAACGTGACGCAAGAACATGTCGAAGGTAAATGGGGCGTATTTTTCTTCTATCCTGCTGACTTTACCTTTGTCTGTCCTACGGAACTGGAAGACTTGGCCAATCAATATGATGGGCTGCAGGCGATGGGCGTTGAAGTCTATTCTGTTTCAACCGACACGCATTTCAGCCACAAAGCATGGCATGGTAGCTCCGATGCAATCGGCAAGATCAACTTTTACATGTTGGGCGACCAGAACCACGCGATCAGCAACAATTTTGGTGTCCTGCGTGAAGGCCAAGGCCTCTCCGATCGCGCGACATTCGTTGTCGATCCCGATGGTGTCATTCAAATCATGGAAATCACCTGCGAAGGCGTTGGCCGCAATGCAGCAGAACTGGTCCGCAAGATCAAGGCAGCACAATATGTCCGCGCCAATCCAGGCGAAGTTTGCCCAGCCAAATGGGAAGAAGGCGAAACAACGCTTGCTCCTTCCATTGAACTAGTTGGCAAAATCTAAACCCAACCGACAACAATCGCAAAAACGAAGTGACCGGCATTAGCCGGTCACTCTACCTCTGGCTTGGAACCCTCTGCAGCCAGGCCTCAGTGCTGCCCTATCTAGACAAGAGACATATCATGCCCGTCATCGACCAATCCACCGCCGATCAGCTGAAAACCTATCTCGCCAATCTGCGCCGCCCGATCCGCCTGATCGCGACGCTGGACGACAGCGTCAAATCCGCCGAGATGAAAGAATTGGTCGAAACCATTGCGCCGCTGTCTGAGCTGGTCACGGTCGACTTGACGGGGTCCGCGTCGCGCGCGCCCTCTTTCCTCATTTCCGCAGACGATGGCCAATCGGAAGTCGAATTTGCCGGACTGCCGCTGGGCCATGAATTTTCGTCCCTCATCCTCGCTCTGCTGCATGTCGGCGGACATCCGCCAAAAGAAGACGCAGAGTTGCTGGAGAGTGTGGCAACGCTCGAAGGCACATATCATTTCGAGACATTTTTCTCGCTCTCTTGCCAAAATTGCCCCGACGTCATTCAGGCGCTCAATATCATGGCGGCACGCAATCCCAATGTCAGCCATGTCGCGATTGATGGTGCGCTGTTCCAGGACGAGGTCGAAAAGCGCAAAATCATGGCGGTGCCGACCGTCTTCCTCAACGGCGAACCATTTGGTTCGGGCCGGATGAACCTGTCCGAGATCATGGCCAGGGTCGACACCGGCAGCGCCGACAAGGCGGCCAAGAAATTGTCTGCCCAAGCGCCTTATGATGTGCTGGTGGTCGGCGGCGGCCCCGCTGGCGCGGCGGCGGCTATCTATACCGCGCGCAAGGGCATCCGAACCGCCATCATTGCCGAGCAATTTGGCGGCCAGTTGATGGACACGATGGGCATCGAGAATTTCATTTCCGTGCCTTATACCGAAGGCCCCAAGCTGACCGCGGAACTCGAGCGCCATGTCCAGGAATATGATCTGGACGTATTCAGCCAGCAGCGCATATCCGAACTGGTTCGTCCGTCCGAAAAAGGCGCTTTATTTGCTCTCACCACGGAGAGCGGTGGGTCTCTAAAAGCTAAGGCGGTGATCTTGGCAACTGGCGCGCGGTGGAAAACCATCGGGGTGCCGGGCGAAGCCGAATATCGCAACAAGGGCGTCGCTTATTGCCCGCATTGCGATGGGCCCTTGTACAAGGGCAAACGGATTGCCGTGATTGGCGGCGGCAATTCCGGGGTTGAGGCCGCGATCGATCTTGCCGGCATAGTCAGCCACGTCACC
This sequence comes from Sphingomonadales bacterium EhC05, assembly GCA_001650955.1. Lineage (GTDB taxonomy): Bacteria > Pseudomonadota > Alphaproteobacteria > Sphingomonadales > Sphingomonadaceae > Parasphingorhabdus. The sequence goes on from LXYP01000022.1 coordinate 105,366, forward strand.
TTGATCGAATATGACAATCAGCTGCGTGCCGATGCCGTGCTGCAGAAAAAAATGCATAGCCTGCCCAATGTCACCGCCATCGTCTCGGCACAGACCACAGAGATTCTGGGTGATGAAGAGAAGGTCAACGGCCTGCGTTACAAGGATCGGGAAAGCCAGGACGAACATGACGTCGAGCTGGAAGGCGCATTCGTGCAAATCGGTCTGGTGCCCAATAGCGAATGGCTCGGCGATGTCGTCGCAAAATCAGCTTATGGTGAGATTGAAATCGACCATCGCTGTGAAACCTCGGTGCCTGGGATTTTCGCCGCAGGCGACGTGACCACCGTGCCTTACAAGCAAATCGTCATCTCGATGGGCGAAGGTTCCAAGGCGGCTTTGTCCGCTTTTGATTATCTCATCCGCGCGGATGGCTGATCGCTGATCTGATCGGCCGCGTCTATCGGGTGGGGTCGAGCGCGCTGGGTTTGCGCAGGCGGCCCATATCGCCAATTTCATCCGACCGTGTCGACCAGTTGTCAGAGCCGCTATCGCCGGCCATGTCCTGCAACCGGGCGATCCGTTCACCCGTATCCGGGTGGGTCGAGAACATCTGGCGGACGCCAGCGGGCACGATATAGAGCTGCGCCGCGGCCGGATTGCGCTCCGCCACCGGATTGGGAATGCGTTCGGCCTGACCAGAAATTTTTTCCAGAGCTGACGCGAGAGACAAAGGTTTTCCGCTAATCTCGGCGGCCGCAGCATCGGCACCAAATTCGCGGGTCCGGCTGATCGCCATCTGGACGATCATCGCGGCAAAGGGCGCGATCAAGACCGCCATGATCCCGGCGATACCGCGATTGCTACGGAAGAACATGCCGAAATTGGCGAGCATCGACACCGCACCGGCAATGGTCGCGACCATCGTCATGATCAAAGTATCACGGTTTTTCACATGGCCGAGTTCATGCGCCATCACCCCTTCGATCTCGTCATAGCTCAGCATGTTCAGCAAACCGCTGGTCGCCGCGACTGCCGAATTTTCGGGATCGCGTCCGGTGGCGAAAGCATTGGGCTGGGCCTGATCGACAATATAGACTTTCGGCATCGGCAATTGCGCGCGCTGGGCGAGATTCTTGACCATATTGTAAAATTCGGGATGGCTGGACCCATCGACTTCCACTGCATTGTGCATCTTCAGGACGATTTTATCGGCATTCCAGTAAGTGAACAGATTCATCCCCGCCGCCACAACCAGCGCCAATATCGCACCACGTGGCCCGCCGAGTGAAAATCCCATGACCATGAACAAGGCAGTCAGCGCCGCCAGCAACATGGTTGTTTTCATAAAATTCATTGGCTCTACTCGCTTGATTATCGTCCTATTTCCTTCAATATAGGGGCTGAGGCAGGGTTTTTCAATTTGATGGGAATGCAAAAGATGACCGGAACGAATAGAAAAGCAGGCGAACGCCCGGCCCATGTCAAGCCACCCGCCCATCTCTCCAAAAGCCCGCCCGTGCCCGATCCAGATCCGCTCACCCCGAGCGAAGATATCGCAAAGACCAAAGGTCCGACCCGTTATGGCGACTGGGTCCACAAAGGCATTGCCGTTGATTTTTAATGCCCGCAGCATCCATTATCTCACAAGAATGCGTGACAAATGACCTCAAGCTGGATTAGCTTGCGACTCCCTCAATCTTTTGGTCTGAGATTCACCGAGAAAAATGGAGATATTGATGAAAAAACGCGGCGTAAAAATATTATGTTCGGCGCTTGCCGGACTGACGATGCTGACGGCTTGCGGCCAGAATGGTGAAAATGCTGCCGACGAAGCTGTGACCGCCGCGGTGGACCCTGCCATTGCGGAAGTGATTGAGGCCCGCCAGAAGGCGCTCAAGGATGTCGGCGGCGCATTTAAGGCTATCAGTGATCAGTTCAAAGCGGATAGCCCGGACATCGAAAAAATCCAGTTGGCCGCCGCCAGTGTTCCGACATTGACCGAAGGCATGGCCGAATGGTTCCCTGACGGAAGCGGTCCGGAAGCCGGCATCGAAACCGACGCACTGCCTGCGATCTGGGAAAGCAAAGAGGATTTCCTCTCGAAAGTGTCCGATTTTCAGGGCGCCGCCGCCAATCTGAATAGCGTTGCACAAAGTGGCGACGTGGCAGCTATTGGCGCCGCCTTCAAAGAAACCGGCGGTACCTGCAAAGCCTGTCATGATAAATATCGCCTGGACGACTAGCCTGGGATGACGGGAGAAGCGCCCCCACGACTCATTTGGGACTGGACGGTCCGCCTGTTTCACTGGCTGATCGTCCTGATCATCCCGTTAATGTGGTGGACGGCGGAAGAGGGCCATATGGACTGGCACCGGCGGCTCGGCATGACCATGTTCGCGCTGATCCTGTTCCGGCTGATCTGGGGGCTGATCGGGACATGGACGGCGCGCTTCGGGCCGATGATCCGCAGGCTCGGCTCGCTTGGCGACTATATCCGCGATCTGCGAAGCGGCGCCCATATGCCCGCATTTGGCCATGGCCCGCTGGGCGTGCTGAGCGTATTTGCGCTCCTGCTGGGGATCAGCATTCAGGTGAGCACCGGTCTGTTTGCGGTGGACGTGGACGGGCTGGAGTCCGGACCACTGGCGGTATTGATATCGTTCGATCTCGGCCGCGAACTTGCTGAAATCCACGAATTGAACTTCAACATTCTGAGCGGATTGATCTTGCTCCACATCGCCGCGATCCTCTTCTACCGGTTCAGACTACGCGACCATTTGGTCAAACCGATGGTCACAGGTAAGCGCGCCGCCGTCGATTTTGGTTCGCAGGAATTGCCGGAAAACCGGATGCGTCTGGTTACCCTGCTGATCGCGGTCATCCTCACTGCAGCGAGCGTCTATGCGGTGCTAGAGGCGGGCTGAAAAACGTGCCAGAGATCGAATGAAATATCTGATTGGGACAATAGCGGTCGTGGCTCTCGCCACGATAATCATCTACATATTCTGGATGCCGCTGCCCAACAGCCCTGCCCGCGATGCCATTGGCGAAGAAAAGATCGTCATGCTCGACGACAGAAAAATCGCTTATTATGTCAGCGGGCAAGGCGAGCCTGTCCTGCTGGCGGCCAGCGCCGGGCGTGAGGCCAGCGACTTTAATGAGCTGGTCATCGCGCTGAACGAGGCCGGCTTTCAGACGCTGGCGGTTGAGGCGCCGGGGATCAAGGGTTCGGATATGATCGAGCAGCCCGTCGACCTGATGTCTTTGGCCGATGATCTGAGCGCGGTTGTTGTGCGCGAACTGGGCAATGATAAATCGCTTTCGGTCATTGGCCATGCTTATGGCAACCGGCTGGTTCGCGCGTTCGCATATAAAAATGATGACCGGGTGAATGGAGTCATATTGATCGCATCCGGCGGGTCAAAAAATATTCCCGAAAAAGCCAATGCGGCGCTCAAGGCGATTTTCGACCCGCGCCGAACCGTCAGCCAGCGGCGCGATGATATTGACTATGCCTTTTTTGCAGAAGGCAATGATATCCCGGACCATTGGATGATTGGCTGGCATATGCAGACTGCTATTCTGCAAGGCCAGGCCAAGGGTTCGGAAAGCTATGACATATGGGGCTCAGGCGGCACCAAAGCGATGCTGGTGCTGCAGGCCGCTGAAGATACCATAGCGCCACCGCAGGATGCCGGCATCCCGCTCGCACAACAATATCCAGACCGCGTCAAACTGGTGCTTGTTCCGCAGGCCGGCCATGCGTTGCTGCCGGAACAGCCGAAGGTGATTGCGGAAGAAGTCATTGGGTTTCTAAATCTCTTTCAACCCAGCCGGAACAATTAGTCCGCATCCAGATAACGCTCGACATCGACCGAGTGACGTGACGGCTTATTAGGGTCGATAAACACTTTCATTTTCGTGCCCTGCAGCTCAGCCGTGGGATCCACCCAGATCGATTCACTGCGGAACTGTTCCAGTTTTCCTGTGAACGGGTTCTTCCCCTGAGCGACCACGCAAAAAGGGTGCCTGCCGTTGACGGTGGTGCTGGTATCCCGTTCTACAGAGTAGAAGTCGATTGATATCGGCGTGCCATTGGCGCGCAGCCATTTTTTGATCTGCGCTTTTCGGATAAACCAGAATAGCAGCCCGCCGCCGACCAGGGAGAATATCGAGCCGGTAAACCCGAGAATCGCGACGATTCCCCAGCGTCCCCAGAAATCGTCAATAATCGCGTCACCCGGATTGTCGGGTGCATAGAGCACTTGGACTTGCTCCCCTTTGGAATAGCCGGGTGGATTGGAACTATGGCGGTTGACGAATTCCTGGCTCACGCCGCCATCGTCAGAAAAGCGCACCACTGCTGCATAAGTATAGCTGGTGGTACCGTCATCGCGGCTTTCCCTGCGTATCATGTCGATGACTTCGCCTTGGGCGGTTTTTGCGGTGGCGATGAAGTCATTCTGGCTGGAAAAAAGATAGGCGGTCCCGATCAGCATCGCCAGGCCGATTGCAAAAAATATCCCGCCGACCAGTTTGACGACCTTCATATGGCTCTCCCCCAATGCCGATAATATCCGTATCGGCGCTCAGTAACAGAAAATCATCACCGCGCGAAGAGAGGCAGTGTTCGAGGTCATGCTCAATTGTCCGGGCGTGACATCAGCTCTTTCTCAAATCGCTGGAGCATCGCCGAACTTTGGATCTTTGCAGAGACATCGGACGGAGAATTATAGAGCGAACTCAACAAAACCAGATCCATTTCGCTGACCGACAGGGGAGCCGCCTCGTTTGCGCCCACATCATCGAACAGCGACAATATGGAATAGCGCGGGATGGTCTGATTGCCGCTGTCTCGCGTATCGATATAGGAGCGCATCGCGGCATAATCGGCAATCTGGACCGTGGTCATATCGACCAGCGCGTCTTTTTCGAGCAGCAGAAAGGAATGGGTCATCGACTGCTGGACCGTCCGCTTTACATTTGACTTCACGTTTGAATTCATAATTGGAACTTCTGTTACCGGCCCCAATTTTTGGGTTTCATCGGAATTTTGCAGTGCGCTGGTTTCCGCAGACCCTGTCTGAATACGTTTCCAGGCATAAGCGGGACCGCCACTATTGGCTATGCGCGCTCTTTCAGGGTGCGAAAGGCCGCCAAATACGCGCGATTTTTTCTTGCGCAACATCGACACCGCTTCATTGCCGTCAGCAACCACCATGACGAAGACATTGGCGTCACAGCCTTCTGCCGCGACGTTCATATCAGCGGCCAGTGCAACGCCGCGCATCCGCTTCTCGACTTGCTCGACATTGGCTGGGGAAAGTCCCACAACTTTGGGGCAAATCGGTCTTGCAAAGCGGGCATATTGCCCATCATGTCTTCCGCCCTTGGGGGTAGCGATCGTCGTTTTGATAAATTCGGCAATAGCGGCCTTGGTTGTCTCGCGGCCGATGACGACAATATCATCTTCCGCTATCGCTGGATCGGTCAGGGTTGCCAAGGACGGCGTTGGCGAAAGCACCAGGCTGGACATTGCCAGGCCCACAGTCATCAGAACAGCATGTTTCATTTTCATCATTGGTTCCTTTTTTGCACCTGCGCCGGTGCTGTAAATTCCTGTGCAGATTCAGCCCATCATTCGGAATTTGCCGTCAATTCGCGTTCAAATCGCTGCAACATCGCCGAGCTCTGCATCGATGCGGAGACGTCGGAAGGGGAATTGTAGAGCGAACTCAGCAAAACCAGATCCATTTCACTGACCGACACCGGAATCGCTTCATCCGCGCCCGCGCCATCGAACAGCGACAAAATGGAATAGCGCGGGATGGTCTGATTGCCGCTGTCCCGCGTATCGATATAGGAGCGCATCGCCGCATAGTCGGCAATCTGGACCGTGGTGAGATCAACCAGCGCGTCTTTTTCGAGCAGCAGGAAGGAGTGAGTCATCGACTGCTGGATCGTCCGTTTGATCCGCGACTTCACATTCGAATTCATCATCGGAACTTCGGATTTTGAAATTGAATCCACTGGCAAAATTCTGGTTTCATCCGAATTTTGCAGCGCGCGCGTTTCGGCAGAGCCAGCCTGTATCCGCTTCCATGAATATGCCGGGCCACCGCTCGCGGCGATCCGCGCTCTTTCAGGATGCGAAAGGCCGCCAAATACGCGCGATTTTTTCTTGCGCAACATGGATACAGCTTCATTGCCATCCGCCACCACCATCACGAAGATATTGGGGTCGCAACCTTCTGCTGCGACCTTCATATCCGCGGCCAGCGCAACCCCGCGCATGCGCTTTTCCACTTGGTCGATATTGGCTGCGGACAGGCCAACGACTTTCGGACAGATGGGATTTGCAAAGCGCGCATATTGACCCTGATGTCTGCCACCCTTGGGCGTGGCAATGGTTGTCTGAATAAATTCGGCGATGGCCGCCTTGGTCGTTTTACCACCGATGACGACAATATCATCATCAGATGATGCAGGGTCGGTCAGTGTTGCCAGTGAAGGAGCTGGCAGAAACATCAGGCCCGCGATTGTCGCGCCCATGGTCATGAGAATATTCTGCTTGATCTTCATCGCTGACTCCCCGTGATGGCAAGGATAAGCTTGCACGATAAGAGCAACATGTAAACGATGCTTGTTACTTTTTCAGTTTCAAGCGATTGACGTTATAATATTATTGCCTTCGCTAACCCTCATCCGGCACTGCATAGAAATCGCGATAGGATGTCAGCTTTCCGTCATCGACTTTGTAGAGACCGACACCCTCAATATCACCATCGGGGCGCTTCCAAAGCCAGCGGGACCAGGCGACGGATTCATCACCGGCAATTTCCAGCACTTCAAAATGCATTTTCTTGTCAGCCAGTTCTTTGGTCAGATGGTGCAGCAGAGCGGTAATCGCTTCCTTGCCTTCAACCCGGCCAATGGCGGGATCTTCGAACACCGCATTTTCGGCGAACAGCGGGATCAGCTTGCTATAATCATTGTCATTCTGGATCTCCCAGAAAGTTTCGATCACCTCTTTGGCTTGCATCATTCGATTGGCCCTTTTGCTCAGCTCTTCGGTTTAGGAGCGGATGGGCTCCCCACAATTGCTCATTTAACTAGCCTGACTTCGCCAGCTGGTGCGAAATCATCATATCCGGTCGGGAACTTCAAAAAAATCGCGGTAAGACGTAAACTTCCCATCCTTGATCCGATATAGCCCAACCCCTTCGACATCGCCGCTGGGCCGTTTCCAGATCCAGCGGGACCAGGCAACGGTTTCATCACCGGCAATTTCCAGCAGCTCAAATTGTGGCGGATTATCGGCGAATATCTTATCCAGATGGCCGAGCAATCTGGCGATCGCCGGCTTGCCCTCAATTCGGCCGATCGCCGGATCCTCGAACAGCGCGTCATCGGCAAAAAGCGGCAGAAGTTCTGCGTGACTGCCGTTCATCTGAATCTCCCAGAATGTCTCGGCCAGCGCCTTTGCGGCTCCCATTGACGTCTCCTATTCGCTCATGATCGCATTATGCTTGAGCGTCTGTTTTTGCAGCGCTGCCTCGAAATTCTTTTCCATCTTGGCGATGAATGCAGGAAAACCACCATCATCGACAAAGGCCAGTGGGTCGCCGGCCTTGAGCCTTTCATGCTTCGTCGCCATCCCGAAAAATTCCGGATGGTTGGAAAGAAACACATCGGGTTTCCAGTCCTTGGTGATCGCAAAGGTCTTGCGATAATCCTCGACGATGCCTTCATATTGTGGTGGTCCGAGGAGCCGGTTGGCGGCAACGGAGGCCGAGCAGAAAAAGAGCGTCTGGTAAGTCTTGCCGCCTTGCTCCACATCCATCATCCAGCTGGTACAGCCGCGCGTATGACCGGGTGTGATCCGAGCCGTCAAGCTCACGCCGCCATGGGTGACTGTGAAATCATCAGAAAAAGTCACATTCACTTCTATCGGCGGGGCGTTGAGACTTTTGACATTTTCCGATCCCAGATAGAATCCACCTTCCAGCGCGGAACGGTCACCTTCACTGGCAATCATTTGCGCACCGGATAATCTTTTCAGCTCGGCCAGGCCTCCTGAATGATCCAGATGCGCATGACTGTTGAGCAGGATTTTGATATCTTTTGGATCATAGCCCAATTTGCGGATCGCATCGGCGACATAGGCGCCCTGCCCCGGCATCCCGCCATCGATCACAATATGACCTTCATCCGTCGGAATGAAATACATGCCCAGGCCTTTGGTCCCGACATAATAGACGCCATCATCTTGATCCCCAATCACCCGATAGGGTTCGATGGCGGCAAACCAGGATGGGAACATCTTCTCGGCCTCGAAGGTTGGCGATGGTCCACTGTCGGCCATTCTATCAATGGTCGTAAGCGTATCTGCAGGACGTGGAGGGTTGCTCGGCTCCAGCGGCGCGCACCCGGCCAGACCGAAGCTCGCCGCTGCCAATAAGATTCTGAAATCCATCATATTTCATCTCCCTCGGGTACATTCTAGCAAAGAAAGACGAGGGCGGAAGCTATCTTTCGAAAAACTGAACCGTTTCGTCATCCATCGGGAACATCATTTCGATCTTGGTTTCGCCGGCCCGCGTGTCCTGCACCGATCCAAATTGGGCGATGGTTGAGAAAAGCGACAATCGCGTTTCGCCAATCCGCAATATTGTTGGAATGACCGCCTGATTAAGATTGATTCTGCTCATGTCGATATTTTTGACCCGCTCATGATTGGCAAGCCGCTGCATGAGCGCGGACAATTGCGCATCCCCACCCAGTTCGAGCAGCTCTGTCCGCAATCTCGTCAGGGATAATACCGCCACTTCATCCCAATTTTCGATCAGATCAAGTCCGGCACTGTTGATCAATATGTCCATCATATTGGCGGTGCCCTCCGGACTGGCGAGCGCGAGCAGCATCTCCGCGCCCTGATTGGATTTCACCACATTCCAGTGACGGTCGACCGCGACCCCCGGATAGGGATCATGATGGGCGAGCATCGTGTCGATTGCCTGATGGACCGGCGCCAGCTCCGGCGCATCGTCCGGCAGGCTGGGATAGACCGGCGCAAAACCGGCCGCGTTGAGCGCTTGATTGGCGGCCGGTCTTGGCAATTGCAACGCATCGGACAGACGCAAAACCATCTCGCGGCTGGGATTGGATCGGCCCGATTCCAGAAAACTCAAATGGCGTGAAGACATTTCTGCCTCGAGACTGAGGTCGAGCTGACTGAAACGGCGGACCTTGCGCCATTGCTTCAAGATATTGCCAAATTCACTCTGCATGACGGGTCCTTTCCAAAGCTTCTATTTCTATCTGCCATCAAATAGGTCCCATTGCACCTACGTCCGAGGTAATTGTTTTACCGATATTGTACAGCTCTAAGCATCGCATCACATGCAGGAGAAAAGTCATGTCACCCAAAGCTGCCGCCCGAACCATGCGCATCATCGGATGGATTTCGATCATCACAGCCATCCTATTTGCATGGGGCAGCGTCAGCGACCCGACGGGTGGGAATAATCTCTTCCTCACCTATGCCGCATCGGGCGGCCAGGGCATTGCGGGCATCGCAACCCAGGAAGCCAAGCTCACCCTCGCCATTGCTGGCGGGCTGTTCGGCGGTTTGATGGGCTATTATGTCTTCATTTCCGCACCCGGAATTGAACAAGGTAATGACTTGATTCGGCGCGGCACAATCTATGCGTTTCTCATCTGGTTCGTGATCGACAGCAGCGCCTCTTTTGGCACCGGAAACCCGTCAAACGTGATCCTTAACGTTGCGATATTGTTGCTCTACCTCGGGCCGGTAATGTTGGTGCGTCGGGACAGTGCGGAATAGACTATCCCGCAGCAACCGGTTCGCACGGCGCCTGTCGAAGTGCCGATGATCGAAAAACTAGCGATTGCGCCGATCTATCGTTCGACGAGCTCAGGACGAACGGTGCCGGGCGGATACTAGCTCCGCTCGTTCACATCCTTGATCCAGGGTCCAAAGGGGGAATTGCCGAGCATCGCGACCTGAGTCTTGGCGCTGACCTCGTTGATTCCCAATTGCGGCTTGCGACCGGGGTGCACCGGCAGACGTAACGGACGCTTGCCCTGCGACAGAGCTATCGTCTGGGCAATCGCCTTCGGGACGTCCATCGGATCGGTCGAACCGCCACCATCGCGCAGCGCACCCGCGACCAGTTCAGGATAGGCCGCCTTGCGTGCTTCGGACGCGCGCTCCAGCATTGGCGCGGTCAGCTTGTTGCCATTTTCCCAGATCTTGGTCGGAAAGCCGCCCGGCTGGACGATGGTCACATCAATGCCGTGCGGCACCAGTTCATAGGCCATTTGCTCGCTCATCGATTCGAGCGCAAATTTGGTCGAGCTATAGAGGCCCATGCCGGGCACCATGACGCGGCCGAGTTGCGACGAGACGTTCATAATCAGGCCGGACTTATTTGCGCGCATTGCGGGGAGAGCGGCGCGAGCCACTCGCTGCGGGCCCATGACATTGGTGTCGAACAGCAATTGCATCGCTTCCATATCCTGAAGCTCGACCGGCGCGCCGGTGCCGATACCGGCATTGTTGATCACCACATCCAATGCACCACCAGAGAGCCGTTCGGCCTCGGCAATTGCTTTGTTCACCGAGTCATCGGAAAGCACGTCAAGTTCCAGAATAGTGATATCGAGATCACCGGCATCGGCCAGCGCCGCCAGTTCTTCCGCTTCCATCCGGGGCAGGCCGCGCATGGTCGCAAACACTTTCGCGCCCAATTCGGCATAATGGACCGCGCCGAGCATCCCGAAACCGGAAGAGCAGCCGGTGATCAGCACGGACTTGCCGGCAAGATCGGACTGGTCTTCTGCCGCCAATGATGACTGAGTGGCTGCGGCCAGTGCAACGCCAGTCGCGGCGGTTGCGGCCAAAAGCTGGCGACGGTTGAGGGATGGTTTGCGCATCGGGGGTTCTCCTGAAAACTATATCTAAGCTTACCTTATCACAATATTCCGATATAAGGGAACGAGATAAGGGAGAGAGAGCGATGGAAATTTCAAAAGCGAGTGAAGCGGTTGGCGCCGTCGTTGACAATGTTGATGTCAGAGGCCTGAGCGATGATCAGTTTGCCGAAGTCCGCAACGCATTTCTGGCCCATGGAGCGCTATTTTTTCGCGATCAAAATCTCACGCCCGAAGAGCATATTGCCTTTGCCAGACGCTGGGGCGCGATTGACGTCAACCGCTTTTTCAAAGGCCGCAAGGGCTATCCCGAAATTGCCGAAGTGCTGAAGGAGCCCGATCAGCAGCTCAATATTGGCGGTGGCTGGCACACCGATCACAGCTATGATGCAGCGCCGGCAATGGGCTCCATCCTCTATGCGCTGGAAATCCCGCCCACCGGTGGCGACACATTATTTGCCGGCATGGCGGCCGCCTACGAAGCGCTGGATGACGCGATGAAAGAGCGGATCAAAGACCTGAAAGCGCGCCATGGCAATGCACATATTTTTGGCGAGGAAAGCGCCTATCGCAAAGGCTTCGAAGGGCGCTATACCAATCCCGATCAAGCTGGTCAGACTGCGGTTCATCCGATCGTGCTGACTCATCCGGATAGCGGCGTGAAAGGTCTCTATGTCAATCCCGGCTTCACGCTGGAGATTGTCGATATGGAACCGCAAGAGAGCAGCGCGCTGCTGCAGGAACTCTATGCCCATATCACGCAAGACCGTTTCCATCATCGCCATATCTGGCGGGAAGGCGATCTGGCGATGTGGGACAATCGAGCGACATGGCATTATGCCCTGAACGATTATCAGGGCCATCGGCGCTATCTGAACCGGATCACCATTGAAGGGGTTCCACTGGGCTAGGCGATAGCCAGAAAATTTTGAATCAATGGCTGAGGCGCGCAAGCAGACAATCGAGATTCGAAACCGCCGCTATATTAGCGACAGGTAAAACGCCCGTTCGAGCCATCGGTCCCGGCGGCTTTTTTGCATTGGTCCGGCCAGCCATATTTTTGCCAGGCACGAACCAAACCGATACGTTCGGCAAAAGCAGGAAATTCATGGTGCTGGCGCAGATTCCTATAGGATTTCTGATCCATCCAGATAGAAGCGATGGTCGGGGCGTTTATCGGGAAAGGATGCGCCACGAATATATCCATGAAACGTTTTGGCTCACCTAAGCCCAAATATATCCCCAACAGATAGGCGTTCGCTCGCGCATCAGGCTGTTTGAAATGCACATCCAGCCATTCGATCACTTTTTTGCGAGCTGCGACGTCGTCTCCAAATTGCGCATTGCTGAGCGTCCGCCACGCATCTTCGCCTTCAAAAACCGGCGCATATCGGCCTTTCAAATTATCCGGCAGGTCATTCCAGCATTTGTCCGCGCTGTTCATCCCATTCTGCAGGGGCGCAATGAGACATAACCAGCCCCGTGCTGGCATAAAGCCAAGATCGTTGCTTCTGGTCAAGAGCTTGGCAGCGGCATCAACATCTCCAACGGATAGTTTGACGATTGCAAGGTTGAGCAAACCAACTGCATCGGTTGGGTCGCGCCTCAAACCATCTTTCATCAGGCGTTCCGCTTTTGCAATATCGCCGATAAGAGCGTGATAATAGCCGCGCCTGATCACCAAAAAAGGCTGGTTGGGATCGAGCGCAGACGCTGTCTCGATCGAGTCGAGCGAGCCGGCAAAATCGAGATCATAATCTTGCAACATCGATTTGGTATAATGGCCCATGGCAAGATTGGGATCGAGCATCAGCGCGCGGTCAACCGATGATCGGGCGCCAGCGACCAGTTGGTTCGTTTCGCTGCCTTTGGAAGATATGCTCAGCAGCATTTTGGTTCGGCCCAACCAAGCCCACGCCGCAGCAAATTGCGGATCTGTCTGGGTCGCCCGCTCCAACAGCCCAACTGCGTTGACCTTGCTCTGATGCCCGAACCGCCGGGACAATTCCCGACCTTGGAGGAATAGATCATATGCTTCCTGATCATCGGTCAATTCGGCAACCAACGGCCCTTCTGTCGACGCATCCAGGGCAAGGTCGAGATTTCTGGCAATCGCCTGCGCAATATTTTCCTGAAGATCGAAAATGTCATTTGTCGATTCATCATAGGTTTTTGACCAGAGCACATGGCCATCGTCGGTCTGCACAAGCTGGGCGGAGATACGGACCTGGTCGCGCTGTTTTCGAAGCGATCCCGTCAGGACATAACGCACCTTCAGCGTCGATCCGATCTCATTCAAATTTGCCTGACGCTCGCGAAACATGAATGAAGACGTCTGGCCGATGACACGAATGTCGGGAAATTTGATGATGGCGTTCAGTATTTCTTCTGCCAGACCATCGGCAAGATATTGTTGGTCGCCAGTCCCGCTTAGATCCGCAAAGGGCAGAACCGCGATCGATTTCTGACTGATCGCGTCTTGCGGAGTGTTGAGAAAGGCCAGGCCCGTGTCATCATCCGTAAACCGGACCGCGCTCGGCTGGGTCCAAAAGAACAATAGTCCAACGAGTGCTAGAACAGTAAAGACAACGAACAGTCCTGCAGTTCGCGCATTGATATGCCGATAAAGGGAAGCTAAAGCGCGCGGCGCGCGGGAATTTTCAGATAGGGCTTCTCTATTCTGCTCCACAATCTCGACATCCGCGATCAACCGATATCCCCGCTTGGGGATGGTCTCAATATATTGATGTTTACCGCGTTCTTCGCCAAAGGCCTTGCGCAGCAGGGAAATGGCGCGGGACAGGCTTTCATCGCCGCCATAGTCGACGCCCCACACGTCATCCAAGAGTGTTTCGCGCGACAAAACTACGCCCGGCTGGCCGCTCAACACCCGGAGTAATTTCATCACTTTGGGTTCCATCGACGCCCGGCCATTGGGCCCGTCGATTGTGCTATCGGAAAAATCGACATGCGCAGTTCCGATTTTAAGCCTTTGCCGCATGTCTGATCTACACCTTCCGCGATCTTACATGCGGAATTCGGCGAGAATTGCAACGCCATAACAATGATCTTGCAAAGATTTTCCTATTTAATTTCCAATAAAAATGTTCAATTTCAATGACCTCAAGCGACATTAGAAAAACCTAAACTCTCCATCGGGCCGAACCGGGCAAAGCTGATCATAGTTCGGCGCAGACCTGAGGCATTTCGCTGATCAAGAAGATGGAGACAAATCATGGCTCGAGCATATCGCAACCGCTGGCATCTAAAATACCTATCGATAATCGGCGCCTGCGCGCTTTCCTCGGCAAGCGCCGCGCAAAGCGACCATCAACATTCAGATGAAATGCAGGCACCGAGCGCAATTGCGTCAAGCGCAAATATTCTATTTTCCAACGCCCACGATCGTTGGAAATCGACAGATATTCAAGTCACAAGCGGCGACGAAATCACGATTTTGGCAGAAGGGCTGGTCAATATGGGTTTGCCCAATGCTTTGGAACCCAAACAATATCTATGGGCAAGACTTGGATCAGAAGGACCCGTTTTCAACCTCGCTGCAAATGCGTTCACATTTCGGGCCAAGCACAGCGGAGACTTGCAATTGGCGGTCCGGCCGATGGGTGTCTATTGGGAGGATCGTCACGGCACTTTCCCGGCTGATTTCCATGGAGTGCCACCCTATCCTTTGAAAGCCAGTGCACAGGTGATCCTCTGGCAGGGCGAGGCGACAGACGGACTGCGCGCCATGCAAGCCTCCGACCCAGACAAATATGGCGGGGCTCTGAAAGCGATTGAACAAGACAGAACACTGCCAGAGGGATTCGAATATCTCTGGTATCTCAGCCAGTCCAACGTCTTCAGCGGCTTTGATCAAGCTGATCGCAGCGGCATTATCGCGCATTCCACCAATGATGCGGGGATTGTGAAGAAACCTCTAGATATCCCGCTCACACCATCCACCCGGTTGGATTTCGAATGGCTTTATTCGGATGTTCGTGCACTTGGTCCGGAGAGCGAGGCACAGTTTCATGATTATATGAGCATCGCGATAGAATTTGATAACGGGCAGGATATCACCTGGTTGTGGAGCAATCATCTCGACCTCGGTTCAAGCTTTACCTGTCCCTTGCCATGGTGGGATCAGCGCGAGACTCACATCGTCCTGCAAGCTGGTCAAACCGGCCTAGGGGAATGGCACAGGCACAATCGCCCGATAGCCGAGGATTATGCGAGCGCAGTTGGAGGTGAAATGCCGAAAAGGATAACCGGCATCTGGTTTATCAATTCCGGTGTATTTGGCAGCCCAAAAGGCGAAGCCCGGTTTGCCAACGCCAAAATTGTCGACGGCAAAATTATTACACCGATATTCCCCAAACACTGATCAGAAAGGCGTAATATGGAGATGATTTTCGATTTTATCATTGTCGGAGCGGGATCGGCGGGCGCTGCATTGGCGGCGAGGCTTTCTGAAGATCCAAAATTTACAGTCGCGCTGATCGAGGCAGGTGGACCGCCTCCCGCGCATGAGCAGATGCCGGCGGCTTGCGCTGCATTACAACTTGATCCTGAAGTCGACTGGATGTTCAGCGGAGACTCTGGAAAAGGTGGATTGGGATTTCATGATCGCCG
This sequence comes from Sphingomonadales bacterium EhC05, assembly GCA_001650955.1. Lineage (GTDB taxonomy): Bacteria > Pseudomonadota > Alphaproteobacteria > Sphingomonadales > Sphingomonadaceae > Parasphingorhabdus. The sequence continues at coordinate 120,936 of LXYP01000022.1, forward strand.
GATGCCGGTGCCACGCGGCAAGATGCTCGGCGGATCTTCCGCAATCAATTATATGGTCTGGGTGCGCGGACATCCGGGTGATTTTGATAATTGGGAAAATCTGGGTGCGGACGGTTGGAGCCATGCTGATGTGCTTCCTTGTTTCAAACGGATGGAGGAGGTCGCGGAAACCAACGAGGCCAGCATTGATCGCGAACAGCGCGGTGACAGCGGCCCGGTGGGCGTGGCTATCCGGTCTCCAGTGATCCCGGCATCACGCGGCTTTGTCGAAGCTGCGGTCGCTGCCGGGATTCCCGAAGGCGATTATAACGGCTCTGGACGGTTCGATCCAAACGGCGTTGCCTCGCTGGTCCAGACCAACACCCGCAAGGGCCGGCGGTCGAGCACCTTTCACGCCTATCTCGAGAATTCAGCCGACCAGCGTGACAATCTGACGATCATCACCGATGCTCTGGTGACGCGGCTGATTCTCGAAGGCGAAGGCGAGTCCATGACCGCGACGGGCGTTGAATATCGAGATGTCGCTGGCAATTTGCAGACGCTAAAAGCCACAAAGGAAATTATTCTCAGCGCGGGTGCCGTTGGCTCACCGCATATTTTGATGCTGTCGGGCATTGGATCGCGGCGGGAACTCGAAGCTGTCGGCGTCGACTGTCTGCTCGACCAGCCGCATGTCGGCAAACATCTCAAGGATCACCTCTATACGCCGCTGGTGTTCGAAGCAGCTGGACTTGGCGTCGCAGTCGATGAGATCAACCTTTCCGTTGGTCCGGATGCAATACGCGCTCCAGCGGGGCCGTTGCCGGCCGACGCCCGCGACGATGACGGAATGCCTGCAGAGCTTGTCGCCCTGAAAGCTGAAGCCGAACAGCGACTTACCGAATGGACGGAAACCGGCAGCAGCTTGGTTGCCTCTTCCTTCTATGACAGCATCTGCTTTTTTTCGACCGGTCTGGGCGATGCCCATACACATGACGGTCAAATCGGTTTCTTGCCGATGGTGAACACGGCCGAGGTCCTGAGCAAGGTGATCAATTATGATCTTGACCAAATATTGGAAAATCCGACAGAAACGCTTGCCACCAATCGCGCAGGCCTGTCGCTGCTCGCTAGTAATTGCGTGCCGCGCAGTGAAGGTGAGATCATTTTGGGCAGCGCTGATCCGGCCGTTTCGCCGGAGATCAACTTCAACTATTTCAGCGACCCCCATGATCTGAAAGTGATGGTGGCGATCATCCGCCGGGCGCTCGATATTGTGGATCACTGGCCCGGGCCGGTGAAACCCGGTCGGTGGCTTGTCCCGCCTGGTCTTGCCCGTCAGCATGGTTACGAGGAAGGGGAACCGCCGAGCGATGCATTCTTAGAAAATATGGCTCTCCATTTTGGAACGACAATCTATCACCTGTCCTGCACCTGCCGGATTGGCGATGTGGTTGATCCGCGGCTGCGCGTCTTTGGTGTCAAAAATCTGCGCATTGCCGATGCGAGTGTCATGCCAGAAATACCCAGCGGCAACACCAACGCACCATCGATCATGATTGGCGAGCGCGCGGCTGATCTGATTGGCGAGGATCATCAGATAACATTATCCTCCATCGCAGCCTAGCGGCGCGGCCTGCCGGTGAGGTTGCGACCTGTGCGCCGGAAAGGGCATCGCCGCCTCTCCTAGGCGGTGCCCAGAGCTGCCTGATCCTTGTCTTCGCGCTGGGTTTTGAGACGCCGGGTCACGGCAAGCGGACTGCCCGTCCGGCGCGCCAGCAAATAGTAAAAGGCCGGTATGATCACCAGCGTCAAGACCGTCGATACAGCAACACCCCAGACGATCACGATACCGATAGCTTCACGACTGGCCCCGCCCGCCCCGGTGGCGAGCATCAGCGGAATCGCACCAGCCACTGTCGCAATCGATGTCATCAGCACCGGTCGAAAGCGGCGCTTTGCCGATTCCAATATGGCCTTTTCAAATTCCAGGCCTTCATCGCGCAGCTGGTTGGCAAATTCGACGATCAATATACCATTTTTGGCAGCTAGCCCGACCAGCATGATCAGGCCGATCTGACTATATAGATTCAGCGTCCCACCCATCACGGTCAGCCCCAAAATGCCGCCGCCGACCGCCAAAGGTACACCCAGGATGATGACCAACGGACTGATGAAGCTCTCAAATTGCGCGGCGAGGACAAGATAGACCAATATCACCGTAAAGCCGAGAATGATCCAAATCGAGCCGCCCGTCTGCCGCAGCGCCCGGCTTTGGCCTTCATATCCGATCGAGACAACCTCTGGCAGAGTGGCCGCCTCGGTCTCAAGGAAAGTCAGCGCTTCGCCAAGTGAATAGCCATCCCCGACCGTCCCTTCCAGCGTGATCGCGCGCAGCTTGTTGAACCGGTTGAGCTCGCCGGGCTCGGCGCGGTTGGTCAATGTCACCAGACCGGACAATGGCACAAGATTGTCACCCCGGCCGCGCACGTAGACATTGGCCAGATCTTCTGCCGTCACTCGATCTTCCGGCTCGGCTTGCAGGATTACGGCATATTCTTCACCGCGGTCGACATAGGTGCCCGCATTGCGCGATCCCATCATGGTTTCCAGCGTCCGGCCGATTTCCTCAACCGAAACACCAAGATCGGCGGCGCGCAAGGTGTTGACGTTGACCACCAGTTGCGGCCGTGTTTCCTTATAGTCCGATTCCAGTGTCGCGATGCCGGGATATTCATCGGCGGCTACAAACAGCGCGTCGCGCGCTCGGGTCAGTTCTTCATAAGTGTCACCCGCAATCACAAAGCGGATCGCCTCTCCCCCGCGTCCGCCGATGGTCGAACCTCCAGAGACGAAAACCCGCGCCGGCGGATAGTCCCGGAACGCACCATTGAGCGCTGATACCGTTTCAGCGGTTGTCATATCACGCTCGTCCCAGGGTTTGAGAAACATGATGATCCGGCCCGATGAAAAATCGCCCGATGGCCCGAATGAGCCCGGCGCGCGAAACAATGCTCGGCGCAGGGGGCCGTCTTCTTCGGTATAGGGAAGCGCAATTTCTTCCAGGTCCATCATCACCTTGACCAACCGATCCCAGCCGGCGCCTTCGGAAATCGAGGCGCGGCCGAACATGAATCCCGTATCCTCGGGCGGCGCGACTTCGCTCTTGAGCGTCTGCAGTCCGATCACGGCAAAAAATCCTGCCAGCCCGAATGCGATAGCGCCAAGCAGAAAGGGCCGACGGATCCAGCGCGACAATATGCTTTCATAGCCAATGCTGGATCGTTTAAACCTGCCATCCACATAGCGGCTCAACCTGGTTTCGCCGCCGCCTTTCTTGAGAATTTTCGAGCAGAGGACCGGAATCAGCGTGAGCGCGACAAAGGTTGAAATGCTGACGGCGACAATCATGGTGATCGCAAGTTCGCGGAACAAAAGGCCGGTTTCACCGGGTAGAAACATCACAGGGACAAATACAGCGATCACCACGGCCGTGGTCGCCAAAACCGCAAAACCGACCTGCCTGGCCCCCTCAAAGGCCGAGATCAGGCGATTATCCCCACGTTCGATGCGCGAATAGATATTCTCCAGCACAACAATCGCGTCATCAACCACAAGACCGATGGCCATCACCAGCGCCAATAGGGTCAGCAAGTTGATCGACAGGCCAAGCAACCAAAGCACGAAAAACGTCCCTATCAGCGAGATCGGAACGGTGATCGCGGGAATGATCGTCGCGCGCACCGAACCGAGGAACAGATAGATCACCGCAATCACCAATATTGCGGCAAAAGCGAGTGTTTCCCAGACATTCTCAATCGCCTTTGCAATGAACACGCTGCTGTCATAGCTGACCGCCAGCTCGACTCCGGGCGGCAGCAATGGCGAAATTTCTGCGATCCGGTCCTTGATGTCATTGGCAACCTGGAGCTCATTGGCACCTGATTGCCGGATGACGCCCATCCCGACACCCGGCTGACCGTTGGACCGGAAATGGGTGTAGACATTTTCAGGGCCGAGCTCGACGCGGGCCATGTCCCCGAGCCGCAGCAAAGCGCCGGCTTCCGTACGCCGAATGACCAAAGCTCTGAAATCGTCGACATTGGCATAGGCTCTCGCCACGCGGACGGTCAGGTTGAGGTCCGAAGACTCAATCCGACCGGCTGGCAGTTCGACATTCTCCCGACGCAACGCTTCTTCAATGTCGTTGGGGGATATCGAATTGGCCGCCATCGTCTTGCGATCCAGCCAGATACGAATAGCTGGTCTCGACGCGCCGCTGGGTTGCACCCGAGCAACCCCATCAATCGACGAAAAGCGGTCCACCAATACCCGGTCGGCATAGTCGGCAAGCCAGAGAGAATCTCGGCCTTCCCCGGTGAGATTGAGCCACATGAACGGACGCGCATCGGCATCCACTTTGTTGATTTCCGGCGGGTCGGATTCTTCCGGCAGATTATCCAGCGCGCCGGAGACCCGGTCCCTGATATCATTGGCTGCGGAATCGACATCCCGGTCGGGCGAGAATTCGACGGTGATATCCGAACGTCCATCACGAGACGACGAGCGAATCATCTCAATGCCCTCGACCCCGGCGATGCGATCTTCCAAAATCTGGGTGATGCGGGACTCCACGACATTGGCTGCCGCACCGGGATAATTTACATCAACAGATACAATCGGTGGTTCGATCGCCGGATATTGCCGGACCGGCAGAGCAAGAAAAGCAACGATACCGGCCAGTACCAGCAAAAGACTGAGCACCACGGCGAAAACCGGTCGTTTGACAGAAACGTCTGAAATAATCATCCGCGCGCGCCTCTAGCTGCCGTCAGCATTGGTTGAGGATTTTGGTTGCAACCCTTCAATCGCCGGTTTTTGTCCTGGAATGACTGCCTTTACCGGTGCATCATCTCGCACTTTTACCGTACCATCGGCGACAATCTTGCTGCCCAGTTTGATCTCGCTGCGAATTTCTACCATGCCATTGGAACGCAAACCGATTTCAACCCGGGTTCGCCGCGCGATGCCATCCTGATCAACCAGGAAAACGAAATTCTGATCGCCTTGGGCCAAAAGCGCTGTTTCCGGAATCGCCGGCCCGCTGCGTGTTTCCGAAGCAATCCGAACCGTCATCAACATCCCCGGACGGAGCAGCCGCGCCTCGTTATCAAGCACGGTACGAACAGTGACACTGCGCGACAACGGATCAACCAGCGGATTGATATTGTCGATCGTTCCATAAAATATCTTGTCTGGATAGGCCGCAGCCTTGGCTTCGATCACTTGCCCCACTTCGATCGCAGTAAGAAAATTCTCTGGCACGGTGAAGTCCAGTTTGATCACCGAAATATCACTGATCGTAGCTATCGGACTGCCCGACGTCACCACTGTTCCAGGTGACACGATGCGCAGGCTTAAAACGCCGTCAAATGGTGCGCGGATGACTCGATCCGAGATACGGGATTGAATCGCACTGGCATCGGCTCGGGCGCCATCGCGGAGCGCGATTTGCTCATCAACCGCGGCATTGGTTGCAAAGCCTCGCTCCTGAAGCGACGTCAGCCGATCCAGTTTCCTATCTGCCTCTCGCGATCTGGCCTTGACCGCACTAAGGTCAGCAGATTCCTCACCGCGCGACAATTGCGCAATGATCGCGCCGCGTCGAACCACGGCACCATCAGCAAAACCAATTCTTTCAATCCGCTCGGTCACGGGTGAGGTAATGATTGTCTGCTCATTGGCCAAGGCGGTACCGACCGCTTCAATCTCACTGACAAATTCTGCCTGGGTCACGGTTCCGCCGACAACGACAGGCGCGCCGCCTCGTCCACCGCTGCTGCCAGCATCGCCACAAGCCGCCAAGGCAATGAATATTGCCAATAGCCATAGACGAGAAAAAGTCATTTTCACCTTACCTTTTGAAGCGCATAATCTATTTACATCTAGCCTGTTGGCCACTCAAATACCAAGCTATTCACGCATCTCCCGATAGACATTTTCGAATGAATAAAGAAGATGTACCAAAGGGCCTTTGATAGCGTTCCTGATCTTCACATCCAGCTATTTTCCCAAGGCTGATGCGCGCATTGACGAGATAATATCAAATAGATTTCGAGATCGACCAATGGGCTGGACCGCTCGTTATTTTTCTTTCAGGGTATTTTTCATTATGACGGCTGCGGTGATATCACCGGTCACATTCACCACTGTTCTCGACATGTCCAGAAGCCGGTCCACGCCAAGAATGATGACAAGACCGGTGGCGGGAATCCCAAATCCTGTTGCCACGCTGGCCAATATCGCAATACTCACGCCGGGTGTGCCTGGCGCACCAATGGACGATGCAACGAGAGTGCCGACCAGTAACAAAGTTTCAGGGACACTCAAATCCACTCCGGATATTTGCGCCAGGAAGAGGATCGCAACGCTTTGATATAGCGCAGTGCCCGCCATATTCATCGTCGCTCCGAGCGGAATGACGAGGCTCGCGACTTCGTCTGGCACCTTGAGTTTACGCGCTGTCTGGATCGTGCTGGGCATGACAGCCGACGAGCTCGAAGTGGAAAATGCCAGCAACAAATTGGGTCCCGCGGCCTTGATGAAGGAACGGAAACCAAGGCCGCCGATCAATTTCAAGAATAGCGCATAAATCACAAAGAGAAACGCCAGTCCGAGGAGGACGGTACCGACATAGTTGAGCAGGCCAAATAGGGATTCCAGTCCAATCTGAATCATCAGCTGCGCCATCAATCCAAAAACCGCGAGTGGGGACAATAGCATCGCCCATTTCACGACTGTCATCGAAATCGACATCAGCGAGTCGAGCAAGGCGAGAAGTGGCGCCGCCTTCTCCTTTCGAATCTGTGTCGCAGCAACCCCGGTCAGTACAGCCAGAATCACGATTGCTAACAAGTCTCCCTGGATGACTGAAGCCGCTGGATTGGTTGGGAGCACGCCAGCAACTAGGTCGGGTAGCCGGGCCAGGTCGAAGCTTTGCGCAGCTCCCGCCGGCGGCGGCAGTTTCTCAATAGGTAGCTCCAAATCCATGCCGGGTTCGAATAGTTGCGCCAGTGAGATACCGATCCACGCTGCAACAAATGTCGTGGAGACAATGAACAGGCCCAGCCGCGTGCCCAGTTTGCGCATGGCTTGATTGGAAGGAACTCCGGCAAGTCCGCTGACAATCGAAGAGAAGACCAATGGCACGAGGACAATCGCGATCAGACCAAGAAACAACTGTCCGGGAAGGGCCAGCCAGTCCCCAATGATTCCAGCGGTAGAAGGTGGTACCAATCCAGCAGCCGGGCCGAGCAATGCTCCGGTCCCGACGCCGATCACCATGGCGATAAGCACTTGAGCCCAGAGGCGAGAACGAGCCCAGAGGCGTAATTTGCTACTCTGCTCGATCAGATGGGCGAATTCGAAACGGGTCTCGTTTACCATAATGATCCTTCTTCGGGCATAAGGTCTCCTTTTCGTTCGCTTCTAGCGTAACGATTGCTCTGCCTTTCTGACCATTGGACAAGCAGACACATATGGCATTTCCATCTTGTGCATCCAGAAACCACGGATCATCTCCTTAACCCGGTCGATTGGCCAGCGTCAGAATCTGCGCGACAAAACCCTGCGGGTCATCTTCCTGAATGAAATGCCCACCCGTTAACTTTATATGCGCTTGCCCCTTCGCGCCGGGCACACGCTCGATGAATTGCCGTTCTCCGCCCCGCGTGATCGGATCACCATCTGCAAAGCAGCAGAGAAAAGGCTTGTTCCACTGTTCCAGCACCTTCCATGCTTTTTCCTGCGCGGGCACTTCAATATTTTCGCCCAACGGTACGAAGGAAGGAAAAACCCGCGCCGCCGCCTTCGACACACGATTTGGAAAGGGTGCATTATAGGCTGCCAACTCTGCTTCCGACAATTGTCGCTTGGTCCCGAGCTGCACAATTTTGGCGATCGGGAATATCGGGCTATATTTTGCAAAAGCCCGCCAGATCGCAAAGGGACGCGGCGCGGGCTGTCCGGTGGGCAAGCCGCCGTTGGACAGGACAACTCCAGAAAAGCGATCCGGCATCGCAGCGACCAGGCGCAATCCGATCAGCGAACCCCAGTCCTGACAGACCAGTGTGACATTTTGCAAATCCAGTTTCTCAACCCATTCCTGCATCCAGGCGACCTGCCGGGCGTAGCTATAGTCCCTCTTGGCCGTCGGTTTGTCGGATTTGCCAAATCCGATCAGATCAGGTGCGATGACTCGCAAGCCAGCATCAGCGGTCGGTGCAATCATGTGACGATAGAGATAGCTCCATGTCGGTTCACCATGCATCATCAACACGACAGGCGCATCGCGCGGACCTTCATCGACATAATGCACGCGCAGGCCCGAGGGCAATTCGGCATAATGGGGTGCGAACGGGAAATCATCTATATCGGCGAAAGCGTCATCGGGAGTTCGGTAGATTTCCATATTCAATTTCCTTCGAACGATGATGGAGAACGGAAGTTTTTCTGACGGGCTGAAAGTCCGAACTGACATATCAACTCCGACAGTCCAACACCAGTTATGTTCCGCTTCTCGATGACCTCACGCGCGCATTCGGGAATCCGCTTTTCCCGCCTGGCGGAAGCCTGCCATTGCCCCTGGACAGTCTTGCTTTCCACAAGATGTCTGAAGCTATCCCTGAGGCAGAAACAATCGATCACGCGGTGAAGATCGAGCGCGTTGCTGGTTTTGCGGTCGAACTGATTGCAGATAACCCTGTTTTTGTTTTACAGCGTGGCTCGGACATCGTCGCTACTCTAGACAATGAACGAACCAAAATTGGCATCGGCAGACAAGAGGATATCAATCTCGCGATGAAACTAGCGCAAACTCGTCCCAAAAGCCCAATCGACCGGGGCGCATATCTGTTGATCAAAAAGCCGCGGGAAACCATGCGCTGGCTCAACCGACCATTGGCCGTTGAATGTACCAGCTGTTAAAGGGGATGACGATTGTCGAAGGCTCGTCATTTGTGGCCGGGCCGTCCTGCGCCCTGCATTGCGCCCAAATGGGCGCGCGCGTCATCCGGTTTGACCAGATAGACGGCGGGCCCGACAGCAAGCGCTGGCCTCTCGGCCCCGAAGGTGAGAGCCTTTACTGGGAAGGCCTGAACAAAGGCAAATTGTCCATCGCCATCGACTTTCGCCAGAATGAAGGCCGCCAGCTGGCGCAGCGACTGGCGACTGGCGGCGATGGTCTGTTCATCACCAATTTTCCGGTCGGCGGCTTTCTATCCTATGAAAATCTCAGCGCCATGCGTGAGGATCTCATATGTTTGCGGATCATGGGCTGGGCCGATGGCTCCCCGGCAGTCGACTATACAGTTAACGCCAGCGTCGGCTTGCCGATGATGACCGGACATCCCGACAATCCCAGACCGGTGAACCACGTTCTTCCCGCATGGGATTTGATAGCCGGATCCTATGGCGCATTCACGCTGCTGGCGGCGGAGCGCGAGCGGACGCAAAGCGGCAAAGGCCGCGAGGTGCGGCTCGCTCTTTCCGACCTCGCTGCGGCCACAACAGGGAATTTGGGACAGGTGGCCGAAGTGATGCTGAACAATGCCGACCGTCCCCGCAGCGGTAATAATCTATTTGGCGCTTTTGGACGCGACTTTCTGACCGGAGACGGCGTGCGCCTAATGATCGTCGCGATCACTCCGCGGCAATGGACCGGGATGCTCCAGGCGCTGGAAATCGAAGCGGAAATTTCTGCTCTCGAACAGAAATTATCGATCAATTTCACCCGTGATGAGGGCGCCCGCTATGGTTTTCGAGAGCAGCTCGATCCCATTGTCGAAAAGGGCTTTGCCAAATTCTCCGCCCAGCAGCTGGAGAAACATTTTGCGGAAGCTGGAGTGACCTGGTCGACCTATCGCAGCCTGCGCGAAGCAATCGACAGAGAACCTCGGATGTTTGGCGACGATTCAATATTCAGCAAAATCGTTCACCCAGGCGGGGCGACCTATCCTGCACCCGGTGCCGCCGCACGCATTCCAGCAGACGAACGAGCTGTTCCTGTTGCTGCCCCAGAAATTGGCCAGAATACCGATGAGATCTTGGCCGATTTTCTGAATATGGACAGCGGAGAGATCGGCAAATTGCATGACAAAGGCATAGTGTCATGAGCGCGCTTGATCCTGTCGCGGTGGATCAGTGGCGCAGCTATGTCGGCCGTGCGGAAGAACGGCGGCAGATTCTCGAACTGGAAAGCCTACGCAGATTTGCACTGGCAGTGGATAGTGATCGGGATGTCGAACGCCACATGCCGCCACTTGGCCATTGGGCGTTTTTTCTGCCAGAACCGGAGGATCGCGATCTTGCCCCGGACGGTCACCCGAAAAAAGGCGGTTTCCTGCCCCCCGTCACCTTGCCGCGCCGGATGTTCGCCGGCGCTTCAATCCGCTTTCATCGATCACTTGTCCTCGGCAAAGAGGCGGTGATGACCAGTATGATAAAATCGGTGGAGCATAAAAATGGGCGCTCGGGTGAACTTGTGTTCGTGACGGTTGAACGGATCATTGCCCAGGATGATATCAATGCGATTGCCGAAACCCAAAATTATGTTTTTCGCGGTGAAGGCCTGCCCGCGCTGCTACCAGAGCCGAGCGCCCATCCGATAGACGGCGAATTGTGGCAGCCAAATGAGGCCAATCTGTTCCGGTTTTCCGCTGCAACTTTTAACAGCCACAGAATCCATTATGATCTGCCCTATGCGCAACAGGAAGAAGGCTATCCCGCGCTGATCGTCCATGGACCCTATATTGCGGCGCGACTGGCCGAATTGGCGCAACGCGAGGCCCCGCTGACCAGTTTCAGCTTCCGGGCGCAGGCGCCAATTTTTCTGGGACAATCGATCCGTCTGCGGCGCGATGGCGCAGCGGGGGAAGCCATAAGATGTGATGGTGCAGTGGCGATGAGCTCCACTGCGACCTATTGACGAGGACGATATCATGACCCGATGGATTGCATCTGCCAAAGCAGCAGCTGTTGCGGCACAAAATTATGCCGCCGACGCATGCGCCCGTTCTGCTGCACGCATAGCGCCGGAAGGCAAAGTGGAAAGCAAACTTGCGGATCGCGAACAGCGACTGGTGCACAGCCATGCGTGGATAGCGACCACCGCAGAAGCCCTCACAGCGACTGCCGGCTGGGCAGAACGCGGCGCAAACGCTGAGCGTTTCGGGGCGATAGAAGAGCTGGTTCTGCGTGTGGGTTTTGGCGAATATTGCGCGCAGCTCATCGGCGGTGTGCCGATGAGCCAGACCGAATTTGCGCGTCCCGGCGAACTCGGCCTTGCCAACGCAGCTGCAAAATTGGCAGCCAATCCGGCAGTCGCCCTGTTCCTTGACGAGGGAAATACTCTAGAAACCCGCGCAGCACTTGCCGAGCATCTCACCCATGGCGAACGACCCGACGAATCGCTAGATGACGAAATGCTGGACATGATCCGCGAAACATTTCGGAATTTCACTGCCGATCGGATCACACCCAATGCGCATCGCTGGCATATGGCTGATGAGTTGATACCAGTTGAAATCATCGATGAAATGGCCGAGCTGGGCGTTTTCGGAGTCTGTATCGAAGAAGAATATGGCGGCCTGGGTTTGGGGAAGCTTGCCATGTGTCTGGTTTCCGAAGAACTCTCGCGCGGCTGGATCTGCGCCGGTTCGCTAGGTACCCGATCCGAGATCGCCGGAGAGTTGATCGGCGAAGGCGGTACAGACGAACAGAAGACATATTGGCTGCCGCTTCTGGCCAGCGGGGAAATATTGCCAACCGCTGTTTTCACCGAACCGGATATTGGTTCGGACCTCGCATCATTGCGCACCCGCGCGACCAGACAGGCTGATGGAAGCTGGCAGATCAACGGCGCGAAAAACTGGATCACCCATGCCAGTCGTGCCCATTTGATGACCATATTGTGCCGCACTGCACCCGACACGCCAGGCTATGCTGGCCTGTCGATGCTGCTTGCCTCCAAAACCTCCGGTAGCGAGGAAAATCCGTTTCCCGATGACGGGATGGAAGGGTCTGAGATCGACGTCCTCGGCTATCGCGGAATGAAGGAATATGCGATTGGCTTTGACGATTTTTCGGTTGCTGACAATGCTTTGCTGGGCGGTGCAGAAGGGCAAGGCTTTAAGCAATTGATGCGGACGTTCGAAGGCGCACGCATTCAAACCGCCGCGCGCGCCATCGGGGTCGCCCAAAATGCGTTTGATCTGGGGCTGCGTTACGCACTCGATCGCCAGCAATTTGGACAGCCGCTAATCGCTTTCCCCCGGGTGTCTGACAAGCTTGCGCTCATGATCACGGAAATCACATTTGCCCGTGAGCTGACTTATTCGGCATCGCGCCACAAAGACGAAGGCAAACGCTGCGATATCGAGGCCGGAATGGCCAAGCTGCTCGCCGCGCGCGTCGCATGGAGCAGTGCGGATCAGGCCGTGCAAATCCATGGCGGCAATGGCTATGCAATGGAATATGAGATCAGCCGGATCCTTTGCGACGCGCGCATTCTCAATATCTTCGAGGGCGCGGCAGAGATTCAGGCCCATGTCGTCGGTCGCGGGCTGGTCGCTGCAAAATAAAATCGCCGCGAGGGTAGAGGGCGGGCGAAGCATTTGGCGAAGCGAAGCTTCGCCGCCGCAATCACTGCCATCGGGACAGATTGGGCTGGCTCGAAGCATATCCAATGAATCGGGTGATCGAAATATGGTGCGCCCGACAGGAATCGAACCTGTGGCCCCCAGATTATGAATCTGATTTTATCCTTACAAAATTCAATGTTTTCTGCTTCTGTGTTCCATTCATGTTGCAACTAGTCTGCGCAACTATAGCAAATCGCAACGTCCGGCGTGATGATCCCATCAGTAATTGAGAACGGTCGGTGGCAATGTAAACACTCCGCCTGAGGTAAGCGATTATCATGGCCAACGAGAGCCTGCGTTTCGCGGCTGCGCTTTTCGCGATGCCAGGCTTCTCGCTCTTTGTCGGTAAACGCCATTTCAGATTCAAAGCCTCTTGCTATTGCATCAGATCAGCCTGCGCGGCTGCCATTATTGCTGCATCGCCTGAAGAATCGATTAATAGGTGGCCATATGTGTCGAGCGTGATTTGCACGCTGGAATGGCCCATCCAGACCTGCAGGCGCTTCAGGTCGATGCGCTGCTTTATCCAGGCGCTTGCAGCAGCGTGACGCAAAGCATGGAAGCCATAGCGAGCCTTCATCAGCGGGTTACTCTTTTCATCGTTCGCCCCCTGCCCCGCTGCAATCACTTCGTCACATACACCGGCAGCAATTTGTAGAGGGAAAAATTTGCGGCGGAGCAAATGACCATAATCCTGCACCCCGCCCTGGCTATTGGGAAATGCCAAATCCAGCTTTCCATTCGGACAGCGCAGCTTCCATTCTCGCAATTCCTGCACAAGCGTGGGCGCAATCGGAATTGTTCTTTGACCGGCTTCAGATTTGGGCGGGCCTATTTCCTTGAACTTGTCTGCACGCTGGGCGACCGTGATCGTCGCCCCCTTCATATCCACATCTGTCCAGCGTAGGCCGCGTAATTCAGATGAGCGCAAGCCAGTAAGGATGGCTGTTAGCAACATTGGGCGCTGATCGGCAGGCGCATGATCCAGGATTGCTCTTAATTCATCACGAGTTGGAATGGCTATTTTCAGTTTATCGCGCGATGATCTGATTACCCGAACATCGCGCGCTACATTCTGTGCCACAAGACCACGACGCTGAGCCTCCACAAGTATGCTGGACAATGCCCTTACAGACTTGCCTGCCATAGCTCTGGATCGGGTCTTAAGTAGTTCATCACGGAATGCCTCAATCCTCGGCCGGGTAAGCCTAGAGAGGCGCTCAGCTCCAAGTAACGGCTTGATATGGAGACGGGCCAACTGACGATATTGTTCGATCGTGCCACGCTCCCGATCCTCTGCTTCTGCTTTACCTATCCACAAGTCCGCAGCGACGCTTACAGTAACAGATTGGCTATCCGGCGTGTGGACGCCCTTCGACACTTCCCAGGCTGCCTTTGTAATCCATGCTTCGGCATCCTTCTTGCGGGCAAATTGTCTGAATCGGCGGCTGCCCGATTGATCACGATAATCGACCAGCCAAGCAGTCTTTTCTTCGCCGCGCGGGGTCGTCCAGCATCTTTTGCGAATTGAGGTCATTGGGCTTTTCTGACCCCCCATAATTTGAGATCAATTAGAATTGCGGCCAGTTCCAAGTCGGTGTGGATTGAAGCGAGTTCGGCTAATTCCATTAAAAGCTGGCTCATGTTGATTATCGAAACGGATCCGAATGGATAACTAAGCGGACTATCTTGGACCAAATCGCTTAATGAATGCGCATCAAAGACATTAACCACTGGCCCTACACTTTTATCGATACGAAGAGGTGCCAAGGCCAATAAGTCGATGCATAAAAAACAAATATGCTCGGGACGGTGATTTTCAAAAACTTGTGTAAATTTAGCGACTTCGGCTAGCAATTCATCCTTTGCTGGCAAAAGAGCGGTAACTGCCTTTTCCGGCGTCATACCGATTTCCAGCATTTCCAAGGCTGTGGCCAACTGGATTAACTCATCCCAACCATATTCAGCTTTTTTCCCCTTTCCCGTGTTGGTTCCTTCTGGGAATCCTAATTTTTGAAAATGTTTCAGCCTCGCTTTGAAGGCGATCATTGATTCGGAAGCGATGCGATGTCGGCCCGACAGCATGGCAATGATTTGAGAATATTGTAGTTTCATCGTCACTTCGGACTCCAAAAGACTAATCATAATATTCCTCTTGCATGAATTGAATCGCATGTCTAGTTAGATGAATGTTAGTCTTCATATTATGAGGTAACAGAAAGGAATGTAACATGCTTAATCAAGACCTTGTTCAAGGTGCAAAAAACGCCGCAAAATATGCTGGCCTGCCGCCAAGGACCATATATGCGTTGGTAGACAAAGGCCGACTACCCGTCATCAGGATGGGAAAGTCGCTCTATTTCCGCAAATCCGAACTCGATGCCGCATTTTCGAGCGCCGGCTGCACAACTCAATCCGCTGCTTAAGGAGCGGCTAGCCAACGGGATTCCCACCCGCCGACGGGCCTTATCGAAACCTAAATGATTAGGAAACGAACATGCAGACCACTACCAAAACTTCAATCGACAGCAATACATTCGCAAAGCTTATCGACAATATGACCGCTGCGCGAGCGGCCCTCGCTGCCAGGCCTGAAGATGAATGCCCGCAAATTGACAAGTCGGATCCGCTTTGCGACGCGCTGGTGACGGCCGAAGAAACCTTAGTCTTGCACCCAGCAAAGAACTTGGCCGAGCTAATCCAAAAAATTAAGCTGCTGTCGATCGAGACCGATGTTGCAGACGCCCTCACCCCTCCTGTAGTGTTCGGAGACATTTATCGCCTCGCGGGCACGCCTCATTGACAATCTGATGGGGCATGCTGGCGGGGGCTTCAACCCACTTGATATAGACGCGATCCGTCGTGATAATCGATTGCCGGAACTCGTCGGTGCGACTGCGAAGCTTTCCCGCGCCGGGGCTGCATTCAAGTGCCTGTGCCCACTTCATCAGGAGCGCACACCCAGCTTTTATATTTTCGATGGCGGGGCACGCTGGCATTGCTTCGGCTGCGGCAGTCGCGGGGACGTGCTGGACTATGTCCAGGCTTTGCATGGTGTAGGCCTCCGCGACGCAGCAGCAATGCTCCAGAGCGGTGATTTGCCAAAAGTGCAAACCGCCCCACTGCCGGCAGCTGAGACCAGAACGGAGACGCAAGAACGAGCGCGGCAAATTTGGTGCAATGCCGTTTCCGCCCGCGGTACGCTCGCAGCGCGTTATCTTGCGTCCCGATCGATCACGATACCGCTTCCCGATGACATCCGCTTTGCTCGGCTTCCTTACGGCAAGCAGGGGCAGGAATTTAATGCCATGGTTGCGCTGCTGCGCGATGCCGGCGGCAATTCAACGCACTTTCCTTAATGACGCCGGCACCGGCAAGGCTGCAGTACCAAAGCCGAAACTGTCTCTTGGTCCCATTGCTCACAACGCTGTCCGGATCGGGGGCACCGCCTCCGAGATATGCGTCACCGAAGGGCTGGAAGATGCCATGTCGCTGCGTCAGATGCTCTTGATGCCAGCCTGGGCCGCGTGCGGCGCGGGCGTCATGAAAACGCTGCAGTTTCCCAGCCAAGTCAGGTCCGTAGTCATCGGCGCTGATGACGATGAAGCCGGCCAAAATGCTGCCCATGAAGCGGCGGATGCCTTCGTCGCGCGGGGGCTCGAGGTCAGAATTTTGCGGCCGCTAGAGGGCTTCAAGGATTTCAATGCCGAATTGATGGCGCGGAAGCTATGAACGATGTGGATCCTTCGCTTCGGGACCGCCTGAACGCTGCAAAGTCCCAACGCGGCCGCGCGGCTAATGACCAGATAATACCGAAGATAAAAGCGACGCCATACGATTGGCCTGACCCTGCTTCAATTGAACCTCGGGATTGGATTTTTGGTCGATGGATTTTGCGCGGGGAGGTGTCGACAGTGATTGCCCCCGGCGGGGTCGGCAAATCAAGTTTGTTGGCGTCAAGCGCAATTTCAATGGCGAGCGGAAGGCCGATCTTGGGGAAACCCGTTTTCTGCGGCCCCAAATCCGTCTGGCTTTGGAACCTTGAAGATGACCGGCGCGAACTAGATCGCCAACTCGCCGCCAACAGCCTGCACTACGGCATTGGCCACGGTGACTGTGAAGGCGGCTTATACGTAGACAGCGGCATTGATCAGAACCTTTGTACGGCCATCGAAGGCCCTAACGGTTTTGTCATTATCGAGCCGGTGTACGAGGCCGTTCTGGAACAAATTCAAGCCAGAAAGATCGATGTCCTTATCATTGATCCATTTATCTCGAGCCATCAGATTCCGGAAAATGCCAACGAAAAAATAGACGCAATCGCCAAGCGATGGAAAAAGCTTGCCCAGGTCGGCAACTGCGGCATCGTCTTGGCGCACCACAGCCGCAAGTCGAACGGCAAAGAAACGACCGTCGAAGACAGCCGCGGCGCATCGTCTCTCGCAGACGCGGCCCGGGTTTCGCTGGTACTGAACCGGATAAGTAAGAGTGAGGGCGACAAATTTGGCTTGACTGGAGATGCCGAGCGCCGAGCAATATTTCGAGTTGACCTCGGCAAGTCGAATCGCTCCCCAGCAGAAAACGCAACATGGTTTCGCCTGCATGCTACCGACTTGGGAAATAGCCGACCAGACAAGCCCAGTGACCAGATCGGCGTCATCACCACATGGACACCTCCCGATCCGTTCGATGATGTAACCACCGACCATTTACGCAGGGTTCAATCGCTAATTGCTGGAGGGGAATATCGAGAAAGTTCACAGGCCCGCGAATGGGTCGGCAATCTTGTTGCTGAACTGCTCGGCTTGGATCTTGATAACAACGCTGAAAAAGCAAAAGTCAAGAGCATCATAAAAACATGGATTTCGAACGACAAATTGAGGGTCGTTGCACGCGATACCGGGAAGGGAAGATCAACCCCGTTCATCGTGTGCGGCGAGCCCGTTGAATGATTTCCCCACCTTTAAAAGTGGGGTGGAAAACGTGGGGAAGGTGGCCAGAATCCGCTACCCATCTGTGGACGCCCCTAAAGATGCAAGCGTTTTT
>LXYP01000023.1 GCA_001650955.1 Sphingomonadales bacterium EhC05
ACGGCGGGCGATGCTGACAACGGAACCGACAGAGTTATCGCAAACGCAATGCAGAGATAAATCAAATGAGCAGGGTTGAAACGATTCAATTGGAAGTTTGGCAAAAATACTGAACCGTCGTTGCCACCCATTCTTCATCCCCCAGCGCATGTCGACTATAGTCCAGTGGCCAGCTTTTGCCTTGGGTCTGCTTTCGGCTCGAATCAAGAGTATTGGAATTACGGTGAATTACGGAATTGCGGTGACAGTTTACTAAATACACCTAACTCCCGCAATCACCCCCGAACCAACAACCGCACACCCATTGCCCGCAGCACATTCTGCAAAACCTCAAGCATCAATCCCTCCCGGCCATCCGTCGTTCGCCGATAAGCGCAAAACCGAGCATGATCGCTAACAGGCTGACAATCAGCACCGCCGCATTGACCCCGCCGACCGTCATTTGTGTGCCGTCGCTGTGCAGCATCGAGCCGCCATAGGCGTCGCCCGTCAGCCAGGCGAACAGGAAGGATAGCGAGATTATCGCCGCGAGTGTCAGACCGAGCAGCGGCGCCTTGCGGGTGGCGACCAGCCAGGCGGCCAGGACAACGATCAGCGCGTTGGACAGCAGCTGCCATGCTTCGTGCAGGCGCGCATGTTCGGGCCACGCGGGATTGGTCAAATGGCTGTCGTTCAGCTCCAGCGCTGGAACAATGATGGCAAAGACAAGGGCTACCAAGAGAGCCGTAATGGTCGAAAAATATTTCATCTTATGTCGCTTTCTCTAAAATTGACACTGTCTATATTGACTTTCAAATTGACGATGTCAATATCGACGCATGGCAAAATCAAAATCATTCCATCACGGCGACCTCAAGCGGGCATTGATGCGCGCGGCGCTTGAAATATTGGATGAGGACGATGTTGCTGGCGTGACCATCCGGGCGGTGGCCAAGCGGGCTGGCGTCTCTCACGCTGCGCCAGCCAATCATTTCCCCGACCGGCGCGCCTTGCTCACGACATTGGCGGCGGAACAATTTGAGTGGATTTTCGATGCCATCCAAGCCGGCAGCAGCCGCGATGATCTGATGCCGATCGACAGGATTGCGGTTTTGTTCGATGTCTTCCTTCAGTTCGGCCTCGAGCATCCCTATCGCTATCAGCTGCTCTGGCGCTATGATCTGATCGATCATGACGCGGACATTCTGAGAGAGCCCGCCGATCGGGTCTATGATTTTCTGACCGGTGAAATCGGCAAAATCATCTGCCGCAAAACGGTCGATCCGGATACGGTTGCGGTCGCAATCTGGTCGATGATGCACGGCTATCTCGATTTGCGAATGACCGGCATGTTTGAGGATCGTCAGGATATCATCAGCGGAAAACCACGGGCGCAGGCAATCCTTTCGATCATTTCTGACTATCTTGAAGGCCTGCGCGCCGCGCCCTGACAGGTCTTTCCTACAGCCGGCCCGATCGCTTATCCTCTCCTCCGGTCCTGGGCCAGATACGGGACAGGCTCTTTGACAATTTGGAGATGACTAGCCCCTGCCCGCTGCGCGCATAGCGAACATCGGCGGGATCGCGATGCCCGGCGGAAGGTCACACTCGCCGCACGGTGCGCGGCCTGCAACAGCCGGATAACTGCGGCTTTGCGGCAAAGGTCACGGAAAATAAAATCAGCTGTTGGTGTGCTATTTCCGGCGCGGGAATGGCGGCGGATTTTGCGCTAACGCGGCCTGTGCAGCCAAAGCAGCAGCAGTGCGAGAACCGCAGGCACGCTTTGCACCAATGCGATACGGGGCGATACGGTATAGGCGCCAAATATTCCGGCAATCGCCACGAACAGCAGAAAACATGTCGCAATGCGGCGATGCCATTGCGGGTCCTTGATCAACAGCGACCAGATCAGGCCCGCGGCCAGAAAGCCGTTATAAAGCCCCTGATTGGCGGCCATCGCTTGGGTTGGTTCGAACAGATCGGCAGGAAATGCCGCGAAAACCGCAGGGCCTCTGGTGGTCCAGGCAAATATCTCAAACCAGGCGATATAGAGATGCAGCGCGGCAATCAGCCCGATGACTATCGATGCCAATATTTTCATAATGTCTCTCCCCCGGTCCTGAAACACTATAGGCTATCGGCGACCAAGCACAAGCGATCGGCCGATCAGCCGCCGACCGCCAAGGCGACCCAGATCGCGACGAAGAAAGACGCGCCGCCGATCATCACGAAACTATGCCAGATCGAATAGCGATAGGGCTGGGTCTTGCGGGCATAGAAGATCGTGCCGAGCGAATAGAAGACACCGCCGGCCAGCATCGCCCACATCGATGGCCCGGGCAGAGTCTCGATCAGGTCCGGCCCGGCGATGACGCCCATCCATCCGAGACCGAGATAGGATGCCAGCGACCAGCGCGAATCAAGATTCCGGCCAAATATCTTGTAGAGCATCGCCGGAATGGCCAGCGCCCAGACGATCATCAGCAGGAACAGGCTGAACTGCGTATCGGCGAGCAGGAAAAGCGGCGTGAACGTGCCGGCGATCGTCAGATAGATGGCCGCATGGTCGATCCGGCGCAGCATCAGCCGCCGGTCGTGAAACGGCGAGAGATGGTAGAACATTGAAATGATATGCGAAAAGGCGACACAGATGACATATATGCCCACCGCCGCGACCATCGCCAGACCATGGCCGGCAGCCGCCTGGATGATCAGCACCAGGCCGGCGACCAGAATGAAAATCAGTCCGATGCCATGGACGATGAAATCGGCGCGGCGTTCTTGCATATCGGGGCTGGGGTACATGGGCGCTCAATCACTGGAAATGGGATGGTGGTGACAGCATATTTATTGCGATTAGTCACCCACTAACCGACAATCGCCCATCCCTGGCGCCCGGCAGCTTGAGCCGGAGAGCAGACAACGGCCTGACGGCACCCGAAATCAGGCGCGGCGCATCATCTTGGCAATTTGGTAATCGGAAATATTATTTGCGATGCGCGCATATTTTTGACAACAATATGTTTCGCAATTCGCGCTGGGGCACAGTTTCATGAAATATCTTCCGCCTTTAGTCTTGCTGCCATTGTGCATCTGTTCAGCCGCCTTCGCGCAGGTTACCGCCCCTGCGTCCGAACCCGCCCCCGCTGCCGCCTCCGCCGCAGTCCCGCCGGATCAAAAACCGGATGAGGCGGCGGAAGATTTTATTCCGATCAAAGCCTTCACAGCACCAGGACATATTTTCCAGCCGATGATTTCTCCCGACGGCAAGCGCATCATATATCACGAGAAGATCGGCGACAAAAATTATCTGGCGATCATGTCAATTGACGAAGGCAAGGAAAAGAAACGCCTCGGCGTGCCGCTCCGGCTCAACTGGTATCGCTGGGCCGGCAGCGACCGGATCATATTCAGTGTCGGGAACAGCTTTGCCTTGCTGGGGATACCAGTCCTCGTACCCGGTCTTTACAGTTACGAGCTTGCCACCGGTGAATATGAGAAGCTTTCCGACCGTAACGAGGTCCTAGCAGGTGGCACGGTTTTGCATGTTGATCCTCACGGCCGCTACCTGATCATGGCCGCGCGGGAATCGGTGCGTGACTATCCTTCGGTTTTCCGGGTGCATCTGACCGACAAGCAGGTCGTTAAAATTGTCGATGAGCAGGACCGGATCAACGAGTGGGTCGCAGATGGCGATGGCGTGATCAGAATGGGCCTGTCCTATCGCGGACGGTCGATGCGGGTCTATTACCGACGTGGTGATGGTGAAGAATTTGACGAAATTGGCCGAGTGAAATTCCGGGGTAAGGAAGAAGATATAGAGAATAGCATCTATGATATCACCAAAATCATCGTCGGCAGCGATGAGGGCTATTTATTGTCCAACCGCGACACTGGCCGCTTCGCACTATACAGGTTCAATTTTGCCACGCGGGAGTTTGGCGAGAAAATTTTCGATCATCCCGACAATGATGTTAGCGACTATCAATTGAACGCCGATGGATCTGAGCTGCTTTCTGTATCCTTTACCGACACGCGCGACCGCAAATTGTGGTTTGACGAGAAATTTAAGAAATATCAGGCGGCCCTGGAAAAGGCCGTTCCCGGTCAGGAGGTCTGGATAGCTTCGCGCAGCGAAAATGACGAGCGGATGGTGATATTTACAACCTCGTCGACGGATCCCGGCAGCTATTATCTCTTTGAACCGGCTGCGAAAAAACTGGATCGGTTCGGGGGAGTAAACGATTCGATCGATCCGGCCAGATTATCGCCAACCCAGCCGGTCAGCTACGCAGCGCGCGATGGCCTGAAAATCCATGCCTATCTGACTCTGCCGCGCAAATCGCCCGCCCAAATGCTGCCGTTGATAATTTTTCCCCACGGCGGTCCTTTCGGGGTTCGCGACACGCCCGACTATAATCGCGATGTCCAGTTTCTGGCGGACCGGGGCTATGCGGTGTTGCAGCCCAATTATCGCGGATCATCGAGCTATGGGGAGGAATTTCACCTCGCCGGTGAAGGCGAAATCGGACGGAAGATGCAGGATGATCTGGACGACGGCATGGACTGGCTGGTCGAACAGGGCATCGTCGATCGCGCGCGCGTCTGTATCTATGGCGCGTCCTACGGCGGATATGCCGCGATATGGGGGTTGATCCGCAACCCCGAACGCTATCGCTGCGGGATCAGCTATGCAGGAGTTACCGACTGGAAAAAGCAACTTCGCTTCAGTAGCAAATTCTTGCGGAGCCGATATCGCAAAGAGCTTCGCAATGTCATCCGCGGGGATGATGGCTTCGATCTTGATGACGTCTCACCCGCGGAGAATATCGCAAAATTGCAGAGGCCGCTGCTGGTTGGTCAGGGGAAACAGGACAGGATTGTGCCCGAATCCCAATATGAGCTTCTGCTCAAGCGCGCCAAAAAAGCAAATATCACGTTTGACACCAAACTTTACCCAAATGACGGCCATGATCTGGTCATCCGCAACAATCAGCAGGATTGGTATAAAACCGTAAAGTCCTTCCTGCAGAAACATAATCCGGCATTTTGATCACCCGATTGCGGCCGAAGCGGCTAGTGGCAGATGCTTTTGTTCGCCCATCCAGGCCGACATTGCTTTCCTACTCCGCCAAGCCCGTCTAGATTCTGTCAGGTTCTTTGAAATTTATGAAAATCCGCTTCGACAGTTGTTGTACAATATCAACATGTCGCGCAGCCGTGCATATCGCTTGATACCACAATAATATTATTAATTTCAGTTACTTATGCGAAGTATGATGGCTTTGAAACCAGAATGACATAATGTCACCATTGTCCCTTAGTTGCGGCGCAACATGGGCAGCCAGATCAGCGCCAGCGCAATCAGTGCGGGTCCGGCCTGGACCAGCGCCACATCGCGAGATACGCCAAAAGCGCCGAGAATCCCGGCGGTGGCGACGAACAGCAGGAAGCAGGTCGCAATTTTTCGCTGCCACAGCTGATCGCGAATGAACAGTGACCAGAGCAGACCCAGCGCCAGGCAGAAATTATAGACGCCCTGATTGGCCGCCATCGGCTTTGTCGGCGCAAAAAGCTCGCGCGGCAGGTCCGGAAAAGCAACTGGTCCGCTATTTTCCCAGGCGAATATCCCGAACCAGGCAATATAGAAGTGCAACAGCGCAATTAGGACGATGATGATCGCTGCAAATTTCGACATGTGCTGATTTCCTCCGAACAATGCCCAGTTCCGGATGCTTATAGGCTGCCAGTGAAAGGCTCAAGCCTGATCATCAACCGAGATTGTGGAAAGCTCGCCTGGGCCCTAACTTTGACTAACTTTGGGACCTGCCATTGTCGCTTCGCAAGCCGCGTGAAAGTCGATGAAGCCCAGCTTTGCTGCTATATTGGCTAGTGTGCAAATGGTCCGTTTCACCTTAGTTTTTGGAACGCGAGCCTAGGTAGATTGGAGCCAAAAATGTACGACGTGATCATTAAGGGTGGAACTATAGTCGATGGTCTGGGCGGCAAGCCCTTCGTTGGTGACATCGCATTTCGGGATGGTAAAATCTCCGAAATCGGCGCTTCGATCACCGCCACTGCCAAAGAGACACTCGACGCTGAAGGAAAGATTGTCACACCCGGTTGGGTCGATGTCCACACCCATTATGACGGCCAGGTCAGTTGGGATACCGAACTTGCACCGTCTTCTCATAATGGAGCAACAACCGTTGTGATGGGCAATTGTGGAGTCGGATTTGCGCCAGTGCGGCAAGGACAGGAAAAGGCACTGATCGAGTTGATGGAAGGCGTCGAAGATATTCCCGGTACCGCGCTTTATGAAGGGATAGAATGGGGCGAGTGGGAGAGCTTCCCTGAATATATGGACTATATTGCTGGCCGCGAATTTTCGATTGATGTCGGCGCACAAATTCCCCACGGCGCGGTCCGCTACTATGTGATGGGCGAACGGGGCCGCACCAACGAAGATGCAACCGAAGATGACATCGCGGCCATGTCATCGCTTGTTGCAGAGGCGGTCGACGCCGGAGCGGTGGGATTCAGCACTTCGCGGACAATTGGCCATCGGGCCTTATGGGGTGAAGCGGTTCCCGGCACCTTTGCCGCTGAAGACGAACTATTTGGCATTGCTGAAGCCATGGGAAGAACCGGCAAAGGGGTATTGGAAGTCATTCCAGCCGGAACTGTCGGAAAGTTGGAACATCTTGGCGGCGAGCGCTCGACGCCGGAACAAGAACATGAAATGATGCGCAAATGTTCGGAAATCAGCGGTCGCCCGTTGACCTTCACTCTGGTTCCGACAATTGACTATGAGCCCGATCTCTGGCGCAAAATCCTGGCACTGTCGAAAGTCGCCAATGACAATGGCGCCCAAATGTATCCGCAAGTGCCGTCGCGATATATTGGTTATCTGACCGGATTAAGTTCTTATCATCCCTTCATGCGCAAGCCGACCTATCTCGAAAAGCTCGCGCATTTGCCGCTGGATCAGCGGGTGGAGGCGATGCGCGATCCCGACATCAAATCGGCATTGCTGACCGAGAAGGAAATCAAACATGAAGCGCCCGGCTCAATGGAGAATATCTCCGCACTGTTAGGGCGAGGAGCAGCAATTCTCTATCCCCTGGCGGATCCGGTAGATTATGAAGCGGGCAAAGAAACCAATATTGGCAATCTGGCCAAGGTAGAAGGCCGCGAAGCAATTGAATATCTCTACGACTTCCTGCTCGAAGATGGTGGAACCCGATTCTGTTCATTGAGTACAGCGAATCTTCCTAAAGGCATGGAAGTATTGCGCGAGTTGCTGGAACATTCGGAAAGCGTGACGGGTTTGAGCGATGCGGGCGCCCATGTAACCTTGATTTGCGATGCGACGATGCCATCCACACAGCTTTCCTATTGGGCTCGAGACCGCAAGAAGGGCGAAAAACTGCCACTCGAGTTTCTGGTTCACAAGCAAACCGCCCGCAATGCGGCTCTTTACGGGTTTAGTGATCGCGGGTCGCTGGAAGTGGGCAAGCGCGCAGACATCAATGTCATTGATTTTGAGAAGCTTAGCGTCGCCCCGCCGGTTGCCTATCAAGACTTGCCTGCTGGCGGTACGCGAGTGATGCAGCCAGTTTCAGGCTATATTGCGACTTATTGCAACGGCATATTAATCCGGAAAAATGATCAAGATACCGGGGCAAGGCCTGGACGGCTGGTTCGCAGCGCGTGATATGATGATTGATCGATAAATTGGAATAATATGCTGAAACTGAATTCCAGTATTTGCTTTAGTAAGACTATTCCCTAAATAGATAATCAAGCCGGGGGGCTGATTTGAAACAAGGATAATTAGTTGAGTTTATCGCAGATAACGATCGCATCTTTGATGATCGGCGCCCCCACTTTACCCGCCGTTCCGCAACCTCTTGCGCTCAGCACTCATCCCGAATCATCGATACAGTTGGAATATCAATTGCCACTCGATGGGCAAGGACTGGTCTCTGCCGAGAACGAACAGCCAACATTATTCAACCAGTTGCAGATAGCGGAACCCACTCAGACTCGGGAAGAAAATCTCGAATATCAATCACCCGATTCAGCAAGCAATGAGTTGGAGACGAACCCCATAGGGCCGGAAGATGGCGGCCCGGACGAGGATGTGAGTACGATTATTGTCTCCGCCCGGCCGGAGACACCGACGGATCCCTTGATGGAACTGAATGCAGATACTTTTGATGTTGTGCAGGATGTTGACCAAGCATTTGTCGAGCCCGTCGCAATGGCTTACAAAAAAACTCTGCCGGCGCCAATTCGAGATGGCTTGCGGAACTTCATTTCAAATCTGGGCGAACCGATTGTCTTTCTGAATTATCTTTTGCAATTGAAACCGGGCAAGGCATTTGAGACGCTTGGTCGATTTACGATCAATACGACTATCGGTATCGGCGGTCTCATTGACGTTGCCAAGAAGCCGCCCTTTCATCTGCCACGCAGGTCGAATGGTTTTGCCAATACAATGGGCTATTATGGCATCAAACCCGGGCCTTTTCTGTTCCTGCCTCTGGTTGGACCAACAACAGTTCGCGATCTGATCGGCAATGGTCTGAATCTACTCGTGCTGCCGAATACAGTCGGGAAACCCTTCACCGAGCCAGCGATAACCATTCCCGGTAGTGTAATAAGTTCGTTAAACAGCCGGATCGCGATTGATGAACAACTTACCGCAATTCGGGAAGGCGATGCAGATCCCTATACGGCGGCGCGAGAATTCTACCTCAACAAGAGGCAGAGAGAAATTGACATATTGCGCGGCCGCATCCCCGATCCATTGAGCCGCAAATCTAAACGGACCTTTTCAACTCCTCAGGTTGAGGCACAGCCGGCTGGGGCCGCTGCAACAAGCCCCATCGCTCCAGAAGTGAATGCAGACAGTTCCAATTCCGGTGACGAGCTCGAAACAAAAAAATGGTACGAACCCGATATCAGTTTGAACCATGGTCGGGCGTCTGATACTATCCGGCAGAGGGAATTCTCTGCCTCATATCGTATCTCTACCAACATTCTTTGGTGAGTTGCAGACCAAAAGCTTGATTCATAATTTCTGGAGAGATTTTCTGACGGCTCAGTTGCGCTCCCGAAGCACCGCATTTTCAACGCCTAGCCGATGACGCAGCAAGATCGCGTTCAGAACAGAAAAAACCAGCGCCACCCAAGGCAAGCCAAGCAGCAATGGAATTATGGCGATTTCAAGCACCACGACCAAATAATTGGGGTGGCTGATATATTTATACGGCCCCCGCTTGATGCGATCAAAATGCGGTGCCGAAATAACCCGTGTCGTCCACCAGCGACCGATGCTGGCGAGTGTCCAAAAGCGAAGAAACTGAGTCGCAATGAAAATGGCCAGTAATGCTGGATTCAAAGGATATTCAGGGTTCACCAAGAGAGCGATGATCGCGATCCATGCGCTGTGGAGGAAGATAAAATACTGATAATGATCGGCACCAAATTCTTCACCGCCCTCGGCGATCAATCTCTTGGTATTGCTGTTCGCGTAGACCAGTTCTCCCAATCGCTGGACGATGATATATAGCAATACCCAGGAGACCGCAGTGGGTGCGACGGTGAATATGGCGCCTAGATTTTCGGTCATGGATCAAGCACTCCAAGTGCAGCAGTAAAGCCCGGACCGAGAGCTGTGAGTAATATTGGCTTGGTCGGTCTCTGGGTTAGCAGAAAGTCCAAAACGAACAACACGGTGGGCGAAGACATATTGCCATGATTTTTGAGAATTTCACGAGTCGCCGGAATACCCGCGATATCGGGTGCAAAATAGCCCTCAAGTGCTTCCACCACCCTGCCCCCGCCGGGATGGCAAGCAGGTTCGAACAGATCGGCTTTGTCCAAGCCCTGCGCCGCTAGAAACACATCGCAGAATGGCGTGAAGTCCTTCGCCACAAAAGTCGGAATATCGCGAGCGAGCACGAGGTCGAATCCCGTGGTACCAATTTCCCAACCCATCATGTCACGGGTTCCTGGCCAGGTCTTCTGTCCGAATGACCGGAAAGATGGCCCGCTTTCATGATTTTCTTTGCCTGAAATCACTGCTGCCGCGCAGCCGTCAGCGAACAGAGCGGTTGCGATCATATTCTTCTTGTCAAATTGACTATAGTCATAAGACAGGCTGCAAAGTTCCAGCGACAGCAAAAGTATATTTTGTCCCCCACTTGCCGCAGCGAGATCATCGGCCAATCTCAACCCGAGCACGCCGCCAGCACAGCCATGGCCAAATATCGTCATGGTTTGGGTGGAGACGTCAAAACCCATAGCCGCAATCAACTGGCTGGGAATGGACGGCGTCATCGTGCCTGTGGTCGAGATCATTACGATCACGTCAATATCACTGGGTTGCAGCGCAGCCCGGTCCAAAGCCTCGGCGGCCACCTGCTGGGTCAATTTGCTGCCGACCTGCTCATAAACACCAGCACGTTCTGCCCAGCTCCTCGGCTTCAAATAATAGTCCGGATCGCAGGCCAAAAATCGCTGATCAATTCCGCTATTGCCAAGGATCTGCTTCAATCTCGCGGGGAGCGACGCGCCTCGTGCCTTTGCCATCACGGCAAGCACGTCCTCCTGACTGATGCTGTGATCAGGAACGGCAGTGGCTATGGATCTCAGAAATGGCATGAGAGATATTCGGACATCATAGACCATATGTTACAGCAATTGCGTGCCCGCTCCACAGAATTGTGGCGCCATGCCCCAAATACGGTATGACGGCATTGATGGATATCGCGATCGATATAATCATACGGATAATGGGAGTGGGCGCGAGCCTGCTATTGCTGGTCATTCTGCTTGCTGGAGCCGCACGGCCGTCGCTCAAAATTCCTTTGGCGGGACTGGTAATTGGCGGGGCGTCCTACCTGATCAACAGTTCCGGATTGGCCGGTTCAGACTTGCCGTTCAGGCGTCTGATCGATCTTCTATCGCTGATCACACCATTCTGGATTTGGCTTTTTGCCAGACGTTTGTTTGAGCGCGCGCCCCCGAGATGGTTGCTTGCGCTGCTGGGCCTGACCTATCTAATAGGCTGGTCACTTGCCCATTTCGTTGACGCCGGCAACGGGCCAGGCTTCTATATCATCCATTTCACATCACTCGCATTGGTCGCAGACCTCATTTACGTTGCCCTCTCCGGGTTGGTCGACGATCTGGTCTACCGCCGCCGGCTCATTCGAATCTATCTGCCTATTCTGATCGGACTACAATCCGGCGGGATATTGATTTACGAGCTGATCTTCGGGAATCAGGATACCAATGCCCTCGTCCAGACCGTCAATGGGATATTGATACTGGCCTTGATCTTATTCGGCGGCCTCGCTCTGCTCAGAACTGATCCTGATCTCCTCATGATGACGGACGATCGAAATTCTGATGAACCGAAAGCAGCCAGTCTTTCGCCCTCGGAAACCGTGCTCAAAGACAAGCTCCGAGATGCGATGGCAAATGGTGTCTATCGCGAAACCGGAATCACCATCAGATCACTTGCAGTGCATCTCGATACGCCAGAACATCGGTTGAGGAACATGATCAACCAAAAGCTGGGTCACCGCAACTTTTCGTCATTCCTCAATGGCTATCGAATCAACGAAGCCAAGGAAAAACTGGCGGATCGTAATCTGGTCGACTTGCCGATCCTGACAATTGCAATGGATTTGGGCTATAATAGTCTGGCACCATTCAACCGCGCATTTCGAGCCGAAACCGGTATAACTCCTAGTGATTTCCGGAAAGCCCAAATTGATCAATAGTGAAAAACCCTGATCAATTTCGAAATCCATCAACATTTTTCATCGTTGCAGAGAACAAGCTGACTGCTTCCTCCACAAAGCAACCATCTTATGACGCCCCTGTTGATGGAGACAAATAGTGCCTGACCTTTACACCAAGATTATCGACCATATGATCAACGCGTTCACCTTCGATCTGGGACGCTATCTGATTGCGGCCGGTGCGATTTCACTGATATTATGGCTCGCCAAAGGCTGGTCCGACGCCCGCCGCATCCAGTCGAGGCGGGCCAAATGGGCCGACTATAAGCGCGAATTTCTATCATCGATGCGCACTGTCGCTGTCTTCGGGCTAACTACCATCAGCACGGTTCTGTTTATCGAAGCGGGCTGGATCTCAGTGAACGAGAGCGCAATCAACTGGCCGATTCTCGCGCTTCAAGTAATGGCAATGATTGTCGCCCATGATGCCTATTTCTATTGGATGCACCGCGGACTGCATCTGAAAGCCATGTTCCGTTTCTCACATCTCCATCATCACAAGTCACGCACCCCGACACCTTGGGCCGCCTATAGCTTCTCGTCGTTCGAAGCGATGACCGAGGCGGCGTTTGTTCCCGTCTATTTGCTGCTGGCTTCTACACTGGGCGCGCCGATGTATGGATTTGCCATCTTCATATTCCTTGCCCATATGATCATTCGCAACGTGATGGGGCATGCCGGGGTCGAGTTGTTTCCAGCCGGATGGACGCGCAGCCCATTGGGATGGATCACCACCACCACCCATCATGATCTCCACCATAGCGAAGGAAAGACCAACTTCGGCCTATATTTCACCTGGTGGGACCGGATGATGGGCACGGAGCACCCGCAATATGAAGACCGATTCAATGCCGTCGCCAAGCCAATCCGTATCTCGGTAAATGCGGCGGCCAATGCCAGCGTCGTGACTATGGCGATGCTGATCGCGATCAATACGGCCTTCATCGTCTGATCGATTGGAGGCGTTGGAGGCGACAAGCCGATCTGTGCAATTGATCCCATCAATTGCACAGATCGGCTTTTGCCGTGCAGCATTTTTTCGACCGCTTGCCATTCTTTTCGAGGATGCACTTGGCTATCCAATTGAATTTTCGTGATTTATCTGGGAATTCTGACTTATTGTGCACTGCAACATAAAACCTTGACATTATCCGCCTGCTCCCGTAATTGTGCACTGCAACAAACGAATGGAAGCAATCATGGCTGACACGAAAACAACAGATTTAAACGCTGCTCCGGCAGCACCGAAGTCCGACTCGCTCTCTACAGAGGCAGCTCCTGCTGCAACTGCGTCGGCAACCGAAGTAGCTAGCAAGGCAGCAGAAGCTGCTCCTGCTGCTGCAAAAACGACCGCAACCGAAGCAAAGCCGGCAGCTCCTGCCGCTGCCAAGCCTGCGGCTGCAAAAAAGACGGCTGCGAAGAAACCCGCAGCGAAAAAAGTTGTCCGTAAAACGGCAACGAAACCAACCATCAAAAAAACTGCGACTAAAGGAACCAAAAAAATGGCTACAACCAAAACCACCGCAACCAAGCGCGTTGTGAAAAACACCAAAGCCGCCAACACCAAGGCCGCTAACACCGCCAAGAACACCGCTGAAAAACTCGGCGCGCGTTTTGAAAAACTGACTGCAGACGCACAGGTTCGCGCCAAAGAAGCTGCTGACCGTGCCGTTGCACTCTCGAAAACCGCCGTTGAATTCAACCGCGAGAACATCGAAACCTTGATCGAAACCGGCAAAATCACCGCAAAAGGCGCTCAGGAAATCGGCAAGACCAACCTGAAGTACACCCGTGAAAACATGACCGAAGCCAGCCGCGCGTTGCAGGGTCTGTTCAGCGTTGCGACGCCAAAAGACATGTTTGCCAAACAGGCTGACTACATGCGCAGCGGTTTGGATCGGGTCATGGACCAGACTTCAAACAATGCAGATGCTGTTGTCAAGCTCGCTGGCAAAGCCTATCAGCCCATCGCTGATCGCGTTAGCGAAGTGCGTAAAGAACTTAAAAAAGCAGCGTAAGCCGCTCAGATAAGTGACCAGAAAAAGGCCGTTCCTTAGGGAGCGGCCTTTTTCATTTGCGCCGAAACAAAGCAACTTGGTGCAACTTGAAAAAAACTATCAAACGGTGGCTTGCCCTTGAGGGGAAAAATACCATATCCTGCCCCAGATGAAACACACACAGATTCTTTTCTCGCCGCTATGGCAATATAGCCCACATGACACTTCACGGGTGGCACAAAATCCTGTTGATATGGCGGGAGATGATGACGCGGACAAAGGCTCTGATGACGGCGACGATACCGATATGGGCGTTGCCACAAAGACCCGCGCCCAAACAGCAAAGCCCAAACCCTATAAAGTGCTTTTGCTAAACGACGATTATACTCCGATGGAATTTGTCGTTCTGGTGCTGAAGCGCTTCTTCAATATGGATATCGATCAAGCCACGCGAGTGATGCTGCATGTCCACCAGAAGGGCGTCGGCGTTTGCGGGACATTTAGCTACGAAGTTGCGGAAACCAAAGTCACGCAAGTCATGGACTTTGCGCGCAAAAATGACCATCCGCTGCAATGCACGCTTGAGAAAGCCTGATCCTAACTAAGGAATTTGCCATGTCCGAGACGCCCGTCATTACTATCGATATCGTCTCTGACGTGGTTTGCCCGTGGTGCATCATCGGCTATAAGAAGCTTGAAAAAGCCATGCAGCAATTCGAAGGCAAAGCACGATTTGAGCTGGCTTGGCATGCCTTCGAACTGAACCCCGGCATGCCGCCGGAGGGCCAGGATATCAACGAGCATATGGCGCAGAAATATGGGGCAACACCCGAGCAGAGCAAGACCAATCGCGATCGGTTGCGAAGCGCGGGCAGCGATCTCGATTTTGAATTCAGCTATCATGAAAATATGAGAATGGTGAACACGTTCGATGCACATCGATTGCTCCATTGGGCCGGCGAAATGGGACAGCAGACAGCGCTTAAACTGGCGTTGTTCAAAGCCCATTTTACAGATGGTAAAGACGTCAGCGATCACAAGTCTTTGATCGCCATTGCTTCATCCGTTGGCCTCAATGAAAAACGGGCGCGAGATTTGCTCAGCACGGACATGTTTGCAGCGGAAGTTCGTGCTGTGGAAGCCGAATGGCAGGACCGTTTCATCACCGGTGTCCCAGCGTTCATCTTCAACAAGAAATTCATGGTACCCGGCGCGCAAGACAGTGACACATTCGCCAATATCATTGAGAATAAGTTGCTCGCCAAAGCGGCTTGATCACCTTACCAGGAACGCTCAAGGACTGATGGGCAGAGTGGCGCGTCATCCTGAAAAAGTCTCAATCGAGACATGCCTTATGGCGAATTTTCTTCATTTTTAAGCGTATCAGCCGCTGAAATTGTCGCCACGATATCCTCCATCGCCTTGTTCGGATATTTGGGAGTGACGCTATGATAGAAGCTGCTGATCTTTTGCATGTCCGCTTGATAATCTCCCGTCGGCATGAATGATGGACCGAGCCCTCCGGTTTTTTTTGCATAATCCATCATGCCGATGATTACGGGAACTTTTGCTTTGAGGGCGATATAGTAAAATCCGGTGCGCCATTGCTTGACGTTGCCACGTGTGCCTTCTGGAGGAATCGTCAAGATGAACTTGTCGCGTTTCGCAAATTCCTGAACCATCGCATCAACCATATTCTGGGATTGCGATCTATCAACAGGAATACCGCCCAGGCGACGCATCATGTTGCCCCACGGCCATTTGAACAAGGTGTTTTTGCCAATCCAATATGATTGCAAATTCAGTTTATTGGTCAACCCGAAAAAATAGAGAAAATCCCAATTGCTGGTATGCGGCGCCGCAATGATCACGGCTTTCGCAGGCGGTGGATTTTCTTGAACAGCCGTCCAACCATTTATCGTATAAACGAAGATCGAAAAACGACGAACGATCTCCGACAGCCAATTCGCTTTTATCTCGTCGTGCACAAATCCTCCCCTTCGCGATATTAAAGAACGCGAGCTTGGTCGACCATAGGTTGCTTTTCTGCCTGTGCAACGAAAGATGTCCATGAGTGCAATGGCGCAGCAGATAGTTGGATTGATGGAAATATTTCCGGAAGCATCAGAGCCGTTGGCAAATGGGTATTTGCAGCGCTGACCGGACTGCTGTCAGCAGGATCTCCCGCCTTTGTCGAGAGACACCATGCGCAATATCGGGTCATCATCCAATATCGATCGGCTTCGGTAAGAATGCCGATAGCATGTCGAGGCAATGCAGAGCTGATGTCGGAAAAGGCCCGATCAATTCTGCTCCACAATCAGCGAGGGCATTCTGTATCGCACAATCCTGCTTCTTCATCTTCGAGTTCAATCTGAATCGTCACATGATGAATCGCAAATCGCCTTTTCATGTCCCGCTCGACTTCCGCCAGAAACCCTTTGCCAGGGTGCCCATCCGGCATAACGAGATGAGCCGTAAGCGCATTTTCACTCGTGCTCATTGGCCAGATATGGAGATCGTGAACCGTCTGGACTCCCTGAAATTCGGACAGAGAATCCATCACGTTCTCAATATCAATATTTCTCGGGACACCAGACAGTGACATTCGCACCGCTTCGGACAACAGCCCCCAAGTGCTCCAGAAAATAATTCCCACGATCACCAGGCTGATCAGCGGATCGATCCAATATAATCCGGTGAAATAGATGATGATGCCTGCAACGACGACGCCAGCTGATACGCCAGCATCTGCCATCATGTGCAGAAATGCGCCTCGAATGTTCGCGTCTTCCTTTTGCCCCCGCATGAACAGCATCGCGGTTCCAAAATTGATCACTATTCCGATCGAAGCGACAATGATCACCGTTGTGGAAGCAACTGGAGCAGGGCTGCCTATCCGGCTTACCGCTTCCCAAGCGATTGCACCGCAGGCAACAAGCAAGAATAACGCGTTGAGCAATGCGGCCAAGATAGATGAGCCACCCAAACCATATGTAAATTGCTTGCTAGGAGGGCGTTTCGCGAGCTCTGCCCCTGCCCATGCGACGGCGAGCCCGAGAACATCTGACAAATTATGTCCGGCATCAGCCAAGAGAGCCACGGATCCCGCCATCAGACCGTAAATCACTTCAACAATTATATAGAGTGTGTTGAGTGCAATCCCGAGCGCGAAAGCGCGGCTAAAATTGGCCGGGACATGGCCATGGGGGCCATGGCGATCATGATGGCTATGCGTAATCTGTCCGTGATGGTGGTCGTGGCTATGGTGTGAACCGGCGGACATCTACGCTCCGACAAATAGTGATAGGCTGTAGATCACTAAATACACAGATTTGTCAGAGCGGTCTAGAATATTTATTCAATAATTTCCGTATGTTATATCATCCAGTGTCAGATGACATGGCTGTTCAATCAACAATCAATCCGATCGCGAGATAAATCAGCACGGGTGCGCCAACACCGAAAAGGGCAGCCAGCACGAAGCCGATTCGCAATATATTGACGTCGATCCCGCTCCAGTTTGCGAGCCCTGAGCATACGCCCATCAGCTTGGCATTGGCTTTGTCTAGGCGAAGTTTGTTCTTTGTCATGGGAGGCTTGCTTCCTTTGTTCGATCCGATGGGTTCTGGCCAGCTGCTGGGCTGGGATCCGGTGGGTTTGTTCTTAATCGCCATCAGATCACCATGGAAGATGCGTTGTTGATGGCAGGTGCGATACTGGCGCCAACCAGAAGAGCTGCTGATACAATTGCAGCGAAGGCGGCAGAGACTGAGTTTTGAAGACTATGTGACATATTGATTTTCCTTTTGAAAGACTAGAATGGGTTACGCGATAACCGAAGCAGCATTGCCTACGGCGGGCCCGACGCTTGCGCCGACAAAAACAGCGGCAGAGAAAATGGCGGCAACGGCGGCGGCGAAGTTGTTTGAGATATTGTTGAACATTTTGATTTCCCTTTGTCTAAACTGTTTTTCGCGATATATTTGCGAAGTTGTCTCTTACATTGCACAGGCCGTGCCAGTTTTAATATATCTATATAAATCAATACTTTAGTACAATTTGTCCAAAATTGGCATATAGTTCAAAACTAATTATTAGTATATTTTACTAACTTTTAGTATTTTATGAACAGAGTATTAACGGCCGACCGGAATTGGCGCGAATTTACTTCAATTCCACCAGTGCGATGGCTAGACCAACGGCCAGCCATGACCCTGACCCAGCTCACCCTTCACAATTTTCGCAACTATCCATCCTTGCGCTTGGACGCGTCACCGGGATTCATGATCTTCAGTGGCCAAAATGGTGCGGGAAAGACCAATATATTGGAAGCCGTGTCCCTGCTTGCGCCGGGCCGCGGGCTGCGCCGGGCGCCATTGCGCGATATGGCACATGACAAGGGCGTCGGAGATTTTGCCGTCGCGGCCCATATCGGAGATGTCCAGCTCGGCACGGGGACCCATGCCGAATCACCAGAGCGCCGCAAAACCCGCATAAATGAAGCGACAGTCCCGACCAATGATCTGGCCGAATGGCTGTCGATCCTGTGGCTGACGCCGGCCATGGATCGCCTGTTCATGGAAGGCGCATCGGGACGACGAAATTTTCTCGACCGGCTGGTGACAGCGCTCGAGCCCGCCCACGCCCGCAATTGCAGTCGCTATGACGCGGCCCGGCGAGAGCGCAATCGCCTGCTGGCGCATGAATATATGCCGGACACAGATTGGCTCGATGCTCTGGACAATCAGCTCGCCCAATTTGGCAGCGCCGTCGCGACAACCCGGAATCGCATGGTCGACGGGCTGAATGAAGCGCTGGGTGAAACAGGCGCCAATCTATTTGCGATTCCAGCATTGACACTCAACGACGATGGCTTGCGCGACGAAGACGCGCTGCGGCAGGCTTTATCAGATAATCGCCGAACAGATCGCGCCGCCAGCAGGACCTTGCGAGGCCCTCACCGTGCCGATCTTGCCGTGCTGCACGCCGGAAAACAGCAGGCCGCAGAAAAATGCTCGACCGGAGAGCAAAAGGCCCTGCTATTTTCGATCATTCTCGCCCATGCCGATCTGGTGGCGGCAAAACGCGGAGCCCGGCCAATATTGTTGCTCGATGAAGTCGCCGCTCATCTCGACCCCCAACGGCGGGCGGCACTGTTTGACAAATTATTTGAAAAAGGCGGCCAGGTCTGGCTGACAGGCACCGAACCGGGATTATTTGAATCTGTGCCGGACAGCTCGCGTCATTTTGAAGTTGATAATGGAGCTGTTCACCTGAGGTAGCGCTCGCTGACGAGCGATCATGGTTGATAATCTGTTTACCGGTATTTTTAGCAGCGCCTTCGTGCTTGCGGCTTATCTGACCGGGCATGTCTGTTGCAGCTGTAAAAAATTTGGCGACCGTGATTCGCAATGCGATGATTCCGATCCTGCTTGCGGCACAGGCGGTGCTATTCCCGACGCCCGTGCAAGCCAGAGATCAGGCGGCCAAGGAATATCTGCAGTGCGTGCCCTTTGCCCGCCAGATCAGCGGCATTCAGATCTATGGCGATGCGCATCTCTGGTGGGACAAAGCCGATGGTCGCTATCAACGCGGCAGCGATCCCGTCGAAGGCGCCGTCCTGTCGCTCCCTGGCCATGGATCGATGCGGCTGGGTCATATCGCTGTGGTCCAGAAGATTGTCGATGATCGCAATATATTGATCAGCCATGCCAACTGGTCACCGATCAACGGCCGCCGGGGGCAGATTGAACGACGGGTTGCGGCGCGCGATGTGTCCAAAAAAGGCGACTGGAGCCGCGTCCGGATATATTATGCGCCGATTGGGAAGCTGGGGACCACTGCCTTTCCGGTCAATGGCTTCATCTATCCCAAAGCCGCGAAGAAAGGCCCCAAACGCCATTGGGCAGCCGCAAAATCACAACCGCAGGCGCGCGCGCCCGATCAACGCCAATTGGCGCATAGCCGAACCGATAAACCTCAGGAACCGACAGAAAGCGTAGACCTGATCGGGGATTTGCTGGACAGATTGGGCAGCTAGAGTCAGAACAGCCGCTCCCCATCTCGGACGGAGCCTGAGCCATGCATGACAATCGACCGCCCATATTGGTCATTCTCGCCGGCGGTCAATCGGCCCGAATGGGGTCGGACAAAGCATTGATCACATTCGGCGACATGCGGCTTATCGATCACCAGATCCACAAATATGCCGGGATCGCCGATCATATTCTGCTGTCGGCAAAAGACGATCTGGGCACGGGACTGACGCATATTGCCGATGATCCCGACATGCCCAGGGGACCCGTCGGGGGCATTTACTCGATCGCGGCCAAATTGGTCGACCTCCATCCTAGCGCAGCTGGCTTCCTGACAATCCCGGTCGATGCGCCATTCATATCGACAGAGCTCCTCGGAAAACTCGCTGAACAAACCGATACCTGCCTGGCCCAGTGCGACGACCAGTTGCACCCGACCATCGCCTATTGGCGCTCGGACATCGTGAACACTATACGGAAAACCCACGATTTGGGCGAACGGTCGCCATCTTTGCGGTGGCTGGCAAGACAGTGCGGGGCGGAAAGCCTCGTCTGGCCCGATCCCGACAGTTTCACCAATATCAACACGCCGGAAGATCTGGTCGCCGCCGCAACGCGCATAAAAAAAAGCCGGCGCGTAAAGAGGGGAGCACCGGCTTTCTTGTGACACGGAACCCGTTGAACGGCCGCGTCAAATTTATAACAGACTTACTTCAAACGACGAATTTCTGTCTTGGTCAGGGTAGTCGTCAATTTGCCGTCGGTCTTGGAAAGTGTTTCCGCTTGAATCCGGCGAACCTTGCCTTTGTAAATGACCAGAACATCACCGTCTTCGGAGACGCGATTAACTTTAGCGACGCTCGAGCCGGAAGCATCAAACAAACGGTCGTTGCGCTCCGCATCTGCAGCGTTTGCGGCAGTTGCCGAGAGAGTGAGGGCCGTTGCGGCCAGAATTACAGAAGAAAACTTGTTCATGATCATACTCCATGAGGATTGGGAGAGGAGCCCCGACTATGACCCACTCCAACTAGGTTGCAATATGAAATGTTGCACCTGCGAGTTGCATTTTTGCAATTGACACAGACTCGCCAGCCAAATGTCATCCAACAACTTGGTTGCTTGACCATGCGATAATGTGCCATCCCCTCATCAATCTTCTTTTGAACGAGGTTTTTATGATCCGATATGCGCTAGTTTTTGCTCTTGCTGCCCTGCCCACTTCCGCTCTGGCCCAACCGGCGGACCCGATGGCAGAAATCATCGAACTGATCGACGCACGCGCGGATCAATCCGCCGACACCGCCCGAAAACTCTGGGAATGGGCCGAACTTGGCTATCAGGAAGAAAAATCCAGCGGCCTGCTCAAACAAAGTTTGAGCGCGAACGGTTTTACAATCACGTCCGGCGTCGCCGACATACCAACCGCGTTCATGGCCGAATATGGTGAAGGCGGACCGGTCATCGCGATTTTGGCTGAATATGACGCGCTGCCCGGCATCAATCAGGACGCGGTCTCCATCCGGTCACCAATTGAAGGCAAAGGTGCCGCCCATGCATGCGGTCATAATCTCTTTGGTGCAGGATCGGTAGAAGCCGCCATCGCGGTGAGCAAATGGCTCAAGAAAAGCGGCACCCCCGGTCGCGTCCGGCTGTACGGTACACCCGCAGAGGAAGGCGGCAGTGGCAAAGTCTATATGGTCCGCGCCGGCCTGTTCGAGGATGTCGATTTTGCATTGCACTGGCATGCTGCAGACAGAAACTCGGCCGCCGCGCGCACCACTTTGGCCAATCGCTCCGCCAAATTCCGTTTTCGCGGCGTCTCCGCCCATGCTGCCGGGGCACCTGAAAAAGCTCGATCGGCCCTGGATGGAGTCGAATCCTTCAACATGATGGTCAACATGATGCGTGAACATGTGCCGCAGCAGTCGCGTATCCATTATGTCATTACCGAAGGCGGTGTCGCCCCCAATGTCGTTCCCGATTTTGCCGAAGTCTTCTATTATGTCCGTCACCCCGCCCCGGATGGCGTCGATGAGATTTGGGCGAGAGTTGAAGACGCTGCACGCGGCGCGGCGCTCGGAACCGGCACGACCGTGGATTGGGAAGTCATTCACGGCAACAATCCGCTGCTCGTCAACGAGCCGCTGGCCAAGATGATGGACAGCAAATTGCGGCAGATCGGCGGGATCACATATACCGCCGAGGAACAGGCATTTGCCGATGGCATTTATGCCAGCTTCGACAAGCCCAATCTGAAGCCGGGCAGTCAGGAAGAAATACAACCTTATGCGGTGTCGCTCGGCTACGGCTCCACCGACGTCGGAGATGTCTCTTATGCAACACCGACGGTTGGTCTAAATACCGCCACCTGGGTCCCCGGCACTTCTGCACATAGCTGGCAATCCTCAGCGGCCAGCGGCATGTCCATCGGCTTCAAGGGCGTTCAGGTGGCCGCCAAAACCCTGACCCTGGCGGCGATCGAACTCTATACCAATCCTGAACTTCGCGCCGAAGCAAAGGTGGAATTCGACAAGGCCCGCGGTCCCGACTATCAGTATAAATCCCTGCTCGGTGATCGCGATCCACCGCTGGATTATCGCAAATAGGCGGATCGGACGACGCGCGATCACAGAGGCTACGTCTCAGCATCGGGTGACATTTTGACATCGTGAAATCCTGTGCAATTGGCCGATGAAGGCCGCCATGACGGCGTCGGAAGATCAGGCCAGAACAGTTGATGATGGTCCCTTTTGGAATAGCAGAGTCTGACAAAATCCGGGCATTTCCGCATGGTTCGCTTCGGAACTGTGGGGGTTGCTGGACCTGGCATGGAAATATGAACCAGATTCTCCCTAATGCAGCCGGAGATAATAGAAACTGGATGGAGTGCCGTCATCGAAAGTCATGAACATTAATGGCGTCTTCATCCCGACAGCGGACATTGTCTATTCTCGCAAGACAGTCATATAAAGGGGGATGTCTCTAGAAGATCGCGCTAAACTTTTCGCCTCACGCGCTCCCCAGTTGAGAGTAGAGCTTTCGCTATACCCAGAAGAAATCTCCACGCGTTCTAACGCCATTCTGCCGGGATGGTCATGCCCATGTTTTGCCGTCAAAGAATCTTTTGAGAATAGAAGGGCACAAATACCGGCAAGTGATGGCGCTCCAATATTGGTCGACGGCCCAATGCAGCTTGGAGAAACTCGAGAGGTCGACTTCATATTTCCGTTAGTGGGGAAAGATGCTATTCCTTTGATCGAGAAAGTTACAAAATTCTATCTTTGGGAGGGACGATATATCGGAGAGGTGGACGTCTTGGAAGTGTACGATTAGCGGGTGCCAACTAATATCCGCAACATCCCGAAGCGGACATCACAACCTTGGCTTCATTCCAAGCGCGCCCAAAATAAGATCCGAAAGCGCCGCGTCACGGGCAGCGCTGGTCATCTGTTCAAACGCGATTGCGCGTCCCGCGCGCCCGGCGATCATGAGATCGGCCAGGCCGTGCACCACTGCCCATGCCGTCATCACCTCCTGCATAATAGCCGAATCAATATACGGATCAATTTGGCGCAAATTCTGGATATCATCGACAAGTTTGTTGAAAGCTGCATTTGCAACACGCGCCAAATGGTCGTCAGATTTGTCAGGCTTTTCAGATGAGAACATCAAGCGGAAAAGTGCGGGATTTTCCAATGCAAAGTCAATATAGCCTAGGCCAGAGGCTGCCAATTGCGATTCCGGATCTGCCTTTGCCAACCGCTGGCGATCATTCTGACAATTGATAAACCGTTCATAGCCAATCGCAGCTAGAGCGGTCAGTAACCCCCGGACATCCGTGAAATGATGAGCTGGCGCACCGTGACTAACACCTGCCCGCTTCGCCACGGCGCGCAAGGAAAATGACTCTACTCCCTTTTCGGACAATATGGATTCAGCTGCGTTTAGCAGTTCCGAGCGCAGATCGCCGTGATGATAGCTTGATTTCCTCTTAGGCTGAGCAGGGGTGTTAGATTCAGACATGACCCATGATAACTTTACATCTTGACACTGTCTAGTCTGATGCTAGTCAGAAATCCAGACAGTGGCTAGATAAGGTATCTCTATGGAAAATGCTCAGATAATCTCGCTAGCCAACTCTGCCGCGTGCTCATGTTGACCGAGGGGCCTGCTCTGGCCATTCCGCTCGAAACGCTATTTGGCTTTGCGGGACAGGCGGCGATGATCGGATGGTTGATCCTGATATTGCTTCCGCGCCGCTGGCCTGGGCTGTTATTCGTCCCACGCTTCCTGATACCGTTCGGCCTCAGCATGCTCTATGCCGGACTGATCTTTGCCCATGTCTATACCGTGGAGGGCGGCGGCTTTGGCTCGCTCGCGCAGGTGAAAATATTATTCGGAAAAGACGAATTGCTGCTGGCTGGCTGGGTCCACTATCTCGCTTTTGATTTGTTTATCGGCGGCTGGATCGCGGTTCAGGCAGACAAGCTGGGGATCGCAAGACTTATTCAGGCACCGATATTGGCGGCCAC
Organism: Sphingomonadales bacterium EhC05; assembly: GCA_001650955.1. Lineage (GTDB taxonomy): Bacteria > Pseudomonadota > Alphaproteobacteria > Sphingomonadales > Sphingomonadaceae > Parasphingorhabdus. The sequence goes on from LXYP01000023.1 coordinate 24,369, forward strand.
ATTCATGTTCGGCCCGGTCGGGCTCGCACTGTTCATGATGATGCGCGCCGGCTATCGACGCAAGCAGGAGCGCGCGACATGACCACCTCCCATTCAGAGACACGCCGGATGATGGCACTGCTGCCACAGTTGGAGGATGATCTTTTCACCCGGCTGATGCTGTGCACGGGGTTGTTTTTGCTGGCATCCTTCGTTGTTTTCATCCCCGTATGGTTGCTCGATCCGCGCGTCCTGGATAGCGCGGCCATCTGGACCAAGCCCCAGAAGTTCAACATATCGCTGGCGTTACATTTTTTCACCTTGGCGGTTCTCGCGCATCAAATCCCGCGCGCGACGCGCACCGGACCGGTCCTGATCGGAACGGGCTATCTCGCGGTCATCTCGCTGATATTTGAATTTGTCTATGTGAATGTGCAGGCCGCGCGTGGCACGCGGTCGCACTTTAATTCAGACACCGGATTCGAGCAGATCATGTACGGGCTCATGGGGCTTGGTGCGTTTCTTCTTATATTGGCTGCTTTCGCTCTCGCGATCCAGATCTGGCGCAAAGGTGACCGCACCAACCGCGGATTATGGCTGGGGTCGATTATCGGGCTGACGACGGGCTTCGTCATCACGCTGGCCCTCGCCCAGCAAATGTCGAACATCGGCCGTTTTGTTGGCGCACCGCTGAGCGGAGGCGGAGAGGTCATCCCCTTCTTTGGCTGGTCGCGCGAATATGGCGATCTGCGCCCGTCCCATTTCGTCTCGCTTCATCTGATGCAAACGCTGCCGCTGGCAGGCTATATCGCTGACCGTCAGAAATGGCCGGCGATGCCGATCGTGGTCGGCCTTGGCGTGGTTCAGATCGCGGTTGCTGTGGCGCTTTACATGCAAGCGCTGGCGGGGGAGCCGTTCTGGCCTGCCTAATCTTTTGCAGTCATCCCCATTCTTCGCGAAGATGCGGCCGGAACGCCAGAGATGACCAACGCAGACCGGTCCGGATTTGACTAGCCGGAGCGCAAATGATCAGAAGTTTCAATACGTTTGGTAAATCGCCGCTGCCGGGTCGTCAGTGGATCGGCAGCGAGCCAATCGCCAATGTCCACCTTTGCGTCTTTTAACGGACACTAGTTTGCTGCGGCTTTTTCCCGAAAGCATCCGTTAATTAGGCTATGGTCTTGCCTATTCGCTCTCCAAATGGGAACGAAAGAAGCCAAGCAAATGTCCGTTAGATTGGCTGGACATTTGGTAATTCAACCCATGTCCCCCGCCTTCTATCATTACAGTTTCAGCTCTTGGAATGATCTTGTTGAGTTTGCCCAGACTGCTCGGCAGCACTGTAATATCAGCGCTTCCAAACAGGGCGGTGACAGGAATATCGGTGGCTTGGAGTTTCTGAAAAACATCTCCGCGGTCGTGCATTTGTGTATGACGATAGCTCGACGATAGAGCCTGCCAATAACCTTGATAGTTCATCTGTTCGGTCACATCACCTTGCAATCGATCATGCGGCTGTGCCTTCGATTCATCATATTGTGAGTTACCCAACATTATTCGCTTGGCTAAAACTCGCCAAATCCAATCACCAACAATGGGCGCCTTCATCATCTTTCTCGATAGGCTTTGCGGATCGGCAGCAAGATCAAAGCCCGCGGGTACAAACAGGAACAACGCCTTTACTCGGTCGGGGTGACGAGCCGCAAAATTCGATGTTGTCAGGCCGCCCATTGAAAGCCCTACAAGACCCAAAGGTTGCTTCAGAGCCAAACCGTCCAGAACATCCAGTAATTCACGCTCATAAAATTGATCGTCATATTTGGTTTTTGGACGATCAGACCAACCTCTTCCCAGATGATCAAAAGTCAACACCCGGAAACCTGCGGCAGCCAATGCATCTGCATTTTGCCGATAGACAAAACTTGGGTTTGCAAAGCCGTGAACCATGACAATTACCGGTGCGCCGTCCTTGCCATACCACTGATAGTGAATTTTACCTTGTGAGCTATTTAGGAAGGCACCAGGCGCTTTGGCACGAGCATCATCGTCCAATGGAAGCTCGTGCCAACCTGCGGCAATATATGCGAGTATAACGCCAACGAATATAGTTCCAAGAACAAGCAGGAGCAGATTTTTCAATTTAGGCATTTATCTCTCGGTTCAATAATTCTGAATCAATCCTGTTCCACGCAAAAGCCATTTCACTAACAGGTGCAACAATCCCCTCACTCCCACCAATAAGGCAAGCGCTGGCGCGATCCGGTCACGACTTCGTTCATCGTAACCGGGTCGTAGAGCCGCCCGTTCAGCATCACCCGGTGCACTTTGTCGCTGTTGCGGATATCTTCGGTCGGATCGGCGTCGAGAACGACCAGATCAGCCAGTTTCCCGACTTCAAGCGACCCGATGTCCGCATCCATGCCCAAAGACCTGGCAGACTCAATGGTACCGGCGGCCAGCGCTTCGACCGGGCCCATGCCGCCGCGCGCGAAGGACCATAATTCCCAATGGCTGGCGATGCCGGCCTGCTGACCATGGGCACCGATCGAGACTTTGACCCCCGCATCAGCCAGCTTCTTGGCCTCGCGGGCATTGTCATCATCGATAAAATTGCTTTCCGGCGCCATCGTCCGGCGGGTTGATTGCGCGGCCAGCCGTTTGGGCGGCGTATGGACGAGCAGCGGATGTTCCCAGACATTGGTCGCCTGCCGCCAATAGGGATCGCCCGCCATGCCGCCGAAACTGACCACTAGGGTCGGCGTATAATTGGTCTGTGACTGGGAGAACATCTGAACGACGTCATCATAGAATATTTCCAGCGGAATATTATGTTCGACCGTCGAATTTCCATCCGCAACCAAAGCCATGTCCATGCCGAACAGCGCGCCACCTTCGGCGACCACCAGCATATTCTCCTGCCGCCCGGCTTCAACCACTTGCTGACGCTGTTCGCGGCGCGGCTGGTTGTAATTTTTGACGCTCGAACCGCCTTGCGCCTTCAATCGCCGGACATGGGCCAGTGCATCATCGAGATTGTTGATCTCGGCATAGATTGATGCAGCCTTGGCGCCATAGACAATCTCGCCGGTGGAAAAAATCCGCGGACTCAGGATCATACCCGCTCGCTGCATCTCCGCGGCGACGAATATCTCGCTGGCCCGGCTTGAGGGATTGTGGATTGTCGTCGTCCCCAGAGCCAGATTCTGGAGCGAAGACCAGTTTTGCTGGGGCACAAGCTCGTCGCTGCCTTCTGGTCCATGGGCGTGGGCATCGACCAGTCCGGGCATGATGATCTTGCCAGTCACATCCACCATCGCCGCGCCAGCGGGTATATTGACGTCTGCGCGGCTCCCCACCGCAACAATGCGGTTGTCGCGAATGACGATCACGCCATCCTCAATGATCCCGCCATCCTGCGCCGCCATGGTGACAATCCGCGCGCCAGTCAGGGCGACAATGCCCGAGGGCTTATCGGCCGTGACCGTTCGTTCGAGCGAGACGCCGCTGGTCGGCGGGCTATATTTGGGCGCATCCTTTGCCGCGGGGGCATAGGAGAATAACCGGCTTGTCTGTTCGGAAAAGACAGTGGGGCCAAGACTCCAGTGGAGCCGCTGCCCGCCGCCGGACCAGTGAATATAATCCGCCCCGCTGGCGCTGACCCGAGTCACCGGAAGCGACTTGCTTGTCGGGCTGACTTCAACCGCCTGGGTGCCCGGCATCAGCGGCATGACATAGGCTTCATAGCTCTGGCGAAAGGCAACATGAAGCCCATCTGGCGAGACTACATAATCGTTGGTCAATTCACCCTTGGCATGGACGCGCCTGGCTTCGCCGTTCAGGTCCGTGCTGATCAAGACGCGTTTGTCATCTTCATTGTCGAGCATGAATATCCGGTCGCTTGCCAAGCCATATTGCGGACTGGCTGCGCCCTTCATGACCTCAACCGGCGTGCCTCCCGATGCAGAGACCCGATAGACGCCGGCATCGACCGACCATGAGGGAGAGGTCAGATACCCACCGCCCTGCATTTCAAATATGATGGCCTTGCCGTCGGGAGAAAATTGGGGCCGCGCATAATGGCCGGGCCGGTTGGTCACTGCGCGCGCGGATCCACCAGCAGCGGCAATCGTCTTGATCTGGCCGAGACCACTGTCGGTCCAGCTCACATAGACCAGCGTCCCGCCATCTCGTGACCAGGAGGGGAAAAGCTCAAGCTCGCCGGTCTGACTGGTCAGCCGCCGGGCAGCACCGCCGGCCATGGGTTTCACATAGAGCTGGCCCAGGCTTTCAAATACGACCTGTTGTCCGTCCGGCGAGACGGCGGCAAAGCGCGGCATCTTGGCCGTGAAACTGTCAGGCGCGACCGTGATTTTCGGATGCGGTGCGTCAGCAATTCCGCGACTATCACTCACCTCAAAGGGGATGATCGACGAAGCACTGCCATCCGCTGCCACTCGCCGGATTTTCCCGCCAGCCCAGAAGACGATCTCGCGACTGTCGGGAGTCCAGTCCATATTGGGATAGACGCCGGTCACCGCCCAGGTCTCCTGAACATCCTGGTCGAGCGCATCATAGACTTTGCGTTCAATGCCCGATTCGAGATCCCTGACATAGAGTTTCGACCGTGTTGCCTCGCGCCGGACAAAGGCCATTTTCTTGCCATCGGGTGACGGATTGGGCCGGACCGAACCACCCAATCCAGAAACAGCCGTCGTGACCTCGCCGCTTTCCAGGTCATATTTCTCGATGTTAAACAGATCGCTATTGCTGTCTTGGGCATAGATGAACGTGCCACCCGGCGTGATATTGCGGGTATAATAGACGGACTTGCCATCAGGCGCATAGATTGGCTCACCCAATTCCTTCTGATGCTTGTCGCTCGGTTTCTTGACCAGCCGCACCCCGCCACCGCCGGAAACATGGTAGATCCAGATTTCTCCGGTGCCGAGCGAACGCGCGGTGGTGAAATGTTTCTTGGCGACGATATAGCGGCCATCGGGGCTCCAGCTTGGCTGGTAAAGCAGCCGGAATTTTTCTTTCGTAACCTGCTTTTTGTCGCTGCCATCGCGGTTCATGATCCAGATATTATCGCCGCCTCCACGGTCGGAGGTAAAGGCGACGCGGCTGCCATCTGGTGAAAAGCGGGGCTGCACCTCCCAGGCCAGGCCCTCGGCAATCCGGGTTGGTTTCCCGCCCGTAATCGGCAAGGTGTAAATGTCGCCAAGCAAGGCAAATACAATGCTGCCGCCATCGGGGCTGACATCGACATCAATCCAGCTGCCCTCATCAACCTTGATCGGCACTTGCCTGATCGTCGCACCTTCAGGGGCGTTGACGTCCCATTTCTGTTTCTCTTCCGATGAACCACTGTCTTGCGCCGATGCCGTGCCCGAAAGCAGCAAAGCTGCGATGACCGTTGCCAGATTATATTTCATGCGATCCCCTGTCACTCTATGTTTGAAATGGTCTATCGGAGTTGGCGAGCAGATAGAATAGCCAATTATCCCTCGCCATCGTTCAGACGCGCAGTCCGAATTGTCGATGATAGGATTCAACCAATTCGGCCAACGTCGAGAGCGCCAGCGTTTCCGGATCCCGGGTCGATGGGATCAGCCCGATCGGCGCAGACATGCGTGCGATATCCGCTGGCGAAACGTCAATTTCGGTTAACAGCCGCTTTCGCGTGGCGTGCGTGTGATGGCTACCCATCGCGCCGACATAGAAAGCATCCGAGTCGAGCACCTGCTTCATCAGCTGCGCTTCCCAATCGTGATCGTGAAAATAGAATATACAGGCCGTCCACGGGTCGATATCGAGAAAGTCCGACGGTCCCGGCGTTTTGAGCAGCTGCGCCGAGATGTCAGGTCCGGCTAGTTCATTCACAATCGCAGCATCGGGCGACAGGACTTCGCAGGAGATTCCATAAGCTTCGGTCAGCCGGGCGAGGCTCGCCACCGACGGCCCATGGCCCAAGATGATGATTTTTGCCGGAGGAATATGATGGATATGATAAGCGGTCCCGTCCTGCTCAACCGATTTGCGACCGGGGGCTGCCGCTTCCCAGATGATAGGAGACGCATTGCCGTCCAGCTTGATCACAAATGGCTGTCGGCTCTTTACATGTTGGAATATTTCGTCCGGAAATATGGTGTCCAATATCGGGTTGAACAGCAGATCAATGCCGCCGCCGCACGGCAGTCGGATGTCCAGATAGGGTGATCCCGCGCCAAAGCGGACCGCGCGCGGCTGGCCTGCTGTCATCGCATCCAAGGCCTCGGATACGACCGCGGTTTCAACGCAGCCACCCGAAAATGAACCCACCGACGAGCCGTCTTCCGCAACCGCCATATGAGCACCGGGATTGCGGGTCGACGCACCGGTGACTGCGATAAGCGTGATCAATATGGTCTTCTGATCCTCAGCGGATTTGGTTTTCAGAAAGTCGAATATGGGGAATATATTGTTCAACGTCTAACCGCCTTCAGAACCTGGAACTGATGAATCATCACAGCGGCTCATGCCTGAATCACTTCGGTTCGGCAAATGATTGGCAGCCAAAAGGGCAAGAACGGATTTCCGGCCCAGTGCGCACACCCCCTCAGCCGAGAAAATGAATTATCCTCGACCCACAAAATCATATAACGTCCATTGAACCGCCGGAAGAGCGGTGGGGGCATTCGCCCAGTTGTTTACAATCCGGGGGGACAGAGAGAATGACTGACAAAAATATGGCGTTGGAGACGCCGATCCGCTCGACCGAAAACCCCTATCCCAAGCCTGCTTACTGGATCGCCCTCATCGGTCTCATCCTGATATTTTCCGGCGCGATGCTGGCTCATATGATCCGCACCAGTGACGGCATTTCGGTCAGCGATATCCGATTTGCCGGCACCGATGGCATCGAAATGAGCGCATTGCTCTATGTCCCCGCCGGAGCCAGCGAGGCAGCCCCGGCTCCCGCCATTCTGGCGGTCCATGGCTACATCAACTCGCGCGAGACGCAGGATGGCTTTGCCATTGAATTTGCGCGACGCGGATATGTCGTTTTATCCATGGATCAAACCGGCCACGGCTATAGCGAGGGCCCGGCTTTCTCAAATGGATTTGGCGGGCCAGATGGATTGAAATATCTGCGTTCTTTGCCGATGGTCGATAGAGATCAGATCGGTCTGGAAGGTCATAGCATGGGCGGCTGGACGGTGCTCGCCGCCGCCGCTGCGATGCCCGACGCCTATCAGTCGATCGTGTTGCAGGGTTCCTCAACGGGTGCGCCCTTCGCGCAGGAAGGCAATCCTGATTGGCCGCGCAATCTGGCGCTTGTGTTCAGTCTCTATGATGAATTTGCGCAGATCATGTGGGGTGTCGACCGCGCGATAGATACGCCGACAAGTTCAAAATTGCAGTCCGTTTTCGGGACGCAGGACAAGATAGTCGCAGGCCAGCTCTATGGTTCGCTTGCGGATGGAACCGCCCGCATCTTGCACCAGCCCCATACGACCCATCCGGGAAATCATCTCTCGACCGATGCCATCGGTCGCGCAACCGATTGGTTTGCAAAGACGCTGAAAGGCGGCAGCCCCCGCCCGGCCAGCGACCAGATCTGGATGTGGAAAGAATTTGGCACCGGATTGGGTTTGCTCGGTTTCATACTGCTCGTGATCGGTACATTCGACATATTGATCCGGCTGCCCGCTTTCGCGCCACTTCGCCGCGCGCCGATCGCAAATGGCATCCCGCGCGACCGCCGATGGTGGACAATATTTTGCTTCAGCACCATCCTACCGGCGCTGATTTTCTTTCCCGTCTTCATCGCCGCGGGACTGGGGCTGCCCGCATCGCAATGGCTCCCTCAGGCGATCACCACCCAAGTGACGATCTGGGCACTGGCTTCAGCGGGAATCGCCTTATCGTTGAACCGATTGTTCCGATCATCCGCGACTCCGGCCTTGTCACCCTGGATCCGGACAATATGCATCGCCATGGCGACCGTCACCATCGCCTATCTCGCCTTGCTGCTGGTGGACCGCATTTTCCACACCGACCTGCGCTTCTGGGTCGTGGCGATTAAACTGCCCAGCCATAGCCAATGGGGGATTGCGGCCATCTATGTCCTGCCGATCACCGCCGCATTTTTTGTCACACTCCGATCGCTGTGCGCCGCACTGGCGGTCGATGGTGATTCCACCGCAAAGCAATATGGATCAGCGATCGCCACGCTTTGTCTGGGCTTCGTCATTTTGCTCAGTCTGATCTATGGGATATTCTTTCTCACGGGCACATTGATCACCGGATTTGATCCGCTCTCGACGGTCATTGCTCTGCAATTCATTCCGTTGCTGGCGGCGATGGCAATCATCACGATTTTCTGCTGGCGCCGAACCGGCAGCCATCGACCGGGCGCAACATTGGCAGGGATATTGGTGACACTTTATGTCGTCGCAGGCACGGCAACCCAGATATAGCGCTGGCATGAAAGCTGCCGCAAAATCGAACCGCGACCATTGCGCTGCCTCGACAGAGAGTGATGTTCGCATTGACTTTAACATGGTCAACTGCGATTGATGGTGTTCAGGGGGATGGAAATGATTGTAAAACAAAGGCTTGCGTCGCCGTGGCTGATTGGCCTTTGTATTGCGGCTCTTTTGGTCCTCTTTCTCAAAATTGAACCGGTTCGCGCCAATGCCAATCATGCCGCCGCAACCGGACAAAGCTGTGCAACCTGTCATTATACCGGCTCGACACCGAGCGCTGGAAATCTGACAGGCATTGGCCAGAATTTTGTCCGCTGCGGTTATATATTGAACTGTAGCGTTGCTCCGGCACCACCACCGCAAGTTGCGCAACCCCAGCAGCCGAATTTCCAGGGCAACACGGGCGCCAATACACAATTTCAGCTTGGTAATATCTGGATCGTGCAACTGAATAACGGGCGTGGCGAATCCGCTGACCTGATCTGGACCCGACGCGGCAGTTCAAATGTCTTTGACGTCATGTGGCACCTCAATGGCAGCCGGTTTACCGACGTGCTCAACTATGAAGGCTATCGCAACGGCCAAATCAGCTTTTACAGTCCCGCTCTGAAAAGCCGGTTTATCGGTTCGCCGACCAGAGACGGCAATTATATTGTCAATGGCACCACTTCGGACGCGGCGACTGACCGCTGGAGTGCAACAATTTTTGGCAATTAATGCTGCCATCTCAATTGGCAGTTTTTGAGAGGCGTTCGCCAATAGCGCAAGCCCACTATATGCAATGGATGTGGCTTCGATATGATAAACAGGAGGTGAATTTGAAGAAATCCCAAATGCTCGGAGCGCTGGCCATCACTGGATCAATGACCGCTGTTGCGGTTACATCGCTATTCATCATGCCTGGACCGGCGGAAGCCAATATCAGCTTTGCGCGAACAACCGGATTATCTTGTGCGGATTGTCATGCCGATGCCGCCAATCCCACCAAAAATGCTCTTACCAGCATCGGTATCAGCTATCGGACATGCGTTTATAATCCTACGCCGCAGCGGGTCGACTGCAATGTCCAGGCCAAGAATCAATTCCGCAACAGCAGCGGAAATAATTTCCGATCCCCGACGCCTCCGCCCGCAGTCAATAATGGCGTTGCGAATAATGGCTCGCCCTTTGGCAATAGGAATACAACCGGAAACAGCAAGGGTGGTTTTGGCGGAAGTAATCAGAACTTCCCCACGCAATCCTTCCCCACGCCAGCGCCTAGACCCACGCCCGCACCGGCCCCTGCAAACAAGTCGACCGGCAATGTCCTGAGAGATATTTTATTGGGGGTACTTGGGGTATCTTCCGGATCGACAAACAACAATCAAGTCAATAATCCCGGCTTGAACCAGCCCAATAATGCCATACCGAATAACGCCCTCAACCGGAATTTTGTTCCGCCACGCAATTTTGATATCGGCCAAAGCTGGGTCGTTTCAGAACAGCTTGGCAATGGACGCAAACTGTCCAGCGGCTGGAGCCGACGTCCGGGCACCAACTTTTTCGACGCCACCTATATCGATAGCGCCACGGGCGCCCAGACCCAGGATGTCATCACTTATAACGGAATCCGCAACGGCCAGGTGAGCTTCCGCCGCCAGAGTACCGGAACCGTCTATACCGGAAAACTGACCCCTGATGGCCGGATGGTGCTCGGTGGGACGACCAACCAGCGCGCGAGAAACCTGACCTGGACCGGAACAAACACAAATGCCGCCGGCAATTTTGCCAATACGGGAACGACAGGCCGGCCAAATCCCGTACCGGTGAGCCAGTCGCGCGCGATGGACTATCTGCTCTTCGACATTGCTTCTGACCGGACCGACTCCGGCTTCCCGCAAATTGTAAATGCGTCCAGCTTTCCCGGTCTTTGGCCGCAGGGCATGACCGCAGTCTATAATGGCGGCAACGGAAAGGCCTATTTTTTCCGTGGTAACCAATATGTTCGCTATGACATAAATTCAGATCGCTCCGACCCCGGATACCCCCAGCCGATCAATGGTCAGACCTGGCCTGGTCTGTGGACGAACGGCATCGACGCGGCCTATAATGGTGGTAACGGGAAAGTCTATTTCTTCCGCGGCAACCAATATATGCGCTATGATATCGCTGCCGACCGGACAGACCCGGGCTACCCGAAACCGATCAACAATCAGACCTGGCCTGGATTGCCTGCGCTGGGCCGGATTGAATCCGCCGTCAATGCAGGCAACGGCAAAATCTACTTCTTCTCGGGCAACCGCTATGTTCGCTATGATATCGCAGCTGACCGGGCAGACCCAGGCTATCCTGCCTTTATCAATGCGCAGAATTGGCAGGGTGTCTGGACGAGCGGGATCACCATGGCGACATCGGGGCCAGGTAAATTGCTGTTTTTCCACGCACGGTAATTTTGCGCCTGACCCAAGGATGTAATTGCGAAGCGGAGATGGGCGCTCATCCGTCTCTGGATCAGCCTTGCCAATAATCTTGAACGGCGGTTGATATCGGCGCTGCCTTGACAGCCGCGCTCAGCGATTCGGGGAAATCGTCGAGCAGATATTGCGGTTCACAGCACAGGCGCAAAAGGCCTTCAAACAATGCAGTTGCGTTCAAGACCATGTCTGCGTCGAGAGTTGAGGGCAAGATGCGCACTTCAAATGTGTGTTTCTCTCTGCTGTTCATCGCAATATTCAGAAGATTGAAATCGCAATATTTGGTGAGCCGGAGATTCGCGAGCGCTTGCCGCGCATCGGGCCAGGGCATTGCGCGGAAACTCGCGCTTTCGGTCAATTCAACGAGCTCCTTGGGCCATGGCCCCAATCGCACACAATTTGGGTTCACGCCGACCAGCTGCTTCAATTCGGGGCCAAAATGCCCAAATAACCGAACAAGATTTGCCATCGCCTGGGCTGAACAAAGCGGATTGGCGTCAAAGTGAATATGGGTTGCACCCTCCTGGGGGATGGAAAATCCAAGGGCTTGGGCTTGCAGTAACAGGCTGGAAAGCTCTCCTTTGTGATTTGACTCAATCGGAGCCGTGATAATTTCACACGGCCGTTCGCGCTCGCCCGGCAAAGGCGCACAAATGGCCACGGATATCCCGCGATCATCGACAACCCGGAACATCCCGGCATCATGAGATTGCAACTCCGTGCCAAAAAGATTCGCCAGCGGACTCAGAATTTCTGCTGCGGTGGCGTCTGCGTCGCAGTGCAACATCACCAGTCTGAGTATTCGGCCGTCATCGGCGATGACCCGATACCAGCCAGCCCGTGACGCTATCTGTCTGTTACAATCCCGCTGGAGCGTGAGATCATCGACAAAACTGGCCACCCATTCCCCTGACCGATCGAGCAATCTGAACCCATGAGTCAGATTGTCAAAGGTTGGATGATTGGGTACCTTGCTGGGTTCAGACTGGCTGTGGAAGAATCGTTCAACCGTTCCGCCATTTTGTGTTGCAAGAGTTTCGGCCAGATCTTGCCGTGACAATGGGATCGGCGCCATCAATTCAATTTCAAAGCCGGTTTTCCAGCGAATTATCTGCGTCATGTCGCTTCACTTTCAGATAGCACTCAATGACCAGACAAGATCACCCGGCATATCGCAAGATTTATCACGACATTCTCCGCCCACAGACTGCTCGGGCAGGAAATGCAAAAAAGCAAGTCAGCCGCAAAGTTTGTGCCTCTCGGCTCGACATAATGCCGACGCGTCAAACCATCGCACCAAGGCGGGTCCGCACGAATATTGGGACAATTTGGACTTTGCGACTAGGCGCGTAAAAATGCGCGCATGTCAGATCGCCCTAAAGAGGGTGAGCTTCGCCGTTCCAGCGCTTGAATTCGCCGGTTTCTTCGAGCGTCCATGCCTGGGCCACCGTGCGGACACCTTCAGCACTTTCGGCCGGTGTGATTTCTGCGCCAGGCCCGCCCATGTCGGTTTGGACATAGCCAGGATGGACAAGACCCACGACGATGCCGCGGTCTTTCAGATCGATGGCGACGGACCGCATCATTCGGTTGAGACCGGCCTTGGCCGCGCCATAAGCGTAGAAACCACCATAGGGCCACCAGGACGCAGCGAGTTGACTCGAGAAGTTCATCACCTTGGAACCCGACACCATTTTGGGGAGCAAGGCCTGCATCACCCGCAGCGGCGCCATCAAAAGAATGTTCAGAACATCATTCCAGGCAGACCAGTCGGATTCGTCCAGCTCGGGTGCGATCGGACCAACAATGCCCGCGACATTATAGAGAATGTCCACTTGATCGGAGACCTGCGCTGCGGCGGCCTTGACCGAGTCATCCGAACCGACGTCCATGGCAACAGGGACGATCAGGCCGGGATATTTCGCAGCGCTTTGCTTGAGCGCCTCGGCATTTTCGGGATCACGCAAAAATGCATAGACTTTGTCGCCTTGTTCAGCATGCTGACGTGCCAGTTCAAGACCGATACCCCGGCCTGCGCCGGTAATTGCAACAACAGTCATAACGCTTCTCTCCTGTTAATTATTGCCTTTGCCTAAACTTTGACCGCGGTTGAAAATACTGATGATTGTGCCAGTAGGCACCAGCGAGTCCGGCCCCGCGAGCGACGGCTCATAGCATTGCCATATCGACCGGTTGCTCGAGCAAAATCCGGCCAGCCAGTTCATAGACTGCTGGCGCCGTCGCAATATGTTGAGTGGCAACATGCGCATCGCGAAACCGGCGCTGCAGACTATGTCCGGAATAGACCGCGGCACCGCCGCCCAATGTATAGGCGGTCTTGCAGACATCTGCCGATGTCTCGGTGGCGTGAACGCAGGCCAGCCGCAAATTGGCTTTCGCTCCCGCCGATATATCGCCGCTTTGCTGTGCCTCTTCCCAACAGTGGCTGACCGCATTTTCGAGATATCCGAAAGCGGCTTCGAGCTGCGCGGTCGCCCGGGCAATGTCCACCTGCACCACCGCCCGCTGTGCCATCGCACGACCGCCGCCCGGGGTCTTCTTGTTGATCGTGATTGTCTTCACTTCTTCGAGAGCCGCTCTTGCATTGCCCAGCGCGACCGAGGACACACCCAGCGCCAGCAGACCGAATAGCGGGAATTTATACAATCTTCCGGAGTCGCGCGGCTTATCCGCGACGAAGGAGACGCTGCAATCCTTGGGCACGATCACATCTTCTACCGAAAAATCCCCCGATCCCGTGCCCTTCATCCCCGCGACATGCCAGGAGTCGATGAATTTGACGACCTCAGCAGGGAAAAACAGCATCCGGTGATAAGGCGCACCATTTTCGAACCTCTGCAATTCGCCGTCTTTGAAAATCATCGCGCCGCCACCAAGCCATGCGCAATTGGCCGATCCCGATCCCCATTGCCATTGGCCGGACAGCAGATAATGATCGCCTCTATCCTCCGCCTTGCCCATCGGCGCGAACACGCCTCCGGTGATCACGTCGCGGGCACCGAATATTTCCTTGGCCGCACTTTCCCGCATATAGGCGGCGCCCAAGGTTGATGTCACTGCAATCATGGCGCACCACCCGGCGCTGGCATCGGCCTCGGCAAGCGTCGCGATAATCTTCATAAAGTCCAATGGAGGCAATTCCAGACCGCCAAGCGAAGCCGGCTTGGAGAGATTAAACGCCCCCGCGTCGGCGAGCTTTGCGGCGAGGTCCTGCGGCAGGCGGCGCGCTTCTTCAATCTCTGCCGCCCGAGTTGAAATTTCGGGCAATAGCGCCAACACCGCAGCGCCCACATTTCCAATCGCACTGATGTCATATTGCAATCCGACCATCTGCTTCTCTCCTGATTTTGCTGCAACATAGGACTTACCATTTGTCGATCCAGCAAAATCAATTACTAATGCCTCATGCGAAAAATTGCACTCCTGGCTATTCTGATCTTTCTTTGGGCTTGTACGGATTCACAGAGCAGTGATTCCAATCCAGGACCCGATCAGATCGTCCGACTGTCGGATTCCGAGATCAAGGGACTGGATCCGCAAAAAATCTCCGACCTGTCTTCCTTGCGAGTGGCCGCAGATCAATTTGAGGGCCTCACCCGGCGGAATGCGAGCGGAAATGCCGAAGCGGGTCTCGCAGAGGCGTGGAACATCTCACCAGATGGATTGCACTGGACGTTTCGGCTCCGGGACAATCTGACTTTCTCTGATCACACGGCATTGACCGCGGCCCTTTTCCCGCAAATCTTGCAGCGGCTCCGGGCAGCCGAGACCGCCGCGCCGGCGAAATCACTGTTCGACAATATCAAATCAATCTCGTCACAAGATTCACAGACGATCCAGGTGACGCTCATCTCTCCCGATCCATCACTACCTGCATTGCTTGCCCATCCCGCTCTGGCCGCCCTTCCGCTGCACCGGATTGGCGATGCCGGGAACAGATGGACATCGGATCGCCCATTGATCACCAGTGGACCCTATCAATTGATCGACTGGAAGCTCAACGATCACGCGCGGCTGATCCGCAACTCCCAATGGCATGACGAGCCAGCTCCGGCAGCCCAGATCATCTGGAAACCGATGGACGACAGCCTCTCTGCGATGCGATTATTTCTTGCCGGCGGCGCAGATATTGCATCGGATTACCCGGCCAGTCGCCACAGCAGACTGGTCGCAGAACATCCCGATCAAACCCATAGCGTACCGTATCTCGGGAGCTATTATTTCGCCTTCAACACCCGCGTTCCGCCTTTTGACGATGTCCGCATCCGCACCGCACTCTCGATGACCGTTGAACGGGACTGGATCGCAGAGAAGGTGATCGGTATCGGCAATGTCCCGGCATGGGGTCTGCTGCCGCCGGGCTTGGCTGGCGACCAAGGGTTCAAACCGCGATGGGCAGACTGGCCGAAGGCACAGCGCATCGCCAAGGCCCGCCAGCTGCTCGGTCAGGCCGGCTATGGGCCGGACAACCCGCTCGAATTTGAGATCAGGTTCAACAGCTCCGCCGAGCACCGACGGGTTTCGGTGGCCATGGCGGCGATGTGGAAACCGCTCCATGTCGAAGCCAGCTTGTTCAATAGCGAGGCCGCACTCCATTTTGCGGCACTCCGACGCCATGAATTCACCCTGGCCCGGTCGGGCTGGATCGCAGATCTGCCAACCCCGGAAAATTTTCTGCTCGTCCATCGGCAAGCCAATGGTGCCGGCAATTATTCCGGATATGACAATCCTGTCTATGACCAGATATTGATCGATGCCATTGCCGAACCCAATCCGGACAAGCGGAGGCGTCTGATGCGTCAGGCGGAAGCGGTGTTGATCGAGGATATGCCGATCCTGCCGCTTTATTTCTATGTCACGCGCAGTCTGGTCGCGCCGCGCATCGACGGATGGCAGAATAATATTTCCAATGTGCATCCCAGCCGGACTCTGCGTATAAGAGCCCGATGATCTCCGCTGTCAGACCCGCGTCTCTTTTTGGACCCTTGACTATCGCTCTTGCGTTACTGACGTCGTGCAGCTTTGGCGAAGATGAAAACCAGATCCGGGTGACGGTTGTTGAAGACGGAGAATCGCGAATCAATCCGGTCGGAACCCGTCTGAATTACGCGTCCGCAACGATGCGCGCCGCCATCGCCAAAGGCCTGGTGGGGCTGGATGAACGGGGACGGGTTGTCCCTGCTCTCGCGGCCCGCTGGATCGTCACTGATGATGGGCTCAGTTATATTTTCCGCCTCTACGAGGCCAAATGGGATGATGGCCGCCAGGTGACGGCCGAACGCGTCGCAAGACTATTGCGCGAACGATTTGCCGAGCTTGGGAGAAGCCGACTCGCCAATGATGTCGAGATCATTGACGAAGTTGTATCGATGACCGGACGTGTCGTCGAAATACGGCTGAAATCTCCCCATCCGAATTTTCTCCAGCTGCTTGCGCAACCGGAAATGGGATTGTTCCGCGCCGGTCACGGCGCCGGGCCAATGCGGCTTCTGAGCGAGGCAAATGGGATCATGCTCAACCGTTTCGATGAACCATCGCAAGATGAAACCGAAGAAAATGAGGAAGAGCAAGATCGCTGGGTCTCCCTGCACAGCGAGTCGGCAGCCAAGGCGATTTCCCGTTTCACGCTGGGTCAGGCTAATTTGGTCATCGGCGGCAAATTTCATCATCTCCCGCTGCTTGATGAAGCCGGTGTCGATAGCGGGAATATTCAGCTCGACCCGGTCGCGGGCATGTTCGGATTTCTCTTCACCCGAGCCGATGGCTTTTGGGCCGTTCCGGAAAATCGGGAAATTCTGGCGATGGCGATCAATCGTCCGGCCTTGCTAACCTCTTTTCCCAGCGTCACAGCCTGGCAAGCCCGTCAAAAGATCATTCCCGAAGCGCTAGACGTCGAGGGCATTAATGCGCGTCCAGACTGGGCCGCAATGACAATGAACGCACGTATCGATTTTGCGCGAAATCATGTGACCAACTGGAAGGCGAGCGAAGGAAATATCAAGGCCCTCGCCGTAACTTTGCCCGATGCTGTCGGCGCCGATATCCTGTTCCTTCGGGTGCGTTCCGATTTGCGCAGGGTTGGGCTTGAATTGGTGAAAGCGAGTGCCGACAATCCTGCCAACGCCATATTGATCGACGAGATTACACCCTATAACAGCCCGCAATGGTTTCTCTCTCGCCTGACCTGCGCTCAAACCCCGATTTGCCTGAACGATGCCGACACCAAGATCGCAGAAGCCGATGCCGCAACCAATTTGGAAATAAAGGCCCGTCTATACGCCGAGGCTGAAGAGATGCTGGTGCAGCATTATAACTATATTCCGATCGCCGTTCCGATCCGCTGGTCGATCGCACGACCCGGGCAGCGCGGCTTTGCCGTCAATCCGCGCGGCTGGCATCCATTGAATCCGCTGATCGGAATACCCATATCCTAACTGTATGAGTAGTATAAGACAGGGAGGCTGAAATATGGCAATTTCCGAAGAACAGTTAAAACGTCTGGCCGAACAATTGCCCGACGTCAGCCGCGATCCGCAATCCGTCCGCAACCGCGTCGAAGCGATGGAAAAAATATTGGAGCGCGCTTTCGTCATTCCCGGCCTCAATCGTCCGATCGGACTTGATTCAATCGTCGGTCTGATCCCGGTTGTCGGTGATATCGTCACCGCGATCATGGGCGCCTATATTGTCTGGGAAGCGCGCAATCTCGGCATGTCAAAAATGCAACTAACCCGGATGGCCGCCAATGTTGGCATCGATACCGCCTTGGGTGCGGTGCCCTTTGCAGGTGACGTGTTTGACTTTTTCTGGCGGTCCAACAGCCGCAATCTGAAGATTGTGCGCAAGCATCTCGACAAGCATCATCCCGGAACCCGAACCCTGAACGGCTAGGCCCCGCGCCAGATTTTCACCGGCTTGTCCTCTTTCACCCAGCGCATCCCGGCCGGACAGCGCCGTGGACGAAAATTCTTGCCGAGACAGATTTTCACATCCTGCAACCAGCCCCGCTGATTGATCTTGAGCCTCAGCATATTGGGCTGAAGCCCTTCATTGACCGCAGCAAAAGCATTGCGGAACTGGCCTGCGGTGAGTGGTTTGCGCGATAGTCGATCCATGTCCGGAAAGCGCACTGCATCGAACATGATCCGCGATACCCGGAAATAGGTTTCAGGGCGTTTGGCCATACAGGTGCCGTGCTTGGCCCATTCATGCGCCATCAGCCTGGTCGTCGGCATCATGCAGAAATTGCGCTTCACCACGACGGGCGGCAATGCTTTGGTCGGTGCGCACCATTGCGGATAAGCCGGACCGCGCGCATCTGGCCACAGGCCGTGGAGGATGAAGCCGAAACTGCCGTGATCGCCGCTACACTGGGTCGCATCGCGGCGACTGTCTTTGCGCATGCGACAAAATTCGGGGGACCAGCTGAGGGCGAGCGTATAGCCGGTGACGGGCTTGACGCGGCGGGGTTCGCTCGCAGGCTTGCGTTCGGCGGGTGCGTTCAGGCCGGATGGGGGGCTGCATTGGTAGGATTGGGCGTCGGCTAGTGTTGGTGCGCAAAGTAAGGTCAATATCCATAAAGCTCTCATTTGACCACACCTGGCGGTTTGTCGTCCCAATCAAAGACTGCACCCTGTGCTTCAAACCATTCGCGAGATGGCTGCAAATACAAGCATATAGCAGCAGCTATGTTCAGACTATTTACAACAATACCGAAAACAATTTCCGACGCTGACATTCCCAGCAGTTCGTTGTCGAGAAAGTCCAACTTGATAACATTTGCGGTCAGCGCCAATCCGAATATCCCTAATCCAACAATCGCTCCAACCGTGTATATCCATTTGAAAACATCGTTAGACTGACGAGTGATCATATACCAAAATAGAGCCGCAATTCCAAAAGTGAGCAAATCAGCTATAATAAACTCTAAAACACTACCTTCAACGACATAATCACCCACGTAGCTAACTACGAATGAAATCCAGAACAGCCATTCAAACCAGACTATCGATTTTGGTCTCCCGATAGCCATGAACTACGCCGTTCGTCCTGAGCCAGTCGAGGGACTTTGGAGAGCGCAAGCCCATGCTTCGACAAGCTCAGCCCGAACGGTATATTCCAAACGTTTAAACCTGTTCAAAATCCAGCCCAATATCCGCAGCCGGTGCGCTCTGCGTCAAACGCCCCACCGAAATAAAGTCCACGCCCGTGTCCGCCTTGTCGCGAATGGTTTCAAAACTGATCCCCCCGCTGGCTTCGGTCGCCGCGCGTCCGCCGATCAGCGTGACCGCGCCGCGCAGGGTGGCTGGTTCCATATTGTCGAGCAGCAAGTGGGTCGCCCCTGCGGCCAAGGCCGGTTCGATCTGGTCGATCAGGTCGACTTCGACGATGATCCGTTCGATTCCGGCATCGGCAGCCCGGCGGACCGCTTCGCCAATGTCGCCTGCGACCGCGACATGATTGTCCTTGATCATCGCTGCGTCCCACAGGCCCATCCGGTGATTTTGCGCGCCACCCATCCGCGTCGCATATTTCTCGAGCACCCGCAGCCCGGGAATGGTCTTGCGCGTGTCGAGCAAAGTGCAGCCGGTCCCCGCGATCCGCTGGACATAGGCATGGGCCATGCTCGCAATGCCGGTGAGATGCTGGACGGTGTTGAGCGCGCTGCGTTCCGCGGTCAGCATCGCGCGGCCCTTGCCTTTCAGCCGCATGATATCGCTACCCGCCGCGACGGACTCGCCTTCCGCGACGAGTGTTTCAATCTCTACATCCGGGTCGAGATAGCGGAAAAAAGCCTCGGCAATCGGCAGTCCGGCAATCACCGCAGCATGGCGGCTATCCATCACGCCGGAGAATATTGCATCGGCAGGGATCACCGCCTCGGAGGTGACATCGCGGCCGCCTTCCCCATAAGGCGCGCCGAGGTCTTCGGCGAGCGTGGCAGCCACAAAGGCATCAAGGTCGAAACGGTCCAGAGTGAAGGTCATGCCACCGCATAACCCAATCATTCAACTGGTGAAAGTCGAAAGACCGCGATGATCAGATCGCTCTAGTCGCGCTGGATCTCGATAATCACATAGCTGGTGATAAATTCACCAAAATAGGGAATGCGGGACACGGCACCGGTGACCGCACCAATGCCCTTTCGGCTGCTGGCCAGACCAAATCGCTCAAAGCGAACGATCGAAAACCCGACTTGTTTCAGCATTTTCTTGAACCGCATCGTGGTCAGTTCGTTGACATAGGCCTGTTCGGCAAAGCTGCGCCAGGCCTTCCATTTATTCGGTAATTTATTACCGTCTTCATCCTTGTCCCAGTGACGCGGCACGAAGGCGGGATCGTCATATATCCGTTCTGCAGCCTCAAACATCGCTTTTTCACCGAACAGATATTGCGCCCAGGGCACGGGGATAAGCGCCTCCATATGCGGGCCATAGGGACTGGCAAAGGGGAACCATTCAACCAGCGCCTTGCCGCCGGGACGCAAGACACGCTGCCATTCGGTCAGGATCGCCTGCGGGTCCATGACATGCTCGAGGCAATCAAACGCCAGCAGCGTGTCGACCGATTGATCAGCGACCGGAATGCGTTGCTCATCGCCGACCAGAAATTCCACCGGTACGGATGGCTGGGCTTGCGCCAGCCCCTTCTGCGCGCGCGCAATCGCGTCTGCATAGAGATCGACCCCGGTGATCGATTTGGGATTGCGGGTTTCCGCGAGGAACAGGGATAGCGGGCCATTGCCGCAGCCAAAGTCCAGCACATCGCGGCCGTTGACATCCTTGTCGGAAAATCTCGCCCAGCTGGAGGACAGTTCCGCGTTTCGCCACTCTTGATAGCTGTCCATCTGTTCGGTGCGTTTCTCGACCGGCTGCCCGAGCGCGGAGCGCGACATCGCAAAGCAGAGCTTGCCGCGCAGCGACTGGGGGGCAGCAGCGTCCACAGCCGCTTTATCGAGGTTTTTTCTATTCCAGTGTTGGTTCATGCCTCTGCGGATAACGCTATTGTCTTTCAATAAGACTAACCGGCATGAAAGTGAGTTATCCGCAAGTCCTGAACCTGTCGAAGGATGCCTAGCGGCTTGAGGCCTGGCTCCGCAGTCTCAGCACTGACGGATGAGAATCCGCGTTACAGCATCCTCATTCAACCGCACCCGTCCGAAAGTGATAAGCCATTCCGCCATTTTGTCATTCCTACGAAGGCCGGAGCCCAGTTAGAACAGGCCATGCCGAGCACCTACCATGTCTACATTCTAGCCAGTCAACGCAACGGCACCCTCTACATCGGGGTCACGAACGACCTGGCCGCCCGCATCTTCGCCCATCGGCACG
>LXYP01000024.1 GCA_001650955.1 Sphingomonadales bacterium EhC05
GCTTGTTGAAAGCGATGCTTCCATCCTCCCTCACACCATGGACTCCAACCCGGAGACACGGCAGCGGAAGCAGAAAACGAACTCGGTTGGTCTTTGCTGGTCAACATGGTCGATGGCGCTCGTTATGGCCATCCTGACTTCACCCCGTCCTGGGAGTGGGTCGAGAAGCACAACGGCTGGTTCGAAGCTGTGTTCATTATCAGTGATGATGGGTTTGGCGTGAATCTGTTCGTGCAGAACGAACCCGAAGCCAGCGATGCAGACTCACTACGGGCAATGTTTAGGGAATACGCAGAACCAAAGAATGGCGAATGAATCTCATAGCTAAGTTGGCGTTGTTTTGCCTGCTGACTGTATTGCTTAAGACAGCAATCCAAGTTTTGCTGGTGCTGCTGGCCATTGTCTGGATTTACGCCTTCATTGTAAAACCAGCGGAAACAATCGGCTTTCTGTTTTTACTGACATTGGCGGCTTGCATTCGAACCCATCCCGGCTGGTCGTTCTTGCTGATAGGTTCCATCGCAGCAGCCAGTTTGATCATGCACAATAACGAATGAATTGGTGGCCGGTGTATGTGCCGGTCATCATTTTTTTTTTGAAGCCCTATTGAAATTTTAATCTACTAGTCCGATATTCGGGTTTGGGACGGAATACTGTGACTGGTTATTCTGCCGCGACGTGGTTTGATATGTTTCAAACCACAGCATCGATGAAATACACTGTTCAGTCCGGCAGGCCCTGTTTCATCGGAGTAGCACTTTTGCCAAGAGGCATGGACACACTAGTTCAACCTTAAGAAGTGCCACCGGTCTGTCCAAAATAAACCTGGATGCTTTCGCAAAACGCCGGAATCTCGTTCCGGAGAAAGCTATGTAATGTCAAATCTACTCAATAACACTGCCAATGCCAAGCCTATCGATGCATCGGCAATCCGCATCACACCAAAAAACAACACCGCACCGGATACCGACCGGCCCGAAAAAGGTGGTGAAGGCGGTGTTCCGGCCGTCAGCAACGCGGAGTTTTTGGCCGTATTGTTCGGCAAACTTAACGACGACGAACTTGTCGCGATTTGCGGGAAAGCGGGCGATCCACAGCAGGGCGGTTGGAATCCTGCATCAATTTCGGAGCTAGCGGCACGTTGCCCAAGTGACCGCAATAACTACTTCAATTGTTCTACCTTCAACCCGACCGAAAGCGGAACACTGTCGGCCAAGGCGGCTAACTTTTGTCGATATCATTTAATCGTATTGGATGATGTTGGGACAAAAGTTCCACTGGAAAAGGTGGCTCATGTTGAACCGACCTACGCCATTGAAACCAGTCCCGGCAATTTTCAATATGGCTATGTTCTCGCTACCCCGATTACGGACATGGGCAAGATGACATTGTTGCAGAATGCTTGTGCCGATGCTGGCTTGACCGACAATGGTGCCAAGGGCGCTGCACGTTGGATGCGCTTACCCAACGCCATAAACGGAAAACCAAAGTATCATGATGCTGATGGCAAAGCTTTTCGATGCCGCCTGACGAAATGGAATCCAGATAAATGCTTCTCTGAGGAACAGCTTTTTGCTGATTTCAATTTGGCACCACCTTCGCCACCTTCAGTTTCGCCGCTGCGAAAGCACCGGAAGTCAAGCCGTCACACCATCGAAGTTTCTCATGATGTCTTTGTCCAAAAACCGTCGGAGAACCCAATCGTTTCGGCGCTGAAAGCCAATGGATTGCACAAAAGATATCTTGGCGATGGCAGGCATGAAATCACATGTCCTTGGCTCGACGAACACACCGATCAAATCGATAGCGGTACAGTGTATTTTGAACCAACCGATAGTTATCCGATGGGTGGTTTTAGATGTCAGCATTCGCATGGCGATCAGCAGACTGTAAAAAACTTACTGTCCAAATTCGACATAAATGAACAAGCAGCGACCCATCGATCTGAAATACGTATTGTTCCCGGTGCGATTGATCAAGTCCAAAAAGCCGCAGAATTTATACTGTCCGAAACAGGCAAAGTTTTTCAGTCAGGAGGCGCGATAATGTTTCTGCGCAAAAACCCCTCAACTGGTGATGTCACAACGGAAATGGGCAACGACGCTACTATAACTACAGCCCTTGCCAGAAATGCAATTTGGACACAGATCAGCAAGCAAGACAAAAAAGGCAGCCGCTGTGATCCGCCTGTTCGCTTAGTGCAAATGCTGTTGAAGGCAAATGACTACACCTATCCGCCCGTACTCAACGCGATAGCACGACAACCCTATTATCATCCCGACAACGGAAAGCTGATTTTGGGGCCGGGATACGATCAAAGTTCTGGTATCTTTGGAGCATTTGAAGAAGTTCCAAGTGATATCAGCAATGCTACACGAGAAGACGCTCAGGTCGCGCTAAAAACGCTGACGAACCTATTGAGTGAGTTCCACTTTGAATCTGAAACTGACCGATCAGCAGCAGTTTCTGCAATGCTTACAGCAACGGTGCGACCTTCGTTGCCGTTGGCACCGGCTTTTCTGACCACCGCGCCAGACAGCGGTGTCGGCAAGAGTTACTTGAACAAGGTGATTGTTGGTTTCGCTGGTGGTGAGCCAGCCAGAGCTAGTTTTCCGAAGACATCCGAAGAAGCAACCAAGTCGGTTTTGTCGCTCTTGCTAACGGCACCAGCCGCTATCGAGTATGATGACATGGACACCAGCTTCATGCCGCACGGCGTATTGAATAGAATGTTGACGAGTGAGACTATAACCGACCGTGTTTTGGGAGTCAGTAAAACTGTAACCGTTCGAACGCAAACTTTCGTGATTGCTTCAGGCATTAATGTCGAACCTGAGCGAGACATGCTCAGGAGGGTTATAACGATACGTTTGGCTGCAAGAACAGAAGATGGGATTGGCAGGAGTTTTTCAGGTAATCCAGCCGAAGATGTCCGCACTAAACGTGCAACCATGATCGCGGCGGTTCTCACGATCATTGAGGCTTGGAAGAATGCAGGCCAGCCAAAATCCGATGTCGCCAGCATTGCCAGCTACGGTGATGATTGGGCCGACTATTGCCGTCACCCTTTGATCTGGCTTGGCTTGCCTGACCCTGCGCAGCGATTGTTCGATCAAGTAGATCAGGATAGCCAAGGAGCGGCGCTCGGTCAGATGCTCGAAAGCTGGTATAAGATTTTCGGAAGCAAAGCGGTCACAGTACGACAGTTGGTAAGATACGCCTTTGAAAATGAGGACAGCCTGTTTGCAGACGCCTTGCAGGAATTCCCTATGCACGATGCAAAAGGTATCAATCCATCCAAGTTCGGTTGGCTGCTGAAAAAGCAGGCGAAGAGGGTGGTTGGCGGCTACCGGCTTCTCGAAGACCGAGCAGATGGCCGCAAGGGCTGGCGTGTCGAGAAGGTGGTAAAGGTGGTGACACCGCCTTCGCCCCCTTTGCCTGCCCCCGCTGAAGTGCCAGTCTAACCTAGCGCCGAAATCTGCCCCTCTGCGCACCCGTTCGCTCCTCCGATGGCC
>LXYP01000025.1 GCA_001650955.1 Sphingomonadales bacterium EhC05
TTTGCGATAACTCTGTCGGTTCCGTTGTCAGCATCGCCCGCCGTCGCGCCAACATCGAGCATAGCGACAGAAAAGGTCGAGCAACTCTTGTCTCAAGCAACTGAGCAACAAGTCGCCGGAAACTATGATCAAGCAGCCGATCTGGCAGAGCAGGCACTTAGTATTGCCAAGGAAGCGTTTGGGGCAGAACATCCCGATACGCTGGCTGCGATGAATGCACTTGCGGGATATTATCGCAGACAAGGACGCTTTAGCGAAGCCGAGCCACTCTTTCTGCGCGCACTGCAGGATTCAGAACGGATTCTTGGAAGAGACAATCCAATATCGAACAGCTTGGTTCGTAATCTCGCAATACTATATACCGAACAAGGTCGCTATTCCGATGCAGAACCGCTTTTTCTGCGAGTTCTGCAAACCCGTGAGCGGACCTTGGGGCCGGACCATCCTGGTACTCTTGCATCGGTTAACGATCTTGCAATATTGTACAAAGAACAAGGTCGATACGCCGAGGCAGAGCCGCTGTATCTGCGCGCGCTGGAGACTGCCGAGCGGACTCTCGGGATAGGGCACTCAAGGACGGTCAGTTTGGTCAGTAATCTCGCGCTACTTTACAGCAACCAAGGCCGCTATTCCGATGCTGAAGTGCTTAGTCTGCGTGCACTTGAATCGGATGAGCAGACCTTGGGTTCGGATCATCCAGACACACTCGGATCGGTCAACAATCTCGCGGTGTTGTATAAACGGCAAGCCCGCTATACCGAAGCGGAGAAGCTTTATCTGCGCGGGTTAGAGACAATGGAACGGACTCTGGGATCCGACCATCCCGATACGCTCAGGTCGTTGAGCAATCTCGCGGAGCTGTATCGCAATCAAGGTCGTTATGCCGATGCGGAGCGGCTTTTGCGCCGCGCGTTGCAAACCCGGGAACGAACCTTGGGAGTGGAACATCCTGGCACGCTGAACTCGGTCAACAACCTGGCGCTGCTAGACAGCAATCAGGGCCGCTTTAGCGAAGCGGAGCAGCTTTTTCTGCGCGCGCTCGAAGCGCGTGCACGAACCCTGGGGCCAGATCACCCAGATACGCTCGCATCGGTCAATGATCTGGCAGTTCTATATCGTGTTCAGGGCCGATATGCCGAAGCGGAACCACTCTTGCTCCGGGCGCTGGAAGCGCGAGAACGCACATTGGGTCGAGAGCATCCTGCTACGCTCGTAACCCTGAACAATTTGGGATTGCTGTATCAGTCGCAGGGCCGTCCCGAAGAGGCCGAACCGCTCTATCGCCGGGCGCTCGAATCGAGCAATCGAGTGAACGGGTCCGAACATCCGCGCACGCTAACGCTCATTAACAACCTTGCGAGCATGATGATCTCGCAGGGGCGCCATCCGGAAGCTCAACAGCTTATGAGTCGCTCCCAGACTTCCGCTAAAAAGCAGATGGGGCCAGATGCTCCTGAAACCCTTACAGCCGCCAACAATCTTGCCGTTTCCCTGCAGGAGCAAGGCCGATACGCCGAGGCAGAGCTGCTCTTTCGTTTGGTGCTCGAAACCAGCGAGCGGACTCACGGATTTGAGCATGAAGATACGGTTGCCGCGCGGGTAAATCTGGCCACTGTTCAATATTTGGAGCGTGGTTTGGCCAAGAAACTTACCGGAGATACGGCTGGACGGACCTGTATGATCGTCAATGATATTGTGATCATTAATGGCGCAGAAACTAGAATGCCCCGGCGCCTGTGCAAAACATCCCGTTCGTCTCGCTGGATTCCCACCTGATCCACATCGAAACCTAGTCGCCTGAAAAGCCAGAAAAACTGGCGCTCGGGCTTTCAAAGCAACTACTATAACCAACGACCGTCCTTGGCGGCAAAGCTGCGATCGGCGTTCATCGCCCCGATATTCACGATTCATTCTAGAACCGCCGCTAACAGACGGTCTGCTTCGCACCCAAGCCTTGACCCCCACCCGAATCCCGTCTAAGGGCCGCGCTTCTGTTGCGGTGCGATGCGTCTCGCCGCCGTGGAAAGCTACATAGGCAAAACACTTGCCGTATCAAATACGGTGAGAGTAACCCCTGCGATTTGCAGGAAAACTACTTATAAGGTGAAGACTTTATGCCAACGATTAATCAGCTCGTCCGTAAAGGGCGGGTGCCTCAGAAGGTGAAATCCAAAGTTCCAGCGATGGAAGCCAACCCGCAGAAACGCGGCGTTTGCACCCGGGTTTACACAACGACTCCCAAGAAACCAAACTCCGCTCTGCGTAAGGTTGCCAAGGTTCGCCTGACCAACCAGCGTGAGGTCATCAGCTATATTCCAGGTGAAGGTCATAACCTTCAGGAACATAGTGTTGTGCTCATCCGCGGCGGCCGTGTGCGTGACCTTCCCGGTGTGCGCTATCATGTGCTGCGCGGCGTTCTTGATACCCAGGGTGTCAAAGACCGTAAGCAGAGCCGTTCGAAATATGGCGCCAAGCGTCCTAAATAAGCCCAGCGCTTACAGAAATATTTGGAGTTTATAATATGGCACGTCGTCGTCGTCCCGAGAAACGGATAATCCTTCCTGATCCAAAATTTAAAGATCAGGTTCTTTCGAAATTCATGAACAATCTGATGGTGGATGGCAAGAAATCCACCGCCGAACGGATTGTCTATGGTGCATTTGACAATGTTGAAGCCAAGGCGAAAAAAGATCCGCTGCAGCTTTTCCATGATGCATTGAACAATATCAAGCCAGGTATCGAAGTCCGCAGCCGCCGTGTTGGTGGTGCGACCTATCAGGTGCCGGTCGAAGTGCGTCCCGAACGTTCGCAGGCGCTGGCGATTCGCTGGATGATCTCTGCGGCGCGTTCGCGCAGTGAAACCACGATGGCCGCCCGTCTGTCGGGTGAGATTCTTGATGCTTCCAACAATCGCGGCAATGCGGTGAAGAAGCGGGAAGATTCGCACAAGATGGCCGAAGCCAACCGGGCTTTCGCGCATTATCGCTGGTAGCAGTTTTTGAAAGCGCCCGGGCTGATGTCCGGGCCTTTTCAAACAGTAACATTTGAAACCGAACAGGGCTGGTCAAGACTGGCCCATTTCACTATAGGGCGGCCTCAAACAAGCCCCCATATTTGGAGTAAAGACTATGGCACGCAGCCATCCGCTCGAACGATATCGCAATATCGGCATCATGGCCCATATTGATGCCGGTAAGACGACGACCACAGAACGTATTCTATATTATACAGGCAAATCCTATAAAATCGGCGAAGTGCATGATGGCGCGGCGACGATGGACTGGATGGAGCAAGAGCAAGAGCGTGGCATTACCATTACCTCTGCGGCGACCACCTGTTTCTGGAATGCCGATGATACAAATGGTCCCGAGCACCGGATCAACATCATTGATACGCCCGGTCACGTTGACTTCACGATTGAAGTTGAGCGGTCCCTGCGTGTGCTCGATGGCGCGGTTGCCTGTTTCGATGGCGTTGCCGGCGTAGAGCCGCAGTCCGAGACGGTATGGCGCCAGGCTGACAAATATAAAGTGCCGCGGATGTGCTTCATCAACAAGCTCGACCGCACCGGCGCCGATTTCAAATATTGCGTACAGTCGATCATCGATCGTCTGGGCGCGACGCCTGCCGTGCTTTATCTTCCGATCGGCATCGAAGCTGATCTGGTGGGACTGGTTGACCTCGTCAACGAGCGTTCGATCACCTGGAAGAACGAAGATCTCGGCGCGGAATACACTTATGGCGACATTCCTGCCGACATGGTCGATGAAGCCGCTGAATATCGCGAGAAGCTGATCGAGCTTGTCATCGAGCAGGATGATACCGCGATGGAAGCCTATTTCGAAGGCAATATGCCAGATGCGGCGACGCTGAAGGCGCTGATCCGCAAGGGCACGCTGAACCAGAGCTTCGTACCGGTTCTTTGTGGTTCCGCGTTTAAGAACAAGGGCGTTCAGCCTTTGCTCGATGCGGTTGTCGACTATATGCCAAGCCCGCTCGACGTTCCTGCGATTAAAGGCGTTTTGCCCGACAGCGACGAAGAAGCGACGCGTCCATCGAGCGACGACGAGCCATTTTCCGCGCTCGCGTTCAAGGTCATGAACGACCCGTTCGTGGGGTCTTTGACCTTCGCCCGCATCTATTCCGGCAAGCTGGAAAAAGGCACGGTGCTGAACTCGGTCAAGGACAATAAAGAGAAGATCGGCCGGATCCTCGAAATGCACTCCAATGACCGCAAGGACATTGATGAGGCATTCGCGGGCGACATTGTCGCGCTGGCTGGGATGAAAAATACCACAACCGGCGATACGCTCTGTGCGACGTCCGATCCGATCATTTTGGAGCGGATGGAATTCCCGGATCCGGTGATCGAGCTTTCGGTGGAACCAAAGACCAAGGCCGACCAGGAGAAGATGGGCGTTGCGCTCAACCGTCTCGCGGCTGAAGATCCATCCTTCCGGGTGACCACGGACCACGAAAGTGGCCAGACGATCATCAAGGGCATGGGCGAGCTTCACCTCGACATTCTCGTCGACCGGATGAAGCGCGAATTCAAGGTTGAGGCCAATGTTGGTGCACCACAGGTGGCTTACCGGGAATCACTCGGCAAGGCGGTTGCGGTTGACTATACCCATAAGAAACAATCGGGTGGTTCAGGTCAGTTCGCACGGGTCAAGTTTGAAGTCACGCCAGGCGAGCGCGGCGCAGGCATTACTTTTGAAGATGAAGTCAAGGGCGGCAATATTCCCAAGGAATATATCCCTGCCGTTGAAAAAGGCATGCGCGAGACCGCAGAGACCGGATCTTTGATCGGCTTCCCGATCATCGACTTTAACATCCGCCTCTATGACGGCGCCTATCATGACGTTGACTCCTCGGCCCTCGCGTTTGAAATCGCTGGCCGTGCAGCGATGCGTGAGGCCGCACAGAAATCAGGTATCAAATTGCTCGAACCGATCATGAAGGTTGAAGTGGTGACACCTGAGGATTATCTTGGTGATGTGATCGGTGACCTCAACAGTCGCCGTGGCCAGATTCAGGGTACGGACAGTCGCGGTATTGCTCAGGCAGTTGATGCGATGGTACCACTTGCGAATATGTTTGGTTATGTGAACGAACTTCGGTCCTTCAGTCAGGGCCGGGCGCAATATACGATGCATTTCTCCCATTATGATGAAGTGCCATCGAATGTTGCAACCGAGTTGAAGGAGAAGATGGCTTAACCGCCGCTTCAAATTTGGAATTATAAGCGCTTCCCAATGGCATGACGGGCTCAAAAAAAGCCCAGAAGTTAAAAGGGTGTTGACAGATTTGGATAGTCTCGCCAAAGCGCGGCACGGACTATCCAGACGATAGAAATTAGAGGTAATATAAAATGGCAAAAGCAAAGTTTGAGCGGACAAAACCGCACTGCAACGTTGGCACCATCGGTCATGTTGACCACGGCAAAACCACGTTGACCGCAGCGATCACTAAGGTACTTGCTGAATCCAGCGGCGGTGAAGCCGTGGACTTCGCAAATATTGACAAAGCTCCTGAAGAGCGTGAGCGCGGCATCACCATTTCAACGGCGCACGTTGAATATGAAACCGAAAAGCGCCACTATGCGCACGTTGATTGCCCAGGACACGCCGATTATGTGAAGAACATGATTACCGGTGCTGCGCAAATGGATGGCGGCATCTTGGTTGTGAACGCAGCTGACGGTCCAATGCCACAGACTCGCGAGCACATCTTGCTGGCACGTCAGGTGGGTGTTCCTGCGCTTGTTGTTTACATGAACAAGGTTGACCAGGTCGACGACGAAGAATTGCTCGAGCTGGTTGAAATGGAAATTCGCGAGCTGCTGTCTTCTTACGACTTCCCAGGCGACGATATTCCAATCATCAAGGGTTCGGCGCTTGCTGCCCTTGAAGGCCGCGATGACGAAATCGGCAAGAACAGCATCATGGAATTGATGGCTGCAGTTGACGAAGCCATTCCACAGCCAGAGCGTCCAATCGATCAAGATTTCTTGATGCCAATTGAGGACGTGTTCTCAATCTCTGGTCGCGGTACGGTTGTAACCGGTCGTGTTGAAACTGGTAAAGTTCTGGTTGGCGACGAATGTGAAATCGTGGGTATCAAAGATACCACGAAGACCACCGTTACCGGCGTTGAAATGTTCCGTAAGCTGCTCGACTCGGGTGAAGCTGGCGATAATATCGGCGCATTGATCCGCGGCGTGAACCGTGAAGACGTGGAGCGTGGTCAGGTGCTTTGTAAGCCTGGTTCGATCACCCCGCACACCGATTTCAACGCAGAAGTATATGTGTTGTCGAAAGACGAAGGCGGCCGTCATACGCCATTCTTCGCCAACTATCGTCCACAATTCTACTTCCGTACCACGGATGTTACCGGTGAAGTCGTTCTGCCAGAAGGCACCGAAATGGTGATGCCTGGTGACAACGTCACAATCGGTGTAAAACTGATTGCTCCAATCGCAATGGACCCAGGTCTTCGCTTCGCTATTCGCGAAGGTGGTCGTACCGTCGGTTCCGGGGTTGTCAGCGACGTAACAAAGTAATATAGGACTGCTTCGCTGCCCGGATCACTGATTCGGGCAGCCAGTTTTTTTACGCCGCGCCGGCTTCTTATGACAAGAAAATCGGGGCGGTTTATTTTTGGCTCTTTCGCATCGGTATAAGGTTCACATGGAAACGCAGAATATTCGCATTCGCCTTAAGGCATTCGATCATCGGGTACTGGATCAGGCAACCGGCGATATCGCTGACACCGCTCGTCGTACTGGCGCGTTGATCCGTGGACCTATTCCACTGCCGACGCACATCGAGAAGTTCACCGTAAACCGCGGGCCGCACGTTGACAAAAAGTCACGCGAGCAGTTCGAGGTCCGGACATATAAGAGGTTGCTCGACATCGTGCAGCCTACACCACAGACAGTCGATGCTTTGATGAAGCTCGACCTTGCTGCGGGTGTGAACGTAGAAATTAAACTTGCGTAAGTGAGTTGAGGCGCTGCTCCGGAAGGAGTGGTGGTGACATGGGAAACCGCTAGCGATTTGCTAGGTCATGTGTCCCCCGTCTAGCTGGAGTGGTCTTCGGATCAATCTGGCGGTTTAGCCCGGACGGGGCGATATTCTAAAAATCTGGGCTGAGTATTTTTGGCACGCCCGCTGGCAATGACGCACGTGGGCCTCTGTAAGGAGAATGGATCGTGCGTACAGGCGTGATCGCGAAAAAAATGGGGATGACCCGCTTGTTTCAGGAAGATGGTCGGCATGTGCCGGTTACCGTTCTTTCGCTGGAAGAATGTCAGGTTGTCGGAGCCCGCAAGCAAGACCCGGATGGCTATTATGCTGTTCAGCTTGGTGCCGGTGCCCGTAAAGCGAAAAATGTAAACAAACCACAACGCGAAGCTTTTGCGAAAGCAGAAGTTGAGCCTAAGGCGCGGGTTGCCGAATTCCGGGTTGATAGCGAAGATGCTTTGCTCCCCATCGGTGCCACCGTCACTGCAGATCACTTCATTGCTGGTCAGATGGTCGATATCCAGGGCGTGACCCAGGGTAAAGGCTTTGCTGGTGCGATGAAGCGCTGGGGTTTCGGCGGTATGCGCGCAACTCATGGTGTCTCTATCTCTCACCGTGCACATGGTTCGACTGGTCAAAACCAGGATCCGGGCAAAGTGTTCAAGGGCAAGAAGATGGCGGGCCATATGGGCGCGAGAAATCGTACGCAGCAAAATCTTGAAATTGTTCGCACAGACGCCGATCGCGGTTTGATCTTTGTGCGTGGCAGCGTACCTGGTTCCAAGGGCGGTTGGTTGTTGGTCAAGGATTCAGTTAAAGTAGCTGCTCCTGAAGGACTGCCATTTCCCGGCGCCATGCGTCGTAACGCAGCTGAGACTGCAACCGAAGATGCTCCTGCAGGAATGATCGAAGCAGACGCAGTCGTGGAAGCGGCTGTCGGTCCTACCGATGCTGAGATCGAAGCAGCAGCCAAGGCTCCTGCGGCAGATGCAGGGAAGGAGGGCTAAGCTATGAAACTCAAAGTCAAAACCCTCGACGCGAAAGCCAAAGGCGACATCGAACTGAATGATGATGTCTTCGGCGTGGAAGCGCGTGCAGACATTCTTCATCGGATCGTAAACTGGCAACGTGAAAAAGCACGCGGAACGGCTCGTCCGACCCGTGAGCGTTCAGACGTTGCGCGGACCGGTAAGAAATTCGGTAACCAAAAAGGTGGCGGTACCGCTCGTCATGGCGATCGTCGTGCGCCTATCTTCGTTGGTGGTGGTAAAGCCCACGGCGCCCGCAAGCGTGATTTCAACCCATCACTGAACAAGAAGGTTCGTGCTTTGGGTCTGAAAATGGCACTTAGCGATAAAGCGATGACCGAAAATTTGATCGTGCTCGAAAATATTGAGCTGAAAGAGGCTAAGACGCAGACGCTTATCGCTCAGATCGCCAAGCTCGGTTTCGGCAAGTCGGCGCTGATCATGGACGGCGATGCGGTGAATGAAATTTTCGCAAAGGCATCTAACAACATTCCACGTGTCAACGTGATGTCTGCTGCTGGTGCCAATGTTTATGACATTTTGAACCACGAAACCCTGGTGCTGACACGTGCTGCGGTTGAAAAGCTGGAGGCGCGCTTCAATGGCTAAAAAAGAAGCAATCGACATTCGTCATTATGACGTGATTGTCGGCCCGCACATTACCGAGAAATCGACCTTGCTCAGCGAGCATAATGCTGTGGTATTCAAGGTTGCGAACACCGCAACCAAGCCACAGATCAAGGCTGCTATTGAAGCGTT
Organism: Sphingomonadales bacterium EhC05; assembly: GCA_001650955.1. Classification (GTDB taxonomy): domain Bacteria; phylum Pseudomonadota; class Alphaproteobacteria; order Sphingomonadales; family Sphingomonadaceae; genus Parasphingorhabdus. The sequence goes on from LXYP01000025.1 coordinate 8,816, forward strand.
GTTTGATGTCAAAGTCAAAAACGTCAATACGCTGGTGCAAAAGGGCAAGACCAAGAAGTGGAAGGGTCGTCCCTACACTCGCAACGACATCAAGAAGGCTGTTGTCACTTTGGCTGAAGGCCAAAGCATTGACATCACCACGGGAGTTTAGGGCACATGGCATTAAAATCCTATAAACCAACTAGCCCCGCACGGCGCGGTCTTGTCCTGGTAGACAAGAGCGGCCTGTGGAAAGGCAAGCCCGTCAAGAAGCTTGTCGAAGGTAAGCGCAAGACCGGTGGCCGGAACAACAAGGGCCATGTGACATCACGCGGTATTGCCGGTGGTCACAAGCAAAAATATCGCATGATCGACTTCAAGCGTCGCAAGTGGGATATGTCTGCAACGGTTGAACGGATCGAATATGATCCCAATCGCACGGCCTTCATCGCGCTGATCAAATATGAAGATGACGAACTCGCCTATATCATTGCACCACAACGTCTCGACGTTGGTGACAGCGTGATTGCTGGCAAAAAGGTAGACGTGAAGCCTGGCAATGCCATGCTCTTGTCGGAAATCCCGGTCGGTACGATCATTCACAATGTTGAAATGAAGCCATCCAAGGGCGGCCAGATTGCCCGTTCCGCCGGTGCTTATGTTCAGATTGTTGGTCGTGACCGCGGTATGGTCATCGTCCGGATGAAATCAGGCGAACAGCGTTATCTCCGCAGCGATTGCATGGCGACGGTTGGCGCGGTTTCGAACCCTGACAATTCAAACCAGAATTTCGGTAAAGCAGGCCGCACCCGCTGGAAGGGCCGTCGTCCTTTGACTCGCGGTGTTGCGAAAAACCCTGTCGATCACCCGCATGGTGGTGGTGAAGGTCGGACCTCGGGTGGTCGTCATCCTGTGACGCCATGGGGCAAGCCAACCAAGGGTGCTCGTACTCGTAAGAATAAAACGACTGACAAGATGATTATCCGGTCACGTCACGCGAAGAAGAAGAGGTAAGCATGGCTCGTTCCATCAAAAAAGGTCCATTTGTTGACCTCCACCTGCTGAAAAAAGCGCAGGACGCACAAGAAGCAAGCAACCGCTCGCCGATCAAAACCTGGTCGCGTCGTTCGACGGTTTTGCCTGACTTCGTCGGTCTGACCTTCAGCGTATATAACGGCATGAAATTCATCCCCGTTTCGGTGAATGAAGACATGGTCGGCCACAAGCTTGGCGAGTTTGCGCCTACGCGCAACTACTACGGCCACGGCGCTGACAAAAAAGGCAAGAAATAATGGGTAAGGCATCATCACCCCGCCGCGTTGGCGACAATGAAGCTTTGGCTATGGGCAATTCCATTCGTGGGTCCGCCCAGAAGCTGAACCTTGTTGCGCAGTTGATCCGCGGGAAGAAAGCGGAAGACGCATTGAACATTCTGTCCTTCTCCAAAAAGGCGATGGCCAAGGATGTCAGCAAAGTTCTGGCGTCGGCCATTGCGAACGCAGAAAATAACCACAATCTGGATGTGGACGCTTTGATCGTTCACGAAGCCAGCGTGGGCAAGTCGATCACGATGAAGCGCTGGAAAGCGCGGGCGCGTGGACGTTCTGCCAAGATCATCAAGCCATTTAGCCGCGTTCGTATCGTTGTTCGCGAACAGCAAGAAGAAGAGGCGTAACCATGGGTCAAAAGAGTAATCCTATCGGGCTCCGCCTGCAGATTAACCGGACTTGGGATAGCCGCTGGTATGCGGAAGGTTCCAACTATGGCGATCTCTTGATGGAAGACATCAAGATGCGGAAATATATTATTGAGAATCTGTCTCAAGCCGCAATCTCCAAAGTTGTTATCGAGCGTCCTGCCAAAACCTGCCGCATTTCGATCTATGCTGCGCGCCCTGGTGTTATCATCGGTAAAAAAGGTGCGGACATCGAAAAGCTGCGTCGTAAGTTGAGCGACATGTCTTCCGGTGATGTGTCTTTGAACATCGTCGAAATTCGCAAGCCTGAAGTTGACGCGCAACTGGTCGCACAGGGCATTGGTGATCAGTTGATCCGCCGTGTTGCTTTCCGTCGTGCAATGAAGCGTGCGGTTCAGTCCGCGCTGCGTCTCGGCGCCGAAGGTATTAAAATTGTTTGTGGTGGTCGTTTGGGCGGAGCAGAAATTGCCCGCGTCGAATGGTACCGTGAAGGCCGCGTGCCGCTCCATACGCTGCGCGCCAATATCGATTATGCTGAATATGAAGCGCTGACCGCTTATGGCATTATCGGTATCAAGGTCTGGATTTTTAAAGGCGAGATTTTGGGTCACGATCCAATGGCTCAGGACCGTCTGATGGTGGAAGCGCAAACTTCCGGCGTCCGTCCGCAGCACCAACGTTGATTTTTGAGGAATAGGTAGGGCATCATGCTGCAACCAAAGAAACATAAATTCCGTAAGGCTTTCAAAGGCCGGATTAAGGGAAAAGCGCCAGGCGGAACGACGCTGAACTTTGGCTCCTATGGCTTGAAAGCCATGGAACCAGACCGGATTACAGCGCGTCAGATCGAAGCGGCACGCCGCGCGATCACGCGTCACATGAAGCGGCAGGGCCGTTTGTGGATCCGGATTTTCCCAGACGTGCCGGTTTCCAAGAAGCCTGCAGAAGTGCGTCAGGGTAAAGGTAAGGGCTCGGTTGAATATTGGGCTTGCCGGGTCAAGCCAGGCCGGATCATGTTTGAGCTCGACGGCGTCCCTGGACCCGTTGCAGCGGTCGCTTTCGAGCGCGCGGCAATGAAGCTCCCCATCAAGACGAAAGTTGTGGCTCGCCTTGGCGACACGTCACATCTGGAAGGTTAAGGCAAATGAGCATCAAGACAGAAGATTTGCGCACCAAGACTGACGATCAGCTCGAAACCGAACTGGGTGAGTTGAAGCGCGAGGCGTTTAACCTGCGCTTTCAAGCGGCGACCAACCAGCTCGAGAAGCCGAGCCGGACCCGCGAAGTGCGGCGCACGATCGCGAAAATCAAAACCTTGCAGAATGAGCGCGCCACGGCCGCCGCTGCGACAGCGAAGGCGTAAGGAACCAATATGCCAAAACGTATTCTCACCGGCACGGTAGTGTCAGACAAAGCCGACAAGACTATTGTCGTCAATGTCGAGCGCAAAGTGAAACATCCTCTTTACGGCAAAATCATGCGTCGTACGAAGAAATATCACGCGCATGACGAGAACAATGAAATGAGCATTGGTGAAACCGTGCGCATTGAAGAAACAAGGCCAATTTCCAAGTTGAAGACCTGGAAAGTACTGGAACGGGTTGGCTCGGCTGCAGGCCTGGCAACACCGACAGTGAAAGAATTGACGGCCAATGATCCTGCCGATGACAAGATCAAGGCGCCAGAAAAATCCGCAGACGTGAAAGCGGAAGAAACAGCAGCTGAAGAAAAAGCTTAAAGTTAAACTGATGCTCCAGATGGTTGGAGCGGAATGAAGAAGGAATTGGATCCATGATCCAGATGCAATCGAACTTGGAAGTCGCTGACAATAGCGGAGCCAAACGCGTGCAGTGCATCAAGGTGCTCGGCGGGTCAAAACGCCGTTTTGCCGGCGTTGGTGATATTATTGTCGTGTCGATCAAGGAAGCGGCTCCCCGCGGCAAGGTCAAAAAGGGCGACGTGCACCGCGCGGTGATCGTTCGTACCAAGAAGGACATTCGCCGTAAGGATGGTTCGGTTATCCGTTTCGACAGCAATGCTGCGGTTCTGGTCAACAATGCGCAGGAGCCTATCGGTACCCGCATCTTTGGCCCGGTGGTTCGCGAGTTGCGTGCCAAGAAACATATGAAAATCATCAGTCTTGCGCCGGAGGTAATCTAGTCATGGCCAATGCAAAGATCAAAAAAGGCGACACCGTTGTTGTCTTGTCCGGCAAGGACAAGGGCAAATCCGGTGAAGTGACCAAGGTCATGCCAAAGGACGGCAAGCTGCTCGTCGCTGGCGCCAATGTCGCTATCCGGCACCGTAAACCAACCCAGGCCAATCCTCAGGGTGGCCTCGAGCGTCGCGAAGCACCGATGCACATCAGCAAGGTGGCTTTGGCCGACCCTAAAGATGGCAAGCCAACCCGCGTTCGCTTTGAAGAAAAAGACGGAAAGATGGTCCGCGTGGCTGTGAAATCCGGGGAGAAAATCGATGGTTGATACCAAATATACTCCACGTATGCGTTCCAAATATGATGACGAAATCGCCAAGGCGATGCAGGAAAAGTTCAACTATTCCAACGTCATGGAAATACCCAAGATCACCAAGATCACGATCAACATGGGTGTCGGCGAAGGTAGTCAGGACAAGAAGAAAGTCACGATTGCGGCCGCTGAGATGGAATTGATTGCCGGCCAAAAGCCAGTGATTACCAAGGCGAAAAACTCGATCGCGACGTTCAAGCTGCGCGAAGGCATGCCGATTGGCTGCAAAGTGACTCTGCGCCGCGAGCGGATGTATGAGTTTCTGGACCGGCTGATTACGGTTGCGATGCCCCGTATCCGAGATTTTCGTGGTTTGAACCCGAAAAGCTTTGACGGCCGTGGCAATTTCGCCATGGGACTGAAAGAGCAGATCATTTTCCCTGAGATTGCCTATGACAATATTGATGTTGTCCGCGGCATGGACGTGATTGTGACGACCTCTGCGAAAAATGACGACGAAGCGCGTGAATTGCTGAAGCTGTTCGGCTTCCCGTTCCCGCAGGACGAAGAAGAAGAAAAAGAAGCAGCATAAGGCTGCACCCGAATTTATCCGTTTCCATCTGGAAACACGCAAGAAAGGAAGAGAACTTAAGTCATGGCGAAACTGAGTTCCATTAATAAAAACAACCGACGCAAGAAGCTGGTAAAAAAATATGCCGGCCGATATGCGCGATTAAAGGCGAAAGCGAATGACGAGTCTCTTGACGAGACCGAACGTCTGATGGCGCGCCTCAAAATGGCGGAAATCCCACGCAATGGTAATCCAACCCGCGTGCGTAACCGCTGCGAAACCACAGGACGTCCTCGCGGCTATTACCGCAAGTTCCGTCTCTGCCGTATCGAGCTGCGTGATATGGCCAATCATGGCCTGATCCCCGGCGTAACGAAATCAAGCTGGTAAAGGGAAGAACATATGGCTTTTACCGATCCCTTAGGTGACATGCTCACCCGTATCCGCAATGGACAGCAAGCGCGCAAAGATAGCGTCGTAACTCCTGCGTCCAAATTGCGCGGTGCTGTTTTGGAAGTTTTGCAGCGCGAAGGTTATATTCGCGGCTACAGCGATGAAGAGGTGAACAAGCACCCCGGCATTCGTATCGAATTGAAATATTTTGAAGGCGAGCCGGCTATCCGCCACGTGGCCCGCGTTTCAAAACCCGGTCGTCGGATCTACAGCGGTTCCCAGGAACTGCCACGCGTCCGCAACGGTCTGGGTATCACCATCGTCTCCACACCCAAGGGTGTTTTGTCGGACGCGGAAGCGCGTCAGCAGAATGTCGGCGGCGAAGTACTGGCTGAGGTATTCTAATCATGTCCCGTATCGGAAAAAAAGAAATTGCTATCCCAGCCGGCGTTACCGCCAGCATGGAAGATGGCCTGGTCAAGGTTAAGGGACCCAAGGGCGAGCTTTCGACCCCGATGGTTGACGATCTTGAATATAATCTGAGTGATGGCGGCTTGCTGGTAACACCGGCAAATAAGTCAACACGCGCTCGTGCCTATTGGGGCATGCAGCGGACATTGGTCCAGAATCTGGTTGAAGGCGTTACCGAAGGTTTCACCAAGGTTCTTGAAATCAATGGCGTTGGTTATCGTGCGGCAGTGCAGGGCAAGATCCTCAATCTGCAGCTCGGTTTCAGTCATGACGTGAATTTTCCTATTCCGGACGGCATCACCATCAAGACGCCCGATCAGACAACGATCGAAATCGCCGGCATGGACAAACAGCAAGTGGGTCAGGTTGCCGCAGAAATACGGCGCTGGCGCAAGCCCGAGCCGTATAAGGGCAAAGGTATCAAATATCGCGGAGAATATATTTTCCGCAAAGAAGGGAAGAAGAAATAAGCCATGGCGAATATTTCTCAATTCAAACGGCGCCAGCAACGCGTTCGCAGCAAATTGCGGAAGCGCGGGCTCTCCAAGCCTCGTTTGTCCGTGCATCGCACCAGCCGGCACATTTATGCGCAGGTTATTGATGACGCTGAGGGCAAAACAGTCGCGGCCGCTTCAACCATCGACAAAGCGTCGAAAGTCAAAACGGGCGCTGACAGCAATGCTGCAGCAGATGTCGGCAAACGGGTTGCGGAAGCGGCCAAGAAGGCTGGCGTAACCGAAGTAATTTTTGACCGTGGCGGGTTTCTGTTTCACGGACGTGTGAAGGCCTTGGCCGACGCAGCACGTGAAGGCGGATTGGAGTTTTAATATGGCCGACGAGAAAACTACAGCAGAAGGCGCACCAGCCGCAGCTGCACCGGCAGAAGCTGCTCCAGCTGCACCTGCAGTTGAGAACAAGCCTCAGGAACGCCAGGGACGCGGCGGAAATCGTGGCGGCAACAACCGTGGCGGTGGTCGTGATAATCGTGGCGGAGGCCGTGGACGCGGTGGACGTGGCAATAATGACGGTGGCGAAGAGCTGATTGAGAAATTGGTTCACATCAACCGCGTGTCGAAAACTGTCAAGGGCGGTAAGCGCTTCGGTTTCGCAGCATTGGTTGTTGTCGGTGACGGCAAGGGCCGTGCAGGCTTCGGTAAAGGCAAGGCGCGCGAAGTGCCTGAAGCCATTACCAAGGCAACGGCAGCCGCGAAAAAGAAAATGGTTCGTATCCCATTGCGCGAAGGTCGTACTTTGCATCATGATGGTACCGGAAAATTCGGCGCAGGTAATGTGACCGTACGCTCGGCGCCTCCAGGAACCGGCATTATCGCTGGTGGTCCAATGCGTGCCGTATTCGAAAGCCTCGGCGTTGCAGATGTTGTGACCAAGTCCAATGGTACCGCCAATCCTTATAACATGATCCGGGCGACATTTGTTGCGCTGGTCGACCAAAGCAGTCCGAAATCTGTGTCGCAACGTCGCGGCAAGAAAGTGGCTGATCTCTTGGGTCGCAGCGGATCGTCGGAAGCCGAAGCAGCAGCTGATGCTGCCGCGGTTACGGAGTGAATCTAATGGCTAAAGTAAAAATCAAGCAAACCGGCTCGCCGATCCGTCGTCCGCAGGACCAGCGCAAGACGCTGATCGGATTGGGCCTCAATAAAATGCACCGTGTTTCCGAACTGGAAGACACAGTAGAGGTGCGCGGCATGATCCGTAAGGTGAGTCACCTTGTGGAAATTGTTGAATAAGCAATAGCCGCTCGCTTCTGGCGAGAATATTAGTGCGAATTAAAGCGAAAGCGAGTGCAAGACATGAAATTAAACGAACTTAGAGACAATGACGGTGCCCGCAAATCACGTACGCGTGTTGGCCGGGGTATTGGTTCCGGCAAGGGCAAAACTGCCGGACGTGGCCAGAAGGGTCAGAAGTCCCGCTCCGGTGTCTCGATCAATGGTTTTGAAGGTGGTCAGATGCCACTTCACATGCGTCTGCCAAAACGTGGTTTCAACAACCCGTTCGGCACCGACTATGCAGAAGTGAACCTGGGCATGATCCAGAAATTTATCGACAGCAAGCGCCTCGCCAACAAGGGCACGCTGGACCATGACGCTTTGAAAGAAGCTGGCTTGGCACGTGGCGGCAAAGACGGTGTCCGTCTGCTCGCCAAGGGCGAATTGAAAGCGAAAATCACAATTTCAGTAGCTGGTGCTTCCAAAGCAGCGGTTGAAGCGGTCGAAAAAGCGGGCGGCAAGGTAGAAATACTCGCTGCAAGCGGCGCGCGTCGTCCGAAGGGCGAAAAGAAGGCAACCCCTTCGAAACCCGCCAAAGAGAAAAAAGCCGCCAATCGGGCGAAGAAAAAAGACTGATTTTCCATAGAGGTCCCGCAGTGCGGGGCCTCTCTTATTTTTCCCTCGGTGCGGCTATCAGTCCAAGAGCCTTGTTTTTCCGATAGCAACATCCGATATGGGACCGATGCAGAGATGTGGAGAAGAGTCTCCATGAAGCGCGGGGCAAGGAACAACTAGAATGGCATCAAAAGCCGATCAGGTCGGAGCAAATCTCAATCTGGCAAAATTTGGCGAAGCAACCGAGCTTCGCCAGCGCATCTGGTTCACTCTGGGTGCATTGGTCATTTTCCGTTTGCTCAGTTTCGTCCCGCTGCCCGGCGTCGATCCGGTCGTTCTCGCTGATCTTTACGATCAGACACGCGGCGGTGTTCTCGATATTTTCAATACATTTTCTGGTGGTTCGCTGGAACGGATGAGCCTGATCGCGCTTGGCGTGATGCCTTATATTACTGCGTCGATCGTGGTGCAACTGGGTGCCGCGCTTTCGCCGACACTCGCTGCGATCAAGAAAGAAGGCGAAGCCGGGCGCAAGAAACTCAATCAATATACGCGCTATGGTACAGTGGGTCTAACCGCGATTCAGGGCTATTTCATTGCTGTCGGCCTGGAAGCCTATGCTTCGCAATCCGGCCTGCAAGCTGTGGTTGAACCGGGCATGATGTTCCGGGTCGGCGCGGTTATCAGTCTGGTCGGTGGTACCTTGTTCCTGATGTGGCTGGGTGAGCAGATCACCAGCCGCGGCATCGGTAACGGTATTTCGCTGATCATCATGGCGGGTATTGTAGCGCAGATGCCGACCTTTGTCGGCAACCTGATGGAAGGTAGCCGTACTGGTTCGATCAGCGCTCTGACCATCATCGGCCTGATTGCCATGGTTGTCGGCCTGGTCCTGTTCATCAGTTTCATGGAGCGTGCGCAGAGACGCGTGCTGATCCAATATCCCAAACGCGCCACCCAGAATGGCGTGATGCAGGCGGACCGCAGCCACTTGCCACTGAAGGTCAATACCGCCGGTGTGATTCCACCAATTTTCGCTTCATCCCTGTTGCTGATGCCGTTGACGGTGACGCAATTTGCCGGCAGTTCCGCATCGACGGATAGCGCTGTGGGCGGCGTATTGCAGCAAGTCCTGCAATATCTGAACCATGGGCAGCCGCTCTATATGCTGCTCTACGCTTCGGGTATCATCTTCTTCTGCTTCTTCTACACCGCGGTGGTTTTCAACCCGGAAGAGACAGCTGATAATCTCAAGAAAAACGGCGGCTTCGTGCCAGGCATTCGACCCGGCAAGAATACCGCGGACTATCTTGATTATGTGCTGACCCGGATTACCGTCGTGGGCGCCGCCTATCTTGCCTTCGTCTGCGTACTTCCCGAATATGTGATGGCGCAAACGAGCTTGCCAATCTTCTTCCTGGGTGGCACCAGTTTGCTGATTGTGGTCAATGTGACAGTCGATACGGTCACGCAGATTCAAAGCCATCTGCTGGCCCTGCAATATGGTGACCTGCTCAAGAAAGCCAAGCTCAAGGGCGGACGGCGTAAACGTTAACTTGCTCGGGCGATCAGACCCAATATAATTTTCAGGGGACAATCATGGACATTATCTTGTTGGGACCGCCGGGCGCCGGCAAAGGTACGCAGGCTGGACGGCTCGAAGACGAGCATGGCATGATACAATTGTCTACTGGGGACATGCTGCGTGCTGCGGTGAAGGCCGGCACCGAAGTGGGCTTGAAAGCCAAAGCATTGATGGAAGCCGGCGAATTGGTTCCTGACGAGGTCGTATCCGGGATTATCGGCGATAGACTTGATGAACTCGGACCGGAGCAGGGCGTCATATTTGACGGTTATCCGCGGACCGCTGCCCAGGCCACAGCGCTCGATGAAATCCTGTCCGCGCGGGGACGCAGCCTGGACCATGTGATCGAACTGGTCGTCGACGAAGATGCGCTGGTTGCCCGGATCACCGGACGCTTTACCTGCGGAAAATGTGGCGAAGGCTATCATGATACGTTCAAGCAACCGGCCAAGGAAGGCATTTGCGATGTCTGCGGGTCGTCCGAATTCAAGCGTCGTCCCGACGATACCGAAGAAACGGTGCGCACGCGGATGCAGGAATATCGAGGCAAGACCGCCCCGATTCTCCCAATCTATGAAACACGCGGCATCGTTCGCAAGGTTGACGGCATGGGCAGCATGGCGCAGGTGAATGACGAGATTGAGGCGGCACTCGCGCTTTGAATGTCAATTAGGCAGGAACGAATGATGCTCAAGACGATGAAATATCTTGCGGGGTCATTGCTGTTGATCACGGCTCTTCCCGCTGTTGCAGAAGTGACCAATAGTGCTGCCAATGGCTTCACGGTCAAACATCAGGCGACTATTGCCGCGGATGCGGATGCCGTCTGGAAAGCGATGATCGCGCCAAACCGGTACTGGAATCCGGATCATAGCTGGACCGGCAATGCCGATAATTTCTATCTCGTGCCACAGGCTGGCGGCTGTTTCTGTGAGCTTATCCGCACGACATCAGAGGATAATATCCGAAGCTCGGACGGCAGCGTCCAGCATATGCGGGTGATCTATGCCCATAATGGCAAGATGCTGCGCATGTCCGGCGCGCTGGGGCCCTTGCAGGGTGAAGCGGTTGTCGGCACCCTGACCATGGCGCTGGTTCCTGCGGATGACAAGACGCTGGTCCATTTTGAATATAAAGTCGGCGGCTATATGGAATTGCTGCTGGAGCAGATTTCGGTCGGCGTTGACGGTGTCATCGGCGAACAGCTGTCGCGACTGGCGGCATTATTCGTTGTTCCTGAAGACGACGCAGCGCCTGAAGACGAGAGCGAAGCTGACTCCACAGCTGATGAAGCGGAAGACTGATTAGGGCTGCATTTCAAGGCTTTACCTGAGCCTCCTAATGGTTCTATTGTAATCTCATGTTCGCTGGCGACTCGAGGGCGTCACCATCGATAATCGGGCGCGCAATTATTCACTTTAGGGGGGAAGACTATGGCCGTTTCCGATCATGTAGATTTAGCAACATTTATGGCGGGCGTGAAAAAGCGCAATGCCGGACAGACTGAATTCATCCAGGCGGTGCAGGAAGTTGCTCAGGATATTTACGAATTTATTGACGACAAAGAGCAATATCACAGCGCGCAGATCCTGCGCCGGATTGCCGAGCCGGACCGGGTGGTGTCATTCCGCGTCTGCTGGGAAGATGATAATCACAATATCCGTGTGCAACGCGGTTACCGGATTCAGAACAACAATGCGATCGGCCCTTATAAGGGCGGCATTCGTTTCCACCCCAGTGTAACCGAAAGCGTTCTCAAATTTCTGGCCTTTGAACAGACGTTCAAAAACTCGCTGACCGGCCTGCCGATGGGCGGCGGCAAAGGCGGCGCGAACTTCAATCCAAAAGGCAAATCAGACGCTGAAGTCATGCGTTTCTGTCAGTCGTTCATGACGGAACTATATCGCCATATTGGTCCGGACACGGATGTTCCTGCCGGTGATATCGGTGTTGGCGGACGCGAAATCGGCTATATGTTCGGCCAGTACAAGCGGATCACCAATCGCTGGGAAGGCGTGCTGACCGGCAAAGGTATGGAATATGGCGGCTCGCAAATGCGGCCAGAGGCGACCGGTTACGGCGCGGTATATTTCATGGAAAATATGCTCAAGCACAAAAAAGACACGATTGAAGGAAAGACCGCGGTCATTTCCGGTTCGGGCAATGTTGCGACCCATGCTGCCGAGCAGATCACCAAGCAGGGCGGCAAAGTCTTGACGCTTTCCGACAGCGGCGGGTTCATCCACGATCCCGATGGTATCAGTCAGGAAAAGATCGACTGGATCAAGGACCTGAAGAACAATCGTCGTGGCCGGATCAGCGAATATGCCGATGAATTTTCCGGTGCGTCCTTCCACGAAGGCAAACGCCCTTGGAGCGTAGCCTGTGATCTTGCCTTGCCATGTGCAACGCAGAATGAACTGGACGAAAGCGAAGCCAAGATGCTCGTCGACAATGGCGTGATCGCGGTTTCCGAAGGCGCGAACATGCCGACCACTTTGGAAGGTGTTCATGTCTTCCATGATGCGAAGATCATGTACGGTCCTGGCAAAGCGGCTAACGCTGGCGGCGTCGCTGTCTCTGGTCTCGAAATGAGCCAGAATGCGGAGCGGATCAGCTGGAACCACGAGCGGCTTGGCACGATGCTGACCGAGCTGATGGAAGGCATCCACGGCAAATGCGTCGAATATGGCGATCAGGGCGATGGCTATGTCGACTATGTGAAGGGCGCGAATATTGCGGGCTTCAAAAAAGTTGCTGATGCGATGCTGGCTTACGGCGTCGTCTAAACCCTAAAGATGACAGGCTTTGTAATTTGACAATCTTCGGGGCCGGATGCGTTTTTACATGTTAAATTGAGAAATTTGTCATGTTTTAAATTCACTTTACGTGTCCGGCCCTAGATAAATTGCTCACGCAGCAGATGCTGCGCGATATGCCATCGATGTGGCGACCATAAGATCTCTTAAAAAATGAGCGACGACTGCAGGAATATTCGCCCTTGTCGTTTGGATTCGGTCCGGTGGGGCGTCAGTGTATCTTGGCGTTGAAGCGAAGCAAGAAGGATGGCGCGCCTGTGCCGGTATTCGGGGCCATGAACCCAGCCGGGTTCACACGAATATGGGTGACGAGCGGATCCGTTCCATCTCCAATATCCATCGGTTGATAGCCGAAATCGATTCCATCGGTGGAGAAGGCATAGCAATCACTCATATTCGCAAAGCCGGAGAATGTGCAATTCAAGCCCGTTGGATAAGGGCCTTCCTCAAACTGCACCGGGCCAGATGCCGGTCCGGCATAGTCCGTGATGACCAAAGCGAGCTCGCCGGGGAGCTCTTCTGTCACGAAGATACTGTCGTGGTTGGGTGAGGTATTGCCGCCATTTTCGACGGTTATAAGATATTCCACTTCCGCCTTGGGGAGGGCGAAGCCGCTGCCCGTGCCATCGGTGAAGGATATCGTGGTGATCGAGATCGAGATGGCAGGTTCCAAAAGCGCATGAAAACTGCGTGAAAAAGCAATGATCGATGCAGATTCACCAGTGTGGGCGCGCTCCGTGTCGCGCGACGTATCTTCGTCCACGGTCAGCCCGATACTATTGCTGTTGAGACTGCACCGGCGGAGCCATCCGCCGTCTCCGCCAATATGGGAATTTTTCTTGGCCACGACGATCGCATTGGCGCTGGATTGACCAAAGCCATTGGTGAAACAACCATTGTCCCAGCCGCTGATATTGGTACCGCTGTTGACGGCGCTCCAAGTGACCGAACTGTTGCTGATGTCGGGGAATGTCCCGCTCTGGCCAGCCGGAAAAGCAACCCAGCCAATTGTCTCGGAAGAGGGTATCGGGCCACCGCTGACCTCACTGCGTTCTAACGCCAATGCGAAGCCGCTTATATTGGGATTGTTCAATGTCGCCGTGATGAACGGTTGTGACGTCTGACTGGCCACTGTGCGTGTTTCGCTATTGGCAGTCTGGAGTTGAGAGATGACGCTGGGCGTTGTGGGCATCGGCAAGGAAAAGGACACCGGGGCCCATCCTTCTGGACCGGCTACGCCACCACCATGTTGTACAACCGACACTGGCGTGAGGCCCGCCTCTATGATGCTGCCATCGGGCAGTACATGACGCCCAGGTTCGACTGCCAGATAGTGGATATTTTGTGCGGCATGCGGACCATCAAAGCTATCCGATTCGATGACGAGCTCATCAAAGCCGGTCGTGCTGACATTTGTAATCCGTATTGCTGCTGCATCCGCACCATTGTCATCCGAAAGCGCAACCACCACAGGGACAGTATCAAACGGCTGTTGAAAATTGATCCGGACGGCATTGGGATTGCCGCCATTGGTTGCATGTGCGGTGAAGCTGCCGGCTTCGATCCGGCCGGCATTTGCCGCAGACCAAGCCATGCCGATGCTCAATGTGCAGAGCATGGACACAAGAAGCGCTAATCGCAGCCTGGCTTTGTATTGTTTCCACATCCCAATGCCATAGCTATTTCAGGTTAATGAGTTTTTGACAGTTGTCTCTTATCGTGTAAAATCGATGCACAGATGCGAGATGGATGCACGTGATTTCACTGCAGACTGCTGTTGACAGCGCTCGTGAGTCCGATTATCTGAAAACTATTCGAAACCCATTATGACCGGCAACGCTTTCGTGGCGTCCGCTGGTCTTGTGCGTTTTGGGTGTATTTTTAACGACTTAGCGATGAGATAGAGCCCGGCGAATCGGTCTCTGTGGAGCATGGAGAAATATATTGGCACGTATTGCCGGGGTAAATATCCCAACTAACAAGCGCGTTATTATCGCGTTGACCTATATTCACGGTATCGGACGCACAAAAGCGGCTGAAATTGTCGAAAAATTGAAGATTGATCCGGCGCGCCGGGTTCAAGACCTGACCGATCAGGAAGTTTTGCACATTCGCGAAACCATTGATGCGGATCATACGGTTGAAGGTGATTTGCGGCGTGAAGTTGCAATGAACATCAAGCGTTTGATGGATTTGGCCTGCTATCGCGGTCTGCGTCACCGTAAGGGCCTTCCCGTTCGTGGACAGCGTACGCATACCAATGCACGCACCCGCAAAGGCAAGCCCAAGGCGATTGCTGGTAAGAAAAAATAGGACTTGTCTTTAGGCAATTATCTTCAAGATATTAGGTAGGAATTCATCACATGGCTCGCGAACCACAACGCGTAAAAAAGAGCGCGCGCAAGAATATTTCGGCAGGCGTCGCGCACGTCAATGCCACTTTTAACAACACGATGGTCACGATTACCGATGCGCAAGGCAATGCGATCAGCTGGTCTTCAGCGGGTATGATGGGCTTTAAAGGCTCCCGGAAATCCACGCCCTATGCGGCGCAGGTTGCTGCAGAAGATGCTGGCAAGAAAGCTGCCGACCATGGTGTCCGCACGCTCGAAGTCGAAGTGAAAGGCCCTGGCTCGGGTCGTGAATCGGCTCTTCGTGCACTTCAGGCAGTTGGTTTCACGATCACCTCCATTCGTGATGTGACACCAATCCCGCATAATGGTGTGCGCCCGTCCAAGCGACGTCGCGTTTAACCAATTTGAGTTTCGGAAGTGGCGGGCCCGCCACTTCCATATTTTAAATTCAGAGTGGTTGGGTCCAAATCCACTCTTTGAAATCACTAGGGGAAGTCCATGACTGTCAATATGAAGAACTGGCAAGAACTGAAGAAGCCCAATGTCCTTGACATCAAACCCGGCGGAGACCCCAAGCGCACGGCTACATTTGTCGCCGAACCTCTCGAACGTGGCTTTGGTCTGACCATGGGCAACGCGCTGCGCCGCGTTCTATTGTCTTCGCTTCAGGGTGCCGCTGTGACTTCGATCAAGATCGAAAACGCGCTCCACGAATTTTCCTCTTTGCCCGGTGTTCGCGAAGATGTGACCGACATCGTCTTGAACATCAAGCAGATCGCGCTCAAAATGGAAAGCGAAGACGCCAAGCGTCTGCAGCTTTCCGCAACCGGCCCGACGCAAGTCAAGGCGGGCGATATCGCTGTGTCCGGCGATATTGAAATTATGAACCCCGACCTCGTGATCTGTCATCTGGACGAAGGCGCGTCGTTGAACATGGAACTGACGGTCAACGTTGGCAAAGGCTATGTACCCGCGATTGCTAATCGTCCGGCAGATGCGCCGATCGGTCTGATCCCGGTTGACTCGCTCTATTCGCCAGTCCGCCAGGTATCCTACAAGATTGACAATGCCCGTGTCGGTCAGGAACTTGATTTTGATAAGCTGAACCTCACCATCGAAACCGACGGTACGGTCACGCCGGAAGATGCCATCGCTTATGCGGCGCGCATCCTTCAGGACCAGTTGCAGCTGTTCGTGCATTTCGAAGAAGCGCTCGATGCGGTATCTTCGCCCATTGGTGTTGCTGCGCAGCAAAGCCAGGCGGAAAGCGATGCCAACCAGCTCAACCGTTACCTTCTCAAGAAGGTCGACGAACTGGAACTCAGCGTCCGTTCGGCCAATTGCCTCAAGAACGACAATATCATCTATATTGGCGATCTCGTGCAGAAGACCGAAGCAGAAATGCTGCGCACCCCGAATTTTGGCCGCAAATCCTTGAACGAAATCAAGGAAGTGCTGTCCTCCATGGGCCTGCGTCTCGGCATGGACATCCCTGGATGGCCGCCTGAAAATATCGAAGAAATGGCCAAGAAGCTCGAACAAGAGCTATTGGGCTAAACAGGTTTTTGGCGGTGGCCTTTTCACCGCCTGGATCGGGGTACCTCATACGGCCTCCATACAAACAGGAGTATAGAATATGCGTCATAGAATGAAGGGCCGCCGGATGCAGCGGACCGGTGCTCACCGTCAGGCTTTGCTGAAGAATCTCTCGGCAGCGCTGCTCAAGCATGAGCAGATCATGACCACTGTGCCGAAAGCCAAAGAATTGCGTCCCTATGTCGAAAAGCTGATCACGCTGGCGAAAAAAGGTGGCTTGTCCAACCGTCGTCTCGCGCATGCGCGCCTGATGGACGAAGTTCAGGAAAAGAAACTTTTTGAAGTTCTGGCGGCACGTTATGCTGACCGCAGTGGCGGCTATACACGTATCATCCGTGCCGGCTACCGTGCTTCCGATGCAGCGCCAATGGCGATTATCGAATTGGTCGACCGCGATGAAGATGCGAAAGGTCAGGACAGTGGCCCGGATCAGAGCGTTGAAGAAGAATTTGCCGAGGCATAATCCGCTTCACCGCAGATACAGTTTCAATTGATAAAAGAGGCGGCGAGCGATAAGCTTGCCGCCTCTTTTACATTGGAGTTCTGTCGATGCGATTTTCTGGATTTGTGACACTCATCTGTGCATCGGCCTTAGCAGCAACGGCGGGCCTTGCTGTGTCCACATCCGCCCTCGCCAAGGAAGATCCAGTTGTGAAATATCCCGAAACAAAAACCGTCGATGTCGTCGAAGAGCAATTTGGCGAATATATTTCTGATCCTTATCGCTGGCTGGAAAATGATGTGCGTGAAGATGCGGCGGTCGCGGACTGGGTGAAGGCTCAAAATGCCGTCACCAATAGCTATCTGGAGACACTCGAAGGCCGCGAGATACTCGCGCAGTCGATGGAGACATTGTTTGACTTTGACGATCTCGACACCCCGGTCGCGGCCGGCGGTAAATATTTTTACGAACGCAAGAGCGGTGGCCAGAATCAAGCGGTGCTCTACGTCCGCGATGGAGCCGAAGGTGAAGAACGGGTTTTGATCGATCCGGCAGGCTGGTCAGACGACGGCGCAACGGCGCTCGCAGGCTGGAAGCCGTCGGGCGATGGCAGCTTGCTGGTATATGCGGTTCAGGACGGCGGTTCGGACTGGCGAACCTTGAAAATTCTCGATGTCAGCACCGGTGAGGTCCAGCCGGATACGATCGAATGGGCCAAATTTTCCGATCTCGCGTGGATGCCCAATAATGTCGGCTTCCTCTATTCGCGTTTTCCGGAACCCGAAGAAGGCGCCGCTTTTCAATCGCTGAACGCGGATCATGCGGTCTATCTCCACATCATTGGCATGGACCAGGCCAAGGATTCCAAAATCTATGCGACCCCCGATCAGCCCGAACTCAACCATTCCGCAGAATTGACCTCGGACAAGGAATGGGTGGTCATCACGTCATCTTCGGGAACCGACGAGCGCTATGAAATAACCTTGATCAAGGTCGACGCCCCCAAGCTGGAGACACGCAAGCTGGTGAGCGGATTTGAACATGATTGGCGCCTGATTGATGGGGTTGGCGACACATTATATTTCGTGACCAACAGCGATGCGCCCCGCTTGCGCGTGGTGAAAACCGATCTCGGCGCAGATAATCCGCAATTTACCGAACTGGTCGCGGAAAGTGACGCGGTTATCGACGATGCCATGATCGTCAAGGATCAGCTGATCATCAGCTATCTGGTGGATGCCAAAAGCCAACTCTCCACATATGACCTTGACGGCACGGCGACCGGTACACTCGATCTCCCCGGACTTGGACAGGTCGGCAATCTCAGCGGTTCGATCAAGGGCAGCGAAGGCTTTTTTAGCTTTGAAAGCTTCAATCGGCCAACGACGGTGTTCCGCTATGACACAAGCGCATCGCCGACGATTTGGGCAGCGCCGTCGCTGCCCTTTGATCCCGCAGCGGTCGAAGTCACGCAGCGTTTCTATGAAAGCAAGGACGGGACCAAAATCCCGATGTTCCTGGTCCATTTGAAAGGCCAGGATCTTTCGCAAGGCGCACCGACCTTGCTCTATGGCTATGGCGGGTTCAACATCTCGGTGCTGCCGCAATATAAGCCCGCGTGGATGGCCTGGATCAAAGCCGGCGGCGTCTTTGCGTCAGCCAATCTTCGCGGTGGCGGAGAATTTGGCAAGTCGTGGCACGATGGTGGTCGCTTGCAGAATAAGCAGAATGTCTTTGATGATTTTATCGCCGCGGGCGAATATCTCAAACGTGAAAATATCACACCGGAAAATGGCCTTGCGATTGAAGGCCGCTCCAACGGCGGATTGCTGGTTGGTGCGGTGGCCAATCAGCGGCCCGATCTGTTCGCGGCAGGCCATGCGGCCGTCGGCGTGATGGATATGCTGCGCTTTGACCGTTTCACCGCGGGCCGCTACTGGGTCGATGACTATGGCTATCCGAACAAGCAGCAGGACTTCAACAATCTTCTCAGCTATTCACCCTATCATAATATCCGGCAAGGGGTCGCATATCCCGCCCTGATCGTGTCTACGGCTGATACCGATGATCGGGTCGTTCCGGGGCATAGTTTCAAATATACGGCCCGCTTGCAGGCGATGGATACGGGGGCAAAACCGCATCTCATCCGCATCGAAACCCGCGCCGGCCATGGCAGCGGCAAGCCGACCGACAAGATTATCGAGGAATATTCAGATATCTATGCGTTCCTTGCGCAGGCAATAGGTCTTGAACTCGACTGATAGATATATTTTTTTGGCCTGATATCACGCTGTAATAATGTGAATTCAGCCTAAGTATCTGATATATAAATTCTTTAATGTTCATAAAAATAGCCTTTAATATGAACGGCGGCTGACAAGCCAGTTCAGTCTTCACTCAATCCGAATCATCTAAAACCATATTCGTAAGCTCGGGAAAAGGTTTCGGGCAGTTCGAAAGGAAAGTGGAGATGAATACTCTGAAAACAGCAATAGTCGGAACCGCTGCCGCAACTGCGATGGCCGTTTCAGCAACTCCTGCAATGGCCAAAGACCATCGCGACAAGGGCGTCAGTGCAGGCGAGATCATCGCGGGTGTCGCAGTGATCGGCGCGATAGCAGCTATCGCCAGCTCTGGTAAAAGAGACCGTGGCTATAATGAGGTGAGCTATCGAGGTGATCAATATAATGGTCGCCAGAATTACCGCGGGAACTATCGCCAGATTGGCAAGCGCAAGGCAATCAACCGCTGCACCCGAGCGGCCGAGAACAGAGCGACACGTCGGGGTAACGCGACCGTCACGCAAATTCGGAAGGTGAACCGGACCCGTTATGGCTACAAGATCAAGGGCCGTATCGTGGTCGAGAAAGGCCGCTACGGACGCCATGTCAACAGTGGGAAATTTACCTGCTTTATTGAAGGCAACCGGGTGAGTGATGTCAGATATCGCGGCCTCAACTATGCCGGTCGTTAAAGCCTGAGTATGTTTGAGATAAATGGTTCAGCCTGGTGACAGGCTGGACCGCCTAATATTATAAAATTTCCGAGTCAGCGGCATGTGACCGGGCGACAACAGGGGTATTTGATATGCGTTATTCAAAGATATTTTCGGCTGTAACAGCTTCTGCAGCCATGATTTTTACCGGCTTTGCGCCAGCGATGGCCGCGCCGGTCAATCCTGCTATCGCATCACCTTCGCCGATCGAGATCGGACAGTTCAGCTGGAGCGCGGAGACAGAAAAAGCTGAAGGCTGGCGCGGTTATCGCGGAAAGCGCGGTCATCGGCGGCACCGCAACCGGATTGACGGCGGAGATATATTGGCAGGCATATTGGTGATCGGCGGTATCGCCGCGATTGCCAGCGCGGCTTCCAAAAATGACCGGGATCGCCGTTACGAGGATCGCGACTATCGCAACAATGACTATCGCTATAATGACTATCGCAATGATGATCGGCGCTATGATGATCGGCGCTCGGACAATCGGACTAATCAGGGCAATGGATCGATGGACGTGGCGATCAATGTCTGTTCCAATGCTGCTGAACGCCAGGCCGGGGGGCAAGCCCGTGTTTCTGGGATTCAATCTGTGGCCCGCGATGGAGCAGGCTGGCGGGTTGAAGGGGAATTGTCCAACGGCAGCGAGCGCACATTTCTTTGCGGTTCGGCCGATGGCCGAGTTGATTTCGTTCAACTGGGCAATGGCAATGTCGCCTTTGCGAACTAGACCGCAGTGCGACCAAATTCCTGACGCGTGACCGGGTGGGATGCGCTTAGTCCGCCATCCACGGCAATGGCCTGGCCATTGACATAGGAGGATCGGTCAGACGCAAGAAACAGCGCAACCTCGGCCATTTCAATCGGCGCGGCGCCTCGGCGCAGCGGGTTCAGATAGCCGAGGCGATCTTCTTTCCCTTTTTCCCGTGCCTTGTCATAGATAAATTGGGTCATGCCGGTTTCGGTAATGCCCGGGCAAATGGCATTACAGCGGACATTGGATGTCGCAAATTGCTGCGCCGCCACTTTGACCAGATTGATGACGCCCGCCTTTGATGCGGAATAAGCAGGCCCACCTGCACCGGACCGAATGCCAGCGACGCTGGCAGTGCAAATGATCGAACCACCATGACCGCTATCTGCGATCACCTTTCCAGCATATTTTGCTGCAAGAAACGGTCCGATCAGATTGACCCGCAACACTTCCTGCCATTCGGCGACGCTACTATCAAAAATACCCTCAAAACCGCCACCAATGCCGGCATTGGCGAAAAAGACATGCAAGTCGCCAAAGCGTTGTTCTGCCGCTTCAACGAGCATTTCGACATCGCCTTCCGAGCCGGCATCAGCCTTGATCGCAATGATATTGCCATCGGATCCCTTGGCAGTCTCCTCGACGTCGTCGGTGACGTCGCTGGCAATGACTTTCGCACCATGTTCGGCAAAGAGCAGCGCCGCAGCACGTCCGATCCCGCTGCCGGCACCGGTGATAATGGCAACTTTTTCTTTGAGATCGGCCATGGACTGCTCCTCTATTATGCGCCGGCCCGTTTGGCAGCTTCCCACCCGGCTTGTGCCAGCGGCGTTACCCGGTCTGACATTTCCGCAGCGGCCGAGCTATTGGCTGTTCCGTCGACAACGCGTTTCTGAATGCCCTGCAGAATAGCAGCTATCCGGAAAAGATTATAGGCGAGATACCAGTCCATTGGTGGAAGTTCGGCGATGCCCGATTTCTCGCAATAGCGCGCAATGGCTTCCTCGCGGGACGGAATGCCCAATTTCGCGAGATCAACGCCTTTCAGGCCACTGCGCCCTTCGGGTTCCATTTCATAAGCCATCAACCAATAAGCGAAATCGGCAATCGGATCACCCAGCGTCGACAATTCCCAATCGAGAACCGCAATCACCTTGGGTTCATCATGCGCAAAAATCATATTATCGAGGCGAAAATCGCCATGGACAATGCCAAAGCTTTTCTGTTCTGGAATGGTTTTGGTAAGCCATTCGATCAGCTGATCCATTTCCGGTATGACTTGCAGTTCGGATAGACGATATTGCTGAGTCCAGCGGGAAATCTGGCGTTCACAATAATTGCCTGGCTTGCCATGTTTCTCAAGACCCAATTCGGCGGGATCATAGCTGTGCAAAAGTGCCAGCGTATCGATCATCTCCAAATATATGGCGTTGCGTTCCTCGGGATTGCTATCGGGCAGGGTTCCGTCCCACAATGTGCGGCCATCGGCCATGCCCATGATATAGAACATGGTTCCGATAACGCTATCATCGTCGCACAGGCCATAGGGCTTGGCGACGGGGAAATCGACCGGATATAGGCCGGCGATGACCCGGAACTCGCGGTCTACAGCATGGGCAGAGGGGAGCAATTTGCCAAAAGGCTTCTTGCGCAACACATAGGATGTGCTCGGCGTATCGATCTTATATGTCGGGTTCGACTGACCGCCCTTGAACTTGCTGATCGAGATAGGACCTTGAAAGCCTTTAACATTGCTCTCCATCCAATTGGTCAAACTCGCTTCATCAAGCTTGTCCTTGTCTGGCACTTCCATCGTGCCAGTCATGTCTTCCTGTGGATTCATGGGAAGTCCCTCTTCCTATTTCTGCTTATGCGAAAGTGATGACAGAGCGGGCGGCATCGCCCTTTTTCATTTTTTCAAATCCGTCGTTGATCTGCTCCAGCGGAATTGTCTCTGCGACAATACTATCCAGATCCAGCAAGCCGCGCAGATAAAAGTCAACCAGCCGCGGAATATCAACTGGAAAGCGTGTCGCGCCCATTAAAACGCCCTGCAGTTTTTTACCGGAGAGCAAGTCCATCGCACTCAGACCTACTTTATGATCCAGCGGCATCATTCCCAAAATCGTAGCTGTTCCGCCACGTTTCAGAGAACCGACAGCAAGATCACCCGAAGCAGGCCGACCGACGGCTTCAATCGCATGGTCGACGCCGCCCTTGGTCATTTCGACAATCTGTGCCGCTGCGTCGTCAGCCATCGCATCGACCACATCGGTGGCGCCAAGTTTCATCGCCAATTCGCGCTTTTCGGCGATCGGATCGGCCGCAATAATTCTGCCAGCGCCAGCAATTTTCGCTGCGTTGATCGTGGCCAGACCGACACCGCCACAGCCGACAACAGCGACAGTTTCGCCCGGCGTGACATTGCAGGAGTTGAAGATTGTTCCCGCACCGGTCGTCACTGCGCAGCCGATAACGGCGGCTTTATCGAGCGGCATTTCAGGGTCAATCCGGACACAGGCATGTTCGTGAATCAACATTTGCTCAGCAAAAGCCGAAAGATTGAGCATTTGTCCAACCGGGGATCCGTCGCCCCGGGTGATACGGGGCGCATCGCCTGGACCGCGTCTGGTATCTGCGCCAAGACATAAGGACAAACGACCTGTGACACAAAATTCGCAATGACCACAGAATGCCGATAGGCAGCTGATCACCGCATCGCCAACCGCAACTGTACGAACTTCGCTACCAATGGCTTCGACGATTCCCGCAGCCTCATGACCCGGAATGGCGGGCAGAGGGTGCGGATAGCTGCCGTCGATGAAATGCAAATCCGAATGGCATAGCCCGCAGGCCGCCGTTCGGATGAGCACTTCATGTGGCCCCGGCTTGGAGATTACGACGTCTTCTATTTCGAGCGGTTTACCCGCTTCAACCAGGACAGCAGCTTTCATCGAAGTTTTCCTTTTTACCGTGTGACAGCGAGATCGCCCGAGGAAAACTCCTCTTTCATCTTGCTACCATCGGCGGTTTCGGCATATTTGCCATATTCCATTCTGGCAATGGTCCGGTTGTGGACCTCGTCCGGGCCATCCGCGAGACGCAATGTCCGCTGATGGGCATAGGCACTGGCAAGACCAAAGTCATTGCTAACGCCGCCGCCGCCATGAGCCTGGATCGCATCATCGATGATTTTCAGCGCCATATTGGGAGCCTGAACCTTGATCATCGCGATTTCGGCCTTGGCATATTTGTTGCCGACCTTGTCCATCATATCTGCTGCTTTCAGGCAGAGCAAACGGCTCATATCAATATCGATCCGAGCGCGGGCGACGCGTTCGTCCCAGACACTATGTTCCGAAATGCGTTTGCCAAAGGCGGTACGCGATTGCAGGCGCTTGACCATTTTTTCGAGCGCTTCTTCGGCGACGCCGATGGTCCGCATGCAGTGATGGATCCGTCCGGGTCCAAGGCGACCCTGGGCGATTTCAAAACCGCGACCTTCGCCGAGAAGAATATTCTCAGCAGGAACCCGGACATCTTTCATCTCGACTTCCATATGGCCATGCGGCGCATCGTCATAGCCGAAGACCGGCAGATGGCGAATGACATTCACGCCCGGCGCGTCGGTTGGCATCAGAATTTGTGACTGCTGCGTATAGCGGCTGCCTTCGAACGTTGTCTTGCCCATGACGATGGCAATTTTACAGCGCGGATCACCGAGACCGGAAGACCACCATTTGCGGCCATTGATCACATATTCATCGCCATCGCGGACGATTGCGGTTTCAATATTCGTGGCATCGGAAGAGGCTACGGCGGGTTCTGTCATCAAAAAGGCAGAGCGCAGCTCACCATTCATCAACGGACGCAGATATTGCTCTTTCTGTTCGAGCGTACCGTAGCGGTGGAACACTTCCATATTGCCGGTATCGGGTGCGGAGCAGTTGAACACTTCGGAAGAAAAACCAACGCGGCCCATTTCTTCAGCACAAAGCGCATATTCGAGATTGGTGAGGCCTGGTCCTTCAAATTCAAACACATCATCAATATGCGTCAGATTAGGATTTGCCGGCGGCATGAACAAGTTCCAGATGCCAGCTTCTTTGGCCTTCTTCTTCTCTTCTTCTATGACTTGCAGCACTTTCCAGCGTTCGCCGGTTGATTCTTCTTCTTGAAAATCAGCGATGCGCGGACGGACGTGATTCTCAATATGCTCGCGCACTCGGTTGCGCCAATATTCCTGCTTTTCAGTGAGATCAAAATCCATACCTTAATCCTTTTCATTTTAACTATACGATTAACTTAACAGACGCCCGCAGGCTTTTCCACAGGGAAAGGGACCTAGGGCATCAGTTTTTCCTATTCATTTTGTTCGACAAATGACTTGGCTTGCGAAAGCTTAGCCACGCGCTCGCTATGATCCTGTTCGCTGAGAGGGAATAATGTATAGGCCCAGGTTCCCGCCATGCCGACGACAGTGACCAGCGACACAAAGATCAATGCCAGATTATCAACAATCGCAGGGTCTACACTGCCCGGAATGGCTTGCTCCGGCAATTGGATGAACGCAATGATCAGGCCGGACAATAATATGCCCATGCCGCCGACCATTTTTTGCATGAACCACATGCCGGAGGAGAATAAGCCTTCGGTGCGTTTGCCAATCTCAAATTCATAGGCGTCTGCAACGTCGGCCATCATCGACATGGTCAGGATCATTGCCGATATGCTGGCCGCAATTCCGGTGACAAGAAATGTGAATAGGGTTGGTACGAGATAGGCAGAGCCTGGTTCCGGAAAGAAATCCGCCATCCGCAGCCAATAAGGGGCGGTTCCGACGATTACCGCAAACAGCGTCAGAAAAGCGGCACCTTTCGGTTTTCCTGTGCGCACGGAAATGGGCGTGACCAACATGAATGCCATGATCACGCCGATGAACAATACTGCAGAATAGAGAGTCAGTTCGGATGATCCAAATTCCCAGACATGGGTCAGCAGATATGGGGTCATCGCGAAGGTGAGGCCTTGATTGGTAAATGCAAACACGCCAGCAAACATCAAGAGCATGAATGGCGTATAACGGAAAGCCTCCAGCATCTGTGAGAAATCCTCTGCGGATTCTGGATGGGTGGCTTCGGCTTTGTAGCTGCTCACAACTCTTTTATGGGTGCCGATTGCGGAAACCAATACGGCGATCAGCATCACGCCTGCGCCCATGATCGCGTAAGATGAATAGCCATCCTCATTCAGCAGTCCGACAGGATAATTTTCGCTCGGCACCAAAAGGATTCCATATGCGATGACCATGATCCCAAGGCCGCTGGCCCATCCGAACAATGTGCGAAAGCGCAGCGTGCTGGTGCGATCATGATAGTCTTTGCTGAGTTCCGGGAGAAGCGCCAACGAAGGGACTTCATATGCCGATAGCGAAAAACGCACGAGCATCGCCATCGCCAAAAGATAGAAAAATTGAACCGTCGCACTGGCTTCTGGCGGATGCCATAGAAATAGCCATGCCGCAGCGATCGGGACCGCAGACCCATAGAGCCAAGGATGACGCCGACCGATCGACGTGCGAGTGCGATCGGTCAGTTGGCCGATCACGGGATCGACAAAAGCATCAACGAATAGTGCAATCGCAATCGCAAGGCTGACGACATCGGCACGCATGCCAACGACTTGATTATAATAATAGAGCAGGAAAACGGCGAAACCATTGTCCTTTACGCCATAGGCTGCGGCACCGAACCCGTATAAGACTTTGGTTTTCAGCGGTAGTTTTTCAGAAGCGTGGCTCAACGCAGATGCTCCGGCAAGATTGCATCAAGCATGCCGGGTATTTCTGGATTCCAGCTCCCTTCTGTGCCGACGAGCATGCCACCATCGACGAGCAAATGTGTGCCGGTGACAAAGCCTGCTGCATCCGACGCCAGATAGGCGGCAGCTTCGGCAATATCACTGGGCACGCCGGGACGGCCAACAGGCTGGGCACTGGCCGCGGCCTGGCCGAGGACCGAATTAATTTCCTGGGTCTCTTCCTTGTTGGCACCAACGGTGGATGCAAAGATATTGGTCTGAATGAACCCGGGACAGATCGCGTTCACGCGGATTTTATATTGGGCAAGTTCGGCTGCCGCGACCTTTGTCAGATGCAATACGCCAGCCTTGGCGGTTGAATAGGCAATCGGGCCAAAGCCTGCCTGAAACGAACAGATTGACGCTGTATTGACAATCGCCCCGCCGCCGCGTTTTTTCAGATGTGGTGCGGCGTGGCGGATACCCATCGCCACGGATTTGAGCAGCAAAGCCATCGCAAAGTCCCAATCATCGCCGCTAATCTCGTCAATCGCATCACGCGGCCCGCCAGCACCCGCGTTGTTGAAGACAATATCGATACCGCCGGTTTTCTCCGCCGCATGATCCATCAGTGCTTTGACTTGATCTTCTTGGGTAACATCGCAGGTTTTGAAAAGGAAATTATCGCCGAGCGCGGACATCATGGCAGTCCCTTCGGCCTCGTCGATGTCGCCCATCACAACCGTTGCACCTTCGCGGAGAAACAAATCGACTGTGCCGCGACCAATGCCCGATGAGCCACCCGTTATAACCGCAGTTTTGCCTTCAAATCGCATGTCTGTCCGCTCCTTTGTTTTCGCATCAATAAGCGCTGCGCATTTTATGCGTCAATCGCCTCCGTCGATCCGACAACCTACCGCTACGGAAACCGTGAGGGCGGTTTGCTGTCGATAATTATTTGCGTTTCCGGTTCAGGGAATCATTGAATCGTTTAACGCACTTATGATAGTCCAACTTTAATTGAGCAATTAAAAGGAAAATCGTGATGTCCGATCTTGAAACATTCCGCGCAGAGACCGCCGCATGGCTTGAAGCCAATTGCCCTCCTGAAATGCGGGAGCCAATGGTGGATGAGAGTGATGCCTGCTGGGGAGGGCGTAATCCGACCTACAAGCCTGGCCAAAAAGAGTGGATGGACATCATGGCCGAAAAAGGCTGGACGGTGCCCGATTGGCCAAAAGAATATGGTGGCGGCGGATTATCGCGTGCGGAAGCCAAGATATTGGGTCAGGAAATGGCCCGGTTGAGATGTCGTTCGCCTTTGTCTAGCTTTGGCATCTGGATGCTTGGCCCTGCGTTGCTGCACTTTGGCACAGAAGAGCAGAAGAAACATTTCCTGCCGCCAATTGCGCGAGGTGAAATTCGCTGGTGTCAGGGCTATTCCGAACCGGGCTCGGGTTCTGATCTCGCATCGCTTCAAACCAGCGCAGTTGACGCGGGAGATCATTTTGTCATCAACGGGCAGAAGATCTGGACCAGCTATGCCGATAAGGCCGACTGGATTTTCTGTCTCACCCGGACCGACAAGAATGAAAAACACAAAGGCATTTCATTCATGCTGTTCGATATGGCGAGCGAAGGTGTGACGACCAAACCGATTGTGCTGATCTCTGGTCAGTCGGCCTTTTGTGAGACATTTTTTGACGATGTCAAAGTGCCCAAAAGCTATGGCGAAGGCGTGTCTTCTGTGGTCTTTGAAGTGAACCGAGGCTGGGATGTTGCCAAATATTTGCTGGGTCACGAACGCAGCATGATTTCCGGCGGTGGTTCAGAAGGCGCGACCTCGCTCGGCGCCAAATTTGCCGATCAATATGGCCGCGATGACATGGGCCGGCTCGATGATCCGATGCTGCGCGCACAGATGGCCGATATGGATATTGAAGTTTTGGCATTCCGGGCAATGGCGGAACGCTTTGGCGATACGTTCAAGGCCGGTCTTTGCCATCCGGCACAGCCCAATATGATGAAATATGCGGGTACAGAGATTAACAAGCGTCGTCACGAGCTGATCATGTCGGCTGGTGGCAGTGAAGTGCTTGAGTGGGAAAGCGAAGCCACCAATGGCGGGCTGACCGCGCGCAGCTGGCTCCGCACCAAGGCGAACAGCATTGAAGGCGGCACCAGCGAGGTGATGCTGAATGTCGTGTCCAAGCAGATATTGCAGCTTCCTGGCGCATAAATAATACTCAGACCTAGAAATTTTTGAGAGGATCAAAAGCGATGCCGCTTTATCTAAATGACGATCAACAAATGCTGCAAGACAGCGCCGCCGATTTCATGAAAGGCGAGGGCGACGTCGCCCATTTCCGCAAGTTCCGCGATATGAACTGCAAAGACGGTTTTTCGCACGATCTCTGGAAGAAATTCGCCGAGATGGGCTTTACCGGGATCATGATCTCGGAAGATGAAGGCGGTCTGGGTCTCGGACATGTCGATGCGGGTGTAGTGCTCGAGCAAATCGGCCGGAACCTCACGCCATCGCCCTTTCTGACGACGGCGGTTGCCGGTGTCGAAGCGCTCAACGCCGGCGGCAAAGCGCTGCGCGAAAAATATTTTCCCGGAATATTGTCGGGTGATAGCGTCCTGGCCCTGGCGATTGATGAAGCTGCCAAACATCGTCCGGACCAAATTAATATGTCGGCCAGCCGCGAGGGCAATGGCTTCAAGCTGGACGGCAAAAAGCAATTTGTCGTGCAAGGCGGCTCTGCCGATACATTGATCGTTGCGGCTCGCACCAGCGGCAGTGCCGGCGATGACAAAGGACTGACCTTGTTCGCGGTAGATACCAATGCCGCTGGCCTGACCAGAAACAGCGTTCGCTTGGTCGATAGCGCGATGGCCGCCCATGTCGAGTTTGACGGCGTCCTCGTCGATGCCGATGCGGTCATCGGTGAAGTCGATGATGGCGACGCGGTGCTAAAACGCATGCTCAATGCCGGTCGGGCGGGTTCCGCGGCCGAAATATTGGGCGTTGGCGCTGGCGCGATGGATATCACCGTGGACTATGTCAAAGGCCGCAAGCAATTTGACAAGATCATCGCGACTTTCCAGTCTTTGCAACATCGTATCTCGCATCTCTATAGCGAGATGGAAATTGCCCGGGCGACGGTTTTGAAAGCCCAGCAAATGCTTGATGAGGGATCCTCCAAAGCCGAGCTGATGGTTTCCGTCGCGAAAGCGAAAGCGGGTCGGGCGACTGCACTTTCGGTCAAAGAAGGGGTGCAGATGCATGGTGGCGTTGGGATGACCGACGAATATGACATCGGGCTCTACATGAAACGCGATCGCGGGCTGCAGGAATTCATGGGTGATGCCAATTATCACACCAATCTTGTTGCGGAAATGCACGGCTATTAAGGACATAAGATGATGGATTTCAATAAACTCTTCTCGCTTGAAGGTCGTGTTGCCCTGGTGACTGGCGGACAGCGCGGCATTGGCGCGATGATCACAGAAGGCTTTCTCGCCCAAGGCGCCAAAGTCTATATTTCGGGACGCAAGGCGGACCAGGGGGAAGCGGCTGCCGCAGAATTTGGTGATGATTGCACCTATATTCAGGGCGACATTTCCACCGTCGAAGGTTGCAAGGCCTTGGCGGCTGAAATCGCGAGCCGGGAAGAGAAGCTGGATATTCTCGTCAACAATGCCGGCGTGGCTTGGGGCGCGGAATATGTCGATTTCCCGGAAGCCGGCTGGGACAAGGTGATGGATACCAATGTCAAAGGTCTGTTCTTTCTGACTCAGGCTCTGCATCCGCAGCTCAAGGCTGCCGCTAGCATGGCGCAACCTGCCAAAGTGATCAACATCGCGTCGATTGACGGTCTGCGGGTCAATCCGTGGGAAACCTACAGCTATCAGGCATCCAAGGCCGCAGTCATCCATCTGACCCGCAAGATGGCGTCGAAGCTGGTCAAGGAAGACATCATCATGACCGGCATCGCACCCGGTGCTTTCGCTTCGTCGATGAACAAGGCCGCACGCGATTACGAAGGCGCGGTCGAAAAAGGCATACCGGCCAAACGCATTGGGCGACCCGAAGACATGGCCTCGGCGGCCATTTTTCTGGCCAGTTCCGCAGGCGATTATGTCGTTGGCAGCACTTTGCCAGTCGATGGCGGCGTGGTGAACGCATCCAATCCGGACGCTTCGATCGAGCCCTGAAACCAATCGCCTGCTTGACCTCTTCACTCCATGCTGTATTGTGCATGCAATACAGCATGGAGTTTTGAAAATGTCGCATAAATATCTCATCCTAATCGCCGCCTTGCCGCTGGCCCTGTCTGCGTGCAGCAAATCGGAGGATGGTGAGGGCAGGGAAATTTCCATCGATCTCAGCGACAAGGATGGCGCCAGTGAAGACAAGATCCAGTTTGGCGGCGATGGCGATGGTGAGGCGAGCACCTTCTCGATCAAGGCGGATGGATTCTCGATGGATGTCGATCTTCCGTCGATCACGCTCGACAGCGATGATTTCGACATGAACAATGTGCCGCTCTATCCGGGCAGCAAGGTCACCGCTTTCAACGTTGAAGACAAAGACGGCGCGGGTGGAAAAGTGACCGTTGCATTTGTGTCGCCAGTCGATGTGTCGGAACTTTCGACATGGTTCGAAACCAAGATGACAGAGCAAAAATTCGAAGTGACCAAAGACGGCAATAATCTGTCCGGAAAAACCGATGAGGGCGACCCGTTCTCGCTGATGTTGGAAGAGAAGGCAGCTGGCGAGTCTCTCGGGAAACTTCAGTTTACCGAGAAATAGACCGGCCAAAGCAGGCCCCTCGAAGTTACAAGCTTTTACGCTAATATTGCCGCGCTGTTCAGGCTGCATCGGTTTCGCTATGCTATGATCCATAGCATCAACAGTAGGAGAGCGACGATGAACAGGAAATTGGGCACATGGAAAATGGCATTGGCAATGTCGGCATTGGCGACTGGACTCGCCGTTTCTCCAATATTGAGCCATTCGGCGATCGCGCAGACCAGCGGCGTGAAAGGGATTTTGGCTGGAGCGTCCGACAATGCCCTGGATAAGCTCTCTGAACCGGGCGCCTTTTATGCCGATAAAGCGGTGCGGGTATTGCTGCCGGGACCACTGAAAAATGCCACAAAGATTCTGCGTTTTACCAGCAAGGCCGGATTGACCAAGGATATCACCAAGACGCTCAACAAAGCAGCGGGTCAGGCCGCGCTGGAAGCCAAGCCGGTGTTCCGTTCGGCGATCGATGGCCTCACGCTGACCGATGGCGTCGGCATAGTGACCGGTGGAGATACCGCGGGTTCGGATTATCTGCGGACGAGCTCCGGCGAAGAACTGGCCAAGAAAGTGCGTCCATTGGTCGAGAAGGCGCTCTCGAACCTTGGTGCTTACCAGCAAGTCGAGCGGCTCGGCTCGCTGTCTTCGCTGGCTAGTCTGGGCGGCGCGGACATCTCCCGTGATGGGCTGACCGACAGTGTTACCAAACAGGCTCTGGACGGCATTTTTGCCTATATCGGCAAGGAAGAAGCCAATTTCCGGCGCAACCCGTTGGACAAAGGCACGAAGCTGTTGAAGGATATATTCTAAACGATTCAAACAATTAGCCGATTTTTGGTTCATAGGACGGAGCAAAGTCAGTTGCAAAGCGCGCAACTGACTTTGCTCCGTTTTCAATTGAAACCTAACGGCTTGGGGACCATTTGAAATACATAAGTTAAGCAGGAAAAGAGATGTTTGACAGGCGTTTAGAATAAGGAAAAATCCCATGAAAACGCTTTTCAATATTGTCGCCGCCCTATCCGTCAGCAGCATCGTGCTGTTTTCAACGATACAGGCGTAAGACAGATACAGATTACAATTCCGGTGGCCGCACCCTCCTCCCGATGGCCCCGGGATTGCTCCGATGGCCCGGTTCTTTCCCCATCCCCTCCCTACTTGGAAAGGCCGGGCCAACGGTAAAGCCCTAGCCGTAGCGTCGAAAAAACGGCGCCAAGCGTCAGATCCCATCAGAAACTCGATTTTATCCACCATATTGACAGGTGTTTTCCACCGCTAAGTGGATGGCCTGTGGATAAGTTTATGTTTTCGCCTTGGTGCGACTCGGGATGTGGGCGCATATAGGAGTCATCGGAAGGGAATGAAACAAACCGACGACCAGTCAGCAATGACCCGTCGGAGCGAGACAGGACCGAACGAGGATCGAGACGGACAATTTGTTTTTCGCAAGAAAAGGAAGATGATCTCTCGATCGATGATTGGAGAACATTCGAGCAGGAAAGGCGCAAGCTGGACGAGATCGGACGAACAAAAATCATCAGGTGACTGGACCAAATGCGGGTTGGGAACCGAAACGAGAACGCGCAAGCGAACACGTGGAAAACCACCGACCAATAACGCATTTGGCCTGGAAACCCGACGCCAAACAAGCGGCGGCTGGACTCGCAAGAGAAAGGCCACCCCAATAGCGGCGCAGCGGGAGCTCTTCTTCGGAATGGCTCCCGTTTTTCGTTGGGGCCTTTTTCTTTTTGGATATCTGTCGATCTGCGCGATTGCCATTGCGATAATTGGCTCTCTGGCGCAGTGCTGTTGCACTTCTCGGACGTCAACATCAGTCCCATGGTGATGAGGCGATGTGAAATCTCGGCAACCGGATTTGGTTGAACCATTCTGCCCAGATCCGCACATGCGCGATATAGCTTGGCGTGAGCCGGGACTGTCATGCAACGAGGCCCTTCGTTCACCCATTTGCGGTCTGCGATCAAATTCTCCACTCTTCCGCGCTTTTTATTGGGCATGTCTGTGACCCCCGTCACACCATTTGGTTAACGAATCGGCTACCACAATCAAGCGAGGCCGTTCGCCCTCATGCTTACGGTTTAGCGCTAGGCTCTTCCCTTTGGAGAGTTTTATTCCTAGGGAAGTCCGGCGGTTTTTGCGACCCGGCCGTCGGGCTTCTTTGGGTTTCCCATGCGTCACTGATCGGGATCGATGCCGGGCGATCCTGACAAAGCTGACACAGTCATAGATTATTTTCCATATCCCCGCGTTCAGGTTTCCCCATTGCCCGTTGTATCAGTTCTGCGATCATATCATCATTGCCGTCCCCGCGATCACCCTCCAGTGATCGCAGACAGAGCCCCGGGACCTCGGCGCGCAGCGTCGCTGCCTCCGCCTGGGTGAGCGTCCAATGTTCCGGTTCGGCCCCGATACCGGCCCCGCTGGCTTCATAGACAGAGGCCAGCTCGTCATCCGGTCTGTCGAATGGCGAGGGCTTGGCGGCGTCCGCAAGAGCCGCGGCGCGCATTGTCTGCATCTGCTGTGCGGCGATATCTTCCGCCAGCGCATCGGCATTTTCATCCGCCGTCGGTTCGGCGATCATCGGCGCGGTGTCCTCCTCCGCCGCAATCGCCGCCAGCATATCGTCAAAACGCGCGGCCCCGCGCTGCACCGTGGCGCGTTCGGCGAGCTTGTCGAGCCGTGCCAGATGGGCGAGCAACAGGCGGCTGTCATAGCGCCGCCGCGTGGCAATTTCCTCACCATGATAGTAGATTTTTTCCTCGACCCCCTCGATGGCGCGCTCCTGCAATATATCCTGCGCATTGTCTCGCGCGATCAGCAGCGCCGCGTTCCACGCGCGGGCAAAATCGGCATCCCGCCGGCGCAGCGCATAAGCGGTCTCCCGCGATCGCTGAACATAATGCGCCGCCGCCCGCACATTTCCGGTCCGCGCGAGTGCCTGCAGGAATTTCACGCGAACATCGGGTGTCCAGCCATCGTGGCGGGTTTTCGAGGAGGGTAGGGCGGCGCTGGCTTGAAGGATTTCCGTTCGCGCGGAACTTGTCGAAGTGGACCGATCTGCGGCTGGCGGTCCTTCGACTGGCTCAGGATGAACGGCCTCAATTTCGGTCCGAACCAGAGCATCATCATCTCCGGCCAATGCAGCAGCACCCCCAACCAAAGCAGCATCGTCCCCAATCACGGCATTGTCATCCTCAGCCAAGCCATTGTCATCCCCGCGCAGGCGGGGATCCAGATGGAGATGAACCTGCCGGGGAGCGGTCCGATCATCTGGCGTCTCCCCTGCGCGGGAACGATAAGTGGGGACTTTCTCTGATTCACATGATCGGGAGGGAATAGCCTTGCCGCGCCGCGCGGCCCGCTCCCCGCTAAAATCATCCTGAAAACCCATCACCAATTCCTTTCTCGGTCAGTCGCTGTAACAAGGCAGATATGGTTGTTAATATCGCATCATATTAACCTATATGGTAATATGTAGGAAAGATCATTCTACGGGCTGTGGAGGATCAAAAACGTCTGCAAACTCCTGACGCGGACATAGCGGGCATCAGGCCAGGTTGTTTTCAGCCATGGTCTGATGAGTGAACTTGACCGTATCCAAGTTGATCCGCATGTTGCACGCAACAACATCTTCAAAGGAGAGAAAATCATGACCACCAACAGAAGCTGGATTTTGCGGAAACGCCCCGAGGGGGATCTCGCGACGGGAGACCTCGAACTGGTGACGTCGGAAATGCCCGCATTGGCCGATGGTCATGCCCGTGTCCGAACGATCTATCTCTCGCTTGACCCAACCAACCGGATCTGGATGAGCGATGCGGACGGCTATATGCCGCCGGTCGGGATTGATGAAGCGATGCGCGGCTCGGGCATTGGTGTGGTTGAGGAGAGCAAGTCTGAGGCCGTGCCTGTCGGTACGATCGTTAATACCGGACTGTCGACCTGGTCAGAATATAATGATCTGCCGGGCGAACAGCTCAACGCCTTGCCGTCGATACCGGGCCTGTCCTTGACCGCCTTTACCGGCCCGCTCGGGATGACCGGCATGACCGCCTATTTCGGACTGATGGATATTGGCCAGCCCAAGGCCGGCGAAACGCTGCTCGTCTCTGCTGCTGCCGGGGCCGTCGGATCAATGGTTGGCCAGATTGGCAAAATCCATGGCTGCCGGGTGATCGGTATCGCCGGTTCGGACGAAAAATGTCGCTGGCTGACCGAAGAGGCGGGCTTTGATGGCGCGATCAATTATCGCTCCGGGGACCTTGGTGCGGCACTCGATCTGCACTGCCCCGATGGCATTGATATCAATTTTGAAAATGTCGGCGGCGAAATCATGGATGAGGTGATCAGCCGGCTCAATGATTTCTCGAGAATGCCGCTATGTGGCCTGATCTCAAGCTATAATGCGACCGAACCGGTGCCGGGGCCCTATAATTTCGCCAACCTGCTGATGCGGCGCACCTTGCTCAAGGGCTTTATCATTCTCGATTATCTCGACCGTATGCCCGAAGGCATGCAGGCGATGGCGGGATGGCTGATGGAGGGCAAGCTCAAGTTTGAAACCGATATTGTCCAGGGCCTTGAACATGCGCCGGCTTCGCTGGAGCGTCTGTTCACCGGCAAGAATCTGGGCAAGCTTGTGGTGCAAGTGAGCGAGGAGCCGGGCTAGAGATCGATCGAGCCAAGGTCCGTTTTCCGCTCGGGAAGCGGGCCTCGTGGCTTGAATGATTGTCCCAAAATGGGACTCCGGTGATCAGAACAGTCGGCTACCGACCGGAACCGCAATGTCCGGTTTGAATAATATGACATGACCATCGGCATTTGGGAAACCCAGGGTGAGCACCTCGGACATGAATTTGCCGATCTGCCGGGACGGAAAATTGACGACCGCGGCCACTTGGCGATCGAGCAAATCTTCCAGTTCATAATTTTCGGTAATCTGCGCCGATGAGCGCCTGATGCCGATGGTCGGACCGAAATCAATCAGCAATTTATAGGCCGGCTTCCGGGCTTCCGGAAAGGGGCTGGCCTCGATAATCCGTCCGACGCGAATATCAACCGCGAGAAACTGGTCGAAGTTGATCAGCGCACCAGCGGCGGCTTCAGGATCGTGTGTGACATGCATGGCTGCTATTTAGGCCTGACCTCATCACCGCGCCAGTAGTTTCGAGCGGGCTTCACGTCTGCTCGAAAGACGATAGCGATGTCACGCATCGCGCAAACCATCCTGCATAGTCACGGCCCATTCCTTGACCTGCGCATTGCCGCAGACCGGGAGTCATGGGAAATTGGAAGGAGCAAATTGGAATATTTGGGCGGTCGTCGGAAAGCTGTCTCTTTTATAGCCATGACTGGACCAAGGTTGGCAGTTTCGGAAAACATACTTAAACGCTATCCGATTTGACGGCGACAACTGGGTGGATAATCATCTGTCCGCTTTTAGGATTCTAAACGCCAAAAGCAGACATCCGCCATCATGCGAGTACCCACCGGCACTGTTGATAGTTTTGTTAACTGATACTTCCGACTTGTCTCGAATGACCCCGCCAACGGAAATACGTATTAGCTGGAGACGATTCGTTATCCAACTGTCTGCGTCGTCATAGCGTTAAGCCTACTTGCAAATTCAATTGTGGAGATTTGTCGGTACTTTCGAAACGATCGCGGTTGAGAGGGACTGCGGCTTCAACCTCGAAATTCAGTTTGCCGATATCAGCCCGGAGACCGCCACCGCCGGACACCAATGTCCCGCTTCCGACACCATTTCTGAGATTATCGACATAGCCGCCATCGACAAAGACATAGGGTTGCAATTTGTCGATCCATGACACTGGTTTTACAAACTTCCGGTTGATCTCGAGCATTGCCGCAAATCCATTCTCTCCCGAAATTTCGCTAAAATCGAAACCCCGTGCGCTATAGGCACCGCCAATATTCATTTCTTGCGATGCCAGCAGCGGTCGATTCGCAACTTGGCCCCATGCGCCGATATAGAGGCCCCAGTTTTTCGCGAATTCACCTCGCCAATTTGTATAAA
This sequence comes from Sphingomonadales bacterium EhC05, assembly GCA_001650955.1. GTDB lineage: Bacteria > Pseudomonadota > Alphaproteobacteria > Sphingomonadales > Sphingomonadaceae > Parasphingorhabdus. Next base: position 45,955 of record LXYP01000025.1, read on the forward strand.
ACTGGCCCTTGGTGAAAATGCCATCGCCGTCAAAACGAGAAGCCGCCCGGTTACCTAAACGCGTAGTCCCCAAAATATCCAGCCCTTGCACCAGCGTCATACCGCTGCGCAGCCGACCACCTAACATTTTGATATAGGATGACAGGCCGACCGAGAAGGTTGCTTGCTTGTCTTGACTGAGCAGAAGGTTCAGGTCCTCCTGCTCGATCGACAAATAAGAGAGCTCGGTGTTGATCCACAGACTGGCTGCATCGGATCGAATGAGTGGATGACTGGCAAATAGCGACACATAGACGCTGTCACCTTCAAGATTTGCGAAATTATTATTCCCTGGTTCCGTAACACCTAACGACCCGGAGACTCCAACTCGGGTGCCATTGTCGTCAATCGCCGTTTGATAATAGCCATTTGCGTAAACAAACTCGCTAGGATCCGAGGGATTGGTGCGAAAACTCACGCCGGCTTGATCGGCGCTGTCCAACAAACCCTTGAAATCGAAAGAGAGGCGCGCGCGCGACGGGCCGTGGTTGCCCGTTCCGTAATTGTCCAAGCCCACCCGCGCCTTGTTTTTTCTTTCACCTACGTCAACCAACAAGATGTTGCGGCCATCTTCGGAAATATAGCGTGTTTTTTTGACCCAGAGCTTCGGTATGTCGTTGGCAAGAGTCAGTTTGCGTTCAATCTGAGACTGAATCGCACGCTGCCCCTCCATCGACATTAACAGGCGGTGGAGGGCTTTGTTGTCAGACCCCGTGATACGGACTTCATCAATCCGGCCTTCATTAAACTCGACCTGCAGGACACCCAATGAAAGGGATTGTTCAGGAATTGTTGCAGAAGCAAAAATATAACCTCGATCGCGCGCCATTTCGGCGATCTGTTGAGTCAGTTGACGCAAGTCTTCTTCGACAAGATTGCGGCCAATATTGCTCTCGACGATCGAGGCGAATGTTGCTTGCGAGAGGCTTTCCGTTCCATCAATCGCGATCGCACTGACAAACGCACCCTGAGATCGGGTCTCATCGGGAACCGCCTCCGCCGCAGCCGCAGTTTGTACCGAGGCCAAACCGGAAGGCGTCACATTTGATATTGGACCAGAAAAAGGCGAAGACCGGTTCTGATTATACCAACCGACACTTGAGCCCAGGGCCAAGTTGACTATATGCCACACAGATCATGGAACAATTCTCACTCGGCTACGCCGATCTCGATATTTGGCTGCAGACGTCGATAGCACTTGCTCTGCTCGCGGCGGTGGCGCTGGCGGTAAACTTCCTGCTCAAGCGTGTCTTCCTGCGCACGGCAGCACCCTATCTGGATACTCGCAGCACAACAGCTGACAAAGCGGCGGCTTGGCTCGCGACAGTAATTCCTCTTCTCATCATTTCGCGTGGGATCGAACTTGTTCCGCACCTGCTGCCAGAGGTGTTGACGGTAACTTCAAACCTTGCGCAGGCATTGATTATTGTGTCGCTAGCGATGGCCATCAACTGGGGATTGAACTACGCGAATGAGCTCTATGCGCGACGACCAGAGGCGCGAAACCGGCCCCTCAAAGGTTACATTCAGGTCCTCAAAATTATCATCTTCTGCGGTGCCGCAATCCTGATGATCGCTGTTCTTATCGAACAGTCTCCACTACTTTTGCTTTCCGGCCTCGGCGCAATGGCCGCGGTATTTTTGTTGGTGTTCAAGGACACAATCTTGTCCTTGGTCGCATCGGTCCAGTTAACCAGTAACGACATGCTACGAGTTGGTGATTGGATCGAGATGCCAAGCATGGGCGCTGACGGGGACGTGATCGATATCGCGTTGCACACAATAAAGGTGCAGAATTTTGATAAGACGATAACCACTATCCCGACACACAGTTTGATCTCTGACGCTTTCCGAAATTGGCGCGGCATGAGCGAGAGTGGTGGGCGCCGAGTAAAACGCTCACTGACCTTAGATCAAAACTCGGTGCGATTCTTGAGCGATGATGAAGTGACAAGCATGAAACGCTTCCGCCTGCTCGATGACTACATCGCCCGAAAGCAGGAGGAGATTGCCGCCTGGAATGCGCATGAACTGTCCAGCGACTGCGATAAGATCAATGCACGACGCATCACGAATATAGGCACGCTGCGCGCCTACATAATTGCATATCTCAAAAACCATTCCCGCATCGCGAGTGAAAACTTCACACTTCTGGTACGCCAATTGCCGCTCAGTGCGCAAGGCATCCCGCTCGAGATATACTGTTTCACCAGGACTGTGGATTGGGGCGAGTACGAGGCAATCCAAGCAGACATTTTTGATCACATGCTCGCCATACTCCCCGAATTTGGTTTGCGCATATTCCAGGAGCCGAGCGGGCTAGATGTGGCCGAGTTGGGGCAACCTAAAAGCAAACATCCGAGCGCTTGAAACCAGTTTCAATAGCTATAAGGTCCACTTCCAGTCTCGCCGATGACTTGACCGAATTAGCTGAAGTTGGGCCGGTAGCAGTCGGTCAGGTCTGAGCCGCGAGTGCGCGGAAGCGGAGATAGAATCAGGCGAACGACCAAAATTGGGGCGCTTGCGGACCAGTCGTTTTAATATTCCATTGAATCAATCTCACGGCTGCAACGGGGCGCGGAGCGAGCATGGATATGAGCAACTTCGATAGGCAGCAATATCCTAAAAGTAGACACCAACAATATGATTGATGCGTTCTGATATTGCCAATTCCGCAAGCCATGTTGATCTCATCCGGGCAAAGTTAGGGTGGATATTCATCGCACCCTAGAATAAAAAATATTCTGTTACTTGGGAATCATGAAGATGCCAGACGGTTTAGATGGGTTAACAGAAAAAGAAAAAGAGACGTTGCGGCTACTTGTTACTGGCCATGATGCAAAGTCAATCGCACGTGAACTTGGCCTTTCAGTGCACACTATCAATGACCGGTTACGCGATACTAGGCGAAAAATTGGGGTTACAAGCAGCCGGGAAGCTGCTCGCATCCTAGCTCAAGCGGAAGATACTGGCCCCAATAAATTTGGGGCCAAGAAAATGGGGGTATCTGATACCACCGTTGATGCTCATAGCAGTGAACAGCCCGCCAGAAACAAATGGTCGGGCGTTATTCCAGCTTGGCTTGGAGGAGGAATGCTCGTGTTATCTGTCGTTGTTGCAGTTGCTGTTTTTATGTCCAGTGTTGGAATGTCGCCAGATTCTGAAAATGGAACAAGCATGACCAAGATGGAAGTATCTGAGGCGGCTAGCATTATATTTGGCGAGCAATGGTTGAAGCTCGTTGACAATCAGAATTGGAGCAAAAGCTGGAGTAGTGCAGGCTCTTTTTTCCGCTCCCAGATTTCGGAAAAAACCTGGTCCGCAACGATATTGTCAGTTCGCAATCCATTGGGAACATTAGTATCTCGCTCGATCCTCAAGGTTACAAAAGCGACTTCCGTACCGGGAGCGCCAGATGGTGAGTACGAATTGATTGAATTTCAATCGAACTTTACAAACAAAAGTGATGCCAAAGAGACTCTCGTGCTTATGAAGGAAGAAAATACTTGGAAGACAGTGGGATATTTCATCCGTTAAAGTTGGTCAGGTGTCAAAATTAAGTCGGTAATTAAAGTGATTATTGGTTGGAGCTGCATTGGCCGTCAATGTCCGTCTTGCGCCATCTTTGCCGCTGGAGATCATAAGATTCAATGACTGCAACTAGGGCGGTTGTTGACGAACAATTATTTTATCTGGATTATCCGCGTCTAATTGGACATCCGATGGCTGTGCACCGCTCTTCCACAGCTCACCCCAGCCCGGTAATTTCCAGCCCGATCAGCAAAAACCCGCCACCCAAAATGCCATAGAGCAACGCCCGGAAGACCGGATAGGGGATGCGGGCTTTGCCGGGATAGCCTTCGGGATAGATGATTTCGATCATCTCGCCGATCACCGGGGTCGGGAAGGGGGTGTAGATATTGTCGCGGACCTCAATGAACACGCCGCGCGCATCGGCGAAGCGGAAGACCGGTCTATAGGCGATGCCGCCGCGCTCTGACCGGCGGTCGTGGCGGACAATCTTGGCCGACGCCCGGCGGACCGGATTGCGCACAAATGGCACATCGCTGCGCAGCGCCAGCGCCAGTCCTGTTGCCGTGAGGGCAAGGCCAATCCAGAGGATGATGGTTTCGATGTCAGGGGGCTAGCATGGATTTTTTCTGCTGTTAAGACGGGATATGCCAATCGCTATCCCGAAACGGGAAGCGCGTATCGAGGGGGAGAAAATCATGAACGCATTTCGCATCGTCACCATCATAGTGGGTCTAATTCCGTTGTTTCTTGGCGGGACGGGCGTGTTTTTCGGCGCCGCAGAACATAGCGGCGGAACTGACGTCGCGGCGGCGCTCGACAATCAATATCGCTATCTCGCCGGAGTCTATGTTGCGGTCGGACTGATGATCCTATGGTCGGTGGGTGACATCAAGGGGCGGGCGATGTTGCTCCGTTTCGCGATGCTCGGCTGGTTCCTTGGCGGCCTCGCCCGGATCGTCTCGTGGATGACCGTGGGTGAGCCTGCCAGCTGGCAGGTCAGTGGCTTGGCGGTCGAGATGGTCGTGCCGGTGGTGCTGATCTTGTGGCAGCGGCGCGTGATTAAGGCATAGCGTACGACACCGTTCGTCCTGAGCTTGTCGAAGGACTTCTCTAAGCTAGATGTTGTCAGACCGATTGACGTGCTTCGACAAGCTCAGCACGAACGGAAGCACATCTGCGAACTTGTTCGCTAGTCGGAACCGGTTGAGGCTATTCCTAGTGCGAAGGCAAGTGCACCCTCATCCAACTGCAGCTAGCTTCGTCCCCAGCAAGCTTCCATATCATTCTCCTTTAAGGGAGAAGGATCACTTGGCGGTCTGCGAGGCCAGCATGTCTTTCAGATAGCCGCCGGTAAAGCTGCCCTTCACCTTCGCAACCTGTTCCGGTGTGCCCTGGGCGACAATCTCGCCGCCGCGCACGCCGCCTTCGGGGCCGAGGTCGAGGATATGGTCGGCGGTCTTGATTACGTCGAGATTATGTTCGATCACGATCACGCTATTGCCCTGCTCAACCAATTGATGGAGCACTTGCAGCAGCTTGCGGACATCCTCGAAATGCAGTCCGGTGGTCGGCTCATCGAGAATATAGAGCGTCTGTCCGGTCGAGCGTTTGGATAGCTCCTTGGCCAGCTTGACGCGCTGCGCCTCGCCGCCCGACAGGGTTGTCGCCTGCTGACCGACTTTCACATAGCCGAGGCCGACTTCATAGAGCATCGCCATCTTGTCGCGGATCGGCGGCACCGCCTTGAAAAAACTGACCGCGTCTTCGACCGTCATGTCGAGAATGTCAGCGATCGACTTGCCCTTGAATTTCACCTCGAGCGTCTCGCGATTATAGCGTTTGCCACCGCATTCCTCGCAGGTGACATAGACATCGGGCAGGAAGTGCATCTCGATCTTGATCAGCCCGTCGCCGCGACAGACCTCGCAGCGGCCGCCCTTGACGTTGAAACTGAACCGGCCGGGCTTATAGCCGCGGACCAGTGCCTCGGGCAGGCCGGCAAACCAGTCGCGAATATTGGTGAAGGCGCCGGTATAGGTGGCCGGGTTTGATCGCGGGGTCCGGCCAATTGGCGATTGGTCGATGTCGATGACCTTGTCGCAATATTGCAGTCCGGCAATCTTGTCATGCTTGCCGGCAATTACGCGGGCGCCATTGAGCGTTCGCGCGGCCGCGGCATATAGCGTGTCGATGATCAGCGAGCTTTTGCCCGAGCCGCTCAATCCGGTGATGCAGGTGAACGTGCCGAGCGGGATGGATGCCGTGACATTTTGCAGATTGTTCGCGGTGGCGCCATGGACGGTCAGCTTCTTGCCATTGCCTTTGCGGCGCTTGGCCGGAACTTCAATCTCCCGCGTCCCATTCAGATAGGCGGCGGTCAGCGATTTCTTCGACTTCAATATCTGCTTGAGCGTCCCCTCGGCGACAACTTCGCCGCCATGGATGCCGGCGCCGGGGCCCATATCGACAACCCAGTCAGCGGTGCGGATCGCGTCTTCGTCATGCTCGACGACGATCACCGTATTGCCAAGATCGCGCAGGCGACGAAGCGTCGTCAACAGCCGGTCATTGTCGCGCTGGTGCAGGCCGATACTCGGCTCGTCGAGCACATATAGAACGCCGCTCAAGCCCGATCCGATCTGGCTCGCCAGGCGGATACGCTGGCTCTCGCCGCCGGACAAAGTTCCACTGGTTCGGTCGAGATTGAGATAGTCGAGCCCGACATTGTTGAGGAAACCGAGCCGCTCGATAATTTCCTTGAGGATCGGTTCGGCAATCTGACTCTGGGTATTGTTGAGCTTGGCACCCAGCGTTTCAAAAAAGGCCAGGGCGTCGCCGACGCTGCGCCGGGTGGATATCGAAATATCCTCGCCCGCGATCTTGACCGCCAGCGCCTCCGGCTTGAGCCGTGCACCATGACAGGTTTCGCAAGGGGCCGCCGCCTGAAATTTGGCCAGCTCTTCCTGCATCCAGGCGCTCTCGGTCTGCAACATCCGGCGTTTGAGATTGCCGACAACGCCTTCGAACGGCTTTTTCACTTCATAGGATTTGCGGCCATCCTGGAAGCGCAAGGTAACCGGCAGGCCTTGCGTGCCGTTGAGCACGACATCCTGATGATGTTCGCTCAGTTCATTCCACGGCGTTTCCAGATCAAATTCAAAATGGCGCGCGAGTGATCCGAGCACCTGCATATAATAAGGCGAGGGCGGGTTGGACTTGGCCCACGGCACGACCGCGCCTTTCTTGATGCTGAGCGCCGGATTGGGCACGATCAGCTGGGTATCGAAATGAAGTTTTTCACCAAGACCATCGCAGGATGGGCAGGCGCCTTGCGGCGCGTTGAACGAGAATAGGCGCGGCGCGATTTCTTCAATCGTGAAGCCGCTGACCGGACAGGCAAAGCGTTCGGAAAAGACGATCCGGTTGGGCGGCAGGCCGGTGCCCTTCATTTTCTTGCTGGCCTGGGCCAAGCCGGGTCCTTCGACAGGCTCAGGACGAACGGATTTTTTGGACGAACGGGCGCTTTTGCTTTCCGTTCGTGCTGAGCCTGTCGAAGTACGATTGTCCCGCGGTTCGGGTGTGAATTTTGCGCTCGCCTCGGCAACAGAACTGCCGGCCATAGCCTCCTCAACCGTCGCATCGGCGAGATCGATAAAGGCGAGGCCATCGGTCAGTCGCAGCGCGGTCTCGAAACTGTCGGCGAGGCGTTGCTCCATGCCTTCGCGCACCACCAGCCGATCGACGACGACCTCGATGTCATGCTTATATTTTTTGTCGAGCTTCGGGGTTTCCTCGATATCGTAAAATTCACCATCAATCCGGACCCGGGTGAATCCCGCGCTCTGCCATTCGAGCAGCTCTTTGCGATATTCGCCTTTGCGACCGCGGACGACCGGCGCGAGCAGGAAGAAGCGGGTTTTGTCGGCCAGCGTCATCACCCGGTCGACCATTTGCGACACGGTTTGCGCGGTAATCGGCAGACCGGTTGCGGGGGAATAAGGTACGCCAGCACGCGCCCAGAGCAGACGCATATAATCATATATCTCGGTCACCGTCGCAACGGTCGAGCGCGGGTTGCGCGACGTGGTTTTCTGTTCGATCGAGATTGCCGGCGACAGGCCCTCGATATGCTCGACATCGGGCTTCTGCATCATTTCCAGAAACTGGCGCGCATAAGCGGAGAGCGATTCGACATAGCGCCGCTGGCCCTCGGCATAGATTGTATCAAAAGCGAGCGAAGATTTGCCGGAGCCGGACAGGCCGGTAATCACGATCAATTTGTCGCGCGGAAGGTCGATGTCGACGCCTTTGAGATTATGCTCGCGGGCGCCTTTAACTTTAATGTGGGTCAAACTCATGCGCGTGCTTTGCCGAAGATGCCGGAGAGAGTCCAGCGGGTCAAAAGGACAGGGTGATTTACACTATATGTTCTGTTTTTGTTCGCATTGCAAGAGGGGAGTTTGAGGGCGCGTGATGGGGGTCACGGGTGTTGGGGGTGGAGGGCGTTAGCCTCATATATGTAAATGGGAAACATCAATTG
>LXYP01000026.1 GCA_001650955.1 Sphingomonadales bacterium EhC05
GGACGAGAATAATATCTCTATGGTGCCCAAGCCAACTGACCCGGAAGAACTCAAAAAATGGCTGGCAGGCGAATATGCCCGGGAAGGGTTGAAGCAAGGACTGGACTTGCAGGAACGCTTTGGCGTCAATCCATATCAATTTGGCCTGATTGGCAGTACCGACGCGCACACCGGTCTGGCGACATCGGACGATGATAATTTCTGGGGCAAGTTCGTCGAATCTGAGCCCAGTAAAGACCGGGTCAATTCGAAAATGGCAGGCCAGCTTTGGGAAAATTGGCGGCTGACCAGTTCGGGATATATCGGGGCATGGGCGCGAGCGAACACGCGGGAAGAACTGTTCGCGGCCTTCAAACGCAAAGAGGTTTATGCCACCACCGGCCCCCGCATGGCCGTCCGTTTTTTCGGCGGCTGGGATTATCAGGCTTCGGACATGGAGGCATCTGATTATGCCGGCATTGGCTATGCCAAAGGCGTTCCGATGGGCGGTATATTGGGTGGCCAGGGTGATGCGCCGCATTTCATGGTCACAGCAATGAAAGATCCAAATGGCGCGAATTTGGATAGAGTGCAGGTGGTCAAGGGCTGGCGCAGCAGCGATGGCAAATTGCATGAGAAAATATATGAAGTTGTCTTTTCCGGCGATCGCAAGGTTGATCCGGCAACCGGAAAAATTCCGGCGATTGGCAGCACGGTAAACTTCAATGATGCAACCTATACCAATGATATTGGTGCGCCATTTCTGGCAACCATGTGGGTAGATCCGGATTTTGACTCGACAGCATCAGCATTTTATTATGTGCGTGTTCTCGAAATTCCGACACCGCGCTGGACGCTCTATGATGCGGTGCGGTTTAAGGTGAAGCCGCCAAAAGACGCACCGCTGATTACGCAGGAGCGGGCCTATAGCTCTCCGATTTGGTATAATCCCAGCTAATATAATGAAGATTCTGCAACCTTCGCGCGCGATCACCGCTAGGCGTTGACTATCCTGATCACCAATGCATAAGTTATCTCATGCCCAAACAATCAACTGTGAAGTCTCCGGAGCGAAAGCTTGGCCGACCCTTTGGCAAGTCATCTGACGAGACGAAAAAACGGCTGATCCAGGCGGCGGCAGTCCACTTCAATGCCCAAAGTTTCGGAGAAGTCAGCCTATCCAAAATCGCAAAGTCGGCAGGCATGACTGGCGCGGCAATATATAATCATTTTGGTTCCAAGGAAGAATTATTCATCGAGACGGTGAAGCAACATATTCAGGCCGGCATTCACGTGATGTCAAAAGCTTCACAAATCCAAGGCTCCTGGAAGCAACGACTGAACAATATGCTGACCGTGATTGGAGAGGTTCAAAAGCACGAAAACCGCTTTCCCTTGATCACCAGCGTTGCGCAGGCCCGGATGGTTCGGGAACCCGAAAAATATGCAGAAATCATCGACTTGCGAAACGAGCATAGTCTGATTTTCCAATCCCTCGTGGCCGACGCTATCGCAGCTGGAGACTTTCCGGAATCGATTGATATCGTGATTGCCGGAGATTTGCTGATGGCGCTGACCGTCAACGGGATCCGAACGGTCTCCTTCTATCATCCGGAACCACGCGATACCGAGCAGATCATTGCAGCCGTCAGGATTTTGCTGGGCTTGAATCCCTAGCGGATGGCAAGCTTGGCTTCGACGCCTGTCTCCTGACGCTGCTCGAGCCCGTGCTCAGCCCTTATAATTTTTGCCGATATAGCGCGTCAGCGGTGTTTCGCTGCGCACGGTTGGCCCACGGGGGTTTTTAGTGTCATAGACCACCGCGTTCTCCAGCACCCGTTTGACATAGTTGCGGGTTTCGGAAATTGGGATGTCCTCAATCCATTTGACCCAGTCGATCCCGCCCATGCGCGGATCGCCGTTGCGCCTTATCCATTTGTTCACATTGCCGGGACCGGCATTATAGGCGGCAACGGCGAGTGGATAGCTGCCGCCAAAATAATCCATCATCCGCTGGATATAGCCGCTCCCGAGGCGGATATTATATTGCGGATCGCTGGTCAGAGACGACAGTCGATAGGAGAGGTTGGCCTTGCCTGATTGCTCTCGCGCGGTGCCGGGCATCAGCTGCATCAGGCCGCGTGCACCGGCGTGGCTGATCGCGCCTTCCGCAAACTGGCTTTCCTGACGGGTGATTGCATGGATGATCGTCCAGCTGCCTTCATGACCAAAAGGCACGGGCATTGTCGGGAAGGACGTGTCGTCAATCGGTCCGACGCCTGCGCTGAGCGCGCTAATGCCCTTGATCACGCCGAGATCGCGCGCGCCAATCCGGGTCGAAAAGTCGCTGAGCAGGAGATAATCTTTTGGCGTCTTGGCGTTATAGGCCATGGCGCGGTGGAATCGAATCTGCTCGCGCCAGGGGCCCGTGCGGGTGGAGGCCTTGGTCGCGATTGCCAGCGGCTGGTTGTCAAAGGCCTTGCGGTCTTCTTCGGTAATTTCAATCGCTGGCTTGCGGTTGAAGACGGGCAGCGGACGGCCCAGCCGTTCCATTGCCAATTGGCCGTAAAAATGGTCGGGAAACACTGCTGCTTTCTCGAAATAGGCATTGGCCTGTTCCGTCTGTCCCGCCTCAGCTGCGGAGCGACCCGCCCAATAATAGCCTTTTGAGGTGATATTGGGGGAATCATATGACTGCGCATAGAGATCAAACATCCGGACCGCTTTGGCCGGTTGCCGCTCGCCAAAGAGCGCCGATGTGCCTGCGATCCAGGCGAGATCGGAATATTTGTCACGCACCCGGGAGTTCTGGTCGGCGATGCGGGTCGGCTGGTCATAGGCATCTTCGATTTTCGAGGCGATGCCATAAGCGGTTGACCATTGCCGGTCATTCGCCGCAGCTCGGGCGTTGATCAGCAGCGCTTCGAACCAGGTCTCCGGCTTGGACGGCTTGACCCGCAGCTCCGGACGGGTCGAGAGCAATTGCCGGGCCGAGAAGCTCTGGCCCTTGTTGCGCAGGAAACGCGCGCGATCGGCGAGATAGCCGGCATCGTCACGGGCCATCGCCGCGACAGCGCTGGCCTGCGCATTTGCGTCCGAAGCCTCGGTAAGCTGCGCCAGTCTGGCTGCAAAGACCGGGCGACGGCCGGCAGATGCGAAATTCAGTTGCTTGCGGGCATCTCCGGTCGCGCGGGACCAGAGCAATGCGTCCATCCGTGCGTCATGATCTTCGACCGAGAACACAGAGATGAAGCGTTCAAACAGCTTGGCTTCGTCGGTGTCGGGCAAAGTCCCGCCGCGCCACGCCTGTTTCGCCATCGCATTGGCGCGATCGCGCTGTCCGGTTGATAGCAAAGCGACCGCATATTTCGCCGCGCCGGTGTTGGTAATCGGCGGGAAGCGATCAAAAAAGGCAATCACGCGGCCCGGAGAAAAACTATTGATATTTATCGCCTGTTCGGCATTCCGCTGCATCCGCTGATCTTCTGGCCAGTCGGGGAAGGTGACGAGAAAGCCAGCATAATCGTCAAACGAATAATTGTCGGACTGGGTAAGCACCCGCCAGCGCTGCAAGCCGAGAACGGCATTGCCGCCGGTGGGATCCGACAAGGTCGAATCCGCTGATTGCCAGCTAGATTGCTCAGCCGCCATACATGCGACAGGCATAGAAAGTAGCGCTGCCAGAGTGATCTTGGGAACAATTCTTGATACCATGCTGGACATTTTAGGGGTAGGCTCCTTATCAGGCGCTGAACGGTGACTTATATCACTGTTAATCGTATAAAAGTCTTGGTAGCGGCTTTGCCAATTCTCGGGACAAACATAAAGGATTATTCGATGTTTTCCGGCTCAATTCCGGCTCTAGCGACTCCCTTTCGCGACGGATCGTTTGCTGAAGATCAATTTCGTGCCCTGGTGGACTGGCAAATCGACCAGGGGAGCAGTGCTTTGGTGCCTTGCGGGACCACGGGCGAGTCGTCGACACTGTCCAATGCAGAGCATCACCGGGTCATTGAAGTATGTATCGAACAGGCCGCTGGCCGGGTTCCGATTATCGCAGGCTGCGGCTCAAATGACACGACCAATTCCTTGCTTCATTTGAACTTTTCCAAAAAATGTGGCGCAACGGCAGGGCTCGTCGTGGCACCTTATTACAACCGTCCGAACCAGGAGGGCATATATGCGCATTTTAAAGCGCTGACCGAACAAAATGATCTGCCGCTGGTACTCTATAATGTGCCGGCGCGGACGGTGACCGATATTCGGCCCGAAACCGTGGCCGAGCTTGCCAAGCTGCCCAGCGTCGTGGCGATCAAGGATGCAAGTGGTCAAATCGACCGGGTGACCGATCACCGTCTGGCCTGTCCAAAGGACTTCTGTCTTCTATCTGGTGTCGATGAGCTTTCGCTCGCCTTTAATGCTTCGGGAGGCGCGGGTTGTATTTCGGTGACCGCCAATGTTGCGCCGAAACTCTGTGCTGAATTTCAAGCCGCTTGCGCGAGCGGCGATTATGCGAAGGCGAGGGAATTAAACGACGTGCTATATCCGCTGCACAAGTCGCTGTTTTCCGACGCATCACCCGGACCCGTGAAATATGCAATGTCGCGAGTTCTGGGTGATTTCTCAACCGATTTGCGCTTGCCGATGACCCCGCCTTCGGATGCCAGCCGTGCTGCAGTGGACGCTGCCCTGGAAGGTGCAGGCCTGATCTAATGGCAAAGCCGCGCCCAGAAGAATTTGATAAGCAGAAGGTCGTCGCTGAGAACCGGCGCGCGCGCTATGATTATTTTATCGAAGACAAATATGAGGCCGGGATCATCCTCACCGGGACGGAAGTCAAGTCGTTGCGCTTCGGGTCTGGCACGATTGCCGAAAGCTATGCCGAGGTGAAGGATGACGAGGTCTGGCTGATCAATGCCAATATTCCCGAGTGGAGCCATGGCAACCGGCATAATCATACACCGACCCGACCGCGAAAATTATTGCTCAAGCGGCGCGAGATTAACAAATTCTATGGCGCTGTGATGCGCAAAGGCATGACGATCGTGCCTCTGTCGATCTATTTCAACAGCAAAGGCAAGGCCAAGCTCGAACTGGCGCTGGCCAAGGGTAAGAAGGCGCCCGACAAGCGGGCAACCGAAAAAGATCGTGACTGGAAGCGCCAACAGGGCCGATTGATGCGCGATCATGGCTAATCAGGACAAAGATTGGGCGGCGCGAACGATAAAGCGCTTTGCCCGCTGGATTGATCAGCGGATGCCAACCCGTGAGGGGATGGGGCGCAATCGCTATTTGAAACCCATTGCCCATCGCTTCCTGCGATCCGATTTGTGGCGTTTCACCCGACGGTCCGTGCCACGCGGTGTTGCGCTCGGGATGTTGGCCGCCTTCCTGATTCCCGTCGGTCAGATTTTCGCAGCGGTCTTTTTGGCGTTGCCGGTCCGGGCGAATGTTCCGGTGGCCGCCGTCACAACGTTCATCACCAATCCGTTCACCTATCCATTCTGGATCGCGGCCGCGCATCAGATCGGAAATTTCATCCTCCAGATTGATGCGATGACGGAGGGCCAGCCGATTACAACGCAGATGCAAAGTGAATTTGGCGAGTGGCTGAGCTGGTTCGTCAGAGAGGCGGGCGTGACTGCCTTTGGTTTCCTGACCCTCGCCATCGTCTTTGCCGCTTTGGGATATGTCATCAGTTCTTTCGGCTGGCGTTGGTGGATTGGACGCAAGCGCAAGAGCAGATTGCAGCAACTCACAATAGGCCGGGCCAAAGATGGCCAGTAAAGCAACAGAAGATGCCGGGTTGCTGAATCCCAGCACGCGCAAGGTGGCCCATGATTCGCGCATCCGCGGCGCGCTGCTGATCCTTGCCATGCTCGCCTCCCTGGGATTGCTCTATTGGCAGGTTCAGAATGTGGCCGTGCTGGTCGCCTTCATGGCGCTGATGATTAGCGCTGCCGCACTGGTCTATTTCATGCGCCCGCAAAGTTCCGAGAGCGATCTTGAACATGCCGATCCTGCGGATTGGGCGGTGACCCGCATGGTCGCGGACCAGTCCGATATCGGTCTGGCGATCACCGACCGGGCCGGCCGTCTGGTGTGCGCCAATGAGCTTTTTACCAAATGGTTCAACGGACCATCCGTGCCACCGGAACTGCCGTTGCAAGGCGGCGGCAATGAATTGCTGGCCAATGCCGGACGTGCCGCCTGGCGCGATGGCCGCGGCTATGCCGAGGGCCTGCGCCGCGGTGCGGCGGAATATAACGCCAAAGTTGTCCGCGCCGGGCAGGGTGATGAATATCTGCTCTGGCAATTCAAGCCCCAGATTCAGGTCGATGTCATTGATGAGATGGTCAGGATGGTTGGCGGCGGTGGCGGCCGTTCGTTGTCCGAATCCGGGATATTATCGGTTGTCATCGGTGGTGAGGGACGCATTCGTGCCTCCAATCAAGCCTTTGCGTTGCGCGCAACCGGTGGGACGGATGCCAATATTACCGGGCGCAATTTCATCAATTTCCTGCGGTCTGATGACAAGGGGACGATCTTTTTCGAGCGGGAAGGTCGCCATGGCACGCCCGTCCGCCTGTTCCATATTCCGCTCGATCGGGACAAGGAAAAGGCACCGGCACTGATCCTGCTGATCGACGATGATGGCGGAATGGTCGAACGTGGCAAAGCGCTCGAACAGGTTGAATCGATGCTGTCGCTCTTGCCATTGGGTCTGGCGCTTACCGATCGGGACGGCCGGTTCCTGTTTCTCAATGAGGCTTTTGCCCAGACCGCCGGCATCGGTGAAGGCGAGCAACCGCTCTATCCTGGCGACCTGATGATTCGCGATGACAAATCTGCGGTGGCCGATGCCGTGCGCCGCTATGCGAGCGGGCCGGCAATGGCGGGCGATCTCGCGGTGCGCTTGCGCCATGGTGGCGAGGAACCGGTGGCTCTGGGTATCGCAGGTGTTCGGGGCCTGGGAGAGGCGGCCGTGCTTTTGTCGATCAAAGACAATAGCGAAGAGTCGAAATTGAAAACCCAGGTCGCGCAGGCGACCAAGATGCAGGCCGTGGGACAATTGGCCGGCGGCGTTGCGCATGATTTCAATAATATCCTGACCGCGATCATCGGCCATTGTGATTTGATGCTGCTCCGTCATGCGCCGGGCGACAGCGACTATGACGACATTCAGCAGGTCAAGAATAACAGCAATCGCGCTGCTGGTCTGACCCGCCAATTGCTTGCTTTCTCCCGCCAGCAGACATTGCGGCCGCAGGTGCTGCAATTGCCCGATGTGGTGGCGGACGTGTCAAATCTGCTGAAACGCCTGATCACCGCCAATATCGAACTGGACGTGCGTCATGGCCGAAATCTCGGACCGGTTCGTGCTGATCCCGGTCAGCTCGAGCAGGTGATCATCAATCTTGGGGTCAATGCCCGCGATGCGATGCCCAATGGTGGAATTATCTCGATCTCGACAAAAAGCTATACCGCGTCGGAAATCCGGGCATCGAAAAGCGACATTTTGCCGATTGGCGACTATACGGCCTTGATTGTTTCCGACACCGGACAGGGCATTTCTCCCGAAATCATCGGCAAGATATTTGATCCGTTTTTTACCACCAAGACGGTTGGCAAAGGGACGGGGCTGGGCCTGTCGACGGTCTATGGGATTATCAAACAGTCGGGCGGTTTTATTTTTGCCGATTCCAAACTGGGCACGGGAACGACCTTTTCGATCTATTTCCCGGTTCACCGTCTCACTGCCGAACAAGCCGAAAAAGCGACGCTGAATTCGCCGCCGGTCAAGGCTTCTGCGAAGAAGGAACTATGGGGAACCGGGCATATCCTGCTCGTCGAGGATGAAGATATGGTGCGCGCGGTGGCAGAACGCGCCCTCGTCCGGCAAGGCTATACTTTGATTACCGCCTGCGACGGCGAAGAAGCGCTGGAACAGCTGGCACAGCATATGGGTGGCGAGGAACAGTTCGATTTGATCGTCTCCGATGTGGTGATGCCCAATATGGACGGACCAGCAATGGCCAAGCAGGCCCGCACCCAATATCCCGACCTGCCGATATTGTTCATGTCAGGCTATGCCGAAGAGCAGCTTCGCAATTCCATCGATCTTGACAATGTCGCATTTCTGCCGAAGCCATTTTCGGTGGCCCAAATTGCCGAAGCGGTCGGAGAAATCCTGGCCGAACATGCCAAATAGCAAAATTGAATCACGAATAAATGCTTAATATCAGAGTCTTACGGAAATCTTATAAAATATTTGTTCTCCCCTTGTTCTTGTAGAACAAATGCGGTACATGTTGGCCATCATTGATTGATGATAGACAAACATTTAGCGAAGGGGACAGGCAAATGGCTAGTAATCTAAAAGTTGTAGAAACGGACAATCAATTGAACTCATCTGACAGACAAAAGGCGCTCGACGCCGCACTTGCACAAATTGACCGGGCATTCGGCAAAGGCTCGGCGATGAAGCTGGGGCAGCGCAAGGCCTTGGAAATTGAAGCTATCTCGACCGGTTCGCTGGGACTGGATATTGCTTTGGGCATCGGGGGATTGCCTAAAGGTCGCGTGATTGAAGTTTATGGCCCGGAAAGTTCAGGTAAAACAACTCTGGCTTTGCACGTCATTGCCGAAGCGCAAAAAAATGGTGGCACGGCGGCATTTGTCGATGCTGAACATGCGCTTGACCCGGTCTATGCGAAAGCGCTGGGCGTCAATACAGATGAGTTGATTATCTCTCAGCCGGACACCGGCGAGCAGGCGCTGGAAATCACCGATACTCTGGTGCGTTCCAATGCTGTCGATATATTGGTTGTCGATTCGGTTGCCGCTCTGGTTCCGCGCGCTGAAATTGAAGGTGAAATGGGTGATACCCATGTCGGTCTGCAGGCACGTCTGATGAGCCAGGCGCTTCGCAAGCTGACGGGTTCAATCAGCCGTTCCAAATGTATGGTGATCTTCATCAACCAGATCCGGATGAAGATCGGCGTCATGTATGGCAGTCCCGAAACGACTTCGGGCGGCAATGCCCTCAAATTCTATGCCTCGGTTCGGCTCGATATCCGCCGGACGGGCCAGATCAAGGAGCGTGACGATATTGTCGGCAACGCAACCCGGGTGAAAGTGGTGAAAAATAAAGTTGCACCGCCGTTCAAGCAGGTCGAATTTGACATCATGTATGGTCAGGGCATTTCGAAAGTTGGCGAAATTATCGATCTCGGCGTGAAAGCGGGCGTGGTAGAAAAATCCGGATCATGGTTCTCTTATGACTCGGTTCGCATCGGGCAGGGGCGTGAAAATTCCAAGCGGTTCCTGCTGGAAAATCCGGAGATGATGGAAAAGCTCGAAAATCAGATCCGCGGCAAGCAAGAAAAAGTCGCCGAAGAGATGATGAACGGTCCGGTTGGCAAAGCCGATGACGGCGATGCTGCGGAATGATTGAGCCAAATGCGGGATGACGCGTCCCGCATTTCGCTCGCATATCAAGAGTTTTGCCGGATCATATCCTCTCCCCCGAGGGGAATATGATCCATGGCATCGGGCCGTCCTTCTGTCCCCCGACATCAAGGACGGCCCTTTTGCTGTCGAGCGATCAAATGTTGGAAAAGATTGACATTTGGCGGCAGACAGAGCTTGCTTGGCCCTAACTTTGACTAACTTTCAGATTCTCGGAAGGCCAAAACGACATGTCTATCATCGTCCATCATCTTGAAAATAGCCGCTCGCAGCGGATTATCTGGCTGCTTGAGGAACTCGGCCTCCCCTATGAAATCAAGCGCTATGAACGCCATCCCAAAACCCAGCGCGCGCCAGATAGTCTCAAGGCCATCCATCCACTTGGCAAGTCGCCGATGATTGAGGATGACGGTGAGGTGATTATCGAGACAGCTGCCATCGCAGAATATCTTGTCGCCAAAGCGGGGGGCAAGCTCGGCGCACCGAAAGATGCCAAAGGCGCGCGGCAATATGTCCAATATCTCCATTTCGCTGAAGGCTCGATGATGCCGCCGCTCTATGGTCTGTTGGTGGTTGGTCGCCTGGGACTGCTCGGATTGCCGGCGCGCAAACCGGTCGGGCAGATGGTCACCGACCTGCTTGTCTGGCTCGAGACCGAACTGGCGGAGCGTGATTATTTTGCCGGCGGAGAATTGACTGCGGCCGATATCATGATGAGCTTCCCGCTGGAAGCCTGTCAAACCCGCGCGGGGCTCGATCAACGTTTCCCCAATCTCCAGGCCTGGTTGAAGCGGATTCACGACCGGCCACAATATCAGATGGCCCTCGAAAAAGGCGGGCCTTATGCCTATGCGTGATTTTCGGCCACGAGCGGGATTGTAAACGATCCGTTGCTCGCCTAAGTCACTTTCATGCAAACTACCAATGACATAAGACGTTCGTTTCTCGACTATTTTGGCGAGAAGGGACATGAGATAGTGCCCTCGGCGCCGCTAATTCCCTATAATGACCCGACGTTGATGTTCATCAACGCCGGGATGGTCCCGTTCAAGAATATTTTTACCGGGACGGAAACGAGCTCCTACACCACCGCGACGTCAAGCCAGAAATGTGTCCGTGCAGGCGGCAAGCATAATGATCTCGACAATGTCGGCTATACTGCGCGCCATCACACGTTTTTCGAAATGCTCGGCAATTTCTCGTTCGGCGATTATTTCAAGGAACAGGCGATTCACAATGCCTGGGAGTTGATCACCAAAGTGTGGGGAATTGCGCCGGATCGGTTGACCGTCACCGTCTATCATACCGACGATGAAGCCTTTGACCTATGGCGCAAAATTGCGGGTCTGCCGGAAGAGCGGATCATCCGGATTGCGACCAATGATAATTTCTGGTCGATGGGTGATACCGGCCCCTGCGGTCCTTGCAGCGAAATTTTCTACGACCATGGCGCGCATATCGCGGGTGGTCCTCCCGGCAGCCCTGACGAAGATGGTGATCGATTTGTAGAAATCTGGAATCTGGTGTTCATGCAATATGATCAGCGCGGGGAGGGCGATCGTATCGACCTGCCCAAGCCGTCGATCGATACGGGCATGGGGCTGGAACGGATTGCCGCGGTTATGCAGGGTGTGCATGACAATTATGACACCGACTTGTTCAAGGCGCTGATTGCGCAATCCGGGACGCTGACCGAGACGGCGACCACCGGTGACAATCAGGCGAGCCACCGGGTGATCGCAGATCATCTCAGGGCTTCGTCCTTTCTGGTCGCTGACGGCGTGCTGCCTGCCAATGAAGGGCGCGGTTATGTGTTGCGCCGGATCATGCGTCGCGCGATGCGCCATGCGCATATTCTGGGCGCCAAAGATCCTTTGATGCATCGCCTCGTCGGTGCGCTGACCGGCGAGATGGGTAATGCTTTTCCCGAATTAATCCGGGCCAAACCACTTATCGAAGAGACGCTGGAGCGCGAGGAAATCAATTTCCGTCGGACGCTCGCCAACGGTTTAAAATTGCTCGATGCCGAGATTGCCGAGATGGATAGCGGCGATATTTTGCCCGGGGCAACGGCCTTCAAGCTCTATGACACATTCGGATTTCCTTATGATCTGACCGAGGATGCCCTGCGCGCCAAGTCGCTTGGCGTGGACCGGGCAGGGTTTGACGCGGCGATGGCGGAGCAGAAAGCTGCTGCACGGGCCGCCTGGAAAGGTTCCGGAGATCAGGCTTCCGAGAGCATTTGGTTCGATATTGTCGATCGCGAAGGCGCGACCGAATTTACCGGATATACGTCCGAAGAAGGTGAAGGCGTGATCATCGCCCTGGTGAAGGACGGCGATGAAATCGAATCCGCGACGCGCGGCGATGAGGTCATCATCCTGACCAATCAGACACCTTTCTATGGTGAGAGCGGCGGACAGATGGGGGATAGCGGAACGGTTACGGGCGCAGATGATCTGAAAGCCGATATCTCGGATACGAGCAAGCCATTGGGCCGGTTGCACGCACATCATGCGAAGATCACAAGCGGATCGATGTCCGTAGGCGATTCGATTCATCTGACCGTTGATGCGCTGCGGCGTACACAATTACGCGCCAATCACAGCGCTACTCACCTGCTGCATAAAGCATTGCGCCATCATCTTGGCGAGCATGTCACGCAAAAGGGAAGTCTCGTCGCAGCTGATCGCCTGCGCTTCGACTTTTCCCACCCTTCATCTTTGACCGATGATGAATTGAAGGCTGTCGAATCGGATGTGAATGCGCAGATTCGCGGCAACAGTTCCGTTGTGACCCGATTGATGAGCCCCGATGATGCCGTGGCCGCAGGCGCTTTGGCACTGTTTGGGGAGAAATATGGCGACGAAGTCCGGGTATTGTCGATGGGATCGGAAGATAATATCGACTATTCCGTCGAACTATGTGGCGGTACTCACGTCAATGCACTGGGTGATATTGGCCTGATGGTGATGATTTCCGAATCGGCCGTATCGAGTGGTGTTCGGCGAATTGAAGCGCTGACCGGTGAAGCTGCGCGGCTGTGGCTGATGGATCGCGATAACAAGCTGAAAATGATTGCTGCGTCTCTGAAAGCCTCTCCAGACGAGGCGGCCGAGCGAGTTGCGATGCTTGTCGAGGAACGCAAGAAGCTCGACCGCGAACTGGCGGAGGCGAAGAAAGCGCTGGCCCTTGCCGGTGATGGCGGCGGGACGTCAGGCGCTGCTGAATCGGAGCAGATCGGCGATGTGAGTTTTGTTGGTCAGGTGATTAACGGGCTCAACCCCAAAGAATTGCGCGGAATAGTCGATGATTCAAAGAAGACACTGTCAAGCGGTGTGAGCGCGTTGATCGCTGTCAATGACGGACGCGCGACTGTCGCAGTGGGTGTGACGGCTGACCTGACCGATCGCTGGAACGCCGTCGAGCTTGTTCAGGCTGGCGTTGCTGCGGTTGGTGGCAAAGGCGGGGGCGGTCGCCCCGACATGGCGCAGGGCGGTGGTCCTGATGGAGCCAAAGCCGAAGACGCAATCGCGGCGATCAGGACTGTTCTTGCGGGCTGAGCCCGTCGGGCACCAGATCGCTGGCCGTTGCCTGCTTGTTTGACGTTGTGAGGGATTTGAGCGGCGGCTCCTCGTCGAGATCGCCGTCGGCCTGTATCTGTTGCCGGTAAACATCGCGGACTTCGTGGATGGAGGCGATCACCGGTCCCATTGCGACGCCATTTTCAACCAGAATCGCTTCAGAAAGTTGTAGCGATCCTTCCAATGCTTCCGGCACGGCATTGGTTGTGCCAGCCTGATAGAGTTCGGCCGCATGTTCGATATCTCGCGCTCTCGCAATGATCGGCAGGTCGGGAACCCATGCCCTGACTTTCTTGACGATCTGAACGGATAATACCGGTTCATCCATGGTCAGCACCAGCGCTTTGGCATGGCCCAGTCGCAACCGGTCGAGCATTTCGTTCCGTGCAACATTGCCGAAGAGAATCGGATAGCCTTCCCTGCGGGCTTTGGCGACGGCGTCGATATTGGATTCGACCGCAAGATATTTCTGGTCGTGCGTTTGCAGCATATCAGCAACCAGTTTCCCGACGCGTCCAAAGCCGATGATGATGGTGAGTTCCGGCTCTATCGGTCGCTCATCCGGCGATGGACCGCTGTCGCTGCGCATTTCGATCCGTCGGGCCATATCATGACCAAATCGCGCCAGAAGCGGGGTGATGGTGAGGCCTATCGCGGTAACAATTTGCCAGAAGGCCGCAGTTTGTGGCTGGATCAACTGGGCCTGAGCGGCTGCCGCTAGAACAATCAGGGTTGTTTCGGAAGGACTCGCCATCAATACGCCAGCTTCAGTCGCCGTACCTATGCGTGCGCCTGCAAACCGAAGCAATCCGCCGGTGACGATGGCTTTGATAAACACCACGCCCACCACAGCCACAAGAATATCTGACCAGTTGGCAAAAATGACACGGACATCCACTTGCATCCCGACGGTGATCAGGAACACCCCGAGGGCGAGGCCCTTAAAGGGCTGGGTAATCACTTCGACTTCCCCGTGATATTCTGTTTCCGCGATCAGCAAGCCGGCCAGTAGCGCGCCGACGATAGGAGACAGTCCGGTCGCTGCGGTGGCCAAGCTAGCGAGAATGATGACCAGCAAGCTTACCGCAAGAAACAGTTCCGGGCTTTTTGTCCGCGCAGCCTGAGCGAAAATGCGGGGGAGCAGCAAGCGCCCGAGGACCAGCATTCCGATGATGACAGCCGCGCCCAGCAGGAGCGTGTTGATCATCTCATCCCATGTCGACCCACTGGCATATGTTGGAGCCAGGACGCCGAGCAGGAAAATAATCGGAACAATCGCGACATCTTCAAACAAGAGCATGGCCAGTGCGGCACGACCGACGGGGCTCTTGGTGCCAGACATCGGCAACACGAGGGCAGTGGACGACAGCGCTAGCGCCAGTCCCAAACCCAGGGCCCCCGCGGGACTTTGACCAATCAGATAGAGTACAAAGCCGATGATGAAGCTCGAAACCAGCAATTCTGCGGCGCCGACACCGAAGACCAGACGTCTCAGCGACCAAAGGCGTTTGAACGACAACTCCAAGCCGATGGAGAAGAGGAGCAGGATAATGCCAAATTCGGCAAAAGGCTCAATTGCCTCTCGATCACTGATTGTCGCAAATCGAAGCCACTCATATTGACCCTGCAACGAACCAAGGCCCGAGGGTCCGAGCAAGACGCCGACCAGAATGAAACCGATAATTGGCGTGATACGAAAACGAGCAAAGGCCGGGATGATTATCCCAGCCGCGCCCAATATGACGATCGCGTCAACGAATACCGGATTATCTAATGGTGATGACATATTCCCAACCTATAAGGATACAGATGGGTTTGTCAGCAGTCGATAACGCCTAAAGGCCTATTTCCAGCTATTCATTTCAATTTCCAGGTTGGACCGGACCGCTTCGAAAAATTGTTCGGTGGTCATCCAGGCCTGATCGGGTCCGATTAGGATCGCCAAATCCTTCGTCATGTCGCCATTTTCGACGGTCTGAACGCAGACCCGTTCCAGAGTTTCTGCAAAGCGGGTTACATCTGGAGTGTCATCAAATTTCCCGCGATAGATCAAGCCGCGCGTCCAGGCGAAGATCGACGCAATCGGGTTGGTCGATGTCGCTTTGCCCTGCTGATGTTGGCGATAGTGGCGAGTAACCGTACCATGCGCTGCTTCCGCTTCGACACAGTCACCTGATGGTGTCATCAGAACCGAAGTCATCAGGCCGAGGGAGCCGAAGCCCTGTGCAACCGTGTCAGATTGGACATCGCCATCATAATTTTTACAGGCCCAGACAAATTTGCCTGACCATTTCATCGCGGAGGCAACCATGTCATCGATCAACCGGTGCTCGTAGGAAATCCCAGCCTTGTCAAAGTCGGCTTTGAATTCTTGTTCAAACACTTCTTCAAACAGATCTTTGAACCGGCCATCATATTTCTTCATGATGGTGTTCTTGGTGGACAGATAAACAGGCCACTCCCGCTGCAGGCCGTAATTCATGCTGGCACGGGCAAAGTCGCGGATTGAATCGTCAAGATTATACATCGCCATCGCGACGCCGGCTGACGGGAATTGAAATACTTCCTCATCCTGTACGCTGCCATCGTCACCTTCATAGACCAACCGCAGCTTGCCGGGACCGGGGATGAGCATGTC
The DNA here is from genome assembly GCA_001650955.1 of Sphingomonadales bacterium EhC05. Taxonomy (GTDB): domain Bacteria; phylum Pseudomonadota; class Alphaproteobacteria; order Sphingomonadales; family Sphingomonadaceae; genus Parasphingorhabdus. The sequence goes on from LXYP01000026.1 coordinate 15,673, forward strand.
AGTTGCGCGATATTGGTCGCCAAAGGCATGACGCCCGATAACAATCGGGTCGGTCCAGCCGGGCACCAGGCGGGGAACATTGTCGATCACGATGGGTTCGCGGAAAACGACGCCGCCCAAAATGTTGCGGATGGTCCCATTTGGAGATTTCCACATCCGCTTGAGGTTAAACTCTTCGACCCGCGCTTCATCTGGCGTGATGGTCGCGCATTTTACGCCAACGCCATATTTTTTGATCGCATTGGCCGCGTCTACGGTAATTTTATCATTGGTGTCGTCGCGCACTTCGACCGACAGATCATAATAGTGCAAGTCAATGTCCAGATAAGGTTCGATCAGTTTCTCGCGAATCCATTGCCAGATGATGCGCGTCATTTCATCACCATCAATTTCGACGACTGGATTTTTGACCTTAATTTTCGACATATTATATATTCTTTCCTGAAGCGTGGATCGAAGGGAGGAATGATGTTGGCAGTCTCTTAGCAAAGATCGCAATATGTTCAACCATATCGTCAAGAAGTCCCGAGGTTTATCTATTTTCGTAGGGGTAAGGATAAATTTAGGAGAGTGTTGTCAGAACAAGTCACCTTCACTAAGGAGCATTCATGGCGATAGAGAAATATTCCAACAAAGGTTTGGGCGAGGCCAAATGGTCTTTTCCTCCGGTTCATCCTGAAGGTCGCAAATTTGCGGTGATCGCTGCTGCTATTACAGCAGTTTTTGCTTTCATGGCTTGGGAGACGCTCGCCTGGCCGATGGCTGGTGTGACGATCTGGGTACTTGCTTTTTTCCGGGATCCGAAACGGGTCACGCCGCTGGATGACAAATATATCGTGTCGCCTGCCGATGGATTGGTCCATCTCATCATGCCGGTTGTGCCGCCCGTGGAGCTGCAAGGCGAGGGCGGTCTGGGCGAAGAAGAGTTGATCCGGGTGTCTATCTTCATGAGCGTGTTTGATGTGCACATCAATCGGACGCCAATAGAAGGTACGGTAAAGCGCCTGGCCTATATTTCCGGAAAATTCCTCAATGCCGATCTCGACAAGGCAAGCGAGGAAAATGAACGCCAGCATTTCATGGTCGAACGCAATGATGGAGTGAAAGTCGGTTTCACTCAGATTGCTGGACTTGTGGCGCGGCGGATCATGTCCTTTGTCAAGGAAGGTGATTTTGTCGCAGCTGGTCAGCGCGTAGGATTGATTCGCTTTGGCAGCCGGGTGGACGTCTATCTGCCCAAGGGTACAACGCCGAACGTTGTTCTGGGTCAAAGAGCCATTGCCGGCGAAACCGTGATCGCAGAAATCGGTACGATGAAAGAGATTGAAGGTGTTGGCCAGTGACCGTTCCGCGCCGCACTCATCTCTGTTTGACTGACCGCTGATGTCTCACGACAAAATGAACTCGAGGCCAGAACGCGGGATATCATTGCGCGCCTTGATTCCCAATGCCGTCACAGCTCTTGCGCTCAGCGTGGGTTTGAGCGGTGTGCGTTTCGCCTATCTCGAAAACTGGGTCTTGGCCGCTGGTGCGATTGTCCTGGCCGGGATTCTGGATGGACTTGATGGCCGGATTGCGCGGCTGTTAAATGCACAAAGCCGGTTTGGCGCGGAACTTGATTCGCTCTCCGATGTGATTGCATTTGGTGTGGCCCCGGCTCTGGTCATGTTTTTCTGGTCGACTCAACATATGGACCAATTCGGCTGGATGTTGTCGATCACCATGGCCATCGGTTGCGCGCTTCGTCTGGCGCGGTTCAACGCACAAATTGACGATGATGATCAACCGCATAAATCGGCCGGTTTCATCACCGGAATTCCTGCTCCGGTTGGAGCGGGACTGGTCATGCTGCCGCTTTATCTCTGGGTGATTACCGATCTCGAAATTTTCCGTGACTATCGCATGGTGGCGCCGTGGATTGTCCTTATCGCGTTTTTGATGATATCAAATACGGCCACCTATAGTTGGTCGTCGCTGCGCTTGCGCAAGAATATCCGGCTGGAGGCGATAGCGATCGTTGCTTTACTAGGCGTGGCATTGATCAACAATCCCTGGATAACGCTGACTGCGATCAGCATTGGCTATATCCTCTCGATTCCATTCAGCGTCAGAAGCTACGCTAAGGTCAAGCGGCAGCGCGCAGCGGCGCAGTCTCCAGCGAGCGATGACGATTCATAGGCTGTTGCGCTTTAATCGCTCGCAAATGGCAAGGCGCTGAACTGCCGGCAATTGAATGACGGACCGGCGCGAGTTCGGTCAGCATCACGTTTCGAATTTTGTCCTTATAACCTGCAAACATGGCCGCAATCACGCCTATTGCCCCGAACAGGACCAGGGTAAAAAATATGGTGGACGCAAATGCAAGCATGACTCAATCCTATATGTTCGATCTATGAACCTATAATGTTCTAATTATGTTCTTCTTGTCAACGGTTATTTTGATATTGTCGCAGGGTTGCGTCCGAAACCAGGTTTAAAGGTCGCGCGCGATCAACGGATTTGTAGCTTTTTGGGTTGCTTTGTGGACCTAATCGCTCTAACGACCCGGCCATTCCACATGGAAAGCGCCCATACCGGTGCCGACATCGGCCTTCGAGGTCGATTGAGGTTCTTAGCTTTCCAGAGGCATAACCGGATAAGGAGAACTATTATGGCGGCCCCTGTCGTCACCCTACAGCAATTGATCGAAGCCGGAGCTCATTTCGGCCACCAGACTCACCGCTGGAACCCAAAGATGAAACCATATATCTTTGGCGCCCGCAATGGTGTGCATATTCTTGACCTTTCGCAGAGCGTGCCATTATTCGCTCGAGCGCTTGATTTTATCGCAAATGCGGTTTCATCAGGTGGCAAGGTCCTTTTCGTTGGCACCAAGCGTCAGGCACAAGAGCCGATTGCGGAAGCTGCGCGCGCAAGCGGACAGCATTTTGTCAACCACCGTTGGCTCGGCGGCATGCTCACCAACTGGAAAACCATTTCCAACTCGATTCGCCGGATGAAGACTTTGGAAGAGCAGCTCGGTGGCGACACCGCAGGCTTCACCAAAAAAGAAGTTCTTCAAATGACCCGCGAGCATATGAAGCTGGAACTGTCTTTGGGCGGTATCCGCGACATGGGCGGTATTCCCGATGTCATGTTCGTGATCGATGCCAACAAGGAAGAGCTGGCGATTAAAGAAGCCAATGTACTGGGTATTCCCGTCGTTGCCATTCTTGATTCCAACGTTGACCCCAGCAACATCGCATTCCCGGTTCCAGGCAATGATGACGCCGCGCGCGCCATTCGCCTCTACTGTGAATCTGTGGCTTCTGCTGCAACCAAAGGCGGCCAGGAGGCTGCGGTTGCTTCGGGCGTTGATCTTGGTGCAGCGGTTGCACCTCCGGTCGAGCAGATTGATTCGAGCGAAGCCAATGCAAGTGCGATGGCAACCGGTGAAGCAGCGGCTGTAGCCGAACTGTCCGCTGAAGCTGCTCCAGCACCGGAAGCACCTGCTGCTGAGCCTGCCGAAAAGAAGGCCTAGGCTTGATGCGTCTTCATGCGGTCATATTGACCGCATAGACTTAGAGAAATAATGTGGGGCGGCAGTGTTGCTGCCCCATCATTGCAAATTCCCCACCCAAGAAATTGAGGAAGATATAATGGCAATTACCGCAGCTGCAGTGAAAGAACTGCGTGAGCGCACCGGCGCTGGCATGATGGATTGTAAAAAGGCGTTGAGTGAAACCAATGGCGATGTCGAGGCAGCGGTTGATCTGCTGCGCACCAAAGGCCTGGCTGCTGCACAGAAGAAATCGAGCCGCACGGCCGCAGAAGGTCTTGTCGGCGTGACCGTCGCAGGCTCCAAGGGCGTCGCGGTCGAAGTGAATAGCGAAACCGATTTCGTCGCTAAAAACGAACAATTTCAAGATTTTGTTCGCAATGTCACCGACGCAGCGCTTGAGCTTGGCAACGACGATATCGAAGCTCTTCTGCGCGCAGCATATCCCGGTGGCGGTACCGTTCAGGAAACGCTGACCAACAATGTCGCAACGATCGGTGAAAATCAGGCTCTGCGCCGGATGAAAACCGTAGCGGTAAGCAGCGGCTTGGTTGTTCCTTACATCCACAACGCAGTGGCTCCGGGCATGGGCAAGATCGGTGTTCTGGTTGCGCTCGAAAGCACGTTGGGTGCAGATGTTCTCGAGCCTCTCGGCAAGCAGATTGCGATGCACATTGCTGCGGCCTTCCCACTGGCACTGGATGCCAGCGGCCTGGACGCCGACACGATGGAGCGCGAGCGTTCTATCGCGAAAGAAAAAGCTGCTGAATCCGGCAAGCCAGACAATATTGTCGAAAAAATGGTTGATGGCGCGATGGCAAAATTTGCCAAGGAAAATGCCTTGCTCAGCCAGATTTTTGTGATGGATAATAAGACGCCAATCGCGCAGGTTGTTGAACAGGCTGGAAAAGATGCTGGTGCAGAGATCAAACTGACCGAATATGTCCGCTTCCAGCTGGGCGAAGGCATTGATAAAAAAGAAGAAGATTTTGCTGCAGAAGTTGCGGCGTTGACATAATCTGCTTTGAATAATTCGAGCGGTAACGCTTGGCAGGGTGGCGCAGACTATCTATGGTCTGCGCCACACGTATATTTGGGGCTGGAAAATTGATTCCAGCGGGATGGAATTTGCATGAAAAGACCCGCGTTCAAACGCATATTGCTCAAGCTTTCAGGCGAAGTTCTGATGGGATCGGGCGATTTTGGCATCGACCCGGAAACGGTCAATCGCATAGCTGCCGAAGTGAAATCTGCTAAAGAAGCTGGCTTTGAGCTTTGTCTTGTCGTCGGCGGCGGCAACATATTTCGCGGGTTGGCGGCCGCTGCTAAAGGTTTTGAACGTACCAGTGCCGACTATATGGGCATGCTTGCGACGGTGATGAATGCATTGGCCGTGCAAAATGCGCTTGAACAAATGGGCTGTGATACGCGCGTATTGTCGGCCATTCCGATGGCGAGCGTTTGCGAGCCCTATATCCGCCGCAAAGCCGTTCGCCATCTTGAGAAGGGCCGGATTGTAATATTTGCTGCCGGCACCGGAAATCCTTATTTTACAACCGACACAGCCGCCGCTTTGCGTGCGGCCGAAATGGGTTGTGAGGCATTGTTCAAGGGAACGAGCGTAGATGGCGTTTACAATGCTGATCCCAAGACGAATGCGGATGCAACACGCTATGACAGCCTGAGTTTCGATCGCGTTTTGACTGATAATTTAAAGGTTATGGATGCCAGCGCGGTTGCGCTATGCCGGGAAAATAAAATCCCGATAGTTGTTTTCTCGATCCGCGAGCAAGGCAATTTGGCAACTGTGCTCAGTGGCAGCGGGACCGCGACTATGGTTGGCACGACGGATTAGACTTTAGGGGATTGAGCAATGGCAAAATATGATAAAGCTGAACTGCAGAAGCGCATGAACGGTTCGCTGGAGGCATTGAAACACGACCTGAGCGGTTTGCGTACCGGACGTGCCAACACGGCGTTACTCGATACGATAACGGTTGAAGTTTACGGCGCGAAAATGCCGTTGAATCAGGTCGCGACCGTGTCTGTGCCCGAGCCTCGGATGCTGTCGATACAAGTATGGGACAAGAGCAATATTCAGCCGGTTGAAAAATCCGTTCGGTCTGCCGGATTGGGTCTCAATCCGATCGTTGATGGTCCTAATATCAGACTCCCGATTCCCGATCTGACGGAAGAACGCCGGAAAGATCTGGCCAAGTTGACGGGTCAGTTCGCTGAAAAAGCGCGCATCGCCATACGCAATGTTCGCCGTGATGGCATGGATGATCTGAAAGCTGATCAGAATAAGAAAGAAATCAGCGAAGACGAGAAGAAGCGACTCGAAACCGAAGTTCAGAAGTTGACCGACGATATGATTGCCGAAGCCGATAAATTGTCGGAAGCGAAGGAAACGGAAATCCTGACACAGTGAAGCTTGCTCGGTCCAAAACCGGCTCTGTGGATCAAGAGGAAGGTGGGTCGCAAATCGCTGACCCGACCTATGGCGCGCGCCATATTGCGATCATCATGGATGGCAATGGGCGCTGGGCCAAGAAAAAGCATCTCCCGCGCGCATTAGGTCATAAAAAGGGCGTCGAAGCGGTTCGGAATATTGTTCGGGTTGCCGGAGAAACTGGCATCAAGGTTTTGACTCTCTATGCGTTTTCATCGGAAAACTGGAGCAGGCCCGCCGACGAAATCAGTGATCTGATGGGTCTTTTGCGGCAATATATTCAATCGGACATAGAAGAGTTTGTCGAAAATGGCGTGCGACTGAAGGTCATTGGAAATTACAAGGCGCTGGATCGGGATATTGTCGGGATGATCGACAATGCTATCGAGCGAACCTCCAAAAATGACAGGATGACCCTTGCGGTTGCGCTGAACTATGGCGCACAAGACGAGATGCTTCGTGCAGTACAGAGCATAGCGATGTCGGCAAAGGCAGGCGAAATTGAGCCTGACCAAATCAATATCAACGATATTTCAAATCTGCTGGATACCGGAGAATTGCCACCGCTTGACTTGTTGATTCGGACATCCGGTGAATTGCGATTGTCCAACTTCCTGCTCTGGCAGGCGGCTTATTCTGAGCTCTATTTTACCGATACGCTATGGCCTGATTTCGATAAGCGAGAGTTGCAAAAGGCGCTGAAATCATTTGGAGACCGAGATCGTCGGTTCGGTGGTCGCTAGCGATGGCCGATCCACTCGTCCCACCGCCGGCAAAATCCAATGAACTGAGGACTCGGATCATTGTCGGGGTCATCTTGATTACAGCCGCGGTCTTGGCTGAATATTTTGGCGGCTTGTTTCTTTGGCTTCTCGTCGTGTTGATGGCGCTGGGCATCATGAGCGAATGGGCGCGTCTGACGGGTCGGCAAGACAATCGCCTTTTGTCGATGTACGCGCTGTCAGTTCCTCTGGCGATCATGTCTCCCTGGGCCGCGGGTCCTTCCTTTCTGGCTTTGGGATTGATCATGGGGGCGGCAATGTTCGTTGCCGTTTTTGATCGTTCTATCAAGCTGGCAGTCGGCGTTTTATATGCAGGCTTGCCGGCGCTGGCGATCATCTATCTGCGTGATATTGACAATGGTATTTTGATTGTCTTTTGGACGCTTGCATTGGTCTGGGCGACCGATATTGGGGCCTATTTTTCCGGACGAGCCATCGGTGGACCCAAGCTCGCTCCGCAATTTAGCCCGAACAAGACCTGGGCGGGCTTGATCGGTGGTGTCCTGCTGACTGCTATAGTCAGCTTCGTCTTGCATATCTATTGGGGCTTGCCGTTTAAGCTGGTCTTGCTCAGCGTTCCTTTGGCTGTTCTGGCACAAATGGGCGATCTGTTCGAAAGCTGGTTAAAGCGCAAGGCGGGTGCGAAGGATAGCGGGACAATTTTCCCCGGCCATGGCGGCGTGATGGATCGGCTGGATGGCCTGATTCCGGTCGCGCCGGTGGTTGCGGCGATCATGCTGTTCGATAATCTGCCGACAGCATCGTGACAAAATCAATATCCATCTTCGGGGCGACCGGATCGGTTGGAACATCAACGCTGGATCTTATCCGACGCGATCGAGAAAAATATCGCGTCATCGCGCTGACTGCGAATAGCAATGCCGACGAACTGGCGGCGCTGGCCAAGGAATTTTCGGCCGAAGTTGCCGTGGTCGCGGATGACCGGGCCTATGAGCGACTCAGCCAATTGCTCGAAGGCACGGCTATTGAAGCTGCCAGTGGCTCGGAGAAACTGAATGAAGTCGCCGCGCTGGGCGCGGACTGGACGATGGCCGCCATTGTCGGTTGCGCTGGCCTGCCGCCGACACTTGCAGCTTTGCGATGCGGCAAAACTGTTGCTCTTGCGAACAAGGAGGCGCTGGTTTCGGCAGGGGCTCTGATGACCGCCGAAGCACGCACCGCCGGCGCCACATTATTGCCGGTCGATTCCGAGCATAATGCGATATTCCAGTCGCTGCAGGGCGGTCGTATTGATCAGGTCCACAAGATCACTCTGACCGCGAGCGGTGGACCGTTTCGAACCTGGACACGCGAGCAAATGGCTTCGGTAACGCCGGCACAGGCGGTGGCTCACCCCAATTGGGATATGGGCGCGAAAATTTCGGTCGACAGTGCGACGATGATGAATAAGGGCCTCGAGTTGATTGAGGCCCATTATCTGTTTCCAGTCGGCTTGGAAAATATCGAGATATTGGTGCATCCCCAATCGGTCATTCACTCGATGGTCGAATATCGCGATCGCTCGACGCTCGCGCAACTGGGCTCGCCGGACATGCGCATTCCCATTGCCAGCGCGCTTGCCTGGCCGGAGCGGATGGATACGGACTGTTTGCCGCTAGATCTTGCAACCATCGGACGGCTGGATTTTGAATCCCCCGATGAGCAACGCTTCCCCGCCACCCGGATCGCCCGCGAGGCGATTACCGCAGGCGGCGCATATCCGGCGATGCTCAATGCAGCGAATGAAATCGCAGTCGCGGCATTTCTTGATGGATCGGTTCAGTTTCTGGAAATAACGGAGATTGTATCGCGGCTACTAGAAAGCTATAGCCCTGCAAAACCGAGCGATCTGACGGATATTTTTGCGATCGACAAAGAAACGCGGGTTCGAGCGAAACAACTGGTTGAGGAATTGAGTGTTTGACGGATAATCCCGGAATTTTGATAACGCTGTTTGCGTTTCTCATTGTTATCGGCGTACTCGTGTTCGTGCATGAGATGGGCCATTATATGGTTGGCCGCTGGTGCGGAGTGAAAGCGGAAACATTTTCAATCGGTTTCGGCAAAGAACTGACTGGCTGGACTGACAAGCGCGGGACACGCTGGAAAATATGCATGTTGCCCTTGGGAGGCTACGTCCAATTCGCTGGAGATATGGACCCCGCGAGCACCCCGAATGACGATTGGGTCAACCTCTCTCCCGAAGAGAGGAATCAGACGTTCCAATCCAAATCACTATGGAAACGATCTGCGATTGTATTCGCTGGTCCGGCAATCAACTTCATCTTCGCGATATTGATCATCATGGGCTTTGTGCTCACCTATGGCGTTACGACAACGCCGCCAATTGTCGCGGAAATTAGCGAAAATTCAGCCGCAGAGCGTATCGGAATGCAGCCGGGAGATCGAGTTGTTTCGATTGACGGTGACAAGGTGGAGCTATTTTCCGATCTTCAAAAGAAAGTGGCATTGCTCGCTGATCAGAATGTGGAAATCATCTATGAGCGGGATGATCAGCTGATCACGAAGCAGGATACGATCGGTGTTCAAATCATTAGCGACCGATTCGGCAATGAATATGAATTCGGATTGTTAGGCATGTCCTCCAATCAGATTGAATGGCGCGATGTGAGTCTCGCAGAAGCTCCAGTAGTCGCTGTGAACGAAACCATTGGTATAGTTGATCAAATTGTCACAACCCTTGGTCAGGTCATCACCGGAAAACGCTCGATCAAAGATTTAGGTGGGCCGTTAAAAATTGCTCAGGTTTCCGGAGAGCAATTCAAGCTTGGCCTCAGAAACTTCGTTTGGTTTGTTGCTTTGATCTCGATTAACTTAGGGTTCATCAACTTGCTGCCAATCCCCATGCTCGATGGAGGTCATCTCATGTTCTACGCGATCGAAGCGGTTCGTCGGAAGCCAGCCAGTGCGAAAGTACAGGAATGGGCATTTAAATCCGGCTTTGCGCTGGTGGTGACGTTCATGCTGGTGGTTACATTCAATGATTTGACGTCATTTGGGTTGTTCAGCGCCCTATCTGGCTGATTGACCATTGATTGCAGCGTCGCGTTGGGGCAGGGGGTTCGCGAAGTTGGTAAAATTTACCAGCTTTTATTTATTCAGGGTTTAGGGTTTGAAAGCGAGTTTGTCTGTGAGTCATAAAAAGCGGCTTTTGCCCGTATTGATGTGCGGTACTATTTTGGCGGGGATATCCGCGCCTAGCTACGCACAGGATGCTCCTGCTGCAGCGCCAGTTGTGCCCGTTAGCGACACGATCCGCTCGATCGTGGTGAGCGGCGCACAGAGGCTAGAGGCCGGAACGGTTCTGTCCTATATGCAATTGCGCGTTGGCCAGGCCTATACGCAAGAATCCGCCGACCAAGCCTTGAAAGATCTTTTTGAGACTGAGTTGTTCAAGGATGTCAGCATCCGCAATGACAATGGCGCTGTGATCATTGAAGTTATCGAAAATCCTGTGATCAACCGTATCCTCCTCGAGGGTAACAAGCGGATCAAGGAAGATAAAATCTATCCTGAAATCCGGTTGGCGCCGCGGCAAATATTCACGCGATCCAAAGTTCGCGCCGATGTTGCCCGCATTGTTGAACTCTACAAGCGCAAAGGCCGTTTCGCAGCAAGTGTAGAACCCAAGATGGTTCAGCTCGATCAAAACCGCGTCGACATTGTTTTTGAAATCAATGAAGGCCCGAAATCCAAGGTCCAGCAGATTAACGTGATCGGGAATGAGGTCTTCTCCGATAATAAATTGCGCGGTGAAATGGTCACCAAGCAATCACGTTTTTACCGATTCTTCAGTTCAAGCGACACTTATGATCCTGATCGGCTTGCCTTTGACCAGCAAAAACTCCGGCAATTCTATCTGACCGAAGGCTATGCCGACTTCCGGGTGATTTCCGCGGTTGCCGAGCTGACGCCCGACAAGCGTGACTTCATCATCACCTATGTGGTGGAAGAGGGCGAACGCTATAAATTTGGTGAAGTCACTGTAGAAAGCGAGATACGGGACTTTACCGTCGAAACGCTGACACCGCTGCTGCCGATGAAGAGCGGCGACTTTTATGATGCCAAAGCGGTTGAAGACACTGTCGAATCGCTCTCCGAGACTGCTGGTCTGTTCGGCTATGCATTTGCTGATGTCCGTCCGGAATTTACGCGTGATAAAGATACGCTGACGATGGGCATTATATTCAAGGTTGCCGAAAGCGCGCGGGTCTATGTCGAGCGTATCGATATCAACGGCAATACGCTGACTCAGGATAAAGTCGTCCGCCGGGAGTTTCGTCTAAACGAGGGTGATGCTTTCAACAGTTTCCAAGTGAAACGTTCTGCGAACCGCATCAAATCTCTGGGCTATTTTCAGGAAACACTGGAAATCGAGCAGAAACAAGGAAGCGCGCCCGATCGGATCATATTGGAAGCCAATGTCGAAGAAAATGCGACCGGCGAACTCCAGCTGTCTGCAGGCTTCTCGAGCGTCGAGAATTTCATTCTCCAGGCGTCTGTGCGGCAACGCAACTTCCGCGGCAAGGGTCAGGAACTCAGGGCCAGTGTAAGCTATTCGCGATTCTCGCAAGCGATTGAATTGGGCTTCACAGAGCCCTATCTTTTCGATCGAAATATCGCAATTGGTGCCGATGTCTTTCGTCGCGATCTCAACAGCTTTAACTTTGTCAATAATGACCGCAACACAACATTTGAACAGCTGACTACTGGCTTCCAGATTCGCGCGGGTGTCCCGATCACCGAATATCTGTCTGCATCCCTGCGCTATGGTCTCAGTTTTGATGATGTGACACTGGATCGAGGCTTGTTCTTCACCGACGCCAATGGCGACGGGGTTCGTGGTAATAGCACGGGAGACACCTGTGATCCGCTGGTTGCTGGGCGTTTTCTTTGCGATGCGATCGGCAAGCGCACGACCTCATCCATTGGTGCTTCACTAATTTATGATGATCGAGACAATCGCGTCAGACCTACACGCGGTCAAACGATTGTCGGCAGCTTTGATTTTGCGGGCCTTGGCGGTAGTGTCAAATATCTTCGCGGCCGGTTAAACGCGTCTAAACACTGGCGTGTACTTGGCGATTTCATCTTCACCGTGAGCGCGGAAGGCGGCTATATTCATCCGCTGGAAGACAGATCAGTGACACCTGGCGACGGCATTGATGATGTGCGCCTGACGGATCGTTTCTTCCTGGGTGAACCGCAGATTCGAGGCTTTGACATTCGCGGCGTTGGTCCCCGGATCATTCGAACCGGTTTCGCTCCTGAAATTATCAACGGCCAGATCGTCAACACGTTGATAGATTTTGAGACGAACCGTAATAATGTTTCAGACGATGCTATTGGTGGTCGAGGCTATTATCTAGGCCGCGCCGAGCTTGAAATTCCATTGGGCAGCGGCGCCCGCGAGCTTGGCCTTCGCCCATCGATTTTCGTTGATGCAGGTGCCGTGTTCAACGTCACGCAGCCTTTGTTGAACACCAATGTTCAAAATGTCGATGCTAGCGGAAACCCGCTATTCTTGGCAATTGACGCTAATGGCGGTATTATTCAGACGGTCGATGCAACAGATGGCAATGGCAATGCGAACACGCCCTCGCTCTCCTTCACCGAGCTGTTTTTGGGTGATACGCTGAGCCCGCGCGTTTCGGTGGGTATCGGGGTAAACTGGAATTCACCATTTGGTCCCTTCCGGATCGATGTCGCCAGAGCTCTGCTCAAAGAGCCGGGCGATGATACAAAACTCTTCACTTTCAATGTAGGAACACAATTCTAATGACCATAATGTCCAAAACAATTTTGAAATCAGCTGCGGTTGCTATCGTTGCGATGACTGCACCGGCATTGATCTCGGCGCCTGCGCTCGCGCAATCCAGAACCGGTATTGCAATGGCCAACTACGAGGCAGCCGTAGCCAAGTCACAAGCCTATACAGTGGCTCTGACGCAGATGCAGACCACTTATAAGGCTGACATTGACGCGGTTAATGCGCGTGCGACCGCGTTGCAGGCGGAAATCAAGCCGCTCGTCGATGCGTATAACGCAGCGGTGCAGCAACCTGGTGCGACTCAGACCACGGTTCAGCCGCAGGCACAGGCGTTGCAGGCAAAACAGCAATCCGGCCAGCAAGAACTTGCCCGGCTCCGCCAACGGATCACGCGAGCAACTGCCTATGTCGAAGAACAGGTCGCCGGACAGCTGGAAGCTGCGATCAAGGCAGCAATGAAGACCAAAAATGTTGATATGGTTCTGTCTCCACAATCTGTTGTTGCGCGCGAACCTTATGTCGACATTACCGACGACATCGTTGTCGAATTGAACAAGCTCGTACCGTCAGCCGCGATCACGCCACCCGCTGACTGGCAGCCGGGCCAAGCCAATCGGCAACAGCAAGCCGCACCCGCTGCTGCTGCACAACCAGAAAGCCGGTAATTTCTGAAAATGGCGGACCTTCTGGATTATGATGTAACCAAAGTGATGGCGGTGCTCCCGCACCGCTATCCCATGCTTCTGGTTGACCGAGTCGAAGAGCTTGTAAAAGGCGAATCGATTCGAGCGGTCAAGGCCGTCACGATGAATGAAGGATTTTTCCAGGGTCATTTTCCTGGCCGTCCAATCATGCCGGGCGTCATGATTGTCGAAGCCCTTGCCCAGGCCGCCGGTGTTCTGGCGATGGAAAGCTTTGACATGGTTGGATCAGGCAAGCTGGTATATTTCATGGCGATTGACGGAGCCAAATTCCGTCAGCCGGTTGAGCCAGGTTGCCTGCTCTCACTAAATGTCAAATTCGAGCAGAAACGCGCGCGCGTGTGCAAATTTTCTGGTCGGGCGATGATCGGTGACAAATTGGCGGCCGAAGCCAATTTTACCGCGATGATTGCCGACCCGCCGAAAGCCTGATTCAGCCAAAAGAATCTTGCACTTTCACTGAACGACGGCTAATGCGCCGCTTCTTGTACAAATATTCGCTTAGGGACTGGTCGGAAACCAGCCCGCTTTGGAGCCGAAAATGAAAAAAGATACCCATCCCGATTACCACATGATCAAGGTCCAGATGACCAATGGCACGACTTTTGAAACCCGTTCGACATGGGGTAAAGAAGGCGATACGCTGCAGTTGGACATTGATCCATCCTCGCACCCTGCATGGACCGGTGGTAACCAGCGTCTGCTTGATCAAGGTGGCCAGGTTGCACGCTTCAACAAGCGTTTTGGCGGACTTTCGCTCAAAAAAGGTTGATTTTACAGGGATGGCCTGAGGCGATCCCTGTTACCATAGATGGATATTGCCTGCCCATCGGGTGAGTTGCACTAGCTTCTCGCGATAGATTTCTGTGGCCCGTTTGGGTGTTATCGCAACAAATTGAATCCGCCCGCCTGGCCGCAATTGACCGATCAGATGACGGTCGGCGCGAATGACCTGGGCAATTCTGGGATAGCCGCCGGTCGTTTGGGCGTCTGGGCCCAACAGAAATGGCTGGCCGTTCGGTGGGCATTGGACCGTTCCTGAAAAAGCCGGAGCACTGTGCATGTTAGCCGATCCGGTGATCTGCAAAGGCCGCCCATTTAGAGAGATTCCCATTCGGCTCGTCTGGTTGCCAATTTCCCAGACGCTTTCCGTCAAATTTGCTTTTGACCGGGGGGCAAGCCAATCGCACTCGGGACCATCGGTGATACGAATGATGAAGTCATTGGTGATTCTGGTTTGTAGTTTGGCGGGCATTGGCGCCGTTGGTGGAGGCATTGTCGCGGGATCAGTCCAGTCCAGGTCATCGCCATCAAGCAGAGAGCGTCCCGAAAAGCCTCCCAGCCCAGCCGGAAGATAGGTTGATTGGCCGCCCAAAAGCGATTGAGCGCAGAATGTGCCTGACAGAGCAAGATAGGATCTGCAGCCTTGTTTTGCGGATCCGATATGCACAATATCGCCCGGTTTTACAGCTACAGCTTCATATTTGGGTTGGTCCGAGCCATTGATTCTCAGAAAGCTGCTCGCTCCCGCGAGTGCGAGAGTAGATTTTTTCCCAATTGAGAATTTGGCATCGTCCAATGTTATTTCGATCGCCAGGGCGCCATATTCCTTGCCGACAAGATGGTTGGCGAAAGCCAATGACAAACAATCGGCGGCGCCGGCGGCCGGCATGCCGATATGACGATGTCCGCGATAAGGCACGCCTTGGAGAGAGCTTTGCAAACCGGCTTTGATGACATGAAGACTCATCGATTGGCTGGATGCGCGAGATGTTCAAATTCATCGCGATCAATGGCTCGAAAGGAGACATGCTGGCCGGCGGAAAGCAGGGCAGGGTGATCGTTGGCGGAATCGAACAATTTGATGGGTGTTCTGCCGACAATCGGCCAGCCACCAGGGCTTTCAAAAGAATAGAGACAGCTTTGCCTTCCGGTGATGCCGATAGATCCGGCCGCAACCTTCGATCTTGGCCGGTCGAGTCGACCGATTTCTGCTATTTTGTCTTGGCAGGACAGATAGGCAAAGCCCGGCATGAAGCCCAACATGGTGACATTGAATTGCAGACCGCTGTGCCAAGCGGGCAAATCGGCAGTCGGAATGTCGAGTCTTTCGGACACCCAGTTGAGATCAGGTGAAAATAGATCGTCATAACAGACTGGAATTTCGATCTTTTCAAACGTATCCAATGCGTGCTTTCCCACATCTGTGAGTTGCTGCCGGAACAATATTGCCGCCTCTTCAGGATCCAAATGCGCAGGATCAAACTGTACCGCGAGACTATCCAGTCCAGCGACAATCTCTAGCCATTGCGGATTGTGGCGCAGGCTCGCGCTGGCCATGAGGCTGGTCTCGGCATCGGGAAGCGCACAAGATATCCAGTCATCGCAGACATGGAATTGCAATATCGCTTCAGCCATTAATGCTGAGCCTCAATGATGAAGCCATTTTTCTGCAAAATATCCGACATCGCTTTTGCCGTGCCAAGGGCACCGTCGCTGTCTGAATGGAGACAGAGAGTCTGCGCCGCGATCAAGACGTGCGATCCATCCTCTGCGGCAACCGGTCTCGCCTGGGCCAAGGCGAGACCCTGAGATAGCCGTCCGTCATTGTCACCAATAACCGCACCAGCTTCCGCCCGCGATACAAGCCGCGCCGACTGATCATAGCGACGATCAATAAACCCTTCGCAAAGGAAGCGGACATCCTGTTCGATAGCCTTGGCCTGCATGACGGACCGGCTCATGCCGACCAGCGTCCATTGTTCTGCTTTTGCGATGGCCACGAGCAACTGGGAAAGAGCCAGATCATCCTGTGCATCATTATATAGCGCGCCATGCGGCTTCAGATGCTGAATCATGACGCCCGTTTCTCGGGCTGCTGTCTTCATCACTGTCAGCTGATCTGCCAGTGCCTTTGCCAGGTCCTCAATCGAGATATCGATCGATTGACGGCCAAAATTTTCGCGGTCGGGATAGGATGGGTGAGCACCCACTGCGACATTCTTGTCCTTGGCTGTGCGAGCCATGGTCGACATCGTTGCAAGGGAGCCCGCATGGCCGCCGCAAGCGACGTTGCAGCTAGAGACAATGTCCATGATCGCGATGTCCCGCGCAATTCCCGTCGGGCTTTCGTCTTCTCCAAGGTCTGCATTCAGATCAATTGATTTGGTCATGGCCACCAGCCTAGGGCCCGTGCAATCAAACGCACGCCCAACAAACTGACAATTAGCAAAATGGTGACGCCCAAGACATTCGCTTTCCAGCCATTGCTATGTTGTCCGAGCATTGTCCGGTCATTGGCCAATTTCAGCAAAAATAAGGCGATAATCGGTAGCAATAATCCATTTGCAATTTGTGCCACGAAGATAATCTCGACCGGTTTATAGCCGAGCAGCGCGCCAGACATTCCCGAGAGGATGACGATAATCGCGCCGATTTTGAAGGGCATTCGAGAGGACATGTGGCTGGAGTTGCCGAAAATTTCCTGAACAATATAGCCGGTGGCGAGAGGCGCGGTGATCGCAGATGTCAGTCCTGCGGCAAATAATCCGGCACCCAGCGTAAATGTCGCAAAGCTGCCGACCAGCGGGGTGAGCTGCTCGGCCATATCAATGGCATTGGTAATTTCTTTGCCGCGGCCAAATAGGGCTGCCGCGGCGGTGGACAATATTGTTATCGATACCAGGCCCCCAAGGCCGATCGAAATTGCGTTGTCGGTCTGGGCTTCGGGCAAATATATTTCGCTGGACCAGCGCTCTTTCACGCTCGCCGCGTGGAGAAAGAGATTATAGGGAACAATGGTCGTCCCGATCAGAGCAATTGCGGTCAGCAAGCCACCATCAGGAATCATCGGCACAAAACCGGACAAAATGGCGCCGATGTCGGGTTTGGTCAGGAGGAATGTCAGCAGAAATGCGGCACTCATAAATAATACCAGTGAAATGAGCGCGCGTTCGACCCATTTGGGTTTGGAAAATAGCAACATCGCGCCTGCGAGCAAAGCGATCGCAAGGATGACCGGCCCATTTCCGAAGGGCAGAGCTCCCCCTGCCATCGCCTCCAGACCAAGCGCCGCGCCCGACATATTCCCGGCCTCATAGGCGGCATTGCCAAGCACAAGTGCAGCAATCAAAAGTATTGCCGATGCTATTCTCAACACCGGCGAACCCATTGTCCGCATCATCGCTTCGGCCAATCCCAAACGTGTGACCAAGGCGATGCGAACGGCGAAGGATTGCAAGATGATCGTCGTGACGGTTGCGAATATCAGCGCCCATATAAGCGCAAAACCAAAATTTGCGCCTGCCAGCGTGCATGCGGTGACGGTTCCGGGGCCAATGAAGGCCGCTGATACCATCAGGCCAGGACCGGGGCGATAGCTCGATAATTTTATCGTAATGACAAATTCCTGCTCATGTTGGCCAAGGCCAGGGTTTTTCGCGATACCATTTTGTGATCACATATTTGGTCCCGCTGCGAACCTTCATCCCATGATGGAGCGTCCAATCATTGGGTGACCCATCTTTGTTCATATTATTCCAGCATAGCAATGTACCAGTTTGAGGCGCGATGCTTTTCTTGAAGGATATGAAGCGGGTTGCGCCACCGGAACCGGGTTCGTTGAGATATATCATGAATGTCCAGGTCCGCTGACCGGAAACCGAACAGAATTTTGCGAAATCCTGACCGTCGGGATCGAAGAAGTCGGTATGCGCCTTAAATTCCTGGCCGATCGCGTAGCGCTGTCCTTGCAGGGGTTCGCCAAATTTTCTGTCGATATTGGAAAAATTGCAGATTTTCGTGTCGATTTCTTCAACAAAAGGATCAGAATGATCCATGTCGCATGTTTCGCTGGTGCGAAAATAGTCGTCACCATTGGGATCTGCGATCGTCGACGGGCGGCGCTTTTGATCGATTGACGCGATCAGCCGTTCGCATTCACTCTGGTTCAGAAAATTCTTGACCATACATAGCTCGATTTCACCTCGCGGGAATCGCTGAACTTGACCAAGCGCAGTGAGATAGTCAGCGGTCGTTGTGTTCGCTTCCGTCATGTGAATAATCGCCGCTGCTCCAAATGATGAGGGCATAGAATAAATGAATCGCGAAGCATCGCAACTGGTCTTTGCGGGATGCCCAGATACCGATATAAGCAGTCCCATGGCTTTAGAGCATCAACAGGCTGACCTTCACCGCGCAGGCTTTACCCTCGTCGAGATGATGGTCGCCCTATTTGTCTTTTCGCTCCTCTCGGTTGCGGGGGTGGTCATGTTGCGTTCGGCGGTCGACAGTGATGAGACGACCGCTCAAAATCTGAGCGAAATGGCAGAAGTTCAGCGGTTTGTATCGCTGATCGAAGCCGATTTGAGCCAGGCTGTGGCGCGCACCTACCGGGATGATACAGGTCAAGTCCGGGCCGCTTTTTCGAGCGAGACCGGAAGTGGTGATGCCGCGTTTCTGAAATTCATCCGCGGCGGGCAAAGCAATTTGAACGGAGAATCCCGTTCCAATCTCGAGCGGGTAGAATATCGGATCAAGGACGGGCGGATGGAACGGTTGCGCTATCAGGCTACCGATGGCGGCGAGATCAGCGAACCCGCCATTTTGTTGACGGACGTTACCGATCTGCAAATACGCTATCGCACCAAGCGGGGACAATGGGCCGGACGCTGGGAGGTCGAACGGTTATCGGACTTGCCGCGCGCGGTGGAATTGGTTTTTCAGCTCGGCGGCCGCAGCCACCGGCACCTGTTTTTGGTGGGAACCGGATATTTATGACCCGCTGGCCGAAATCTGCATCGAACGGCGAGCGCGGCGCGGCTCTATTGACTGTGTTATTGCTCGTTGCGGTCATCGCAATATTGGCGGCTCACGGGATCGACCGGCTCGCGGGAGCAACCAAGCTTGCGTCCAATGCCCGCGAATTGTCGCAAGCAAAGGCCTATTTGATCGCCGCTGAATCTATCGGCATGCAGACCGCCTCACAGATCGTAAATGCTTCGCCGGGCCGAACGACGAACTTGGGTGGCTGGAATGGCCGCGAACGCATCTTCCCGGTTCCGGGCGGAATTGTCAGCGCGACTTTGCGCGACGGCGGCAATTGTTTCAACATCAACAGCCTGGTGTCTCAACGGGATGATATTTTCGTGGCACGCCCCCTTGGCGCTTCGCAGTTTGTGCGTTTGATGATCACGCTCGATATATTGGATGGAGATGCAAGCGATATCGCACAGTCCGTCACCGATTGGATCGATAGTGATATGGTAGCAGGACCCCGGGGCGCGGAAGATCAATATTATCAGCAATTGGACAGGCCCTATCGCACCGCCAATGCCTTGATCGTCGACATCAGTGAACTCAGAACGATCAAAGGGGTGACGGATCGCGTCTATTCGCAGATCGCGCCTTGGCTTTGCGCTTTGCCGACAACCGATCTGTCCCCGATCAATATCAATAGTTTGCGGCCGGAACAGGCCATTCTGCTTGCCATGCTGGCAGAGAATGGCACCGATTTGACACGCGCCCGGCAGTTTCTCGGCGGTCGGCCGGAGCTCGGCTATTCCAGTTTGAATGATTTCTGGGCGCAGCCTTATCCTGCGAGCCTCGGTGTAAAACCGGAGGTGCAAAGCCAGACCAAGCTGACCACCCGCTGGTTCCGGGCGGATATGACGGTTGAGATGCAAAGCGCACTGGTTGAGGAGCGCGCGCTGATCGATGCCGCCTTGCGGCCTGCGCGGTTGGTGCATCGACAACGAGGCGATGCATTTTAGGCGCCTTTTGTTGCGCTAAATACTTGACGCCGGCCATCATGTCTCCCTATGGACGCCCCCGCAGTGACTGCTTTTGCGGTCCCGCTTATGGCGATTGTAGCTCAGTTGGTTAGAGCGCCGGTTTGTGGTACCGGAGGTCGGGGGTTCAAGACCCCTCAATCGCCCCATTTCCTTCCCGGAAGTAGAAGAAATCGAAGGCCATGTGTCGATTGCGCCTTGTTGGAAAGATATCCTTTATCTGAAATTAAATTACGTATATAAGAAATTATATTACTTAGTTTGCGAGGGGCGAAGACGATGAACATGATGTGGGATTTGCCCGATTTTGATGGCCACGAAGCCGTTCATTTTTTTCATGACGTGGAAACTGGCCTCAGCGCTATTGTGGCTCTGCACAGCACGCATCTCGGCCCTGGAGCAGGTGGCACCCGATTCTGGCATTATGAAAATCGTACAACAGCGGTGACCGATGCCTTGCGCCTGTCGCGCGGCATGAGTTTCAAAAACGCGATGGCCGGTCTTCCGCTCGGCGGCGGTAAAGCGGTGATTCTCGCTGACCGCAATCGCACCAAGACTCCCGCAATGCTTGCTGCTTTTGGCCGGATGATCGATTCGCTCGCGGGTCGTTACGTGACGGCTGAAGATGTCGGTATGACGGCGGCGGACATGGTTGCGCTAACCCAGGAAACCAAATTTGTCTCCGGATTGCCAGTGAGCGATTCCAGCGAAGCGGGAGGTGATCCGGGACCCTTTACCGCCATGGGCGTGTATCTCGGTGTCAAAGCTGCGGTGGCCCATAAATTGGGTCGCGACAGCATGGAAGGCGTCCATGTCGCTATTCAGGGTGTCGGCAGCGTTGGCGGTGGCCTTGCCCGACTGCTCGCCAAAGACGGCGCCCAATTGAGTATCGCCGATATCAACAAGAATCATGCGCAGTCTCTCGCCAGCGAGATTGGTGCAACGGTGGTCGGGCTTGACGACGTCATGCGGATCGAAGCAGATGTCTTCAGCCCCAATGCTTTGGGTGCGATACTTGACAAAGTGTCCATCGCCCATCTCAACGCCCCCATTGTCGCAGGTGGCGCCAATAATCAGCTCGCCACTCCCGAAGACGGCCAGCGCATTTTCGACCGCGATATCCTGTTTGCGCCCGACTATGTGATCAATAGCGGCGGGATCATCAGCGTCGGTCTGGAATATCTCGGCGATGACGATGTCAATGAAGTCAACCGCCGGATTTCCAGGATCCCGGAACGTCTGACTGAAATCTGGGAAGAGAGCGCCGCCAGGACGCTCCCTTCTGCAGAAGTTGCGGACAATATGGCCCGTAAGTTGATCGGTCGAAGCTAGGGGGCAATTGCTTGCTTTATCTTCGCCCAGCTGATCAGCTTGAAATTCTGGGTACCGCCTTCATTCTCGCCGTCTTGCACCACCATCAGCCCATCGGGATATTCGGGTCCAAAGTCGCCCAATATGACTTCGATGCCATCTGTCTCTGACGTGCCATCGACAGTTCCGTCGATTAGCCGGAAGCGATTGACATAGATTCCGGTGACCAGATCATAGAGCACATAGGCGTTATCGCCCTGGCTGGACGCGACCAGATAGCCTCCTACATTGCCTTCAGGAGCCAATGCCAAGCCCTCGACATCGGCAACCAGTTCTTGGCCGTTGACATTGGCAAAGCGCTGCGGCGCGAAATTGTCGGCATTGAGATCGAACAGCCAGATTGCGGCATTTTCCTCACCGACATAGAGTCGTCCGGTCCGGTCATCGACAACGCAGCCTTCCGGTTGGCTTGCCAGCTTATATTCGCGGGTGATGCGGGCGCTGGGCGTAGTCGCACTGAAGTCCAGCGTGATTTCGCGGACAAAACCGCTTTTCTCGATCATATAGGCAAAGAGTTCGCCACCGCTGTCCTGTCCCAAGCAAAAGCCATAAGCTTCGCCGGGGCCTGCGGGATATTTGCCGATCGATTCGAGTTCGGCGCTTTGTGGATTGAGCCGATAGAGACCAATTTGCGCGTTAATCGGGTCATTGCGCATACTCGCGCCGACCAGCACGGTCATTTCTCCATGGATCATGACTTCCCGGAGGTCGACATTGTTGAGCTCGCCATCCGGCAGAAAGGATTTTTTGCTGCCGTCCAAGCCATAGACATAGAGGCCAGCTCGCTTGTCGGTCCCGATAATCAGGCTTTTTTCGGGATATTTCGCATTGCGCCAGATTGCCGGATCATCTGCGGCATCGCGATTGGTGGTGCCGACCGGCACGGTCTCGGCATCGGCGGTTAACTCCAGACTTGGCGCAGAATGAAGCGCGCCAGATGGAGTTGCGCAGCCGGATAAAGCCAGGCTGCCGAGCAGGAGCGGGGAAATTATATTTTTCATCACATTGTTATCTTTGCGCCAAATTTGAAAGTCGAACCATATTCTTCATATTGCAGCAGCCGCTTGCGCGTACCGAAATTCTGATAGGCGAAATATTTGGCATTGTTGATGTTGATCCATTCCGCGAACAGTCGGATATTCTTGGAAAGTTTCACTTTCAGGCTGGCGTCGAGCTGAAAATGATTGTCGACGAAGCGATCTTCACTGGCTTCCGCGCCCAGCTCATCCAAATAGCGGTCCCGGAAAGTGCCCGCGAGGCGGAAATCGACTGGGCCTTTTTCATAGCCGATGACAGCGTTGAACGTATGTTTGGAACTGCTCGGCAGATCGATTTTTCGCAAGTTGGTTATGTCACCATCCGTCGGAACGGTGCCGCTCGCATCGGTGAACGTATAATTGAAATTGAATAGCAGGCCATCAAAAGGGTCTGGCAGGAAAGTGAAGGCCTGAGCATAGCCCAATTCAATCCCGAAAACTTCTGCGCTGGGACCATTGATCGGAATAGTCGCCTCGTCAAAGGCGATTCCAAACCGTGTGCCGTCTTCCTCGAAGCTATCGACGATGAAGTTTTTGATATCCTTGTAAAAGACATTGGCCGTCAGCGCCCCGTTGGAACTGAAATAATATTCAGCGGCACCGTCGAAATTCCAGGCTTCATAGGGCTGCAAATCGGGATTACCAAATTCGCCCTCGCGCGTGTTCTCGTCATTTTGTTCCACGGCAAAACGTGGTGCAAGATCGGACAGGTTGGGCCTGACGACGCTGCGATAGGCAGCAGCGCGGAAGACCAGATTGCGCTTCGGTTCGAAGCGGATATTCAGGCTCGGCAGCCAGTCGTCATAGCTACGGTTGAAGCTATTGGGTGTGACAATCACAGTATCGTCAGTGAAGACCATATTGTTGAAAGTCGCGTCTTCCTCAACCAATGTGACCGTATTTGCGGAAATGACATTTTCCGTCCGTTCAAAACGAATGCCACCGATCACGCGCAGCTTGTTGCTGTCCCAGCGGCCGAGCAGATAGCCAGCATAAATATCCTCTTGATTGAGATAATCGGAGACTGCGGAATCGAACTGACTATCATTATCCTGCAACTCGAAATCGCCGAAATTGTCGCGGAAATAGTCCGTTGCACCGATCCGGCTGACGACCGGTCCCATATCGGTTAGTCGATAAGTCTGTTGGCCGAGCACGTCCGCTAGCGTGTAGTTCCCGGTGCTATCTTCATAGAATTCGACATCATTATTGAAGCTTTTCTCGCGCCAACGGCCTTTAAAGCCAGTCTGGACTGTAAAATCACCATTGCCCATCGCGAATATGCGGGACACGTCTATCCGGGTTGAAAATTCCTCGTCCTGGGAGTCGGATAGGCTGGTAAGCTCAACATCTTCGAGTGCGTAAAGGCCGGGATCATTGGCCAATGCAGAGCCGGACGCATAGCTGAAAAATGGTGTTCGGTCATCGCTATAGTCAAATAATATGCTGACCCCGTCGCCGTCAAAATCTCTGGAGAAAGTCGTCGGATCGACCGAGCCATTTTCATATTCGCTGGATTTGGACCAACTGCCCGAATATTCGATCTTCCAGGGACCGGTTTCGGTCTTGCCGCCGACGACAATCGACCGGACCTTCTGGGTTTCAAACCGGTCTTTCATGTCGCGCTCGATTTCGATTTCACCATCTGTGTCATCAAAAAGCGCGCTGTTGGCATCGCCGCCGCTGGCTTCTTCATCGAGTTTGAACGTGGTTCGCCCGCGAAATTCCTGATCGTCAAATTGGCTGTAAACGCCGCGAGCATATAATTCCGTACTGTCGCTGGCGCGGAAATCGAGTGATAAGGACGCGCTGATCCGCTCTCGCTCGACATCATAGTCGCGATATTGCACTTCGTCGGCATAGACCACGCCATCGTCGGTGATATCCCAGCCTTCGGCTTCGATATTGTCGGTTTCAAATTTGCGATTATAATAAGAAAAGCCGCCCGCGATGCCGATGTCGTCGGTGAGTCGGGTCGAGAAGTCGATGCTGCCTTTGGGGGTTATCTCACCTGAATATTCATTATAGCTACCTTCAATTCTGCCCGAGAGCAGATCTTTTTTGCGATCAAAGGCACTGACAGTTTTGATTTCAATCGAAGCACCGATCGTGTCGCCATCCATATCCGGGGTCAGCGACTTTTTCACCTCGACCGATTCGATTAAATCGCTCGATATAACATCAAGCGCCACCGACCGAACGTCGCTTTCAGGGGAGGGAATGCGAACACCATTGAGCGAGCTGCTGTTCAGGTTCGGATCAAGACCGCGCACGGAAACAAAGCGACCTTCGCCCTGATCGTTGAGAATATTGATGCCGGGAAGGCGGCGCAACGATTCCGCTACATTCTGATCAGGAAACTGGCCGATGGCATCGCGTGTCAAAACCGAACTGACGCCGTCGGATTCGCGTTTGCGAGACAGCGCGCTCGCCTGATTGGCGCCTTGACCGATGACCAGGATTTCATTGCCTGAGCCGTAACGCAATATGATGTCGGCCCGTGAGAGGCCGGTTTCGCTGACATTCACCCGGGTTTGAACAGTGTCGGCGCCGACATAGCGGGTTTCCAATGTATAGGTTCCAGCGGGAACATCGGGGAATCGATAGCTGCCATCGCGTTCGGTGGTCACCACCCGGTCGAGTTCGATGATTCTAACCTGTGCGGACTGCAGACCGCGGGTTTCGCTGGGGTCGCTGACCGTGCCAGTGATCGTACCGGCATATGCCGATGTCGGAACAAAGAGCAGCGCACCCACTGCTCCAGCTAATAACTCTCTACGAAATCTCAATAAATTTGGCATCGGATAGACCTCCATGAACTTGTCTCGGAGGCCCTCTAGGCCTTGTCCGTGAAGCTATTCTGCCAATCGGGAGACACTGGTGTGAATCTTTTGAGACGATTATATTGCAGTGCAAAACGCGCAAAACACTTGTCGCTAGCCTAAGCTTCTGTCATCGAGCGCAACAACTGATGTTGTTCATCCGGCAATCGAGGCAATACCCTTTACCTATGCACGCATATGCCAATCCCACCCGTTTCCTGGCATTGGCCAGGCCGCTGACACTCTGGTCGTTCGGACTGGGGCTGCTGCTGGTCATCGGCGGGTCAATCTATGGCTTGGCCTATGCTCCTGCGGACCGTTTGATGGGAGACAGCGTCCGGATTTTGTACATCCATGTTCCGACCGTCTGGCTAGCGATGGGCGGGTGGTCCGCCATCGCGATTTCCAGCATTGTTCAGCTTGCATGGCGACACCCTCTTGCGGCGGTGGCGGCTCGCGCGGTCGCTGTTCCCGGGGCGCTGTTCACTGCCTTGGGTTTGCTTACCGGTTCAATCTGGGCGCGCCCAACCTGGGGCACTTGGTGGGTATGGGATGGCCGAGTGACTTCGGTTCTGGTGCTGTTCTTCCTCTATCTGGCCTATATCGCGCTTGCCAATGCGAGCAGCGAAAAGGGCGGCGTGTCGCGCGTGACTGCAATTTTCGGGATTGTTGGCGCGATCAATATTCCGATCATCAACCGGTCTGTCATATGGTGGAACAGTCTGCATCAGCCTGCTAGCATCACCGTCAGCGGTTCATCAATTGATAGCGCATTTCTATGGCCATTGATGGTGAATGTGGTTGGATTCAGTCTGCTCTTTGGCGCAATCATATTGATGCGGATGCGGATGATATTGGCGCAGACCAAAGTAGAGGCGCGGCTCAAAAGGATGGCAGCAGAATGAACCATTGGCCGTTTGTGATTGCATCCTATGGGTTTGTGCTATTGGGCACAGCTGTGGTGCTGGCGCATAGCTATCATGCGATGCGCCAGGCGGAAGCGAAGGCGGAACAATTGAGTAAACGAAAATGAAGGCAAAACACCAGAGACTGACTTTGGCGACATTGGCGCTGGTGGCGCTGATCGGGGCCAGCCTGCTTGCCGCCTATGCGCTGCAGGATCAGGCGAGCTATTTCTACACTCCCTCTGATATCGTCGAGAAAAACCCCGAAGTGGGCCAGGCGATTCGGCTCGGCGGCATGGTTGGCGCTGGCTCAATCCAGCGCGCGGCTGATGGTGTCACGGTCGAATTTCTCGTCCATGACGGCACTGCCGAACAGAAAGTCACCTATACGGGAATCACGCCGGATCTGTTTGTTGAAGGATCAGGCGTCGTGGCCGATGGCCGGCTTTCGGCAGATGGAACTTTTGTCGCCGAGACTTTGCTGGCCAAACATGATGAAAATTATATCCCGCGCGAACTGGAAGGCATTGATATGACCGCTGGCCAGCACAAGTCGGAAACACTCATCCAATGATCGCAGAAACAGGCCTGATCGCGCTCTGGCTCGCGGCCGCATTGGCCTTATTGCAATTTGCGCTCTGCACCATTGGTCTGGTCAAGGGCCGCGACGAATTTTTTGCAGCGATCCGCCCGATCGCAATTGCACAGGGCGTGCTGGTGACAATT
Organism: Sphingomonadales bacterium EhC05; assembly: GCA_001650955.1. Classification (GTDB taxonomy): domain Bacteria; phylum Pseudomonadota; class Alphaproteobacteria; order Sphingomonadales; family Sphingomonadaceae; genus Parasphingorhabdus. The sequence continues at coordinate 42,586 of LXYP01000026.1, forward strand.
TCCTTCCTGATATTGGTCTGGCTGTTCATCCGCTCTGACATGTCGGTCAAACTGGTTGTGATGAACAGTGTTGCGGTGAAGCCGCTGATCTACAAAATTTCCGGAACATGGGGCAATCACGAAGGATCGATGCTGCTCTGGGTTGCGATTTTGGGGATAGCCGGTGCCGGTATCGGATTGTTTGAACGCACATTGAAACAGAGAACCTTGGTCACCACGCTGGCCGCCCAGGCCTTTATCAGCGTTGGTTTCTATGCCTATCTGCTGATCGCTTCCAATCCGTTTGAGCGCATTTTTCCCGTCCCAGCGGATGGGCAGGGGCTCAATCCGCTGCTGCAGGATGTCGGTCTCGCGCTCCATCCGCCAACGCTTTACATCGGCTATGTCGGTCTTTCGATCGCCTTTTCCTTTGCGGTCGGAGCGATGATCAACCGTGACGTCGGACCCGACTTTGCCAAAGCCATGCGGCCTTGGGTATTGGGCGCCTGGGTATTCCTGACTCTCGGGATAACCGCAGGCAGCTATTGGGCTTATTATGAACTCGGCTGGGGTGGCTGGTGGTTCTGGGATCCCGTAGAAAACGCATCGCTGATGCCATGGCTGGCTGCGACCGCATTGCTGCATTCGGTGAATGTCCTGGCGACCCGGGACGGACTGCGGGCCTGGACGCTGATGCTGGCGGTTGTCGCTTTCTCGATGTCGATGATTGGTACTTTCCTGGTCCGCTCTGGCGTTTTGACCAGCGTGCACGCCTTTGCCGTCGATCCGACGCGGGGCGGCTTCATCCTTGCTTTGCTCGCCATCTATATCGGCGGTGCGATGGCGGTTTTTGCGCTGCGTGTCGGCACTGTCAAAGAAGGCTCGCAATTTGAACCGGTCAGCCGCGAGGGCGCGCTGGTCGCGAATAATCTGCTGCTCTCGGCGATATTGGGGATTGTCTTTATCGGCACACTCTATCCGCTGTTCGTCGAGGGTGTGAGTGGCGATATGATCTCGGTGGGAGCGCCCTATTTCAATCTTGCAACCGGACCGATTGCGCTCATTCTCGTGGCGATCATGGCGGCAGGGCCGCTGCTGCGCTGGCGTCGGGACAAAGCCAAGGCTTTGCTCAACCGGATATCGATTCCGATATTCATAACCGCGGCTGCGCTGTTCGGCCTGGTACTGTTTACCACCTCGATGTCGACATTGTCCCTGCTCGGACTGGCATTGGCCGCGGGCATTGCGGTCGCCAGCTTTGCACCGCTCTGGAAGCGCAACCTGCGGCGGACGCCGATGCATACTTATGGCATGATTATCGCGCATTTCGGTGTCGCGGTCGCGCTGGTCGGGATGGCGTCTGAAAGCAGTTTTACCGAAGAAAAACTGGTCGCGGCCTCACCGGGCGACGAAGTGATCGTCAACAATTGGAAGGTGAATTTCCTTGCGATCGAGCCGATCGCAGGACCGAACTGGACCGCTTTGGAAGCCCGGGTGACCGCGCAATATGGCGATGGCGCGATTCACCAAATAGAGCCCCAGAACCGGATGTTCCCGGCAGCGCAAACCCAGACCAGCGAGGCCGCACTGCTGACCCGCTGGAACGGACAGCTTTATGTTGTGCTCGGCGATAGTGATGAGCAAGGCCGCTGGCAGCTGCGCATATGGTGGAAACCTTTTGTGACGCTCATCTGGTATGGCGGCGTTTTGATCGCACTCGGCGGATTGCTGGCAATGATCGGGCGGTTGCGCCGTGCGGTTCGGCAAAAACGCCAGCGTGAATATGCCGAGGCGCTGATATGAATCGGCCATTGCTCTGGGTACCTTTGGGGCTGTTCGCGATATTTTTCGCGATTGTCGCGGCTGGCCTGACGCGCCCCAAAGATAATATTGTTGAATCGAAAATGGTTGGCAAATCGATACCGGAATTTGTCCTGCCCGCCGCGATCGAGCAACGCCCCGCCTTGCGGAGCACGGACCTGGCCACCGGCAAGCCACAGCTGCTCAATATTTTTGCGAGCTGGTGTGTGCCATGTATTGCCGAGGCGCCGCAACTGCTCGCCTTGGAACGGGCCGGGGCGACGATCAACGGTGTCGCTAGCCGCGATACACCCGCAGATATTGCAAATTTCCTCAATCGCTGGGGCAATCCTTATCAGCGTATCGGGACGGATGAACGCAGTGTCGTGCAGCTCGAACTCGGATCATCGGGAGTCCCGGAAACTTTCGTGATTGATGGAAAAGGTGTCATTGTCCATCAGCATATCGGCGATATCCGGGAGGAAGATGTTCCCAAATTACTCCAGATGTTGAAAGAGGCGGAATGAGATATTTGCTCGCCCTTCTGGCTCTCACGATTGCGCTTCCGGTCACGGCCCAAAGCGGATTGCCGTCCGCGCCATATGCGCACCGTCAGTTGGATGACCCAGCGAAGGAAGCAGATGCCCGGGCACTGATGGACGAATTGCGCTGTCTCAAATGTCAGAGCCAGTCGATTGCTGACAGCAATGCACCGATGGCGGGTGACATGCGTAGTCAGGTGCGGGAACGGATTGCGGCAGGCGACAATCCGGAACAGGTTCGCAGCTGGCTGATCGAGCGCTATGGCGACTGGGTAACCTATAATCCGCCGGTTAACAGTCTGACCTGGCCGCTTTGGTTTGCCCCTATCATGCTGTTGATCGTCGCGATTTTTCTCGCGCGCGGCAGATTCAAGCGACGGAAAGATAAAAGCTGATGGGTTGGATCATTCTTCTGGTCATTGCGATCGCGCTATTTGGCATTCTCGTGAAATGGGGCAGGCTTCCGCGGACAGCTTTTGAGCTGACCGGTGCGGCGCTTTTGCTCGGTGTGGCGGGCTATGCCTGGCAGGGAGAGCCGGGAATGGCGGGCGTTTCAGTGACACCTGCCGAAAAGCCCAATAGTTTTGATGAAGACAGCATCACGTCGCGCAACGAAATGGGCGAAAGATTTGGCAGCGCCCGCGAATGGTTGGTCTTTTCGGACTCGCTCAATCGTTCAGGAAAACATGGAACCGCTGCCAACTATCTGCGCAACGGTGTTCGGGAACATCCTGACGATCCGGATCTTTGGGTCGGGCTGGGCAACGCGCTGGTCGTTCATGCAGATGGCGTCATCACGCCGGCGGCGCAATTTGCCTTTCAGAAAGCTGCTGATATTTCACCGGAACATCCGGGACCACCGTTTTTCCTGGGCATGGCCTATGCACAGTCCGGAAAATTGGATCAGGCCCGGGCCATTTGGACGGAATTGCTCGAACGCACGACCGAAGATGCGCCTTGGCGTGCGGATCTCGAGTCGCGTTTGGCGCAATTGAATCGGATGCAGCCGGCACTACCGGCGGCGAATGAGAGTTCAGCACGTGAGTGAAGTCCGGATTAATCAGAGAGTTGAAGAAGCAGGACTGGCAAATGGCGCCAGTTTTGTTGCGCGTGCGAAAACCTCATGCTAAGCGCGCCCGTTTGCTGACAGGAATGTCAGGAATAGTTTTCAGATAATCAGGGGAAAGCCATAGCGGCCAACCAATGTCCGAAGAATCTGCAACTTCTAACCGAAAACGCAACGGCGCAGTCCAGCCTCATGGATCGCGGCAACAAGGTAGCGCGGTCGTTAAGCTGGCCGCGGGTGCGGTCGGGATCGTGTTCGGTGATATCGGCACCAGCCCGCTCTATGCATTTCGTGAGACATTCGTCGGACATCATCCCCTGGAGCTCGACAAGCTGCACGTATTGGGCGTGGTCAGTCTGATCTTCTGGTCGATGACGCTGGTCGTCTCGATCCAATATGTCACCATATTGATGCGCGCCGACAATAAGGGGCAAGGTGGCAGTCTTGCGCTGGTTGCCAAATTATTGGCGGCTTTGCGGCGATCCAAATTTGGCTGGGTCGCGATATTATTGGGCGTATTATCTACCTCGCTCTTTTACGGTGACAGTATGATTACGCCGGCGATCTCGGTTCTGTCGGCGGTTGAGGGTCTCACGGTTGTGCAGGCCGGATTGCAGCCGATGGTTCTCCCCATCGCAGTCGGTCTGCTGGTCGTTCTCTTCATGATACAATCACGCGGAACGGCGAAAATCGGTATGTTTTTTGCGCCGATCATGTTTGTCTATTTCACGGTGATTGCGACACTCGGGCTGATCCAGATATTTCAGACTCCGGAAATTCTCTACGCGCTCAATCCCTGGTATGCGGTGCAGTTTTTCATCACCGATGGTTTCAAGGCCTTTCTCGCCCTGGGTTCGGTGGTTCTCGCCGTAACGGGCTCGGCCGCGCTGTTCGCGGATATGGGACATTTTGGCCGCAAGCCGATGCGCATGGCCTGGTTTGGCTTTGTCATGCCGGCCTTGCTCTGCAACTATTTTGGTCAGGGTGCAATGATCATCGGGCTGGATGCGGAAGGCGCGAAAGCGGCCATTCAAAACCCGTTCTTTCTGCTGGCGCCGGAAATGTTGCGCCTGCCTTTGGTGATACTCGCGACGATGGCGACCTTCATCGCCAGTCAGGCGGTCATATCGGGCGCCTTCTCGGTAACCCATCAAGCCATTCAGCTCGGTTTCATTCCGCGCCTGACGATCAAGCACACCAGCGCATCCGAAGCGGGCCAGATTTATATTCCGTTTGTCAACTGGACGATCATGATCGCCGTTATCATCCTGGTGCTGACCTTCCAGAGTTCCAGCAATCTCGCATCCGCCTATGGCATTGCGGTGACCGGAGCGATGCTGATCGATACCTGTCTGTTGGCGGTTCTGGTCTTCACATTGTGGAAGTGGAAATGGTGGTATGCTGTTCCGATTCTTGCGATATTCTTCATCGTCGATGGCGCCTATTTCGCCGCCAATCTCTCCAAAGTTCCTGATGGCGGCTGGTTCCCGTTGATGGTCGGTGCCTTTGCCTTTTTGTTGCTCACGACCTGGGCCAAGGGCCGCAAGATCATGCGCGAACATATGGCTGAATCAGCGATGCCGATCGAGATTTTCACGAAATCGGCGGTCAATAGTGCCACCCGCGTGCCGGGGACTGCGATTTTCATGGCCTCATCCTCGGTCGGTGTGCCGTCCGCCCTGCTGCACAATATCAAGCATAATAAGATCATCCATGAACGGGTCGTGGTGCTCACCGTCAATATTGAAGACGTGCCCTATGTGGAGCCTGAAAATCGCATCCATGTGAAGGACCTTGGGCAGGGTTTTTATCGGTTGGTGCTGAATTTCGGTTTCATGCAGGAAACCGATGTGCCTGCGACGCTCAAGAAAGTCACGGAATGCGGTATGGAGTTTAACATGATGACCACCAGCTTCTTCCTGTCGCGCCAGACTTTGCTGCCTTCGGAGAAACCGGAAATGATGGTCTGGCGGGAGAAAGTATTCGCGTGGATGCTGCGCAATGCGGCAACCGCGATGGAATTTTTCAAATTGCCCAGCAACCGCGTGGTCGAACTTGGCAGCCAGATGGAAATTTGATTCAAGCTTGTGATTCAAACAGCAATTTGGTCCAGGTTACTCCATTTTTTCGATTTTCCGCTTGAATCGATTCAGTTTGAGATTGGTGAATTTTTACAAGACCATGGCGTGATGCCAGTTCGACGGTTTCTGTTGGCGATATTTGAAACATCTGACGGCCTTGGGGAACTATGCCATGGCGCAAAGATATGAAAACGCGTCCGCCGTAGCGCAACAAGGATGAAATATTCCCCATTGCCGTCTCGCGGCGTTTGGCATCCAGGTGCATCCACACCGCGTTTAGCGTGATCAAATCGAAGCGCTGATTCTGTTGAGCAATGGCCTTCAGATCTGGAAGACTGTCATCGATGAAACAAATATTCCGTTCCGGATGTGCAAGGCGTGCGGGTTCGCGAAACTGCCGAACCGGCTCGACCGCAACCACATTGTGACCATGGCCGGCAAACCATGCCGCAAGCGCGCCGGTACCCGCGCCAATATCGAGAATTTGAGAAGGTTTCGCAGGGAAAAAGCCAACAACCGGCTTCAAGCTCTCGGCCATGTCAAAATTCTCATATTGCGCGAATAATATCGTGGCCTGTTCTGCATAACCAGCGGTTCCGAAAACTTCTTTTTCTTTCATGGCTCGCTATATCAGAGGAAATAAAATTCTTGTCAAAAATGCGCAATATTTGGTGGCCTATCCAAGTCCGCTCTACTAGATACGGACCATCGATTCTCGTCACAGGAAACGCCCATGCGCATTGCCATTGCATCTGATCATGCCGCTATTGAGATGAAGGCCGCGCTGGTCGACTGGCTCAATGATGCTGGTCATGATGTTGATGATCTCGGCCCAATGACTGGCGATAGTGTGGATTATCCCGATTTTGGTTACAAGCTGGCTGCCGCGGTGGCGTCCGGTGCGGCTGAACGTGGCGTCGCTCTGTGCGGCTCCGGAATAGGTATTTCGATGGCAGTGAACCGAAATCCAGCCTGCCGATGCGCACTGGTGTCTGAAAGCCTGTCCGCGCGACTGTCCCGCGAGCATAATGATGCAAATATTATCGCGATGGGCGCGCGGCTGGTCGGCATTGAAATTGCAAAAGATTGTCTTGATGTATTTTTGAAAACCGAATTTGGCGGAGACCGGCATCAACGCCGTGTTGATAAGCTCTCCGCCCCGCAAAACGCAGGAGTGAATATATGAGCAACGTTGCCGATATCCAGGATATCCGTCCCACCGGCTTTTTCGATTTTTCCGTTGATGAGAGCGATCCCGCTGTTGCTGATGCCGTCAATGCCGAAATGTCTCGCCAGCAAACCCAGATTGAGCTGATCGCCTCGGAGAATATCGTGTCGAGAGCGGTGCTTCAGGCGCAGGGCTCGGTGTTCACCAACAAATATGCAGAAGGCTATCCCGGACGCCGCTATTATCAGGGTTGCGCGCCTTCGGATGATGTCGAAACATTGGCAATTGAGCGTGCCAAACAATTGTTTAACTGTGGTTTTGTCAATGTTCAGCCGCATTCGGGTGCGCAGGCCAATGGCGCGGTGATGCTGGCGCTGACCACGCCGGGGGATACGATCCTTGGCATGTCGCTGGATGCTGGCGGTCACCTGACCCACGGCGCGAAACCGGCGCAATCGGGCAAATGGTTCAATGCGATCCAATATGGCGTCAATCTCGACGATCATCTGATCAATTATGAAGAGGTTGAGGCGCTTGCTACCGAACATCAGCCCAAGCTGATCATCGCTGGTGGTTCTGCCTATCCGCGCGAGATTGATTTTGCCAAATTCCGCGCGATTGCCGATAAAGTCGGTGCGATTTTCATGGTCGATATGGCCCATTTCGCCGGTTTGGTTGCTGCTGGCCTCCATGCCAATCCGCTTGATTTTGCCGATGTTGTGACCACCACTACCCACAAGACCCTGCGCGGCCCGCGTGGCGGCATGGTGCTGACCAATGACGCTGCCATTGCCAAGAAAATCAATTCGGCGGTTTTCCCGGGCTTGCAAGGTGGCCCGTTGATGCACGTCATCGCGGCCAAAGCTGTAGCCTTTGGCGAAGCGTTACGCCCTGAATTTAAAAGCTATTCGGCTGCGGTGATCGAAAATGCGAAAATCCTGGCCGCGACGCTGAAAGAGCGCGGCGCTGATGTGGTTGCAGGCGGCACCGACACCCATCTTGCGCTGATTGATCTGTCTCCGCTCGGCATCACTGGTCGCGACGCTGACGAAGCGCTCGAACGGGCAGGGATCACGTGCAACAAAAACAGCATACCCAATGATCCACAACCGCCCATGAAAACCAGCGGTATTCGTGTCGGTTCACCCGCGGGCACCACCCGCGGCTTTGGCCCGGCCGAGTTTAAGATGATCGGTGACATGGTCGCCGATGTGCTCGATGGTCTGCGCGAAAAAGGCGAGTCCGGTGATCCGGCCGTCGAAGCGGATGTTCGCGAACGGGTGCACGCCTTGTGCGCACGTTTCCCGATCTATCCCGAATAGCGGGACATAATCCATGCGCTGCCCTTTTTGTGCCCATGAAGACAGTCAGGTTAAGGATAGTCGCCCGACTGAAGACGGGGCGACGATCCGCCGCCGCCGGCAATGCGAAGGCTGCGGCGCGCGCTTTACGACATTTGAGCGGATTCAGCTGCGCGAGATCACGGTCGTCAAGAGCGAGGATCGCAAGGAGCCATTCGACAGATCCAAGATCGATCTCTCGGTCTCGCTTGCCTGCCGCAAACGCGGGATTGCGCAAGAACAGATGGATCAGCTCGTGTCCGGGATCCAGCGCCAGCTGGAAACCAGCGGGGAAACCGAAATTCCATCGAAGCGGGTTGGTGAAATGGTCATGGATGGCCTCAAGGCGCTCGATAGCGTCGCCTATATCCGCTTTGCCTCAGTCTATAAGGATTTCACCGAAGCCAAGGATTTTGAAGCCTTTGCGGGCAGCGTGAGTGACATTGTCGCCAAAGACACCGATCAGGCATGATCAACCAGCCCGCGATCATCCTCGTCAAACCACAGCTCGGTGAAAATATCGGCAAAGCGGCCCGCGCGATGCTCAATTTTGGCCTGACCGAAATGCGCATCGTCGATCCGCGTGATGGTTGGCCAAATCCTGCCGCTGGACCGACTGCGGCCGGCGCCGATATTGTCCTGGAAAATGCGAAGCTGTTTGACACAACTGCCGAAGCGGTCGCCGATTGTTCGCATATTTATGCGACAACCGTCCGCAAGCGCGGAATGACCAAGGAAGTTCTGACACCGGTCGCTGCGGCCGAGGATATGGCTGCTGCATCCGGAAAATGTGCGATTCTTTTTGGCCCGGAGCGGTCAGGTCTCGAAATTATCGACGTTGAACTGGCGCGGAAGATCATCACGGTGCCGATCAATCCGGAATTTGCGTCTCTCAACCTCGCGCAGGCGGTGGTGCTGGTCGCTTATGAGATATCGAAACATAGCAATGCAACGGTGCAGCCAACCTTGGAAAAGGCCAAGCCGCAGCCGGCACCGCAACTGGAGCTCGACCGGCTCTATGAGCATATGGAACGGGCACTTGAGAAAACCGGCTATTTCTATCCTCCGGATCGCGCGCCGGCGACCAAGATCACCTTGCGCAATATGATCACCAAGCCGGGCTGGACCAATGAAGAAGTGCAGACTTTGCGCGGGGTATTGAGCAGCCTGGAAAACCCGCATCCGAAGTAGGCGACGATCCGGAATGGTGCTCAATCGCTTTATTCTTCCCGCAGCTGGTCCCATTTCTGCAATTCATAGCTGATCGATGTTTCGACCAGCATCTCCCACATGGCCGCCATCGTCGGGACCGGAATCCCGGCTTCTGCGGCTCGTTGTTTGACATGCGCCAATACGGCGGCCTTGCGGACCTCATCGCGCACAATATTGCGATCCTGTTTGATCCGCGCGGCGGCGTCCATACATTCAAATCGCTGGGCGAAAAGCGCGATCAAAGTGGCATCAAGCCGGTCTACATTCTCGCGAACGTCGGCCATATTTTCCATCGGCGGAAGCGGTGCAATATCTGTCATGGCAGCGACATAATCACGCGCGGATGGAGAGTCGAGCATTGTTGATCAATTCTGCATATTTTCGGTGAGGATCGAGAGGCGTTATGCGGTTGACATCGGCGGCTTTGCTCGCCATAGGCGCGCTCTTGCAATTGGCTCCGCACCCCGGTGAAGCGGCAGCCGCGACAGGACAAAGTCCTTTCGGTGCATTCCGGGACGAACATGAACAGCAAATTAGGAGTCATTGATATGACCAAACGTACCGCATCCAAATATAAGCTCGATCGCCGCATGGGCGAGAATATTTGGGGTCGCCCCAAATCACCCGTCAATCGCCGCGACTATGGCCCGGGCCAGCACGGTCAGCGCCGCAAGGGCAAATTGTCCGACTATGGTATTCAGCTGCGCGCCAAGCAGAAGCTGAAAGGCTATTATGGCGACGTGACGGAAAAGCAATTCAAGCGCGCCTATAAAGAAGCCGCAGCGATGAAAGGCGATACCAGCCAGAATCTGATCGGCCTGCTCGAGCAACGTCTCGACATGGTTGTCTATCGCGCCAAATTCACGCCAACGATCTTCTCTGCCCGTCAGCTGGTCAGCCACGGACATATTCGCGTCAACGGCGTCAAATGTAATGTTGCATCGCGAAAAGTTGTTCCTGGTGACGTCGTTTCGCTGAGCGACAAGGCCAAGGAAATGCTGCTGGTTATCGAAGCACAGAGCCTGCCAGAGCGCGACATTCCTGAATATGTCACGCCAGATGGCACGGACAAAGTCAGCTTCGTTCGCATCCCGACATTGGACGAGGTTCCTTATCCGGTGACCATGGAACCCAATCTGGTCGTCGAGTTCTACTCACGCTGATTGCCGAACCAAAAATTTCATAAAAAAGGCGGCTTTCATCAGCCGCCTTTTTTTTGCCTGGAGTTTGGACCAGATCTATTTGGGTAAAAACTCCGCTGATTTCGTGAGCATATCCGTGCGTATTGTCGAGTTCCAGAGACTGTGAGCGAGCTTCTCATATTCATAATAGGTGACCGGCTTTCCAGCATCTTCCAGCCGGTTCTTCATCAAACGGGCATGTTGGACAGCGACATTCTGATCATAATCGCCATGAAATATCAGTATCGGGGCTTTGATCTTGTCGATATTGCGCGCTGGTGATCCTTCATTCACATGCGGACCATCACCGACATAATCCCTTACCACTGCACTGCTATAGGTATTTTTGGCATTTGTTTTCAAAGTGCTCAGGTCGGTGACCGGTGCAATTGCGACGACCGCTTTGAACAGATCAGGCGCCAGCACGGCTGATTGCAGCGCTGCATATCCACCATAAGACCAGCCAACGATCGATAGCGCTTCTGGCTTGGCAATGCCTTCAGATATCAACCATTTGCCGGCATCGGTTACATCCCCGATAGACGTGCGCCAGGATTGAAAACCATTTTCCTGATACCAAGCATCGCCATATCCAGAGGAACCACGGAAATTGGGCTGGACGACTGCAAAACCCTGGCTCGCGAAAAATTGCGCCAGCCAATCAAATCCCCACTCGTCACGACTTTCAGGTCCGCCATGCGGCATGACAATGGCGGCTAGGCCTTTTCCATCCGAACCTGCAGGCAGGGTCAGATAGCCGGGGATCATCGTGCCATCAGCCGCCGGATAGGAAATCGGTTTGACAGTTGCTAGCTTTTCTTTCTCGGCATAGGGGCGAACGCCCAGCAGAGGCTCGAGCTTTTTCTGGGTCCGGTCGAAAAGATAATATTGCCCGGGATTGGTGTCAGATGTTGCCCGGATGAGCAGTTTCGTTTCATCCAGGCTGGCATCGACAAATCCGATAGCGATATTGTTAGAGAGCGCTTTCGCCAATCCGCTCCGCAGCTTTTCGAGATCTTCATCAAAATAGTGACCTTGCCGCGCATCCACGACGTAACTTGCTCCAACGACGCGGTTTTTCCGTCCAATGCGAATGAGGCCATCGACATCGACCTCATCATGGGCGAAAATAACTTCAGATGTTCCGCTATCATCCAGTTTTTTGGCGACAAGTGCCTTGCGCCCGTCAACGCGCTGGAACCCAAAAACACGGTTGGTTGCAGGGTCAACCGCATAGGGATTGAATCCAGTTCGGTCTGCGTAATTTAGTTCCTCAAATCGTTTCCACCCGCGGTCGGCCTTGAAGAAATATTTGATCTCACCGCTATTCCGTTCTGTACGCCCAAGTTTTGTGCGCATTCCCATGATTCGAACATTGCCTTCGCCATCGGTTATATATTCGACCGCTTCTTCTTCTGGCCGCTCAACCATTTTGGCCCGACCCGTGCGCGTATCCACTCTTTCGATCGCCAGGCCTCGATCCGTATTCTGGATACGCGTACCGGGTTTTCCTTCCTCCAGATGATAGCGAGTCATCAACACCGCATTTTCATCATCCGGCAACCAGTCGATAATCTGGCCGCCATAGAGGGTAAAGCCGATCGTATTGCCGCGTTGTTTACGCGTGAGCAGCTTCGGATTAGCGCCGTCAGCATCGACGGCAAAAATATTCGAAAAACCATATAGTTGACCAGCATATTCATCTACGCCGCCGACCTTGCACGCCAATCTCGTATTTGATACCCAGTTGCACCATTGCAGGCTTTCGGGCTCCCCTGATGAACTTGTCACCCGTGTCGGCGCGGCGCCCGCGCTGAGATCTATGGTATAGAGGTCAGTCGTTTTTCCAGGGCCGGGCGATACAAACGCCACTTTCGTTCCATCAGGTGAAAGACTGATATCCGTTACACTGGGTAACGCCCCAAATATTTTTGCTTTCTCATTGGCCCAAGCACTGCTTGACGCCCCAAGTGCAAATGCAACAAAAACAAATGAAACTGAAATGGCGCGCAACAACAACATGAACTAATCCCCAAAAATTTGTTCGAGACTATTTGACTAATGAAATAGATTCAAGGCTCAATTGCATAGAAAACAACATTGCGAAAAGCCAATCGGTCTGGCAAATGGCACATCATATTCCCCATGGATGAGGACATTTTGATGACATTGAAAATCGCAGCTGCCATCGTACTGCCGACTTTGTTGCTTTCGGCTTGCACCGCAGCCGAAGACAATTCGGCTGATCTGGCGATACCCCAAGTTGAGGCTCCGGAAATTTCGGTCGATACGATGAAGGATATTACGCGCGAACTGTCCACCGACGCGTTTGAAGGACGTGCTCCTGGAACAGCCGGTGAAGAGAAGACGCTGGCGCTTTTGACGCAACGCTTTGAAGCCGCTGGCCTCGAACCGGGCAACGGCGATAGCTGGTTCCAGGATGTTCCGCTGATTTCTATCGAGGCACAAAATGTATCGCCGCTGACGGTGACCGGTGGCTCTGGCGATTTGAGCTTTTCTTATGGTCCTGAAATGGTCGTGACCAGCTATCACGAACAGGCCAAGATCGACATTACCGACAGCGATATGGTTTTTGTCGGCTATGGCATCAACGCGCCCGAACGCGGCTGGAACGATTATGAAGGCATCGATGTCAAAGGTAAGACGGTTGTCATTCTCGTGAATGATCCGGATTTTGGCACCGAAAGCCTCGAAGGCGAATTCGGTGGCCGGGCGATGACCTATTACGGACGCTGGACTTACAAATATGAAGAAGCTGCGCGTCAGGGTGCAGCAGCTGCGCTGATCATCCATGATACTGCGCCGGCTGCTTATGGATGGAATGTGGTCGAATCGAGCTGGAGCGGGCCCCAATTTTACGCGCAGACCGCGAATGGCGGAGCTGATCAAACCAAAGCCAATGGCTGGATCCAGAAAGATGTCGCCGCCAAGATTTTTGCCAGTGCGGGACAGGATCTCGAGGCCCAAATGACAGCGGCAAAGGACAAGGGTTTCAAGGCGGTTGATCTTGGCGTGAAATCATCGGTGTCGTTTGAAAATACGATGAGCAAGATGGATAGCAAGAATGTCGTCGGTATTTTGAAGGGCAAGACCCGCCCGGATGAATATGTACTCTATACCGCGCACTGGGATCATTTGGGACGCTGTAAACCTGCTCCCGATGGCGATGATATCTGCAATGGTGCCGTCGACAACGCGACCGGAACAGCGGCTCTGGTCGCTTTGGCCGAAGCCTATACCAAAGCAGGCGCGCCGGACCGTAGTATCGTTTTTCTTGCGGTAACGGCCGAAGAATCAGGACTGCTGGGCTCCAAATATTATGCCGAAAATCCAATCTATCCGCTCGGCCAGACGGTTGGCGGCGTGAACATGGATGCATTCAGCATGTCGGGACCGGCCAATAATGTTGTCGTGGTCGGCAAAGGAAAGTCGCAGCTTGATATGTTCCTCGACGCCGCGTTGGAAAGCGATGGCCGAGTGGCCGAAGCTGAGCCGACGCCGGAGAAAGGCTATTATTATCGCTCGGATCATTTCAGCTTCGCCAAGCACGGCGTACCCATGATCTATTTTGAAGGTGGTGAAGACTTGATTGAAGGTGGCCGTGAGGCGGGCGAAGCCAACAGCAAGGATTATACCGAGAATCGCTATCATGGACCCAAGGATGAATATGATCCCAATTGGAACTGGGATGGCGTCATGGTCGATCTGAAAACCTATTATACGGTTGGCCGGATGCTCGCGATGACCGAAGACTGGCCCAATTGGAACGACGGTGATGAATTTCGCGCGATTCGCGACAAGAGCCGCAGCGGGAGCTAAGCGACTAGACCAGACCGCATGATGAGGTGGCCCGCAGAATGGGAACCGCATGAGGCGGTCTGGATCGGTTTTCCCGGCGATCCGGCGGAATGGCCGAAAGCTCTGGCGGAAGCGCAGCTGGAAGTTGCAGGCTTTGCCAATAATGTCTCTGATCAAGGGCGTGGCGAGACGGTGGTTCTGGTCTGCCGCGATCCAGCGGATGCCGGGATCGCGGCCAAGCTTGTCCAATCGCATGTCACGATTTTGATCGAGTCATTTGGTGATATCTGGCTTCGCGACACTGCGCCGCTTTTCACATCAGATGGCGGAGAATTGCGCGGCCAAAATTTCCGGTTCAGCGGCTGGGGTGGCAAATATGACATGGCCGGTGATCAGGAAATTGGTCGGCGGCTAGCGGCATATTTTGACCTCCACCTCACCGAGCGGGACTGGATTCTCGAAGGCGGAGCGATTGATGGCGACGGGCAGGGGCGACTGGTCACGACTGCGCAATGCGTGCTTCATGAAAACCGCAATGGCGGGCTGACCAAAGAAGCGGCATCTCACCGCCTGCAAGAGTCCCTGGGCGTGGATCAGATCTGCTGGCTTGGCGATGGCCTCAAAAATGATCATACCGACGGTCATGTCGATAATCTGGCGCGGTTTGTGGCTCCTGGCGCGGTCGCAATTCCGGTCGCGGAGACGGCCGACGATCCGAATATCGAGATTTTTGAAGATGCGGCACAACGCGCTGAATTGGCAGGCCTGAACGTCACTCGGCTGCCCTCGGTCGGACGTTATGAAATTGACGGAGAAATCGTCCCGGCGAGTTATATGAATTTCTATATTGGCAATGAAGTGGTTGCTGTTCCGCAATATGGTGCCGTCAATGATCGCGCCGCCGTTGAGCAGATTGCTGCGCTCTTTCCCGACCGCAGGGCTGTCGGATCATCCAGTCGGGCGCTGCTGCACGGCGGTGGCAGTTTCCATTGCATCTCCCAACAAATTCCGCGTCTCACGTAACCTATCGATCAACATTATCGAACCTGTAACTGGGAGACGCTTGA
This sequence comes from Sphingomonadales bacterium EhC05, assembly GCA_001650955.1. GTDB lineage: Bacteria > Pseudomonadota > Alphaproteobacteria > Sphingomonadales > Sphingomonadaceae > Parasphingorhabdus. Next base: position 57,841 of record LXYP01000026.1, read on the forward strand.
TGCTATTCTGCATGCCTGCGAGATTGGGGATTATCTGTGACTAATGGAATTTTGGACGTTTTGGGCGCGCTGACATATGTTCTGGTGTTCGTGCTCGGTATCGGTTTGGCGATGGTGATTGTGCTGTTTGTGATCGACGTGACGCAAAAGCATGATGCGGTGCGCCGCAACTATCCCGTGATTGGCCGGTTCAGGCATATTTTTGCCTCGCTGGGTGAGTTTTTCCGCCAATATTTCTTCGCCATGGACCGCGAAGAAATGCCGTTCAATCGCGCCGAACGGGAATGGGTCGAGCGGGCTGGCAAGGGCAAGGACAATACGATCGCCTTTGGTTCCACCAAAAATCTCGATCCTGCGGGCACGCCGATTTTTGTGAACTGCCCATTTCCGACGCTGGAACTGGATGCGGCGCAAACCGCGACCTGCATTATCGGGCCGCATAGCAAGCAGCCCTATGAAGCGCGATCTTTCTTCAATATTTCGGCGATGAGCTTTGGCGCGCTGTCGGTGCCTGCGGTCCGGGCCCTGTCGCATGGTGCCAAAATGGCGGGCTGCTGGATGAATACCGGAGAGGGTGGCCTGTCCCCCTATCATCTCGAAGGCGGCTGCGACATCGTCTTTCAGATTGGCACCGCCAAATATGGCGTGCGCACCGAAGATGGCAGGCTCAGTGATGACAAGCTCCGGGAAGTTGCAGCGCATGAGCAGGTGCGGATGTTCGAGATTAAATTGTCGCAAGGCGCCAAGCCCGGAAAGGGCGGAATATTGCCGGCTGAAAAAGTGAATAGGACGATCGCTGACATCCGCGGGATCAGGGAAGGCGAGGCAAGCATCTCACCGAACCGCCATCCCGAGATTAACAATGTCGAAGAATTGCTCGACTTTATCGCGCGCGTCCGCGCAGCCACCGGTAAACCGGTCGGTATCAAGGCGGTTGTCGGGGCCTATGGCTGGCTCGAGAAGCTGTGCGAGGCGATTCATAAGCGCGGGATCGAGAGCGCGCCGGACTTTTTCACGCTGGATAGCGGTGACGGGGGAACCGGGGCAGCGCCGATGCCGTTGATGGACAATGTCGGATTGCCGTTGAAGGAGAGCCTGCCGATGCTCTCGGACATCTTCCACAAATATGGTCTGCGCGACCGGATCAAGATTATCGCGTCGGGCAAACGGATCACTCCGGGCGGCGTTGCCTGGGCGCTTTGCGCAGGTGCGGATTTCATCAACAGCGCGCGCGGCTTCATGTTCTCTCTCGGCTGTATTCAGTCGCTCAAATGTAACAAGAATACCTGTCCAACCGGTATTACCACGCATAATCCCAGGCTCCAGCGAGGGCTCGATCCGCAGGACAAGAAGGTCAAGGTCGCCAATTATTGCACCAATATCGTTCATGAAGTCGAAATTTTGGCGCATAGCTGCGGTGTCGATGAGCCCCGCCAATTGGGCCGCAAACATGTCCGCATTGTCCAGGATACCGGCAAGTCGGTGCCCTTGGATGAAATTTACCCAAGGCCCGCGATTTTGCCGCAATATAGCTCGTCTATGGCAACTGTCCGATAATATATATTGATGGCAGCCCATCATCGCGTAGATAGGCAGGCACGGGGTTATCCGAAAAATTGGAGAGGAAAGAATGATGCGTAAATTGCTTTTGACGACCGCGGGTTTGGCATTGATGGGAGCGACTGCTCCGGCCTTTGCAAATGATCAGTCCAAAGCTGGCGTCGAGATGAAAGAAGCGAATCTGCGCACGATCATCCAGCATGAGCGGCGCGCCGATGACAGCGCGCGCGATCAACATCGCCACCCGCTCGAGACACTGATGTTTTTTGGCGTGAAACCCGAGATGACGGTTGCGGAATATGTCCCGGGTGGCGGCTGGTATACCAGAATATTGGCGCCTTATCTCGCCGAAAATGGCCAATATATTGGCCTGACATTTGCGCCCGACCCGCTGCCTTTTCCGGACGAAACGAAAGAACGGATTCGCGGATTTCCTGAAAAATTCCCGAATGACGTGGCGGAATGGACCGGGATGCCGGCAACAAAATTCACCGCCTATACCGCCGACAAAGTCCCCGATGAAGCCAGTGGCACGGTTGACCTGATCATTGTCCCGCGGATGATGCACAATTTGATGCGTTGGGATCTGGCGGACAGCGAGATCAGGGTGATGCGCAAGATGCTGAAAGAGGGCGGGATGATCGGGATCGTGCAGCATCGCGCAAAGGATGATGCACCGTTCAGCTATGCGGATGGAAATAACGGCTATCTGCGCACAGATACGGTCATCAGCTTCATGCAATCGCAGGGATTCGGGCTGGTCAAACAGTCTGAAATCAACGCCAATCCCAAGGACACGGCCGATTATGAAGGCGGTGTCTGGACGCTACCGCCGCGCTTCGGCAAGGGCGATGTCGACAAAGAAAAATATGCCGAAATCGGCGAGTCTGACCGGATGACATTATTGTTCAAAAAAATCCCTTAATCCGCCGTCATCGGCTATGATTGCGGCACAAGCGACGACCAAAATTTTGTACAGAAAAGATGATAGGATGAATTGATGCGGAAATTATTTTTGACCACAGCCGGATTGGCACTTCTGGGAGCAACTGCCCCGGTGCTGGCCGAACATCATGCAAAAGATGGTACGGAAATGAAGCACAGCAGTCTGAGTGCGATATTGGCGGATGAAAGACGCGCCGACGATCAGGCCCGTGACGCCTACCGCAATTCGGCAGAAACCCTGAACTTCTTTGGCGTGAAGCCAGGACAGACGGTGGTTGAATATGGCCCCGGCGGCGGATGGTATACGCGGGTATTGCTGCCCTATGTGGCGCCCAAAGGACAATATGTTGCGATTGGCGCAGATACTGCCTCCTCAACCTTCCCCGATCGGGCGCGCGAAGGCCGTTCGAAAAGCTGGCCTGAGCGTTTTCCCGAAGTCGCATCCGGATGGACCGGTGTCGATGCGAAGAAAATTTTCGCTTATGAAAGCGATGAACTTCCGGATGAGATGAAAGGGACGGTCGACCGCATCGTTATCTTCCGTTCGCTCCATGGCATGATGAACCGCGCCAATGCCGATTCCGAGCTCCGCAATCTGCGCGCGATGCTGAAAGATGACGGCATGATCGGCGTGGTCCAGCACCGGGCCAATGCCGACGCGCCGTTTGAAATGTCCAAAGGCACCAAAGGCTATTTGAAACAGGACAATGTTGTCGCTTTGTTCAAAATGGCCGGTTTTGAACTGGTCTCCTCCTCGGAGATCAACGCAAATCCGAAAGATACCAAGGATTATGAAGGCGGCGTCTGGACGCTTCCCCCGATCCTGCGCCATGGCGAAACCGATCGCGCCAAATATCAGGCAATTGGTGAATCGGACCGGATGACTTTGTTGTTCAAGAAACTTCCTTAACCCGCTATCAGGGCCGCTATGTCGAAAATCAGCGTAGCGGCCCTGCAGCTGCCCTTGGGTGGCGATGAACAAGAGAATCTGGAAGCGGTCGGCTATCTGATCGCCGATGCCGCTGGGCAAGGCGCGCAGATCATCCTGCCGCCGGAGCTTTTTGCAGGCCCCTATTTTTGCAAGACCGAAGCGGAGGCGCTGTTCGCGCTCGCCAAGCCCGTGAGCGAGAGCGCAGCGGTTGCGGCAATGCAAAAGCTCGCCAGGCAATTGGGCGTTGCCATCCCGGCCAGCTTCTTTGAGCGCGACGGCAATCATTATTATAACAGCATCGCGATGATCGGTCCGGATGGCGAGATTATCGGCGTTTACCGCAAAAGCCATATCCCCGACGGCCCCGGTTATCAGGAGAAATTTTACTTCCGACCGGGCAATAGCGGTTTCAAGGTCTGGGATATGTTCGGGACCAGGATTGGCGTCGGCATCTGCTGGGACCAATGGTATCCTGAGACCGCGCGGGCGATGGCGCTGATGGGGGCGGAACTGCTCTTCTTTCCGACTGCGATCGGTTCCGAGCCTTATGATGAAGAGCTGGACACCAGCCGGATGTGGCGGCGGGCGATGCAGGGCCATGCGGTGAGCAACTGCATGCCGATTGTCGCCAGCAACCGCATCGGGATGGAAGACGGACAGGCTTTTTACGGCCATAGTTTCATCGCCAATGAATGGGGTGACCTGGTGCTCGAATATGGATCGGAGGACATTGGCACATTGGTCGCGACATTCGATCTCGAACAGGCGCGCACCCACCGCGCCGGCATGGGCTTTTTCCGCGACCGCCGCCCTGAACTTTACGGACGACTGGTTGAAGATGTATAGGCATAGTCATGCGAATCTATCTATATAGACTGGCTGCACTCTTGGCGTTCGGGATGATTTCTGTCTCCGGACCCTCACTGGCCCAAACCGACTTCATCGTCGAATATGAATCCGGCATGGTCGCAGCGACTCCGCGCATTGCCGCTCCGGCGAAGCCCAAGTCCCAATTTTCCGTCGATCATTATATCGAACTCGATCGACCGCTCGATTTTGGTGAGCATTTCTGGGACGAGAGCTATGTCCATGCAATCGGCGCGCACGGGTCGGCCCAGATCGTCGTCGATCTTGAGGCCGAGCAGCTCTATGTCTATCGCGCCGGCGTTGAAATCGCCCGCACCAAGATCACCCGCGGCTGGGAAGAATATGATACGCCCACCGGCGTTTTTCCGATCCTCGAGAAGGATGCGGATCATTATAGCAGCACCTTGACAATGCACCGATGCCCTATAATCTGCGACTGACCTGGAAGGGCGTTGCGATCCACGGAGCGGATGTCGACAGCGTGTCGGCCACCCATGGCTGTATCGGCGTGCCGCTCGAATTTGCGCGGAAGCTATTCGCCAATGTTCGCAAAGGGGACAAGGTCTTGGTGACGCGGAATTGGCAGCCGGGCATCTATGGGTGAGTCGCTAAACTCTCCGGACCGGTTGGAAAATAGAAATCAGCGATCCAGATATTTTATTTTGGCATTTGCGGTTTTGGCGGCCGGTTTGGCTTATGCCTTCATCGTCGTAAACGGCAGCAACGAACTGTGGTCGGGCTTTACCTTTATCATGCTGTTGCCGATGCTAATTGGCGCATTTCTATACTCGCGACACCGATTGAATATCGAAACCATTTTAGATCCCTATTTTCCATCCAATTCTACCTGTTCGGTGTGCTCATTCTTGTCTTCGCTCTGATCATGCGGGAAGGAGTGATCTGCATTCTCATGCTAGCATTGCCATGGCTGGTTTTCGGCATGATCGGATCATGGCTTAGTTTTCTGGTGCGACGGCGTATTCGCGTTAGAGGGCGCTTTCTGTCTGCAAGCATATTGATATTGCCGATAATGAGTCTGCAAATTGAAACCCAGCTCGATCCTCCCGAGACCCTTTATCGCGTCGAGCGTTCGGTCGTAATCACGGCCACGCCCGCAGATATTTGGCCATCGCTATTATCGATCGATAATATCCAAGCGGGTGAAGGCAAATGGAATTTTACGCAGGATTTGGTTGGCGTTCCCAGGCCGACTTCCGCAGTCTTGGAAGGAACCGGACTCGGTGCAACGCGTCACGCCGCCTGGGGTAAAAACATCAGGTTCAAAGAACATATTACGGCCTGGCAATCGGATGAGGAACTTCAATGGCGGTTTCATTTCGATGATGATTCAATCAGCAGATATACAGACCGGCATATTGCGCCAAATAGTGACCTGTTACGAATTGAAACTGGCGGATATCGACTGGAACTCATCGACGCAAATGCCAGCAGACTGACGCTTTACACGGATTATCGAACCCAAAGCTGGATGCATCTATATGCCTCGCTTTGGGGAGAAATATATCTTGGAGATATTCAGGAGAATATTCTGGCTCTGATCAAAAACCGGCAGGATCAGCTCTGAATGCTTCTCTGTTCGGCGGTTTTCCCGAATATATCGTCAAACATCGCCTGAGTCAGCCGCCCGGTATTCACATTGTAGCGGCTGCAGTGATAGCTATCTATGAGAACGCGATTATCGCTCAGCAAGTGCACTGCGCCATGGGCGAATTTATGATCTGCCAGCCTAAGGCCTTCCATGCGGACCAGACTGTCATGGGCAATCTTGCCGAGCGCTAGAATGACCCGCACATCGGGCAGGGCGCGAATAGCCTTTTTCAGAAAATCACGGCAATTGTTGATCTCGGCAGCGGTAGGCTTGTTCTCCGGTGGCAGGCATTTGACCGCATTGAGGATGATCGCGCCGTTAAGGCCAATTCCGTCACTCGGGTCATTGGCAAATATGCCATTCACCAGGCCGAATTGGGCAAGTGTCGCGAACAGCATTTCGCCAGACGCGTCGCCCGTGAAAGGTCTGCCGGTCCGGTTCGCGCCTTCCGTGCCCGGCGCCAGTCCAACGATCGCCAGCCACGCTGATCGATCGCCGAAGGCCGGTACAGGCGCGTTCCACCAGTCGGGATGTTCCTTGCGCAGCGACTTGCGCAAGCCAACCAGCCGCGGACAACGGCGGCATCCGCTTGGGGCTTCGGCATCGGGAAAGGGCGCAATAGAAAGGGGACTATGATCACTCATAGCCCCCGCCTAAATTCCAATCGACGTGGCGTCCAGAAAATCAGTCTTTCAGGTCTGCCGGAACGATGCCGCCGGCTGCTGCGATCTTGTTCATCACCTGCTTGTGGAGCAGAATATTGTCTTCTGCCGAACCGCTATAATCGCTATTGCCGAGTTCCTGCGCCAGTTCCTTGCGGTTGCCATAGCTGGCATCAATGCCAACCAGTTTCATCAAGTCGACAATTGACGAACGCCAGTTCAATTTGTCTGAACCTGGAATGCTGTCGAGACGGCCTTCGACATCCACTTCGCTGATCGCGGCGCGTGCCGCTGGAGCGGCGGCGGCTGCCGCTGGTGCTGCTTCTGGCTCAGCCGCTTTGGCTTCGCCGCCGAAAATTGCGCTCTTAATTTTTCCGAAAATGCTCATATTTTGCTCCTGGTTGATTTTGCGCGACTTTTGTTCCGCTGATGAATGTTGTGCGCTTGAATCATATTTCGGTGTTGCGCAGCGATGAGTCAATCGCAGTTCCTGTGCGATAACCGAAATCTGCCGTTACAACCATGTAAACAATCGTAAAACAGCTAATCGGACGGTTTCACAGCCGAAAACATGCTAGAGCTATTGCAAGCATAGAATCGAGTTAAGCCGCAAAGGCGTACAGGAGAACGATAATGAACATCATGGATATATTGCAGCAATCTGGTGGAATTGGGACGATGGCCAAGGAATTGGGTATCAATGAAAGCGTCGCTCAGGCCGGTGCTGCTGCCCTGCTTCCTGCGGTATTGGGTGGCTTCAAGAAAACAACTCAGGCCCAGCCAACGGGTCTCGACGGTCTTGGCGGCTTGCTCGGCCAGCTTGGCGGCGGCGGATTGCTCGATAGTGTATTGGGCTCGCAGCCGACCCCGGTGGATCAGGGCAATCAAGTGCTTGGACAGATTTTCGGATCGAAAGAGGTTAGCCGGACCGTGGCCGCTGGCGCGGAACAGCAGACCGGGATCAGCAGCGATCTGCTCAAGAAAATGCTCCCGATCGTCGCGATGATGGCAGCAGGTTACATGGCCAAACAGGGTGGCGAAAGCTCTGGCGACAGCGGTGGCGGACTCGGCGGCCTGCTTGGTGGGCTGTTGGGCGGCGGCGGCAAGGCCGCGTCCGGTGGCCTCGGCAGCATTGGATCATTATTGGATCTCGACGGAGACGGCAATCCATTAGATGATATCATAGGTATGGCCGGCAAGTTGATGCGTTAAAAGTAGAATATTGGGAGATAGAAGATGAGTGTTTTGAACAAGATCATGGATATGCTGCCAGAAGGCGTTGACCTGAACAGCATGGCCGAAAAGGTTGGATTGTCCGCCGACGAGCTTAAAACCAGCGGTGAAGCATTGTTCGCCAAGCTTCAGGACGGCAGCGTCGACAAGGCCGCTGCGATCAAAGAAGCGGCTGCCGAAGCCGGCGTCGATCCTGAGAAACTCAAGGGACTATTGCCCGCCATGGCCGAAAAAGCCGGGCTTGATGGCGAAGGCAGTCTGATGGACAAGCTGACCGGTGAAGAGGGACTGCTTGGTAAAATGTCCGGCTTTATGGATCGTGATGGCGATGGCAATCCGCTCAACGATATCACCGATATGGCCAAGGGCTTTTTCAAAAAGTAGGAATGTAGGAATGTAGGAATGTTGGAAGGGCCGTTATTTCGGCCCTTCTATCGCCTCCAACGCCTCCAATTGCAGCACCCCGCCATTGACCGCGACAACCTTCGCCAGCGTCCCTTCTGCCATGTCGGGACCCTGGGCGGGCCATTCGCCGTCACCGACTTTCACTCGCCCTTCATTGGGAGTGACCGCTTCGACCACTGTGACGGTGGTGCCAACCATCCGCGCCGCACGATCATTGAGCATCGGATCTTCGCTTTCGACCCGGTGAGTCAGATACCAGCGCCGGCCCAATAGCACCGATGCGACCGATGCGACACCGAACAGCGTCATCTGCCCCGACAGCGTCAGATCGATGAACAAGGCGGCGACCCCGGTTAAGGCTGCGGCGGCAGCTAACCAGACCAGAAACACACCCGGTACGAACAGCTCCGCGATCGCAAGCAGAACCGCAACCGTTAGCCATATATAGTGCGTCTCAGAGAAAAAGCCGTCGCCCATTATTCAAATGGCCCGGGTTTCTTGCGCGCCGGAGCTGGCGGCGTGATGATATCATTGTCTCTTAACGCTTCCTTGGCAATCTCGCCAATGCCGCCCAGGGTGCCGATCAGCTGCGTGGCTTCGACCGGGAAGAGGATGGTCTTGGCATTGGGTGATGTCGCGAATTTCTCAAGCGCCTTCACATATTCCTGTGCGACAAAATAGTTGATCGCCTGTGCGTTGCCGCCCGCAATTGCCTGGCTGACCATTTCGGTTGCTTTGGCTTCGGCTTGGGCTTCGCGTTCACGCGCCTCTGCATCACGAAACGCCGCCTCCCTGCGGCCTTCAGCCTGCAAAATCTGACCCTGTTTCTCGCCCTCGGACCGAAGGATTTCAGAAGCGCGTGCGCCTTCTGCATCCAGGATATTGGCGCGCTTTTCGCGCTCCGCCTTCATCTGCCGCGCCATCGCGTTGATGATATCCTGTGGCGGACGAATATCCTTAATCTCCACCCGGGTGATCTTGATCCCCCAAGGCGTTGTCGCATCGTCGATAACCGTCAGCAGCCGACCATTGATTTCGTCGCGTTTTGAGAGAGTCTCATCCAGATCCATCGAGCCCATGACCGTGCGCAAGTTGGTTGTCACAAGGTTCAGAATGGCATTGTAGAGGTCATTGACTTCATAGGCCGCTTTTGGCGCATCCAATACTTGAAAGAAGACGACGCCATCGGTGGAGATCATCGCATTGTCTTTGGTGATGATTTCTTGACCAGGAATATCCAAAACCTGCTCCATCATGTTGACCTTGCGGCCCACGCGGTAAAAGAATGCCGGATAGAAATTGAATCCTGGCTTCGCTACCTGGGTGAAACGGCCGAAATATTCGATCGTATATTGAAAGCCCTGACGAACGATTTTGATGCTGGCAAAGAGGTAGATGATTGCTAACAGCAGCAGAAAGAATACGAAGCCGAATTCCATTTGATTTCTCCAATAGGGAACTTGGTTATACCATCGATTATTTGGCAGACAATGCCAAGGGAAAAGCAAATTTTCCGCTCATGAACAAGGTTAGTAAATTTCCATGCGTTTCCTTTTAAATTTGTTACTGGTTATTGTGTTGCACGCGCCGCCAGCCATCGCAGAAACTATAACCGAGCAAGAGCTGCGCGCGCATATCGCGGTTCTCGCAAGCGACGAATTCGAAGGACGAAAACCGGGTACGGAGGGCGAGAATAAAACGGTAAACTACATCGCCACCCAATGGTCTCAAGCAGGTCTAGTGCCGGGGACTGGAAATCAGTCATGGTATGCTCCCGTGACATTGGTTGAACGGTTTCCCAGCGCTTTCAATGCGGCGTTTGCGGTGACTTCAGATAAGCAGCAAAGACGACAGGTGATTCCCGCCAGTGATATCATCCTGCGGGCCAAGCGAGAGCGGGAAGATATCCTTGATATTCCGGTCATTTTTGCCGGTTATGCCAATGAGAAGCCGGAAGAATTGAGGAGGCTAGTCAGCGGGAAGCTGGCTCTCTTGCATATGCGGAAGCCAAAGGGTCGCAATGACCTCCCGGACTATATAACGCGGAAAAAGCAACTTATCACTGCAGGAGCCGCCGCTGTTCTGTCTGTCGTTGAAGGAAATGTCCGCTGGTCGCGGTCGACCCGTTTCTTTCAGAGAAGCGGGACGACGCTGGAGGGCGATCAATATCATGGCAATATTGAAGGCCTGATCCGTGGAGACCGGATTCGCAAAATGCTCAAGAAAGCCGGTTTGCATGAGGATCAGTTCGGCATTTGGCAGGGTGATCCCGATTTTCGCGCCATGGATGTGCCGGTTCGGATCGATTTGTCTGCGCAGACGCATATCCGAAAATATGCGTCTCACAATGTCGTTGGTAAGATTCCGGGATCAGATCCGCAAAGCGGTGTGATTTTGTTCATGGGCCATTGGGACCATTTCGGAGAATGTCGTATCGCAGATCCGCTCAATCCATCGAAAGACCGGATTTGCAACGGTGCAGTGGACAATGCCAGCGGCATATCGCTGATGATTGAAGTTTCGCGGCGGCTAGCGAAAGCGAATCTGTCTCGAGATATTTATTTTTTGGCGACGACTGCTGAAGAAATGGGGCTTTTGGGAGCCTATGCTTTCGTCGATGATGCCCCATTTCCACTCGATAGTCTGATCGCTGTTTTTAACGCAGATACAGTTGCACTGGCAGAGGATGGTAGGAAAATTGCGGTGATTGGCATGGGTAAAGCCGGTCTGGATGATGAAATCGAGAAAGTTGCAAAGCAAGAAAATAGAGAGCTAGATCGGTCGGGAAAATCCGAAGTCTTCATCCAGCGGCAGGATGGATATGCGTTTCTGGAAAAAGGGATCCCCGCCTATATGATTACCAGCGCTTTTGCCGATGAAGTTCGTCTAAAGGCCTTTATCGATGGTTCCTATCATGACGTTGGCGATGAATTGAACGAGAGCCTGTTGCTTGGCGGTGCGGTTGATGATGCCAATTTTCACGTCGCGCTCGGGCACTATTTTGGCAGCACCGCAACTTATCCTGAAAAGGGCTCTAGCGATATTGGTGCAAACTGATTACATGGGCCGCCACAGAGATAAATCTAGCGCACAAGAGAGTGGCGAAAATGAGCAGTAAAGAAATCCGATTGGGACTAACTTTTGACGATGTCCTGCTCCAGCCCGCCGCATCAGACATGGTGCCGAGCCAAGCGAATACTCGAACATTTCTTACCCAGGAAATTGGACTTAATATCCCGATCTTGTCCTCGGCAATGGATACGGTGACAGAATCAGACATGGCGATCGTCATGGCGCAAATGGGCGGCATTGGCGTCCTGCATCGTAACTTGACGCTGGATCAACAAATTGCCGCTGTCCGCCAAGTGAAACGGTTTGAGTCGGGTATGGTGGTCAATCCGATCACTATTGCGCCTGATGCGACCCTGGCGGATGCCGAAGCGAGTATGGCGCAAAATAGAATATCCGGCATCCCGGTCGTTGAGCAGTCTGGAAAACTTGTCGGCATATTGACAAATCGTGACGTTCGCTTCGCTGAAAATCCGAAGCAGCCGGTGTCCGAATTGATGACCAAGGACAATCTTGCGACAGTTCCGGCCGACGTCAGCCAGGAAGAAGCTCGCCGCATGTTGCATCATCGCCGGATTGAGAAACTGCTCGTTGTAGACAAGGATTATCACTGCATTGGTCTGATAACCGTGAAAGACATTGAAAAGGCGGTTACCTATCCGCATGCGACGAAGGACAGCACGGGGCGTTTGCGCGTTGCCGCAGCATCTACCGTCGGCGATGCTGGATTGGAAAGAACACGAGCGCTGATCGACGCGGAATGCGATCTTGTGGTAATTGACACCGCACATGGCCATAGCGCCATGGTGGCTCGCGCAGTCGAAGAAGTGAAGAAGCTATCAAACCATACTCAGGTCATTGCTGGTAATGTTGCTACCGCTGCCGCAACCAGAGCGCTTATCGATGCCGGCGCGGACGGCATCAAGGTTGGCATCGGTCCTGGTTCCATCTGCACCACACGCGTTGTTGCCGGAGTCGGTGTGCCCCAGTTGACCGCGATTATGGATTGCGCCGAAGAAGCTGCCAAATCGGGCATACCGATTGTTGCTGATGGCGGCCTCAGAACATCGGGCGATGTTGCGAAGGCTTTGGCCGCAGGCGCATCTTCAGTGATGGTCGGGTCCTTGCTGGCTGGTACGGAAGAAGCGCCCGGGGAAACGTTTCTCTATCAAGGACGTGCTTACAAGAGCTATCGCGGCATGGGCAGTGTGGGTGCCATGGCGCGAGGGTCTGCCGATCGTTATTTTCAGCAGGATATCAAGGACCAGATGAAATTGGTGCCAGAAGGTATCGAAGGGCAGGTCCCGTTCAAAGGGCCCGCTCGCGATGTCATCCATCAACTTGTTGGCGGAGTGAAGGCAGCGATGGGCTACACGGGTTCGGAAACACTAGAAGACTTGCGCGAGCGAGCGGAGTTTGTCCGGATTACCAATGCCGGTTTGCAGGAAAGCCATGTCCATGACGTAGCGATCACGCGCGAAGCGCCCAATTACCCAACGCGCTAACCGGCTGGGAAGGACGTAATGATCGAGATTTTTGCGCCCTATCTGCTGATTGTCATGAGCTGGAATGATCTGGATCCAAGTGCGACAATGCAAACGTCCCAAGCTCTCTATATTGACGGGAAAACTTGCATTGTCGCCGGTGAAGAGCGGCTTGGTTTGATCGAAGAAGATCGGGTGGAGAGACTTGGGAAATTCCAAGTCGACCAGATTCGGACCGAAAATTCAAAGTTTTTCTGCGTTCGACACCAGACAGAAATCCAGAAACATCATCCTTTGATTGCAGAAAATTGAGACCAGCAGCACGCCTCCAGGCGGCCATAGAGCTGTTGGACGAGATCATTGTCGCTGCGCGCGACAATGGCGCATCTGCGGACAATATCGCGAAAAAATATTTCAAAGCACGTCGCTATGCAGGCTCAGGTGATCGTCGCGCTATTCGCGAGCTAGTCTACACGGCGATTCGAAAATTTGGTGATCGCCCTGAAAGTGGCAGGGCTGCGATGGTTGGCCTAGCTCATCAAGATAAGGGGGTTGCGGATCTATTTGACGGCTCAAACTATGGCCCCCAGATACTGGCAGATGGGGAGCTTTGCTCGGAAGACAGAGCAATACCGTTTTGGTTGAACGCAGAATTTGCATCTCCGATTGATGAAGCGGAAAAAACTGCATTATTTGATCGTGCCCCGCTGGATATCAGGCTCAATCCTAAAGCCGGCAAAGCAGAGGATATAATCAATGAGTGGCCGGAGACAGAACGCCTTCCGCTCGCGCATGCCTATCGTTTGCCGACCGGAACCAGCGTTGAAAACAGCCGACCCTATAATGACGGACTGATTGAAATTCAGGATTTGGGTAGTCAGGCGATTGTATCAGCGAGTCTTGCATCGCTGCCTGGGACGGTGCTGGATCTTTGTGCGGGGGCAGGGGGCAAGACGCTTGGATTGGCTGGACAACTAGCGAACGATACGCGGATCATTGCTGCGGACACCGATCGTGGACGATTGAGTCGGATTGAGCCGCGTATGAAACGGGCCGACGCAAAGAATATCGAAACGATTTTGCTATCGCCGCAAAAGGAAATGGACTCGCTTTCGCATCTCAAGAACAAATGTGATCTGGTGTTGGTCGATGCGCCCTGTTCGGGGACTGGAACTTGGCGGCGTAATCCGGAATTGCGCTGGCGGATGACGCCCAAACGGCTGGCACAGACTGTCGAATTGCAAGCACGATTGATTGATCTCGCGAGTGAATTGGTGATGCCGGGCGGACGGCTGATCTATGCTGTATGTTCGCTATTGCATGCTGAAGGCGGTGATCAGATCAGCAATTTCACCAAAGGCCGTCGAGATTGGCGAGATATAAATGTTGATTTGCCGATTGGTCGCCCATATCGTAAAGGTCTTCTTCTTTCACCGTATCATGACGGAACGGATGGCTTTTATTTCTCGTGTCTCGAAAAATTATGATAGCAAATCATGTTAAGCGTCCGTGCAGATGATTCTGCTAGAGATGAAGAAAGTCTATTGGAGCTGATTATGCGTTTTTCTCCGGCCGTTATTGCCATATCTCTTGTTTTTGCAACGGTTTCTAGTGCGGGTTTTAGTCAATCAGCCGATATTGAAATCAAGCAACGTTCGGTCGAATATATGCAACTGGGTACAGCGGCGCAAAAACGCGGTGAACTGGATTTGGCTGCAGATCTATATGAGACGTCGCTGGCCGTCGATCCGCGCAATGGATCTGCTTATATTGCTTTGGCACAAATTGCCCGAGCTCAGAAATTACCAGGAAAAGCCATCCGCCTGTATCGGGAAGCGCTAATTCTTGACCCGAATAATCTGGACGCACTGTCGGGACAAGGTGAAGCGCTCATTCAACGTGGTGCGGTTGAAAAAGCCAAAATCAATCTGTCGCGGATAGAGACCTTGTGCCGTACACGCTGTGATCAGATCGACCGATTGGCTTCCGCAATAAAGCTGTCGGAAAAGAAACCTGTTCTCTCAGCTGAGGCTGTGACACCCAAGCCGCAAGTTGGTGATGAAAAGCCGGTTACCGAAACACCCTGACAGGCTGACCGTCGAGATTAGTCAAAAATCGTAGACCAAGGAAACTCGGCTGAGCGTATCGGTTTTGATGCGGCCTACCGGTGGATTTGTTTCGTGTTCGATCTTGTAAGAAAAACGCGTGGAAAGACTTCCGATCAATTTTGCGTCGAGTGCGGTCGTGGCTGTTAAAGTAGTGCTCTCGCTGTCAATGATTGCAACGGCTGAAGTGAAACCTTGTGCATCGCTTGCCCAAGTCCCACCTGCATCCTGAGTAAGTTTAAGATTGTCAGAAATCTGCCAGTCAAAATCAACGCCGACTAGGCCAGCAAGACTGCTTTTGGAATCGCCTCCGACAAAATGCGTGATACGAATAGCGGGTCCGGCCTTTACCGCGAGCCTGACATCTTTGGTTTTGACCAGCTCATACCCCAGCCCGCCTGACACAGTATATCTGGCAGAAAATCCTTGTAAGAGATCCCGTTCAAACTGTGTAAGTCCATATGCGTATAGTTTTTTGCTGAATTTGTAGTTCGGTTCGATAGTGACGCTGATCTGATCCCGGGTGGTCCTACCTCTATTGCGTTCATAATCAGCACGTGCCCGAAAGTTCAAACGCCACTTAACAGCATCTTTAACCAGTTTGACGCCGCCAGTTATGCCTAAATTCCTGGTGTTTCCAGTTGAACGAAAGCCCCCCAATTCGCCTTGCCCTTTCCAGTCTTCAAAGAAACCCGCCTCTTGCTTCTTGCGTTGAGCCGTCGCGGCAATCTTTGCCTGTTTGGCATTATAGTCGGCCATCATGGAATCAATCTCGGCGAGATCATTTGGGTTTGTTGCTTTGGCAATTTTTACAACCGCAAGGACATCCTGCTTGTTTCCGGACGCGATCGCGGCGTCAATCATTGCTTTGACGGGAACTGGCAGCGCGGCCGCAGCTGGCTTGGAAAAGCTCACTCCAACAATGAGTGCAGTCGCTAACGCTAATTTACCCATATCACAATTCCGAATATTGGCGATTAAATCAGCGGTTCAAACTCCTTCAGAACCGCACGATACAGGTCCCTTTTGAAGGGGACGATCATATCTGGCAAGCCCTTGGGGTCAGCCCATTTCCAATTTACAAACTCGGCATGATCGGTGTGGATATTGATATGATGATCTTCGCCATTGAACCGCATCAGAAACCAGCTTTGACGCTGCCCTCGATATTTGCCCTTCCAGATCTTGCCGAGCAATTCCTCAGGAAGATCATAGAAATGCTCTTCTTTCGTACGTGCGATAATTTGAACATGATCGGAGATAACCCCGGTCTCTTCGCTGAGTTCCCGCAAAGCCGCGGCTTCGGCTTCCTCTCCATCATCAATCCCACCTTGTGGCATTTGCCAAGCATCGGGATATTTGCTCTGGGCCGCATCGAGACGCTGGCCGACAAATACCTCGCCCTTCATATTGGCCAACATGATCCCGGCACACGGGCGATAGGGCAGATGATCGAAATCGCTCACAGGTTGGCTAGCAATGTTTTCCAGGCGGCGATCATCTTGTCGACATCCTGAGCTGCCGAAGGAACAGCCTTGCGGATATTGATAAAGCCATGCACGCTGCCCGACATTTCGATATATATTGTATCTATCCCGTGCCGGATCAAATCTGCGGCATATTCGCGACCTTGGTCCCGCAGCGGATCAAGGCCAGCGGTCACCAGCACGGTCGGCGGAGATTTGGCGAGATCGCCGAGATATGGCGAGACATGAATGTCATCATCCTTTGGGGCGTAATGGCTGTTGAAATAGTCCATGCTCTCTTTGGTGAGTAGAAAACCTTCGGCAAACTCATCCATTGAACCGCCCTCTGCGTCCATACGGGAAGCAGGATACATCGGAAATTGCGCGATTATTGGGACCGACGCGGGTTCTGCGGCCAGCATTTGTCCAACCACTAGGGTGAGATTTCCTCCCGCGCTGTCGCCGCAGGGTATTAGGCCGCTGATTTTGAGTTTGAGCTGTTCCTGATTGTCTGCAACCCATCGCGTGGCAGCTATGCTGTCATGTGGTGCCGCGGGGAATGGTGCTTCTGGGGCCAGTCGATAATCTACTGCAACGACCGGAAGATCCATCTCACGAGAGATATAGGTGCAGAAACTATGATGCGATTCGAGATCGCCGATCACAAAACCACCGCCGTGATAGAAGATGATGACGGGTGTTTCGGCGCTCCGCTCGGTCTGACTATCGTAAAGACGCAGTGCGATATCGCCATCTGGGCTGGGGCAGGTTAAATCTTCAATACGGGGGAGCTCGACCGCGTCTGCCTCGAGCATCGCCGCCATCATATTGTACATTTCTCGGGCAACTTCCGGCTCTACTTCTGACATCAGCGGCTGGTCTGATTGTGCCATCATAGTCAAAATCATTTGCACATCAGGTCGTACATACGTGTCCGTCATCGATTGTCTCCTACCGTTTAACTGATCGATTAGATCAGGCTGCATTCATTAGGCAAGCGCTATTCGGCGGGCGGTCACCCAAACAAATGCTTTATCCCTATTAGTTTTTGTGGTTTGAAACGCTTCGCATTGCTGCTCTAGGGCAAGGTGCATAAATAATAACGGCACGGAAAAAAGTAATCATGGCCACCGCATTGAAGCAGGACGAACCGAATAGCCCGAATCCTGAGGGCGCAGAAAATGTAGTCGTGCGCTTTGCTGGCGACAGTGGCGACGGAATGCAGCTCACCGGAGGGCAATTCACTCTGTCAACCGCGCTAGCGGGAAGTGATCTCGCTACTTTTCCTGATTTTCCAGCAGAAATTCGTGCGCCACAAGGGACGCTTTTTGGTGTTTCCGCTTTCCAGATTAATTTTGGTAGCCGAGCGATTGAGACTGCAGGTGATGAACCTGACGTCCTGATTGCGATGAACCCGGCGGCTTTGAAAACCAATGTCGATGCGCTGCGCGAAGGCGGTCTGATCATCGCTGATGAAGGCGAGTTTGGAAAACGTAATCTTGATAAAGCCAAATATGAAACAAATCCGCTGGAAGATGGTTCTTTAGCCAAGTGGCAATTGCTCAAACTCAATATATCCCAGCTAACTTTGGATGCCGTAAAGCCATTCGGCTTGGGCAATAAGGAAGCGTTGCGCTCGAAAAATATGTGGACGTTGGGCTTGGCGCTATGGATGTTCGAGCGAGATCGCCAACCGATTGTTGACTGGTTGAAGAACAAATTTGCAAAACTTCCTGCCGTTGCCGATGCCAATATTGCGGCGCTCAATGCCGGACATGCTTATGGCGAAACCGCAGAGATTTCTGGCGATGGTCTGGGCGGCGGTCATCTGACACAGAGGAAAGTCGGAGCTGCGCCTTCGGCGCCAGGAACATACCGGACCGTCACCGGTGCCGAATCCATTTCTCTCGGTCTCGTTGCAGGCGTCCAGCTTGCGGGCCTTGAAATGTTCTTTGGCGGCTATCCGATCACACCGGCCTCGGCGATTTTGCATCACCTGTCCCGGCTCAAGGAATTTGGCGTCACTACCTTCCAGGCGGAAGACGAGATCGCGGCCATCGCGGCGGCCATTGGGGCAAGCTATGCGGGTAAGCTGGGCATCACATCATCCTCCGGACCTGGTATCGCGCTAAAGGGCGAAGCCATGGGACTGGCGATCATGACCGAACTGCCATTGGTGATTATCAACTCGCAGCGCGGCGGTCCGTCGACTGGCTTGCCGACAAAAACCGAACAATCCGACCTGTATCAAGCAGTCTATGGTCGCAACGGCGATGCGCCAATGCCGGTTATCGCGGCGCGGTCGCCGAGTGATGCATTTTTCTGCGCAATCGAAGCGGTACGGATTGCCGTGCAATATATGACACCCGTCATGTTGCTGACCGACGGCTATATCGCAAATGCAGCGGAACCTTGGCAAATTCCAGACGTATCGACTCTGGAACCGTTCCCTGTGAGCTTCCTGAAGGATATGCCAGAGGGCGGATTGAAACCCTATAGTCGCGATGCAAAACTGGCGCGGCCCTGGATCAAGCCGGGCACGCCCGAATTGATGCATCGTATCGGTGGTATCGAAAAGGCGATAGATACAGGTCATATTGATTATGCACCTGCGACTCATCAGCAGATGACGGAAATTCGGCGAGACAAAGTACTCGGCGTAGCCGAGAGCATAGCGGATCAAGATGTCGCGCTAGGTGAAAAGGGCGGCAAGTTGGCTGTTGTCGGATGGGGCTCGACTTTCGGACCGATCCATCAAGCTGTGCGCCGGGCCGTTGCCGACGGTAAGGACGTGGCCCATATTCACATTCGCAATATCTGGCCGCTGCCGAAAAATTTGGGCGATCTTTTGAAAAGCTACGATAATATCATTGTGCCGGAAATGAACACTGGTCAGTTGAAAACATTGCTCCGTGACCAATTCCTGGTTGATGCCAAGCCGGTGAACAAAACCTCTGGCCAGCCTTTTACCATTGCCGAAATTGACGCGGCGATTGAGGAGAATCTCTCATGAACGAGATGACAAAAATCACGACGCTAAAGGACTGGGAAACGGACCAGGAAGTTCGCTGGTGCCCTGGTTGTGGCGACTATGCGATCCTGAAAGCTGTCCAGCGGACGATGCCGGAGCTCGGCGTTCGTCCCGAAGACACGCTGTTCATCAGCGGGATCGGCTGCTCCTCGCGCTTTCCTTATTATATGGAAACATATGGCTTCCACACGATCCACGGCCGTGCGCCGGCGGTGGCGACTGGTGCGAAGCTGGCCAATCCGGATCTGGATGTCTGGATCATTACCGGCGATGGTGATGCGCTTTCGATTGGCGGCAATCATACGATGCACCTGCTGCGTCGTAATCTGGATTGTCAGATCATGCTGTTCAACAATGAAATTTACGGCCTGACCAAAGGGCAATATTCCCCGACTTCGCGGGTAGGAACAACGACCCCGTCGACCCCTTATGGATCGGTCGATCGGCCTGCGAGCCCTTGCGCTTTTGCGCTGGGCGCCGGTGCGCGGTTCATTGCACGCGGGATCGACATTCACAAAGACCTTACCAATGTTCTAAAGGCGGCCCATGCCCATAAGGGGGCTGCGTTCATCGAGATTTTCCAGAATTGCATTGTTTATAACAAAGACGTGTTCGAAGAATTTGCGGCCAAGAAAACCGCTGCTTCGACCCAATTGCTGCTCGGCAATGGTGAACCCATGCTGTTTGAAAAAGGCGCGAAGGGCATCACATTGAACCGCGATACGCTTGAGCTTGAAGTGGTTGATGTGGTGGATGGAGACTGGCAGGCGGCCGGTGTGATCGTCCATGATGTGACCAACAAATCCGTCGCGCATATGCTCATCGATATGCCATTTGGCGAATTCCCGATGGCCATTGGCGTGCTCTACGATGATCCGCGCCCGACCTTTGAAGCAGCGGTTGTCGAACAAAATGCAAAAGCATCGGAAGGCAAGAAACCTGATTTGCAGTCGCTGTTGAACAAAGGCCAAACCTGGACGGTTACCGAAGACGGACCAGAGCTATAGTCCTATATGGATAATCTGACCCATAGCCTTGCTGGCGCAGTTTTGGGCCAAATGGGTCTGAAACAGAAAACTGGTCTGGGAATGGCAACGCTGATCATAGCTGCCAATATTCCTGACATAGATGCCGCGGCGACTCTGCTTGACGGGGTTCAGCATTTGGCGATCAGGCGTG
The DNA here is from genome assembly GCA_001650955.1 of Sphingomonadales bacterium EhC05. Classification (GTDB taxonomy): domain Bacteria; phylum Pseudomonadota; class Alphaproteobacteria; order Sphingomonadales; family Sphingomonadaceae; genus Parasphingorhabdus. Next base: position 78,387 of record LXYP01000026.1, read on the forward strand.
GGATCACCCATGGGCCGATTGCGATGCTGCTGCTGCCACTGATCCTGACGGTGATCATGATCGGCTTTGATCGCTGGCAATTGAAGCGCGGCACGCGGCCAGCGGATCGGTTGCCGATCCATAAGGGCTGGCTGTTGGCGCTGGCCTATATCGGATGCCTCAGCCATCCGGCGCTGGATTGGCTGAACAGCTACGGTATTCGGTTGCTCGAGCCGTTTTCCTCACAATGGTTTTACGGCGACAGCATCTTCATCATTGATATCTGGATCTGGATCGCATTAATCTCGGGTCTCTGGATTTCACGACGGCGGGAGAAGAAGGGCGATGCCAATTGGCAGCGACCCGCCTGGATCAGTTTTGCGGTAATCTGCGCCTATATCTTCGGCAATGGTCTTATCACCGGCAAGGCCGAAGCGGATACGAGGATGGTCGTCGAACAGCAATATGGCGAAACACCGTCCGCGGTTGTGGCGAATCCATTGCCATTTCTGTTCTGGCAAAGAGAGATGCTGATCCAGAGCGGTAATCGCTACCGGCAGTGGTCATTCGACTTAACCTCCCGTTCGCCAGTAAGCGACAATGATGCGGTGTTCATATCCGATACGGACCTTGATGTTGTCGCACAAGCTTCCGGGCAACACCGCCATTTGCGCGATTTTCTATTCTGGTCCCGGATGCCGCTGATCGGGATCGAGACACAAGCGCAGGCAATTGAAGTGAGCGTCAGCGATATGCGGTTTCAGCACGAACTGGCGATTGATCGTTTCGGGGTGTCGGCAACTGTCCCGAAAGACAGGTTGGACGAACCCGCAGAATAGGCGATTCACTTCCCATGAACGCACCCACCATCATCTGGTTCCGCCGCGACCTGCGCCTCTCTGATCAGGCCGCTGTCGCCGCTGCAGCCGCTGCGCACGGCCCTGTCATCCCGGTCTATATCCTTGACGACGAAACCCCCAAACACCGCAGGATGGGCGGGGCGTCGCGTTGGTGGTTGCATCGGTCATTGGAGGTATTGGAGGCGACTCTGCGGGATAAAGGCTCGCGGCTGATCCTGCGGCGGGGCAGGGCCGCCGAGGTGTTGGCCGAAATTGTCAAATCTACCGGCGCCACCCAAGTCCATGGGCTGCATCACCATGAACCATGGTGGCGCAACGCCGAGCGCGCGCTGGAGAGAATTCTGGCGGAGGATGCGGAACTGATCCTCCATCATGGCAATTATCTGCTCCCGCCCGGCACCGTCAAGACCGGCAGCGGCGGCCCCTATAAAATCTACACGCCGTTCTGGAAAGCCATGCGTCAGCATATGCCGCCCGCCGTCGGCGAGGCCTCTCCGGACCGGCTTGAACCCCCCGAAATCTGGCCGGAGAGCGATAGTCTGGCGGACTGGAAGCTCCTCCCGACCAAACCGGACTGGGCGACAGAATTTGCAGATCATTGGCAGCCGGGAACGGCCGGAGCGGAGAAAAACCTCGAGGCCTTTGTCGACAAGGCCGAACAATATGACGACGGCCGGAATTTGCCGTCCGAACCGCTCGTATCGCGCCTGTCGCCCCATCTTCATTTCGGCGAAATCAGCCCCGCGACAATCTGGCACCGGATTGCCAATGTCACGGATCGGGCGGAAACCTTTCTCAAGGAACTGGTCTGGCGCGACTATGCGCAAAATGTGATCATCCAATTCCCGCAATATGGCAGCGAAAGCTACAGCGAAAAGCTGCGGATTCTACCATGGCGGGATATGGCTGATGCCAAAGTTCAACAGGATTTCAAGGCCTGGTGCCAAGGCAAAACCGGCTATCCGGTCGTCGATGCGGGGATGCGGGAGCTTTGGGCCACCGGCTGGATGCACAATCGGGTGCGGATGATCGCAGCCAGTTTTCTGATCAAACATTTGCTGATTGACTGGCGCGAAGGCGAAAAATGGTTCTGGGACACGTTGGTCGACGCTGACTTCGGCTCGAATAGCGTCAACTGGCAATGGTCGGCCGGCAGCGGTGTCGATGCCAATATGTTTGTCCGGATCATGGCGCCGTTGACCCAGTCCGAGAAATTCAAAGCCGGCGACTATATCCGCCAATGGGTTCCCGAGCTTGGCGATCTGGATGATCCCTATGTCCATGATCCCGAAGAACATGGCTGCAGACCAGCCAGCTATCCGACCAAGATCATTGCCCATAAAGAAGGACGTGCGCGCGCGCTCGGCGCATATGCCCAAGTGAAATAGGCGCGGCGATTGAAATCCGCGCTCCAAGCCGCTATCAAAAGGACGCAATTCCAAAGGATATCAGGTCGATGAACAGCTAGGTTGCCCTCGGGTCAAATCAAAATGCAATGGCTTCAGTCCGTCGGGCTGGTTATTTTGACACCTATATTCAGGATCTATCATGCACAGATTATCAGAGAAATTTTGCGTTATTACGGGCGCTGCCCGCGGCATAGGCAAAGCGATTGCCCAAGCCTTTGTCGAGGAAGGGGCGACTGTCCTGCTGACCGATTGCGATGACGAGACGCTGTTGGCGACAGGGACAGCACTCAACTGCGCGACCTTCCATCTCGATGTCCAGAATGAGGCCGATTGGGCGGCTTTGGCTGAATTGCACCCGACCGCTGATATTGTCGTCAACAATGCCGGAATCACCGGTTTCGAGGCGGGCATGGTGCCGCATGATCCGGAAAATGTGGCGCTCGAAGACTGGCGCGCGGTCCACCGAGTCAATCTGGACGGCACTTTTCTGGGTTGCCGCTATGCGATCCGGGCGATGAAGGAGAAAGGCGAGGGGGCGATCATCAATATTTCCTCGCGTTCCGGGATGGTCGGAATCGCTGGTGCGGCCGCTTATGCGTCATCAAAAGCCGCGATCCGCAATCACAGCAAGACGGTCGCGCTCTATTGCGCGCAACAGGGCTGGAAAATCCGCTGCAACTCGATCCATCCATCAGCGATCATGACGCCGATGTGGGAACCGATGCTGGGAGAGGGCGCCCAACGCGAGAAATCCATGGCAGCGATGGTCAGGGATACGCCGCTGCGGCGCTTCGGCGAGGCGAGCGAAGTTGCCGCCGCCGCCGTCCTGCTCGCTTCGGACGAGGCGACATATATGACCGGTACTGAAATCACGATTGACGGCGGAATTCTGGCCGGGTCCGCGGCCGCGCCGGGACAGGTCGACGACAGTTAGAATAAGGGCGAGTTACGGATAGTTCCGCATTGCCAAGCACTTGCCGCTCGTCCATTATGCAGGAATGAATGCGCAGGCACCAAAAAGAGGCAAGCATCTGCTCGATGCGCGTAAGCGTTTCGGGACTGGCGGCGGCTTGTTCGCGCGGCTTACAGCGCCCGGTTTCCATCGGATATTGGACCGGATTGATGCGGGACTCGATCATGGTACATTTGAAGGTCAATTGCCTGACGGCACGACCCGCATTCTTGGTGGGCGCGGTGACGGTCCGACAGCCCGGATTACCTTGCACCGCTGGAATGCGCTGCTGCGGCTAGTGAATTCCGGTTCGATTGGTTGGTATCGCGCGTGGGAAAAGGGTGAGTGGGAAAGCCCGGATATGGTCGAGACCTTTGACCTGTTTTCCCGCAATCGTGCAGGATTGAAAGATACTGGACGGGCCGGCGGGTTGTTCAAACTCATCGCCAAAATCCGCCATGCGCGCAGAAATAATGACAAGCTGCGGGCGCGGCAGAATATTCAATATCATTATGATCTCGGCAATGACTTCTATGCCCTGTGGCTCGACGAAACGATGAGCTATTCCAGCGGCTTGTTCCTGGATGATCAGACTGATCTTCAAGGTGCACAGCAAGCGAAAATTGCGGCGATCGCGAATCGGTTAAACGTGAAGACAGGCGACAATATTTTGGAAATCGGTTGTGGCTGGGGCCATTTGTCGGGAAGCCTGGCGCGGGATCATGGTCTCGAAGTGACCGCTATTTCCCTCTCGGACGAGCAGACCGCCTGGGCCCGTGATCATGAACCCGAAGTCAAATATCTGATTCAGGATTATCGCGATGTCGATGGTCAATATGATGCAATCGCCAGCGTCGAAATGGTGGAAGCGGTTGGGCAGAAATATTGGCCGGATTTTCTGCATTCTATCGCGCGAAATCTCAAGCCTGGCGGACGAGCGGCGATTCAATATATCAGCATTGCAGACGATATATTCGAAGAATATGCCGCCAGTGCCGATTTTATCCAGACTTATATTTTTCCCGGCGGGATGCTCTTGTCAGAGAGCCGGTTCAAGGCTTTGGCCGAAGAACGTGGACTCGAATGGACCGATCAGCATAATTTCGGGATCGACTATGCCGAGACGTTGAAACTCTGGCGCAAACGCTTTGATGCCGTGGTAGAAGACGGTAATCTACCAGCCGGATTTGATGAGCATTTTGTCCGGCTGTGGCGCTATTATCTCACCTATTGCGAAGGCGGTTTTCGCGGAGGCGGCATTGATGTCGGCCAGGTGACATTGATAAAAAATTAGGTTTTTCTGGGAGGAAATGGAATGTTTACAAAGAAATTGACGATGGCTCTTGCGGGCGCTGGCCTATGTTTGACGCTGGCGGCTTGCGAACAGGCAAAGGAAGTCGCGGCGAGTGCTATGGGACTGCCGACTGACAAGAATGTGCTGTTCTGGACGGATGACCAGCGAGACAAAGCCTTTCGCGTGATGCACGATGTTGTGCCTTCGAACACGATTGCCGCCGGCGATAATCCGGTGGCTCTGGCAGTCGGAGAAGCGCTTCCTTCCACATTTCAGGTCGCCGGTGCGCCGCTTTCAATTGACGAATATATGGACCAACAGCGGCTCGCCGGACTGGTGATATTGCAGGATGGAAAAATTCGGATGGAGGAATATCGCCGGGATTTCTCCCAGGACGAGCGCTGGACCTCTTTCTCGGTCGCCAAATCTCTGGTCTCGACGATGGTCGGGGCAGCGATCAAGGATGGTTTGATCAAATCAATCGACGATCCTTTGACCGACTATATTCCGGAACTTGAAGGCAGTGGCTATGACGGGGTGACGGTCAAGCAGCTGCTGACGATGACCTCCGGCGTCAGGTGGAACGAAGATTATGCCGATCCCAAATCCGATGTGGCGTTGTTTAACGGCACTTTGCCGGTCGATGGGATGGATCCGATCATCGTCTATATGAAAACGCTGGAGAGCGAGGCAGAACCCGGGACGCGCTGGCAATATAATACCGGTGAGACAAATTTGATTGGGGTGCTCGTGGCCAAGGCAACCGGCAAGACCATTTCCGAATATCTCTCGGAAAAAGTCTGGCAACCTTATGGCATGTCACAGGATGCAGAATGGCTGCTCAACGAGGGCGGTAAAGAAATTGGTGGCTGCTGTATTTCGGCGACGGTCCGGGATTATGCGCTGTTTGGACAATTTGCGATGAATGGCGGCAAGATTGGCGAGACGTCGGTCGTGCCCGAGGGCTGGTTTGAAAAAGCCGGCACCAAGCAGGCGGATATCGGCGTGCCAGGACGCGGCTATGGCTATCAATGGTGGACATTTGATGATGGCAGCTTTGCCGGTCAGGGCATTTTCGGACAGGGTATTTTCATTGACCCGGCCCGCAAGCTGGTGATCGCCAGCAATGGCAATTGGCCAAGCGCAACGCCCGATGAACAGGGCAGCCAGCGGATCGCATTTTTCGAAGCGGTGAAAGCCTATGTCGGGGCCGAGCCGCCGACTAGTTGATCTGGAAAAACTCGCCGGTTTCAAAATCGCTGGCGAGAATTTCCAACAGTCTATCGGCGACGGATTCAGGAGGCTTGACGCTGGCTGGATCTTCGCCTGGATAGGCGTGGGCACGCATCTTGGTCCGGGTACGGCCGGGATCAATGATCGCGGTGCGCAATTTCCCGAGATTGCGCATTTCTTCGCCATAGCTCAGCACCAATGTTTCGAGCGCCGCTTTTGATGCGCCATAAGCGCCCCAGAAAGCGCGGGGCTTGCGGCCGACGCTGCTGCTGATTGCGAGCAGGCGGGCATTGTCGCTTTTGCGCAGCATCGGATCAAAGCCCGCGATAAGCGCCAGTTGCGCGATCAGGTTGAGTGTCAGGACCTGGTTGAATTCCTTGCCGTCAATGGCGGTCACCGGCCCTAGTGATCCGAGCATCGCGGCGTTGAGGATCAATATATCGAGCGACTTCCAACGCTCGCCAATCGCTGCAGCCAATCGGCCGATACTGTCGCCATCCGTCAGATCGAGCGGAGCGATGGTGGCGCTGCCACCGGCGGCATGAATGGTTTCTTCCACCGCTTCCAAATCCTTGGCGGTTCGCGCTGTGATGACGACATGGGCGCCTTCTTTGGCCAAGGCGATCGCGGTCGCTGCGCCAATGCCCCCGCTTGCGCCTGTCACCAGCGCCACTTGGCCTTCAAATTTCACGTCAATTCACCGATTGTTTTAGTCGCGGCATATCGCCGGAAGGATTGTCGTCATTGCCGCCCGATCTGTTTTCCACAGTCTCGTTGAGCATGGTCAGCTGATCCGGCTGGTCTTCGCCATCGCGGTCGGTCAGAGCGGTTGGATAGGCACCGGTGAAACAGGCATCGCAATATTGTGGCTGGATATCGTGGCGGGTATCCTCGCCAGCGGCACGATAAAGGCCTTCGATCGAAATGAAGGCAAGGCTGTCAGCTTGAATAAATTCGCGCATTTCTTCGATCGATTTGAGCGCTGCGAGCAATTTTTCGCGCGTGGGCGTGTTCACGCCATAGAAGCAACTGTGCATGGTTGGCGGACTTGCAATGCGCATATGAACTTCTGCGGCACCGGCTTCGCGCATCATCTGGACGATTTTCAGGCTGGTCGTGCCGCGGACAATCGAGTCATCGACGAGTACGATCTTCTTGCCATTGACCAGCGGCCTATTGGCATTATGTTTCAGCTTCACCCCGAGATGACGGACACCGTCACCAGGTTGAATGAACGTCCGGCCGACATAGTGAGAACGGATGATTCCGAGTTCAAACGGGATGCCGGATTTTTCTGCGAAACCCAAAGCTGCTGGTGTGCCACTGTCCGGAACCGGAATGACATAGTCGGCCTCGACCGGGCTTTCCATCGCGAGCTGCGCCCCGATTTCCTTGCGGACGCTGTAGACGGAATTGCCATCGACGATCGAGTCGGGTCGCGAGAAATAGACATGTTCGAATATACAGGGGCGAGGATGAGCATCTTTAAATGGACGATGCGAGCGCAATTCCCCGTCGATGATGACGATCAGCTCGCCAGGTTCGACGCTGCGGACATATTCCGCGTCGACCAGATCAAGCGCAACGGTTTCGGATGCGAATACATAGGCATCGCCGATCCGGCCCATCACCAGCGGACGAATGCCCAGCGGGTCGCGGCAGGCGATCATGCCTTCTGCGGTCATGCAGATGAGTGAATAAGCGCCTTCGACACGTTTCAGCGCATCAATGAATTTGTCGAGCAATGTCCGATATTTGGACGTCGCAACCAGATGAATGATGACTTCGGTGTCGCTGGTGGACTGAAAAATCGAGCCGTTGCGGACGAGTTCTTCGCGGAGCGACAGCGCGTTGGAAATATTGCCATTATGGGCGATCGCAAAACCACCGGAGGCAAGATCGGCCTCGAGCGGCTGGATATTGCGCAATGTCCCTGCGCCCGTGGTCGAATAGCGGACATGGCCACAGGCCGAATCGCCCTGCAACAGACCGATGACATCTTCGCTATCAAAATTTCCCGCGACCGGGCCGAGCGCACGATGGCTGTATAGTTCGCGGCCGTTACGACAGGTGATGCCGGCAGCTTCCTGGCCACGGTGCTGCAGCGCATGCAGTCCCAGCGCGACCAAGGCGGCTGCGTCTTCAATGCCGGCGACTCCGAAAACCCCGCATTCTTCTCTAAGCTTGTCGTCTTCAAACGGGTGGGTTGTAAGCATATCTCACCTTGTTTGTGCCATCCAGCGGGGGAGGCATGTCATATAGGTTTGATTGACTGCTTTGTCTGCCCCCAATGTCACAAATTCATCATAATCCGGCCAAGCCGCACAGGCGCTCGAAAAATCCGAGCTTTTGCGTTGCGCGGGACCATTGCTGCGCCTAATTCAGACAGATGACCGACCCATTAAACCATGACCGCGAGACCGGCACGACGCTGCAACCCAAATATGATTCGAACGGATTGATGACGGCGGTCGTCACCGACGAATCGTCGGGTGATCTTTTGATGGTCGCATATATGAACGAAGCGGCACTGGATTTGACGATCAAGACCCAGGTCGCCCATTTCTTTTCGCGCAGTCGCCAGTCGCTTTGGAAAAAGGGCGAGACATCGGGCCATATACTGGAAATCAGCGAAATGCGGATTGATTGTGACCAGGACGCGATCTGGATCAAGGCCAAGCCGGCCGGGCCGACATGCCATACGGGTCAGACCAGCTGCTTCTATCGGCGGATTGCCGACGGCGGGCTGGAGCCGGTAGAATGAAGCTCTCGGCCGCCGTGCCGTTGATGCTGCTGCTGGCAGGATGTGAACAAGCCCAGATTGAAGCGGAACCTTCCGGCGAACAGCTCTCCTCGCTCGAGCAGGCGGCGATCGAGGCCGGTGTCATTCCTGATGTCAGAACGGTCACTTTGTCAGGCGCATTTGAACGCCAGAGTGATCTGGGAACCGACCGTTTCTGCGCGGTTGGCAATGATGAGCGCGGCTATCAGGTTGGGATGATTGCGGTCTTTGGGCCCGCGAGCAAATGCGAAGGGCTGGGTAGCGCAGAGAGAGATGGCGAGAATGTCCAGATCACTCTCACCAGTAAGAAGCAATGCAGCTTCACCGCCAGCTTTGACGGCGTAGAACTCAAATTTCCGGGAGGACTGGAAGAAGGCTGCAGCAGCTATTGCAGCCCGCGGGCCGGGTTCGATGGTGTCAGCTTCTATATCGTCGGGGAAGGGGATGCGCTGGCGCGCTCCACACGCGGTCGCGATATCGAAGAACTATGTCCTGGCGGATAGCATTGACGTTTACGTTAGCGTAAGCTAAGAGTCGGGCATGTCGCAATCGCCCAGTCATGCCGAGATTGATACGCCGGACCTCCAGAACCGGGAAACTTTTACGATTTCCGATCTATCCGAGGAATTTGGCGTCACTGCCCGCGCGCTGCGCTTTTACGAAGACGAAGGACTGATTGCACCGCATCGCAAAGGTCTGTCGCGCATTTATACCAAACGGGACCGCGCGCGATTGGCCTGGATCATGCGCGCAAAAAATGTCGGATTCAGCCTCGTCGAAATCCGCGAGATGATCGACTTATATGACTTGGGCGACGGTCGTGCGACACAAATGCAGGTGACGCTCGAACGCTGCCAGGACAAGGTAGATACGCTGAAGAAACAGCGCGCCGACATCGATAGTTCGATCAAGGAACTAACCGGTTTTATAAAGATTGTGCAGGACGCGATGGCGGAAGGCAAAGCACAACAAAAATAGAGGATCATCTCCGGTATCTTCCGGCCCCCCCCTTATTTGATTAGAAAGAAACTATCATGCCCAGCTACACCGCACCAATCGGCGAAGTCCGGTTCATCCTCAACGAAGTTCTTCATTTGGGAAATTATTCCAACGTCGCCGGATTTGAAAATGCGACACCGGAAATGGTCGACGCGATCCTCACCGAAGCCGGAAAATTTGCGGCGGAAGTCCTGCACCCGCTCAATCAATCCGGTGATGAAGAGGGCTGTACGCGCCATGAAGATGGTTCCGTAACCACGCCTCAGGGTTTCAAGCAAGCCTATCAGCAACTGACCGATGGCGGCTGGACAACCTTGTCCGCTCCTGAAGAATTTGGCGGCCAGGGACTGCCCCGCGTTGTCGGCAATGCGGTCATGGAGTTCATGGTGTCTGCCAATCAGGCACTGGAAATGTACACTGGCCTGACTCAAGGCGCGATTGCGTCGATCCTGACAGAAGGCAGCGAAGAGCAAAAGCAGACCTATGCGACCCAAATGATTTCCGGCAAATGGACCGGCACGATGAATTTGACCGAGGCGCATTGTGGCACTGATCTCGGCCTGATCCGCACCAAGGCGGTTCCGCAACCAGGCGGAAGCTATGCGATTACCGGGCAGAAGATTTTCATTTCGGCCGGTGAACATGATTTGTCAGAAAATATCGTTCACCTCGTGCTGGCGAAAACACCCGATGCTCCGGACAGTTCCAAAGGCATTTCCCTGTTCATCGTACCCAAATTCCTGGTCAATGAAGATGGCTCATTGGGGGAACGTAACGGCGTATCCTGTGGCTCTATCGAGGAAAAAATGGGTATCCATGGCAACGCGACCTGCGTGATGAACTATGATGGCGCGACCGGCTATCTGGTCGGAGAGGAGAATAAGGGCCTGCGGGCGATGTTCATCATGATGAATGCCGCACGGCTCGGTGTCGGCCTGCAAGGTCTGGCCCAGGGCGAGATAGCTTATCAAAATGCTGTGATTTACGCCGCAGACCGGCGTCAGGGCAGGGCATTGACGGGCGCGCAGGATCCAGAGGAAAAGGCAGACACTCTATTTGTCCATCCCGATGTCCGGCGGATGCTGATGGACGGCAAAGCTTTTACTGAATCGATGCGAGCCTTGGTTCTTTGGGGTGCCTTGCAGGTCGATCTTGCAGATAAAGCCGAATCGGAAGAAGATCGCCAAATGGCCAATGATCTGGTGAGCCTGCTGACTCCGGTGATCAAGGGTTACGGTACTGCAAAAGGCTATGATATCTGCACAGAATCGCAGCAGGTCTACGGCGGTCACGGCTATATAACCGAATGGGGCATGGAACAATTTGTGCGCGATGCGCGTATCGCGATGATTTATGAAGGCACGAACGGTATCCAGGCGATGGACCTCGTCGGCCGGAAGCTCGGCCAGAATGGCGGACGCGCCGTACAGGCGTTGTTCGGCGTGATCGCAGCTGAAATTGCGGAAGCCAAAGGCAATGAAAAGCTGGCCGGATTTGCCGAAGCACTCGAAAAAGCCAATGGCGAACTCCAGCAAGCAACAATGTGGTTCATGCAACATGGCATGACCAATCCGAATAATGCGGGAGCGGGTGCCTATCATTACATGCATATCATGGGAATCGTCTCTCTTGGTCTGATGTGGCTGCGGATGAGCAAGGCGGCTCAAGCGGCCCTTGAGGCAGGGAGCGACAATGTTAAATATTACGAAGCCAAGCTGGTGACCGCGCAATATTTTGCCGAACGCTTCCTGCCCGATGCAGGATCGCTGCGTCGCAAGATCGAAGGTGGCAGCGAAGCGATCATGGCGCTGGACCCTGAAATGTTCGCCGTCGCCTAGGCGGCTTCGTTCCGTTCGGCTTTTTTGAAAGCCTCTTCCCATCTATCCAGATTTCGCCGGGCATCCTGCACAAAGGGTGACCGGCGAATACCCCAGAGCATCAGATCATTGGCCATCCGGCCAAGCAGGCGCATCGGTCTTTTGGTTTGAATGAGCAGGATGACCCGTCGGTCTTCAGTATCATTGTGAACTTCATGAACATAACTGTCGTCAAAAAACAGCCATTGACCGGCTTGCCAGTGGACTGCGGTATCTTCGACGAGCATCGTGCACTTTTGATGCTCTGCCGGCACGATCAGGCCAAGGTGACTTGTCACCAGTCCGCGGCTGACGCCGCGATGGCGCGGGATGACTGCACCGGGCTCCAATATGGAAAAAAAGGCCGAATTGAGGTCTGGAATTTCGCGGACGAGTTCTGCCGTGCGCGGCGCCCGGGCGCAATTTTCCGGCAGCTCATATCCATATCCGATCAAAAAGAACGATCGCCAGTTCCCATCGCCGGCGATCCGGGCGTGATCCGGAGAAATATCCTTCAACGGCGGCACTGCTTCGCGGTGACGGATGATCGAACGAGCTTCTGCAGCAATGATTTCCCAATTCTCGATCAACTTCGTCGACCACGGGAAAAATTCGGAACTGATCAGGGGCTGGGTTGGGATCATAGATTGGGATGTAGAGATTTTGTTCATCGCTCCGCGAAGGCGTTTGCCCACCCGGATGATCAATGGACGTGAGTTTTGACGGCTCGAATTCACCGACAAATTGTCATATGTGGATGAGTTTTTTTCCATGGTACGGAACCTCGCAATGTGAAAGCCTCGACCCTGTTGAACAGTTTTTTGCTCAAGAATGTGTCGAGATTTCGACAGACGTTTGCCGATATTCTGTCAATTTCACTGATCGACCGGAGCTGCGACCAGCCGTGCGGCGGCTTGGACGAATGGCAAAAAATGCCGCTTTACCGCCATTTCAGAGCGAATCATCGAACGGCGGTGGAACCTTTGCTTCTAAAAGCGCACAAAGATCGAGACAGGGGAATGAGACGCATAAGGAGTATATGCAATGCATTCCAAAAACGCCCCCAAACGCCTTCTGAGGATCACGCCCTATCTTGTAACGGTGGGATTGGGTCTGTCGGTCGCCGCCCATGCTGCGGAGCAGGAACCGGAAGACATGCAGTCTGAAATTCCGGCTCCAACCATTGACACCAATGGCGATGGTATCATGGATGCCTGGGATCGTTCAGGAAATGGGCAGCCGGACGCCTGGGATACTGATGGCGACGGTCGACCTGATCTGCTTGATGATGATGGTGACGGCAAGCCAGACTAAGTTTCGGATTCAAGTCAGAATGAAGAAAGCGCCGGTTTGGTAATCAAGTCGGCGCTTTCCTTCATTCGAAGACTTCGTCAAACATGCTCAGCATCGCGGACTTGCTCTGACGGTCTGCGGAGGCATCATATTGAACGGCATCAAATGGTTTGGTATCGCTGTCCGGATCAGTAAATCCATGCACCACACCCGTGTAGATATGCATGTGACAATTGGCGCCCGAAATATCCATTTCTTCTAGAAAATTACGAACTTGCTCGGGGGGTACCAATGGATCTGCCTGACCATGACAGACAAGAATTCGCGCCTTTACCGTATTTTTCTGCGCAGGCATTGGTGTTGCCAGCAATCCGTGGAAGCTGACCACCAGAGCAATATCTTCACCACCGCGTGCCATCTCCAGAACAGCTTCTCCACCCATGCAATAGCCAATCGCGGCGAGCTGCGGGTTCGTGAGCTGTGATCGTCTGCGCAACTCGTCCAGCGCACAGCGAAAACGCGCGCGATAATATTGCGGATCGGCGCGTAGCTGACTGGCCAGACGATTTGCCTCTTGGAGATCAGACATCAGGCCTTTGCCATAAATGTCACAGACCATCGCACTATAGCCCAGTGACGCAAGCCATCGGGCTCGTTCGTGCATGCGGGGACTGGGCCCCGCAATGGTCGGAACGATCAAAATACCCGCACGAGAGTCATGGCTGGGTTGGGCGATATAGCCGGCCAACTCCACGTCATCATGATAATAGACGAAATTCTGGATTTCGATTGCACTCATTCTTCGGGAAGAAAATCCGGTACCGACAGATAGCGTTCACCGGTATCATAGTTGAAGCCCAGGACATTCGCATTGTCGCCCAATTCTGGTAGCTTCTGCGCAATTGCTGATAATGTCGCACCGGATGAAATCCCGACGAGCATCCCTTCTTCCTTGGCTGCGCGAAGAGCCATCGCCTTGGCATCAGCGGGATCGACCTGAATGGCGCCGTCAATGCTCTGGGTGTGCAGATTTCCGGGAATGAAGCCGGCTCCGATACCCTGGATCGGGTGAGGACCGGGTTGGCCGCCGCTGATGACCGGTGAACCGGCCGGTTCAACGGCATAGACTTTGAGATTGCTCCAATGTTCTTTCAACACTTCGGCAACGCCGGTAATATGGCCGCCCGTGCCCACGCCGGTGATGATGGCATCCAGCGGATTGTCTTTGAAATCGGCCAATATCTCAAGAGCCGTGGTGCGTTTATGGACTTCAAAATTGGCTGGATTCTCAAACTGCTGCGGCATCCATGCACCGGGCGTCGTGTCGATCAGCTGCTGCGCGCGTTCAATGGCCCCTTTCATGCCCTTTTCTTTCGGGCTGAGGTCAAAGCTGGCGCCATAAGCGAGCATCAGCCGGCGACGCTCGAGCGACATCGACTCCGGCATGACGAGGATCAATTTATAGCCCTTGACCGCAGCGACCATGGCAAGACCGACACCGGTATTGCCCGAGGTCGGTTCAATGATCGTCCCACCGGGCTGCAAGGCGCCGGATTTTTCTGCATCTTCGATCATCGCAAGGCCGATCCTGTCCTTGATCGAACCGCCGGGATTGGACCTTTCGGACTTGATCCATACATTGGCTGCGCCAAACAGGCGCTGCATCTTGATATGTGGGGTATTTCCGATTGTTTCGAGGATATTATTCGCAATCATGTCCTGCTCTCCTAATCTGTTACTTTACGAGTTTTGATCATTTCCGTCTGCAATTCTTCTGGCGGGTCAAATGTTTTCGCCGCGCCCAATTGGGGGAAAAGGCGCGACCATAATCCGGTTACCGCTATAGCAGCTGCACCGCCTCCGACAATGGCTGCAATTGGTCCGACGAGCACTGCCAGTCCACCCGACAAGGCATCGCCCAATTCATTGGAGGCGCTGATCGTCATCTGGCTGACCGCGTTGACCCGTCCGCGCTTTTCATCCGGCGTGTGCAGCTGGATCAGCGAACTGCGGATATAGACTCCGAACATATCCGCCGCGCCGCACAGGGCCAGGCAGGCCATCGACAGATAGAGTGAGGTACTGAGCCCGAATCCGATGGTTCCGATACCAAAGACAGCCATCGCAACAAGCATCGAATTTCCAACGTTTTTCGACAATGGAACGAACGAGAATATCCCGGCAACGATGACTGCTCCCACCGCCGGCGCGGCGGCCAGCAGCGACAGTCCGATCTCGCCAGCGTTCAAGATATCCTTAGCAAAGACCGGAATCATCGCGGTCGCTCCAGCGAGGAACATCACCAAAAGGTCAAGCGTGATCGCGCCCAGCACCAATTTATTGGTCCAGACATAGGACAGGCCATCAAGCACCTGTTTGACCGGTCCTTTGGTCCGGTCAATTTCACTGCGCGTGACGGGACCGATCATGAACATCGCCAGCACCGCGAGGCTGTAAAGCGCGGTGCAGACAAAATAGGGCAGGGACGGATCGACTTTGTAAAGCGGTCCCGCCATGCCGGGGCCAGCGATGACGCCGACCTGCCAGGCGATGGTCGAAAGTGCAATGGCGCGCGGGAGCGAGGCTTTCGGTACAAGATTGGGTGCCAGCGAAGTGATCGCTGGGCCAAGGAAAGCGCGGCAAATCCCGAGCAGGACCGCGATGATATAGATGGACCATAAGCTGATCTGGCCGGTCATCGTCAACAGCCCGAGAACCAGAGCGATCGCCGCTTGTCCCGCCAGCACAATGCGGGCAATCCAACGGCGGTCCCAGTGATCGGCAACCCAGCCAACCAAGGGGGTGAGGATGAACAGCGGGATGAACTGGAGCAGACCCAAAAGTCCCAATATGCCTGCCGAAGCTCCGACTCCCATATCTTCGCGTGCGAGATTATAGGCCTGCCATCCCAGGATCAGCATCATCGCATAGAGCGCGAACATCGATGATAGCCGCGCGAACCAGAGGTAACGATAATTGGCTATCGAGAAGGGATGGGGTGCTGAATCCGTCATGAGCGATGTCCCTATCCCAGCAACCTGTGGGTTGGACAACAAGAAATTCTTGCTCACGCCATTGGTCGAATAAGGCTGGTCAATCGATGGCGGATTATGGCACCTTTCACGCAAGGTCAGAAATGGCCAGGTCGACCATCGGGGAGAAGATAATGAAAATTCGCAATATCATGCTGGCGGTTTCGCTGACGGTGTTGACAGTCACTGGCTGCAACAAGGTCGACGACGCACCTGTAGCATCGATGGAAATAGATAAGTCCAGCGTCTGGGGTGCTTATCTTTCCGGTTTTCTGGACGGCTATTTCCCGATCAACCCAACCTTCGCCGTCTATCAGGGCAAGCATGAATTTGATGGCCAGCTTCCCGATTGGAGCGAGGCGGGCCTCGCTCAGATGATCGCCTTTCGCAAGAGCGCCATCGCCAATGCCCAGGCGATCGATCCTGCCGATATGAGCGCCGCTGAACAATTTGAACGGGACTATCTCGTCAGCGTGATGGAAGGCGAATTATTCTGGCTGGAAACGGCGGACTGGCCGCACAAAAATCCAGATTTCTATGTCTATCCGCTCGACCCCAATGTATATATTGCGCGACCCTATGCCGATGCTGAAACCCGGATGCGGGCGTTTATCGCATATGCCAATAATGTTCCGGCTGCCGCGGCGCAGATCAGGGCCAATCTGAAGCTCCCGCTTCCCGAAACCTATCTCAAATATGGTCAGGCCGGTTTTGGCGGTTTTGCCGACTATTTTACGGGCGATGCCAAGGCGGCTTTTGCCGATGTGAAGGACACCGAACTGCACCAACAATTTGATATTGCCGCCGCCGCTGCCGCCGCGGCAATGAAGGATCTGGCCGGATATATCGGTTCGGTGCCTGCAACTGCGAGCGGCTATGCACTGGGTGCGGAGAAATTTGCGGCGATGGTGAGCAAAACCGAAGGCGTTGATATCTCACTCGATGAATTGGAAGCTATCGGTCGAGCCGATTTGAAGCGGAATCAAGATGCCTTGGCCGAAGCATGCGCGACATTTGCGCCGCGCGCTTCGATGGTGGACTGCATGGCGAAAATGGCCGCAAACAAACCGGACAATGGGCCCGTGCAGGAAGCACGCGACCAATTGCCGCCGCTGCGAGCATTTTTGGTCGAGAAAAATCTCGTTTCCATTCCTGGAACCGAAGTCGCTCTGGTAGAGGAATCGCCGCCCTACAACCGTCAGAACAGTGCTTATATCGACATTCCGGGACCCTATGAAACGGGTCTCCCGAGCGTCTATTATATCTCGCCGCCTGATCCATCCTGGGATGAGGCGACCCAGGCTGCCTATATTCCAGGTAAGATGGATTTGCTGGGAACCAGCATTCATGAAGTATGGCCGGGGCATTTCCTGAACTTCCTCCACGCCAATCGCGCGGAATCGATCTTCGGTAAATTGTTCGTCGGCTATGCCTTTGCCGAAGGTTGGGCGCATTATACCGAGGAAATGATGGTGGAAGCGGGTTTGCACGAAGGTGATCCGGAAACCAAAATTGGCCAATTGACCAACGCCTTGCTGCGCAACTGCCGCTATCTCTCTGCCATCGGACTGCATGCGCGCGGGATGACGGTGAAGCAGAGTTTCGATATGTTTCGGAACGAATGTTACCAAGATGTCGGCAATGCCACCCAGCAGGCGGCACGGGGAACCTATGACCCTGCCTATCTCAATTATACGATGGGCAAGTTGATGATCCGTAAGTTACGGGAAGACTGGACCAATGCGAATTTTGCCAAGCAAAAGACTCTAGAAAATGGATCGACTGCTGGCTGGAAAGAATTTCATGATGAATTTCTCAGCTATGGCGGCCCACCCATCCCGATGGTGCGCAAGGCGATGATGAATGAAACCGGAGCAAAGGCGGTTTTCTAGACGTGGTTTTTACACTTCATTAACGCTGCTGCTTAAGGTTCGTTCTGGCTGCGTACCGAAGCGGGACGCAGCAAAAATTAGCCGTTTTTTAGGACTAATTGATGTAAAACACTTCCCAGCACGTTGGGAGCAGTGGCTATGATTGAGAAAATTGCATATCGAGTCAGCGCATCAGTATTGTTGATCGCAGCACTCGCGATAATCGTCATGCTGGCGACGGGCCTGACGCGTGTCGCTAACAGCGGTCCTGCGCCAATCTCGGAAATGGAACATCCTGTGGCGGTGCAGAAGATCCATTCGGGCCCAATTGAGGTTGACCCGGCAGTGCTGGGCACCATTGGCGGCGATCCTCTTGAGACTGCAGAGGCCGCGCCAGCCGATATTGTTTCCAAATTGCCGCTGAGCGACAAATTTGTGGTCAAACGGATATTGAAAATTGACCAACCCTTTGTGCACGGCGTTTGGGTTTGGGATGATGAAGGCGTGCCCGATGGCGAACTTGTCGTCACTGTCGATTTGAAAGCGGAGAGTATTTCGGTTTTTCGTGATGGATATGAAATTGGTGCTGCGGTCATTACCTTTGGCGATTCGCTGAAACCCACGCCCACCGGTGTTTTTCCAATCACCCAGAAGAGCAAGGATCATGTGTCCAACATTTACGGCTCGCCCATGCCTTATATGCTGCGCTTGACCAATGACGGCATCGCGATCCATGCCACGGACGTCAAATGGGGTTGGGGCACGCGCGGTTGTATTGGCGTACCAGAGGAATTTGCTCGACTGTTGTTTGAGCAAGCCAAGCTCGGTGACCGGGTGATCATTACCAGCGGTAAACGACTCCATCTCGGTGATGCAATCGCTCCAACGAAAGGCTAGATTTCAACCGGCTTCTGATATTCGTTGATTGATTCAAATATTGTTGTCAGCGCACCGCGCTCGGCTTCGGACAATTCCGGGCGCCAGATTTCAAATAGCAAGATCACCCGTCTTTGGTCGCTGCGATTCCAGGCTTCATGTTCAAAACTATCATCAAATATCAGCGCTTCGCCGTCTTTCCATGGCCGGGTTTCGCCACCGACGCGTAACGCGCAGTCTTCGGGCAATATCAGCGGAATGTGGCAAATCAACCGCGTGTTCAGCATTCCATAATGCGGCGCAATATGGGTGCCGGGTTCCAGAACGGAATAAAGTGCCATCGGCGACCGTTCGTGAATCAAAGGTATCGGAGCTGACTCCAGAGCCGCCTTGGTCTTGGGGCAGCGGTCCGTATTCTCGCGAACCTCCTCGCCATCTTTCCAGAAATAATAGGCACCCCAGCTGGGGTCATCTAGCAATGGATTATTGGGACGGGGCCGGTTGGGTTGGCCTTGAACATAGGGCGTGAATTCTTGCGTTTGTGCAATCACGCCCGCCAATTCTTCCTGCATGTCGGGGATCGTTGCTTCGATATCGGCGAGCCAGGGAAATTCGTAGCGTTCGTAAAATTCGCGCTGTGGCATTCCTGGATAGTAGAATATCGACGGCTTCTGATGAAATATCTCCCGGCGACCCATCAACAGGTCGATCGCATTGCGCACGGGGATCGGAGTATCATTGCCATCCAGTCCCGAGTCTTTCAACTTTCGAACCAGAAAGGCTTCGAATCGCCCATGCGCGCCGGCGAGAAATTCTTCGGCCTGTTTCAGCTTGGGCTGCAAGTCGCTGGATACGGCCGTCCCCACGCTGACCATGTTCAGAGCGGCGCGATAGAATCCATTTGCCGCTCGGTCATCGTCCGTGCGCGCTTTCAGTTCGCCCATCAGCAGCAGAGCGGCAAGATGGCGCTTGTCGATCAATAGCAATTTTTGCAACGCAGCTTCTTCAGCGGCATCATCGCCTAACGCCCGGCAAGCATGTGCGAGTAACAGCCATTGTGGTTCTCCGCCGCTATCCGGAGCACAAATGGCTTCCAGCATTTCACGCGCTTGTTGTGCTTGGCCCGCACGCAATGCAGTGATGCTATCTTGTAATAGCGTTTGTGCCTGATTGGTCGATAAGGTCATTTTCCGGCTATATCGCATCGGCTCATGTGTGCAACCCGTTCAGACCGGTCAACATGAGTTTGAAGATCGACCATGACGGCCGTGGCAATTTAGATAGAGCGAATATGTCCAGCAGTACTTGTTGTCATGCAGTTCAGGTCTATTCGGCGGCTGCGATTTTTAGAGGTTTGGCAAATGGCTTGATTCCAATTTTGCGATAGACCTCATCTGGAAAATAGACCGCTCCGTTATTGACCACCATCGCGATTGTTTTGATGGCTTTAATGTCCTTTACAGGATCTCCAGGAACAAGGAAAAAGTCAGCCAGCTTTCCACGTTCGATCGAGCCGAGCATCTGTTCCTGTCCCAGATATTTCGCCATATCAAGCGTGCCGCGAGCAAGTACCTCACCATTGCTCATGCCCAAGCTGGTGAAGAGCTCGAGTTCGCGATGAAGGGTGAAAGCGCCACCAATATCGGTACCTGGGATGAGTAAAATTCCGCGCCGGTTCATTTCGGTGAGCGTCTCGACGATCTTCTTCTGAGCTCCGATATAAAGATCGCGTTCCGCTTGGCTATCCGTACCGAACAGAGCCTGTTTCATTTGCCGCTGCTCCGCAGGCGGGAAATGATCAAAATAGTCCAAAGTGCCCGGAGCGCGTTTGCCGTTGACTGCGGTCAGTCCAAGCTCGTGAATCCCGAGCGTCGGTTCATGCGCCACATTATTTCTGACCATGGCGTCGAGCGTCTTGGTGACTTCCGGCGAACCGATATCGAGATCAGGGAAGCGCTTCATCGCAGTGAAACGGAATAAAGTGCGCGTATCTTCATCAGGATTGAGGACCCAGCCGAGCATCAGCTGATTGACATGAGTAATCTCGTCAAAGCCGGCTGCGATCATCGCATCGGCACTGGAAAAGGCTGGAATATGCCCGGACACGCGCATTCCCAAACGATGGGCCTCGCCGATCACCGCCGGTGCCCATTCGGGCTTCATGGAATTATACAGTTTCGCTTGGACGTAGCCGCGCGCGGCGTACCAGCGGACATGGTCGATTGCCTCCTGTTCGGAATTGGCAAGACGCCCGGTGGCAGAACTGAAATTGCTTTTGCCTTCAATGAAGCCGCTGCGGGTGACGCGCGGCCCGGCAATCTCGCCCGTGGCGATCCGTTTTATAAGTTGGTCGAGAACGCCGTTATTATTACCCATGTCGCGAACCGAAGTCACTCCGGCCAGCACGTTCATCAGCGCGTCTTCCTGTCGGAGATGACCATGCATTTCATAGAGTCCGGGGATCAACGATCCGCCTGCTCCGTCAATCTCGGTTTCTCCCGTCGTGGCAACACTTCCCGTCGGGACTATTTCACTTATCCGATTGCCGGAAAAGACCACGTCGCGGGGATCAGTCATCGCCTTGGTTACGGGATCGAAGATCCGGACGTTGCGAATCCGCACGGGCCCGTCATAATGTCGAGCGGCCTCTTTCTGCAGCCGTGCGAGGCGTTGCGAAGCGAGCTGTTCGGAGAGATCTTGAAGCGCCTTGGAAGCCCCGTCATCCAGGCTTTTGGGCCGGATTATGAAACCTGGTGATGGCAACGCGACGAGATCGCCCGCTGCATCCAGAGTGATATAGGTTGGGGTTGTCGAGAGTCCCGAAAGTTCATAAGTTATCAATTCGACTGGGCCCTCTTCACTCGCGACAACGCGCCGATCGCGTTCTGCCAGCTTGGCGATGCCGGTGGGCGCGACAGGCATGGATTGATCCGCGTCGGCGAGCAATGCCTTGGCAAGAATCGCGATATCAAATGGGGATCCGTTCTGTGTGACATAGTAAAGCGGCATGTCCTCGCCGGTCAGCGCTCCCGGACCCGAAAGATCGGTCCAACGCGCTTCATCCGAGTTGCGGCTGAAGCTCTCTTCAACTTCGTTACCGAAGGTGGTGCGTCCGCTGACTGCCCAGGTGAGCGGGGCGCCAGTGGCATCCAATGTCACCTTTTCCTTGATCGTCGGGCCGCGGCCATTCTGCTTGTAATCGAAGTCGACACTTGCCTCTGATCCATCTGTATCGATGATCAAATGACCGGTATCGCGATCTTGGATATAGACCCGATATTCGGTGGTTTCGGCAAAAGCCGGAGCGGTGATCGCAGCAAATGCGAGCGTTAAGGCCGAAACCATGGAAGATATTTTGACAGATCGCATAGCGCTTGGCCCTTCCCCAAAAGACAAAGTGAAACACTAGTATCTTTCGACAAAATGGAAAGGTGATATTTCGCCTGAAGCTCAATCACAATCGCGGGTTTATCCGGCTCGATTGGCCCATCAATATTTTGACTACAACCTCTTCAACATTTCTAGTGAGAAGCAGCTAATGTCTGCCGACATTCGAATGGTTTTCCAGTTCCGGCGCGCAGCTGCAAGATATTGTCTTTAATCATCATCCAATTTTTGCCATGCAGGAAATTCAGATATTTTGTAGTAAAATGAGAGGCATGCACCGACTGTCTATTCATTTTAAGAAACAGATCAAAGCTGCTCGCAATGCTCAGTCTCATGTCTTTTCCATTCGGTTGAAGCCAGTCCACGCTCTCAGGTTCAGCGACAATTAACCATATTGCTTAACAAAATTTTATGAGTCCTCGATGCACTTGTATCTTCATGTAACGGGGTAGGCATATCGCGTTGCAAAATTGCTAGAATAATGGGGGGGATTGAACATTTTTGGAGTCTCCTATGCAATCAGATAATGAAAGAAGACCGGTTCTTGTCACAGGACCGTTGGGTGAATTCCTGAGCCTTGCAGAATTACCGAAGAGCGATACGACTCGCTGGGTCATCAGACGCAAAGCTGAGGTTGTCGCGGCAGTGAGTGGCGGTTTGATCAGTCTCGAGGAAGCCTGTTCGCGATATCGTCTGACCGTTGAAGAATTCCTGTCCTGGCAGGAATCGATCGAGAAGTCCGGACTGCCCGGCCTGAGAATCAGCCATCTGTCAAAATATCGTAAAAAAGAACGAATGCGAGAAGCAGGACCCGACGAGGCCTGACTTCATCATTTCGGAAAAATGCGAACATATAATCGCCAGTTAAGGTTTAGAAAAAATGCCTAATAAACCCAATAAACGTGTCCTACTGATAGATGAAGAAAGTGCATTCACACGATTTCTGCAAGATGATCTTGAGCAGCGCGAAATCTCGGTTGCCTGCGTCCATTCAGCGAAAGATTTAGACGGAGCGGCGGCATTTGCGCCAAATGCGCTGGTCGCTGACAAGCGGAAGTTGGCAAAAGCCGCTCCCGACCTGTTGGAACAATTATGTGCGAGTAGACAGAAGCTCCCGACGGTTCTGATGGACGGAGTGGATCCAGTCATCCGCCGGAGAAAGGATCGAATTGTGAGCGCGGATGAGCCACATATTGTAGCAACGTTACCAAAGCCGTTCGAACCCCATGTGCTCGCGCGGCTGATTGAACGATTTGTGGACGTCGGTCAGAAGACAATTGATGATGCGGATTATATCAAGGCGCTGATCGCCAGCGATCAGCTGATTGAAAATATTGCGGTGGAATTCCAGTCCAAACATTCGCTGATTGATGGCCGTGTGGTGGGCTATGAGGCACTTTCCCGGCTGAAAACCCGGCGTGCCATTGATCCATCGACAATCTTTTCGAGTACGACCGGGATTGATCTCGAAATATCGGCAACGCTGAACGTTGTCGAACAGGTCATGAAATTGGTCGATCATCTGAAGAGGTCGGAAAAAAAATTGCCCGTATCGTTTAACTGTAGCGCGATATTGTTGACGGAGCGCAGATTAGTTGATGCCCTGAAAAGACTACTGAATTCGCGCCAGAATCTGGCTGGGTCGCTGATAATGGAAATTACCGAAGAGGACCGGATGGCAGATATTCAGACTGTCGCTGAAGTATGTAAGATGCTCGCCGCTGGCGGGCTTGCCACTTCGATTGATGATTTCGGCACAGGCCTCAGTAATCTCGACAGGATTGTCGATATCCCGTTTCGTGAGTTGAAAATCGACAAGCAGATATTCTGGTCATATTGCAATGATCGTGTTCCCATAACGGTTTTGGGTTCGATCATTGATTTTTGTCGTTCGCGCGGCGCGAAGTCGGTAGTTGAAGGAATAGAAACACCGTTCCATCTTGCGAAAGCACGGCTCCTTGGCGCGGATTATGGACAGGGATTCTACTGGGGCCATGCCGTTCCTCCGCAATATCTTGTCAAAGCCTGGCACGGATATTGACGGCAGCAAGCGCCGAGATAACTAGTCGAGTTTATCAATTGCGACCACAGCTGGGACTGGCCTTTTTCCCCAACAAGCCGCGCGGCTCAAGTCTCAATCCCAGTTGATAGACTCGACGGTCATTTCAAAGCCTTGCTGCGCATTTGGCGGAGCGGCAATTCTAGACTCAGCCGGCTAAAATTTTCGCTGCAGTTTCTTCAATACTACCCGCCACCAGCAACGGCTGTCCGCCGACAATGCCGACTTTCGTTTGATTGTCCTGATCTGAACGCAACCAGGCAACATTTCCTGCGACGACTAGATAATCTCCACCGCGTGACTCAAGTTTTACGAATTTCATGATTGTGTCTCCTGACTCACGCGACTCTAGGGCTCGAATCTCTTTTTTGGATTAACGCCGGAATTACCAAATAATCCGCGAAAGGCCCCGCACCTTACAATCGCCCTGGTCCATGCCTATATGATGGTTACGCCGATGAGCTCCATCGATCACAAAACATGGGCGCTGTCTCTTCACGATCAAAATATCTTTGATTGGCTTTCCCGGGGCAGGACGACACTCGCCGCATTTTCTTTGCCGTGCTTCGCCAACTCGTGACCCATAGAATATATAATTCCGGTGCTCGAAATCCGGATACATTCAACCTTCGAAGGAAAAATATATGGCCAAATCACAGAAGAAATCCAATCGCGAAGTCCGCAAACCCAAGGCGGCCAAGGTCAAGACAAATGCGTCCAATCCGTCTGCCAAAGCGGGCGTTGTCGCCGGGCTAGAAAATATGAAAAACAACCGCGGAAAGTAGCGGCACAAAAAGGGCGAACAAAATGCGCGTAAAAGCCGAAATTTGCCGGGAACAGCAAGCACGTCAACTTGATTTGGCGAAAAATGATCCACTGGAAAGCCGCCGCAAAGTGGCCGCTGCCGCTGCGAAAGCCTGGGGTCTGGAAGCGATTCAGGCCGAGAAGCGTGAGGCCGGCTATGTCAGTCCGCGCGAAAAGGTGGATGCCGACATCACTCTCGAATTTGCCGAAGAGGCCGAAGCCGAAAAGGACAATCATGCAAGTTAGACTGATGATTGCCTATAGTTTGATTGCATTGATCGTGATCGGGCTAGGCCTCACCTACTATTTTGTCCGCAAGAAAATTAAAGAGCGGCGCGGTGGTTGAAGGTCGGGAAGGACAGCCAAGTTAAGCCCGGCAGTTTAAAGCTGTTCATTGGTCGTCAGTCAGCACCATTTTTTGCGAGCAGCGCCGGAAGTATGGCGCGTTCGATGATGTCTGTACTGATCTGATGCATGTCCGGCTTGTTGTAATTGGTCGCGGTGACCACAATGACTGTATCGAGTTCGGGGAATATCACCAGCTTGTTGCCGCCATTGCCCGACATGTACCAGCCGGTAAAGCTGCGCTCGCCGCTTCGGAAAGCGCGTAGCCACCACAGATAACCATAGTCGTCGGTGCCGGTCGCCCGAACATGCGGCGTGAGCATCGCCTCGATCCACGACGCAGACACCAGCTGGCTGTTGTCATGCTTGCCGCCATTTAGCACCAACCGTCCCAAAGGAACAAGATCGCGCGCGCGGATTTCCAGCTGACCACCCGACTGGACCTCGCCGCTAGCCGAGCGTTTCCATTTGACCGCACCGATACCGAGCGGCGCGAACAACCGTTGCTCGACAAATTTGTCAAAGCGCATGGCGCTTTTCTCCTGCACATATTGGCCGAGCAGAAAAACCCCGGCGGTGCAGTAAGAGAAGCGACCAAATCCCCTGCGATCGCGGGTATAGTCTTTCTGGTGCGGGATATTGAGCGCAAATTCACGCCACACGCGTTTGGGGTACATTTTCTCCTCATTGCCTGGCGATTTGCGTGTCCAGTCATTGCAGTCGAGCGCTGATGACATCGTCAGCAGGTCGCGCAATGTGATTTCGCTTTTGGAACCGTCGGCTTGCGGCTTCCAGAGGCCCCATGGCTTGTCGTCGATTGAGCTGATCGAGCCATCGTCAATCGCTTGCCCGATGGCGAGGGCGGTGATGCTTTTCGCCGCCGAGCGAATGTCATTGCGCACCTCGGGGCCACCTTTGCCGAAATATTTCTCATATCTGATTTCGCCATTTTGCTCGACGATGACCGAAGTCACTTTCCCAAGGCTGCCAGCGGCAAGGACAGTTTCGAGTCGAGCGAGATCCAGCGGTTGCGCTTGCGCCGGAGCAGGCAGAAGGCCAAGCGCCAGTAGGGATATCAAGACCCGCACCATTCAAGTCACCTCTACAAAGCTATCCAAAACCCGCTTCGAACCGCTCTTCTCAAATTCGATCTCGAGCTTATTACCTTCTTTCTCCATCACTTCACCATAGCCAAATTTGGTGTGGAAGACGCGCATACCGATTGTCACATCATCGCGGCCCTTGTTGCCAATAGAGACCGCACTGCCGCGGGCTTCCTTGATATTTTGGGATTTGGTCGAGAAGCTGCCGGAGGCGCTGGCGCGTTTCCAGCCCGGTCCGCGCTGGCCCGCGCGGGTAGCGTTGGCGGCTGCGAGATGCGCGAATGGATCGCTGTTTTCCGTCCAATTGGCCCGCCACAGGCTTTCACCGCCGCTCATACTGCTTTCATGTTCGACATGGTCGTCGGGCAATTCGCCGATGAAGCGCGAGGGAATGGAGCTGTTCCACTGGCCGTAAATTCTGCGGTTGGCGGCATGGAAAATGGTACATTTCTTTTTCGCGCGGGTGATCGCGACATAGGCGAGGCGCCGTTCTTCCTCGAGACTGGCAATCCCGCCTTCGTCGAGGCTCCGTTGCGAAGGAAATACGCCTTCTTCCCAGCCGGCGCAGAATATATGATCATATTCCAGTCCTTTGGCGCCGTGCATGGTCATGATTGTGACCTTGGCCTCATCGTCGCGGGCATCATTGTCCATCACCAAGGAGACATGTTCGAGGAAATCGCCGAGCGTTTCATATTCCTCCATTGCGCGTGTCAGTTCGGTGAGATTTTCCAGTCTGCCAGCAGCTTCGGTCGAGCGATCTGCCTGCAACATCGTGGTATAGCCGCATTCATCGAGCACGATCCGGGCCATTTCGGCATGGCTGGTGTCGGTCGACAAATGACGCCAGCGGCCGAAGTTCTTCATCAGATCGAGCAAAGTGTTACGCGCGCGCGGCGGAAGTTCGTCGGTATCGCAGATCGAGAGTGCCGCTGCGGCTAGCGGGATGCCCTGCGCCCGCGCAAGCCGGTGCACTTTTTCCACAGTTTTATCCCCAAGACCGCGCTTTGGCGTGTTGACGATCCGCTCGAATGCCAGATCATCAGCGGGTTGCGCGATGACCCTGAGATAGGCGAGGGCGTCTCTGATTTCTGCACGCTCATAGAAGCGGAAGCCGCCAATGATCTTATAGGGCATGCCGATGGAGATGAAGCGGTCTTCAAATTCTCTGGTCTGAAACTGGGCGCGCACGAGAATCGCGATATCGTTGAGTGAGACCTGCTTGATCTGTTGCAGCGCCTCGATCTCATCGCCGGTGCGGCGGGCTTCCTCGGGACCATCCCAGACTCCAACAATCTGAACCTTGTCGCCATCTTCCTGTTGGGTCCAGAGAGTCTTGCCCAATCGGCCGCTATTATGATTGATCAGCCCGGATGCCGCAGCCAAGATATGGGGCGTGGAGCGATAATTCTGTTCCAGTTTGACCACTTTGGCATCCGGAAAATCTTTTTCAAACTTGAGGATGTTGGCGACTTCGGCGCCGCGCCAGCTATAGATTGATTGATCATCATCGCCAACGCAGCAGATATTCTTGTGGCTTTGCGCGAGCAGGCGCAGCCAGAGATATTGCGAGCTATTGGTGTCCTGATATTCGTCGACCAGGATATATTTGAACCGGCTTTGATAGAGCGCGAGGATTTCGCGGTTGTTCTTGAGCAGGTTGAGTGAATGCAGCAGCAGGTCACCAAAATCACAAGCATTGAGCGCCTTTAACCGCTCCTGATAGAGCGTATAGAAATGCTGGCCCTTGCCATTGTCATAGCGTTCTGCCTCATTGGTATCGAGATCCTGCGGGTTGAGCCCGCGGTTTTTCCACTGGTCAATCAGTCCGGCGAGCATCCGCGCGGGCCAGCGCTTGTCATCGACTTCCTCCGCCTGGATCAACTGTTTGAGCAGGCGGATCTGGTCATCCGTGTCCAAGATCGTGAAATTGCTCTTCAGGCCGACAAGCTCGGCATGGCGGCGCACCATTTTTGAGCCGATGCTGTGGAATGTGCCAAGCCACGGCATGCCTTCGAACGCCTCGCCGACAATCGCCGCGATCCGTTCTTTCATCTCGCGGGCCGCTTTGTTGGTAAAAGTTACCGCTAGAATCTCGCTGGGCCAGGCTTTTTGAGAATAGACGATATGCGCCAATCGCCGGGTGAGGGCCGCGGTCTTGCCAGTTCCTGCGCCCGCCAGCACCAGCACCGGGCCGTCAATGGTGAGCACGGCTTCGCGTTGCGGCGCGTTGAGTCCCTCAACATAGGGCGGATCACCATCGGGCTGGATATTGACAGGTTCGGTCATGGGTGAACAGTTAGGGAACATCGATGCAGGCGACAAGACTATTCTATTCGATATGACCTAATGGGCAGGTTGAAGTTCATGCTGCGATGCACCATTTGTAAATCACACGCCGATATCGGTCGGTCAATGGAGCATGATATGAGCAAGAGATTGATGACAAGCGCGATAGTCGCAACACTGATGCTGGCAAGTGCCACGGTCTATTCGACGGTCCAACAAAATGGCCCGCAGACCGCATCAATCACCACCATGATGGGCGGCTAAGCGCTGTCGATTACCCGGTTGGCGGGGCGCAGAATATGAATCCGCGCCTTGCCGCTATTTCTTTCGCAATCGAGAACAAAGCCCTTGTTCTCGATTTTTTCATGTCTGGACGTTTCAATAGCAATCCAGCTTGACGGGGCAAACCAGCCATGGCGTGCGAGCTTGTCGAGAGCCACAGCCCCGGCCCCCGTCTCATAGGGTGGATCCATCAAGATCAGATCATAGGTCTGCTTTGCCAGGCCGAGGTGGAGCACCGAGCCGACTCGGATATCGGCATCAGCGCCGAGCGTCTCGATATTCTTCTCCAGCGCCTTGAGCGCTTCGCGATCCTGCTCGACAAAGGTGCAATGGGCCGCTCCGCGTGACAGTGCCTCGAGGCCGAGCGCTCCCGAACCCGAAAACAGATCAAGGATTTGCAAATCTTCCAAGCTGCCGAGGCGGCTCGTGAGCATGGAAAATAACCGTTCACGGGTACGATCCGCGGTTGGACGCGTGGTCTCGCCTTTGGGCGCGACAATCTTGCGACCCCTCCAATTGCCTGCGATTATCCGCATTTATACCCTTCGTCCGGCGCTAGGCGAAGGATAATCCCTGCGAGCATCATCTGATTTCATGACGCAGTTCATCACTTCAATGTCTTCCTGAATTTCACCAGATCATGCTGACGGACCACCTCAATTTCACCCTTGGCCAAATCGCCCAGTACAAAAGGTCCATATTGCGTGCGGATGAGGCGGGACGTCTTCAGCCCGAAATGCTCAAGCACTTTACGGACTTCGCGATTCTTGCCTTCGGTGAGTGTCATCTCGATCCACTGATTGCGGCCGGTGCTGCGCTCGAGATTGGCGGTGATCGGACCATAATGCATGCCCTCGACGGTTATCCCGCGATATAATTCTTCCAGCTGGTTCTGTGTGATATCGCCGAATGTTCGCGCTCGATAGGTGCGTTCAATTCCGTTTTTCGGAAGTTCCATCTCGCGTTTGAACTCGCCATCTGTGGTCATCAACAGCAGGCCTTCGGTATTCAGATCGAGCCGGCCGATCGGCATGACCCGTTCGAGATCATCGGGCAAAACATCATAGATGGTTTTCTTGCCGGAAAAATCGCGTTCGGCGGTCAAATAGCCATTGGGTTTGTGGAATCGAAATAATTTGGCGGGGGAGGGCTCGGCAACAGGCTTGTCATCGACGGTGATGCCGGTCAGATTTTTGAGGAGCAAAGAGGGATGTTCGACCGGAGTGCCATGGAGCGATATGCGACCGGCTTCAATCATCCGTTCAATCTCGCGCCGCGAGGCGACGCCCGCGCGGGCGAGCAGCTTGGCGATACGTTGGCCTTCGCGAGGTTGGTCGCGTGGATCCCCTTTTTCTGGTGATTTCTGGACAGCACCGCGTGTCGGTTTGGCGCTATATGTCTTGCGAGGCTTTTCATCGGTCATGTCAAATTGCATGGCCGAAAAAAAGTCTCGCCGCAATCTGTAACCTTCCCCAATATCAGCGCGAATGCCACTATGTCACACAGTTGGAGTTTGAAATGAACCAGTTCGTTCTTGCAGCAATGATTACCGGCACGGTTTTTGCCGGATTCATGGGCGCTCAATTGGCACCCATTGCGGCTGCGAGCTCTAGCAATGTGGCGACACCCGCAGCAGATGCCGATGACGATCAAATATCCCCTTATCCCGTCGTCATCGAACTCTTCACCAGTCAGGGATGTTCGTCCTGTCCTCCGGCAGATATGCTGGCCGAGCGGCTTGCAAAAGACGACTCCCTGCTGGTGATCACTCGGCCGGTAACTTATTGGGATCGACTGGGTTGGAAGGATAGTCTGGCCCGACCCGAAAACACCAATTTGCAGCGGGCCTATGCCAGCAAAGGCAATGAGGGTTCGGGTGTCTATACACCGCAAATTGTCGTGAATGGCGTTGATGGTGCGGTTGGATCTCGTGAAGGAGATATTCGTTCCCTCGTGCGATTGACGCGAAAATCTGGTCCGACGATCGAAACCGAAAATAATGCTCGTGGCGAACTCATCGTCACCATTGATGGCAAATCCGACTTTATGGCCGGTGTTTCCCTGGTCGCGCTGAGCAGCTCAGAAACGGTGCGGATCGGTCGCGGCGAAAATGGCGGTCGGACATTGCACTATACCAATGTCGTCAAAAGCGAGCGCAATCTCGGCAGCTGGCGCGGCCAGCCGGCGCGTTTCGTCATCGCCACCGAGCATCTCAATGTGAACGGGGCGGACAAATATGCAGTCATTCTGCAACGCCCCGGAGCTGGACCGATTGCTGGCGCGAAATTGCTCGATATTTAGGGGGCTGGAAAAATCAAGCTGGCATTCAGGTGAATAGGCGCTAAGGATTCTCCCGGTTCAAGGGAGTGATGCGGGTGAGTGAGCAAACAGCTAATTTGGGATGGCGGGCATGGCTTCCAGCAGGAGTCAGGCCGTATAGTGAGGCGGCACCTCTGGCGGCTTTGTTTCTGGGCATATCGTCGGCACTGCCGCTGACGATGATCGCAGCAACATTAACCACCCGGCTCGCGCAAGCAGGTATTGAAAAATCTACCGTAACAGCATTCGCGCTGACCTTCCTTGCCTATAATTTCAAATGGCTCTGGGCGCCGATAATTGACGTGGTGAAGCTGCCGATCATTGGCCGGGTTGGACAGCGGCTCTCGTGGTTGATCCTGACCGCCGCGCTGGCCATGGCCGCCATAATCTATCTGGGTTCTCTCGATCCTGCCGACGATATCGCAGCGGTTGCTGTGGCGGCGATCATGGTCGGTATTGCCGGCGCGACATTCGATGTCGTGATCGACGCCTACAGGATTGAATTGCTCGAACCCGAACAGCTTGGTGTTGGCTCAGGCATGTCGCAATATGGCTGGCGTATTGGCGCGGCGACAGCGGGCGCGGTGGCGTTGGTTGTGGCAGCACGGACCAATTGGTCGATTGCTTATTATGTCTGCTCGCTGTTCGCTTTGTTCGCCGTCATCGTTGGATTGATCATGCGCGAGCCAAGTCGCCGCCAGGAACCGATGGCGCTGAAAGGTCCACTGGAGGCTGCCAAAGCCTATGTCAGTCCGCTGATGGAGTTTTTCAAACGCTCCGGTGCGTTGATCGTGTTGCTGTTCGTTCTGGTCCACAAAATCGGGGATACGCTGGCCAATCTGACCTTCCGTCTGCTGTTTGAAGATCTCGGATTTACCAATGATGAAATTGCATTTTATGACGTCAGCTTGGGCTTTTTTGCTTTTCTGATCGGTATATTTGTCGGCGGCATGGTCTATTCGCGTCTGGGTATGAAAAAGGCAGTGATGCTGAGCCTGGTGCTGATGGCGATAAGTAACCTGTCTTTCGCGGGTCTGGCTGCGGCAGGTCACAGCAACTGGGGGATGGCCGGAGCGATCGGGTTTGAAAATTTCTCTAGCGGTGTTGGCGGTGTAGCAGTGGTCGCTTATCTCTCAGCGCTGTGTAACTTGCAGTTCACCGGAACCCAATTTGCATTGCTTTCGGCCGCCGCAAGCATCTTGGGGCGTTTTCTGACAGGGACCACTGCAGGCACGTTGATCGAGGGCATGGGCTATGTAAATTTCTATCTGCTGACGACATTGGCAGCCCTTCCCGGCGTCATCATGTTCTGGCTGATGATCCGTTCGGGACTGGTCGACAGATCGCTGGGAACCGCAGGATCGGTTCATGCGGATGATAAGGATTAAGTTCGAAATGACAGTCGGATAGCCGGACGTGCATTTTTTCATCATCACGGTCCTGATTCAGATAATCTGCGTGGTGCATTTGATAAAATCAGGCGCAAATAAATTATGGCTGACGGCGATCATCTTCCTGCCGTTTGCCGGTTCCGCAGCCTATTTTCTGGTCGAAATATTGCCCGGATTGATGGGTAACAAGCATATGCGTCATGCCAAGAAAAAGACGCTGAATACAATCAATCCCGACAAAGACGTGCGACTGGCGCGCGAACGGTTGGAAATTACCGACAGTCTGGCCAATCGCATTGCCCTGGCGGACGCATTGGCCGAGCGGGATGAGCACAAACAGGCCATTGAACTATATCAAGAGATAATCGCCAGTCCCCAGGGACGGGATGGCAACACTGCGTTCAAATATGCATCGTCCCTGTTTCAGGACGGCCAGTTTGCGGCTGCGCTTGAGATTCTTGAAAGACTGGACGACGAGCCGGTTGAAAGTGAACTGAACCGCCGTTTGCTCCTCCGCGCTCGGATTTTGGAGCATCTTGACCGAGATCAGGACGCAGCAGATATTTTCGTGACGATCGTTGACAAGCTGTCAGGAATCGAGCCGCGTTGCCTTTACGCTGCATTGCTTGTCAAAATGGGTCGTAACGACGAAGCGCGCGCGCAGTTGCAAGAGACGCTGAAGGAAACAAAGTTGATGGACCGGATCCAGATCGGCGATGACCAGCTTATTCTGAATTGGGCAAAAGCCGAATTGAAGAAGTTGAAGATTTAATCCGGAACCTGCGCATTGGCTTTTAATATATCTCCCGCAAGATATAGCGATCCTGCAATCAATACGGTCTTCCCAGACCCCAGGTCCAGCGTGTCGAGCGCTGCGGAAACATTGTCGGCCTGCATGGCAGGAGCATTGACATCCGGATAGTCGCGCAACGCATGAGATTCATGCCCCGGGACTGGTATCACCGTCATGCTCGCCAGCTTCTCTTTGAGCGGCGCGATGATGGCGTCTGGATTTTTATTTGATAACATCCCGATAACAAGATCAATCGATCCCGCGCCATAGTCGGCAAAATGCTTGGCCAGCGCCAGCCCTGCGCTAACATTATGCCCGCCATCGACCCAGATTTCGGCGTCGCCGGGCAGCAGATCGGTTAGCGGGCCAGATATCAGCAGATGCATTCTGCCGGGCCATTGGGCCCAGCCCATCGCCGCTCGTAACGCACCATCAGAAATATGCAGAGCATCCTGATGGCGCAGCATGGCGATGGCAAGGGCGGCATTATCGGCCTGATGCGCGCCAACCAGGGCGGGCAAGGGGAGGTTGAGCTTTCCGCGGTCATCCCGATAATGCAATTGGCCTTCATATATTGCTGCGTCCCATTCTCCCCCTCGAGGAAGATATTGTGCACCAACTTTTGTACAATGTTTGGAAATGATATCGGCCATATCGCTGCTATATTTCTGGGTTAGCAAAGGCGTGCCCGATTTGGCGATTCCTGCCTTTTCCCAAGCAATGCGGACGATCGGTTCATCCGGTGTGCCCGCTTCGGGGCTGAGCAGAAAACCTTCATGATCGATACCCAGTGCAGCCATTCCCGTCGCCACCGGATCGCCAGTAATATTGGTCGCGTCCAACCGCCCGCCCAAGCCAACTTCCAATATGCAGGCATCCGCCGGCATTTCGGCAAAGGCAAGAAAAGCGGCGGCGGTCGTTGCCTCGAAGAAGCTCGGATTGATATCTTGGCTGATGTCGAGAACCCGGGCGAGCAGTTCGGCAAGATAGTCATCTGCGATCAATTTTCCGGCGATTCGGATGCGTTCGTTGAACCGCACCAGATGAGGGCTGGTATAGACATGTGCCTTCAGCCCTTCGGCCTCGATCGCGGCGCGGAGAAAGGCACAGGTCGAACCCTTGCCATTGGTCCCGGCAACGTGAAAAACGGGCGGCAGTTTCTGATGCGGATTGTCCAGCCGACGCAGAACTTCGCTAATCCGCTCCAGTCCCAGAACATCGCGTCCCGGGGAGAGCATCGTCAATCGATCAAGCTGCTTCTGGACCGCCGGATGATCCGACTTTGCGCCATCTACCATCGATGGACCGCGCTTAGGCGGCGTCTTTCCAGGCCATCAGATAGCCGATGACCTGCGCCAATGTGGCACGCAATTCCTTGCGGTGGACGACCAGGTCTATCATCCCGTGATCCTTGAGATATTCAGCGGTCTGGAAACCTTCCGGCAATTTCTCGCGAATGGTATTTTCAATCACCCGCTGGCCGGCAAAACCGATCAATGCGCCGGGCTCTGAAATCTGAACATCGCCGAGCATGGCATAGCTGGCCGTGACACCACCTGTCGTGGGATCGGTCAACACAACGATGAAAGGCAAGCCCGCCTCGCGCAGCATCGAGATAGCCACGGTGGTCTTGGGCATTTGCATCAGCGACAATATGCCTTCCTGCATCCGCGCGCCACCGGCTGCAGTGAAGATGATATAAGGACATTGGTCTTTCAAAGCCCGCCGGGCGCCGTCGACAAAGGCCTGCCCCACGGCCAGCCCCATCGAGCCACCCATGAACGCAAAATCTTGCACGCCGACCACGCATGGCAGGGTTTCGATTGTTCCGACGACATTGATCAATGCATCCTGTTCGCCGGTCTTGGCGCGCGCGTCCTTCAAACGGTCCGCATATTTCTTCTGATCTTTGAACTTGAGAGGGTCTTCCTGGACCTTGGCCCAGGGAATCAGCTTCCAGCTATTCTCATCCATGATCTGGGCGAAGCGGGTCATCGGTCCAATACGGCCATGATGTTCGCATTTCGGGCAGATATGCATATTATCCTCAAATTCCTTGAGGAATACCATCGCTTCGCATTTCTTGCATTTGTGCCAGAGATTGTCGGGCGTCTCACGCTTGGTGATCGACGCGATCTTGTTGCGGACGTTGCTTAGCCAGGACATGATTTACCCTTATCGTTTATTCCGTTCGTCTCGAGCGCAGTCGAGAAATTTTTTGCACATAGGCATCTCGACTTCGCTCGATGCGAACGGTTTTTGACGTTCAACTTTATCTAGCCGCTCTGATAGCATCGGAAAGCGATTGAACATAGTCCTTCACATGCGGCGCGGCATTTTTGCCATATTTGCCGACAATTTCGACGATCGCGGAACCGACGACAACGCCATCGGCGACGCGTGCAATTTCGGCGGCTTGTTCGGGCGTGCGCACACCAAAGCCTACGGCGACGGGCAGGTCTGTACCGGCTTTCAGGCGGGTGACCGCTTCTTCGATGCTGGCCTGTGCTGCCTGCTGCTGGCCGGTGATGCCGGCGACGCTGACATAATATAGGAAGCCGCTCGCATTGTTCAAAATCTCGGGCAGACGTTTCGCATCGGTAGTTGGCGTAGCAAGCCGAATAACCGCAACATCCTTGGCGCGCAGGGCGTCACCAAGGCTTTCGTCTTCCTCGACCGGGATATCAACGCAGATCACCGCATCGACACCGGCGTCGACGCAGGCGTCGGCGAACCACTCCGATCCTCTGATCGTCATCGGATTGGCATAGCCCATCAGCACCAGCGGCGTGTCCGGGTGACGCTGACGAAATTCCTTCGCCATGTTGAAAATGTCAGCAGTCTTGGTGCCAGCGGCAAGGCTACGAATATCCGCTTCCTGGATCGAGGGACCATCGGCCATCGGATCGGTGAACGGCATGCCGAGTTCGATGATATCCGCGCCACCTGCGACAAGCGCGTCGAGTATGGCGCCGGTATCGGCAGGGGTCGGATCACCAGCGGTGACGAAGGCGACGAGCGCTGCGCGGTTGGTGGGGAAGGATTGGGATAGACGGTTCATTTTTGTGCCCCAAATTTGTTTCGTAAAATCAATGCGGTCACAATCAATATCAGTATTCCCATCCCAAAGGATCCGCTCAACAACATATCAAAGCGCCAGTCTCCAAGTGCAGTAGAGTGAAAAACAAAGTTATCAATCAGAAACCAGGCT
Source organism: Sphingomonadales bacterium EhC05 (assembly GCA_001650955.1). Taxonomy (GTDB): domain Bacteria; phylum Pseudomonadota; class Alphaproteobacteria; order Sphingomonadales; family Sphingomonadaceae; genus Parasphingorhabdus. The sequence goes on from LXYP01000026.1 coordinate 114,806, forward strand.
GTGAAATAGACTATGCCGAAGAAGGTCGCTTTAATGCCATCTGCAACACTGATCGGGTCTGCATGTCGCATTGTTGCAACGGCAAATGCGACGAATGGCAAAAATATGAACGTATATGGGAAAACATCTCTCAAAAAGCTCATATCTCCGTCCTCAACATTCTTCCCTCTCCCTTAAGGGAGAGGGTTGCGCAAACTTGGCAGCTTGCTGCCTAGTTGTAGCTGGGTGAGGGTATACTAACTCTCGATTACAGAGCGCCCTCATCCAACTGCGCCTAGCTTCGTTCCTCAGCAAGGCTTCTTATCCTTCTCCCTCACGGGAGAAGGTTTGCTCATCCGCACTCATATCTCCGTCCCCAGCGCCTCAGCGACGGTAAAAATATCCTTGTCACCACGGCCGCACAGGTTCGCCAGGATGATCTGGTCCCGATCCATCTTCACCGCTTCACGCACCACCGCCGCAATTGCGTGGCTGGGTTCGAGCGCGGGAATGATGCCTTCGGTGCGGCAGAGCAGTTGGAAGGCGTCTAGTGCTTCAACATCGGTGGCGCTGTCATAATCGACGCGGCCGGATTCTTTTAGCCAGCTATGTTCCGGACCGATGCCGGGATAGTCGAGGCCGGCGCTGATCGAATGGGCTTCGGTGATCTGGCCGTCCTCGTCCTGCAGCAGATAGGTCTTGTTGCCGTGGAGGATGCCGGGGCCGCCGCCAGCGAGGCTGGCCGCATGTTCCTTGTCGAGGCCGTGACCGGCGGCTTCGATGCCGAGCATCTTGACATCCGGATCATCAAGAAACGGATGGAACAGGCCAATCGCATTGGAGCCGCCACCAATGGCTGCGACCAGCATATCCGGCAGGCGTCCGACGCGCTCGAGCATCTGGGCGCGGGCTTCCTTGCCGATCACGCTTTGAAAATCGCGGACCAGCTCGGGATAGGGATGGGGGCCGGCGGCAGTGCCGATGATGTAGAATGTGTCGTGCACATTGGCGACCCAGTCGCGCAGCGCCTCGTTCATCGCGTCTTTCAGCGTCGCCGCGCCGCTGGTCACGGAGACGACTTCCGCGCCAAGCAATTTCATTCGGAACAGATTGGGCTTCTGCCGGGCGACATCGGTCGCGCCCATGAAAATCGTGCAGGGCAGGCCGAAGCGCGCGCAGACGGTCGCGGTTGCGACGCCATGCTGACCCGCACCGGTTTCGGCGATGATCCGGGTCTTGCCCATGCGCATGGCGAGCAATATCTGGCCAATGCAATTGTTGATCTTATGCGCGCCGGTGTGGTTGAGTTCGTCGCGTTTGAACCAGATTTGCGCGCCTTTTCCTTCCGGCGCATCCTTGCGGACCTCCCCAGTCAGGCTTTCGGCATAATAGAGCGGGGACGGGCGACCGACATAATTTTGCAGCAGATCGTCAAATTGCTCGGCAAAGGCCGGATCTGCTTGGGCTGCGCGATAATGTTTCTCGAGATCGAGAACCAGCGGCATCAGGGTTTCGGCGACATAGCGCCCACCAAATTCGCCGAAATGGCCGCGGTCATCCGGCTGGTTGCGGAAGCTGTTGGGAGGTGTGTCGGGTTTATTCATTCGATCTCAATATCCGTTCGCCCTGAGCCTGTCGAAGGGTGTTTCACACGAATGTCCGTACTTCGACAAGCTCAGCACGAACGGGTCTTATTTGGAAGCTTCATAATCCCGCACCGCTTGGCAAAAGGCGGCGATTCTGTCCACATCTTTGACGCCGGGTGCGGATTCGACGCCCGAGGATATATCGACCAGCTTGGCCTGGGTGGCATCCAGCGCTTCACGCACATTATCCGGATCAAGACCCCCGGCGAGCCCCCAGTCGACTTGATGCGCATGATCGGCGAGCAAGGACCATTCAAAGGATGTGCCGGTTCCGCCGGGCAGTGCCTTTGCAGGCGCGTCGAATAGCAAGCGGTCCGCAGCTCCCAAATAGCGGCTGGATTTGGCCAATGTCGGCTTGTCTTTCACGCCCAGCGCCTTCCAGATTTCCAAGCCTGAATTGTCCGCGACGAGCTTCAGCCAGTCCGGCGTTTCGCTGCCATGAAATTGAATGACGTCCGGTTTGACCACGCTGATCGCCTGTCCGGTCAGCTTGGGATCGGCATTGACCAGCAACAGCACGACCTTGATCCGGTTTGCCGCATATTTGCGAAGCTCGGTGGCGCGTTCGAGCGAAACATGGCGCGGGCTTTTTGCGAAATGGACGAGGCCGATATAGTCGGCGCCAGCAGCGATAGCCGCATCGATGGATGACTCAGTGGAGAGGCCGCAAATTTTGATTTTGATTGTCATGAGCGACTCTTTAACGGCGTATAATCCATTCGTCATGCTGAACTTGGTTCCGTATAGCGATAGACGGGCCTAGTGCGTTTCAAGCTCCAGACACAAGTTCAGGATAACGAATGAGTCACAGCGTCGCTTCAATCGCCCGTGCTGCTTCTCCGGGATTGTCCGCTCCGGTGATCGGTCGGCCAATGACCAGTATATTCGCGCCATTGTCACGCGCCTGCCTCGGCGTCACCGCCCGTTTCTGATCCCCCATTGCGCCACCTTTGGGCCGCAGACCTGGGACCACGAAAAAGCCGTGTTTCCAAGCCTTATGCGCCGCAGCGACTTCATTGCCGGAACAGACGATGCCATCCAGACCGGCTTCTTGTGCCAGTCGGGCCAGTCGCTCGACCTGATCATGGGTTGTACCTTGATAACCGATCGCGCTCATGTCGCGCTCGTCCAGCGAAGTCAGCAACGTCACACCAACAACTCTGGTATGTTCATTTGCGGCCGCCTTGGCATCTTCCATCATCGCACGGCCACCCGAAGCGTGGATCGTCACAATGGCTGGTTCGAGGACATTGATCGCCTGCATCGCTTTCGCGACGGTGTTGGGAATATCGTGCAGTTTCAGGTCGAGAAAAACCGGTAGTCCGAGTTTCTGGATTTCATGTACGCCATGGTGGCCATGGGCGCAGAAGAATTCGAGGCCCAGTTTCAATCCGCCGACATGACCCTTCACTGACTTTGCAACATCAATGGCGCGATCCAGATTGGGCGTGTCGAGCGCGACAAAGATCGGATTGCTCATGTCTCGGTCGCTTTGGGTTCGGTCACGGGTGACACCGCCGCGCTTGTCTTTGGGGCCGGAGCTGGCGACGGTTTCGCGATTTGATCCTTGCTCAGGTCAAACGGCGTCGGGGCCGGCGCAGATTTTGGCTTGGCTGCATCTTCGAGAGTCTTGATCCGCCGGGTCAGCCGCCATTTCATGGCGCGATGCATCAGCCACAGGGGCACGAAACCGAGCAGAAATGCGCCAATCACCAATACCGGTATCTTGGTGTCGACCCGAACGTCCTGCCAGATAAGCACGGAAGCAGGTGACCAGTTATTCGCGGCGAAAACCACAAGCACGACTGCCAGCACGACCCAAAAAAGCGTTTTAATAAACTGCATTTGATCCTTTCAATTGCCTGTCCGATAACAGTCTAGGCCGAAAATTGGCAACTGACCAGAGGGTTCGCATCGCGCTGATTGCTCATCCTTGGCAGGTCGAAGAATTGCCCCCGCTCTCACGGGAGACATATTCATTTTCCAAAAACACGTTCAAAAATCGTATCGACATGTTTGAAGTGATAATCGAGGTTGAAGCGTTCTTCGAGCTCGGCGTCGCTTAGCTTGGCGGAAACGTCCGGATCGGCTTTGAGCAAGTCGAGCAGCGCAATTTCGCCGTCCGATTCCCAGACTTTCATCGCATTGCGCTGAACAATGCGGTAGCTGTCCTCGCGACTGATGCCGGCCTGTGTGAGTGCTAGCAAAACCCGTTGCGAATGGACAAGTCCACCCATCCGATCGAGATTTTTCTGCATGCGTTCCGGGTAGATCAGCAGCTTTTCAATCACACCGGTCAAGCGGCCGAGCGCAAAATCAAGCGTGATCGTGGCATCGGGGCCGATCATCCGCTCGACCGAGCTGTGTGAAATATCCCGTTCGTGCCACAGCGCGACATTTTCCATCGCCGGCAGGGCATAGCTGCGAACCATGCGCGCGAGACCGGTCAGATTCTCCGTCAGGATCGGGTTGCGCTTGTGCGGCATCGCGCTGCTGCCCTTCTGGCCGGGGGAGAAATATTCTTCTGCTTCCAAGACTTCGGTACGCTGCAAGTGACGCACTTCAACCGACAGCCGTTCGACCGAAGAGGCGATTACACCCAGCGTGGCAAAATATTGTGCATGCCGATCTCGCGGTATGACCTGAGTGGAGACGGGCTCGACTTCGAGACCCAATTTCTCGGCGACATATTCCTCGACCTTGGGGTCAATATTAGCAAATGTGCCGACTGCGCCGGAGATCGCGCAAGTAGCGATTTCCTTGCGTGCAGCAACCAAACGTTCGCGGTTGCGTTCAAATTCGGCATAAGCTTGCGCCAGTTTCAGACCAAAGGTGACCGGTTCGCCGTGGATCCCATGGCTCCGCCCGATCGTCGGTGTGAATTTATGTTCAAAGGCACGCATTTTGATTGCGGCGAGCAATGCATCGATATCCGCGAGCAAAATATCGGATGCGCGCGCCAGTTGCACTGCAAGACAGGTGTCGAGAACATCGCTCGAGGTCATGCCCTGATGCATGAAGCGCGCCTCGTCGCCGACATTCTCTGCGACGTTGGTCAGGAAAGCGATCACATCATGTTTCACTTCGCGCTCGATTTCGTCAATCCGGGCGACGTCAAACTTGCCTTTGGCCCAGATCGCTTGAGCGGCTTCCTTGGGCACGACGCCCAGTTCGGCGAGCGCGTCGGTCGCATGGGCTTCGATCTCGAACCAGATCTGGAATTTGGCTTCAGGTTCCCAAAGGGCGACCATATCGGGGCGGGAATAGCGCGGGATCATTTTTGTTCCTTGGATATCAAGTGTGATTGCGGCAAGGTTGGTGCCACGGATTTTGCGGACCCGCTAGCATCAAGAGATTGAGTCGGCAATGCGTGGGGCTATGCAGTGAAGATTTGGCAGGGAGATTTATATGCGTCTGGCAGTGCTTACCGGTGGCGGCGATGTGCCCGGGCTCAACCCTTGCATTCAGTCGATTGCGACATCGGCATGGGAGCGCGGATGGGAGGTTATCGGTCTCAAGCGCGGCTGGGAAGGCGTATTGGCCGTCGATCCGAACGATCCATCGTCATTGGATGATAGCGCGATGCTGCTCGATCGAGACCGGGTGCGGGGCATTGACCGGCAGGGCGGTACGATATTGCACAGCTCGCGTCGCGACCCGCGGGTCACCGATAAGGGCGATCAGACGCAAAAAGTGCTGGACGTTCTCGATGCGTTAAAAGTTGATGCTCTCATCACCATGGGCGGCGATGGAACTCTGCGTTTTTCAGCCCATCTTGCGAGCCTTGGTCGCAATGTGATTTCTATCCCCAAAACGATGGATAATGATGTCTATGGCACAGATTATTGCATCGGGTTTTCGACCGCGGTGACCCGCTCCGTTGCCGCGATCAACGCATTGCGGACGACCGCGGCCAGTCATGAACGGATCGCGGTTATCGAATTATTTGGCAGACGGTCGGGCGAGACGGCTCTGCTTTCAGGTTTTCTCTCGCAAGCGGACCGAACCGTGATCGCAGAGGTTCCCGCTGACATGGACGTCCTGCTGCCCTTGCTGTTGAAGGATAAGGAGAATAATCCAGAATCTTACGCAATTTGCCTGGTTTCGGAAGGCGCGAGATTGTCGGGACGTACAGATTTTGCCGACGAGATTAACAAATCAAATACGAATCGGGACGGGCTAAATATTGGCACCCAATTGGCACGCGAAATCGAAGCGCGCAGTTCGGAACGCACGATCGTGCAAGAGCTCGCTTATTTGATGCGGGCTGGAGAGCCAGATGCAATGGACCGGATGGTCGGCTTTGCTTTTGGCGCGCTGGCGGTGCAACTGATTGAGCAGGACCGGATGGCCAATATGGTATGTCTGACCGATGGAAATTATGGTGCGGTGCCGATTGATACTTTGCTGAAAGACAGCAAGGGCGTGAATGTTTCTGGCCTCTATGACGCCAATCAATATCGAGCCAGTCTCGTGCAGGTCGAAGATATGCCGATGTTTCTTTATTAATACGATATGTAACAATCTAGCTGTGCTCGCGAACTAAGCTGGAAAGAGGGGGTTTTTATGACGACCAATCCAGTTTTGACCGAAGAGCGCTATTCGCCTTTTGTCCGGGTGACCATGCGTATTTGGGTCAAGAGTTATCGCTCGATCATCGCGTTGATCAGCCCGATTTTCGACTTTCTGGTCCGGCTTCTCGTGGCGCAGGCCATATTCCGTTCCGGCATTGTGAAAATTGGCGATTGGGATACGGCAATAGATCTCGCGCGCTTTGAATATCCGGTCAGCTGGATGGCCCCGGAAACGGCGGCTATCGTCGGGGTGCTGATTGAGGTCATCGCGCCTTTATTACTGATATTTGGCCTGTTTACGCGCGGTGCTGCGCTCGCGATATTATTGCTTCTGACCGTGAGTCAGATCGAATATGTGGCGATTGATCTCAATCTCTGGCTGATCGCGATATTGGGCTGGTATGTGCTGCGCGGCGCGGGCGGTTTTTCGGTCGATCGCGCTGTTGCCGGTGGTTTGGGGGGCAGTGCTTTGCCGCTGGCTCAACCATTCATGCGACTGTGCCGGTTGTTGACCGAATATGTCGCGCCGGCCTGGCTTCTTCTCTTGCGGATATGGCTCGCCGTTACTTTGCTGATCGTCGCGGGTGTTTATGAAATGGCCAGGCCAGAGCTGCTCTTGCCTATCCAGAGCTTCATCGGCGTGGGACCAGGCTTAGCCATATTATTGGCTGTGGCACTGATTATTGGCTTGTTCATTCCTGTCACGGCATTGGCGATGATCTTTCTGACTAGCGCGCTTGCAGCCATGGGCCTGCATCCGGATCTTACCTTGTTTCCGATGCTGCTTCTCGGGCTCATGCTGATATTTGGAGCCGGCTATTTGTCTGTCGATGGTCTGGTTTCGCGCTGGTTTGAGTCCAATATATTATTTGATCGCAAATATGACGATGTGCCGGCCCATTGGCCGCATATCGTTGTTGTCGGCGCTGGTTTTGGCGGACTGGCCTGTGTCGCAAAGCTCAAGAACCTGCCGGTCAGGATCACCTTGATTGATCGGCATAATTACCACCTTTTCCAACCTTTGCTCTATCAAATCGCTACGGCCGCGCTGTCACCGGCAGATGTTGCGACACCGATCCGCGGACTGTTTCGCAATGATGGAAATGTTCGCGTCGTGATGGGAGATGTTTCGGGGATTGATGCCGCTACGCAGACGGTCAACTATGGCCAGAATAGCTTGCAATATGATCAACTTGTCCTCGCAACAGGCGCTTCTCATAGTTATTTCGGCAAAGACGAGTGGGCGCCTTATGCGCCCGGACTGAAAACCATCGAGGATGGAGTATCGGTTCGCGGCCATGTACTGCGCGCGTTTGAACGGGCCGAGGCGTCAAATGATCCCGAGCGGATCAAGCGGCTGCTGACCTTTGTGATCGTGGGCGCGGGACCCACTGGGGTTGAACTGGCGGGCGCGATTGCGGAACTTGCACATCATGGGCTCAAAGATGAATTTAGTCAGATTGATCCAGCCCAGGCGCAAATCATATTGGTCCAGTCTGGCAAGCGTATCCTGCCCGCATTTCCCGAAGAATTGTCGGCCCATGCGATGGCGTCTCTCGAGCAGCTTGGTGTCGAAATTAAATTGGGGGGGCGCGTCACGAATATTGCTGCAGATCATGTCCAAATTGGTGATGACCAAATCATTGCAACCGAGACTGTCTTGTGGGCCGCAGGCGTTGTCGCCTCTCCAGCCGGAAAATGGCTTGAAGCGGAAAGTGACCGGGCAGGTCGCGTCGCGGTCGACGAGCATCTTCGCGTCAAAGGCTATGAAAATGTCTTTGCGATTGGCGACACCGCCGGCAGCAACGGCTGGAAAGGGGATCCTGTCCCCGGGCTTGCCCCGGCCGCCAAGCAGGCCGGCGTCTATGTCGCACAATATATCCAAAAGCAGCTGCTGGACGATTCCAGCGTCCCGCCTTTTGCCTATAAGCATCAAGGCAGTCTGGCGACCATTGGCCGCAAAAGCGCAGTTGCCGATTTTGGATTTGTGAAGCTTCACGGCGCCATCGCATGGTGGCTATGGGGCGCGGTCCACGTCGGTTTCCTCTCGGGCATGCGCAACCGCATTTCGGTGCTGATAAACTGGATATGGTCCTATTTCACACTGCAAGTGGGCATCCGCCTGATCACGGGCAAGGACAGCGGGGCTTAGAAGGTTTTAGATCAAGCCCTTGGACCGGAAACTGGTATATCCGTCATTGCCGATAATGATATGATCGTGAACCGCGATACCCAGTTTGCGGCCAGCATCCCGTATATCCTTGGTAATCGAAATATCCTGTCGACTGGGTGAACTGTCTCCGCTGGGATGATTGTGGACAATGATGATGGCTGCCGACCCCAATTCAAGGGCGCGCTTGATAACTTCGCGGGGGTAAATTGCTGCCTGGTCAATCGACCCTTCGCTGATCAGTTCATCGCGGATGAGCTGGTTCTTGCTGTTCAAATGCAGAATTCGTACCCGTTCGTTTACCAGATGCGCCATGTCTGCCCGCAAATAATCGAGCAGCGCTTGCCAGCTCGTCAATATCGGTTGCTCGCGCATCGGTTCCGAAATGAGCCGAAGCGCGGCCACCTGTACGATCTTCAATATCGCGGCGCTGCTTTCATCGAGTCCGGGAAAATTCTGAAGCCTTTCGCTATCTGCGGATAGCAGCGCGGAAAACCCGCCAAATTCATCGATCAAGTCTTTGGCGAGCCGTTCATTATCACCGTTCGGAATGGCAAGGGCGAGGAGATATTCAACCAGTTCATGATCAAATAGACCATCCCCGGTGCGAAAGAGCAGCAGCCGACGCAGTCGATCGCTATCGTCCGAACCAAATTGCGAAGCGAGCGTCTGGATTTTAGGAAATTGTGGCATTTGGGGTTCATAAACGCAAGTCGACCCCCAAATCGCCAGAGACCTTAGAAAAGGCCGAAATTGTCTAAAGCAAAATATCGCCGCAATTAGAGCTCCGTTCAAACACTTGTACATTGCAACTTAAGGTAGATTTCTCCATTCGTGCCCGCAATGGACGAAGAAACACATCACGGCCCAAACAAAAGCCGCATCCGGCTCAGGATATTCTCTTACATCATCCTGTTTCTGGTGTTGCTCGCGCTGTTCGTTGTCTGGATCAGTCGGGCAAGTCTCGCCGATGATGTCATTCAATCACAATTGGAAGCTTATGATGTCGAGGCGAGCTACGACATCGAAGAAATTGGCCTGAGCAAACAGGTCATTCGCAATCTGGTGATTGGAGATCCCGAGAAGCCCGATTTGACCGCTGATCTGGTCGAGGTGGGCAATTCCCTGACGCTCCGCGGTGTCGGCATCAACTGGATAGAGGCAAATGGTGTCCGCCTATTTGGCCGGCTAGTTGACGGGCGATTGTCATTTGGTGACCTCAACAAATTTACCGACCCTGAAGATGAGAGCCCGCTGGCGTTGCCAGATATGTGGCTCGGCCTGTCTGATACGAAAATGCGGATCGACAGTGATTTTGGCGCGTTCGGAATCACTCTGACTGGCGAAGGCAATTTGCAAGACGGATTCAAAGGGGAATTGGCAGCGGTCAGCAAGCGCGTGGAAATCGCAGATTGTGTGAGCGAGAATCCCAGCTATTTTGGCGATATCGCGATCGCTGACAAGAAACCGCGTTTGACCGGCCCGCTGAGACTGTCAGCGGTCAATTGTCCCTCGATGCGGATGATGGCAAAAGATTTGGCTGTGCAGCTTGCGTTGGACTTAGGCGCAGATCTTGCCAGCTGGTCGGGCAATATTGGACTCAATGGCGGACCGATAGATTTCGGTGATTATTCAACTCAGAAGATCAGATCGTCAATCGATTTTGCCGGAGATATGAATCAAAGCGGCGGCGATATCGAGCTAATGGTCGACGGACTGGAATCGCCTTATGGCGCGGCGGATTCTGCGCGCATGACGGGGCCGTTTGAGTGGGCCTATGGTGGCGCGGGCATGACGGGCAGTTTTGCTGGTCGGCCGCAGATCGACAATATCCGGATCGCGGACAGACTTTTGCAGCAGGCGACTGGTCTTGCCACAGCTGCAAATGATACGCCGCTAGGGCCGATTGCCACCAAATTGTCGACGGCGGTGCGGACTGCGGGCCGGCAGCTTGATTTGTCCGGAGATATCAAGTTTCAGAATAGCGAGGCACGCACGACATTAGCCATCTCTGCCCTGGATGCCCGTTCACGGTCCGGGGCAATTGTCAGCCTGAGCAACCCGATCTTGTTGACCCTCACTGACGCCAATGTCCGGCTGCTCGCTGATGGGAATCTTCGGCTCGCCGGAGGCGGTTTTCCGGATGCCCGATTGATCCTGAATGACGGCAGTCTGTCGCGCGGCTTTGCCGGACGACTCGAGATGCCAAGCTATCAGGCTGGTCGCGCCCAGTTGCGAATTCGAAGCCTGACATTTTCGCCGACCCGCGCGGGCGGCACCAAGATTGATGGAAGGATGATTTTGAACGGTCCTCTGGCCGATGGCCAGATTTCGGGACTACAGATTCCGCTGACGGGGGGCCTTGACCGGAACGGCGGACTTGCGCTGTTTGAGCAATGTATCGATGTTCAATTTGCCAGCCTGACGACATCAACGCTCTCGGCAGGGCCGACCAACGTCCGGCTTTGTCCGCAAGCCAAAGCCATCGTTTCAAGCAATGATTCCGGAGTGCGCATCGCGGCCAATGCGCCTTCGCTTGATCTGACGGGTGCGGTTGGAGTCACGCCATTATCAATATCGAGCGGAGCTTTGAGCTTTTCGCTTGTAAATGGCCTGAATGCCGAAAATTTATCGGTTCAGCTCGGTACGGTGGACAGTATGACCAAGCTAGATATGGCGGTCTTTAGCGCTGCATTTGGTGACATGTTCTCTGGCAAAATCATCGGCGCTTCTGGTCAGGTGGCCAGCGTGCCGCTGCTGATGGAGCAAATTGAGGGCGGCTGGCAATATGTGGATGGTGCGCTTCGGGTTGATGCGGGCCTGCTTGTGCGCGACCAGGAAGCGGTTGAACGATTCAAGCCGATGGTGAGCAATGATGTTCTACTCAATTTCTCGAACGGCGAAGTGAAAGCAACAGGACTGCTGCGTGAACCGAAGTCGCAGACCGCCATCGCGAGCATTGATATATTGCACATCCTCAATAACAGTGTTGGACGGGCCTTGATCGACGTGGAATCGCTGACTTTCGATGACGGTCTGCAGCCAGAAGAGCTGACTCCGCTGGTATTGGGAATCATTGCCAATGTGCAGGGTGAATTATCTGGCCGCGGCCGGATCGACTGGGACAATTCCGAAGATGGAGTCAAAAGCAGCGGAAAATTTCGTACCAATGGCCTGAATTTGGCAGCTGCTTTTGGTCCGGTGACTGGTCTTGCGGGTGAGATTGAATTTTCTGATTTACTGGCATTGGAAACGGTGCCGGATCAGATCGTCAAAATGGCCGAGGTCAACCCCGGTGTAGCGGTCTTCAATGGGCAGATCGCCTATCAGCTGCTGCCCGATTATAAAATGCAGATCAAAGGCGGGAATTGGCCATTTGCGGGCGGCAGATTATCCTTGGAACCAACCACTTTGGACCTTAGCGAAGAGGCGGAACGCCGGTTGGTGTTTACCGTTGAAGGCGTCGATGCAGCTCAGTTCCTGACGCAGTTTGATTTCGAAAATATGACTGCCACCGGGGTATTTGATGGCAAATTGCCGATGGTTTTTGATCAGGATGGTGGACGGATTGTCGGTGGATATCTGGTTGCGCGGGAAGGCGGCGGCTCTCTCGCCTATGTTGGAGAGCTGACTTATGAAGATATGGGCACAATGGCCAATTTTGCTTTCAATGCGCTCAAATCGATCAACTATCGCGAACTGACGATCGGCATGGACGGCGATATCGCTGGCGAAATCATCACCCAAGTGAAATTTTCCGGTTTGCAGCAAGGCGAAGATGCGAGCCGGAATTTCATAACCAAGCAGCTGGCGCGCCTGCCGATTCAGTTTAATGTGCGTATTCAGGCGCCTTTCATGCAGCTGATGAGCAGCGCCAAATCTTATTATGAACCTGAAATATTGGTCGGCCAGAATCTTCCCGCTCTGTTGCGGGCGCAGGAGGCTCGTGCAACCGAAGCAGTGAAAGTTCTGAAAGAAGATGAATAGTCCATTCAGCAGAGGGAAAGCGGTGATGCCTTATAGGACAATCCAATTGACGGATCGGATCGATAATGCGATTCGAAGCAATATGAGGATTTTAGCCACAAGTGGACTGATGGTCGGAGCTATGATCGGGATGACCGGATGCGTGCAGTTAACTGCGCCGGACAAGCCGATTGTTATCAATCTGAATATCAATATCAAGCAGGAAGTGGTGTATCGCCTTGACGGTGATGCAAAGGATTTAATCAACGAGGAAGCGGATATTTTCTGATGTTTGACTATGTAAAGAATAATAAGGCCTTGGCTATACTGGGTGGATTGGCTCTGACAGCGTTGGTTGCTGCGCCAGTCATGGCCCAGCGTGATCCTGCCTATGCGGCTGCCCGTTCATCTGGCGCTATTGGTGAGAAACCAGATGGCTATCTCGGATATGTGACTTCGCCTTCACCGGCGATCAAAGCGTTGGTTGAAGATATCAATATCAAACGCAAGGCAGCTTATACCCGCAAGGCGCAGGAAACCAATTCGACGGTCGAGCAATTTGCATTTACCTCGGGTTGTAATCTGATCATGCGGACGGTTTCTGGCGAAAAGTATCAAACGCCCGGTGGCAGCTGGGAAACCCGTTCTGCGGCGGCGCCGATGCGAGATGCGCGCTGTCCCTGAGGTTTCCCCGAACAAACAAATAGAACAGGCGCGCCGGCGGAGTCGGCGCGCCTTTTTTTGATTCTCACTTTCTACTAATCAGAATGAGATCCGGAGCAGTAGTCTCGAGCCTTGTATTTTTGTCTGCTAAATATTGGGTAACAATCATTTTGCTCTAGCTCGGTCTACGTATATCCTTGTCGGGCGTCGGCGTTTTCGAGGGACTAAACCAACTTCAACAATTGAGAAAATGCGCGGACATCCTCCAGCATGGTCGCAACCTGGAATAGAAAGAGGAAAAAAACCGGATAGAAAATTTCTGGTTTTGACATTGACCAGCTGACCGTCCGCTTCAGGATTGCACTATTCCGCATCAGTCGGACACCCACTATAGAAAAGCCAATGCCAATAGCGGCGCCAATGACTATGTCGCTCATATAGTGCAGGCCGAGATAGATCCGCGGCAACGCGATGAAAATGAAACTATATAAAAAAGCGAATATGCCAAAACTGCGCGATATCATGTAAATCCCGGTTGCAATGGCGAAGAACAGGATCGCATGATCGCTCGGGAAAGAGCTGTTTGCGATCATCTCGGGGGCCAGTAGCTGCAACCTTTCCGGTACTTGCATATCAAGTGAGGCCTCCAGAAAGGGCCGCAAGCGAAATGCAGAATAATGTGATAGCAGCCGCGCAAATATCTCGCCAAAGACACTGGCAACAAGCGCGGCCAAGATCGTCGTTCGATTGCGTATCTGGGCTTTCTCTTTGCCAAGCTGAGAATTCGACGGAACCCAGAGCCATACAAAGAGCATGATGGAAACCAGCATAGCGCCCTTGACCAGATGGCTGGCTGAGAGGGTCAGGACTGTTTCATCGAACAGCAACGATCTAGACAGGCCGTGACTCATCCATTGCGCGATCATGATATCCATATTGTCTTACCTCTTCTTGCCATCCTGAGCGGATGATCCGCCCAGGCCATTGTCATTGATGTCGACGAGCTTGATAATCGCGCAACCGATCTCACCGATGCGATTCAGATAATGTGGCTCGTACGAACAAGAGCATCGCAATCGCCGTGCCAAGATCGCAAAATCCTGTTTTTGTTGGAAATGAAGCATTTTTGGCTTGGGACTGCTTTGCATTTGGCCATGACATTTGGCGATTTGCATAATATGTTTTGCATTTTGCAATAAACTAACCTGTCGCGCCGCCTGTGAAGCCAGTTCGATTCCCGGCGCAGGCATTGGTGCTCTGCCCGAAGCCGATATCAACTGATGCTCGTGCCAGCGTTCGGCTGTGAGGAGGATTATCAAGAGCCGACTGAGGTCGCTTCGCGGACGATCAATTCGGCGGTTTGCGTTGTGCTTTTACCTGCAAGTCTGTGGAATATTCTGTCGTGTAAACGTCCAATTTTCCGCAACGCAGCATCACTGTTGACTTGCGCACGTTGCTTTCCTAAACGGACCGCGCCTTGGCGGGTCGGCCTGCTGTTCAAGATGGCACTTTTTGGCGGCTTTTGGGGCGTTAAAGGGGTCTGAAATGGCAGTAAGCGAATCTGATCAAGATCCAATCGAAGAAGATGTGCGGGTTTCGTCGCTGGAAGAGCGGTTAGAAAAGGCACAGAACAGAGAGCGGATTAAGGCTAAGCATCGCAATCGCAGCCCGGACGAAAGTCAGCGGCTTGGAATGCGGGTGCTCAGCTATTTGATCGGGGGCGTGGCTGGCGGTTTTATTCTTGGGTGGATGTTTGACACCTGGCTGGGAACGACGCCATTGTTTCTGTTGCTGTTCTTTTTCCTTGGAATTGGAGTGGCGTTCAGAAAAATTTATGTGATTGCGAGCCAACCGGTGAAAGACATCGGAACGGCGACAGCAGATGATGATGATTGACGATCAGGGGTTAGATTAGTGGCTACAGAAGGCAAAATTGATCCTATGCACCAGTTTGAGGTGCAGCCGATCATCGAGGGCTTTGAGTTATTCGGCCAGCAGATCAATTTCACCAACAGCGCGTTGTGGATGTTGATTGTTCTTGGGCTGATCTATGTCTTCATGATTGGCGGGATGAAGCGGGAACTGGTTCCCGGTCGTTGGCAAATCATGGTCGAAGGGGTTGTCGGCTTTGTCGATAATATCATCGCCACCAGCATTGGCCCGGCGGGCAAAAAATACACGCCCTGGGTGTTCACTCTTTTCATGTTCATCCTGTTCGCGAACCTGCTTGGTATGATGCCATTGGGGATCATCCCGGGTATTCATCCGTTCACGGTGACAAGCCAGTTTACGATAACCGGACTGCTCGCGGCGATCAGCTTCTCGATTGTTCTTATCGTTGGCTTCTACAAACATAAGCTGAAGTTTTTCAGCCTGTTCATCCCGCATGGCACACCGCTTCCGATGATTCCATTGATCTTCATGGTTGAATTGCTGTCATTCCTGGTGCGTCCATTCAGCCTCGCACTGCGGTTGTTCGTTGCGATGATTGCTGGACATATTCTGATCAAGGTGTTCGCGAACTTCGTTATCCAGTCGATCGATGCCGGCGGGGCGAGCCTGTTCGTTGCCTTGCTCAGCATAATATTCATCGCCTTTGTGAGTGCGTTGGAACTTCTGGTCTGCGCTATTCAGGCCTATGTTTTCGCGCTGCTTACTTCGCTGTATATCAACGATGCGGAAAACCTTCACTAAGTCAATTTCAATCACTAGTTTTACAATACGGAGTTAAAAAATGGATCTCTCTTCTGCACAAGTTATTGGCGCTGGCCTGGCTGCAATCGGCGTGGGTGCTGCTGCAACCGGTGTTGGTAATGTTTTCGGTTCCTTCCTTGAAGGCGCTTTGCGTAACCCATCTGCGGCTGACGGCCAGCAGGGACGTTTGTTCATCGGCTTCGCTGCTGCTGAATTGCTCGGCCTGATCGCTTTCGCTGTCGCAATGATCATTCTTTATGCACCACCAGCGGTTGCTGAAGTTGAAGCGGTCGCTGCTGAAGTAGTTGCTGTTGAAGCACCTGCTGCAGAAGCTCCTGTCGAAGCAGCAGCTGAATAATTCGCTGAGCGGGTTGGTTTCGGCCAACCCGCCCATCAATGCCGATTTTGCGTTTCGAACTAACGGGTGAATAATGCCTCAAATTAGTCAACTCTTGGAAGTCTATGGCAGTCAGTTTTTCTGGCTGCTGCTCGTAATTGGGATCATTTATTTTGGTATTGCCAAAAATATGGTGCCAAAAATCAGCAAAACCGTAGACGATCGGCAAAAGCGTATCACCGATGATCTGGCGGCGGCTCAAGTCGCGCGGGATCGTGCGGACAAGATCGAAGAAGACTATCGTGTCACGATCAATGATGCGCGGGCTGATGCAGTCGGCAAAGTAGCTTCTGCGAAAGCGGAAGCAGCAAAGAAAAACGATGCTGCGGTCAAACGGGCAGATACGGCCATTGGCAAGAAAGCTGACGAAGCCGATGCGGCTCTGAAGGCTGCCACCGCAACAGCATTGACGGAAATTGAAGCCGTAGCGGCCGAAGCTGCCAAGGACATTGTTGCGACCGTGTCTGGTGCCAAGGTAACTGCAGCTGCAGCCAAAAAGGCGGTTAAGGCCGCTTTCTAGGCGCCTGTTGAAGGAGATAGACGATGCTATTATCGATTCTGGCCGAGGGCGCAAAACCATCGGCATTAGGCCTTGACGCTACAGGTTGGGTTGCGGTTGGCATGCTGATCGTGTTCGGCATCATGTTGTGGGCAAAAGTTCCCTCGATTGTTGGCGGCATGCTCGACAAGCAGATTGCCGAAATCAAAAAAACGCTCGATGAAGCGGCAAACCTCCGCAAGGAAGCCGAAGATCTGAAGGCAGAATATGAAGCCAAAACCGCAGGCGCTCAGGCCGAAGCCGAAGCGCTGATGGACAGTGCGGAAAAAGAAGCTGCGGCGCTGGTCGAGCAAGCGACTATCGACACCAAGGCTTTGGTTGCCCGACGCAAGAAAATGGCAGAAGAGAAAATTGGCGCAGCGGAACGCTCCGCGATTGCATCTGTTCGGGCAAAGGCAGCCACTGCTGCAACACAGGCAGCGGAATCACTGATCGCGGCGCAGCATGACGCAGCCGCCGACAAAGGCCTTGTAGACAAAGCGATAAGCGATATCGGCAACACGCTGAATTGACCGATTAAGCCAATCATTCATTGAAGGCGCTGGTCAAAACCGGCGCCTTTTTTTATGATCGTCAATATGTCCAAGGCAGACCGTCCCGACCAGCCCAATGCGGCCAATCGCTTTAACGAGGAAAAAGCCACCTATGTTGTGCGCGGGGATGGCGAGACGCCAGACCTGGCTGCTGGAATGGCGGCGATCAATGAGACTTTGAAAACTTTGCCGAACCGTCCGGGTGTTTACCGGATGCAGGACAAACGCGGCGATGTTCTTTACGTCGGCAAGGCGAAGTCCCTGAAAAATCGGGTTGGATCCTATGTGCAGATGGCGAGATTGCCGCAGCGACTGCTCCGCATGGTTGCCCAAACCCGATCGATGACGATCGTTACGACAGCGAGCGAAGCGGACGCGCTGCTGCTCGAAGCACAGCTTATCAAGAAATTCCGGCCAGCCTATAATGTTTTGCTTCGCGATGACAAAAGCTTCCCGTTCATATTGCTGCGCGAGGATCATGATTTTCCGCGGATTCAGAAACATCGCGGCGCGCAGCGATTGAAAGGCAAATATTTCGGTCCCTTTGCCAGTGCTGGGTCAGTGAACCAGACGCTGAATGCACTGCAAAAGCTCTTCTTGCTGCGTTCCTGCACCGACAGTTTTTTCAGCAACCGCTCGCGGCCATGTCTATTATATCAAATCAAGCGGTGTTCGGCACCTTGCGTTGGCCGAATTGCAAAAGAAGATTATGCGGAGTTGGTCCAAGACAGCCGCAACTTCCTCTCTGGAAAATCAACCGAAGTTCAAGGGAAATTGGGAGAAGCGATGGAGAAAGCTTCTGACAAGCTCGATTTCGAGATGGCGGCCGTCTACCGGGATCGCCTCAAAGCTCTGACGTTCATTCAGGGCAATCAGTCAGTCAACGCGGCAGGTTTGCCCGATGCCGATATTTTCGGACTGGCTGTCAAAGGTTCAACTGTCTGTATCCAGGCCTTTTTCATTCGCGGCGGCCAGAATTGGGGGCACCGCAGCTTTTTCCCGGCGCACACGAGCAACGTTGAAATAGAGGAGATATTCTCGAGCTTTCTGATGCAATTTTATGATCGCATGCCGCCGCCAAAGCTGGTGCTACTGGACCGGGAACTGCCGGATGAAAAGCTTCTGGCGGAAGCGCTCAGCACCAAGGCGGAATATCGCGTCGGCGTCTCCAAGCCACAGCGCGGTGATCGCCGAAAATTGCTTGAGCAGGCCAGCCGCAATGCCACGGAAGCCCTCGACAGGCGCCTGGCGGAGTCCTCGACGCAGGCGAAGATCATGCGCGAGATGGTTGACCTGCTGGAGCTTGATGCCGTTCCCGATCGGATCGAGATATATGACAATAGTCATATCCAGGGCACCAACATGGTTGGCGGAATGGTTGTCGCGGGGCCTGAAGGTTTTCGCAAAAACGCCTATCGCAAGTTCAATATCAAAAATCCGGATATCGAACCGGGCGATGACTTTGCGATGATGCGCGAAGTGCTGGAACGGCGTTTCGCACGGGCACAAAAAGAAGACCCGGACCGCGAGAAAGGCGAGTGGCCCGATCTTGTGCTGATTGATGGCGGCAAGGGACAGATGAGTGCGGCAAAAGATGCGCTCGCCGAAATCGGTGTCGAAGATGTCGTGATGATTGGCGTGTCCAAAGGGCCGGATCGCAATGCGGGCAGGGAAACGTTCCACATGCCAGATGGTCGCGAGATTCATCTGCCGATGAACAGCCCGGTGCTCTTCTATCTCCAGCGCCTGCGCGATGAGGCGCATCGTTTCGCCATTGGTGCCCATCGGGCAAAACGGGCCAAATCGATCGGACATAGCTCACTCGATGATGTGCCAGGCATCGGACCAGCACGAAAACGCGCGATGTTGCTGCATTTTGGTACGGCAGCAGCGGTCAAAAATGCGTCGCTGGAAGATTTGCAAGGCGCGCCGGGTGTTTCGGCAACGGTCGCGCATAAAGTATATGATTATTTCCATGCCTAGCCTTCGTACGTCTGCGATCATCTGTTCCGTCCGCTCTCACGGTGAACATGGAGCTGTGGTGCGCGCGCTGACGCCGGAAAACGGCTTGATGTCGGGCTATGTGCGCGGAGCCCATTCGCGTTTGATGCGACCCATTCTTATCCCTTCCAACATTATTCAGGCCGATTATCGGGCGCGGACCGAAGACCAGCTGGCGTCGATGACCGCCGAATTGCAGCAGAGTCGCGGACCGTATCTGGGGGAGCCGCTGGCGAGCGCGGCTTTGGACTGGGTGACCGCTCTGACCGCAGCGATCTTGCCGGAAGAACATAGTTATCCGCAGCTTCACTCGGCTTTATCTGCGTTGCTCGATGCGATTTGTGGAGCGCCGTCCGCCAAGGGCTGGGCGGTTGCATTGGTGCGTTATGAGTTGCTGCTGTTGTCGGAACTGGGCTTTGGTCTGGCGCTGGACAAATGCGCCGTAACCGGTTCGGAAGAGGATCTTGTCTATATCAGCCCCAAAAGTGCGATGGCCGTGAGTGCCTTTGCGGGACAGGAATATAAGGAACGTCTGCTTCCACTTCCGACTTTCCTCAAACAGCCGGCTTCGCCGGAATGGGATGACATTTTTGACGGTCTGCGTGTGACCGGATTTTTCCTCAAACGCCATTTTTTCGAAGATCGACGCAATGATGTCATGGCTGCGCGGTCGGTTCTGGTCGATCGATTGAAAAGGGTGGTTGCCTAAACGCTGGTTTCTCGGCAGGAACGGCGCGCATTTACAAAGGAATCTTCATGCATATTGCGGTGCTTGCCGGTGACGGTATTGGTCAGGAAATCATGGTCGAGGCTTTGCGGGTTCTCGAAACAGTCAACCTGCCTGCTCTCCGACTTGATCATGCAGATGTTGGCGGCGTCGCCTATCGCAATCACGGAAGTCCGTTGCCGCCCGAAACACTTGATCTTGCGAAAACCGCAGACGCAATATTATTCGGTGCGGTTGGAGATCCTGAACTGGATGGCCTGCGCCGTGAGTTGCGGGTTGAAAGTGCAGTTCTCGGCTTGCGCAAAGAATTGCAACTATTTGCCAATCTTAGACCAGCCAAGGCCTTCGCGGGTCTGGAAAATCTGTCTGCTTTAAAAGCAGAAGTGGCGGGCGCCATCGATCTTCTGATCTTGCGGGAGCTGACCGGCGACGTCTATTTTGGCGAAAAAGGCCAGCGCGAGACAGAAACAGGTCTACGCCAGGGATATGACATCATGTCCTATGACGAGCAGGAAGTCGCGCGCATTGCGCATGTTGGTTTCAAAGCGGCTCAGGGACGGCGCAAAAAACTCTGTTCGGTGGACAAGGCTAATGTCCTTCAGACTTCAGTTCTGTGGCGCAAGGTGGTCGAGGAAGTTGCGATTGACTATCCCGATGTCGAATTGAGCCATATGTATGTCGACAATGCCGCCATGCAGATGGTGCGCAATCCCGGACAGTTTGATGTGGTGCTGACGGGTAACTTGTTTGGCGACATACTTTCCGATCAAGCTAGCATGTGTGTTGGATCGATTGGACTATTGGCTTCGGCCTCACTGGGTGAGGGGACCCAGGGCCTTTACGAACCGATTCATGGAAGTGCGCCGGATATCGCAGGGCAGGGGATTGCCAATCCATCAGCTATGATCCTGTCAGCTGCGATGATGTTGCGGCATAGTTTTGGCTTGGAAGACCAAGCCGTCAAGATTGAAGCCGCTGTTGCAAATGTATTGGCTGACGGAGTTTTGGGCTATGATCTTGGTGGTACGGCTTCAACCTCTCAAATTGGCGATGCGGTTGTCGCTAAGCTTTCAGCCGCCTAGGATAGACAGATGAAAAGAAACACAGGACAGAACCGGGAGATCACCAAAGGCTGGCGGTCGGCAACCAAAGCGATCCGCAGCGGCACGATGCGTAGCGAATTTGGCGAGACGTCCGAGGCGCTGTTCCTGACGTCTGGCTATACCTATGATTGTGCAGAGGATGCCGCGGCGCGTTTTAATGGCGAACAGCCAGGCATGACTTACAGCCGTTTGCAAAATCCAACCGTCCAGATGCTCGAAGAGCGTATCGCCGTTATGGAAGGCGCAGAGGCCTGCCGCTCGACCGCGACTGGAATGGCCGCGATGACGGCGGCACTGCTGTGTCAGCTGCAAGCGGGAGATCATGTTGTTGCTAGCCGCGCCCTATTTGGTTCATGTCGCTGGCTCACGGACACGCTATTACCGAAATTCGGGATTGAAACGACGGTCATCGATGGCCGGGAAATTGACAATTGGGAACAGGCGATCCAGCCGAACACCAAGGTTTTTTTCTTCGAGACGCCGGCGAATCCGACAATGGATGTGATCGATCTGCGCAGCGTCTGTGATCTTGCCCGGGCCAAAGGCATTACCAGCGTTGTCGACAATGCCTTCGCGACCAATGTTTTGCAG
The DNA here is from genome assembly GCA_001650955.1 of Sphingomonadales bacterium EhC05. Lineage (GTDB taxonomy): Bacteria > Pseudomonadota > Alphaproteobacteria > Sphingomonadales > Sphingomonadaceae > Parasphingorhabdus. The sequence continues at coordinate 136,409 of LXYP01000026.1, forward strand.
CGGCCGATGGAATTTGGAGCAGATGTCGTTGCCTATAGTGCGACCAAAATGATGGATGGGCAGGGACGTGTTCTTGCCGGTGCCGTCTGCGGCAGTGAAGATTTTATCGAAGAGACTTTGCTTGCTTTCACGCGCAACACCGGCCCCACGCTCAGCGCGTTCAATGCCTGGGTTGTACTCAAGGGGCTGGAGACGCTCGACCTGCGTATCCGCCGGCAGAGCAATAATGCGCTAGAAGTGGGCAAGTTTTTAGAGCAGCGGATAGAGAAAATCTTGCACCCTGGCTTGCCAAGCCACCCTCAGCACAACCTGGCGATGAGCCAGATGGAAGCGGCCGGACCGATCTTCTCGCTCTATGTCGGGGGTGGTCGCAAACGCGCGCACGGACTACTCAATGCGCTGAATTTAATAGATATTTCAAATAATATTGGGGATAGTCGTTCGTTGATGTGTCATCCGGCGTCGACCACCCATCACGGTCTTGGCGAGGAATCGCGGCTTGAAATTGGGATTACCGAAGACATGCTGCGGATCAATGTCGGGTTGGAAGATCCGATCGATTTGATCGAAGACCTAGATCAAGCTCTTTCGTCAATCGGACTTTGAGGCTAGGTTGCACTCATGAAAGCGTTTTTCCCCTATTCCGAGTCTACAGACGGTGTCACGATCCGCGTCTCTGTCAATTTTCTTCCTGAACAATCTGATGTTGATGGCCGGCGTTGGTTCTGGGCCTATCATATCCGGATCGAGAATGATCGGGACAGCGCCGTGCAGTTGCTGACGCGACATTGGCGGATCACCGATGCGCGCGGCGGTCTCCATGTTGTCGACGGCGAAGGTGTGATCGGTGAGCAGCCAATCATTCAGCCCGGCAAGGCTCATGATTATGTCTCAGGTTGTCCGTTGAATACGCCGAGTGGATCGATGACCGGTCATTTCATATTCATTGGCGAAACGGCGGCACCGTTCCAAGTTGAAATTCCGGAATTCATCCTGGCTGCACCGACTGTGAGTCAGTGATCAAGCTGGAATGAAACGCACCCACTTACCTCTCAACGGCCTGCGCGTGTTGGACGCAGCGGCCCGGCACCTCAGTTTCACGCGGGCAGCTGATGAGCTGGCGGTAACGCCTGCCGCTGTTGGCCAGCAGATTCGGGCCCTCGAAGACATGCTCGGCGTGGTCATGTTTCGACGCACACCCAAAGGTCTTGAATTGACGGACGAGGCATCTGCTGGACTGGATGCGTTGCGCTCTGGTTTTTTACAGTTTGAAGAAGCGGTTCGGGCGATGCAGTCGGGCCAATCTTCGCATAAATTGACGGTTGCAGCGCCCCGGGATTTTACCCAAAAATGGCTGAACGAGCGCCTTGCTGGCTTTTCTGCGGATAATCCAGAAACCAGTTTCGCGCTTGTGGCAGCAGATAATGAAATTGATTTTACCGAAGCCAATTTGGATGTCGCTATCAGACTGGGTGACGGACCCGGCGAACATGAAGGGGCGATGTTGGGCGATACGGTATTTGTGAAAATTGCAGCTCCGGGCAATGGTGCAGGCCACAAGATTGACTGGCCCGGATGTCCGATCTCCGAAGGGGAAGAGACGCTCATGCGGGTCGCAGATGGTGGTCTGGCGATCGAGGCGGCGGCCAATGGATTTGGTCATGCCTGGGTACCCAAAATGCTGGTGCAACGTGATCTTGCGGCCGGCCGTGTCGAGATTATCGGCGAAGATAGCGTCTCATCACGCGGCTATTGGCTGATGGCGCCGACGCCACAATGGCGGCAAAAAAAGGTTAAAGCGCTGGTCGCTGCTCTGGTCTCTGCCTGACCTGTCTGCAGACGATTGATGCAGCCAATTTCTCTATCCGGTAAAATCAATTGTTCGTCTGAATGAAAAGGGAGTATCTCTTAAATGGTACTAACCCCCAAGAACAGAAGGATGGAGAGAACATGAACGACATGTCACAGGATGGACAGGGCAAATGCCCAGTAATGCACGGCGCTTCACCGGATAGACAAGCCGGAAGTAGTGCGAACCAGGGATGGTGGCCCAATCAGCTGAACCTCAAAATGCTTAGTCAGAATTCATCTCTGGTTGATCCGATGAGCGATGATTTCAACTATGCCGAAGAATTCAAGAGTCTCGACTATGATGCGCTGGTTGCGGATGTCGATGCGCTGATGACAGATTCTCAAGAATGGTGGCCAGCCGATTATGGACATTATGGTCCGTTTTTCGTTCGCATGACCTGGCATAGTGCGGGTACTTATCGCATTCAGGATGGCCGTGGTGGTGCACGTTCGGGTAGCCAGCGTTTTGCGCCGCTCAACAGCTGGCCGGACAATGGCAATCTCGACAAGGCGCGCCGTTTGCTGTGGCCGATCAAGCAGAAATATGGCCGCAAGATTTCTTGGGCTGACTTGATCGTGTTAGCCGGAAACCGCGCGCTTGAAACAATGGGTTTCAAGACATTTGGCTTTGCTGGCGGACGGGAAGACATTTGGGAGCCGGAAGAAGATATCTATTGGGGTCCGGAAACGGAATGGCTCGGAGACAAGCGCTATAGCGGAGAGCGTGATCTCGATAACCCGCTTGGCGCGGTCCAGATGGGGTTGATTTACGTCAATCCAGAAGGTCCCAACGGCAATCCTGATCCGCTCGCTTCAGCATTTGATATCCGTGATACATTCGCCCGGATGGCGATGAATGACGAGGAAACCGTTGCCCTGGTCGCTGGCGGACATACTTTTGGTAAAGCTCATGGTGCGTCTGACCCTGACCAATATGTCGGTCCAGAACCAGAAGGTGCGACCATGCAAGAACAAGGCCTTGGCTGGAAGCAGAGCTTCGGTAGACGAGTAGGTAGCGATGTCACCACAAGCGGCATTGAAGGGGCTTGGACGCCAACTCCGATCACCTGGGACAATAGCTATTTTGACTCACTCCTCGGCTATGATTGGGAATTGACCAAAAGCCCGGCAGGCGCGAACCAATGGACGCCGACCGCTGCCTCCCAGGCGAAAATGGCACCGGATGCGTCTGACGCGAACGAAAGCAAGCCGTTGATGATGACGACTGCGGATATGGCCCTCAAAATGGATCCGGTCTACGCGCCCATTTCCAAGCGCTTTCATGAGAATCCAGAGGAATTTGCAGATGTTTTTGCACGTGCATGGTTTAAATTGCTGCACCGCGACATGGGGCCAAGCTCACGATATCTCGGCAAGGATGCGCCAACGGAAGAATTGATCTGGCAGGATCCGATCCCTGCATCTACCCATGATGTGATTGGCGATGCCGATGTGGCTGCGCTCAAATCCAAGATTTTGGACTCGGGTTTGAGCATTGCGCAACTGGTCAAGGCAGCTTGGGCATCGGCATCCACTTTCCGTGGATCCGACCTTCGCGGCGGAGCCAATGGCGCGCGTATCCGTTTGGCGCCGCAGAAAGACTGGGCTGCCAATGATCCGGCTGATCTTGCTTCGGTTTTAACTGCGCTCGAGACCATTCAAGGCGAGTTTAACAGCGGCGGCAAATATGTCTCGCTGGCTGACTTGATCGTTCTGGGCGGTGGTGCAGCGATTGAAGCGGCAGCAAAGGCGGCAGGAACAGCCGCGACCGTTCCATTCACGCCCGGTCGGACCGATGCTTCACTGGAGCAGACGGACGTCGATTCCTTTGAAGTGCTGGAACCGAAAGCGGATGGTTTCCGTAATTATCGCGATATGGAAAGTGGCGATACGCGGTCAACCGAAGAGTTGCTGGTCGACAAAGCACAATTGCTCACCCTGACCAGCGCTGAGATGGCATTGCTCGTTGGCGGTCTGCGTGTTCTGGGTGCCAATAGCGGCGGCAGTCAGCACGGCGTGTTGACGGATAATCCGGGGTCATTAAGCAATGACTTCTTCAAAAACCTGCTGGATATGGGCACAATCTGGGTTCCGGTGGCAGATTCAAACGAAGAAATATTCGAAGGTCAAGATCGGTCAAGTGGAGCGGTCAAATGGACCGGTACTCGCGCTGATCTGGTGTTTGGATCACATTCGATCCTGCGTGCGGTTGCTGAGGTCTATGGCTCGGATGATGCAAAGGAAGAATTTGTCACACATTTCATCGATGCGTGGACGAAAGTCATGAATTTGGACCGTTTCGATATCGCCTGAATGAGTGAATGAAATGATGAAGCGGCGTTTCGACTTATGTTGGGACGCCGCTTTTCATTGTCCCGCCAGCTGATTGAGCATCCGGGAGACAAGCGAAAGAAATTTCTGATTGTCGACCGGCGCAGTTGCATTATTCCAGCTGCCGGAGACGGCATATGTCATGCCACTCTGCGCTTTGGCAATGAAGGCAAAAGAGATAACGCCGGGCTCTGATCCGCCTTTGCCACCAAGATAGCGCCATCGCAGTGCATCACCCGGTGAAATGATTGGGTTAACTGCCAATATGTTCCGGATGGTTGGGTCTTGGCTTTGATTGAGATAGAGAAGCAGCTTATTGACGTCGGCTGGCGCTGCATACCATTCGATCCTGTCGATATGACGCGGATTTGTTGCCAGATTTGCGATGGATACGGAGTTCAGCCCTAACCGTGCTTTCTGACGTGCCAGCAATGCCGCCTGTTCGGTCTCGGAGGAACCGATATATGCTTGACGTAAATCTCGATTATCCTCCATTTTGAGCGCGAAAGCTTCCAGGGTTGAAAGCAGGGGAAGTGTCCTGGCGGGGTCGCTATGCCCGGTCAGTCGTAATAGATTGCCGATGTTTTCGCGTCCCAGTTCCGCGATCAGAATATCGGCGGCACTATTGTCACTGATCGAAATCATCAGCGTCGCAAGCGAGTGCAGGGTAAGCGGGCTCCTGTCCGGCCATTTTTGGAGAATGCCGGAAGGCAAGGACTTGTGCGTCAGAGGGATGATGTCGCCCCATTTGCGTTCGCCTGCCGCAATGGATCGGCCGAGCTCCGCCAGAATATAGAGTTTGAAGACGGAACCGATTGCAAATTGTCGATTGGCATTGCGGTCTTCGACAGGACGCATTGTCGCACTGGTCAGTTCGGCAATTTGAAATCCCGATACACCCGGCAAATCAGCCATCTCACGTGTAATATCGGCTAAATTGTCGTTATAAACCCAGGCACCCGTGACAAGTAGACCTATGACGGGATAGGGCGCGTCACGATCAATAACCATTTTTATCGAAATGACGGCTTTTTCGTAAAGCACTTCGATCGTGCCATCATAGTCGCTTGTCGCTGTGATCGATTTGACACCAACCGCCTGGCCATATTGTCTATTCAGCTCTGCCAGCAGGTTCCGAAATTGGGTGACAGGTATCGCATCTCGAAAAGACTGAGCAAAAAATTGTTCCTCCCTTTGCGACCCTTGCAATATTTCCAGCAGTTCGGTTGAACGCATGTGATATTGCGAGGAAATGAGGGAAGTAGGAAGTGCAAAGGCTTGATTGGAAACAATTGCGCAGCTGAGGATCGCCAACGAAAGAGAAAAACAAAAACGGCGCAGCCGTTTAGGCATCAATCGATTCTTCATCGAGACTGGCAGCATTGGCTTGTATGAAATTGAACCGATGCTCCGGATTTTTTCCCATCAGACGGTCGACCAGATCTTTGACTCCGGCGCGCTGCTCATATTCTTGGGGCAAGGTCACTTTGAAAAGAGATCTGGTTTGCGGATCCATGGTTGTTTCTTTGAGCTGGCTTGGGTTCATCTCGCCGAGCCCTTTGAAGCGGCTGACTTCGACCTTTTTACCCTTGAATGGCCCATTTTCAATCTCTCTTCTCGCATGTTCATCTTGCGCATAGAGGCTCTTGCCGCCGGCGCCGAGGCGATAGAGAGGCGGACGCGCGAGGAACAAATGTCCCTGCCGCACGAGTTCTGGCATTTCCTGGAAAAAGAAAGTCATCAATAATGTTGCGATATGCGCGCCATCGACGTCGGCATCGGTCATGATGATGACGCGCTCATAGCGCAGATTATCTGGATCACAATCCTTGCGCGTGCCACAGCCCAGCGCCAGCGTGAGATCTGCAATTTCGCTATTGGCGAAAATCTTGGCGCTTGCAGCCGATGCGACGTTGAGAATTTTCCCGCGGATCGGAAGGATTGCTTGCGTTTTCCGGTTGCGCGCCTGTTTCGCAGAGCCACCGGCGCTGTCGCCTTCAACAATGAAAATCTCGCTGCCTTCGGAATCATTTCCCGAACAATCGGTCAATTTTCCGGGCAGCCTGACCTTTTTCCCCGATGTTGCCGTCTTGCGCTTGACCTCGCGCTCGGCTTTGCGCCTGAGCCGTTCGTCCATCCGTTCCATGACGAAGCCGAGCAGCGCCTTGCCGCGATCCATATTGTCGGTCAGAAAATGATCGAAATGATCGCGGACTGCGCTCTCGACATATTTTGCCGCTTCCGGAGACGTCAGGCGGTCCTTTGTCTGGCTCTGAAATTGAGGTTCACGGATGAAGACGGAGAGCATCATCTCGCCGCCGGACATAATATCATCGGCGGTGAGCTGGGATGCTTTCTTGATCTGCACCAATTCACCAAAAGCTCGCAGTCCTTTTACCAGGGCGTTGCGCAGACCGGTCTCGTGGGTTCCCCCATTAGGTGTCGGTATCGTGTTACAATACCAGCTATAGCTGCCGTCGGTCCAGATCGGCCAGGTGATGGCCCATTCAACCCGCCCCTGATTGTCGGCGAAATCCTGATTGCCTGCGAAAAATTCCGTCGTGACACATTCGCGTCCGGATAGCTGTTCACGCAAATGGTCGGAAAGACCGCCAGGGAATTGGAACATGGCTTCGGCGGGCACTTCCTCGCTGGCTTGGGCGTCATCGCACTTCCAGCGAATTTCGACGCCAGCATAGAGATAGGCCTTGGACCGCGCCAGTTTGAACAGCCGCGAGGGCTTGAACAGGTTTCCCTCGCCAAAAATCTCCATATCCGGAATGAAGGAAATGCTCGTTCCCCGGCGATTGGGCGTGGACCCGATTTCTTCCAACTTGCTGACCGCCAGGCCCTGTGAAAATTTTTGCCGATAGATGGTCTTGTTGCGCGCAACTTCGACGATCGTATCCGAGGATAATGCATTGACCACCGATACGCCGACCCCGTGCAAACCGCCGGAGGTTGCATAAGCTTTGTCCGAGAATTTTCCGCCCGAGTGAAGCGTCGTCATGATCACTTCGAGCGCCGATTTGTCAGGAAATTTTGGATGTGGGTCGACTGGAATACCGCGTCCATTGTCGGTGACGGTCAGGCGGTTGGCGCTGTCCAGCGTGATTTCGATACGACTGGCATGACCAGCAACTGCCTCATCCATACTATTGTCGATGACTTCAGCTGCCAGATGATGGAGCGCGCGCTCATCAACGCCGCCAATATACATGCCAGGCCGCTTGCGGACGGGTTCAAGCCCTTCCAAAACCTCAATCGCAGAGGCGTCATATTCACCGGATTTGGATGTGGTTGGCGGATTAGAACCGAACAGATCATCAGACATGGATGATGCTATAAGAGGGCAGGAGTCCTGCTGGCAAGAGGCTTATGCAACCTCTTGCCAGTTAGTTGAGTTTTCCAGCAGTCTAGCGGACTCTCGGGCCACCAAATGGCAGTGGCGGGGGCGCACGCCGCGCGCCGCGCGGCAGCTGTGCTTGAAACGCCCGGCCGCAATGCTCGACGCAATAAGGGAAGCCTGGATTGACTTCTTCACCGCAGAAATGGAAGTCCGGTTCACCAGGGTGATTCATCGGCCAGCGGCAAATCTTGTCGTTGAGATCAAGCAATCCCGTCTTTTCAGCAATTTCCTCGCTTGGTTTCGCGGGAACCAGACGGCGAGGTGGTGCGGGTGGGATGGGCGCTTGCTGATCGCCAGGGCCTTGACGCAGAAAACCGCCAGGGCCGACAGATACAATCTTCGGGCCATCATGTTTCGGTTGACGCGCCTGCTGAGCGGCATGGGTACGCGCTGCCGGCGTTGGCGGCGGCATCGCGCGACGCGCAACATGCTCTTCTTTCGGCTTCGCGGTTTTTGTGCTTTTGGTCGGCGGCTTTTTCGGTTTGGGAGCAGGCTTCGTGCCTTTCGCCGTTTTCGGCTTGGCTTTTACCGGTGACGGACGTGATTTCAGTCCGAGACGATGAGCTTTTCCAATCACCGCGTTTCGGCTAACACCACCCAATTCTTCAGCGATCTGACTAGCCGTCAGGCCTTTTTCCCACATCGTTTTTAGTGAATCGATCCGTTCATCGGTCCAAGCCATGTATTTTCCCAATCAAATTCGAGTTCCCGCGCGATATAGGGTTGCTGGCGCCGTTATACAACCATGTTAAGCTGTGATACGGGCTTGCGATTAGCTGAGAGAGCCGATAGGCGCAAAGTCTATGCGAGATAATCTAGAATCAACAGCCCAAACCGATCCAGCTGGTGCCGCTGTATCCTTTTCTGAACCTGGTACACCGGTCATTCGCGGTGTGAACTGGGCGGGTTTCGCCGCGCTATATTGGAAAGAAGTAAGACGGTTTTTCAAGGTCCAGCTGCAAACGGTTTGGGCGCCCTCGATCACCACATTATTGTTCCTGATCATATTCACCGTGGCACTCGGACGCGGTGACCGCACCGTGCTTGGGGTTCCTTTTGCGGACTTTATCGCGCCGGGTCTGATCTGCATGGGAATGTTACAAAATGCCTTTGCAAACAGCAGTTTCTCAATGTTGGTCGGCAAAATTCAAGGTACGATTGTTGATTATTTGACTCCGCCGCTTTCGGTTGGCGAACTATTGGCGGCTTTGGTTGGTGCGTCGATGACCCGCGCCGCCCTGGTCGGATTTGCCGTTTGGCTCGCAATGGCGCTTTGGCCCGGTGTGAGCGTTGGCGTGACCCATTGGTGGGCCGTGATCTGGTTCGGTCTGATGGGCTCTGCGATGCTCTCCCTGCTCGGTGTGATGACGTCGATCTGGGCAGAAAAGTTCGATCATGCAGCAGCGGTAACGAATTTTGTCGTCGCACCCTTGTCTCTCCTGTCTGGAACCTTCTATTCGATCGATCGACTCTCTCCGGTGTTTCAGGCGTTCAGCCACGCCAATCCGTTTTTCTACGCGATATCAGGATTTCGCTACGGCTTTTTGGGCGAATCAGACTCGCCCGTCGTGCAAGGTGCGATCATATTATTTGCGATCAATGTTGCGCTTGCGATTTTTTGCTACATGTTGCTGAAATCAGGCTGGAAAATCAAATCCTGAAGCGAGACGCCTAGCGCGACATCAGTGGCGATGAATCTGGTGCAGCTGATATTTGCCAGCGTCCGTGGTATGAAACATGCGCTTGACCTCAGGATGCAAAACCGGCTCTCCACTCTCGTCTGGAAGGAGGTTCTGCTGGCTCACATAGGCAACATAGCTGCTGTCTGAATTTTCAGCGAACAAATGATAGAAGGGCTGATCCTTCGGCGGTTGGAGATCTTTGGGGATCGATTCATACCATTCATCGCTATTCGCAAATACCGGATCAATATCATATATGACCCCGCGGAAGTCGAACAGCCGATGGCGTACGACATCACCAATCGCAAAATTGGCATTTAAAACGACCGGCGTGTTTGCGGGCAGGGGATTGTTGGACTTGATATGATCAGTTGGACTCATATCTATAATCTAGGGCCTCGGGGCCAAGATGCAAGCTTATCTCGTGGCAGGCCGAGAGGCACCGGCTGAACCTACTCTCTCGATGCGACGGGTTTCAACGACGGGCTTTTCATATGCTCAGAGGTGCCAGTCTGATCTGATGCGGCACGATCAAAACCATTATGCAACAACGTGCTAGAGCTCGAGCTGGTTCGAAAATGAGAGCGACCAGTCTTATGTCAGCTGCGCTCATGTCACTTAAGTCTTGATCCACAAGCGGATCAGAAAACCTACAGTTCCGATGGCAAGCACGCCCATAGACCAATAAGCCAGCATCCAGATTAGACGCTTGGGCAAAGGCGTTTCATCGGCGGCCTTGCCTGTTTTTGAAAGTGGATCAAAGGCCATTAATGATATCCATCTGATCCAACTTTTCCGCGGAACACCCAGTAAGCCCAGGCGGTGTAGCCGAGAATGATGGGGACCATGATAGCAGCGCCGACCAGCATGAATATCTGGCTGTCATAGGGGGCTGCAGCTTCCCATATCGTGACTCGGCCCGGGATGATATCCGGCCACATCGATACACCAAGCCCGATCAGAGACAGGCCAAATAGCAAGAGCGCGTAAAGAAAGGGCTGAACTTCCTTGCGTTTGGACAGGCTGCGGAAAAACAGAAATGACACAATGGCGGTCGCCAGAGGAATTTGCGCTGTCGCGATAATCCCAGGATATGCGAGCCAGCGATGATAATATTGCGCTTCCAGAAAAGGGGTGGCCGCGCTGACTGCGATTATTGCGAGCAGCAGCAATATACCGAGCCGGCCAGCATAGCTGTAACATTGCCGCTGCAGCGGGCCTTCGGTTTTCCAGATCAACCAGCAGCATCCGAGCAAAGCATATCCCGCCAACAAAGCAAAACCAGTCAGCAGGCTGAACGGCGTCAACCATTCCCACCAGCCGCCGGCATAAGCACGACCTTCAACCGTGATACCTTGCAGCAGTGCGCCCAGCGTGACACCTTGGGCAAAGGTTGCGACGACCGAACCTGTCGTGAAGGCGACGTCCCAGATTGCGCGATGCGCCGGATCGCGCCAGCGGAATTCAAAAGCAACGCCACGCAATACCAGGCCGAGCAGCATCGCGATCAACGGCGCATAGAGAGCCGGCAAAATGATCGCATAGGCCAGCGGGAAGGCGGCTAGCAGGCCACCACCGCCGAGTACCAGCCATGTCTCGTTGCCATCCCATACCGGTGCGATGCTGTTCATCGCCGTATCGCGTTCGGGACCCACTTTGAAATTGGGAAACAGAATGCCGATACCCAAATCAAAGCCGTCCATGATCACATAGACCACCACGGCAAATGCGATGATGCCGGCCCAGATGATAGTGAGATCGATCCCTGTCATGTTCTTGCCTCTTTATCGATATGTCCTTCGAGGACTGCGGCTGCGGGTGTTATCCCGGCGGTTCGCGTGGGACCATCATGCGGCGTGGGCTCATGGGCTTCCGGTGTCTTGGCAGCCAGCTTGAATATATACCAAATTCCTGCGCCAAAGACGATAAAATAGACCACTACAAATGCAAGCAGGGACGCCGCGACGGCAGGCGCATCAAGCGGTGCAGCGCTTTCAGCAGTTCTTAACAAACCATAGATGGTAAATGGCTGGCGTCCGACTTCGGTCGTGACCCAGCCCGCCAGTACGGCAATGAATCCCGATGGTCCCATGACAATTGCTGCGCGGTGCAACCATGTCCAATCGTAGAGCTTTTTCCGCATCCGGGCGAGTAAACTCCACAGGCCGATGCCGAGCATGGCAAAGCCTAGACCAACCATGATTCGAAAGGCCCAGAACACAATACCCACTGGAGGTTCATCGGCGTCGGGAATCGTATCCAGACCGGCCAGCGGCGCATTGAGATCATGTTTGAGAATCAGCGATGACGCTTTGGGAATTTGAATTGCGTAATCAACGCGCTTTTCCGCGCTGTTCGGAATGCCGAACAGGATCAATGGCGCGCCATCGGGATAGCTCTGATAATGGCCCTCCATCGCCATCACTTTTGCCGGCTGATGTTCCAGCGTGTTGAGGCCGTGCAGATCTCCCATGAATATTTGTGCCGGCGCGACCAGCGCTGCCATCCACATCGCCATCGAGAACATCTTGCGAGCGCCAAGGTTGGACTTGTCCTTGAGCAGATGCCACGCCCCTACTGCACCGACCGCGAATGCTGTGGTCAAATATGCGGCAAGCAAAGTGTGAACCAGCCGATAGGGGAAGCTGGGGTTCCAGATGATTTCCCACCAGCCGGCGGCCGGGACATATTGACCTACATCGTTGATCGCAAAACCAACCGGCGTCTGCATCCAGCTGTTCACCGACAATATCCAGAACGCCGAGATAAACGTCCCAATCGCGACGGCCAGCGTCGCAACAAAATGCAATTTACGACCGACCTTGTTGATACCAAATAGCATCACGCCCAGAAAACCTGCTTCGAGGAAAAAGGCCGTAAGCACTTCATAGGCCATGAGCGGGCCGATGATTGGCCCGGCCTTGTCGGAAAAAACTGACCAGTTTGTTCCGAATTGATAGGACATCACAATGCCTGAAACGACGCCCATCGCAAAAACGATTGCGAAGATCTTCAGCCAATAGCGGTACAGATTTGCGTAAACACCCTTGTCGGTTTTCAACCAGAGTCCTTCCAGAACCGCAAGATAGCTCGCCAGGCCAATCGTCAGGGCCGGAAACAGGAAGTGAAAGCTGATGGTAAATGCGAATTGTATCCGCGCCAGGTTAATTGCGAGATCATTTTCAATCATATCAGGCCTCTTGCCATCCAATTATCAGTTATGTTGTCGGCTTTGTCTTCGATGTCTGCAATTGCAATTAACGTTGAAAATGCTCCATTTTGCGAAAGGAACACTTTCCCGGACAAGGCCTCGAGAAAATGTGAGCGTTTCAGCCGGTCCATTACCGGGCCTTTGACTTCGGACAAATGGAGCGAGATGCTGCCGTCCTCCAGACGGTGGTTGATCGCCTCGATACTTTCCAGTGCTGAGGCATCAATCGCGTTGACTGCCGAGCACATCAAGATGACATGGCGGACGCTTTTCTGATCAGCTACCTGTTCGAGGATGAATTCCTCCAGCCAGCGCGCGTTCAGATAGGTCAGGCTTTCGTCAATACGGATGTTCAATATGCGTGGATCGGTGAAAACCTTGTGCCGATTGACGTTGCGAAAATGCTCGGTTTCGGGAACCCTGCCGACGATCGCTGCATGTGGGCGCGAGCTGCGCCAAAGGAATAGGGCGAGGCTCAGGCTGACGCCGGCAATCACACCTGGTTCGACCCCCGCCAGCAAGGTAATGACGATGGTTGCTGCCATCGCGGTGAAATCGGTCTTGGAATAGCGCCAAATGGTGCGCGGAGTTTTGAAGTCGACCAGACTGAGGACCGCAACGATGATCGTTGCCGCGAGAGTCGCGATCGGGAGCGAGTAGAGCAGGGGCGTAAGAAACAGCGCCGCTATTGCGATGCCGATGGCAGTAAAAGCTCCTGCAGCAGGAGTCTCCGCACCGGCATCAAAATTTACGACCGAGCGCGCAAATCCGCCAGTGACTGGATAGCCACCAGAAAATGCGGCCGAAAGATTGGCGGCGCCAAGACCAATCAGCTCCTGATCCGGGTCTATCCGTTGCCGCCGTTTCGCCGCCAAAGTCTGGCCCACGGAGACGGATTCAACAAAGCCGATGATGCTGAGCAGCAATGCCGGGATTGCTAGAGTTTTCCACAGTTCAACGTCGATCAACGGAACCGAAAATGGTGGCAGGCTTTGCGGAATATTGCCGACCACCTTGACGCCCTTGGCTTCCAGTTCGAACATGATTGTGGCGATGGTCGAGGCGGCGACGGCTGCAATGGGGCCGGTCTTGGCGATCAGTTCAGCCGGGCGCGCGGGAATTGCGAAACGCATCAACAGCGGTTTCAATCCTTTGCGAACCCAGAAGAGAAAAGCGGTAGCGGAAATTCCAATGATCAATGTCGGCAAATTGGTCGTTCCGATCGTCGCGGCCAAGCTGGACAGCAGTTCGGGCATCGCAGCGCCGTTCGCCTTGATACCAAAGATCGACTTGAGCTGGCTGGTCGCGATGATGATGCCGCTGGCGGTAATGAAGCCAGACACCACCGGATGAGAGAGCAGATTGGCCAGAAAGCCAAGCTTGAAAATGCCGAGAAGCAAGAGGAATAGACCCGACAGCAAGGCCAATATTAGGGCGGCTGCAATAAATTCCGCGCTGCCAGGAGCGGCAATGGCGCTCGCCGCGGTCAAGGTCATCAGGGATACGACGGCAACCGGCCCAACCGCCAGGGTCCGGCTGGTCCCGAATATCGCATAGGCAATCAATGGCAGGATCGAGGCGTAGAGTCCTATTTCCGGCGGCAGGCCGGCGAGCATGGCATAGGCCAGGCTCTGCGGTATGAGCATGATCGTGACGATGATCGCGGCCACCCCGTCATTGGTCAGGGTTGTGCCATTATAGCGACTGCCCCAATCCAGAATTGGCAAATAGCGGGAGAGTGTCACCGCCGGTCCTATTCCGCGCCGATGCGGTGGGGTTTGACCATCCATTCACGCCCCTTGAGCATGCCGTGCCAATAGACCGGCGGTAATATCGTATCCTTGAGCAGCCACGAAAGTCGCGATGGCCGCGTGCCGTCGATCAGCCAATTGGGAAAGCTCGGTAGCAATTTTCCGCCATAGCCAAATTCGGCGAGGATAATCTTGCCGCGCTCGACGGTCAGCGGGCAACTGCCATAGCCGTCATAATCGGCCACCGGCGCTTTGCCTTCGAGGGCGGCGAGCGCGTTGACGGCTACCACCGGAGCTTGCTTGCGCGCGGCGGCCATGGTTTTGGCATTGGGCGCGCTGCAAGCATCGCCGAGCGAGAAGATATTGGTATATTTGCTATGCCGCAGGGTGGCCTGATCGACGTCGACGAAGCCATTTTCCGCCGCCAATGGACTGGAACGGATAAAGTCGGGAGCCGTTTGTGGTGGGACCACATGGATCATGTCGAATCGCTCCTCGACATGTCTGATGTCCTCGCGATGTCTTTGTTCGAACGTGGCAATCTGAGCTTCGCCGTCCACCGCGACGAGCGTTGATTCAAAGTTCAGATGTGCGTTGTAAAGCTCCACATATTCCATCAGCGCCGGCACATATTCACTGACGCCGAATAGCACCGCACCGCTATTGTGAAACTGCACGTCGATATCGTCCAAGACGCCGTTTTTCTGCCATTTGCTGCAGGAAAGATACATCGACTTTTGCGGTGCACCGGCGCATTTTATCGGCATTGGCGGTTGAGTGAATAGGGCCCGCCCCCTGGTCATGTCCTTGACCAGGCGATAGGTATAGGGCGCGAGATCGAAGCGATAATTGGATGTCACGCCATTTTTGCCTAATGCCTCCGGTAGGCCTTTGATCGCTGCCCAGTCGAGCTTTATCCCGGGACATACGATGAGCACGTCATAGCTGATCTCCTGCCCATCGGCGGTCATGACAGCGTTGTTATCGGGATCGAAAGACGCGACAGCAGATTTTATCCATAGGGCGCGGTTCGGAATAAGATCCTTTTCCTTGCGGTGAGTGAACTCCGCGGAAAAGGCACCGCCACCAACCATTGTCCAGCCGGGCTGATAATAATGATCTTCGGAAGGATCGATAATCGCGAGAGATAGGGTCTTGTTGCGCTTCAATATGCTCGCAGCTGTCGCGATCCCGGCGGATCCACCACCGACGATCACGATATTAACTCGGCGGTTGCTGTTTATAGTCATTGTGCGATCCTCTCGAAAAATCTCTAGCTGGTCACTCGGTGCGCAATCATGCCCGCGAGCAATGCGGCGACAAATGCGAGCGCAGGTAGCGGGTTGATCGCGAGATTTACCAGACCGGGTCCCGGGCAAAGGCCGCTGATTCCCCAGCCGACCCCGAATAATATCGCGCCGACCACCAATGGACGATCGATCAGGCTGGTCTCCGGCAGCGAAAAATGCGCGTCAGCCAATGGCCTGGCGAGCCGCCGCTGGACGATCCAGGCGATTGCCATCGGGATGATCGCGCCGCCCATGACAAAGGCGAGTGTCGGATCCCAATTGCCAAGCAGGTCGAGAAAACCCTGCACGCGGGCAGGGTCTGCCATGCCGGAAAAGGCCAGACCTGCGCCGATGAGTGTCCCGGCGATGAGAGCCACCAGAAACTGTTTCACAACATGCCGCCGATCCGCATCAACGCGACGGTCAGAAATCCGCTGGCCATGAAGATCGCCGTCGCGATCAGGGATCTTGGGGAAAGGCGTGACATGCCACAGACGCCATGTCCGCTGGTACATCCCGACCCAAGCCGAGTGCCATATCCGACCAGCAGGCCGCCGATGATCAGCGGTATTAGCGAAGGCGGGAATTCTGTTTTAATCCCGCCGGTCATAAGTGCGACAATCCAGCCTCCCAGTGGCAGGCCGATCACGAAGGCAATCGCGATACCGCGTGGTGATCCAGCGGCGGCTATCCCGGCGGCCCGTGCTGCCAGTCCGCTAACCCCGGCAATGCGGCCCAGTCCCAGCAGCATCAGCGCTGCCGCGACGCCGATACCGAGGCCGCCGATCAGGCCTTCGACGGGCATCGCATGTGGAAATGCAGCGAGCATCAGACTCCGTCCAGCGGAATTTTGAGATAGCGAATGCCATTATCTTCGGCGGGAGGCAGATGGCCAGCGCGCATATTGACCTGTACCGATGGCAGGATCAGCCGCGGCATGTCGAGCGTCTTGTCGCGTGCGGTGCGCATATTGACAAATTCATCCTCGGTCACTCCGTCATGCGCATGAATATTGCCTTTCCGCTCCGCCGCGACAGTGGTTTCCCAGACATATTTGTCGCGACCCACTGGCAGATAGTCATGACACATGAACAAGCGGGTGGTTTCGGGGAGCGACAACAGCCGCCGCATCGACTGATAGAGTTTTCGCGCATCACCTCCCGGGAAATCGGTTCTCGCGGTCCCATAGTCAGGCATGAACAGCGTATCGCCGACAAACACAGCGTCACCGATCACATAGGCGATACAGGCCGGCGTATGGCCGGGTACGTGCAGGACGGTCACGTCCAAATTGCCAATTTTGAACCTGTCACCGTCCGCAAACAGATGATCGAAATCGGAACCATCCCGCTGGAACTCGGTCCCAGCGTTGAACAATGTGCCAAAGACTTTCTGCACGGTGACGATATGCTCACCAATGACGATTTTGCCGCCGAGCTTGTCCTGAAGATAGGGCGCTGCGGAGAGATGATCAGCATGGGCGTGGGTTTCCAATAGCCATTCCACCGTCAGACCCTGTTCCTTCACGTAGGCAATGACCTTGTCGGCTGAACGCAAGGAGGTTCGGCCAGAGGCCGGGTCGAAATTAAACACACTGTCAATCACCGCGGCGCACTGTGTCTCTGCATCATGGACGACATAGGTAACTGTGAATGTTTCGGGATCAAAAAAAGCCCTGATTATCGGGATATTGCGCTGCGAATTGGAGACTTGCTCTGCTGCACGCGCGAGTATCGAATCGGTCATAGCATGTTCCTTAAATTCATATTTACATAAACTATGTAATATACTATATATATTGCGTCAATATCCAATGAATGCCACTTCCGGCGCGGAGACAAGATTAATGATGGACGAAGTGCAGAAACAGCTAGGGTCATTGCGTATTGGCGATCCAGCACCTGATTTCGAAGCGCGGTCAACCCATGGACCGATCCGGCTTTCGGACTATCGTGGTCGATGGCTGATCTTCTTCTCGCATCCAGCGGATTTTACCCCGGTCTGCACGACCGAATTTATCGCGCTGGCCCGCCATGCCGAACAATTTGACGCCCTGAACTGCGCATTGCTTGGCCTGTCGGTGGACAGTCTTTATTCTCATCTCGCCTGGGTGCGCGCGATCCAGGACAAGTTTGACGTCACAATTTCTTTTCCGATTGTGGAGGACCCCAGCATGGCGGTCGGCCGCGCCTTTGGGATGATTGACGAAAAGGCTGGTGATTCTGCAGCGATGCGAACAAGCTATTTCATCGACCCGGCAGGTATCGTCCAGGCAACAACATGCTATCCGCACAATGTCGGCCGTTCGGTCAGCGAAATGATCCGGATGTTGGCGGCTTTGCAAATGGCCGAAGATGGCAATATCCTGGTACCGGAAGGCTGGCAGCCAGGGGATGATGTTTTGGAAGTGCCGCCGCTTGCAACTGACCAGACCAATGATGAAGATGTCTGGTTCTGCCGCTTGGTCAAGGCCAAATGACTGCGATTTTTGAAAGCCGCGACCGCGCCATAGCTGCAAGCGATAAACTGAAAGTCTACGCCCAACCGCAACGATTGATGATATTGTCCTATCTGTTGCAGGGCGAGCGCACGGTGAGCGAAATTGATAGCGCGACAAAAATCGGTCAACCGGCCCTTAGCCAGCAGCTTGCGGCCCTGAGACGTGCCGATATTGTGAAGACCCGGCGGGAAGGAAAGCAGATCTGGTACGACCTGGCCGATGAAAGTGCTCAGCTCTGTGTCAGAACAATGGAAGCGCTACTGACGGATGAACCCAATCCAAAGCGAGTTTTGGAAGCGGCGACATCACAACGTCCGTCATCCGGGGAACGACCGGCCAGCGCAGGAACAGCGGCATTTGCGAAAATTTTATAAGGACAGGAACAACTGACATGACCAATGAAGCTGCCACTCAAGATACGGATCCTCAGCAATTGATACCCGAAGATTGGGCCGGTGAAATGGGACTGAAATGGCTCGCCAATCTTTCGATATTCGAGCAGATGATTGCGCCGATTGGGGAAGCCTTGCTTGACCGGGCCAGTTATCAGGATGGTGAGACGGTGATTGATCTGGGTTGTGGCGGCGGTGCAACGACGCAAGCTATTGCCGAAAGGGTAGGGCCCTCGGGCAAAGCCGTGGGTGTCGATATATCACCCGATCTAATCACCGCAGCGCAGGCCCGCGCAGCAGCAACCGCAATGACGAATATCGCATTTACCTGCGCTGACGCATCGACGGTTCAGCTGGAAGAGGCTCCTTACGACCGCCTGTTTTCCCGTTTTGGCAGCATGTTCTTTGAAGAGCCCGCCCGCGCTTTTTCCAACTTGCAGGGCCAGCTGAAAAAAGGTGGGCGTATCGATTTGGCTGTCTGGGGCCCGCCGCGCGAAAATCTCTGGATGATGGAGATGATGGGCGTTGTCAGAAATCATGTCGAAGTACCACCTGCGGTTCCTCGTGCCCCCGGACCATTTGCCTTTGAAGATCTGGACTATCTGGGCGAGATATTGGCGGGCAGTGGTTTTGCGAATGTCGATGTTGCGTCCTATGAGGGCCTCCAGCCGGTTGGCGGTGTGGGCGCATCGCCAGAGCAAGCCGTTGAATTTGCTTTCGAATCCCTAGCTGTCGGACGGCTACTGAGTGAAGAAGGTGATGAGGTGGTTGAAGCAGCCCGTCAGGGCCTCAACGATCTTTTCGCTCGGCATCATATCCCCGGAGAAGGCATATTGATGCAGGGCAAGGTCTGGCTTGTGTCCGCTACGTCATAACGCCATTCACATCGGTCAAGCCGCGCGTTCATTGGAGTCCATCCGGCAAAGCCGCTTTGCTGCGTGCCAACGATCAAATCTCGTTTTCAAGCTATGTCCGCTTTCTTGATCATGCGGCTCAGTCAAATTCAACGCCAGCGATCAGGATATTATGATCATGTTTCGACACTTGCCCGAATGAATCATTTGCACCGCTTTATCGGGGTTGCAGGGCTCTACTATGATCGCTAGAGACGGCCCCGTCATTGAGGTGCGTTGGCTGAGTGGTCGAAAGCGCCGCACTCGAAATGCGGTGTGCCAGCGATGGTACCGTCGGTTCGAATCCGACACGCACCTCCATGACGTTTGGGCAATAGAAATCGCTGCCCTGATCGAGCCGTCGGCAATAGTTCCACTCTGATATGCGCGCGCGAAGAATGTACCTCATGACCGCATGATCATAACGCTGGGAAGCCGACAAACCGTCCGTTCATATATATGTTATTTTCCGATTTCATAATATATTGGCTTGAACGAGCCATTGTTCGATTGGAGAGCCGAACAGGCAGTCAGACCGATAATCAAATCCATTTCAGCGCGAAAACGAATGCAGTCGCCGGCTTTGCTCAATGGGGCTTGGACGCTCAACGTGCCGGTTTCTGCGTCTATTGGAACATTCATGAAGCAATTGAAAGCCGTCGGGATTTGGTCGTCAGTTACACCCCAGGGCTCAAGCGCTTGTGCAAGATTACCAAAACATCCTTGATGTGGCGCTTCATCACCATAAATTATGCGAAACGTATCTTTCGAGCAGGGTGTCAGCAGAAAATCGTGCCGTTTGACATCGTCCCTTTCGATACGGAGCATCACGTTACTTCTGTTTGAGTAAAGCGGATCGCCTGTCGTTAGATATATCTTGCTGGCATAATCGAGCGTTCGGCCCGAAGAAATCACTTCGCCAATGTCACTCAGATTATAGGCCAATAGGTCTGCGACCTGTTCGCCCATCGGATCTATGACGGTCAGCGTCTGTCCGGATTTCAGTTCAAAAGCGGTTCCGCTGCGCGGGGCTAATTTAGATATCATCACTCTTCATTTCTGGATTGCGCCGGAATGGGCAAGTCCAATCATTGTCTACGGCGCGGCCGCTATATTGACGTGCAGCCGAAATGCTGCCGTGGGGGGCGAGCATCGGATTGCGGCTTCCGGCAAAAGCCATATCTCGTTCGGATATGGTTTTCTGCAACTGCTGATAGAGTCCTGTCGATCGCATCTGCTCAAACTGATCATGAATATTGAATATGATTGCGGGATGCGTAAATTGTCGAGCTGGTCGACTGGCATTTGGATGAATGCCGACAACAAAAAATGCCGCTCCTGAAAAGCTCATTGCGAAATTTGGGGCAGCCGGATTGCAACTGACTTTCTGATCGTGTTCATAGCCTCTATTTTTGTCAATATCCGACAATGCCTGCAGCCGCTGCCAAAGAGCCTTTTCAAAATCCTTTTCCGACCGGCGGCTATCATCGCAAAACAGGATCGCAAGGCTTTGGAAAATTCGTCGACTGTAATCATACTGACGCGCCTGCATATTCAAATATTCATATATTGCTAAATCGTCAGCGCCGCTGGCCAAATTACCGACTGTCAAAATCTGAATATTGCCCTTTGCAAGTGCCGACTTTGCGCCAACACATGGATAATCATGAGCATGAATGAATTGCTTGAAAGCCCATTCGAGTTTCGCTGATCTTTTTGGGGGCATGATCAAGCCAGTGCGGCTTCAGGGCGGTCGCGACAGTCACTGGGCGTTCCGACATTTGATGAGGCTTCTTGATTCAGCATTGATTTTTTTGCTTTCAGCCACTCGGCTCCGATAATTTTATCAAGATCTGTTGGATGGAATCGATCCAATCCGGACCCAGGATAGAATGTCATTTCGCCAAAAACAGGCGAACCGTCCGGCTCGTATAAATCGACACGAACAAAATCGATGTCCTTGCCCAATTTTTCCGCCGCTTCGATCATGCTGTTCAGTGATCGCGGACGTGGTGGATCGCTATCTGGCGTGACAGCGGAAAGCCTATTCCAATGGCGATCAAACAACATCCATCGATGATTAGATTCACGATCCAGATGCACTTGAATGAAAACAACGTCACCATTGAAGACGTAAAATTTATAATCAATCGGAACAGCGCCGTCATGTCCGATGAAAGGTTCAACCAGAAGTCCGTGAGGGATGTGTTTATAGACCCATTCGTCCAGCCAGAAACCATATGTTTTCCCTACCCAGGTTTCGGCCTTGCTCTTTATCTTGGTCCAATCTTCATCTCCGGATTTGACGAAGGCAATCTGGTTGCAGCCGTGACGCGACTTGACCACAAAGGGGTAAGGCCAAATCGGTTTGTCGGGAAGTTCCCGTCCGCTCCAAAGCGTCGGTGTTATCCACTCTGGGCCCAGGCGTTCTGATATGAATTTCTTGACCGCTATTTTGTCCGCGAGAACCGGGAAGCGCGGATTCCGGTCTTGTAATTTTCGCAATTGCACCAGCTCCGTAAAAGTCTCGGGGGTAGCGAGGTTCGGCAATCGGCCATGGCGAGCAAGATAAGTCAGGTTGATGCGGACCAGTGAAGCCACAGAATGTCTTTCGGGAATGTCTTCCGCAATATTCACTGAAAAAATCCTGTCCGTTGTCAGATGATCTAAGACAGAAGCGGCATCATCTTGTTGCCGGACATTAAGCTGCTTGCCTTTAGCGATGCAAGCGCCGTTGTTCGATTGTTTTCTGATCGACCCGCCTTATTTCACCAAGCCAATTTGAACTACGCAATATTACGTATCGCGCGACATCGCATCTGGTTCCAGATATCAATCATGACCTGGAAAACAATGCGCCTTGAACTGGCACGAACGCCCGAATATCCCAATGGATCATCCGCTCATGCTTATGTGTTTCGCGTTCCGCTTGATGATGATGGATATATTGATCCGGTCGCGCTTCGTGAAGCGGAAAAACGGCCGGTGGTCCGGCGTTTCTGGCCGGGTGAGCCGGATCAAAATGGCGTTGTCATATCCAATGAAAAAGGCTGGGCCTTTTCCTACAAGGTCGGTGATGATGATGACGAACTCATCTTCGGATTGCAAAACCATCCCATTCAAATTGGTGAATATCTGACGATCACCGAAACCGATGGCAGTGAGTTGCCGTTCAAAGTGGTCAGCTGTCGCGAATAGGATTGTTGAGTAAACTCGAGTATATGGAGGACCCCTGATGATTTTTCATTCACAATTGTCTCGTAGCCTTTTGATCGGAGCAGGCCTGATCTGCTTTGCCAGCGCGCCAGCTGCCGCCGAATGTGTGGTCGGTTCCGAGGAGCTCTTCGATCCATTCGCACCTTATAAAGGCGGTTCTGCGATCGTCCACAAGGATAGCAATTTTATATTCCCGGCAGAAACTGCCGGGTTCCGGCGCCTGTGTGAAATGACCGCCGATTTTTCCGGCGAAAGTTTCCAGATTCGCTATGAGCGTATGATCGGCGAACAGCTGGTCAGCGTCGATATTGCCGTCGTTCATCTCGAAGACCTGACCGCACGTGACCATTACCAGATTATCATGCCCAGTGTGATGTCGCATTATTCCAGTGCTTCGATTGAGTCTGAAGGCGATTATTTCATTTCTGGCCGAGATGATCTCGACGCCTATCAAGGCATATTTGACGGGCAGAAAGACGACGTGCCATGGCATGTCAGCTTGACCGCGATTGACTATGGCTATTGGGACGCTCGCCTGATCGCATCCTATCCGCACGAACTTGATGTCCCCGCCCAAGAAGCGCTCGTGGAATTAGTGAACGCCTTCCAATGGCAAAGTCCCGTGACTGAAAACAAAGGTGATAAGGAGGGTGATTGAAACGGGCGCAGTCGTCTCCGTAACATACCTTATATAGAGCCAAAAATGATAGAGATACACTTCCGCTGTTGATGATTTTCAGGCGGAAGGTCACCAAAAAGGCAGGAGAAAAATCATGAAATCCGTATTGCTCTACGTCAACGATGACACCGGTTTGGAGGTGAGGCTGCAGGCGGCTCTGGACGTGACTCGCGCGGTTGGGGGGCATCTTCATTGCCTGCGGCCCAATCCCTATAATCCGCAAATGGCCTTTGACGGCGTGACCGGCATGTCGGTCGTCTATGACGTTGCAAAAATGACCCTGGAAGCCGATCGAAAATTGCGCGCCAGCATCGAAAGTCGATTGGCGGATGAAGATGTGCCTTGGGACTATGATGAGGTCAATGCCAGCCCGGCCCGCGGTCTCGCCCGCAATTCAGCACTCTCAGATATCATGGTTCTAAGTTCGGCGAGCGGCGACAAGGATAATGCGCTGCCGCTTGGGATATTGGGTGACGTGCTGTTCAACACGAACGTCCCGGCATTGGTCCAGCCCGATGGTATCAAGAAATTTGATGCTACCGGCACAGCGGTGGTCGCCTGGAATGGCAGCTTTGAAGCCGGCAATGCGTTACGCGCGGCGGTGCCGATGCTGCATCTTGCATCAGCGGTTCATATCCTGACGGTGGACGAGGATAAGGATCACGACCTTCCACCGCTGGCCGCGTCCGAATATCTTTCTCGCCATGGCATCACCTCTGAAATACACAGTATGTCGGCGAAAAAGCCTTCTGTGGAAGCGGTCTTGCTGTCGACAGTCGAAGCTCTTCATGCCAGCTATATGGTGATGGGCGCTTATGGCCACAGCCGGGCGAGAGAGTTTCTTTTTGGCGGTGTCACGCGAAGTCTTTTCAAGGATTGCCCGGTGCCGCTCATTGTCTCCCACTAAGTTTGTGGGAGTTGCGTAATGGCTGAAACCACGAACATCAAATTTCATGGTGCTGCTGGTACAGTTACAGGGTCTTGTTTTGAAATTAGGGGTTCGGGTAAAACGATCATCGTCGATTGCGGTCTGTTTCAGGGCACGCGATCGCTTGAACGGCTTAACTTTGAAAAGCTTCCCTTCGATGTCGAAACCGTCGATGCGATCATCCTGACCCATGCCCATCTCGACCACAGCGGACGACTGCCCTGTATCTATGCGCATGGCTGCAAGCCTCCGACTTATTGTACCCCACCCACTGCCGATATATTGAAACCGCTGTTGCTGGATTCGGCGAAACTACAGGCCGCATCGGTGGAACGGCGCAACCGGCGCGCTGATCGTGCTGGCTTGCCGCCATTTTTCCCGCTCTACACGGGCCCTGATATCACGAAGCTGATGAATAACATCACCACGGTCGACTATTGTGAGCAAGTCGACTTGGGCAATGGTGTCTCCTTTCGCTTGTGGGATGCCCGTCATATCGTCGGGTCGGCTTCGGTGGAGATTAACATCGCAGGCCAGAGACTGCTGATATCCGGCGACATCGGCTCGGGTACAGCGATACAATGCGCGGGTCAGGAACTGGGTGGATATGATCATATCGTCTGTGAGGCGACCTATGGTGCGAGAGAGCGGAAAGAAACGCTGATCAGAGAGCGACGGGAAGCGCTGGCCAAATATGTCGAAGATACTCTGAAAGCCGGGGGAAATCTGCTTATTCCGGCTTTTGCGGTCGAACGGACGCAGTCCATTTTGGAAGATTTTCTGGCCCTGTTTGACGCTGGCCGATTGTCTTCGGTCAATGTCTTCCTAGACGCGCCGCTCGCCCAAAAAGTCACCATGGCGATGCTCAAATATCGCGACAATGGCGCAGACCTGCTCAAGCGCCCGAATATCCGGTTCATTCAATCCGTGGCGGAATCCAAGCAGCTGAACCAGATCACCGGAGCCGTGATTATCGCAGGGTCGGGAATGTGCGAAGGAGGTCGGATCCGCCATCATCTGATCAGAAACCTGCCCAAGCGGCAATCCCGGCTCCTGTTCACTGGCTTTCAGGTGGCTGGAACATTGGGATCTGTCTTGGCCGGCGGCGCCAAGATGGTCCGCATCTCTGGCAATGATGTCATCGTCAATGCCGATATCTCCGTGTTGGACGGCTATTCCAATCATGCCGATCGCGGGGAGCTGGTGCAGTGGATCGAAGAACATCGCCCGATTTCAGGAACAATATTTGTTGTCCATGGCGAAGAAGAGGGCTTGCAGTCGCTGGCCAGCGACCTGACTGCGACAGAATGCTATAATCAACCCGTCATTCCGCGCCTTGGCGAACAATGGGAATTGCGCGCGCAAGAACAAGCTCAACGGCAATCTTCGGCGCGCGCGGACGCCGAGCAACTGACGGCGCCGCAGGACTGGACATCGCGGCTCGCTGCCTTGCGCTCTTCGGTCCAACAAAAGGTTCTCGCGCTGCCGTCTGATCAGGACCGCGACAAAATGCTGAAATCGCTCGAACGTGCTCTAGAGAGCTATCAGCAAGAGAAATTGCGATGAGCAAGCATCAGGAATGGCAAGCATGCTGTTCAGACCGTTTGCTGGATAGCGTTTGAACAGCCGCTCTCCCATCGCGCCGGTAAATGTCGGGATAGAATGTTACATCACCTTCACCAGTGCCCTCGGCGGTAAAATAGGCGATGTAAATCGGAATGGATGTCATCATTTTCAGCGTTTCTGTGGCGCCTTCATCCAGAATCTTGTCTATTGCTGCTCCGGACTGATCGCTAGCCAGTAACGTCTTCACGAAGCCAATCGCATCGCCAACCCGAATACAGCCATGGCTATAGGCTCTAACGCTGTTGGCAAATAGTTTCTTATTGGACGTGTCATGGAGATAGACCGAATAGGGGTTGGGCATGACCAGCTTCATCTGCCCCAATGCATTGCCGGGCCCCGGTCGCTGACGATAACGGCCATTTTGCAACACATATCCTTTCCGGCGCGCCTCTGCCGGCCGGTTACGCACTGTCGCACCGATCCCTTCGGCGACGATCGAGGAAGGAATTTCCCACCAGGGGTTGAGAATGACACCGCTGACTTCTGTATCAAAGATCGGCGTTGGCGTTGAGGTCTTGCCAACAATGACCGGCCAAACATCAGTTTTTATGTGGTTTTTCCAGAGTGTGGCTTCAAAGCTCGCGGCATTGACGATCAAATAAACATCCCCAAGATGAAGCGGCATCCAGCGCCAGCGTTCCATATTCAGCGCGATGGTCGCGCGCTTCTGTGGATCGACTTCGGTAGCCAATGCCCTTCGAAGCGCCTGATAATTCGGGTTTTGTGGTTTATAGGCTTCGAACAAAGGGCCCAGCTCGTTGCGGCTCAGGGCCAGTCTTAACAATCTGTCACTATCGATCAATTCATCATGGCTTTTGATATGCCACCGCGCACGCTCCAGACCTTTGATACATCCCTGCAGATAGGCCTGCGCCAGCTGATTTGCGGCTGCCGTTGCGGCCTTTGCATCGACAATATCAAAGCTGCTGGAAATCTGGCAGTCGGCAAGCCCTTCAGCGGGCATGTCGTCAATCAGCGCCTGCAAATGAACGACCTGCGCCGAAGTCCATTGGGGCGGGTTGACCGGCTGTGCCGATGCCGTTCCGATGGCCAATATGGAGACGATAGAAATGAGAAGGCTTTTCATCCAACCCTTGTTTCGCGCGTACATGCTTACCACAATATGTATAACTACCTAGTCCCGACTATCGCAGAATTTGTTAGAATATTAAGATGAAACGCAGAACCATATTGAAAACAGGCCTTTTAGGCCTTGGCTCCGGATTGGGTGCGCTGGCATCGCCCGGGTTTCCCGCCATCGCCAGGTCCCCTTCTTTGCTTGATCCGAAGTTACTGACGCGAGCCAAGGCCGCACTGGAAAAACATAGCCTTTCGATATCTCATCAAGATGTTATCGGGATTGCCGATTATGCGCTCCACTCGGCCAAGCCGCGTTTTCATCTGGTCGATATGGTCAGCGGCCGCACGACATCTTTGTTGGTGGCACATGGCAAGGGATCAGACAAAAAGCACACCGGCTGGCTGCAGCATTTTTCCAATGTCCCTGGCTCTGAAGCATCGTCCGGCGGTAGCTATTTGACCGCCGAAGCCTATGTCGGCAAACATGGTCAGTCTCGCCGTCTCACTGGATTGGAACCGAGCAATGATATGGCTTATCAGCGCGCCATTGTGATCCACGGGGCATGGTATATCGGTGACAAGATGCTCAGTCAACAGGGAAAAATTGGGCGTAGCCAGGGCTGCTTTGCCTTTGCGGAAACTGATCTCAATCAAATTCTTCAACGGCTCGGCACGGGGCGATTGCTATACGCCGATAAGGGTTGAAACTGAATTTTGGGGCGCGGCTTGTTGGGAATCGCGCACCATCATGACATCCTGTTTTACCCAGCTGAGAAGCACGCGCGCATTATTGCCCATGCTGGCGCGCATGAATCCACTTTTGCCATGAGTGCCCAGGACCACGAGATCGGATTGCACTTCCTGGATCTTTTTGAACAATACGACACCGAGCTCACCCTTTTCATTCGAAGCCTGCAACCGTTTGAATGTGGCATTGTCGATCGTGGTCTGCGCCAAAAACCGTTCCATAAACTTGGCTTCTTCAGCGCCGATCTCCTTTGTGATCTGATCAGATTTCAACCAACCACTATAGGGAACATTATATGCGTGTACGAGATGGAGCGGCACCTCTGGGAAAAATTCGGCCGCTTTTTTGAGCGCCGTCATCGAACAATCTGAGAAATCAGTCGCGATCAATATACTACGATAGGGATTGATCGGCTTACGCTTGATGATCAGTACAGGGACATGGGCATTGCGAACGATATGGTCCACTGGAGAGCCGAGGAAAATATCGCTAAATCCGTCATAATGGCCAACACCAGTGACAATCAGCCCGCAGCGTTCCCGCTTGGCGGTCTCGATCACGAGTTCGCCAATATAACCCATTTCGATGATGAATTGCACATCGACATCGGTCTCAGGCAGTTCCTCTTCCAATTGGATACGTGCCTCTTTCGGGACCAGTCCCTTTTTCTTGGCTTGTTTGGGATCGAGCACATGGACGACGATCAAGCGTGTGTCCCACATCTTCGCCAACATCAGTGCACGATCTAAAGCTCGATCACAGCGCGCTGTCATATCCGTTGCCAGAAGGATGGGTTTGCTCTTCATCTTGATACGACCATGTGCTGAAAACCATCCCTCATATCAAAATTTCAAATCGGGTGCAGGCCGCCCTTCCTCCTTTATACACCCTGGGCGGGGGG